>NZ_JACIDT010000001.1 GCF_014196495.1 Sphingobium jiangsuense
TGGGCTTCATCTTCGTTCCTTCGTCACTACGACGAAGCCCAAATCCTCCTTAATTCACAACCTCAAATCTGTGCCATTGGCGCTGACGCCGGACAGTTGGAAAATTTATCGATATGGCTTTCACCCTCTACGATTATGGAGTTAATACTGATTCATGGGCCGAAAAGATTATCTCCTTACGGAGAAACGCGGAAGGTAATCAGGATATCGGAACTTGTGATGTGGAACCTTCCCCACGAGTCCGGCAAGCATTTATGGAATCTTCCATTATCAGCGTAATGATCGGCCGTGACATTCCAATTGGACCTTTTGATTGCGATAACTATTAAAGAATACCGGCTTGCGAAGCCGCTATACGATGCATTCAAACAGCAACCAGACACGAGTAAATATCTGAACCATGCCCATTCGTAACCACATCTGGACAATAGCACCACAACCGCAACCCCTCCCCGAAACGCGAATCGCCAGCGAACGCGCGCTTGAAGACATGATCGTCGCCGCTCCGCGCATTCTCTCGGACGAGTGGATGTTGATCGGCCGACAGGAAACGACAACCGCCGGGCGGCTCGATTTGCTGGCACTTGCGCCGGATGGCGCTCTGATCCTGATTGAACTGAAACGCGATCGCACACCCCGCGAAGTGGTTGCACAGGCGCTCGATTACGCTAGCTGGGTCGAGGAGCTTGAGGCCAGCGACATTGCCGCAATCTATGGACGGTTCGCACCGGGTCGAGATCTCGCGGACGATTTTCTTCACCGCTTTGGCCAGCCGCTCGACGAGGATACGCTAAACGAGAGCCATCAGATCGTAATAGTAGCGACACATCTTGATGACAGCAGCGAGCGCATCGTCAAATATCTTGGCGACAAGGGCATTCCCATCAACGTGCTGTGTTTTCAGGTGTTCGCTAATGGGGAACAACAACTTCTTAGCCGTACCTGGCTCGTGGACCCCGTGCAAATACAGGTCAGCGCCGCTACGCCCGCCACGACGCGCGGGACGCGGGAACGCGAGCCATGGAACGGCGAGTTCTACGCTTGTTTCGGGCATAGCACGACGCGGAGCTGGGACGAGGGCCGACGTTACGGATTCATCAGCGGCGGAGGTGGGAGTTGGTATAGCAATACGCTCAATCTGCTTTCGGTCGGTGATCGCGTGTGGGTAAAGGCCCCCGGTTATGGCTTCGTCGGCGTTGGAGAGGTGATCGGTGCGAGGCAACCAATCACCGAGTTCAAAATCGCGACACCCGAGGGCGAACGCCCGGCACTCGAGGTATTGAAGGACGGGGTCTATCATCGGGAGCATGCCGAAGATCCAGAGCACATGGAATATTTCGTGCCAGTTCGCTGGATACACACCGTGCCGCTCAGCGAGGCGGTCGATGAAATTGGGTTATTCGGTAACCAAAATACGGTTTGTAAGCCGGTGACGCCAAAATGGCGGCACACAATCGAACGCCTGAAAGAGAGGTGGGGCATGAACAAGCCCCTGACGCAAGCCGCATAGTTTGCTGTGGGTGCGCCCCGCTCCTTGGATCGAAGCGCACCACACGCTTATCTTGCTTGGGGAACGATTACGCGCTCCTTTTCCGTCGTTTTCGGATGCCGTTCAGCATAGCGCTCAGTGACAAAACGCCCGTCTTCGGAATTACGATAGACGGTTTTACGCGGGCCTTTTAGATTACTCATCATTATCTCCTGTCAAAGCAGTTTAACAATGAAACGCTGCATGGCTAACCTCCGACGGTGGGCCGAAGCCCACCGTCGCCTTAGTCGCGGTTAAACCGGAATAAGGATAGGCCACGCTTTCAGCCCGAAAGCCTTAGCGTAAAGCACCTTGCCGGTGTGCGCACACTTCCGCCAAGGGCGGAAGATGTAACGGTATCCGGGGGGCGCTGGCGGGAGGGTTCCCGTCGCCATACCACGTCTCCGAGGGGCGCTATTACCTTGACAAGTGAATCCAATCCCGCTAAGCGCGGCGTTGCGAAACGTTCGATTCAGTGCTTGTCTTCGGCTTCCTCACCGGCAAGCCCCTGTGAGCCCGATGAGAAAATGGAGGCCTGAGCCCTGCTCAGGTCTTTATTTTATCCGACGATTTTCCCTTTTTTGCGAAGATAGTCGAGGCGATTACTGGCGGCTTGATAGCTTACACCGTGCCGTTCCATGACATCGTGTTCGCAATCAAATCGCGTAAAAAACTTTGCGGGCATCAACAACTCACTGGCAAACTGGTTTGCCTGCGGCTCGCTCAGCCGATAAGCGGGGAGCTTTTGGTTGGGCATCGCCCTTGCCAATGGAATATTCGTATGGATCGCCCAATGCGATAGCTCATGGGCGGCGGTGAAACGATGACGTCCTTCGCCGGCCCATGCGCCATAATACACGTCTTCTCGCAACCAGATGAATTTACCATCAGGCTCGGTATAACCTTCTGCCGGACCCATTTCGGCCGCAGCCATCGGGATGAGCGTGAAGCAATTCAGCCGGTTGTCGAGAACCTTCTCCATCATTTCCATGATGGGCGTATAGGGTGTGTCGGCGAGGCCAAACTTCGACCGCCAACCCTGAGCCACTTGCTCAATGTTGTCCCAGCTACGTGCCGGAACGATGAAGTCCTGACCACTCATTCGCAACCCCTATTTCTTATTCAAAATCTCACGAATGTCCTTCAGTTGATCCTCCGAAAGATCGTTCATCCGGCGAGCCAACAGGCCTGCCGTGTCCCGTCCGAGCATTGAGTTCGGCTCGATCGTAAAAGCTTTCCGTGCCCTGTCGGCAGCTTGACGCAATCGTTCGGCAACGTCCGTGGCCAAACTGTATGCCTGTATGACGGCTTCCTCAAAGCCACTCGGTGGCGATTTTTTGCCAACCTCAACGGCCGACACAAACGCCGCCGACTTCTCCAAGCGTTCCGCCATGTCCAGAAGTCGCTCGTCTTGATCAATCCTGATTTTCCGAAGCTCCTTTCCTAGCTCTGTGATCATGGCTTCTCCTTTCTACCCCTGTATATAAGCAGTATAGCCGAATTGGAGAATTCGTCAACCTAAACCTCATATTTATCAACCTATCAGGTTTATTTTCAAAACGCAAGGGGTTGTTGCGCCAGTGGCATGGTATGATCACCTAAGAATGTGTTCCCGGCAAAGTTTGGGTGTATGCGGCGCAATTGCAACGGCCGCTATCATACTACTTGCTATCCAAAACGGACAATCCGCTATCGGCCAAATCCTGCCTTTACAGTGACATATATGACAAAAATGACAAAATTGCATTTTTGTCATAAGTGAATTAGTAAACCAAGAGCGGCTGCTCTTCGACCAACTCAAGCCGTTCCGTTGCGGCCTCTGGAGCGTCGGCTTACACCGAAACCGGTCTTCCGGAAATTGAACTTCCGCCGGTCGGCTACGTGCCAAAAGTCGCTCGTTTCGTAGCCACAGGTGCGCACCACAAACAGGACATGTCGGAAAACACCAGTTTTTCGTGTAAGCTTCGGGCTATCCTAAGGTCCGCGAGGATTTATCAGTTCGATATTGTAGCGTTCGATGCGCGCCGTTCCGTTTTTCTGATCCAAGTGGATATAGAAGCAACGCATAGCATCGTCGTCTCGACCAATTTCGATCTGAAGGTATGAAGTGTGATCCGATAAAAAAATTTGATGCGAGCGGACGAGATTCCAGAATCGCTCTGTAGCCTCGTAGATAGGTTTATAGTTCGCTGCAGGCGAATTTTTTATATATTTCTTTAGTGATGTTCGGTGAAGATAATCGCCAGATTGCTGCCAAAGCTTCTCAAGTTCTGTGCGCGTGATGCAGTTACCATGACCGACATCATCAAAGTGCCAAATATCGTCTGCCATTTTTCTCGGAATCGATGGCTTGGGGAAGAAATGCGGATAGGCAATTTCCAGTGCTTTAAATATTTCTACAGGACTATAATACTTAGTGAATGCTTTATGAGTTTTAAAATCGCCCTGTGCGGCCAGCATACCGATGGCAAAGCACTCGACAGAAAGGCGTAACTGCAAATAGCAACACTCTCCTTTAATTCTATCGGGCAAACTGCTGCTCGCGATGTCACTAATATATCTTAGCCGCATACGAAGCTCAGTAAGGGCCAAGGCATAAAGCTCTATTTTCTCGGGATTTGTTCTAGGGTACCGGGCATTTGGTATCATTCAACCTTGTCGGGGGCGTAAAAATGACGCATCTCCATTCCTTCGTGCGGCAAGTTAGTTTGCATTTGAAAAAATTACAAAGCGGCCAGTCGGAAAACACTTGTTTGTCGTACATGGCGGGCTCGTCTAACCTCAGGCGAACATGTGGCCTAGAAACAGAAAGCCGCCGTGACCGCAACACCGCTACTTAAAACACGGTCCAGACCAAAGCTTGCCAATAGTCAGACCGGCCCACGCGGTCGAAGACAGGTGCATAAGTGGTGCAAATTTCATCCGGGATCGTAGGGAGTTTCTCTGAATTGACGTCCTTAAACCTATCAAGCTCGGTTTGGTGAGTAGGATGACCGATCAGGGCGAACGTCTTCTTGCGGTCGCGCTTCCGCCCATTGACCTTCGCTCCAGGGCGAACGAGGCAACCGGTCCCATCCGCAAGAATGGGGCTCTCGAACAGTTTGTTCATCTTGTCCTGCCGACCTGCCAAGACGAAGAGACATAGCGCATCAGGGGCCGTCCGTTTGACGAGGTGTAGGCGGCATAGGTCCAAGAGGAGATTATGGGCAGTACAATGCCCAGAGCCGGCCCACTTGGCCTCAATGCAGAGCATGATGGAGCTATCGCCCTTATCCTCAATGAGAAAGTCCAACTCGCGTTTCCGTCCTTTCGCTTCCTCAGTCTGAATGGCCGGATGCGGATAGCCCGAATGAACTCTGAACCTATCCGGGTCGATATTGGCGGAGAGAACCTCGTTTACCACGCCGTGAACGTGGTACTCGCCGAATGAATGACCCCGGTTGCAGGCGAAATCGAATTGAAGTTTGGCCGTCACGCCTACGGACAGCCTGCTGGCAAGCTTCTTCAGATTGAAGCCTTCAAGTCTATCGTGGTGCCATTCAGCCATGAAATCCCTTCGTCTCCCCCAATGCCCATAACATCAAAAGCTTGCGGTCGCGCCCATATAGCGGGCGTTACAATCAATGTCGCGCAAGATGGCTAGCTGGACCGCAACTTACCTTGTTGAGGCAACGGGAGGACCCGCTACACGGAGTGCGCGGGATGCAATTGAATGGCAAGACCTGAACGCAAAGCCGCCTGTCGGCGATCACATGTTTTCCGACAGCAAAGCACGCAGTCCCACCCGAAACATGCCGTGCGCACCGATTTTTGCCGCTGACGTGGCGACGATGTACGACAAACCCTGTCGGATTGGGGAAGGGTAGGAAACCGCTTCAGACGAGGTTTCGCAACATGACCTAGCGGCAGCAATCTACATCAGAAGGCGGAAACGCGACAGTACGCAACCGGTCAGGATTGCTCGCTCCCAAGATCCGCAGAAGGCGGCTTTTGGCTTGAAACCCGTCATGCTGGACCGCATTGGGTACGGCAGTTTTGTCCCACACCAAGTCACTCAGGCCCACACATTGATCGATGAACGTAGGGCAAGTTTTGAAGGCTCCAGCTTATGCCTCGAACGGCAGCTATACTAGCGGCAGCCGCCACTCAGCCACGGCTAAGAAGGGCAGCTATCCACGTCGAGCACCCGTAAGCCGCCAGTCTCTTTTGTCATATGTGGCCGCCGCGGCGTCCCTCTGTTTCTAGCCCTGCATTCTGTTCCTCCACTTGCCCACGCTGCGAGATTCTCCGGCCGCTGATTGGTACAATGCAAGATCGAACGAGCGGCGAAACCTGCTTAGTTGCTCGCGACAATATGCCTGGCTCTGAACCAGTCCGAGAGTTTCTCTTCATCGATTTCACCTGAGGCAAGACTCAGTACGATGCGTATCGCATCCTCCGCTATAAACTGAATCGCTACGCCATTCAGTGCAAGGAACAGGCGTGCCAGCACCCAAGCTGTACGCTTGTTTCCATCGATGAAAGGGTGATTGCGAGCGAGACCATAAGCATAAGCCGCCGCCAGAGCACAAATATCCGTTTCTCCGTAAACCCAGCGATTGCGAGGACGGGCTAGCGCGGATTCCAGACCCGACGCATCGCGCAGACCCGTTGGCCCGCCATGTTCGGCCAATTGGCGATCATGAATGGCAAGAGCCAGTTCGGTCTCTATCCAGACCGGCTCACTATTATCAGGCATGTTATTTCGCCAAGACCCTCAATATGTCCCGATCCTCGCGCATGATCTGTTCGGCCAGCGTCATCTTGGCTTCGAATTCGGGGTTGGAAACCGTGATACGAATGCCGTCTGGAGCTTCAGACACATAGAGGGTATCCCCTACGCCTGCGCGCAGTTTGGCCAGAATTTCCTTGGGAAGCAAAACTCCCGCAGAATTCCCAACTTTGGTGATTTTGAGAGACATGTTCATACCCACGTTATAACATGAATGATACTCCAATCAAGTACCAAGCGCTTTCCATACTATCTGGCTATGGAATTCCATCCTCAATTTGGAAAGAGATGAAAGGATAGCGGAAATCGACGCTGAGTTTGCCATCAAACATAAAGCAAATGTTGACGGCAAACAAACAAGTGCGAAGACAGCGGCTTCGTTCATTCCAGTCAGATGGCGTCGCTAGAGATACTTAGGATTCAAGCATTGAAAACTAAATCCTAAAGGATTCATCTAGTAATTCCGATTAAATGCGTTCAATGCTGTTACCTGCGAGGTGGCGTCAGTATGGCATCGGCTATACTGTAAATGAGAGAGGGCATAATGCAGGACGAAGATAGACGCTCTGACGACTGGATTGAAGCTCGCGAGGCTCTGAATTGGGCCAGAGTAGCATTCCGGAATTATGATATGGCCAAGTCCCTACTAGAAGAAGCACTTCGTAACGGCAAACTCTGCGCACTTGCCGATGATATCATCGTTGAACCAGATATGGGAAAAGTTGGATCTTGGAGAAAATCAAAAGAGATAAAGGTGAAGAGATGGTATTATGATGCCAGACCTGATCGTGTAAACATAATAAAGGGATTTTGGCGCCAAAGAAGCGTATCTTTCTATGACGACAACTTATGGAATTGGGAAAAAAACACATTCGCTACAACAGACGAACCAGAAATATTACTTATTTATGAAGAAGGAGAAGATTTTTACACAACAAAAGTTGGTAAAAGATATGTTGCATTTGGTGTTTCATTTTTACATGATGAGATAAAATATATAATTGATAAAAATATTCGTTTTTCATTGATTAGACCGGGAAGTATATTAAGAAAACCAAAGTGGGACTGGGAAAAAATTTTATCTTCTTACAGGGCGATGATCCTTGACAGGAAATTGGAGGAGGAATTTGGCCCTCTAGAGAGGGAAGGTACTCAAGCCAAGCTTGAAGCCGCCATCCTACAAAGAGCAGGCGAAATTGATGGAAAACCGCCATCAGAGACAACTGTTCGGCGACAGGCTCAAAGGATCATCAAGGAGTATAAGGAACAAAAAAACTCCACTATTGAACCTTGAACCTCGTGGACCCGTTGGTTTTATCAACAGGATGAATTCAGGTTTGGTCGTTCTCACTCGCCAGCCACCGTGGCTCAGCGACGAAAGAGGAACGTTATGGAACCATTGACTGTAACAATTGAAGGGACACGCCAGCTTACAGGTCTGGGCAACACCAAAATCTTTGAACTGCTCGCCTCCGGCCACTTGAAACGCGTGAAGGTGGGGCGCCGCACCCTTGTCACCATACAAAGCATCCGTGCCCTCATTGAGCGCGGGTACTCGTAGCCATTTAGGCAAATTCTCAAGCAACACCTACAGCAAAATCTCTCCGGAATCACAATGATTCCGGTGAAGGAGAATTTATGCCTCTTGGAGACGAAATCCGAGGTGGGCACATGATACGACTTCCCCAAAGAACCGTTCCAGCCACACCCAATCGAGACACTAGGCATGAGTCTTGGGCGTGACCGAAGTTATGTCTCTATAACAAAATCACGCCGAATGTCCTGATTTGCAAATGCTAGCGCTGGTCGAAACCTGACCAGCGCCAATCCCAATCTTTCACTTCGCATGACGTGGAAGCGCTCGCTTCCGCATGCCTATCATTATGGAGAAAATCATGGCTCGTCCCGGTATCAGCAAACTACGTCTGCCGCCGAAGAAATATCGTCCCGACCTTCGAACTAGGCGCCGGGATGGCCTCATCAAGTTTGAAACATTGGATGATGCCCGTCGGGAAGATGAGCTTCGGATTGAACGGCTTCGGCGTATTGCCGACCAGTTCCCCGATATCATAGATGCACAAGCCGCCAGAAAATTGGCGATACGGCTCCGGAGAGCTACCGAATTCGATGAACGAGGAAATACGCCAGCCAGCAGCATCTATATGCGCGAACAGCGCATCCGCACTGTCGGATGGCTGTGGTCGCTATACGCTAATCCCGCCAACGCGCCGGTGACGACGGCTCATATCCTTCCAACAAAATGGATTATCCATCCTCAGGAACTGATGGGTACCGATCCAAGAAAGCTTCTCGCACAGTTGCGGGCTAATCTGATACGCATGGGCGCCACTGAGGCGGATGGCTTTCTGTTTGCCGGTCTTCACGGTGAATTCAATCCGAACGATGAACGTTTTCACCTCCATGTGCATTGTCTGATTTCGAAGGGTATGATTGCGGTCGTGGAACGGTTGCGGAAGTTGGAAAATCGGCGGCTGAAAAAAATTGCAAACTCGAAAATCAGGCGATCACCAGTTCTTATAAGGCGAAAGAAACTCAGAAATCTGCCCGAACCTATCAGCTATTGCTTCCAATCCTATTGGCCTAAAAAAGCCTATGACGATCCCGATACAGGAAATTGGAAGAGGGGAGAGAAGCACCGTATCCCGGAACCCTATCATAGCCTGTTTTTGCTCTGGGTTGATCAGTGGCGAGTGGAGGATCTGACACTGCTTATGAAGCTCAGCGTGAAGGCAGGAAAATTGGAAATCAGCCACTAATTCTGTACATTAATTTTATGCGAGAATAGGTTCCGCAAGCACGTTTGAGATCAAGGATATATAGTGTAGAGATGTTGAATGGCTATATGTGTATACAACACACACACATGCCATCTCGCCAGCAGCATGCGCTATGCCGTTTTCCGACAATAATCTGCCCAAGAATCCATGATCGCCCGTCGTTTTGCAAGCGCATTGCCGCGACGATAAGCGCGTTCTGTCTTTGATGCTACAATGTGCGCGAGGGCCATCTCAACGTCCTCGCGCGCAAACTCCGTCATCTCCCCTGCCCAATCACGGAATGCCGACCGGAAGCCGTGAACGGTAATTTTATTATAGCCCATCCGGCGCAACAACATACTCATCGCCATGTTGGAAAGAGGTTGCCCCTGATTTCCGACGAAAACATTTCCATCCGCTTCAGCATTTTCCGGCCGGATTTTTTGGAGGATCGCCAGCGCCGCAGCACTCAGCGGCACCTGATGCTCCTTCCCTGCCTTCATACGGTCGGCGGGCACCGTCCACACCGCGCTCTCCCTATCCAGTTCGCTCCATTTCATACCCAGCACCTCACCCGAACGTGCTGCCGTCAAAATAGCGAATTCCAAGGCTCGTGCCGCCGATGCCGGGCGCTGCAAAAGCGATTTCATGAAATCCGCAATTTCCGTGAATGGAAGGGCGGCATGATGAACGGGAGCAGCTTTTGTCCTTTTGGGAAGCAGCAGTTCCAGATGGGCTTTCCAGCGCGCGGGATTGTCGCCCGAACGCAATCCTTTCGCTTTTGCCGCGTCTAACACCCGCTCGATTCGTCCGCGCACTCTTGATGCCGTTTCGGGTAGTTTGTCCCAGACGGGTTTCAGCACCTCCAGCACAGCCGCCGTATCAATTTGATCGACGGGCTTGTCGCGTAAGCTGGCCGCATGATTTTGCAACGTCGATCGCCACTGTTTGCGATGCTTTTCGTTGCGGAAGCCGCCTTCAATATCCTCGATCAGCGAATCGGCGAAGGCACCGAAAGTCGGAATGGCATTTTCTCTCGCGGCTTTCATTCTGCGCTCAACCACCGGATCGCGTCCCATACGAAAGGCTGCACGCAATTCCGTCGCCTTCTCACGCGCAGTTGCCAGCGGCACGTCACGAACCGGGCCAAGCCCGATTTCGCGACGTTTGCCATTGAGCATGCCGATATAAAGCCACGACTTCGTACCGGAATCCCGCACGCGCATATAAAGCCCATCGCCATCGGCATGGACGCCAGGTCGTTTTTCCGCCTGCACGGCTTTCACCGTGAGCCGCTTATATTGCCTCATATCAGCCTCCATCGGCGGTGATAGCTAAGGGGAAAGGGAAGATACAGTCATAAGTTTCGTCATAAAATAATAAGCGGAAAACGACGATTTATGACGGCTCTTCGCGAACGATAAACAAAGAAAAAGCGACGCAATTCCGCCGCTTTCAGCGTTCGCAGTGGTTCGTAGGAAAGCGGGTTCTGGCGGAGAGGGTGGGATTCGAACCCACGTTACGGTTGCCCGTAAACCGCATTTCGAGTGCGGCGCATTCGACCACTCTGCCACCTCTCCGGGCCATTGCGAAGGGGGGGGCCGCGAAGGGCCGCCCTTCCCACGTCAAGCGGGTCGAGCGGCGCCATTAACCGACCCGGAGGCATTTGCCAAGCCGCCTGATGGCATTTTTCTTGTATGCCGCCCGCGGCATCCTACATTGGACGCATGAACCGCAGCATCACCCCCGCATCCGGCCCCACACCCTTTGCCGTCGAAGCCCCCGCCATCGCCCATGCCCGTTTCAGCGTGGGCGACGTGGTGCGCCACCGGCTGTTCGGCTTTCGCGGCGTCATCTTCGACATCGACCCGGTCTTCGCCAACAGCGAGGAATGGTATGAGTCAATCCCCGAGGACATGCGCCCGTCGAAGGACCAGCCCTTCTACCATCTGCTCGCCGAAAATGGCGAAAGCAGCTATATCGCCTATGTCAGCCAGCAGAATCTCGACCGGGACGACAGCGACGAACCCGTGGACCACCCGGCCATATCCGGGCTGTTCGGCGCATATAGCGACGGCCGCTATGCGCTGCGGCCGCTCTACCGGCACTGAGGCGAGTTCGACCTAGGGCCTGATCTTCCAGCCCTTGCGCAGCAGCACATAGCAGAGCAGCGCCAGCGCGCCGTTCAGCACCAGCAGCACGGCGAGCCCGCGCAGCACCTCGGTATCGGCGGCGGACAGGAAGCCATAGCGGAAGCCGGAAATCGCGTAGAAGAACGGGTTGGCGTGGCTGATGCCCTGGAACAGCGGGGAAAGCCGCTCCACCGAATAGAAGGTGCCGGACAGCAGCGACAGCGGCGCGATCACGAAATTGGTGACGGCCGCCGCATGGTCGAACTTCTCCGCCCAGATCGAGGTCAGCACGCCCAGAAAGGCGACGAACATCGTGCCCAGCACAGCGAAGGCGACGATCGCCCAGGGGTGCAGCGCGACGAGGCTCACCCCCGGCCACAGCGAGATGGCGGCGGAAATCGCTGCACCCACCATGAACGCCCGCGTCATCGACGCGCCGACCAGCGCGAACAGCAGTTCGGCGGTGGAGATCGGCGGCATCAGATAATCGACGATGGTGCCCTGTATCTTGCCGGAGAGGAAGGAAAAGCTCGCATTGGCGAAGGCGTTCTGGATCATCCCCATCATGATGAGGCCCGGTGCGATGAAATCCGCAAAGGGCACGCCCAGCACCGTCCGCCGCTCGCCGCCCAGCGCCACGGTGAAGATGATCAGGAACAGCAGCGTCGTCAGCGACGGCGCCCAGATCGTCTGCAACTGCACCTTCAGGAAGCGCCGCACCTCCTTCATGTAGAGCGCGCGCATCCCCGCCCAGTTGATGTTGCGGATGCGCGGCACACCCGGTTCGGGCAGGACGAGCGGTCGGGACGGGCTCCGTGCGGATTTGCTCTGGTCGTTCATGCGCAGATCGACTATCGGCTGTCCCGGATGCGGGCAAGTGCAAATGGGCATGGCGCGGAATCGTTGGGTGGCGGCCGGGGCTCGGTTGAACTCCCGACTCGCGACGCCCATATTGCGCGGGCGGTTCTGCAAGACGATGGCCGCAAGATGATGGAGTGAACTTTGTCCTGGACCGATGAACGGATAGATCAACTCAAGGCGATGTGGGAAAAGGGCATGACCGCCAGCCAGATCGCGGAAGAGCTGGGCGGCGTCAGCCGCAACGCGGTGATCGGCAAGGCGCACCGCCTCGGCCTCCAGTCGCGCCCGTCGCCGGTGAAGAGCAACGACGCCCCGCGCAAGAAGCCCGTCGCCGCCAAGAAGCCCGCCGCCGCGCCGGCCGCGAAGGAAAAGCCCGGCCAGCCGGCACCCTCGCCCGCCGCCGCCCCCGCGCCGCGCGCGCCCGCCGCTCCGGCGGCCCAGCCCGCCCCGGCCGCCGAGCCGCAGGCCCCGGCCGCGCCGCAACCGCGCATCGTCTCGGTGGGGCCGGGCGGCTTCCTCCGCCAGGGTCCGGGCGACCAGCAGGCGCCGATCCCCCCCGCGCCGCCGCGCCGCCTGGTGCCCGCCAAGCCCAGCCCGGAAATCGCCGACAAGACCAGCCTGCTCGATCTGACCGAGAAGATCTGCAAATGGCCGATCGGCCATCCGGGCGAGCCGGATTTCCATTTCTGCGGCGAGAAGGTGAACCCCGGCTTCCCCTATTGCGTCGAGCATTGCGGCCGCGCCTATCAGGCCCAACTGCCGCGCGGCACCCGCCGCCCGCCCCCGCCCATGCCTTTCGGCGGCCCCCGCGTCCGCTGAGACGCGGCTTGATCGGATAGAGAAAGGGAGGTCGGTCCATTGGGTCGGCCTCTTTTTTATGGCTACAGGATTGCAGACATGTGCAGGTTTCCCGGTATTTCGGGGATCAGGAAAACCGTTCGGGCTGAGCCTGTCGAAGCCCTGTCCTTGTTCTTGCCCCAGGAGAAAAGCAGCCGTTGGGCTTCGCCCGCCCTACGGGTCGACAAGCTCAGGGTGAACTGGGGCGGGAGCGTGACGGCCAGCCACCTCTGCTGGACTCTCCCGCCAGTTCCGATCCATCTCCCAGCCCTCCATCGCCCTACCTCGTCCCAATCACCCCGCAAAAAGCGCTGATCGATTGCGCGTCGGTCTTGCCTGTTGCACAAACCGGACGGAGACGGTAGAGGCTGCCACCGTGCAGACATCGTCATAGTCCTTCTTCCGGGGAGCCAGTCTTGACCGACCGTTCTGCCACGCTCATTCTCTTTGGCGCCACCGGCGATCTTGCCGGGCGCATGCTCTTCCCCTCGCTCTACAATCTTCAGCAGGACGGCCTGTTGCCGCAGGACTTCCTGGTCGTCGCCTCCGGCCGGTCGGAGCGCAGCGACGCCGCCTTCCGCGAGGATGTCGACCTCGGCCTGCGCCGGTTCATCACCGACGGGCGCTATGAGGCGGAGGCGGCGAGGCGGCTGACCGACCGCATCGTCTATTGTGCGGCCGAGGCGGGCAACAGCGAGCAGTTCGCCGCCATCGCCGGGCGGGTGAAGGGGCGTGAGGACAATCTCTCCATCTACATGTCCACCCCGCCCGCGCTGTTCGCGCCCACGGCGGTCAGCCTGTCGGAGGCGGGCCTCGTCACCACCACCACCCGCATCGCGATGGAAAAGCCGATCGGCCACGACCTCGCCTCGTCGATCGAGGTGAACGACGCCATCGGCGCGCTGTTCGCGGAAGAGCGCATCTATCGCGTCGACCATTATCTCGGCAAGGAAACCGTCCAGAACCTGATCGCGCTGCGCTTCGGCAACATGCTGTTCGAGCCGCTGTGGAACGCCGGGCATATCGACCATGTGCAGATCACGGTCGGCGAGACTGTCGGCCTTGAGGGGCGGGTTTCCTATTATGACGGCGTCGGCGCGCTGCGCGACATGGTGCAGAACCATGTGCTCCAGATCCTGTCGATCATCGCGATGGAGCCGCCCGCGCGCATGGACGCGACCGCCGTGCGCGACGAGAAGGTGAAGGTGCTGCGCTCGCTCCGCCCGATGAACGGCGAGATCGTCAGGCAGAACAGCGTGCGCGGCCAATATGGCCCCGGCGCGGTCAAGGGCGAGATCGTCCGGGGCTATGCCGACGAGCTGGGCCATGCGTCCGACACCGAAACCTTCGTCGCGCTGAAGGCGCATATCGACAATTGGCGCTGGTCGGGCGTGCCCTTCTACCTGCGCACCGGCAAGCGCATGCCCGCGCGGCACAGCGAAATCCTGATCCAGTTCAAGCCGGTCGCCCACTCCATCTTCGCACGCAACGGGCCGGGGTCGGCGCTGGAACCCAATACCCTCATCATTCGTCTTCAGCCGGAGGAGAATATCCGCCTGCTCATCATGACGAAGGAACCCAGCCTCGACCGGGGCGGCGCGCGACTGCGCGAGGTCGGCCTCGACGTGTCGCTGACCGCCGCCTTCGAGGGGCAGCGCCGCCGCATCGCCTATGAGCGGCTGCTGCTCGACCTGCTGGAGGGCGACCCCACATTGTTCGTCCGCCGCGACGAGGTGGAGGCGCAATGGCAATGGATCGATTCGATCATCGCCGGGTGGCGGGAGGCGGGGATGAAAATCTCTCCCTATGCGGCCGGGAACTGGGGGCCCTCCTCGGCCATCGCCCTGATCGAACGCGACGGAGCAAGCTGGTATGAATGATCTTCACCCCGTCATCGCGGCGGTCACGCGGCGGATCGTCGAAAAGAGCGCGCCTTCGCGCCGCCGCTATCTCGACCTGATCGAGCGCGGGCGCGACGCGGGCACCAACCGCCAGCGCCTCTCCTGCGGCAACCTCGCCCATGCGTTCGCGGCGGCGGGCGAGGACAAGCCCGCGATCCGGTCGGCCACGGCGATGAACATCGGCATCGTCACCGCCTATAACGACATGCTCTCCGCGCATCAGCCTTATGGCCGCTATCCGGAGCAGATCAAGCTCGCTGCGCGCGAGGTCGGCGCGACCGCGCAGGTCGCGGGCGGCGTGCCGGCGATGTGCGACGGCGTGACGCAGGGACAGGCGGGTATGGACCTGTCGCTCTTCTCCCGCGACGTGATCGCGATGGCGACCGCCGTGTCGCTGTCCCACGCGATGTTCGAAGGGGTCGCGCTGCTGGGCATTTGCGACAAGATCGTGCCGGGGCTGCTGATTGGCGCGCTGCGCTTCGGCCATCTGCCGACCATCCTCATTCCCGCCGGGCCGATGCCGTCCGGCCTGCCCAACAAGGAAAAGCAGCGCGTGCGCCAGCTTTATGCCGAGGGGAAGGTCGGCCAGGACGAGTTGCTGGATTCGGAGATCGCCTCCTATCACAGCCCCGGCACCTGCACCTTCTACGGCACCGCCAACAGCAACCAGATGATGATGGAAATGATGGGCCTGCACATGCCGGGCGCGTCCTTCATCAACCCCGGCACGAAGCTGCGCGCGGAGCTGACCCGCGCCGCCGTGCATCGGCTCGCCGCCATCGGCTGGACCAAAGACGGAAAACCCAATGATGATTATCGCCCGCTGGGCCATTGCGTCGATGAAAAGGCGATCGTCAACGCCGCCATCGGCCTGCTGGCGACGGGCGGCTCGACCAATCATGCGATCCACCTGCCCGCCATCGCGCGGGCGGCGGGCATCCTGATCGACTGGACGGACCTGTCCGAACTGTCCGATGTGGTGCCGCTGCTCGCCCGCGTCTACCCGAACGGGTCGGGCGACGTGAACGATTTCCACGCGGCGGGCGGCATCGGCTATGTGATCGGCGAGCTGCTCGACAACGGGCTGCTCCACCGCGACATCCTGACCGTCGCGCGGGCGGACATGACCGACTACGCCCGCACGCCCGAACTGGTGGACGACGCGCTGGTCTGGCCGGAGCGGCTCGCCGCCTCGCGCGATCCGGCGATGCTGCGCCCGGTCGCGGAGCCGTTCAGCGCCGATGGGGGGATGAAGCTGCTCCAGGGCAATCTGGGCCGCTGCGTCATCAAGACGAGCGCGGTGGACCCGGCGCGCTGGACCATCGAGGCCCCGGCCCGCGTCTTTTCCGACCAGGACGATGTGCTGCGCGCCTTCAAGGCGGGCGAACTGGACCGCGACGTGGTGGTGGTGGTCCGCTTCCAGGGGCCGCGCGCCAACGGCATGCCGGAACTGCACAAGCTCACCCCGCCGCTCGGCGTGTTGCAGGACAAGGGCTATCGCGTCGCGCTCGTCACCGACGGGCGCATGTCCGGCGCGAGCGGAAAGGTGCCCGCCGCCATCCATGTCTCGCCCGAGGCGCATGGCGGCGGCCCGCTCGCCCGGCTGCGCGATGGCGACATGGTGCGCGTCTGCGCCCGGCAGGGGATGCTGGAGGCACTGGTCGAGGATGCGGAGTGGAAGGCGCGCGAGATGCTGCCGCCGCCCCCGCCGCCTTACGACACCGGGCGCGAGCTGTTCGCGATGATGCGGCAGGGCTGCGACGAGGCCGAGCGCGGCGCCTCCGCGATGCTGGCCGCGATGGATGGAGAAATTGCATGATGACGGTCGATGAGGTGATGGAGCTGGCCCCGGTGGTGCCGGTGCTGGTGGTGGAGCGGGTCGAGGACGCGCTGCCCATCGCCCGCGCGCTGGTGGCGGGCGGCCTGCGCGCGCTGGAGGTGACGCTGCGTACCCCCGCCGCGCTCGACGTGATGCGCGCCATGGCGCAGGTGGAGGGCGCGGTCGTCGGCGCCGGAACCGTGCTCAACCCGGCCCAGCTCGACGCCGCGCTGGCGGCGGGCGCGCGCTTCATCGTCAGCCCTGGCCTCACCGACACCCTCGGCAAGGCGGCGGTCGCCAGCGGCGTGCCCTTCCTGCCCGGCGTGGCGACGGCAGCCGATATCATGCGCGGCATGGACCTTGGTCTTTCACGCTTCAAATTCTTCCCGGCGGAAACATCGGGCGGCCTGCCCGCCCTGAAGGCGCTGGCCGCGCCCTTTCACGAGGCGCGCTTCTGCCCGACCGGCGGCATCAGCGAGGCCAATGCCGCGCAATGGCTGGCCCAGCCCTTCGTCAAATGCGTGGGCGGCAGCTGGGTGGTGCCCAAGGGGCCAGCCGATCCTGCGGCGATCGAGGCGCTGGCCCGCGCCGCCTGCGCTCTGCGCCCGGCGGCGGGATAATTCCTCAGCTTGCCATGCGCTGCGGGCGGGGCAGGACAGACTCCTCCACCGCCCGCATCGCATGGCGCAACCCATCCTCGAACTGGTCGGTGCAGGCATCCCAGCGGAAGCCGCAACCATAGCGCGCGGCGGCGGCACGGTCGAACGGCAGCGCGGCCGCGATGGCGGCGCCCAGATCCTCGTCCAGCCGCCCGACCGGCGCGGGCAGATCACCCTCCGGCCCCCGCCCTGCCGGGCCGATGATATCGAGCGGCCCCGGCACCGGGAAGGCGGCGACCGGCAGGCCGCAGGCCAACGCCTCTATCATCACCAGCCCGAAGGTGTCGGTCAGGCTGGGAAAGACGAACAGGTCGGCGGCGCGATAGACCGCCGCCAGCGCCTCGCCCGCCAGCGCGCCCGTGAACACCGCCTGCGGATAGCGCTGTTTCAGGCCGGCCAGCGCGGGGCCGTCGCCCACCACCAGCTTGCTGCCCGGCAGGTCGAGGCCGAGAAAGGCGTCCAGATTCTTCTCCGCCGCCACCCGGCCGACGCTGAGCAGGATCGGGCGGGGCAAGCGCGCCAGCCGCATATCGACCGGCCCATCGGGGCGGAACAGCCCGGTGTCGATGCCCCGCGACCAGAGCCGCGCCGGGCCTATGCCCCGCCCAGCCAGTTCGTCGCGCAGGCGCGGGGTCGATACGAACACGGCGGAGGACGGGCGGTGGAAGCGCCGCATCAGCGGCCAGAACCAGTCCGCCGACAGCCCCGTCCGCACCGCCGCATAATCGGGAAATCGGGTGTGGAAAGCGGTGGTGAAGGCGATGTCCCGGTCGATGCACCAGCGCCGCGCCGCCCAGCCGATCGGCCCCTCGGTGACGATATGCACGACATCGGGCGCGAAGCGATCCAGCAACCGCCGCGCCGCCGCGCGCGGCGCGACGGCGAGGCGAATCTCGCGATAGCCGGGCATCGGCACGGTGAGGAAGCGGTCCGGCGTCACCAGCCCGACCGCATGGCCGCGCGCTTCCAGCTGCGCCACCGTCATGCGCAGCGTGCGCACCACGCCGTTGACCTGCGGTTCCCACGCATCGGTCGCGATGGCGATCCGCAGCGGCGGAGCGGGCGGCTGCCCCGTCATTCCGCCACCGCTTCCGCCTGCGCGCGGCCACCCTGCGCCTCCTCGCGCAGCCACTCGGCCCAGTCGAGGATCGCCATGCGCCCCTGCGCGTCCTCGGTCAGCGCGGTGCAGCTTTCGACCCAGTCGCCGTCATTATAATAGACGATATCCCCGATCTCGCGGATTTCCGCGCTGTGGATATGGCCGCAGACCACGCCGTCGACGCCACGCCCCGCCGCCTCATGCGCGACGGCCTCCTCGAAGCTGCACACATAATGCACCGCATTCTTCACCCGGCGCTTGAGATAGGCGGAGAGCGACCAATAGGGCATGCCCATCGCCTTGCGGACACGGTTGAAGACCCGGTTCGCCTTCAGCAGCAGATAATAGGCCTGGTCCCCCAGGAAGGCGAGCCAGCGGGCATAAAGCACCACGCCGTCGAACGCGTCGCCATGGATGACGAACAGGCGGCGGCCGTCGGCGGTAACGTGGATCGCCTCGTTCCGCAGGTCGATGCCGCCGAAGCCCAGCCCGGCATAGTCGCGCAGAATCTCGTCATGATTGCCGGTGATGTAGACGACGCGCGTGCCCCGGTGCGCCATCTTCAGGATGCGGCGGATCACCTCATTATGGCTGTCGGGCCAGTACCAGCCCTTGCGCAGCCGCCAGCCGTCGATGATGTCGCCGACCAGATAGAGCGTCTCGCATTCGATCGAGCGCAGGAAATCGAGCAGCATCGCCGCATTGCAGCCCGCCGTGCCCAGATGGAGATCGGAGATCCAGACGGTGCGGTATCGGAGCTTGGGCCGGTAGCTTTTCGGCTCCGGCACGTCGAGCCAATCGGGAATGCGGGTTGCGGCTTCCACCGCGCTCGCCCAGTCGTTGCGCCTGAAAAGGGCCTCCATTCGCCCTCCCTGTCCTTGCCCCTGCATGGGCGCGGATTAGCAGGCGGGCGTTACAGGATGATGGCGTTTCCCTGACAGTTTTGTTGCAGCGCAACAAAGAAAACGGGCGCGCCCGAAGGCACGCCCGTTCCGAAACCGGTGATGCGGTAAGGCGCCGTCAGCCTTCGGTGCGGGTATCGCGGCGTTCGGCGATACGGGCGCGCTTGCCGGTGCGGCCACGCAGATAATAGAGCTTCGCGCGGCGCACGATGCCCTTGCGGACCACGGTGACGCTGTCGATGTTCGGCGAATAGAGCGGGAAGACGCGCTCCACGCCTTCGCCGAAGCTGATCTTGCGAACGGTGAAGTTGCTGCCCATGCCCTTGTTGGAACGGGCGATGCAGACGCCTTCGAAATTCTGAATACGGGTGCGTTCGCCTTCGACCACCTTCACACCGACGCGCAGCGTGTCGCCCGCGCGGAATTCCGGGATTTCCTTGCCGAGGGCGGCGATGTTCTCGGCCTCGATCTGCTGAATCAGGTTCATGAACCTTCTTCCCTATCTGTTCGTCGCGCGCCAGAGGCAGGGCGGTCCCGAACGTCCCCATGACGTTCCCAAAGGTCCGGCCTGCGTAACCGTGTGTCATCCTCCGCCCGTTGTTTCCGCCAGGCGGCGATCTTCGCATGATCCCCCGATCGCAACACTTCAGGGATCGCGCGACCCTCCCACATTTGCGGTCGGGTATAATGCGGATATTCGAGGAGGCCGCTTTCGAAGCTTTCCTCGACTCCACTGGATGCCGCGCCCATTACACCGGGCAACAGCCGAACGCAAGCATCGAGCAGCATCAGCGCCGCCATTTCCCCGCCGGACAGGATGATGTCGCCCATGCTGACCTGCTCTATGGGCCGGGCCTCGAAAATGCGCTCGTCAAAGCCTTCAAAGCGCCCGCAGAGGATGGTGACGCCCGGCCCCTCGGCCAGTTCGCGCACCCGCGCCTGCGTGATCGGGCGCCCGCGCGGCGTCATCGCGAGGACCGGCAGGCCGGGCCGCCGCTCGATCGCCGCATCCACCGCCGCGCCCAGCACGTCGCAGCGCAGCACCATGCCTGCGCCGCCGCCCGCCGGGGTATCGTCGACGGTGCGATGCCTGTCGATCGCGAAATCGCGGATCTGGATAGGCTCGCACGCCCATTTCCCCTCGGCCAGCGCCCGCCCGGCAAGGCTGTGCCCCAGCGGCCCCGGAAACATCTCCGGATAAAGAGTGAGGATTTGCGCGGCGAAACTCATCAGATCGTCCAGTTCTCAAGCCCCAGGCCGGGAATGTCGGCGAAGTCCGCTTCGTTGTCCGTCACCAGCGTCAGGCCGAGCGACAGGGCATGGGCACCGATCAGGCGATCGAAGCTTTTGCGGCGGACACCCACTTCGCGCACGACGCGTCCGTAGCATTCCGCCGCCTTGTCATCGAACGGCACCAGACCCACCAATGCGACAAAATTGTCGATCCGCTGTCCATCCCTTTGCGGATCGCTCGACGTGCGGCTGCCGACGCGCAATTCGGCAACGGTGATTGCCGAAACCGCAAGCGTGCCGAAATGCCGGCCTATCCGCTCACGCAGCGGCTCGCTGCGTCCCAGCAGAAAGTCGATGCAGGCATTGGTGTCGAGAAGATACATAAGCGGTCAGGCGGCATCCGGCCCGGCGCCGCGCGGCGTCCAGTCGCGCTCCTCCTGCTCCACTTCCCCCCGCCCTTCGGCCATGAAGCCCGACGACATGCTGCCGAACAGGTTCATCAATATCTTGCGGCCGTCATCCACCTTCCAGATAGAGAAGGTGCCGTCCTCATGATCGATGATGGTGACTTCATCGCCCTCGACAAAACCCATATCCTTGGGCAGGCGCACGGCGACGCTGTTGCCGGACTTGAAGGTGCGAGTGACCCTGCCGCCGTCTGCGGCGCGGGGATTGAGGGCGTTCATGGCGATCTCCGTATATACCTTATGTATATACTATTCCACGAAGGCAGCGTCAATGACGGCGCGCTCCGCCTCTATCGTCGCGGCGTGGATCGGCACCATGAAGCGCCTGGGCTTCTTGCCTTCGACGGCGGGGCGTTCGATTTCGAGGATGTCGCCCGCGCCGAAATTCTCGACCGCGACGACGCGGCCCAGCTCCTCGCCCGTATCGGCGACGCAGGGCAGGTCGATCAGGTCGACATGATAATATTCGCCCTCCGCCAGGGGCGGCAGGGCGGAGCGCGGGACGGTCAGTTCCACCCCGCGCAGCGCCTCGGCGTCATTGCGGTTCGTCAGTTCCGCGAACCGCGCCACCGCGCCATTGGGGCCGGGGCGCACCGACTTCAGCGTCAGCGCGCGCCCGCCCGCGTCGAAGCCCTTATAGGCGCGCAGGGCGTCCGCCCCCTCGCCGAAGAGCTTCAGGCGGACCTCGCCCGTCACGCCATGCGCGCCGATGATCGCGGCGAGAACGACCGGGCGATCATCGGCAGGCGGCATGACAGGCTGGTCCGGCAAAGGGGCTCAGCCTTCGGTCTGTTCCGGGGCCTGCTCTTCGCTCGCAACCGCTTCCTCGGCCGGAGCTTCGGCGGCGGCTTCTTCCACTGCCGGGGCGTTGGCGGCTTCGGCGGCAGCCTTGGCGGCTTCCTCGGCCTCGGCCAGCTTGGCGGCCTTGTCCTCGGCGCGGTCCTTGGCCTTCTGGCCCGGCTCGCCCTTGTTCGGGTTGTTGCGCGCGGCGCGTTCCTTCACGCCGGCGGCGTCGAGGAAGCGGGCGACGCGGTCGGTCGGCTGCGCACCGTTCTCGACCCAATATTTCGCGCGCTCGACGTCCAGCACGATACGCTTCTCGTCGGTCTTGGCGAGCAGCGGGTTGTAGCTGCCGATGCGCTCGATGAACTTGCCGTCACGCGGGGCGCGGCTGTCGGCGACGACGATGCGATAATAGGGACGCTTCTTCGAACCACCGCGCGACAGACGAATGGAAGTTGCCATAAAACCTGACCTTACCTTTCTGAACCAGTCAAAATGTTGAAAATAAAACCGAAAATCACTTCTTCATGAACTTGTCGAAACCGGGAGGCAACTGCGGCATGCCGCCGCCCAGACCGGGCAGCCCCCCCGCGCCGCCGGCGCCGCCGAGCAGGCCGCCAAGGCCGGCGCCGCCGCCCTTGCCGCCCCCAAGACCACCAGCAAACATCTTGGCGAGACCGCCCAGACCGCCCATCTTGCGGATCTTCTTCATCGCCGTTTCCATCTCCTGATGCATCTTCAGCAAACGGTTGACCTCCTGCACCGTGGTGCCGGAGCCCTTGGCGATGCGGATCTTGCGCTTGGCGTTGATCAGCGCGGGCTTCTCCCGCTCCTTGGGCGTCATCGACCCGATGATCGCGTCGAGGTGCACCAGCGTCTTTTCATTGGCGCCGCTCTGCGCCATCGCCGCCTGCGCCTTCTTGAGGCCGGGGATCATCCCGGCGAGCGCGCCGAGGCCGCCCATCTGCTGCATCTGGCGAAGCTGCATGCGCAGGTCGTTCAGGTCGAACTTGCCCTTCGCCATTTTCTTGGCAAGCTTGTCGGCCTCTTCCGCGTCGATGACCTCGGCGGCCTTCTCGACCAGCGACACCACGTCGCCCATGCCGAGAATGCGGTTGGCGACGCGCGAGGGGTGGAACGGCTCGATCGCGTCGAGCTTTTCGCCGGTGCCCGCGAACTTGATCGGCGTGCCGGTGACGAAGCGCATCGACAGCGCCGCACCGCCGCGCGCATCGCCGTCCATGCGGGTCAGCACCACGCCGGTCAGCGGCACCTGCTGGGTGAAGCTGGTCGCGACGTTGATCGCGTCCTGACCGGTCAGGCTGTCCACCACCAGCAGGATTTCCTGCGGCGTGGCGACGTCCGCGACGGCCTTCATCTCATCCATCAGCGCCTGATCGACATGGAGGCGACCCGCCGTGTCGAGCATCAGCACGTCGAAGCCCTGCAGCTTCGCCGCCTGCATCGCGCGCTTCGCGATATCGACCGGCTGTTGCCCCGCGATGATCGGCAGCGTCGCGACATCGGCCTGCTGACCGAGCACGGCAAGCTGCTCCTGCGCCGCCGGGCGGTTGACGTCGAGCGACGCCATCAGCACCTTCTTGCGCTCCTTGTCCTTCAGCCGCTTGGCGATCTTCGCGGTGGAGGTGGTCTTGCCGGAGCCTTGCAGACCCACCATCATGATGACGGCGGGCGGCGTCACGTCGATCATCAGATCGCTGCTCTCGGCGCCGAGGAATTCGGTCAGCGTGTCGGAAACGATCTTGACGACCATCTGCCCCGGCGTGACGGAACGCAGCACGTCGCTGCCCACCGCGCGATCGGTGGCGCGATCCACGAATTCGCGCACCACGGGAAGCGAGACGTCGGCTTCGAGCAGCGCGATTCGCACCTCGCGCATCGCGGCGCGGACGTCATCCTCCGTCAGCGCGCCACGTCCGCGAAGCTTGTCGAACACGCCTGTCAGGCGATCGCTCAGGGACTCGAACATCGACACCTCTTGTCGCGGGAAACCCGCAGGAAAGCTTGAGCATGCCCCAAACGACGAACACGCCGGCGGGCGAAACCTCGCCGGCCAGCGTCGATCCTTGGACCATCTCACCGCGCCCTGTGGAGCGGCCAACCCATGGATGTCATCGGGGCACCGAACGGCGCAAGCCGCCCGGTTGCTGTGGCGCGCTTAGGGGAAAATGCGCGGGAAGGCAAGTGAAAGGCGGCAGGCCGTGGACTTTCGCGCGCCTCGCGCCTACATGGCGGCCATGGGCATATTCAGGAAAATGCACGGCCTCGGCAATGATTTCGTGGTGATCGACACGCGGGAAAGCCCGGTCGAGATGACGGAGGCCCGCGCGCGCGCCATCGCCGACCGGCATACCGGCATAGGCTGCGATCAGTTGATCGTCATCGGCCCGTCGGATCGCGCCGACGTGTCGATGCGCATCTTCAACGCCGATGGCTCGGAGGTCGCGGCCTGCGGCAATGCGACGCGCTGCATCCCGCTGTTCGTCGGGCGGGACGTGCTGATCGAGACGCAGGCCGGTCTGCTCGACGCGAGCCTCACCGACACGGGCGCCAGCGTCGACATGGGCGCGCCGCGCTTCGATTGGGCGGCGATCCCGCTCGCCTATGCGATGGACACGCTGGCGATGCCGGCCAGCTGGGAGGATTTGCCGCCGCCCTCCTGCGTCAATGTCGGCAACCCGCATGTGATCTTCTTCGTCGACGATCTGGACGCGGTGGACACCGCCCGGCTCGGCGCGCTGATCGAGCAGGACCCGCTGTTCCCGGAGCGGGTGAACGTCAATTTCGCGCAGCTCCTCGATCCCCGCAATATCCGCCTGATCGTGTGGGAACGCGGGGCGGGCCTCACCCGCGCCTGCGGCACCGGCGCCTGCGCCACCGCCGTCGCCGCGATCCGGCGCGGGCTGGCGACAGGCCCGGTGACGGTGACGCTGCCCGGCGGCGATCTCGTCATCGATTGGGCGCCGGGCGGCACCATCCGGATGACCGGACCCGCCACCTCCGTTTTCGCGGGCGAGGCCGACTGGGAAAGTTTCGATGTTTGAACGGCACCAGCCCGCTCCCCGTCAGTTTGAAACGAAACATCCGGGGGATGTTTCGTGGATACTGGCCGGCCTCCCAATAGGATACCATGTCTGGGTGGCCGGGTGGGGGAGCGGGCTGGTGCGGAACCCTGACTTATGACCGACCCGACGCTCATCACCTTCGGCTGCCGCCTCAACATTGCGGAAAGCGAAGCGATGCGCGGCCTTGCGCAGGGGCAGGACGATCTCGTCATCGTCAACAGCTGCGCGGTGACGGGCGAGGCGGTGCGGCAGGCGCGGCAGGCGATCCGCCGCGCGAAGCGGGAGCGCCCGGACGCGCGCATCGTCGTCACCGGCTGCGCCGCGCAGACCGATCCCGCGATGTTCGCGGCGATGCCGGAGGTGGACAGCGTTCTGGGAAATCGGGAAAAGCTGAAAGCGGAAAGCTTCGCGCCCGAACCGCAGAAAGTGCGCGTCTCCGACATCATGGGCGTGCGCGACACCGCGCCGCATCTCATCACCGCCTTTGCCGAGCGCGCCCGCGCCTTTGTCGAGGTGCAGAATGGCTGCGACCATCGCTGCACCTTCTGCATCATCCCCTATGGCCGGGGGAACAGCCGCTCCGTGCCCGCGGGCGCGGTGATCGACCGGGTGAAGGCGCTGGTGGACGAAGGCTATAAGGAAATCGTCCTCACCGGCGTCGACGTGACCAGCTATGGCGCGGACCTGCCCGGCGCGCCTACCCTTGGCAGCCTTGTCGAGCGCCTGCTGACCCATGTGCCGGACCTGCCGCGCCTGCGCCTCTCCTCGCTCGACAGCGTGGAGATAGACGACCGCCTCTTCGCGCTCGTCACGCAGGAAAAACGGGTAATGCCGCATCTGCACCTCTCGCTTCAGGCAGGCGACGACATGATCCTCAAGCGCATGAAGCGCCGCCACAGCCGCGCCGACGCCGTCCGCATGGTCGAGAGGCTGAAGGCGATCCGGCCGGAAATCAGCATCGGCGCCGACATCATCGCCGGTTTCCCGACCGAGACCGAAGCCATGTTCGCCAACAGCCTCTCGCTCGTCGCCGACTGCACCATCGTCCACGGCCATATCTTCCCCTACAGCCCGCGAGCAGGCACGCCCGCCGCGAAGATGCCACAAGTGGACAAGGCCGTCATCAAGGACCGCGCCGCCCGCCTGCGCGCGGCCTGCGCCGCCAACCGCGCCCGCTGGCTCGCCTCGCTGGTGGGGACGGAGCAGCAGGTGGTGGCCGAGGGCGACGGCTCCTGTGGCCATGCCGAGAATTTCGCGCCCGTCCGCCTGCCGCGCGTGCTGGAACGCGGAGAAATCGCCCGCGTCGCCATCAGCGGGGTTGAGAAAGACCGGCTGATCGCGCAAGAGGCCAGATATGAGTGATTCCGCACCCAAGAGCTGGCGCGACAAGCTGTTCGGCGGCCTGAAGCGCACATCCGAGAAGCTGGGCACCAACCTCACCAGCGTCTTTACCAAGGCCGCGCTGGACGAGCAGACACTGGACGAGATCGAGGAGGCGCTGATCGTCTCCGACCTCGGCCCGGCGATGGCGCTGCGCATCCGCGACCGGCTGGCCGAGGGCAAGTTCAACAAGGTGCTGACCGAGGAATATATCCGCGAGATCATCGCAGAGGAGATCGAGAAGGTACTGACCCCGGTGGCGCGGCCGCTGGAATTCAGGGCCGCGCGGCCGCAGGTGATCCTCGTCATCGGCGTCAACGGATCGGGCAAGACGACGACCATCGCCAAGCTCGCCAAGCGCTTTCAGGAACAGGGCCGCTCGGTCATGCTGGCGGCGGGCGATACCTTCCGCGCCGCCGCGATCGGGCAATTGAAGGTCTGGGCGGAACGCATCGGCGTCCCCATCGTCGCGGGCAAGGAAGGCGGCGATGCGGCCGGTCTCGCCTTCGAGGCGGTTCGCCAAGCGACCGAGCAGAATATCGATATCCTGATCGTCGATACGGCGGGCCGCCTCCAGAACCGCAGCGAGCTGATGGACGAGCTGGCGAAAATCCGCCGCGTGCTCGGCCGCCTCGACCCGGCCAGCCCGCATGACGTGGTGCTGGTGCTCGACGCCACCACCGGCAACAACGCGCTGTCCCAGATCGAGGTTTTCAAGGAGGTCGCGCAGGTGACGGGCCTCGTGATGACCAAGCTCGACGGCACCGCGCGCGGCGGCATGCTGGTCGCCGCGGCGGAGAAATACGGCCTGCCCATCCATGCGATCGGCGTGGGCGAGACGATCGACGACCTGCGCCCGTTCGACCCGGCCGACATGGCGAAGGCGATCGCGGGGAGCGCCTATGCCTGACGCCGCCCCCCCTTCCGCGCCCGCCGGCAAGCCCGCGCATAGCGGCAATCTCAGCCTCGCGCTCGATTTCGGGCCGCTGCTGATATTCTTCGTCGCCTATAAATTCTGGGGAATGATCGTCGGCACGGGCGCCTTCATGGCCGCCATCGCCATCGCGGTGGTGGTGTCGAAGGTGAAGCTGGGCCGCGTGTCGCCTATGCTGTGGCTGTCGGCGGTGCTGATCCTGTTCTTCGGCAGCCTCACCATCTATTTCCACGACGAGCGTTTCATCCAGATCAAGCCGACGATCATCTACGGCTTTTTCGCCGCGATGCTGCTCATCGGCCTCGCGCGCGGCAAGCCGCTGCTCAAATATCTGCTGCAGGCGGCCTATGACGGGTTGAGCGAGGAAGGCTGGCGCAAGCTGTCGCGCAACTGGGCGATCTTCTTCATCGCCATGGCGGTGGCGAACGAGATCATGCGCGCGGCGCTGAGCTTCGACACCTGGCTGGCGGTGAAGGTGTGGGGGGTGACGATCGTGTCCTTCCTCTTCGCCGCCGCCAACATCCCGATGCTGATGAAATATGGGCTGAAGCTCGACAAGGGCGAAACGGTCGAGGAAGCCGCCGCGCAAGGCGACCCGCCGCAGGGGTAAGGGCCGCCAGGTTCCGAGTCCCGATTTCAAGCGGCGTTGGCGACCGCCGCACCGATGCCCCGCCATCCGACGGGCGCGCGCGGATAAAGCTCCTCATTCTCGCGCCGGATGCGGTCGGTCAGCGCGTTCAGCAGCCGCTGCGTATCCTCGCGGAAGATCGCCCATGGCGCGCGATACCCTGATCGGTCCAGCGGCGGAGATAGGCGGTGAACTCCTTCGCCAGCCCGCCCATCTCGCCCCGGAACCGTTCCGCCACCGGCATTGCCGGGCCAGCCTGGGCGATCATCGCCGGGTAGAGATAGCGATCCTCCACCGACAGATGGGCGATCAGCAGTCGCGCCAGCCGCCAGCGCAGCGCGGCGACCTTTTGCGGCTGTTCCCGCGCGATCACGGCCAGCAGCTGATGGGCCAGTTCCGCCAGTTCATTATGTTGCGCGCGCAGTGCGTCGATATCCACCGATAGTCCCCATGATCCTTGCCAGCAGGGAGATAACGGAATGAATCCTAATATTTATTTTCGCCAAGGCGGGAAATGGCAGGCCGTCACGCCCCTGCGCGCCCCGCCCCCGCGTCACAAAGGTCAATCCTCGCTGCCGACCACGGCGCGAATCTTGTCGCGCACCGCCTTGATCCGCTCCGCCGCTTCCGAGAAGGTCGCCACGTCGGTGCGGCTGCCATTGGCGCGCGCGTCGCGGACCGATTCCTCATAGCCTTCCAGATCGGCCTCCAGCGCGTCGATCAGGATTTCCGCCTCGTCCGCCGTGAAGGTGAAGCTGTAGCTGTCGTTCATGAGACTTTCCTTCCAATGAGGAAGGCCGCCCCCTGCGGAAGCGGCCTTGCCATGATGATCCGTGTCGGCCTGAAGGCGATCAGGCGGGCTGATCGGCGCGCGAAACGCCCTGGCCGTCCAGATTCTGCGACACGAAATCCCAGTTCACCGCATTCTTCAGCAGCATTTCCGCATAGGTCGGGCGCGCGTTGCGGTAATCGATATAATAGGCATGCTCCCACACGTCGAAGATGAAGAGCGGCTGCACGCCGTCATGGGCGACCGGCGTGTCGGCGTCGTGGTAGGAGGTCACCTCCAGCTTGCCGTCCTTAAGGTTCAGCGCGGCCCAGCCGCTGGCGAAATGGCCGACGGCCTCGGCCTGCAGCTTCTTGATCAGTTCGTCGGTGCTGCCGAAGGCCTCGTCGATCTTCGCCTGCAATTCGGCGCTCGGCGTGGTCGGCGTGGGCGACAGGCACTGCCAGTAGAAGCTGTGGTTCCAGATCTGGCCGACCTGGTTGAACAGGCCGCCCTTGGAGGAGCGGATCAGCTCGACCAGCGACTTGCCCTGCAACGCCGGGTCGGCCGCCACCAGTTCGTTCGCCTTCACCACATAGGCGTTGTGATGCTTGCCGTGATGATAGTCGAAGGTCTCGACCGAGATCAGGTCGCCAAAGGCGTCCTTGGCATAGGGAAGGGCGGGAAGTTCAAAAGCCATGTGACGTTCTCCTCTTTTTTCCGTGCATCCCCCCGCCAACGCGGGAGAGGACGCAAGGTTCAAGACTCTTATGCCCCTGCGTAATCGACATGCTCAGGCTAATTTGCAAGCCGCAATTGGGCAAAGTTTTCGTTTACTGTGATCGAGTACGGCTATGGCGATCAGCCCAGCCCATATTTGCGCATGCAATGGCGCAACTGGTCGTAGCTCAGGCCCAGCGCCTTCGCCGTCGCGCGCTGGTTGTGGCGATGGCGGGCCAGCGCCTGCTCGATGAGGCCGCGCTCATAGGCGGCGACCGCCGCGCGCACCCCCCCGGACGGGAGGGCGGCGGGCGACTCGGCGGTGGGCGGGGCGTCGGGCGCGGACTTGGCCGACGACGGGGACGGGGACGGGGCCTGCGCACTCCCCTTCCCTCCGGCGGGCGCCCAGGGGGAGGCGAAGGGATCGAGCGCGATCGCGCCGACCGGCCGCTCCTCGTCGGGCCAGCGATAGACGGCGCGTTCCACCACATTGCGCAATTCGCGGACATTGCCCGGCCAGTCATGCGCCTCCAGCAGCGCCATCATCTCCACCGAAAAGCCGGGCCAGCCCTGCCAGCCCAGTTCCGCCGCCATGCGCCGCCCGAAATGCTCGGTCAGCACCGCGACATCCCCGTCGCGTGCGCGCAGCGGCGGCAGCGTAATGACCTCGAACGACAGCCGGTCGAGCAGGTCGGCGCGAAAGCGCTGCGCGGCGGCGGCGCGCGGCAGATTCTCGTTGGTCGCGCCGACGATCCGCACATCGACCGAAATCGGCCGCGACGCGCCGATGCGCGTCACCTCGCCATATTCGACCACGCGCAGCAGCCTTTCCTGCGCCGCCATCGACAGCGTGCCCAGTTCGTCGAGGAACAGCGTGCCGCCGTCCGCTTCCTCAAATCGTCCCGCCCGCGCCCGCGTCGCGCCGGTGAAGGCGCCCGCCTCATGACCGAACAGCTCCGCCTCGATCAGCGTTTCGGGCAGCGCCGCACAGTTCATCGTCACCAGCGGCCGGTCCCAGCGGTGGGACAGATGGTGCAGCCGCTGCGCGATCAGTTCCTTGCCGGTGCCGCGCTCGCCGATCACCAGCACCGGCCGGTCGAGCATCGCCGCCCGCCCAGCCTGTTCTATCGCATCCAGAAAGGGAAGGGACTGGCCGATGAAGGAAGGTCGATCCATAATGCCGAATATTGGCATTTTTCGCCAACTATTGGCAAATATTATTTCCCTGTTTTCCGCCTCACCGACCGAAAATGGCGGAAATCCGCCGCTTCCTGAAATTGGCACGCCTCATGCAACTTCATGGGCATGACCCGTGGCGGAACGCAGCGGGTCGAAAATTCAGGATCAGGGGAAGACAGATGAGCACCACCAGCATTTTCCACAACACCGGCCGCCACCTCGTCGCGAGTGCGCTGGCCCTCTCGCTTGGCCTCGGCCTCGCCGGCGCCGCGCAGGCCAGGGACGATGGCGCCGATTTCCGCGCCCGCGTCGAAAAGGGCATCGACCGCACGATGCGGCTGCCCAATGCGCCCGACGAGCGCCGCCGCGATGTCGTCACCGTTGCCGTCACCCTCGACCCCGCCGGGAAGATACTGGCCACCGATATCGTGCAATCGGCCGGCTGGAAGGATTTCGACCAGGAAGCGCTGCGCACCGCGCGCGCCATTGCCTACCCCGCTCCCGGCCGCACCGTCACCGTCGCGATGGTGCTCGGCTTCAACCGCACGGTGACCGCCGACATGCAGAAGAAGGCGGAGCGCAAGGTCCTGGCCTGGCGCGAGGAACAGCGCGTGATGCTCGCCAACAAGACCGGTGCCCGGCAACCCGACAGCTGAGCATCGCCGCCGGGGCGGAGGGTATAACCGTCCCTTGCGCTCCGCCCCGGCAAACGGGATTATAGAGACGTTGAAGGAGTGAACCGACCATGGGTATTTTTTCCCGCACCCGCGACATCATCGCCGCCAATGTGACCGACATGCTCGATCGCGCGGAAGACCCGGCGAAGATGATCCGCATGATCATCCTCGAAATGGAGGAAACCCTCGTGGAGGTGCGGGCCTCCGCCGCGCGCACCATCGCCGACCAGAAGGAGATGCGCCGTGCCATCGCCAAGCTGGAGGTGGCGCAGGCGGGCTGGACCGAAAAGGCCGCGCTCGCGCTGTCGAAGGACCGCGAGGATCTGGCCAAGGCCGCGCTGGTCGAGAAGCAGAAGGCCGCCGACATGGCCGCGCAGCTGGCAGGCGAGATCGCCGAGCTGGACGAGGCGCTGACCGCCGCCGAGGACGATATCTCCAAGCTGCAGATGAAGTTGCAGGAGGCGCGCGCGCGGCAGAACAGCCTCGTCAAGCGCATGGAAGGCGCGCAGAACCGCATCCGCCTGCGCGAAATGTATGCGGGCGAGCGCACCCGCGAGGCCTTTGCCCGGTTCGAGCTGCTCGAACGCCGGGTCGACCTGGCCGAGGGCCATGCCGAGTCGCTCAGCTTGGGCGCCCGGCCCAGGACGCTGGAGGAGGAGATCGCCGAGTTGCGCATGAACGACAAGGTCGAGGCGGAACTGGCCGCGCTGAAGGCCCGTTCCTCCGGCACGGCGGACGCCCCGGCGGCCCCTGCGCCGCAGGATGGCGCCGACAGGACGGAAGGCTGATCCGATGGAGGATTTCCTGCTTCCCGTCATCATCGTGGGGATGCTGTTCATCGGCCTGCCGTGGATCGTCCTCCACCACCTCACCAAATGGCGCGCCGCCTCCAGCCTCACCCGCGACGACGAGATGATGCTGGACGCGCTGCACGACACCGCCCGGCGGCTGGAGGAACGCCTCATCACCGTGGAGCGCATCATCGCCGCCGATTACCCGGACTTCAAAGGGCCCGACTTCACGCCGAGGCGCGCCCCGTCCCCGCTCGACGCCGGGCCGGACGCCGACCCGAACACCTATCGCAGGAGCAACTGACATGAGCGCGAGCCGCACCAAATTCTACCTCGACAAGCAGAACGGCAAATGGCTGGGCGTCTGCTCCGGCATCGCCGACTATACCGGCCTCGACGTCACCTGGGTCCGCGTCGGCGCGATCGTGCTGACGGTGCTGGGCGGGTTTCCGTGGACGCTGATCGCCTATTTCGTCGCCGCATGGCTGGCCTCGCCCAAGCCGCTCGACCTCTACGACACCAGCGAGGACGCTCAATTCTGGCAGGGCGTGCGCACCAACCCCCGCCGCAGCGCAAAGGAAGTGCGCGCCCGCTTCCGCGACATCGACCGGCGCCTGTCGGATATCGAGCTGCACTATACCAGCGCCAACGCCCGCCTCGCGCGGGAGATCGACTCGCTGCGCTGACGGCAGGAGCGGTGGACCTCCGCTCCACCGTCGCCCCGGCGCAGGCCGGGGCCGCCGGCCATGGTGCGCGCCGTCTCCACCGATGCCAGCCTGCGCTGGCATGACGCGATGGGAAGGCAAGCATGATTCCCTGCCATTAGGGGGCTTACGCCGCGCGATTTTCCGCCTATATCGCCGCCATGTCCGACACAGTCTCGCCCCTTGCCGACCTCTATGAGGAATATGAGTTTCTCGACGCCGATGATCGCTATCGGCTGCTGATCGACCTCGGCAAGGCGCTGGAGCCGATGCCCGACGCGCTCAAGACCGATGCGACGCTGGTGCGGGGTTGCTCGGCGGCGGTGTGGGTCTACCCCACGCTGCTGGACGACGGGCGGCTCCATTTCCTCGCCGACAGCAATGCGGCGATCACCAAGGGCATCATCGCGCTGGTGTTGCAGACGGTGCAGGACCGCCTGCCCGCGGAGATCGGCGCGGTCGACATAGAGGGCGCGCTCGCGCCGTTCGACCTGCGCAACCAGCTTTCCTCCAACCGCACGCAGGGCATCCCCAACATGATCGCCCTGATCCGCCAGACGGCGGCGCGCTACGCGTGAGGGGATCTAGTCCGGTTTGGATGGTTAGCGGACATATCGTGCTGGAGTAGAAAGTTCACGCGGAGACGCGGAGGCGCGGAGAAGGACGTTCCGGGCCGCAGGCCCCATTTCATTCTCCTTGCGTCGGTTGCCGGCGTGAATGACGAGGGAAAGCGCTTCGCGCTACTATCTCTCCGCGTCTCCGCGCCTCCGCGTGAAACCAATCTTCTACGTCCGCTCCCGGCCGAAATCAGCCATGCCGCCAGCGCCTTTTTCCGAAGTTTCGAACCAATCGAATTGACCCTCGGCCCGCGCACCCCATATGGGCGCGATGGTAAAGCTCTCCGTTCTCGATCTGGTGCCCGTCGTCGAAGGTGGCACCGTGTCCCAGGCCCTGGCCAACGCCGCCGACCTCGCCGTCCATGCCGAGGCGCTGGGCTATCACCGCTACTGGACGGCGGAGCATCACGGCATGCCCGGTATCGCGTCGGCCGCCACCTCGGTGGTGCTCGCCCATATCGGCGCAGCGACGAAGAGCATCCGCATCGGCGCGGGCGGCATCATGCTGCCCAATCATGCGCCGCTCGCCATCGCCGAGCAGTTCGGCACGCTCGACGCGCTGTTCCCCGGCCGCGTCGATCTCGGCCTCGGCCGCGCGCCGGGCACCGACCAGCATATCGTCCGCGCGCTGCGCCGGACCCTTGCGGGCGGGGCGGAACGTTTCCCGCAGGATGTGCTGGAATTGCAGGCCTATCTGGCGGGCGACCCCAGCCCCGGCTTCGAGGCGGTGCCCGGTGCGGGCAGCCATGTGCCGATCTGGATATTGGGATCGAGCCTCTTCGGCGCGCAGCTCGCCGCCCATCTCGGCCTGCCCTATGCCTTCGCCTCCCACTTCGCGCCCGACGCGCTGGACGAGGCGCTGCACGTCTATCGCCGCGACTTCAAACCTTCCGCGCAACAGCGCGAACCGCTGGTGATGGCGGGCTTCAACGTCTTCGCCGCCGATACGAAGGAGGAAGCGGACCTCATCGCCTCTTCGATGATGCAGAGCTTCGTCGCGCTGCGCAGCGGCCAGCCCGCACGGATCAGGCCGCCGGTGCCGGGCTATTATGACAGCCTGCCGGAGCCCTTCCGCGCGATGCTCGCCCATATGATGCAGACATGGAGCATCGGCACGGTGGAGGATGTGGCGCGCGACCTCGCCGCCTTCGTCCGCCGCACGCGGATGGACGAGATCATCCTGGGCGGCATGATCCACGATCCCGCCGCGCGGCGCCGCTCCCTCACCCTCGCGATGGAGGCGGCGCGGCAGGCGGATATTCTCTCCGCGTGACCGCTCGCCCCCCTTGCGCGCACCGCATTAACCGGTAATAGCCGGACGATGGACCGCATCATCATCCGCGGCGGCAATCGCCTGACCGGCCGCCTTCCCATCTCCGGCGCCAAGAACAGCGCGCTGACCCTGCTGCCCTGCGCGCTGCTGACCGATGAGCCGGTGACGCTGCGCAACCTGCCGCGCCTCGCCGATGTGGACAGCTTCGGCCATCTGCTCAACCAGCTCGGCGCCTCGACGATGATCGAGGGCGCGCGGCCGGAGGATTTCGGCCGGGTGATGACGCTGCGCGCCGGGCGGATCACCTCGACCGTCGCCCCCTATGACATCGTGCGCAAGATGCGCGCGTCGATCCTCGTGCTCGGCCCGCTGCTCGCCCGCGCGGGCGAGGCGACCGTGTCGCTGCCCGGCGGCTGCGCGATCGGCAACCGGCCGATCGACCTGCACCTGAAGGCACTGGAGGCGTTCGGCGCGATCATCGAGATCGCGGCGGGCTATGTGAAGGCGACCGCGCCCGACGGCGGCCTGCCCGGCGGCGACTTCACCTTCCCGGTGGTGTCGGTCGGCGCGACCGAGAATGCGCTGATGGCCGCCGTGCTGGCGAACGGCACCTGCGTGATGCAGAAAGCTGCGCGGGAGCCGGAGATCGTCGACCTGTGCAAGCTGCTCGTCGCGATGGGCGCGGATATCGAGGGCATCGGCACCGACCGCCTGGTCGTTCACGGCAAGCCGCGCCTGCACGGCGCCACCTATGCGGTGATGCCCGACCGCATCGAGGCGGGCAGCTATGCCTGCGCGGCGGCGATCACCGGCGGCGATGTCGAACTGGTCGGCGCCCATGCCGACGACATGCAGGCGGTGCTCGCCGCGCTGCGCGACTGCGGCGTCGAGGTCGAGGCGAAGCGCGATTCGATCCGCGTCGCCGCCCATGGCCGGCTGAAGCCGCTGACCCTCTCCACCGCGCCCTTTCCTGCCTTCCCCACCGACATGCAGGCGCAGTTCATGGCGATGCTCTGCCTCGCCGACGGCGCGAGCGTGCTGACCGAGACGATCTTCGAGAACCGCTACATGCACGTGCCCGAACTGGCGCGCATGGGCGCGGACATCAGCGTCAACGGCCGCACGGCGGTGGTGCGCGGGGTCGAGAGGCTGACCGGCGCGCCGGTGATGGCGACCGACCTGCGCGCGTCGATGAGCCTCATTCTCGCCGGGCTGGCGGCCGAGGGGGAAACGCAGGTCAACCGCGTCTATCATCTCGATCGCGGCTATGAGCGGCTGGAGGAAAAGCTCTCCGCCGCCGGCGCGGATATCGAGCGCAGCAGCGACGGCTGATCCCCCTGCGGCCTATCCCGCCTTGTGCAGGACGACGGCCAGCAGACGCGCGATCGGCGCCGCATAGCCATCGCCCGAGCCGATCACCTGTTGCGTGACATAGCGCTCGCCGGCGCGATCCCCCACCTGCTCCAGCGCAGAGAGCGGCTGATAGCGGGCGACGAAGAGCGAGCGGTCCGCCTGCCAGATATAGAGCGCGTGGGCGACAAGCTCCTCGATCCGCGCATCCCGGCACAGGATGATGTCCCCTTCGCGCAGGTCGGCCGCCGCATAATCGGACGGCAGGCTGGTCAGCCATCCGGCGTCGGGCTGGCACTGCATCCGCCCCAGCCAGTCCCGGCGAAAGGGATGCCGGTAGAGGGGCTGCCCCTTTCCGGCGATGGCGACGGTCCGCACCTCGAAAAAGGGTATCTGCTCCCATTCCGCGTGGTCGTCCGGCGACAGCGGCGCCGGGACGGCGCCGTTGTCCATTCTGCCGGTCACCAGATGATCGACCGTCACCCCCAGCGCCGCGGCTATACGGACGGCATTGTCCGTCTTGGAGATGCCTCGATGCACATAATCGCTCAGGGTGCTGACCGGAATTCCGGTTTCCCGCGCCAGCCATCCGAAATCTCGATTTCCGAGCAATCCGATCAGTCTCAATCCCATCGGATTTTGGGTTGTATGCGATTGACGCCTTTTGTTTTTCGGAATATCCGATTTATCGTTACGATATTTCGGAATGATCATATGAAACTTTCCAAGATGCACCCAGAGGATATCAAGGCCGCGATCCGCAAGCGGTTCATGTCGGTCTCCGCCTTCGAACGCCGGTTCAATCTGCCCGCCAAGTCCGTCCACGACCTGCTGCGGGGGCGCCACAGCGCAAGGGTCGAGGAAGCCATTAAATCCGTCATATCGCAGCCTGTTTCCGAATTTTCGAAATCCGAACATTCGGAATATAGTCAAAAGGATGGCGATGCACACCGCCTAAATAACAAGACCCGCTGATGGAGGTTTTCAACAAAGGGGGAAGGGCGAAACGCCCGGTCGCAATTCACGCCATTTCATATCGTTCCGGTTTCGAGGTGCGCGAAGCGCGATCCGCCTCTCCAACGCCGCCGCGCCCGTCCCGTTCCCGTGCCGCGCCCCTTGCCCCACGAGGTCGTCATGCGCGTTCCTGACATGAAGCCTCTGCCGGGGGAGAATTTCAGGCTGGCTGCGCGGTCCTGCTGATTGGCGGCGCCCTGTGCTGGGTTCCGATCCTGATGCTGTTGCTGTGGCTGCTGCTGCCGGAATAACCGCATCCGATCGCACGGCATATTGCCAGCCGGGCGGGATCGCCTATCCTCGGGGTTTCGCTACCCTCCGAGGAGAACAGACCATGCCCCAGAATCTCGCCGACATTCCGCTGAAGACGATCAACGGCAAGGAGAGTTCGCTCGCCGATTATCGCGGCAAGGTGCTGCTGGTCGTCAATGTGGCGTCCAAATGCGGCCTTACCCCGCAATATGAAGGGCTGGAGGCGCTGCACCGCGCCTATCGCGACCGGGGCTTTGCCGTGCTCGGCTTTCCCGCCAATGATTTCGCCGGGCAGGAACCGGGGACGGACGAGGAAATCAGCGCCTTCTGCACCACCAATTTCGGCGTGGATTTCCCGATGTTCTCCAAGATCGCGGTGACCGGCGAGGGCAAGCATCCCTTTTATGCGGCGCTGACGCAGGCGCAGCCGGACAAGCAGGGCGACGCCGACAGCTTCCGCGAGAAGCTGCGCGGCTTCGGCATGACGCCGACCGAGGATCCGGAGGTGCTGTGGAATTTCGAGAAGTTCCTGATCGCCCGCGACGGCAGCGTCGCCGCGCGCTTCACCCCCGGCACCACGCCCGACGACCCGGAACTGGTCGCCGCGATCGAGGCGGAACTGGCGAAATAGTGTAATTCGCTTCTGGCAGTTTGACCGAGAAGCCTGAGGGCCGCCCGCCATTTCGTTCAGGTGGAGCGCCGTTCGCAGGCCCGCATGGAGTTGCGGGCGGCCCTATTCCAGCAGCAGATCGACCAGATGGATGGCAAGGCCCACCAGCCCGCCGACCAGCGTGCCGTTGATGCGGATATATTGCAGGTCGCGCCCGACCGTGCGTTCCAGCCGGTCGGTCACGGTCCGCGCGTCCCAGCCGCGCACCGTTTCGCTCACCAGCTTGACGATGGTGTCGCCATAGCTGGCGGTCATGCCCACCACCGCGCGCCGGGCGAAGCGGTTGACGACGCGCTTGCGCTCCTCGTCCCGTTCCAGCTCGGTACCGATCTGCACCAGCAATTCGCCGAACTTGCCCGCCAGCACCGCCTGCGGATCGCGCGCGGCCTTCAGCATCGCGGCGCGCGCCTGCTCCCACAGCCCGTCGATCCAGCGCTGCATCGCGGGGTTGGCGATGATCTCGTCGCGGATGCGGGCGACGCGCGCCTGCATCTCCGCCTCATGCTGCAAGCGCCCGGCGAGGCTGTCCAGCCCTGCCAGCGCGCGCAGCCGCACCGGATGCTCCGGGTCGTCCTCCATCTCGGCGAGCAGCTTCATCAGCCCGTCGAGGATCGCATTGGCCAGCTTTTCGTCCAGCCCGGTCCAGCGCAATATCGCCCCGGCGCGCTCATGCACCATCGCGCGGATCATGTCGGCATGGGCGTCGAGCGTGCGCAGCGCCCAGCGTATCCCTGCGTCCAGCACCGGCTCGTGCCGCCCCTCGCGCATCGCCGCCTCCAGCGCCTGCCCCAGCAGCGGCGCGAGGTTGAGCGCGGAGAGGCGCTGCACCAGCACGCCCTTCATCATGCCGCCCAAGCGTTCCTGATCCATCGCCTCCAGCATGTCGGCGGCAAGGCGGGACGCGCCCTGCCGGATGCGCGCGCCTTCGAGGCCGCCCTGCGGTTGCGCGAGGAAGCGCCCCACAGCGCCCGCGACATCGAACCGCCCCATGCGCCGCGCGACCACGGTGGGCGTCAGGAAGTTGCTGCGCAGGAAAGCGGCGAGCGCGTCGCCGATGCGGTCCTTGTTGCGGGGAATGATCGCCGTATGGGGAATGGGCAGGCGCAGCGGATGGCGGAACAGCGCGGTCACCGCGAACCAGTCGGCCAGCCCGCCCACCATCGCCGCCTCCGCGAACGCCTGGACGAAGCCCATCGCCGGATGCACATCGGCGAACCACCGCGCGACCAGAAACAGTGCGGCCATCGCCAGCAACAGGCCGGTCGCGACCCTGTAGAGGCGCCGGTCCATCTCCGCGCCGCCATTCGCCGTTGTCGTTATGGCGTTCATCCCTTCCATAACAGCCGAGCTTTCGTCCGGTTGCAAGCCGGAAGCGCAGGCCGGACCACTGGATGGCGTCGCGCCGCAGGGTCGAACGCGGCCTTCAGACGATGCCATGCGCCCGCAGGAGCGCCTCTTCGTCGCCCGACACCCAGCCGAAAACCTTCGGTTCCCCGCGCAGCGTCTGGACGAGATAATGGACGTCGAACTCTATCGCCACGTCCGCCCCGTCCTTGCGCGCATAGCTGGCCGTCCAGCCGACATGGGCCACGCAATGCTGTTCGTCCATCGGGGTGAGGCGGAAGCTGCGTATCCGCATCGCTTTGGTGCCGATCGCGCGATAGCGCGCATATCCCTCGGCCATGACCTGCCTCAGCCGGTCGTCGTTCCGGCCGGTCGCAACCCCGGCGGGCGAGGCCGCGACGAACTCGCTCGCGTAGAGCGCGGCGACCTCCTCCATATCCATGCCGCCGCCGAGTGCGCGGTTGAAGACGCTCTCATACCGGTCGAAGAACGCCCTTGTTTCGGCTTCCATCCTTCGCCCTCCTTTCAGCCATATCCCTGGCGGGCGGGCAGCACCCTATTCGGCGGGCTGCTGCCCCGGTTCCCCGCCCTGCGACGCCTCCCTTTCCTTGTGCGGATCATAGGTCAGCAGGCGGCGCAGGCGCGGCGCCAGCTTCTCTTCCGCACCGATGGCGAGGCTGAAGGCGGAGGGCACGATGATGAGGGTCAGCAGCGTCGAGAGGATCAGGCCGCCGATCACCGTCACGCCCATCGGCGCGCGCCATGCCGCGTCGCCGGTCAGCGACAGCGCGGTGGGCACCATGCCCGCGACCATCGCCACGGTGGTCATCACGATCGGCTGGGCGCGCTTGTGCCCGGCATCGAGGATCGCCGCGCGCCTCGGCACGCCGTTCGCCATCTCCTCCAGCGCGAAGTCGATCAGCAGGATCGAATTCTTGGCGACGATGCCCAGCAGCATCAATATGCCGATCATCACCGGCATCGACACCGGCATGCCCGCCAGATGCAGCGCCAGCGCCCCGCCCAGCGGCGCGAGGATCAGCGAACCGAGGTTGATGAACGGCGGCATCACCCGCTTGTAGAGCAGCACCAGCACCGCCAGCACCAGCAGCACGCCGGAAATGACGGCGATCACAAAATTGGTGATCATCTCGCGCTGCCATTTGGAATCGCCCACGTCCAGCCTGCGCACGCCGTTGGGCAGATCGTTGTAGAGCGGCAGCTTCTCGATCTGCGCCATCGCCTGGCTGCTGACCACGCCGGGCGCGAGGTCGGCGCCGATGACGACGCGGCGCACCTGGTTGTAGCGGCGGATCTCGGTCGGCCCCGCGCCGAAGCTGATGTCCGCGACCAGCTTGAGCGGCACCGACGCGCCGCTGTCGGTCGGCACCGGCATGTTCTGGATCGTCGCTATGTCGCGCCGCGCATCCTCGGCGATCGACACGCGGATCGGCACCTGCCGGTCGGACAGCGAGAATTTGGCGCTGTTCTGGTCGATATCGCCCAGCGTCGCGATCCGCACCGCCTCGCTCAGCGCCACCGTCGTCACGCCCAGCTCGGCGGCGAGGTCCATGCGCGGCTTGATGATGATCTCCGGCCGCTGGATATCGCCGTCGACGCGGGGCGCGCGGATTTCCTTCACCCGGACCATCTGGCCGACCAGTTCCTGCGCGGTCCTTTCCAGCAGTGCCGGGTCGTCGCCGCCCAGCATGATGGTGATGTCGCGGCCGCTGCCGCCGCCGCCGGACTGCGACTGGAAATAGATGCGCGCGTCGGCGACCTGCGCCAGCTTCGGCGCTGTCTGGCGTTCCCAGTCCACGCTGCTGACCTTGCGGTCCTTCCTCAGCGTCAGGTAGATGTTCGCCTCGGTCGGCTCTATGTCGCTGAACGCGGCCTCGACCACATCCTTGTCGGCGGCCAATATGTCGGCCACTTTCTGCGTCACATGGCGCGCCTGATCGAGCGTGGTGCCGGGCACCAGCTCTATCTTCACCTGGCTGTAATCGGCGTTGATCGTCGGCTGGAAAGTGAAGGGCAGGGTCGCGAAGGCGAGGAAGGTCGCCGCCAGCGCGCCGCCGCCGCCCAGCAGCACGACCTTCCACCGATGGTCGAGCGACCAGCGCAGAATGTCCATATAGCGGTCCATCAGCCAGCCTTCGCCATGGCTCGCCTCGCCATGGGCCTCCAGGAAATAGGCGGCGATCATCGGCGTGATCATGCGCGCGACGAGCAGGCTGAGCAGCACCGCGATCACGATGGTCATGCCGAACTGGATGAAGAACTGCCCCGACACGCCCGGCATCAGCGCCACCGGCAGGAACACCGCGACGATCGACATGGTGGTGGCGAGCACCGCGAGGCCGATCTCGTCCGCCGCGTCGAGCGCGGCCTGATAGGCGGATTTGCCCATGCGCATATGACGCACGATATTCTCGATCTCGACGATCGCGTCATCGACCAGCACGCCCGCGACGAGGCTGAGCGCCAGCAGCGAGATGCCGTTGAGCGTGAAGCCCATCATGTCCATGAACCAGAAGGCCGGTATCGCCGACAGCGGAATGGCCAGCGCGGAAATCAGCGTCGCCCGCCAGTCGCGCAGGAACAGGAACACGATGATGACGGCGAGCACCGCGCCCTCGATCATCGCGGTCAATGCCGAATGATATTGCCCCTTGGTGTAATCGACGCTGGTGAACAGCTGCTTGAACCGGACCTTGGGATATTCCTGCTGGATCTTCTCCAGCTCCGCCGTGGCCGCGTCGAAGACGCCGACATCGGACGACCCCTTGGACTTTTCGAGCGCGATGCTCGTCACCTGCCGCCCGTTCATCAGCGACAGGCTGCGCTGCTCGGCATACATGTCGCGCACGTCGGCCAGCTCATCCAGCCGCACCGAGCGGTTGCCCGGCAGCTGGATCTGCGTCTGCCCCAGCGTGAAGGCGGTCTGCGCATTGCCCAGCACGCGAACCGACTGCTCGGCCCCGGCGATCTCGGTGCGGCCGCCGGCGGCGTTGATGTTGGTCTGGCGCAGCTGCTGGTTGATCTGCGCGGCGCTGACGCCCAGCGCCTGCAACCGCTCCGGCTTCAGGATCACGCGGATTTCCCGCGTCACGCCGCCACCCCGGCGGGCCGCCGCCATGCCGGGAATGCCCAGCAGCCGCTTGGCCACCGTATTGTCGACGAACCAGCTCAGCTGCTCCAGCGTCATGTCGGTCGCCTCGACGCTGAAATAGGCGATCGGCCCGCCGTCGATGTCGACGCGGGTCACCTGCGGTTCCAATATGCCGTCGGGCAGGTCGGAGCGGATCTGCGACACCGCATTGCGCACGTCGTTCACCGCGCGGTCGACCGGCGTGCCGATCATGAACTGCACATTGGTGACGCTGACGCCCTCGCTGGCATAGGAGGTGATCTCATCGACGCCGCTGATGCCGCGCACCGCCGCCTCGACCCGCTGCGTCACCTGCGTTTCCAGCTCCGACGGCGCGGCGCCGGGCTGCGACACCTGCACGTTCACCATCGGGAAGCTGACGTCCGGGTTGTTGTTCACGTCCATGCGCATGAACGAGACCAGCCCGGCGAGCAGCAGCGCGGCGAACAAGACGAGCGGCGGGATCGGGTTGCGGATCGACCAGCTCGAAATATTACGGAAGTTCATCCTGAAACCTTTCCGCCGGAACGCAAGCGGCGCCGCGCCACGCCAGAAAGCGCGTCACGCCCGCCTGCCCGGCCTTCAGCCACGCGGGCCGCCCGGCGTTGCCGTTCCGGCCGCATCCGCCGCCTTTTGCAACTCCGGCTGCACCTTCTGCCCCGGATTGAGGAAGCCGCCGGCGAGGATCACCACCTTTTCCCGGCCGGTCAGCCCTTCGGTCACCGGCACGCCCGCCGCCGACACCTGGCCGACGCGCACGTCGCGCCGTTCGACGACATTGTTGCCGTTGACGATGTAGACATAGCTGCCCTTGCCGTCGTTCTGGATCGCGGATTCGGGCAGCAGCGGCGCCTGCCCCGCGCCGCTGACGATCCGCGCGGAGGCGAAGCCGCCCGGCCGCAGATCCTTGTGATAGGAGAGCAGGATGCGCGCATCGCCCTGCCGCGATTGGGGATCGACCACCGAAGCGATCTGCCAGACGTGCCCCTCATAGCTGCGATTGCCGCCCACCGGCGTCACGGTCGCGGGGATGCCGACCGAAAGGCGCGCCAGATCGGCCTCGCCCACGCGCGCGAGCAATTCCATCTCTCCCCCCTGCGCCATGCGGAAGAGCACGCCGCTGCCGGGGGTGACGACCTGCCCCTTTTCCACCGCGCGCGTCAGCACCAGCCCGGCGGCGGGCGCGCGGATGTCGAGGCGGCCGATGCGCGCCTGCTGCTCGCCCAGTTGCGCGCGCGCCACATTGACGCGGGCGACCGCCGCGTCGCGGGCGGCGGTTTTCTGGTCCAGCGTCGCCTTGCTGATGAAACCGCGCGACACCAGCGCCTGCGCGCGGTCCAGCTCGTTCTGGGCCAGCCGCGCATCGGCCTCGGCCACCCGGACCGAAGCGGCGAGCGAGGCGCGCTGCTCGACCTGCACGGACCGCTCCACCCGTGCGAGCACCTGCCCGGCGGTCACCCAGTCCCCGGCCTCGACCAGCACCGCGCTGACCTCTCCGCCCTCGCCGACCACGCCGACCGGCATTTCGCGCCGCGCCGCGATCGTCCCGACCGCGTTCACCACGGTCGCGACATCGCTGGCGCCGGGCACGATCACGGTGACACGCGGAACCATCATGTCGGGATCGACGGGCGCTGGGCTGCCCGACCCTGATTTCCAATATGCGATCGCGGCAACCAGCAGCAGCAGTCCCGCGCCGATCAGCGCGATCCGCCGCCTGCTCCAGCGCAGCCGGGGGCGATCGGCCGTCAGGCCATCCCCCGTAAACCCGGACTCGAAATTCATGTCAGCCTTTCCCGCACGGGCCACATGCCCGCGATGACGCCCCTGTCATATGATAAGCTGCCTGATGCACGGTCCCGACGCGATGCGACAGCGGGCGGTAAAATGGATCGGGACGCCCGCTAAATCAAGACCGCAAATGCACAGTCGCGCGCCGGATGGCGAATATAATTCGCGCGCGCCTGCCGCGGCAAAGCCGTGTAGCGTCGGCTACACGCGTCCGGCAGGATTGCCGCGTTATTTCCGCGCGGGACGGAAATTCCTGTTTCCCGCCGCGCTACTCCTCGCTTTCCACGAAAAAGGGGCCGGCCACGAAAAAGGGTTCGGCAAGCCGAACCCTTCCCCGCGCATCCGCGGATGCGCTTTATCTTCTACAGCAAGGCGGTCCCCCGTTGGCCCGACAGCAACAGGGATTGCCTTAGCGCACCGACCCGCGGCGGATCAGGTTGACGATCGCCAGCAGGATGATCGCGCCGACCAGCGACACCAGGAAGCTGGTGAGCGAAAGCCCGGCATTGTTGATCGAGCCGCCCGAAAAGATCATGCCGCCGATGAACGCCCCGACGATGCCGACGATGATATTCATCAAAATGCCCTGCTGGGCGTCGGTCCTCATGATGATGCTGGCCAGCCAGCCGATGACGCCACCGATAATGAGCCAGAGTATCAATCCCATCTTGGCATCCTCCTTCCCAGATATGGATCCGTTGCTTCAGAACAGGGATGAAACGGTCGAGCGGAACGATAAGTTCCACGCAGGGCCCTCCGCGCGCGTGGAGGGCGCGGGAAGCGGGCAAGAAAAAACCGCCTGCCGCAGGGCAGACGGTTGTTATTGCAGCCTGAACGCGGGCGGAGGCGGGCGCGGCGATTTTCGGCGCGCCGGACCGTGCGGGCGGCGGCGCGCCCGCCGCTCCCGCCACGCCCGTCTTCCGCCGTCGCCTCAGAAGCGCTGCTGCCGCTCGTAGAGCGACTTGTAGTGCTGGAGACGGGTGACGCGCAGACCGGGCATGCCCGACCGATCGACCGCCCGCTGCCAGCTGGCGAATTCCTCCAGCGTCAGCGAATAGCGCTCGCACGCTTCGTCAACCGTGAGCAATCCTCCGTTGACGGCGGCGACCACCTCGGCCTTGCGGCGGACGACCCAGCGGGTCGTGCCGGGCGACGGCAGCGATTCCAGCGTCAGGGGTTCTCCCAATGGGCCGACGACCTGTGCCGGTCGAATTTTCTGGTTCTCGATCATTCCTACCTCAATCAACAGCGCGGAGCCTTGTTCAAGTTCCTTGGCAGCTCTCTTTTCGACCCAAGCCTTTGACATCGGCTAAAGCCGCGGAGTTAACGCCGCCTTCACTCTATCCCCCACCATTAATTGCCTGGCGACGGCCGGATTGAAGCTGCCGCCAAGAGGTGCGGCATCGACCGGGCCGCAATGGCCCGGCGCGATCGCGCACGCCAGAATATGAACCCAGTCGACAGCCTGCTGCCGGTCCTTCCCGACCGGCAGTCCCTCGGCGAACCATCCAGAGGCGTTGCCCAGACGCCGCTGATCCGCCGCTGCCTTGATATCCGCGAAGGAAACGCGCTCGAAAGGCGCCCACCCGCACGGGCTCAGAGAGAAACCCAGATCCATGAAAGCAATGCTATCTTCAAATGGATAAGGTAAGGTAAACCGGCGAAGGAAAATTTCGCCTCTCGCCCTTTTCGCGCTGCCGCAGGCGCAATATTTGGGGGTGCATCCGCCGCACCGGCGCATTATATGCGCGCCATGAACGATCCCCTTTCCCTCGCCGATTTCCAGCTGCCGGGACCGATGAGCGCGCGCAAGATCGTCGTCGCCATGTCCGGCGGGGTCGATTCCAGCGTGGTGGCCGCGCTCGCCGCGCGCACCGGCGCGGAGGTGATCGGCGTCACCTTGCAGCTTTACGACCATGGCGCGGCGGTGGGCCGCACCGGCAGCTGCTGCGCGGGACAGGACATCAGGGACGCGCGCGCCGTCGCCGACCGCATCGGCATCGCCCATTATGTGTTCGATTATGAAAGCCGCTTCCGGGAATCGGTGATCGAGGATTTCGCCGCCGAATATATGGCGGGCCGCACGCCCATTCCCTGCGTCAAATGCAATATGGGGGTGAAGTTCACCGACCTGTTCACGCTCGCCCGCGATCTGGGTGCCGACTGCCTCGCCACCGGCCATTATGTGCGCCGCGTCGTCGGCGCGGACGGGCGTGCGCAGCTGCACCGCGCGGCGGACCCGGCCCGCGACCAGAGCTATTTCCTGTTCGCGACGACGCAGGACCAGCTCGATTATCTGCGCTTCCCGCTCGGCGGGCTGCCCAAGGGGCAGGTGCGCGAAATCGCGGCGGAACTGGGCCTTGCCGTGGCGATGAAGCCCGACAGCCAGGACATCTGCTTCGTGCCCGACGGCGATTATGCGAAGGTGGTGCGCAAGCTGCACCCCGATGCCGACGCGGACGGGGAGATCGTCCATCTCGACGGGCGGGTGCTGGGACGGCACAAGGGCCTCATCCATTACACGGTCGGCCAGCGCAAGGGGCTGGAGATCGGCGGCCAGCCGGAGCCGCTCTATGTGGTGAAGATCGACGCCCCCCGCCGCTGCGTGATCGTCGGGCCGAGGGAAGCGCTCGCGGTGGATGCGGCGCGGCTGACCGACATCAACTGGCTGGGCGGGGATTTTTCAGGGCCGGAACCGATATCGGTGCAGGCGAAGGTGCGCTCGCTCGCCAAGCCCGTGCCCGCGCGGCTGGACGGCGACCGGCTGCTGTTCGACCGCCCCGAATATGGCGTCGCGCCGGGTCAGGCCGCCGTGCTTTATGACGGTGACCGGGTGCTGGGCGGCGGCTGGCTGGCCGAGACGACAAGCGTCGCGGATATCGCCCACGCCTGTTCAAGCTTGTAAATTATACTATCGATCGGCCCTATCGAGGCTCCATCAGGCATCCATAACCATCCCTGAACCGCGCCTCCGCATGGCCGAACAGCGCGATGCGGGCGGTGACGCGCTTTTCCTCCGGCCGGTCGGTCACGCTGGCCCACCCCGCCTCGCCCGCGACATCCCGCGCGCAGCTTTCCGCGCTGCGTCCGGCGACATAGCGACAGGAGCAGACATGGCGCGCCGCATAGGCCGAGGACGCCTGCGCCCCGGCCCGCCAGTCGTCCCATTTCCAGATCGCCAGCGCCACCAAAGCGACCAGCAGCAGCGCCGCGCCCGGCTTCGCCCATGCGCTGCGCCTCATGCCGCCGGTGCCCCGATTTCTTCCGCGCAGCGCTGTTTCATTTTCCCCAAATTCCCGTTACACGACCGGCGATGATGGGGAGCATCAACAGCAAAAGCAGGCTCTGTGCAAGCGCCATGCTCATCATCCTGCTGATGCTGAGCGCGGTGGGGCTGCGCGGCCATGCCTGGTCGCGCCCGCCCGCCACCTATGTCACGCTCAAGGGCGGCGAAGGGGTGAGCCGCGTCGCGCTCGCCAAGGCGGTCGAGCCGCTGTTCGACGCGCGCAAGGTCGGCACGACGCAGGCGCTGCTGGTGATGCAGGGCGGCAAGCTGATCGTGGAGCGCTATGGCGAGGGCATCGGCCCGGAAACGAAGCTTTTGTCGCGCGGCATCGGCAAGACGGTGACGGCGGCGCTGGTCGGCCTGATGGTGTCGGACGGACGGCTGGCGCTCGACACGCCGGTCCCGGTCGAGGCGTGGAGCCAGCCGGGCGACCCGCGCGGCACCATAACGCTGCGCAACCTGTTGCAGATGACGTCGGGCCTCGAACATCGGAAAGAGGCCGGCCGACCGCAGGAAAGCGACACGGTGCGCATGCTCTACACCGACGGCGCGCAGGACATGGCCGCCTTCGCCGAGGCCAAGCCGATCGCCGACCCGCCGGGCAGCCATTTCCTCTATTCGACCGGCGACACCCTCATCATCGCCGACCTGATGACGCGGATGCTGACCGACAGCAAGCGGCCGGACGCGCGCCGCGACGCGATGATGGAATTCGTCCGGGGGCGGCTGATGGCCCCGGTCGGCCTCGACAGCCTGACGCCGGAATTCGACGCGCGCGGCACGATGATCGGCGGCGCGATGATGCACATGACCGCGCGCGACTATGCCCGCTTCGGCGAGTTCCTGCGCCACCGGGGCCGGGTCAACGGCCATCAGGTGCTCTCCGCCCGCTGGGTCGGCTTCATGACCACGCCCTCGCCGCGCAACCCCGCCTATGGCGGCCAGCTCTGGCTCAACCGCGAGGGCAGGGACAATCCGCTGTTCCCCGGCCGGGGATCGAAGCGGATCTTCGCCGCGGTCGGGCAGCAGGGCCAGTATCTGCTGGTCGCGCCCGGACAGGGACTGGTAGTGCTGCGCCTCGGCCTAACCCATGGCGAGGACCGGACGGAGGCGCTGCGCGATGCGCTGGCGCGGTTGGTGGAGCTGTTCCCCAGCGCCTAGCCAGTGCTCGAAATCCACCACTTTCGCTCCGCCCTGAACGGAATACTCACACAGCTTATCTAACCCGGCCCTTCCTCCAGCAGCTTGCGCGCCTCGGCTGCGCGCAGCGGGTCGCCCCCGTGCTCGCCTTGGCCGTCGCGCCCGTCATAGCCATAGGGATCGGGGTGGATCAGGATATCGACGCCCGGAAACTCGCGCCGCAGCGCCTCCTCTATCTGGTCCATCACCTGATGGGCGTGGCGCACCGTCATGTCGGGGTCGACCGAGACATGGAACTGCACGAACCGCTCCGGCCCGCTGGTGCGCGTGCGCATGTCATGGATGCCGCGCAGTTCCGGGTGGCGCAGCGCGACGTCGAGGAAATGGCGCCGTTCCTCCACCGACCATTCCCGGTCCATCAGATGATCGACCGCCTGCCCGGCCGCCCGCCACGCGCCCCAGCCCAGCCACAGCGCGATGCCGAGCCCCAGCAGCGGGTCCGCGCCGCGAAAGGAGGGATATTGATCCAGCACCAGCGCGGCGATGACCGACAGGTTGAGCAGCAGGTCGGATTGATAGTGCAGCGCATCGGTGCCGATCGCCAGCGATCCGGTGCGGGCGACGATGCGCTTCTGATAGGCGACCAGCGCGAGGCTGAGCAGGATCGCGATCAGCGATACACCTATGCCCAGTTCCGGCGCGGCGGGCGCGCGGTCCGTCCCCAGCCGGCGGATCGCCTGCATCGCGATGCCGACCGCCGCCATGGAGATCAGCGTCACCTGAAACAGCGCCGCCAGCGCCTCCGCCTTGCCATGGCCGAAGCGATGGTCATGGTCGGCGGGCATCGCCGCCCAGCGCACGCCGAGCAGCGTCACCAGGCTGGCGATCAGGTCGAGCGTGGAATCGGCCAGCGAGCCCAGCAGCGAAACCGAGCCGCTGCGCCAGACGGCGGCGGCCTTGAGCAGCATCAGCGCCAGCGCCACGCTCATGCTGGCTATGGCCGCGCGGCGTGTCAGCTGACCGCGCAGGCGCGGATCAGCCGGGGCGCCGGTCATGGATAGAGCATCCCCATGCTCCAGCCGCCGCCCGCGCCGTCGCGGCTGTAGACCCGGCGCTCGTGCAGGCGATGTTCGCGATCCTGCCAGAATTCGATGCGGTCCGGCACGACGCGGAATCCCGACCAGTGCGGCGGGCGCGGCACCTCGCCCCCTTCGTAGCGGAGGCGCGCCGCTTCATAGCGCGCCATGAAGAGGTCGCGGCTTGCCAGCGGGCGGGACTGGTCGGATGCCCATGCGCCGAGCTGGCTGTCGCGGCTGCGCGTGGCGAAATAGGCGTCGGCGGTCGCATCGTCGACGCGCTCGACCGCGCCCTCGATGCGGATCTGCCGCCGCAGCGACTTCCAGTGGAACAGCAGCGCCGCATAAGGATTGGCGAGCAGCTCGCCCGCCTTGCGCCCCTCGAAATTGGTGTAGAAGATGAACCCGCCCGGCCCATGCCCCTTGAGCAGCACCATGCGGACGGACGGCCGCCCGCGCGCGTCGGCGGTGGCCAGCGCCATCGCGTTGCTGTCGTTGAGTTCGGTTTCGCGGGCCTGCCCGTACCAGTCGTCGAACAGGCTGAAGGGATCGTCGTTCATGCGCCGCTTCTAGAACGCGCGGCAAATTCTGTCGAGATCATGCGCTGTTCCCGTTGTTATTTACGACTTGAAGCAAAGGGCGCGGCACGCCACATGTCAGACAGGTTTTCGACTTTCGAATTTGGCAGGAACAACGACTTTGTCAGGAACGACTGGGCAAGATGGCTGATCCCTACAGCATATTGGGCGTTTCCCGCAACGCGAGCGAGAAGGAAATCAAATCCGCCTATCGCAAGCTGGCGAAGGAACTGCATCCCGATCGCAACGCGGACAATCCCAAGGCGGCGGAACGCTTTTCGCAGGTGACGGGCGCCTATGACCTTCTTTCCGACAAGGACAAGCGCGCGCAGTTCGACCGGGGCGAGATAGACGGCGACGGCAATCCGACCGCGCCCTTCGGCTTCGGCGGCGGGGGCGGCTATTCCGCCCATGGCCAGCCCGGCGCGGGCGGCTTCGAGTTCCGCAGCGGCGAGGGCGGCGCCGATTTCAGCGATATTTTCGAGGGGCTGTTCGGCGGCGGCGGGGCGCGTCAGGCGGGCGGCTTCGGCGGCGGTTTCGGCCGGCGCAACGCCCCGCCCCCGCGCGGCGCCAATGTGACCTACCGGCTGGCGGTCGATTTCGTCGATGCCGCCACCCGCGCGACCCAGCGCATCACCTTGCAGGACGGCAAGACGATCGACGTCCGGCTGCCCGCCGGGGTCGAGGACGGCACGCAGATGCGCCTCAAGGGCAAGGGCCAGCCCGGCCCCGGCGGCGCAGGCGACGCGATCCTCACCATAGAGGTGCGCAAGCACCCCTTCTTCACCCGCGACGGCGACGATGTGCGGCTCGATCTGCCGATCACCCTTGCCGAGGCGGTGCGAGGCGGCAAGGTCAAGGTGCCGACGGTCGACGGCCCGGTGATGCTCTCCATCCCGGCGGGCAGCACGTCGGGCAAGACGCTGCGCCTCAAGGGCAAGGGCTTCACGACCAAGGACGACCGGCGCGGCGACCAGTTCGTGACGCTGGTGATCGACATCCCCGCCGACGACGCGCGCCTCAGGGAGTTCGTCGAAAGCTGGCAGGACGATCGCAACCCGCGCGCATCGCTGGGCGTTTGACGGGTGGAATAGAGGCGAAAGGGCTGTTCTGATGGCCCTCCCGTGAAAAGGAGAGCGAATGGACCGATCCCCTCTCACCCCCGAAGCGCGGCGCAAGCTGGGTTTCGTCCGCCTGCCCTGGCGCGACGCCGCCGGGCGCACGCGCTGCTTCGCCTATGTGTGGGAAGTGACGAAGCGGGTTGCGATCGGCGTCTACAATGACGGGTTCATCCATGCGGGCAACCTCGCCTATCTCTCGCTCCTCTCGCTGTTCCCCTTCTTCATCGTCGCAGCGTCGATCGCCAGCATATTGGGCCGGACGCAGGACGGCATCGCGGCCGTCAACGCCTTTCTGATGACCGTGCCCACCAACGTCGCGGACGTGCTGCGCGGGCCCATAGAGGCGGTCATCAGCGCGCGGACCGGCTCCGGCATCCTCTGGCTCGGCCTGCTGGTCGCGCTGTGGTCGACCGCCAGCCTGATCGAGACCATCCGCGACATATTGCGCCGCGCCTATGGCACGCAGAGCGGGACGCCCTTCTGGAAGCACCGGCTGCGCGCGATCGGCCTGATCGTCGCCAGCGTGCTCCTCACCATGCTGGCCTTTTCGGCGCAGGTCGCGCTGACCGGGGCGGACGAGTTCCTCACCCGCATCCTGCCCTTCGCCGACAACGCCATCGCCATCGTCAAGGCGACCAAGCTGGTGCCGCTGGTCATCCTGACCATGGCGCTCTACGGGCTTTTCTATTCCCTCACGCCCTCGCGCTATCGCGGTCGGCAATTCCCGAAATGGCCGGGCGCGATCCTCACCGCGCTCTGGTGGTACGGCACGCTGCTGCTGCTGCCCTGGGTGCTTTCGCACCTGGCGAGCTACGATCTCACCTATGGCAGCCTCGCCGGGGTGATGGTAACGCTCATTTTTTTCTTTCTCGTTGGGCTGGGCGTGGTAATTGGCGCGGAACTCAATGCGGCGTTGACGGAATTTCCGCAGGAAGCGGAACCGGAACATAATAATCACAAAGGGTAAGGGAACGATCGGATGACGGGTTTGATGACCGGGAAACGGGGCCTCATCATGGGGCTGGCCAATGACAAGTCGCTGGCCTGGGGCATAGCCAAGGCCCTCCATGCGCAGGGTGCCGAACTCGCCTTCTCCTATCAGGGCGAGGCGCTGGAAAAGCGCGTGCGCCCGCTCGCCGCCGAACTCGGATCCGATTTCCTGATCCCGTGCGACGTCACCGACATGGACAATCTGGACGCCGCCTTCGGCGAGATCGAGAAGCGCTGGGGCAGGCTCGACTTCCTCGTCCACGCGATCGGCTTTTCCGACAAGAACGAGCTGCGCGGCAAATATGTCGACACCAGCCTCGACAATTTCCTGCTGACGATGAACGTCTCGGCCTACAGCCTGGTCGCGGTGACGAAGCGCGCCCGGCCGCTGATGGCGCAGGGCGGCAGCATCCTGACGCTGAGCTATTATGGCGCGGAAAAGGTGATCCCGCATTACAATGTGATGGGCGTCGCCAAGGCGGCGCTGGAAACCAGCGTCAAATATCTGGCGATGGACCTGGGGCCGGAAAATATCCGCGTCAACGCGATCTCCGCCGGGCCGATCAAGACGCTGGCGGCGAGCGGTATCGGCGATTTCCGCTACATCATGAAGTGGAACGAATATAATTCGCCGCTGCGCCGCAATGTGACGATCGAGGATGTCGGCGGCGCGGGCCTCTATCTCCTCTCCGATCTGGCGTCGGGCGTCACCGGCGAGATTCACCATGTCGATGCGGGCTACAACGTCATCGGCATGAAGGCCGAGGACGCGCCCGACATCGCGCTCGACAAATAGAAACGAGAGAAAAAGGGTGAGTTTCAACAGCTTCGGCCATCTGTTCCGCTTCTCCACCTGGGGGGAGAGCCACGGCCCCGCCATCGGCGCGCTGGTCGACGGCTGCCCGCCGGGGCTGCCGCTCTGCGAGGCGGATATCCAGCCCTTCCTCGACAAGCGGCGGCCGGGCACGTCGAAATTCACCACCCAGCGGCGCGAGCCGGACGAGGTGCGCATCCTCTCCGGCGTGTTCGAAGGGCGCACCACCGGCACGCCGATCAGCCTGATGATCGAGAATGTCGACCAGCGCTCGAAGGATTATTCGGAGGTCGCCAAGGCCTATCGCCCCGGCCATGCCGACTATGCCTATGACGCCAAATACGGCTTTCGCGACTATCGCGGCGGCGGCCGCTCCTCCGCGCGCGAGACGGCGAGCCGGGTGGCGGCGGGCGCGGTGGCGCGGCTGGTGATCCCGGAGGTGGCGATCCTCGGCTATGTCAGCGCGATCGGCGGCGACGCCATCGACCCGGCGAATTTCGACGCGGCGGAAATCGGCAACAACCCCTTCTTCTGCCCCGATGCGGCGGCGGCGGCGCGATGGGAGAAGATCGTCGACGAGGCGCGGCTGGACGGCTCCTCGGTCGGCGCGGTCGTCGAATGCATCGCGACCGGCGTTCCGGCGGGCTGGGGCGCGCCGCTCTATGCGAAGCTCGACGCGGAACTGGCCAGCGCGATGATGTCGATCAACGCGGTCAAGGGCGTGGAGATCGGCGACGGCTTCGCGGCGGCGGCGTTGCGCGGCGAGCAGAATGCCGACCCGATGCGGCCCGGCGCCGATGGCGTGCCCGAATTCCTCGCCAATCATGCAGGCGGCATCGCCGGAGGCATTGCCACCGGCCAGCCCGTCCATGTGCGCGTCGCATTCAAGCCGACCAGTTCGATCCTGATCCCGGTCGAAACGGTGACGCGCGCCGACGAGCAGAGGCGGCGCGAGGCGACCGAGATCGTCACCAAGGGGCGGCATGATCCCTGCGTCGGCATTCGCGGCGTACCGGTGGTCGAAGCAATGATGGCGCTGGTGCTGGCCGATCAAAAGCTGATGCATCGCGGGCAGTGCGGCTGATCTTCACTAATATCTGAATATTCGTTCATGTAATTGCGGCAAACCGTTGACCGCAATTGCAGGAACCCTTTGCCGATGCCTCTCGTTACTTTCCCCGGATATCGTTCGAGGAGAGTAGATATGCTGAAAACGACCCTTTCGATTGCCGCCCTTCTTGTGGCGATGCCCGCCGCCCACGCCCAGCTTGGAGGTACCGTTGGCGGCACTGTCGGCGGAACCGTCGATGGCGTGACAGGACAGGCGGGCGGCACCGTTGGCGGCAGCGTCACCGGACAGCCGGTGGGCGACACGGTCGGCGACACCGTCGATCGCGCCCGCGACACGACCGGCAGGGCGGTCGACAAGGTCAAGGACGCGACGCCCGATCAGGGCTCTGTTACGGTGGGCGGCCATGCGGCAGGCCATGCCGGAAGCCATGGCGCCGATGCGCAAGGCGGCCTGACCGCCGGTGCGGGCGCGGGCGGCGCAGCCGCGCAGGGCGGCGCGTCCGCCGACGTCAAGACGCCCGGCCGCTAATAGCTGCCCGGCCGGGCAACATCGCCCGGACCATTCGACCCACCGGAAAGGGAGCGTCCTTCCCCGCGCTCCCTTTCTTTTTTTGCGGGACAGGTTTGCAACCGGATTTGCGGAACGGCTGGGTGGAAAGGGCCGCTCCAATCCCCGTTCGGGCTGAGCTTGTCGAAGGGGTCAGGGCGAACGGTTTTTTCGTCAGGAAATGGCCAAAAATCGCTCCTGCGATCCGCCTTCACCCCTGCCCTTCCTCCACCACCACCCTGTCGCCCACCGCCACGCGGCCGGTGCGTCGGGGGATGGCGTTTTCGCCGAAGAGCACACCGCTGCCGTCGAAGCGCCCCAGCGCTCGCAACGCCTTCAGCGGGGACGCGCCATCCGGCCGCTCGCCGGTGCGGTGGTCCTGCGTGATGACGATGCAGCGCGAGCAGGGCTTGATCAGATCGAGCAGCACATCGCCCGCCCGCACCCGGCGCCAGCGCGTTTCCGCCCACGCCTCCAGCCCCGCGCCGCTCACCACCAGACTGGGGCGGAAGCGGTCCATCGGCACCGGTTGCTCCAGCGCGGCGTTGAGCGCATCGAGCGACGCCCCGGACGCCAGCAGGATCGGATAGCCATCGGCGAAGCTCACCATATCGCCGTTCCGCCCATAGCGCGGATCGACGGGGCGGCGGACGTCGTCGGGCATATAGGCCAGCCGCAACGGGCGGCCCGCGATCGCGGAGATCAGGCGACTGGCGTCATTGTCGAACAGCCGCGCGGGCACGATGTCGCGCCAGACCCGCACTTCGCCCGGCAGGCCGCCCTCCGGAACGAAAGGCAGGCGGGCGGCCATGCCCGCTTCCGGCCCGGTCAGATGGAAATCCCCCGCGTCGCCGGGGCAGATGCCGATCCGCGCCAGCGCCGGACATTCCCGCCGCGTGACGAAGCGCCCGCCCGCATCGACGATCATCCAGCGACGATCCCCCGCCATGCCGCGCGGGCCGACCTCGACCGAAGACAGAGCTATCGCCCCCAGGCTCTTGACCGGATAGATGGCGATGGCGCTGATCTGCATGGGGAGTGCCGCCCTTTTGGGATAACGATTATGGAGTGCAGGCCTGCTTGCGGAAGGACTGCTTTGAGTGGTTAGCGGACATATCGTGCTGGAGTAGAAAGTTCACGCGGAGACGCGGAGGCGCGGAGAAGGACGTTCCGGGCCGCAGGCCCCATTTCATTCTCCTTGCGTTGGTTGCCGGGGTAAATGACGAAGGAAAGCGCTTCGCGCTACTATCTCTCCGCGTCTCCGCGCCTCCGCGTGAAACCAATCTTCTACGTCCGCTTTTGATCGCAATCTGCCCGTCAACAGGCGACAGGTTTTCAAACCCCATACCGCAAAGAGAAAGGGCGGGGAAATCCCCGCCCTTCCATCAGATCAATCCAGATCCTCGGTGGTGAAGTCCTCACCCTGGACCTTGCCGAGCGGGTCGTCGCCGATGGCGGCTTCCGGCCCCTGCTTCAGCTCATATTCCCGCTCCTCGGCGGCCGAGCGCGGCGCGACGAGGTGGCTTTCGATGCTGCGCAGCGAAGCCCGCAGCGCGGCGTCGCGGCTATTGGCCGTCACGCGCATGCGGTTCATGCCCGCGCCGGTGCCCGCCGGGATGAGGCGGCCGACGATGACATTCTCCTTGAGGCCGACCAGCATGTCCTTCTTGCCCTGAACCGCCGCCTCGGTGAGGACGCGGGTGGTTTCCTGGAAGGACGCGGCCGAGATGAACGACCGGGTCTGCAACGACGCCTTGGTGATGCCGAGCAGCACCGGCTTGCCCTCGGCGGGCTGCTGGCCCGGTTCGAGCTTCGCGTTGACCTCGTGCATTTCCTCGGCATCGACCTGCTCGCCGGGCAGCAGCGTGGTGTCGCCGCCATTGGTGATCTCGACCTTCTGCAGCATCTGGCGAACGATCACCTCGATGTGCTTGTCGTTGATCTTCACGCCCTGCAAGCGATAGACTTCCTGGATTTCGCTGACCAGATATTCGGCCAGCGCCTCGATGCCGAGGACTTCCAGAATGTCGTGCGGATCCGGGCTGCCGCCGATCAGATTGTCGCCGCGCTTGACGAAGTCGCCTTCCTGCACGTCGATGACCTTCGACTTGGGCACCAGATATTCGACCGGCTCGCCGCCGTCGTCGGGAACGATCGCGATCTTCCGCTTCGCCTTATAGTCCTTGAGGAACTGCACGCGGCCGGAGACCTTCGCGATGATCGCATTGTCCTTCGGCTTGCGGGCCTCGAACAGCTCGGCGACGCGCGGCAGACCGCCGGTGATGTCGCGGGTCTTGGCCGCCTCGCGGCTGACACGCGCCAGCACGTCGCCGGCCTCCACATGCTGCCCGTCCTCGACCGAGAGGGTCGCGCCGACCGCCAGCATGTAGCGGGCGGCCTCGCCGCTCTCGTCGTCGAGCAGGGTGAGGCGCGGGCGCAGGTCTTCCTTGCTGCGGGAAGAGCCGCGATATTCCGTCACCACGCGCTGCGCGATGCCGGTCGCCTCGTCGGTCTGCTCGGTCAGCGTCTTGCCGTCGATCAGGTCCTGATATTTCACCACGCCCGGCTTTTCGGTGATCACCGGCAGGGTGTACGGATCCCATTCGGCGATGCGGTCGCCCTTCTTCACCTTGGCGTCATTGTCGAACATGATCTGCGCGCCATAGGGCAGGCGGTGCACCGCCCGCTCGCGGCCCTCGTCGTCGATGATCGCCAGCTCGCCGTTGCGGGCGAGGCTGAGGCGGCGGCCATTCTTGTCGACGATGGTCGGCATGTCGCGCAGCTCGATGCGGCCATCGGCCACGGCTTCGAGGTTCGACTGCTCGTTGAGCTGCGCCGCGCCGCCGATGTGGAAGGTCCGCATGGTCAGCTGCGTGCCCGGCTCACCGATGGACTGCGCCGCGATGACGCCGACCGCCTCGCCGATGTTCACCGGCGTGCCGCGGGCAAGGTCACGGCCATAGCATTTCGCGCACACGCCCATCTTGCTTTCGCAGATCAGCGGCGAGCGGATCTTGACCGCCTGCGTGCCGATGGCCTCGATCTTCGCGATCATCGCCTCGTCCAGCAGTTCGCCTTCGGGAACGACGACCGAGCCGTCCTTGGTGTCGATGATGTCCTCGGCCGTGGTGCGGCCCAGGATGCGCTCGCCCAGCGACGCGATGGTTGAGCCGCCCTGCACGATCGCCTTCATCTCCAGCGCCTTGTCGGTGCCGCAATCGACCTCGACGACGACGCAATCCTGGCTGACGTCGACCAGACGGCGGGTCAGGTAACCGGAATTCGCCGTCTTGAGCGCGGTGTCGGCCAGGCCCTTGCGGGCGCCGTGGGTGGAGTTGAAATATTCAAGGACGGTCAGGCCCTCCTTGAAGTTGGAGATGATCGGCGTTTCGATGATCTCGCCCGAAGGCTTGGCCATCAGGCCGCGCATGCCGCCCAGCTGCTTCATCTGCGCCGGGGAGCCGCGCGCACCGGAATGCGACATCATGTAGATCGAGTTGATCGGCGCCAGACGGCCCGTCTCCGGGTCCTTCGGGGTGGCCTTCAGCTGTTCCATCATCGCCGCCGCGACCTTGTCGCCGCACTGCGACCAGGCGTCGATCACCTTGTTGTACTTTTCCTGCTGGGTGATCAGGCCGTCCTGATATTGCTGCTCATATTCGGCCACCTGCGCCTTGGTGTCGTCGACGAACTGCTCCTTGCTGGCCGGGATGATCATGTCGTCCTTGCCGAAGGAAATGCCCGCCTGGAACGCGTGGCGGAAGCCCAGCGCCATGATGGCGTCGGCGAACAGCACCGTGTCCTTCTGGCCGGTGTGGCGATAGACCTGATCGATGACGTCGCCGATTTCCTTCTTGGTGAGAAGGCGGTTGACGACATCGAACGGCACCTTGTGGTTCTTCGGCAGGCACTCGCCCAGCAGCATGCGGCCCGGCGTGGTCTCGAACCGCTTCATATACTGGTTGCCGTCCTCGTCCGTCTGGGGGACGCGGCTGATGATGCGGCTGTGCAGCGTCACCGCCTTGGCGAACAGCGCCTGATGGACCTCCTGCATGTCGGCCAGCACCATGCCCTCGCCCGGCTCACCTTCCTTCTCCATCGAGAGATAGTAGATGCCGAGAACCATGTCCTGCGACGGCACGATGATCGGCTTGCCGTTCGCGGGCGACAGGATGTTGTTGGTGGACATCATGAGGACGCGCGCTTCCAGCTGTGCCTCAAGGCTCAGCGGGACGTGCACGGCCATCTGGTCGCCGTCGAAGTCGGCGTTGAACGCGGAGCAGACCAGCGGGTGCAGCTGGATCGCCTTGCCCTCGATCAGCACCGGCTCGAACGCCTGGATGCCGAGGCGGTGGAGCGTCGGCGCGCGGTTCAGCATCACCGGATGCTCGCGGATCACCTCGTCGAGGATGTCCCAGACTTCCTTGCGCTCCTTCTCGACCCACTTCTTCGCCTGCTTCAGCGTCATCGACAGACCCTTGGCGTCGAGGCGGGCATAGATGAACGGCTTGAACAGTTCGAGCGCCATCTTCTTCGGCAGGCCGCACTGGTGCAGCTTCAGCTCCGGGCCGGTCACGATGACCGAACGGCCGGAATAATCGACGCGCTTGCCGAGCAGGTTCTGACGGAAGCGGCCCTGCTTGCCCTTGAGCATGTCGCTGAGCGACTTGAGCGGGCGCTTGTTCGCGCCGGTGATGACGCGGCCGCGGCGGCCGTTATCGAACAGCGCGTCGACCGCTTCCTGCAACATGCGCTTTTCGTTGCGGACGATGATGTCCGGCGCGCGCAGTTCCATCAGCCGCTTCAGGCGGTTGTTGCGGTTGATGACGCGGCGGTAGAGGTCGTTGAGGTCCGAGGTCGCGAAGCGGCCGCCGTCCAGCGGCACCAGCGGGCGCAATTCCGGCGGAATGACCGGGATCACGTCGAGGATCATCCATTCCGGGCGGTTGCCGGATTCGAGGAAGCTCTCGACCACCTTCAGGCGCTTGATGATCTTCTTGGGCTTCAGTTCGGACTTGGTGGTGGCCAGCTCCTCCAGCAGCGCCTGCTTCTCGCCATCGAGGTCGAGGTCCATCAGCATCTGCTTGACCGCCTCGGCGCCGATGCCGGCGGAGAAGGCGTCCTCGCCATATTCGTCCTGCGCGTCGATCAGCTCATCCTCGGTCAGCAGCTGATATTTCTCCAGCGCAGTGAGGCCCGGCTCGATGACGATATAGCTCTCGAAATAGAGCACGCGCTCCAACTGCTTGAGCTGCATGTCGAGCAGCAGGCCGATGCGGCTGGGCAGCGACTTCAGGAACCAGATGTGCGCGACCGGCGCGGCCAGCTCGATATGGCCCATGCGCTCGCGGCGGACCTTCGACACGGTCACTTCGACGCCGCACTTCTCGCAGACGATGCCCTTGTACTTCATGCGCTTGTACTTGCCGCACAGGCACTCATAGTCCTTGATCGGGCCGAAGATGCGCGCGCAGAACAGGCCGTCGCGTTCGGGCTTGAACGTGCGGTAGTTGATGGTTTCCGGCTTCTTGATCTCGCCGAAGGACCAGCTGCGGATGCGTTCCGGCGAGGCAAGGCCGATCTGGATCTGGTCGAAGGTTTCGGCCTTCTGCATCGGGTTCGCGAAATTGGTCAGTTCGTTCATGTCTTCATTTCCTCAGAACAGAGGCAAAATTCGGGGCGAAGCAGCGGGGGCGGAAGGGCGCGGCCCGGCAAGGCCGCCGCCCTTCGCATCCCTTATTCCGCAGCGGCCTGATAACCGTCGTCGTCCTCGATCTCGTCCAGCGAGGCCAGATCGACATTGAGGCCGAGGCTGCGCATTTCCTTGACGAGAACGTTGAAGCTCTCCGGAATGCCCGCCTCGAACGTGTCGTCGCCCTTGACGATCGCTTCATACACCTTGGTGCGGCCCACCACGTCGTCCGACTTGACGGTGAGCATTTCCTGAAGCGTGTAGGCGGCGCCATAGGCCTGCAGCGCCCAGACCTCCATTTCCCCGAAGCGCTGGCCGCCGAACTGCGCCTTGCCGCCCAGCGGCTGCTGGGTGACGAGGCTGTAGGGGCCGATCGAACGGGCGTGGATCTTGTCGTCGACAAGGTGGTGCAGCTTCAGCATGTAGATGATGCCGACGGTCACCTTGCGGTCGAACTTCTCGCCGGTGCGGCCGTCGAACAGGTCCGACTGGCCGGACCGGTCGAGACCCGCCAGCTCCAGCATCTCGGCGACGTCCGCTTCGCGGGCGCCGTCGAACACCGGCGTCGCCATCGGCACGCCGGTGACGAGGTTGGACGCCAGCTCGACGATCTGGTCGGTCGTGCGGGCGTTGATCTCGTCCGCATATTTGTCGCCATAGACGGTGAGCAGACGCTCCTTGACCGCTTCGGGGGCCTCGGCCGCCTCCGGATTCGGATTGGCCTCGCGCCAGTCCTCCAGAGCGGTCTTGATCTGCTGGCCAAGGCCGCGCGCGGCCCAGCCCAGATGCGTCTCGAAGATCTGCCCGACGTTCATGCGCGAGGGCACGCCCAGCGGGTTCAGCACGATATCGACCGGCGTGCCGTCCGCGAGGAAGGGCATGTCCTCCTGCGGCAGGATGCGCGAGATGACGCCCTTGTTGCCGTGACGGCCGGCCATCTTGTCGCCCGGTTGCAGCTTGCGCTTCACCGCGACGAACACCTTGACCATCTTGAGCACGCCCGGCGGCAGTTCGTCGCCGCGCTGGAGCTTGTCGACGCGATCCTCGAACTTCTCGACGATCGACTTCACCGCCTCGTCATATTGCGCCTTCACCGCTTCGAGGGCGGCCTGCTGCGCGTCGTCGGCGACGGCGAACTTCCACCATTCGTGGCGCTCGACCTCGGCCAGCAGCGCCTCGTCGATCTCGACGCCCTTCTTCACGCCCTTGGGCGCGGAGGTGGCGACCTGACCCAGCAGCATTTCGCGCAGGCGGTTGAAGGTCGCGCGGTTGAGGATGCCGCGCTCGTCCTCGCGGTCCTTCGCCAGACGGTCGATCTCCTCGCGCTCGATCGCCATCGCGCGCTCGTCCTTGTCGATGCCGTGGCGGTTGAACACGCGCACCTCGACGACCGTGCCGGCGACACCCGGCGGCAGGCGGAGCGAGGTGTCGCGCACGTCGCTGGCCTTTTCGCCGAAGATCGCGCGGAGCAGCTTTTCCTCCGGCGTCATCGGCGATTCGCCCTTCGGCGTGATCTTGCCGACGAGGATGTCGCCCGGCTCCACCTCGGCGCCGATATAGACGATGCCCGCCTCGTCGAGGTTGCGCAGCGCTTCCTCGCCGACGTTCGGGATATCGCGGGTGATGTCTTCCGGCCCCAGCTTGGTGTCGCGGGCCATCACCTCGAATTCCTCGATATGCACCGAGGTGAACACGTCATCCTTCACGATCCGCTCGGAAATCAGGATGGAGTCTTCATAGTTGTAGCCGTTCCACGGCATGAACGCGACGAGGGTGTTGCGGCCCAGCGCCAGCTCGCCCAGTTCGGTGGAGGGGCCGTCCGCGATCACGTCGCCCGCGTTCACCAGTTCGCCGACCTTCACCAGCGGGCGCTGGTTGATGCAGGTGTCCTGGTTGGAGCGCTGGAACTTCATCAGCGTGTAGATGTCGACGCCCGACTTGCCGGGTTCGACATCCTCGGTCGCGCGGATGACGATGCGGGTCGCGTCGACCTGGTCGACGATGCCGGTGCGCTTGGCCGCGATCGCCGCGCCCGAATCATGCGCGACCGTCTCTTCCATGCCGGTGCCGACGAACGGCGCCTCGGCGCGGACGAGCGGAACCGCCTGACGCTGCATGTTCGAACCCATCAGCGCACGGTTGGCGTCGTCGTTCTCAAGGAACGGAATGAGCGAGGCCGCGACCGACACCAGCTGCTTGGGGGAAACGTCCATCAGCGTGATCTGGTCGCGCGGCGCCATCAGGAATTCGCCGCCTTCGCGCGCCGAGATCAGCTCCTCGACGAAGCTGCCGTCGGGGTTCAGCTCGGCGTTCGCCTGCGCGACGGTGTGCTTCTGCTCCTCCATCGCGGAGAGGTAGACGACCTCGTTCGTCACCTTGCCGTCGATCACCTTGCGATAGGGCGTTTCGATGAAGCCATATTTGTTGACGCGGCTGAAGGTGGCGAGGCTGTTGATCAGACCGATGTTCGGGCCTTCCGGCGTTTCGATCGGGCAGATGCGGCCATAATGGGTCGGGTGGACGTCGCGCACCTCGAAGCCCGCGCGCTCGCGGGTGAGGCCGCCCGGCCCGAGCGCCGAGACGCGGCGCTTGTGGGTGACTTCGCTGAGCGGGTTGGTCTGGTCCATGAACTGCGAGAGCTGCGAGGAACCGAAGAACTCCCGCACCGCGGCCACGGCGGGCTTGGCGTTGATGAGGTCGTTCGGCATCACGGTGGACACGTCGACGCTCGACATGCGCTCCTTGACGGCGCGCTCCATGCGCAGCAGGCCGACGCGATACTGGTTCTCCAGCAGCTCGCCGACCGAACGGACGCGGCGGTTGCCGAGATTGTCGATATCGTCGATCTCGCCCTTGCCGTCCTTCAGATTCACCAGTTCCTTGACCACGGCGAGGATATCCTCGCGGCGCAGCGTGGTGATGCTGTCCTCGCATTCGAGGCCGAGGCGCATGTTGAGCTTCACGCGGCCCACGGCCGACAGGTCGTAGCGCTCAGGGTCGAAAAACAGGCCAGCGAACAGCGCTTCGGCGGTTTCGCGCGTCGGCGGCTCGCCGGGACGCATCACGCGATAGATTTCCGCGAGCGCATGGTCGCGGTCCTCGGCCTTGTCGGCCTTCAGCGTGTTGCGGATCCACGGACCCGTGGTCACATGGTCGATGTCGAGCAGGTCGATGCGGTCGATGCCCGCCTTGTCCAGCTTTTCGAGATTTTCGGGCGAAACCTCGTCCCCGGCCTCGATATAGATCTCGCCGGTGGTTTCGTTGATCAGGTCATAGGCACTGTAGCGGCCGAAGATTTCCTCGGTCGGGATCAGCAGCGTCTCCAGCCCGTCCTTGCCCGCCTTGTTGGCGGCGCGCGGGGAAATCTTCTGCCCGGCGGCGAACACCACCTCGCCGGTCTTGGCGTCCACCACGTCGAAGGCGGGCTTAAGGCCGCGCCATGCCTCGGGCAGGAACGGGATCTGCCAGCCGCCCTGACCGCGGACGAACGTCACCTTCTTGTAGAATTCGCTGAGGATTTCCTCGGCATTGAGGCCAAGCGAGTAGAGCAGCGCCGACACCGGCAGCTTGCGCTTGCGGTCGATGCGGACGTTGACGATATCCTTGGCGTCGAACTCGAAATCGAGCCACGAGCCGCGATAGGGGATGACGCGCGCGGCGAAGAGATATTTGCCCGAAGAGTGCGTCTTGCCCCGGTCATGGTCGAACAGCACGCCCGGCGAGCGGTGCATCTGGCTGACGATCACGCGCTCGGTGCCGTTGATGAAGAAGGTGCCGTTCTCAGTCATGAGCGGCATGTCGCCCATGTAGACGTCCTGCTCCTTGATATCGAGGACGGAGCGGGTTTCGGTATCGGGGTCCACCTCGAACACGATCAGACGGAGGGTGACGCGCATCGGCGCGGCGTAGGTGATGCCGCGCTGACGGCATTCCTCGACGTCGTATTTCGGCTCTTCGAGCTCGTAATTGACGAAATCCATTTCGGCGGTGCCGGCGAAGTCGCGGATCGGGAACACCGAGCGCAGCGTCTTTTCGAGGCCGGAGACATAGCCGATCGACGGGTCGGACCGCAGGAACTGCTCGTAGGATTCGCGCTGCACCTCGATCAGGTTCGGCATCTGCACCACTTCGTGGATATTGCCGAACACCTTGCGAATGCGCTTCTTTGCTGTCGGGGTCGATACCGCCTTGGTCGCCATGTATTTTCCGCCTTCCGGGCTGTTGAGCCGATAAAAATTCTCTTCGCATCCCAGCGAAACTCAGCCGATTCGCGCACGCCAAGCGACGCAAAAAAGTGCGGGCCGGGGCTGTCCGAACCGCACTGTCAGCGTTATGAAACCCTAGGCCTTCCGCCCCATTCGTCACGGTCCGACCGCCAATCGAACCCTGTCCCGGACGGAAGAAGGATTTGCCGCCACCACCCGAAACAAGGGCGCCGACGACGGGAATTACAGGCGTGATATAGGGCATCGGGGCGGTTTTGTGAAGGGGGCGCGGCGGGAAAATCGGCTGCAGGATGTCGCATGTAAGGGCCGGTTTAGGGCTTATCCGCCACAGACCCACCTCCGTTCGCCCTGGCTTGTCGACCCGTAGGGCGGGCGAAGCCCAACGGCTGCTTTTCTCTTGGGGCAAGAAGAAGGACAGGGCTTCGACAAGCTCAGCCCGAACGGTTTCTCTTCATCCTCCCCCAGCGTAAGGCTGGGTCACAGACCATGTCGCGCGCCATCTCCACAGATGCCGGCCTGCGCTGGCATGACGCGGTAAAAATGCCTCAGGCCGCCGGCCGTTCCTCTTCCCGTCCCCTGCGCAGCGAGGCGAGGAACGCGTTGCTGGTCGTGCGCAGCGCGTCGGATTTCGATCGCAGCGAGGTCATGATCGTGCGGATTTCCTCGGCCAGCAAGTCGGCCTCGCGCGCGCTGCGGGCCACCTCGTCGGCCGATCCGCGCACCTGCTGCGATGCGCTGACGGTGCGGGCGGCGGCCTCGCTGATGTCGGCGGTGGTCTGGCGCTGGCTCGTCACCGCGTCGGCGATGTGCCCCGCGCGCGCCGACACCTTGCCGATGGTCTCGGCGACGGAGCGCATCGCGCTGTCGGCCTCCTCCATCTTCACCCGCGTGCCCATGATGATCTCGTCGATGCGCGCGACCGCGCCGTGGGTTTGCGCCGCCAGCTGCTTCACCTCGCCGGCGACGACCGCGAAGCCGCGCCCGGCCTCCCCGGCGCGCGCCGCCTCGATGGTGGCGTTCAGCGAGAGCAGGCCCGTCTGGCTCGCCAGATCCTGGATCAGGCGGACGATCTCGCCGATATGGCTGGTCTGCTGCGCCAGCGCGCTCAGGCTGACGAGGCCGTTGACGCCCGCCTCCCGCGCCGCATTGCCGATCGCCACCTGCTCATGCGCCTCGGCCGCGATGTTGGACGCCGCCTGCTTGAGCGCCCCGGTGGCGCTGGCGACGGCCTCGACCGATTCGGTCGTGCCGATCGCGAGGTCCAGCACATGCTGCGCCCGGTTGCGGGCATTGGCGTTGATCTGGCTGATATTGCCGGTCACCGTCGCCAGCGCGCTGATCGCCTCGTCCAGCTGCCGCGCCAGCGTGGCCACCGATTCCTCATAGCGGGTCGCCAGATCGAGCATCGCGGCTTCGCGCTCCGCATCGGCCCGCTCGCGGTCCCGTTCCCGCTCCGCCCGCGCGGCGAGCTTGGCGGCGGCGGCGCGCTCCACCTCCAGCCGCTCGGCCTCGGCCATGCGCCGCTCGGTATCCCGCCGCTCCATATCCGACCGCATGCGCGCGACGAACTGCCCCGCCATCTGCATATAGGCCTGCGCCAGCATGAACGAGAACAGCAGCACCAGCCCGTGCAGCAGCCACAGCGGCTGGCCCAGCGACACGAAGATGTGCAGCTGCGCCAGCGCGCCGACATTGAGGGTATAGACCAGCGAGGCGCGCGGGATCATCGCGAAGGTCAGCCCACCCACGCAGATCACGCCGACATGGATGCACAGCAGCGTCGTCTGCGCGGCGAAGCTCGATCCGATGCTGGCCGCCGTCATCAGCAGCCCCCACCCCATCGAGATGAAGAAGGTGTAGACGGTGAAGGCCGTGAAGCAGGCGGCGACCGACGTATAGCGGACGCGGCAGAAGCGGGTGAACGGCATCAGGAACTGGGCGCAGACGGCGATCGCCACCTGCATCACCGCCAGCGCGGTCACCCAGGGGCCGTTGACCTCATTGTGAAAGGAAAGGCCGATGGTCGTCGCCAGCGCGATGACCGGCACCACCGTGCGGGCGACGCCGCGCCCGGCTTCGCGCGCCTGCTCCATGCCGATATGGCGCGACACGGGGCTGGCGTCGACGGCCCGGCCGCCGACCCATTCGACTATCCTGCCCGGCAGGCGGACCTTGCTATCCTTGCGCCCCGTCATCCGGCCTTTCATGCGGGATCGTCCCGCTTTCCCCTGTCCATCCGATATCCATCCAACAGGTCATAGCCGGGCAAAGGTTGCCAAAGTTTTACACTTCCACCCGCCATGCCGCGCATTTCGTCTCATTTCAGCGGGTTGCACGGGGGCTCCTGGCGGCCTGCCCGCATTTTCGGATTTGACCGGCCTTCCGCCGTTCAGCACATTTACACCAATCGCTGCGATAAGCCGCCGCATCGACGGGAATCGCGCACGGCAATCGCGCATAGGGGAAATGAAGGCGTCATGAAGATAGTGGTGATATTCGGAACCCGGCCGGAAGCGATCAAGCTGTTCCCGGTCGTGCACGCATTGCGCGCCGTTCCCGGTATCGACACCCGCATCTGCGTGACCGCCCAGCATCGCGGCCTGCTCGACCAGGTGCTGGAGATGAGCGGCATCACCCCCGACATCGATCTCGACGCGATGCGCGAGAACCAGACGCTCGACGGCCTGACCGCCCGGCTCATCACCGCGCTGGGCGAGGTGCTGGATGCGGAGAAGCCCGACCGGGTGATCGTCCATGGCGACACGCTGACGACCATGGTGGCGAGCCTCGCCGCCTATTATCGCAAGATCCCGGTCGCCCATGTCGAGGCGGGTCTCAGGTCCGGCAACATCCACCATCCCTGGCCGGAGGAGGTCAACCGCCGCATCGTCGCCTGCATCGCCGACCTCAATTTCGCGCCGACGCAAGGCGCCGCCGACGCGCTGCTGGCCGAGGGACGCGATCCCTCCGGCATCCATGTCACCGGCAACACGGTGATCGACGCGCTGCTCGCCACCAAGGCGCGGATCGACGCCGACCCGTCGCTCGCCGTCGGGCTGGACGACCTCGCCGCGCGTTTCACAGGGAAACGCATCGTCGCGGTCACCAGCCACCGGCGCGAGAATTTCGGAGATGGCATGGAGGCCATTGCTACGGCCATCCGCACCATCGCGGCACGGCCCGATGTCGCGGTGATCTTCCCCGTCCATCCCAATCCCAATGTACGCGGCGTGATGGAGGCGCAGCTTGCGGGCCTTCGCAATGTCGCGATGATCGACCCGCTGGATTATCCCCATTTCGTCCGCCTGCTCGACATGAGCCACATCGTGCTGACCGACAGCGGCGGCGTGCAGGAGGAAGCGCCCTCGCTCGGCAAGCCGGTGCTGGTGATGCGCGACACGACCGAACGGCCGGAGGGCGTGACGGCGGGCACCGCGCGGCTGGTCGGAACCGATGGGCCACGCATCGTTTCCGAAATATTCAGCCTTTTGGACGATAGCACCGCCTATGGCGCCATGGCCCGCGCGCACAACCCCTTTGGCGACGGGCAGGCCGCGACCCGCATTGCAAGGATCATCGCCGATGCCCGTTGAGAATGAACAGAAAGTCGCCGTCATCGGCCTTGGCTATATCGGCCTGCCGACCGCCGCGCTGATCGCCCGGTCGGGCGCAAGGGTGCTGGGCGTCGACGTTTCGCCGCATGTGGTGGAAACCGTCAATTCGGGCAAGGTCCATATCGAGGAGGTCGACCTCGACGGCCTCGTTCAGGGCGTCGTCTCGCGCGGGCTGCTGCGCGCGTCGCTCACCGTGGAGGCGGCCGATGTGTTCGTCATCGCCGTGCCGACCCCGGTGTCGGAGGACCATGCGCCCGATATCAGCTATGTGCTCGACGCCGCGCGCACGGTCGCGCCGGTGCTGAAGGCGGGCGACGTGGTGATCCTCGAATCCACCTCGCCGGTCGGCACGACCGAGGCGATGCGCGACCTGCTGGCCGAGCTGCGCCCGGACCTCAGGATGCCGGTCGCGGGTAACGGCCCCGCCGACATCGCCATCGCCTATTGTCCGGAGCGGGTGCTGCCCGGCCGCATCCTCGTCGAGCTGATCGACAATGACCGCTGCATCGGCGGCATCACGCCGCGCTGCGCGAGGAAGGCGCTGAGCTTTTATCGGACCTTCGTGCGCGGTGCCTGCATCACCACCTCGGCGCGCGCCGCCGAAATGGTGAAGCTGGTCGAGAACAGTTTCCGCGACGTCAACATCGCCTTCGCCAACGAACTTTCGGTGATCGCCGACCGGGCAGGCATCGACGTGTGGGAAGTGATATCGCTCGCCAATCGCCACCCCCGCGTCAATATCCTCCAGCCCGGCCCCGGCGTCGGCGGCCATTGCATCGCGGTCGACCCGTGGTTCATCGTCCATGCCGACCCGGAAAATGCCCGCCTCATCCGCACCGCGCGCGAGGTGAACGACGGCAAGACCGATTATGTGGTGGCCAAGGCCAGCGACCTGATAGACGCCTTTCCGGGCGCGGAGATCGCCTGCCTCGGCCTCGCCTTCAAGCCCAATATCGACGATTTCCGCGAAAGCCCGGCGGTGAAGGTCGCCACCCGCCTCGCCCGCCGCTATGGCCAGCGGGTGAAGCTGGTCGAGCCTTATGCGCGCGAGCTGCCGGTCGAATTCGCGGGCACGGGCGCGGAGCTGATCGACATCGACGCGGCGATCGAACGGTGCGGCGTGTTCATCGTGCTGGTCGATCATGACGTGTTCAAATCGGTGCCGCTCGACGAGCGCGCCGACAAGGCGGTGTACGACACGCGCGGCATCTGGCGCGACCAGCCCGCGATCGCGCCCGGAGAAGGCAAGCTGCGCGCGGTCGGGGAATAACGCCGCCCTGTCCGCCCCGCCCTTGCCCTTTCGCGGCCGGGGCTGGTAAAAGCGCGCAATGCTGATGCGCGTTTCCGTCCTGCTGCTGAGCCTGTCCCTCGCGGGCAATCTGGCGTTCGCGCTGCGCGACCCCAGCCTCTGGATGCTGCCAGCGCTGCTCGCGGGCTGGTATCTCGCCGACATGCTGTCTGGCCTCGTCCACATGACGATGGACTATTTCCCGGCGCGCCTCGGCGTCGGCCTCGACCGCATCTATTTCTATCAGGGATCGCGGGAATCGGCGGACTATCAGGCGATGTTCCGCGCCTCGATGGGCCATCTCAACCCGTTCGAGAAACTGGTCTACGATTTCAAGAACCACCACCCGCGCCCGCATGCGCTGGGGCGGCGGACGATGTGGCGGCAGATCGGATCGACGGTGATCGCGGGCTCCCTGCCCTGCTCGCTGCTGCTGAACGCCGCCTGCCTGATCTGGCCGGTGCCGGGCTGGGCGGCGGCGGGGATGCTGAGCCTGCTGATCGGCGGCACCTTCGCCCAATATTTCCACGGCACGCTGCACCGGGACGAAAATCCGTGGATCGTCCATGCGATGCGCCGCGCCCGCCTGCTGATGACACCGGAGGCGCACCAGTTGCACCACGACACGCTGAAGCGCGATTTCGCCACCAACAGCGGCTGGAGCAACGCGCTGCTCAACCCGCTGTTTCGGTTCGCCTATGGTCGCGGCTGGCTCCGCGACGAGGGGCTGGAGCCGCAGGGGTGAGATGAGCGAACGCACCCAGAAGCAGCGGATGCTGGCGGGCGAGCCCTATCATGCCGGCGACCCGGAGATCGTCGCCGACCAGCAGGCCGCCGCCTTGTGGATGGCCCGCTACAACGCCGCTTCCACCCTGCCGCCTGCGCAGCGGGAGGCGCTGTTGCGGGAAAGGCTGGGGTCGGTGGGGATGGGCTCTGTGATCCGGCCGCCCTTTCATTGCGACTATGGCTATAATATCCGCCTGGGCAGCGGCGCGTTCCTCAACTTCAACTGCGTGATCCTCGACGTGGTGGAGGTGGCCATCGGCGACGGCACGCAGATCGGGCCGGGCGTCCAGATATTGACGGCGGACCATCCCCGCGACGCCGCCACCCGCGCCACCGGGCTGGAATGGGGCCGCCCGATCCATATCGGCCGCAACGTCTGGATCGGCGGCGGCGCGATCATCCTGCCCGGCGTGACGATCGGCGATGATGCGACGATCGGCGCGGGAAGCGTGGTGACACGCGATGTTCCCGCTGGCGCAACGGCGATGGGCAACCCCGCGCGGGTGCGGTGAGCGCTCCCTCGTTCGTCATCCCGGCGCAGGCTGGGATCGTCCTCGATAGCGCGCAGCCAAGCCTCCAGCGTTGCCAGCCTGCGCTGGCATGACGAAGAAGAATTGGTTCGATATTCCGTTCAGGCGGAGCCGAGGGGCGCGAGTTCCGAGCATCGGAGCGCAGCGGACTTAAGGTCCGTGAGCACCGAAGCACAGGAAATCGCGTTCCGCAGGCTCCGCCTGAACGGAATAGCGGCCAATTCTCAGGCGTCGATCATGTCCTCGTCGACCTCCGCCGCATTCTCCTGAATGAAGGCGAAGCGGTGGGCGGGGTTGTTGCCCATCAGGCGGTCGACCAGATCGCGCACCGCCGCCTGATCCTCGAACTCCATGGGCAGCACGATGCGGATGAGGCTGCGCGTCTTCGGGTCCATCGTCGTTTCGCGCAGTTGCGCCGGGTTCATCTCGCCCAGCCCCTTGAAGCGCGACACGTCGACCTTCTTGCCCTTCAGCGTCGTCGCCAGCAGCGCATCCTTGTGCGCGTCGTCGCGGGCATAGACGCTCTTGCCCCCGCTGGTCAGGCGATAGAGTGGCGGCTGCGCGAGGAACAGATGCCCGCGCTTCACCAGTTCCGGCATCTCCTGAAAGAAGAAGGTCATCAGCAGCGTCGCGATATGCGCGCCGTCCACATCGGCGTCGGTCATGATCACGATGCGCTCATAGCGCAGCGTGTCGGGGTTGCAGTCCTTCCGCGCGCCGCAGCCCAGCGCCTGAATGATGTCCGCGATTTCCTGATTGGCGAGAATCTTCTGCGCGGTCGCGGAGGCCACGTTCAGGATCTTGCCCCGGATCGGCAGGATCGCCTGCGTCTTGCGATCCCGCGCCTGCTTCGCCGAGCCGCCTGCGCTGTCGCCCTCGACGATGAAGATTTCCGTGCCCGCCGGATCGTCCGCGCTGCAATCGGTCAGCTTGCCCGGCAGGCGCAGCTTGCGCGCGCTGGTCGCGGTCTTGCGCTTCACCTCCTTCTCGGCCTTGCGCGCCAGCCGCTCGTCCATCCGGTCGACCACATAGGAGAGCAGCGCCTTGCCGCGGTCCATATTGTCGGTGAGGAAATGGTCGAAATGGTCGCGCACCGCCGCCTCGACCAGACGCGCCGCTTCGGGGCTGGTGAGGCGATCCTTGGTCTGGCTCTGGAACTGTGGGTCGCGGATGAACACGGAGAGCATCAGTTCGCAGCCGGTCATCACGTCATCGGCGGTGATGTCCTTCGCCTTCTTCACCCCCACCAGCTCGCCGAAGGCGCGGATGCCCTTGACCAGCGCGGTGCGCAGCCCCGCCTCATGCGTGCCGCCATCGGGGGTCGGGATGGTGTTGGCGTACCAGCTGTAGCTGCCGTCCGACCAGAGCGGCCAGGCGATCGCCCATTCGGCGCGGCCCACGGCGCCCGCGAAATCCTGCGTGCCGGAGAAGAAATCCTTCGTCGCGCATTCGCGGCCCGCGATCTGCTCGGCCAGATGGTCGGCAAGGCCGCCGGGGAACTGGAACACCGCCTCGGCGGGGGTGTCGTCGCTGATCAGTTCGGGCGCGCATTTCCAGCGAATCTCGACGCCCGCGAAGAGATACGCCTTGGAACGCGCCAGCCGGTAGAGCCGCGCGGGCTTGAAATGATGCGCGCCGAAAATCTCCGTATCCGGCACGAAGCTGACCGAAGTGCCGCGCCGGTTGGGCGCCGCGCCGATCTTTTGCAGCGGGCCTTGCGGGTGGCCCTTGCTGAAGCTCTGGCGGAACAATTCGCGGTTGAGGGCGACCTCGACCACCGTTTCCACCGACAGCGCGTTCACCACCGACACGCCGACGCCGTGCAGGCCGCCGGAGGTCGCATAGGCCTTGTCGGAGAATTTGCCGCCCGAATGCAGCGTGGTCAGGATCACCTCCAGCGCCGACTTGTCCGGGAATTTGGGGTGCATGCCGACCGGAATGCCGCGTCCGTTGTCGACGATGGTGAGGCGGTTGCCCGGCTCCAGCGTCACCTCGATCCGCGTCGCATGGCCGGCGACCGCCTCGTCCATCGCGTTGTCGAGCACTTCGCTGGCGAGATGATGCAGCGCCCGCTCGTCCGTGCCGCCGATATACATGCCGGGGCGGCGGCGCACCGGCTCCAGCCCCTCCAGCACCTCGATCGAGGACGCGTCGTAATTTCCCGATGTGGCGGAGGCGGAGGAAGCGAAAAGGTCTTCGGACATGGCGTAGCTATAGGGCGCGGGGAACGGCCTGCGCAAGGGGGAGGACTTCAGCCTTATGGCAACATGGGAGGCAAGGCCGACCAATCCCCCAATCTCCGTTCGCCCTTAGCTTGTCGACCCGTAGGGCGGGCGAAGCCCAACGGCTGCTTTTCTCTTGGGGCAAGAAGAAGGACAGGGCTTCGACAGGCTCAGCCCGAACGGGGGATGGGTTATGGGCGTTCCCTCAACTGCCACCCTACCTGAACACCCACGCCCGGTTCAGCAGAAACACCACCCCCGGCGTCACGAAGATCATCGCCGGGATCGGCGTCCATTCGGGCCAGCGCATCCACGACACGCACAGCCATACCCAGAGCGCATTGAGCGCGAGGCTGATCAGCGACACCGCGACGAAGCGCGCGCCGCGCACCGCATGAGCCTTCGCGCCGGTGTCGCGCGTGCCGCCGGTATCGACGAAGGTGAAGCGCCCGTGCAAGCCATAGCCCAGCAGCGCGGCGACGCCATAGCCCGCCAGATTGGCGATCTGGCTGTGCACGCCCGCCCGCGCCGCCAGCAGCCAGTAGACCGCCGCCTGCGCCAGCGTGACGCCGAGCCCGACCACGCCATAGCGCGCGATCTGCGCCGCCAGCGCGCGCCTTTCCGGCGCCAGGCCGTGCCAGAGCGTCCTCATGCGATGCGGTTTCCCATGCCGTGCCTTCCTGCCGTCACAAAGCCGTTGCGCTTTGCGCGGATCGCTCTAATCCCTGACGCCCATGAGGGAAAGCACCCAAAGCCGGATCATGTCCGCCGTCAGGACCGCGAGCCATCGCACCCTGTGCTGGGCGAACGACAACTGGAAATGGCTGACCTTCCTGATCTGGCTGGGCATCGCGGCCTATTATCTCGCGATCCGGGCCGACAATATCCACTGGTTCACGCTCGGCGATACCGACGACAATATGCGCTATGTGCAGGTGCGCGACTGGCTGGCCGGGCAGGGCTGGTTCGACCTGCGCCAGTACCGGCTCGATCCGCCGGGCGGGGCGAATATCCACTGGTCGCGCCTCGTCGACCTGCCGATCGCGGGGTTGATGCTGCTGCTCGGCCTGGTCCTGGAACAGGGACTGGCGGATCGCTGGGCCTGCGCGGCGGCGCCGCTGCTTCCCCTGCTGCCGCTGATGCTGAGCCTCGGCTTCATCACCCGGCGGCTGACCGCGCCGGACAGCGCCGCGTGGATCATCGCCGTGCTCGCCCCGCTCGGCGCGCCGATGGGCCTTGCGATGTACATGCCGCTGCGCATCGATCATCATGGCTGGCAGCTGGCGCTGACCGTCGCGATGCTGGCGGGGATCGTCGACCGCAAATGGTTGCGCGGCGGGCTGGTCGCGGGCTTTGCGAGCGCGCTTTCCATCGCCATCGGCATGGAGATGATGGTCTATCTCGCGGGCGCGGGGGCGCTGATCGCGCTGCGCTGGGTGTTCAAGCCGGGCGCGGGCCGACGCATGGCGCCCTATGCGCTGGCGCTCGGCAGCGGCACCGGCCTGCTCTATGCCGGGTTCGCGAGCAACGCCAACCGCCTGCCCGTCTGTGACGCGCTCTCGCCGGTCTGGGTCGCGGTGCTGGGCATCGCGGCGGGCGGCATGCTGGCGCTGTCGCTGCTGCCGCTGCGCACATGGCCGGCGCGCCTCGCGGTGGGGGCGGCGGTCGGCGCGGCGGTGGGCGGCTTCGCGCTGCTCAACTGGCCGCAATGCTTCACCGGCGCCTATCAGATCTCACCCGAACTCGACCGGCTGTGGCTGTCCCATGTGCGCGAGGCCAAGCCGATCACCGCCCAGTCGCTCCCCTCGGCGATATCGATGCTGGCGCTGCCGGTCGGCGGCGCGATCGCCGCGCTCATCGGCTGCATCGCGGTGCGCCGCGACGGCGAGCGGCTCTGGGCCTGGGGCACGGTCGCGCTGATGACGCTGTTCGCGCTGGGTCTGATGTTCTGGCAGATCCGGGCCGGTCCCGCCGCGCAGCTGCTCGCCATTCCGGCGGTCGCCTGGGCCGGCTATGCCGCGCTGCGCTGGATCGCCGGGGGGCGCTGGCCCGCCCGCATCGCCGGGCTGGCGGGGGTGGCGGCGATGCTGGCGCTGTTCAATGCCGATGCCGTGCAGGGCGGGTTCACGCGCTGGAAAACCGCGCTCGTGGGCGGCGCGCCCGTCAACGCGCAGCAGCAGGCGCAGGCCGACGCCCGCAAGGCGCGGCTGGAGCGCATCCGCCGCGCCAATGCCCGCTGCCGCACGCTGCCCGCGCTGGAGACGCTCGACCAGCTGCCGCCCGCGACCATCTTCACGCTGGTCGATCTCGGCCCGCGCCTGATCGCGACGACGCACCACAGCGCGATCGCCGGGCCCTATCACCGCAACGGGGCGGCGATCCTCGACATCCATCATGCATTCGACGGCAGCCCGGAGGTCTTCCGCGCGATCGCCCGCCGCCATGGCGCGCGCTATCTGTTGGTCTGCCCCGATTTCCCCGAAGGCACCATCTATCGCGCGCGCAGCCCGCAGGGCTTCTACAGCCTCGCCGAAAAGGGGAAGCTGCCGGGCTGGCTGCACGAGGTGAAGCTGCGCACCACGGCCGAAATGCCCTATCGCCTCTATCGAATCGATTATTGAGGCGTCCGGAAATGCGCCCTGCGGCGCATGGCAGTGTCGAAATTTCGCTCTTCCGCAAATCTCCGAACGGACTGCGAGACCTCAGCGCCGCGCGGCGAAGAAATCGAGCAGCAGCGCGGCGGCCTCCCGCTCGCCCAGCCCGCCATAGACCTCCGGCCGGTGATGGCATTGGGCCTGGGCAAAGACCCGCGCGCCATGCTCCACGCCGCCGCCCTTGGGATCTTCCGCGCCGTAATAGAGCCGGGCGATTCGCGCATGGGCGATGGCGCCCGCGCACATCGGGCAGGGTTCCAGCGTCACGTAGAGATCGCAATCGGTCAGGCGGAAATCGCCGACATGCGCCGCCGCCGCGCGAATCGCGACTATCTCCGCATGGGCGGTGGGGTCGTTGTCGCGCCGGTTGCGATTTTCCCCCTCGCCGATGATCGTCCCGCCGCGCGTCACCACCGCGCCGATCGGCACCTCCTGCGCGGCGGCGGCGGCGCGGGCAAGCTCCAGCGCGCGGGCCATCGCGGCGGGCAAGGGGAAGACGGACGGCATCGCCCTTCCCTATCGCCGCCGCGCCCGCTATGGCAAGCGCGCGGGCAGGATAAAGCACGGCGCGACTTGACGAACCGGACCGATCCGGCTATCCGCGCGGCTTTCCGGAAGGCTGCCCATGCGGGGCGGCTTCATGCAGTACCGATGAACAGGATTGATTGATATGTCGCGCATTTGCGAGCTGACCGGCAAGGGTCGTCAGGTGGGACACAATGTTTCCCACGCGAACAACAAGACCAAGCGCGTCTTTCTGCCGAATTTGCAGAATGTGACGCTTCTCTCCGAAACGCTGGAACGCGGCGTGAAGCTGCGCGTGTCGACGCATGGCCTGCGCTCGGTCGAGCATAATGGCGGCCTCGACAACTGGCTGCTCAAGACCTCGGACGACAAGCTGTCGCTGAAGGCCCGCCGCCTGAAGCGCGAGATCAGCAAGAAGCGCACTGCCGTCGCCGCCTGATTCGCGGCCGGACATAGCGAATGAAAGGGCGGCTCCTCCGGGGCCGCTTTTTTTTGCGTGTGCCATTCCTCCCCGGCACGGGAGGGGGACCACCCGCAGGGTGGTGGAGGGGCACCATCCGTCAAGCGCAATGCCCTCCGATCATGCCTCACGTCCAGCGGACTGTGCCCCTCTCCCAAAGGGGGAGGAATGCCTAAAATTCCTCCGGCAACGCGAATTTCAGCAGCAGCGTGCGCTGGAAGAACAGATGATTGTCGTCGGAGACGATCCACAGGATGCGCTGTCCGTCCGGCCCGCGTTCCAGCGTCAGCCCCTCGAAATTGTCCGCGAGCACCGGCGGCGCGAGGCGGGCGACCTGCTTGCCCGGCAGGGTGACGCCCGGCGCCATATGGCCGATGTCGACCAGCGTCAGGATCGCGGTGAAGCCTTCGTAGATGGTCGCGCGCCGGTTCAGCACCAGCAGCTTGTCCTCGCCGATCTGGACGGCGTCGGTGGGGTCGTAGCCGCTCGGCGGTATGTAGCGCATCAGGATCGGCGGGATCGCGTCCGCCGCCGCCGGGTCGCCCGCGAACAGCAGCACGTCGCGCCCCTCGCCATAGCCATGGGCGCCTTCCGCGATGACCAGGAACCGCCCGTCGGACAGGCGCGCCAGCGATTCGATGCTGGAGGTTTCCGTCCACCCCTTCATTTCCGGCCAGGTCCGGCATTCCTCCACCCGCGACAGGTCGGGCGGATAGCGGCAGATCATCTGCGTCATCTCGAACCCCGCCCAGATCGCCCCGGTGCGCGGATCGACCGCCATCGATTCGCTGTCGGTGGAATTGGGCAGCCATCCCCCCGTGCGCTTGCGGATGATCGGCAGCCATTTCACCTCGCCCATGCCCGGCACGCCCGGCTGCGGGAAGGTGAACATCGTCGCGGTGTCGTTGAGCGCGCGGATGCGCCCGTCGGGCAGGATATGAAGCGAGGACAGCCCGCCAAAGGACCGGTCCGGTCCCGTCAGCTCCCACGCACCGAGGAAATGCAGATCGCCCAGCCGGGTCCGCTCGGGCCGCCCGCTGTCCAGCACCAGCGGCTTTGCCGCGATGCGCATCAGCCCGTTTTCGGCCCTCGGCGGCTTTTTGACCTCCTCCAGAACATAGCGGCCGGTCATCGCCGTCAGGAACAGGAACAGAAGAACGAGCAGGATACGCATTACCGCAGCGTCCTATAGCCATTTGCAGCGAAAGGAAACCTGCGCGCAGGGTATGGCGGCAGCGACGGGCCGCCGCATCCGCGCGGCCGGTCGCGCAAAGCTGAACCGCCGCTGACAGCGCCATTCAGGGAAGGCTCAATGCCGATGGGGCATATCCGAATCATGACGGGACCGGTGATTCGCCCTACGGCCTTCACCCCGCCCGCAAAGGATTTGAAAGGAAGTCGATATGAGCAAGACATTAATCCGCAAGCTCGGCGCGGCGATGGGGATCGGCCTCATGTCGATCGGCGCCCTTACCGCCACCCCCGCCGCCGCGCGCGAACATTACCGCCCCGGCGACCATTATCGCGGCCAGGATTATCGCGGTTACAACTATCGCGGCTATAATAACGGCCGGGATCGCTATCGCGGAACCTATTATCGCGATGCGCGCTCCTATCGCGGCGGCGACTATTATCGCGGCTATCGCGGGGATCGCTATCGCTGCCGCGACGACGGCACCGGCGGCGCGATCATCGGCGCGGTCGCGGGCGGCCTGCTCGGCAACAGCGTGGCGCGCCCCGGCGACCGGACCACGGGCTCCGTCATCGGCGCAGCCGTGGGCGCGCTGGCCGGCCACGCCATCGACCGGAACGACGGCCGCTGCTGACGAACGGATGATTTCCCTCCCCTGAACCTTGGCCTCCGGTCCCACGCGGACCGGGGGCTTTCTTTTTGGCGGCGAAGGGGTTCTGACCGGACGTCTGTTTTGCTCCAGTAAGGACATAAGAAATCCGTTCGGGCTGAGCTTGTCGAAGCCCTGTCCTTCTGGCCAAGAAAAGCAGCCGTTGGCTTCCGCCCGCCCTTCGGGTCGACAGGCTCAGGGCAAGCGGCTGTGGGGGAGAAATCCGCTTTCCATCCGCTCCTACCCCGTCATGCCAGCGCAGGCTGGCATCTCAGGAGGCAACGCGCGACATGACCTGCGACCCCAGCCTGCGCCGGGGTGACGTTAGGGAAAGCCCCCTCTGCGTCTCCGCATCTCCGCGCGAACCATCGGCGCTCAGAATCACATCCCCACCATCACACGCCCGCTTCAGAGCCGCGCCGCCCCTGCCGCCGCCGCGCCGAACAGGCCGGGTTCGGGGTGGTCGGCGTGATAGACCGGCAGCGTTTCCATGATGCGGCGATGGCGGCCCTTGGCCAGGAACCGCTCGTAAAAACCCTGGAATTCCGGCGCTTCTTTCATCCGCCCGGTCAGCCCGCCGGCCAGCACCACCGCGCCCGCGCCATGCGCCAGCGCCAGGTCGCCGGTGACCGCGCCATAGCTCATGCACAGGCGCGAGAGCGCCTCGCGCACCAGCGGCTGCCGCCCGTCGAGCGCCGCCTGCCACAGCACCGCATCCTCCGGCGTGGTTTCGCCGCTTGCCGCCAGTTCCGCCAGCGCGGTGTGGATATAACCCAGCCCGCGCCCGGAAACGACCCGTTCGACCGACACCCGGCCGAACCGCTTGCGCAGTTGCGACAGCAGCAGGTCGTCCTCCTCATCGACCGGCGCGAAGCTCATATGCCCGCCCTCGGTCGGCAGGATGCGGGTGTCCCCCTCCACCCGCGACGCCAGCCCCACGCCCAGCCCGGTGCCCGGCCCGACGATGCTGGTCGCGCCCGAAAGGGGAAGCCCGCTGTCCGGCCCGAACAAATGGGTCAAATGATCGCGGGGCAGCGCCATGATGCCATGCGCCATCGCCTCGAAATCGTTGACGAGGATCAACTGGTCCAGCGCCAGATCGCGTTTCAGGCCGACGGGATCGACGATCCACGGGCTGTTGGTCAGCTTGATCGGCGGGGTGGTCACCGGCGCGGCGAGAGCGACCACGGCCTCATCGGGCAAGGCGTCCGCTTCATCCTGCGCGAAATGGCGCCACGCATCGGCGAGGGTCGGGTGATCCTCCACCTTGTATTTCCGGATGGCGCCCAGTTGCGGCGCGCCGCCCTTGCTGATGCGGGCGCGGCAGAAGCGGGCATTGGTCCCGCCGATATCGACGGCGATGATTTCATGGCTCATACCAAGGTTATACCCGCAACGGCCGCCAATGCCATAGCGCCGCCCGGAAATTTGATAACCTTGTCATACATGGCAGCGCGCGCGGTGCCGCATCTGATGGTTGCGTTGCCCCTTCCGCTCGGCTACAGGCAGCCTTCCGCGCCGAGGGCGCGGGCCTGCCCCTGTGGTGAAATTGGTAGACGCGCTCGACTCAAAATCGAGTTCCTTCGGGAGTGCTGGTTCGAGTCCGGCCAGGGGCACCATATTTTCCTGTTAAATCAGCGACTTACTCCCGACCGGCCACCCCGGAACCGGCGCGGTTCCGCGCGCTTTCAGCGGCAGGTCATGACGCGCGTAGCGGCGAGACAGTTTCGCGTGGGACAGGGGCGCCATTCTCCGGCCTCGTCTTCATGGGCCTGAGTTTCCGACTGCACCTCGTGGGAGGGATCAGGCGAAGCCGAGCAGCTCTTTCCGGCTGGTCCAGTCGAGCGGGAAATCCGCGTCGGGCAGCATCCTGGGCGTGAGAGCGATGGATGAGGTCCCTCGACGAGAGCGGTCGCGATGTCGGGCGCGAGTCAGGAGAGCCTTCGGAAATATAAAATGGCTCTCATCCGATTATAATATGTCCTATAATATCCGGATCTGGGAAAACAGGTTTCCAATGCCCTGAATATGCACGGTGACCTTATCGCCGTCCCGAAGGAAATTGCCCGTTTCCGAGGCGACGCCCGAGGGGGTTCCGGTCAGGATCAGATCGCCCGGCTGGAGAGTCACCAGGGTAGAAAGATATGCGATAATCTCGGCCACCGAATAGATCATGTCACTGGTCGAGGAATCCTGCCGGAGTTCCTCATTCACCCATGTCTTCAGCCGCAGATCCTGAGGGTCCTTCACAAAGCGGGCAGGCAATAGATCCGATCCTATCGGACAACTGCCGTCGAACACCTTGTGTCCGACCCAATCGCAGCGGAATGGCGAGACGGGCGGCACCCCCGGACGGATAAAACGGTCGCGCGCCGAAAGATCATTGGCCACGAAATATCCGGCCACATGGTCCAGCGCATCATCCTTGCCGACATTGGCCGCCGCCCGGCCGATTACGGCGCCAAGCTCGCCTTCATAGTCGAGGCTCCGGCTCGCAACGGAAATGACTTCTCCCGATCCAGCCAGCGATTGAAGGGGCTTGATGAAGATATAAGGCGGGAGACCGAGTTCGGTGGTCGATTTGCCCATGTCCACATTCCTGATGGCGGCCATGCGGTCAATATGCTGCTGATAGTTCGCACCGACGCAGAATATCGCGCCGGGTCGCAGCATCTTTTCCTCTTTCACCGTATCGCGCTGTCCGACGAGAGCCGGATCCTGCGGATCAATTGCGCCATCACCGTTCGCGGCAAGCCTCTCAACGGCATCCGACAGGCGCCGATCGGCATCATCCCATGAGGCGAGCAATTGTTCGATCGTGGAAAGGGCGGAATCACCCAGCAACCGGGCAACATCGAACACATGATCCTTGACGATAAGACCCGCGCGCGGTTCGGAATTGTCCTTGCTGTAGGACATAAGCGTGTAAGCCGACATTGGGCGATACCCTTCAAACAATCTGACAGACTTCGTCGAAGCCGGGGCGGGGATTGCGCTCGAACAATCGGTAGGACGGGTCCCCCCTTCCGAGCGCACAGACCAGGTTCGTCCTGCATCGCCCGTCGGGAAAGAACGCCGCGTCGACGCGATCCTTGTACACGCCCGACATCGGCCCGCAGTCGATGCCCAGCAGGCGCGCCGTCAGGATGAAATAGCCCGCCTGCATGGAGCTGTTGCGGAAGGCGGTCTCTTCACGGGCCGCATCGTCCGCCTCCAGCCAGGCCCGCGATTTGGGATCGTGCGGGAACAGCCGATCCATCTTTTCATGGAAGCGCGTGTCATAGGCCAGCACGGCCGCGACCGGAGCCGAGCGGACCTTGTCGCCATTGCTGCCGACCATCATCCCGGCAAGCTGCTCCTTCTTCTCCGGCGAGCGGAGGAACAGGATCCGCAGCGGATTGCCGTTCATGCTGGTCGGGCCCCAGCGCATCAGGTCATAGATATGGCGGAGCATATCGTCGGACACGTCCTCGGCCTGCCAGCCATTATAGGACCGCGCCTTGAGAAACATCCGGTCGACCGCTTCATCGAGGTCGCTTCCCCATGGTGTCGTCATTATTCTTCCTCTGGGTTCGGTTCAGGAGGTCGTTCAGACTGCCGCGAAAAGGGCTGGATCGTTGCCGTCTGCCTGCCCCAGCCGCCGGTAGATCTCGATGTCGCTCGCCACGAAGATCTGCGCCGGGCCCTCGGAGATGCGGTGAACCACCGTTGCCCCCCGCGGTATCGTGAAGACGTCATGGCGCCGCCAGGCGATGCGGGTTCCGTCGATATCGCTCTCGCCCGCCCCCGCCACGACGACGCAGAGCTGCGCGCCAAGGCTACGCGCCTTCGCCGTTTCCGCCTCTTCCAGCTGCATGAGATAGCAGTCGATCGTCGGGACGATCGCGCCGCCGTTGCGCGGATCGACATAGCGCGCAAGCCTGATGCCGAACTGGTCCTGTGGCGCATTCGCCGCCGCCGCCTGGGCCGGTCCCGCCGGATAGCGGAACATCATCGTATGGCCGGCGCGGGCGACCTCATTCTCCTCGATACCCACCGGAACGATACCGGCCGCACCATAAGCGCGATCCGCCGGAACCGCCCGCAACGCATTTACCGGGCCGGGCTGGAACATGTCGGTCCGCATCGCGCGATGGATCGCCAGATCCAGAATATCGACCCAGAGAGTTGGCTTGCCGCCCTTATTATGATGCTCGTGCCACGCCCACCCCGGCGTCACCACCAGATCGCCCGGCTCCATGGCGCATGCCTTGCCCTCGACGATGGTTTCAGCCCCCTCGCCTTCCAGAACAAAGCGGAGCGCATGCATCGCATGACGATGGGGCCGCGCGATCTCGCCCGGCATCAGCGCCTGCACGCCGGCACTCACAAGCCCCGCGCAACTTTCCGCATCGTTGCGCGGAATCGTCGAGTTCATCATCATCAACACACGCCGCTCAACGATAGACGGCACCGTGATGTGGGCGGTTTCGCGCAGGATCGGCCCGATCGCTTCCCAAGGCCAATGACGGGGCTGCTCCCCGCCCTGCGAAAATCCCGTCGTTCCGCTTTCCCAGAGCGGAACAAGCTTTTGCGCGTCATATGCGCTTCTCAGTTCCGGCGACACCGGATCGCTGCTCGCCAAGGTCGTCACTGCCACTCTCCCGCACAGCCCCTGAGCTGCATTTTCGATCTGTGGGCCGCTTATAACGGAAAATTTTCCTCACGTCATCTTTTTTTGGAATATTTTGCATTATTTCTAAAAATAAGCTAGATGCCGCCTATCAAACGACTCCATTTCGGCGCGGACGAGCGCCACCTCGGATCGGAAAGGGAGAGCAGGATGACGGAAACAGCGGCAGGCAGGCTTGGGGAAAGGGCGGTCGAAATGGACTTCGATCCCTTCGACGAAGCCTTTCTCGAAGACCCTTATCCCCTGCACGGCGCATTGCGCGATGCCGGGCCGGTTCTCCATATTCGGCGCTACGGCATCCATGCCTGCGCGCGCTATGCCGAGGTGATGGAGGTCCTGCGCGATCATGCCACCTATTGTTCGGCGCGGGGGGTCGGCCTTCAGGATTTCAAGACCGACCCGCCATGGCGTCCGGCTTCGCTCCTGCTGGAAGCCGACCCGCCCGAACATACGCGTGCGCGCACGCTCATGAACCGCATCGTCTCGCTCCCCGCGCTCAAGAAGGTGCGTGACCGTTGGCAGGCTCAGGCCGAGGAACTGGCCGACCGGCTCGTGGCCAGGCGTCGCTTCGATGCCGTGACCGACCTTGCCGAGGTCTTCCCGCTGTCCGTTTTCCCCGACGCCATCGGCATCATGGAGGAAGGCCGCGAGCACATGCTTCCCTATGCCGCAGCGGTGTTCAATGCCTATGGCCCCCGCAACCGGGTCTTTCTTTCCTCGGAAGCGAAGCTACCCGCCGCGAATGCATGGGTCGCCGAAGCCTGCAAACGGAAAAATCTCCAGCCCGGCAGTTGGGGCATGGGCATTTTCGACGCTGTCGACGCTGGCGAGATCAGCGAGGAGGAGGGCGAACGGCTGGTCCGTTCCTTCCTGAGCGCCGGGGTGGATACGACGATCAACAGCATCGGCAACATGATGCTGGCCTTCGCCACCTATCCCGACCAATGGGCCGTCCTGCGTCAGGAGGGTTCATTGGTGCGCAAGGCGTTCGAAGAAGCGCTTCGCTGGGACTCGACCGCCCAGATATTCTGCCGGACGACGACGCGCGAGGTCGATCTGGCCGGCGTCCGCCTGCCCGAGGGCGCGAAGGTGCTGCTGTTCCTCGCCGCCGCCAACCGCGATCCGCGCAAATGGGACAATCCCGACGCGTTCGACATTCGCCGGCACACCAGCGGCCATGTGGCTTTCGGCTATGGCATTCACCAGTGTCTGGGGCAGATGGTGGCGCGTCAGGAGGTGGAATTGCTGCTCGCCGCCCTGCGCGAACGAATCGCCTCCATTCGCATGACCGGACCGCTGGTCCGCCGCCTGAACAATTCGCTCCACGCGATGGCGAGCCTTCCCGTGGAGATCGAACCGGCATGAGCGGCAGCGGCGACTTCCTGCCCGCGCATAGGCAGCTCTTCTACGACGGCCGGTGGCATGAGCCGCACGGCGGCTATCGCGAGCTTTTCAGCCCTTCCGACGGGCGGCCCCTGGGCGTCGCCGCCGAAGCCGACTCCATGGATGTCGATCTGGCGGTGGCCGCCGCCGGGCGCGCCTTCGCGCACTGGCGGCTCACCGAGCCGCTGGAGCGTCAGGAACGGCTGCGGGCGCTGGCCACTGCCGTTCGCGCCCATGCGGAGGAACTGGCGCGGATTGACGCCATCAATTGCGGCAGTCCGCTGCGCGAGCTGCTGCGCGATGCCGCCTTCGGCGCCGACTATATCGACTATTTCGCAGGCATCGCCCATGAGGCGAAGGGCGATGTGCTGCCCAGCGGCGGGGGCGCGCTGCGGCTCGTCGCGCGCGAGCCGGTCGGGGTATGCGCCCGCATCCTCGCCTATAACCATCCGCTCATGTTCCTTTGCATGAAACTCGCACCCGCCATCGCGGCGGGCAATGCGGTGATCATGAAGCCGCCCGTGCAGGCGCCGCTGTCCGCCTATCGGCTGATGGAGCTGGCGGGCGACATCCTGCCGCCCGGCGTCCTCAACATCGTCACCGGCGGAACGGAAGCCGGAACGGCGCTGACCGCGCACCCGCAGGTGCCGCTGGTTTCCCTGATCGGGGGAGCGGCGACCGGGCGGGCGGTGATGCGCGGCGCGGCCGACCGGCTGAAGCGGGTGATATTCGAACTGGGCGGCAAGAATGCGATGATCGTCTGGCCCGACGCGGACCTTTCCGAAGCGGTCGAGGCGGCGGTGCGGGGGATGAATTTCGGCTGGGCCGGGCAAAGCTGCGGTTCCACCTCCCGGCTGTTTCTCCACGAGGATATTCACGACCGCTTCGTCGACCGGCTGGCGGAGGCGATGGCCGTCTATCGGCCCGGCCTTCCCGAAGATCCCGCGACGACCATGGGAACGCTGATCTCCGCCGAGCAGCGCGCCAAGGTGGAGCATTATGTCAGGCTCGCCCGACAGGCCGGCGCCACCGTGCGATGCGGCGGGCGGCGGGCGGAGGATCCCGCCCTCGCCAACGGCCATTATTACGAACCGACCTTGCTGACGAACGTGACCGCCGCGATGGCCGTGGCCCGCGAGGAGATTTTCGGACCGGTTCTCTCGGTGCTGCGCTGGCGCGACGAGGCGGCGATGCTGGCGGAGGTGAACGATGTGGATTACGGCCTCACCGCCGCGATCTGGACGCGCGACCTCGCCACCGCGATGCGGGCGTCACGGGCGGTCGAGGCCGGTTTCCTCTGGATCAACGACAGCGCCCGCCATTTCATCGGCGCGCCCTATGGCGGCGTCAAGCAGTCCGGCATCGGTCGCGAGGAATCGCTCGACGAACTGCTCGAATTCACCGACCTCAAGACCATCAACTTCCGCTTCTGAACCGTCAGGGAAAACCGAGACATGCATGAGCTTCTGAGCCAAGCCGCGCGAGACTATCTTGCCCGCGACCACCATCCCCTGATCGACGGCGACCGTCCGGCGGCGGGCGGGCAAGGGCATCTCCGCCCGACGGATCCCGCGACGGAAACCCCGCTCGCGGACATCCGGGAGGCCTCGGCCGCCGATGTGGACAGGGCCGTGGCGGCGGCTTCCCGCGCTGCCGCCGCCCCTGCCTGGCGGACCATGCCGCCGGCCGCGCGCGCGGCGGCGCTGATGCGCCTTGCCGATGCCATCGAGCGCGACGCCGACCTGCTCGCCGATCTGGAAACGATCTGCAACGGCACGCCGCGCGCCGCGATCCGCAATGCGATCCTGCCCTTCGTCATCGCCCTGACGCGCTATTATGCGGGCTGGGCGGCGCAGGCGGGCGGGCGGCAGGTGACGCTTTCCCGCCCCGGCACCTGGCATGCCTATACCGTGCGGGAGCCGGTCGGCGTCGTCGCAATGATCGTGCCGTGGAACGCGCCCATCATGCTGACCATGCAGAAGGTCGCTCCGGCGCTGGCGGCGGGATGCGCCATCGTGCTCAAGCCGTCGGAGCTGACGCCGCTCACCGCGCTGCGTCTGGGCGAGCTCGCGCTTGAGGCGGGCATACCGGCGGGCGTGTTCAACATCGTGCCCGGCGGCGCGGAAGCAGGCGCGGCGCTGGTATCCCACAGGCTGGTGGACAAGATCAGCTTCACCGGTTCCACCTCCGTCGGCCGGGCGATCGCCGCCGAGGCGGGGCGGTCGCTGAAGCGGGTCAGCCTTGAGCTCGGCGGCAAGTCACCGGCGATCCTCCTGTCGGACGCCGATCTTTCACGCGCCATTCCCGGCGTCGCGATGGCGATCTTCAACAATTCCGGGCAGGTCTGCGCGGCGGCCTCCCGCCTGTTCGTCCATCGCGACATCCATGACGCCGTGGTCGAGGGCATCGCCCGTTTCGCCGCCGGGCTGACCATGGGCCACGGCCTCGCCCCGGAAACCCGGCTCGGCCCGCTCATCTCCGCCGCGCATCGCGAACGGGTGCGCCATTATATCATGCAGGGCGAGGCACAGGGCGCCCGGCTGTCCTTCGGCGGGTCGACGCCGGACCGCACCGGCTATTTCCTCGAACCGGCGATCCTGACGGACGCCGCGCCGGAAATGGATATCGTGCGGGAGGAGATATTCGGCCCGGTCCTGTCGGTCATGAGGTTCGACGATGATGACGATCTGGAAGACCTCGCCCGGCGCGCCAATGCCAGCGAATTCGGACTGGCGGGCAGCATCTGGTCGCGCAATGTCGCGCGCGCGCAATCCCTCGCGGGCCGACTGGAAGTGGGCACCGTCGGCATCAACACCCATTCTCTCGTCGATCCGGCGCTGCCGTTCGGCGGGCGCAAGGCTTCGGGCATCGGACGGGAATGCGGAGAGGAGGGCGTCCTTGCCTTCACCGAAACCAAATCGGTCGCGGTCCTGCTGGACTGACGACGAAAAAAGAGGCCGGATCGAACATCCGGCCTCTCGCCTGTCCGTTTTTCAGCCGGTCCTGTGATCAGCCCTCCAGCGTCGTCCAGTCCATATGGACGAGCTTCCATGCGCCATCCAGCAGGAACCAGCCCTCGCTCATCGACAGCCGACGCCGGTCCTCGCCCTCGACACCCATGCCCCGATAGGTGACATCGAGAATATAGGTCACGATCGATGCATCGCCCGATGGCGACGGCTTGAGCGCCACGTCCAGCATGACGCAGCGCTCCACCCCGGCGCCCGACCCGACCACCGCCTGCCACCGCTCGACATAGGCGCTGACCGGCACCCGGCCCCGGCCCGGAAGCACGATCGTCGCTTCAGGCGAGAAGAAGGCGAAATAGGCATCGACATCGTTGCGGCCATAGGCGCGGTTCATCGCTTCCAGCGCATTGCCCAGATTGGCTGACATGCTCTTTTCCTTTCGATCACGATCCGCCCTGCGCGGACAATTTGCGGGCAATGTCGCGGGCCGCGCGGCGGGCGCTTTCGATCGCGCCATCGAAATGGCCGGCCCAGCCCAGCGCTATGTCGCCCCCGGCGAAGCGGACATGCCCCTCAGGTCGGTTGAACTCCTCTATGTCCTCCAGCTGGCCGGTCCGCAGCATCGCCCAGGTTTCACGGCACAGCGGATCGGCCGACCAGTCATGCCCATCGACGGCGACCAGTTCCAGATCGGGCAACCATTGCCGCGCGGCAGCCTGAACCGCCGCGACATCCCGTATGTCGAGGTCGCTCGACCGCGGGCCGAAAGCGAGAAGGATGGTATCATCATCCACATCATATTCCGTTCCCATCATGGTCAACGGATAGTCCTCCGGCGCGAAGGCGATAAAGCCGTCGATCTTGCCTTTGGCGCGCATCCAGACCTTGACGCCCTGCGACACCTGGTTGCGCCGCGACGCCGCCACCTTGCGCGCGGAAAGCGGAGGATCGAAGGCCATGTCATGGACGACCGGCATCGGAACGGTGACGATCACTTCACGCGCCCTCACGATGCTGCCGTCGGCGAGCGAGAGCGCAGCGCCCTTCTCATCCTGCACGATCGAGATGACGTGGGCGTTCAAACGATGCTCGGCCCCGGATTCCGCGAGGATGGCATCGATCAGCATCGACGTGCCTCCCTTGAGGACATAGCGGGATTCCGCCTGCCCCCGCATTTTCCAGTCCCCCCCGGCCAGGGCGACGAGGCGCAGGATCTGGGACCAGGCCGCATCCTCCATCGGCCCGTTGAACGACAAGGTCCAGTGAGCGGCGACCATCCGGCGCTCCTCGTCGGAGAGGTCGAGTTCCGCCAGACGCTGCGCGACCGTCATGCGGTCGGCGCGACGCGCGGCGTCGGTCAGCGGGAAGGGCGCATGGGGGTTGGGAAAGGCCTCCAGCGCGCCCTCCGCGATCCTGATCTCGCCCGGCGTCATCGCGCCCATCAGGTCCATGATCGGCATCTTGCGCACTTCGCCCTTGTCGAGCCAATAGCCATGCTCGATCCAGGCCACCGATTCTATCTCCAGCCCGTAGGCCAGCATCTCGGCCCACAAATGGGGCTGGAGCCAATGCACGAAGCCGCCCCCGATTTCGAGCTTCATGCCAAGCTTGCTGTCCCGGTGGAAGGCTCGCCCGCCCAGCCGGTCCTTCGCCTCCAGCACGAGAGCGGAAAGACCCGCCCGCGCCAGATCGCGACCGGCTATCAAACCCGCAATCCCCCCGCCCACGATCGCGACATCAACCGCGCTGTCTTTCCCGCTGCTCATATTCATTCCCTTTGTTGCGGACTTGCCGGCCGATCAGTGCGCGCCGAACAGGCGCTCGCGCAGCGTGGCGCCCGAACCATATGCACGCTGCATCGCGCCGCGCTCCTTCAGCGCGGGCACGAGACCATCGAAAATCCCGGACAGGAAATTGGCATTGGCTTCCTTGGTCGCACCGATCAGATAACCGTCGCCACCGGCCTCCTCCATCATGTCGATGAGGTAGTCGGCCACGTCGCCGGCCTTGCCGATCTGGCCGTTATTGCGATCGCCCCAGTTGAAATCGATCATCACATCGCGAATGCTCTGCCCCTGCGCGCCCTTCTTCTTGAGCGCGTCGAACATGCTGGTTGTGCCGTTGGTGACCGCATCCTGCGGAATGGGCTTGTGCATGTCGAACCGCGTCAGATCGATGCCGAGATGGGCGGAATGCGTGCCGAGCACGGTACGGATCTGCTCGTCGGTGATGCTTGCGCGGAACTGGTCCATGCTGTCCGCGATGTTCACCCTTGCGAGATACAGGATCTTGCATTCGCGCGGATCGCGGCCGAAGCTCTTCATCCGGCCCTGAACATCTTCCCGGAAGCTTTTCATCGCCTCGACGCCGCCGATGGTCGTCGACATGATGATTTCCGCGTGCTTCGCCGCGAAGTCCCGCCCCTTGTCCGAACCGCCCGCTTGGACGAACACCGGCCGCCCCTGCGGTGACGGTGCCGAATTCAGCGGACCGCGAACCTTGAAATACCGCCCTTCATGCGCAATTTCGCGAACCCCGGCAGGGTCCGTGTAGATGCCCCGCTCTACATCGGCGATCACCGCCCCGGCCTCCCAGCTGTCCCAGAGCTTGCTGACCACCTCCACAAATTCGTCGGCACGATCATAGCGCTCCGCAACCGGCGGCAGATCGTCCATGCCGAAATTCTGCGCAGATTCCTTTTCGCTGGTGGTCACGATGTTCCAGCCGATCCGTCCCCCGGACAGCGAATCCAGCGTGCCCAGCGCGCGCGCCAGCAGATAGGGCGGATAAAGCGATGTGGACGCCGTCGCCACCAAACCGAGCCGCTCGGTCTGCGCCGCCAGAAAGGGAAGCAACGCCACCGGGTCGTTTTTCGGCGAGGAATAGACATTGGCGAGATCGAGGTCCATCGAACCGCCGATGCGGGACACCGACGAGGTATCCTCGAAGAACAGGAAATCGAAGCATTCTTCCTCGACCCGCTTTGCCAGACGGCTGTGAAAAGCGCCGCTTGCCCAATCCGCGCCATGCAGCCGATCGCTGGCGGCGTGCCATGCCGGCGGAGAGAAGGAACTGAAGAAACCAAGGACGAGTTGACGGCTGCTTTGACGAACCATGATCGTGGTCCTTTCCCGGAAACGCGAATGAGAGAAAATGCCGGTGCGGAAAATCCCGCGTCAGATCGCGCCGCGCGCCTCCAGATCCTTGAGATCCCCGGCCGTCAGCCCCAGCAATTCGCGATAGACTTCCTCATTATGCTGCCCGACGGCAGCGCCTGCATGGTCGATCCGCGCCGGCGTGTCGCTGAACCGGACCCAGGGAGCCAGCAAGGTCAGATCGCCGGCCTCGTCATGATGGACACCGACAAATGCCTCCCGCGCCTTGATGTGCGGATCGTCGAGGATTTCCGGAATCGTCAGCACCGGGCCCGCCGGGACCTTCTGCTCGCTGAAGATTTCGAACAACTCGTGCGAGGTGAATTTCCTCATCCATTCGGCCACGGTATTCTGCAACAGCTTCAAATTCTCGCGCCGCTTGGCGACCGTGGCGAAGCGCGGGTCCTCTATCGCTTCGGGATGGCCGAGCGCCGTCGAATATTTGAGGAACAGGGCGTCCGTCATGTCCGGCAGATGGGTGGCGATATGGCCGTCCTTCGATTCCATATAGGCGCCGGCCGGTCCCATACCCTCGAAATGCTCGTGGAAGTGGCTGACCATGAAACCCATCAGCGCTTCCTGCATCGACACCTCGATCTTCTGCCCCCTCCCTGTCATCGCGCGATGATAGAGCGCCGCGCAGATGCCGAGCGCCATCGAGACCCCGGCCGCCTCGTCGCCGGGGCCGAAGACCTGCGTGCCCCGTGCGCCGGAAAGCTTCCAGGACGCGTCGGCCCAGCCGCTCATCGCCATCGCGATCGTCGCGAAGGAGCGCAGGCCCGCATAAGGCCCCGTCTCGCCATAGCCTTTCGACGAAGCGAAGATGATCGAGGGATTGACCTCCTTCAACTGCTCATAGCCGAAGCCGAGACGATCCATCACGCCGGTCGAGAAATTCTCCACCACGACATCGCTCTTGCGGACCAGATCGAGAAAGAGCTTGCGGCCGTCCTCATTCTTCAGGTTGAGCGTGATGCAGCGCTTGTTGGCGTTGACGACCAGGAACTCATAGCCGTCATGGTCGGCATCCACCGGCATCCAGGCATGGCGGAACCGGTCGGGGGCGTCGCGCTGCTCGACCTTGATGACCTCGGCGCCCATATGCGCCAGCAGCATGGTCGCGAACGGGCCGTTGAGGACGTGGGAAAGATCCAGGATCCTCACCCCCTGCAATGGTCCGAATTCGCCTTTCGTCAGCATCACGCCTCTCCTCAACTTTTCTGCAAAACAAAGACCGGCAGGCGCTGTGCGCCTTCGGCATCGGTGAATTCCGTGCGGACGCGGTCGCCGATGGCGGCCTTCCCGTCCGACCTGAGATTGGCCTGAAGGACCATCTTCCCGCCCGTCCCGTCGAGCTCGACATGCACGATCGGCAGCGGCAGCGGCGCATCGAAACCCGGCATCGGCGCTCGCTCCACGACCACCAGACCAACAATCTGTCCCGTGCCGCCAAGCCCGGACCAGCGGGAGCTATGGGAATGACAGGAGGGGCAATATTCACGCGGCGGCCAACGGAACGTCCCGCAACCCTCGCAGCTCTGCCCCATCAGCCGTCCTTCGTCGCAGCCCTTCCAGAAGGGCGCGGAATCGGCGTCCATGACCGGCGGCCGCATCCTATGCCTCCCTCGCCAGAATGAGGCCGGAATCGCCGCACTCGCCCGCGACGAGCGCGATATGCGGCGACCGGACCTGACGGCAGCAGGAGCGATCGAAGCTATGCGCCCCATCGCACAGATCGTCGCGGACGCCGCCGGCGCGCAATTGCTGCACCGCCTCGATGACATGGCCCAGTCCGGCCAGATTGCCCTCGGAAAGATGGCCGCCGGAACTATTGAGCGCGATCCGGCCGTCGAGCCCGAATTCGCCCTCCGCCACGGCGCGGGCCGCCTGTCCCGCGGCGGCGAGGCCGAACTGCTCCACATGCATCAGCGCCATGCCGGTGAACGGATCGTAGAGCTGCGCGATGTCGATATCCGCAACGCTTATCCCGGCCTGCGCATAAAGTTCGCGCGAGAGCGCCTCGGCATTGAGCGTCCAGTAATCGCCGCTGCCCCATGCCCGGACCGGCGCGCCGGAGGAGCCGCCGAGCGCGGCGCGGATCGTGACGACACCGTGCTTCGACCCCCGTGCCGCGTCGCTCGCCGACACGACCAGCGCCATCGCGCCGTCATTGAAGATGCTGCAATCGAGCAGCCGGAACGGCCGGATGATCCAGGGCGATTGCTGATGATCGTCCACGCTCATCGGTGCCTGCATCATCGCCTTGCGATTGAGCCGCGCATGGGCGCGCTGCATCACCGCCAGGTCCGCGAAATCGCTGTTGGAAAGGCCGTGCGCGTGCATCCAGGCGGCGACATGGGGGCCGTAAAGCGTCGCGGCATGCACGGCTCCGAAAGGCTCGCTCCACGGCCGCTGCCCGGAAGGCCAATAGTCGGGATCGGCCGAGGGCGGCGGGGCGGATGGCATATTGGCCCCTCGATAGACCAGCACATGGCGGCATATCCCGGCATGCACCGCGAGCGCGGCGGCCATCACCGCCGAGCAGGCCCACGCGCCGCCGCCCGCATCGCAATGGCTGAGGCGGCAGCGGGGAAGGCCGAGGGCGGCCACCATCTCGGACGGGGCCGGCGTATCGCGCGCACCCCAGAACAGCGTAACGAGGCCGTCGATCTCCGCAGGTTCCAGCCCGGCATCGGCGATCGCGGCCAGCGCCGCCTCCGTGGCGAGCGCCGCCGGGGTACGTCCGCTCGCCTTGCTCAGCGCCGACCAGCCTATGCCGCTGATCGCGCAGGCATCGCGGAAACGCGGTTCGCTCATCGCCTTGACTCCGACAGAATGGAGATAGTGGATTACCGGCTTCACCCGCCATGCGGCGGCGTCATTCGAACTTCACCGGAGGCGCGTCGCCCCATTGCGATTTCAACGCCTCGGCAGCGGGCACAAGCGCCAGTTCATGCTGCTCGTTCAGCACATCCGTATCGGTCCAGTGCTCATAGCCCCGGTTCCATGGATCGAACCACTGGTTGTAGATCTGGCTGCCCAGCCGATGCCGACCGACGCCCCAACGATGCCGCACCCCGGCATCCTTCATGTAATAATGGCCGAAGAACAGATCGTCGGCGTCCAGCACCTCGAAACCGAGATGGTTGAGATCCGCCTTGGCGCCCTTGTGCGTCATGAACACATGATGATCGACATATTCCTCGCCGCGCGCCAGCCTGCTGAAGCTGGCGACGATATTGTCCTTCTCGCCCGCGAAGATGTCTTCCGTTCCGATAAGGCCGAGGACCTCGCGATACCATTGGCGCGTGCGATCGAGATCGGGCGTCGACAGCACGAAATGCCCCAGCCGGCGGACATGGGCCGGGCCCGGCGGGCGGCGATAGAGCTGGCCATCGGGGCGGCCGCGGCGAAAAGCGGTATTCACCCTGTGCTCTTCCACCGGCAGCGCGGGCAGGCTTTCTATCCCATGGATGATATCGACGGAAAAGCCGTTGGGATCCGTCAGGCGGACCCTGTCGCCGCCGCCCGGCTCGCCCGTCGGCTCGATCGCCCCGGCGCCTGCGATCGCCGCCGCCTTTTCCAGTTGCGCGCGGTCGTCGACAAGGAAGGCCGAGCCGATCAGCCGGGCCTCGCCGCGCTCCACGACATGGCACCATGGCCCGGCGTCGGTCCCGCGCGAATAGAGCCGGTCGGGCGTGCGCTCGACCGTCGCCAGCCCGAAGGTCACGAGAAACCGCTCCGCCTCGTCCAGATCGGGCGCCGCGACGCGGACGTGCAGCAGATCCCTTACCTTCAGCAAAGACTTGCCTGCACCAGTCGCCATCTCTCTCTCCCATAGCCTGAGCGATTGCACGGAGATTGTCCACAATCCGTCGCAGCGAATCGCACGCTGTTCTTGCCCTTCAGGTTATTCCGATAATTTTGGATTTCAATATAAATATTCCAAAATATTTACAGCCGACGAAAATCTCCGTAAACAAGAGGCAACAGAACCGCTCAGGGAGCAAGCCATGAAAATGACCCCAAAAGATTTCAAGGGTTTGGCGGGCATCATGCCAACGCCCGCAACAAGCGACGCAGAGAGCTGGCGCTGCAAGAATTCGGTCAATCTCTCCGAAAGCGAGCGCATGGCCGGGCTGTTGGTGGAAGCAGGAGTCGATATCCTGATGACCAACGGCACGTTCGGGGAATGCGCCACCCTCACCCGGACCGAGCATGAGGCGTTCAACGCCTGCATCGCGGAAACCATTGCCGGACGGGTCCCGTTCTTCTGCGGCGTCGGCACGCTCAATACGCGGGATACGATCGCGCAGGCCCGGCGGGCGATAGCATTGGGGGCGGACGGCATCTTCGTGGGCCGGCCGATGTGGCTGGCCATGTCGCAATCCCAGATTCTCCACTTCCATCAGGATCTGGCCGAGGCGCTGCCCGGCGTGCCGCAGGTGATCTATGACAATCCCATCGCCTTCAAGGGCAAGATCGAGCCGGAAACCTATATCGAGCTGGCGCGTATCCCCGAAGTCATTGCCGCCAAGCATGTCGGCGGCCCGTCGCTGGAAAGCGATGCGCTGGCGGTCGGCGATGCCTGCCGCATCCTGCCGGTAAACGGCGACTGGGCGCGCGTCGCGCGCGCGCATCCCGACCTGTTCGAGGCCTGCTGGAGCGGCCATGTCGCCTGCGCGCCCGCGCCGCTGGTCGCGCTGGCCAGCGCCATCGCCGCGCGCGATTGGGACCGGGCGGACAGCATCAGCGCGCGGTGCCGCTGGGCGGAGCAGGCGATGATGGCGGGCGGCGACCTTGCGGCGTTCATGAACCACAGCATCGCGATCGGCCATCTGCGCTTCGAGGCGGCGGGCCTCATCGATCCGGGACCGGTTCGCCCGCCCTATGCCGGCCTGCCGGACGCCTATCGCGAAGGGGCGCTGGAGACGGGTCGCCGGTGGGCCGTGATTCAGAAAGAATTCGCGGCGGAAATGCCGGCATGACGGACGCCCCCTTGCCCGCCCCGCTGGTCGGCGACCTCGTCCTCGCCAACCGTATCCTCGCGGCCAATGGCGTGCTGGACGCGTTCGGCCATGTCAGCGTGCGCGATCCCGCCCATCCGGGCTGCTTCCTGTTGTCGCGCAGCCGCGCCCCGGCGGATGTCGAGGCGGCGGATATCCGGCGCTTCGGGCCCGATGGCGAGCAAGTCGGCGGCCCGCCGGTCAAGCCCTATCTGGAACGCTTCATCCACAGCGAAATCTATGCGACGCGGCCCGACATCGCCGCCATCGTCCATAGCCATTCGCCCTCGGTGCTTCCCTTCGGCGTCACCGGCACCGCGTTGAAGCCCCTCTGCCATGTCTGCGGCTTTCTGGGGGAAGGCGCGCCGATCTTCGACACGCGCACGGAGTTCGGCGACACCGATCTCCTCATCCGCAACCGCGCGATGGGACGGGCGCTGGCCCGGAACCTGGGGGGCGCCAGTTCGCTGCTGATGCGCGGACATGGCTCGGTGGTGGTGGCCGAAAGCGTGCGGGAAGCGGTGTTCCGTGCGGTATATCTGGAGCACAACGCCAAACTTGCGCTCGCCTCCGTCCCGCTGGGTCCGGTCAACTATCTGACGCCGGGCGAAGCGACGCTCGCCGCCGCGACAACCAGCGCGACGATCGATCGCGCGTGGGACCATTGGGCGGCGGCACTCGATTGACGGAGCGCGGTCGCCTCAGGCGGCCCCCTTGCGCAACCCGGCCTTGGCCGGCGCGGCTTTCGTCCCCTCGCCGGTCGCGCTGTCCTTGTAGCCCAGCACATGGAGCACCGACTGGGCGGTCAACATATAATGGCGGCGCAGCGCCTCCATCGCCTGGTTGAAATCGCCGGCCAGCACGAACTGGCTGATCGTCTCATGCTCGCCCGCCCGGTTCCGCCCGGCGACCGCGCCCGACGATTCCACCCTTGCGCGCCAGGTTTCACCGACCATCCGGTGCCGCTCGGCGCGGTCGTAGAGGATTTCCGCGAAATGGAGGAGGGTCGGCGACTTGCATCCGGACAGCAGCGACAGGTGAAAGCGCCGGTGCACCGCCGACCATTCCGGCGTTTCGGGTTTCAGCGCCGTGTCCTGCAACGCTCGGCCAAGCGCGTGCGAGGCGACCAGGATCCCGCTTTCCCATTCGATGTCGCCCCGCGCCATCGACAGGCGCAGCGCCTCGCCTTCCACGATCAGCCGCGTTTCGAGAACATCGTTGACCTCCGCCGCGTCGAGCGTCGCCACGCGAAAGCCCTTCTGCGGCAACCGGATCACCAGTTGCTCGCTGGCCAATCTGGTCAGCGCCTCCCGCAACGGGCTGATCCCTATGTCATAGCGGCGCCGCAATTCCTCCGACCGCAGCGCCTCGCCGGGGGACAGCCGGCCCCAGAGAATGTCCGCCTTGAGCTGGCCATAGACGACGTCGGTGAAGCTTTCGCCCGCGGCGCTGGCTGCAACATCGGAAACGGCTCTCTTCATCTGGCTTCAACCCCTTGAATCTCAAATATCCTATAAATGTTGAGATTTGGAAATGATCCAGAATTATCAAAAATTTCCCGATTTGCAAATGCGTTTATTCGCCGAGGCCCCGCAATCGCGCCGCGCAGGGCAGCACGCCCGCCGCGCAGCCGAGGAAAACCAGCGCCACGGAAAGGGCGACGGGCTCCAATGCCGTCGCCAGCGGGACGAGAAGGCTCCCGGCCAGGAATTGCGAGATGCCGAGCAGGCTGGCGGCGCGTCCCGCCAATGCCGGGGGGACGCCCTCCATCGCGATCGACGCGACATTTCCCAGCACCAGTCCAAGCAGCGCCAGATAGGCGCCCGCGATCGCGACATATCCCGGCGCGCCCGACAGGCCGCTCAGAATCCCGGCGAGGAGCAGCGCAGCCAGCAGCGCGATGATCCAGCTGACGCGCCACAGGATCGCGCGCGGGGTAAGCTTGCGCAGCAGGACGACGTTCCATTGCGCGCAGAGGATGAACAGGAAGGACGATATCGCATAGAATCCGGCATAGCCTCCGCTTGTCCAGCCGAACTGGCCGACAAGCACGAACGAAGAGGCCGTGAGCACGGCCAGCATCGCGCCATTGGACAGGCCCGCGACGAGCAGGCTGGCCCGAAATCCATCCTCGACGAGGAGCGACCTGAACCCGCCCGCCGTTCCGCACCGACCGGTTGCATCCGCCCTTCCTTCCTGCCGAAGGCCGCAAGCGACCCATACCGCCATCGCCGCCGCGACCAGCGAGAACAGCACGAATATGGCCCGCCACGAGGCGAGTGCCAGAATGCCTGCGCCCAGCAACGGCGCGGTTATCGCGGTTGCGCCGATGAGCTGCGACAGGCGCGAGAAAATCCGCGCCCTCTCGGTCGCCGCCCAATGGTCGGCAACCAGCGCATAGGCGATCGTCGCCGCGCCCGCGCTGCCGATCGCCTGGACGAAACGGAAGAGGACAAGGGCGCCGATGTTACCCGCCATACCGCATCCCAGCGACGAGAGGCACAGCACCGCCAGCGCCAGCAGCAGCGGCCTCTTCCGGCCGAACCGGTCGCTGGCCCAGCCCCAGAGCAGCTGGCCGGACGCAAGCCCCGCCAGATAGGCCGCGACGGTCGACTGGACCGCGACGGCACCGGCATGCAATTCCCGCTGCATCGTCGGCAGGGCGGCGACATAGCTGTCGATGCCGAACGCATTGAGCGCGGCCAGCAGGCCGAGCAGCAGGACGGAAGGGCCACCTGCCCGATGGCCGGCGGCCGCAACCGGGCCTTGGCGGTCATGCAAGGCCGAAAGCTCCCACCTTCCCCGCCCCACCTTTCCCCGTCCCGTCGAAAGGCATGCCGTCAGGGACGGGCCGCATAGCGGTGGCCGATGCAGCAGGAGCCGAACAGCTTGGGCGTGAAGCCGGGCGCCGAATTGAGGCCGTCGACCGGCAGCGGCTTGGTGCGCATCCGCTCCATGATCCGCTCGCGCGATTGCTCGATGCGGGTGATGAGCGACGGCAGGTCGACATCCAGCATCTCGCCGTTCCATTTGCGGAACCGCCCCGCCACCATCACGCCGCGCACGTTGCTGGTGTCCATCAGCGTGACCACCAGCCCGTCGACATTGTGGAACCCGGCCGCGTTGAACGTCCGCGTGTCGAGCAGGATGATGTCGGCCTCCTTGCCGGGCGTGATAGACCCGATCTTGTGCGAAAGATGAGCGCATTCGGCGCCCGCGACGGTCGCCATCTCCAGCACCTGGCGGCAGGTGAGCAGCGGCGGAGCGTCCTGGTCCCCGGCAAACAGCCGCTCATGGACGCGCATGCGCTGGAGGGTGAACGCGCCGCGCATCTGGGTGAACATGTCGGACGCCATGTTGGTTTCGACGTCGGAGCTGAGGCTGGGAAGGATGCCATGGTCGAGCGCCTGCTGTATCGGCGGCGTGCCGTGGCCCATCTGCATCTCGATCGGCACCGAAAGCGACACATGGCAGCCATTGTCGGCCATCGCCTTCCAGCTTTCGCCGGGAATGCCGGTGCAGTGGATGAATTCCATGTCCGGCCCCAGCATGCCCGCCGCGATCGCGCCTTCGGTCGGCCCCGAATGCTGCAGCAGCGGCACCTTGAGCTCGCGGGCGAGCAGCACGTCCTCCGCCTTGAACCCGGTGAACAGGAAATGGTCGGTATTGAGCGCCAGCGTGACCAGTTGGTCGTCGGAGGCGAAATGCGTCGCCCGCAGCCGCGCCAAACCGCGCGAGGGATCTTCCTTCGCGCCGGGGAATTCATAGGCCGGATCGTCGCCGCGGCCATAGGAGAAGGCGAAGACGGTGCGCCGTCCCGACTGCGCGATCCCGTCCAGCATCGCCTCGGTATAGTCCGGGTTGTGCTGGCACTGGGAGGTGTCGATGCCGGTCGTCACGCCCTGGTTGATCTGGTTGAGCGAGGTCAGCAGCTCGGCGATGCGGCAGTCTTCGGGATCATAGGGGGACCGCCCCAGATCCCAGAGCGGCTGCCAGTTCTGGTCGAGGATCCGCCCGAAGGTCATGATGTCCTGAACCGCCATATAATCTTCCTGCGGCCAGGGCGCCCAGAGATTGCCGTCGGAGATGATCGCCCGCTGCGCGGCGTAGAACTGGTGATGATGGGTGTTCACGAACCCCGGCATCACGATCTGGCCGCTGCAATCGACGATCTGCGCATCGCCGACATCGCCGAGACCGGCGCCGACGGCGACGATCTTCCTGCCCTCGATCAGGACGTCGCCCTGGGCGAAGTCACCGAGCGCCGGGTCCATCGACAATATGGTTCCGCCCTTGAGCAGTATGCGGTCGCCCGCGTTGCCGGAACGCGGCGCGGCTGTGGATTGGGGTGCTTGTGTCACGGATTGTCCTCTTGGCTATGATGGTTCGATGAACGCCGGATGATGCCCCGTCAGGATCGCGGTTCGAACGACAGGGGATATTCCCGCCGGATTTCCCACTCGCTTTCCGGCTCATAGGCATAGATCCAGCTCAAGCCCAATGGGGTGTCCCCCGCCGCCTCGCGCGCGCGGAAGGCTTCCTGCCGCTGTTCCCAGTCGCCGGCGTGGACCAGCTTGCTGTTGGCCTGCGACTGCCGCTGCACCGCATGCGCGCGCGGGATGCGGATGCGGCGGAATTCGGAAAAGGCCCGTTCGGGGTCGTCGGCATGCCGGCCGAGCCAGCGCGACAGGACATAGGCGTCCTCGAACGCCTGCGCCGCGCCCTGCCCGGCATTGGGCAGCAGCGGATGCGCCGCGTCGCCGATAAGCTGGATGCGCCCCCGCCCCCAATTCTGGCTGGGCTCGCGTCCGAACAGCCCCCATTTCGAACAGGTCGTCACCGCATCGAGCAGCGATTGCAATTGCGGCGCACAATCCGGGAAATAGGATCGCATCCTGTCGGGATCGCCGGGGATCGACCAGCCTTCCTCCTGCCAGACATCGCTGTCCGACTGGGTGGTGATGTTGATGATGCTGCCGCCGCGCAGATAATAGGACATGATGTGGCAGCCCTTGCCGATCCAGCCGCAGGACCCGTGCGGCCCCAGAATGTCGTCGGGAAAGGCGCTGGCGTCGAGCAGCGCGCGCCACACCATCTGGCCGGTGAACCGGGCCTCGTCCTCGCCGTAGAGATGGCTGCGGACCCGCGAATGGATGCCGTCCGCGCCGATCAGCAGGTCGGCTTCCTCCACGGCGCCGTTCTCGAAATGGAGCAGGATGCGGTCGGGATGCTCCTCGATCGCCGCCAGCCTGTGGTTCAGCTTCACCCTGTTGCCGGGCACCGCCGAAGCGAGCGCCTCCAGCAGGTCGGCGCGATGGAACACATAATAGGGCGCGCCGAAACGATAGTGCCCGTTTTCCCCCAGCGGCGTCTCGGCCAGCTGATCGCCGCTGTACATGTTGCGCTGGATCTGCCCGGTCATCACGTCGCCCGTACGGGCGACGACATCGCGCAGGCCCATCCCCCACAGGGCCTTTGTCGCCTGCGGGCTGATGTGGATGCCCGCGCCGATCTCTCCCAGCGCCCGCGCCTGCTCGTAGACCGTCACCTCCTCGCCGATCGCGCTGAGGGCGATGGCCGTCGCAAGCCCGCCCAGACCACCACCGGCCACGGCGATCCGCCGGCGGCCCCTTGGAGCAATCACGGTCATAATTCCTCTTCTCCCACAGGCCCGCCGGCATGGACCTTCCCTGCCGGCAGCCCTTTTCCCAAGTCAAAAGTCGAATGCCGCCTGCAACCCGAAGGTGCGGCCCGCGCCGTAGATGGTCGGCGCGATCAGGAAGCTGTTGGGCACCCCCGCGCCGCCGAACGGGAACACATAAACCTTCTGGATCTGGTTGGTCACATTGTCGGCATAGGCGGTGACCCGCCACCCCGTCCCGACCGTCCCGTAGCTGACCCGGACGCTGCCGATCAGGCGATCGGGGTCGGACGAGAGCTGCTCCTGGAACGCATCGAAATAGACGCGGCTGCGATAGTTCCAGCCCGTGTTGAAATCGATGCTGTGGTCCGCGCCCACCTCGACCTTGTAGTCGAGCGCGAGGTTCGCCGTCCATTCCGGCGCATAGGGCAGGCGGTTGCCGGTGGCGTTGCCGCCGCGCGGGCGATTGGGATCGACGGTGACGTAGCGGCGGAAGCGCGCGTCGTTATAACCGACCGAGCCGTTGAGATGGAACAGCCTGCCGGGCGCCCACTCGAATTCCAGCTCGGCGCCCCGCACCCGCGCGGTCGCGGCGTTCGTCAGGCGCGAGCCGGTGCCCGACGTGTTGGTCAGCTGCACCTGCAGATCGTCGAAGTCGCTCTGATAGACCGAGCCGTTCAGGCGCAGCCGGCGGCCGAACAATTCGGTCTTGAAGCCCAGTTCGTAGGAATAGACCGTTTCGGGATCGATATAGGGCTTGGCCGGATTGTACGAGCTGGGATCGGAAATGCCGATCTGATAGCCGCCCGACCGGAAGCCGGAGGAGACGCGCGCGAAGATCAGCGTTCCCTCGCCCGGCTTGAAATTGACCGTTCCGTCCCAGGTGACGCGCGAGAAGGTCTTCGCGTCGCTGTAGGACAGGGTCGGGGCGAGGCCGTGGCGCGCGGTGACGACCGTGTAGGAAACATCGTCCTGCAACAGGTCGAGAAAACCGGCGGACAGATAGTTGACCTGCACCTTCTTGCGCTCCGACGAATAGCGCAGGCCGCCGATCAGCGAGAAGGCCGGGCTGATGTCATAGGTGACGGAGCTGAAGGCCGCGAGCGAGGTGTCCTTCTGGTGCCCCAGGCTGCCGGAATAATAATCATAGCCGAACACCGCGCCGGGCACGTCGAGCTGCGTCGAGGCCGACCCCTGATCGGTGGTGATCTCGTCATATTGCACGAAGCCGCCGAGGACCGCGCGAAGCGGGCTGGACGCCGGGGTCGCGATGCGGACTTCCTGGCTATATTGCTTCGTCGACGAGGCCTGGATCGACTGGAAGGCATCGGCGGCAACGCCGTCGGCATTGGCGATCGCCCGGTAATGCCCCTTGCCCCATGCCGACACCGAGGTCAGCGTGGACCCGCCGAGCTGCTGGTCGATCCGCAGCGTCGCGCCGTAATTGTCGAAGGATTCGACGGTCGGCACGTTGGAATAGACCTTGCGCGGGTCGTCGCTCGCCGGGCCCGCCGTGCCGGTCGCGCAGATATAGCCGCCGGGGAAGAAGGGCCGGGCGGGATCGCACGGATCGCCATAATAGGGCGTGGTGTAGACCGGCCCGTCGCCCTTGCTCTTCACGCCGAAGATCTTGAGGAGGACCTGCGTGCCCGTCCCCGCATCCCATTTGAGCTGGACGCGCCCGCCATAAGTCCAATAGTCGCCGATCTCGCGCCCGTCATTGGGCTCGGGACCGGTGTAGAGATTGTCGATATAATCCTCGCGCCGATCGACGCGCAGGCTGACGCGCATGGCCAGATCGTCCGTCAGCGGCTTGTTGAAGGCGCCCTCCAGATTATAATGGGTGAAGTCGCCCCCGCCCCCGGCGAGCTGGAGATAGCCCTCCTCCCGGTTAACCGGCGTCTGCGAGAAATAGCCGAGCACGCCGCTGGTCGTGTTCTTGCCGAACAGCGTTCCCTGCGGGCCGCGCAGCACCTCGATGCGGTTGAGGTCGAAGACCTGGCTGCTGAGCCCGAATTGATAGGGCTGGTAGACATCGTCCAGATAGAGGGCGACCGGATTGTTCGAACCGATCCCGAAATCCGAGCTGGCGATGCCGCGAATGGAAACGTGGGTCTGGCCGTTGCCGAACCCCTGGTCCACCTGCAGGCTGGGCGCGAGGCTGGAAAGCTGGCTCGGCTGGCTGATGCCCGCCGACCGCAGGCTCTCGCCGGTGATCGCGCTGATCGCCATCGGCGTGTCCTGGATGTTGGTGTCGCGCCTGGTGGCGGTGACGATGATATCGGACAGATAGCCGTCGGCCTGCGCCTGCTGCCGATCGGAGGCATCGCCACCGGCCTGCGCCAGCGCGACGGTCGATGTCCCCAGCGAAAGGGCCACCAGCGAAATGCGAGCAAACACCTTCATATATCCTCCCCTTTGTGTCGTTATGTGGATTTACCGTGAGGCTTCCGGCACATTGCCAGCGCCCAGTTTCGCGGCGGACGCATTGCGCTCGTTTCCGCGCCTCAGAACCGTTTCAAAAGCAATGATGGCAACGCAAACCGCGCCTGCGGCAAGGAAGCCCAACAGATAGCGCCCGCCCTGGGCCAGGATGACACCGCCGATCAGCGGACCAATGGCGGACAGGGTCGAAAGCGAACCATTGATCAGGGCGACGGACCGGCCCGTATCATCGATTTTCCCTGCCGCGCCCAGCACGGTCGGAAAGAAGAAGTACATGCCGAACATGGCAATCATGCCAGCCGCGACGAAGACCGGCGGCGGCGAGGAAAGGGCAATGCACAGCAGGCTGGCCGCCGCCGCAAACAGGGCCACGCGAAATATCGGCAACGTAATGGCGAAGAAGCGCGACTGGCTCGCGAGGGCGCTGCCGAGAAAGGCGCCGAGCAGCGACAGGCTGGATGCGGTAATCGCATCCCCCTTTGCCATGCCCGCTTTTTGCCCCAACAGGACGAAGAAAGCCCATACAAGGCCAAAGCCCAGGCCCACGGCGGCCGAACCGAATGCAAGACGCGACACGATCTTCCGCGCTTCCGCGCCAAAGGCAGCCACATCTTCTTTCCGCATCGATCGGGAGGCCGCGGCGGCGGGCATCAGCAGGAACAGCGGAAGCATCAGCGCGCAGGACAGCAGATAGCCCACAAAGGGCGCGGGACCGAAACCCAGCCGCTCGACCCATGGCATCGCATAGACCAGCAACGCGCTCCAGAGCAGGTTCAACGTATAGAGTCTGCCGAACATGAGGTCCGTTCGCTCGAACGAGGCCAGCGCCAGATTGGGCACCACCAGCATCAGCCCGAACCCGATGGCGGCGACAAGGCGCGCCACCAGCAGCGACACGAAACCATCGGCGACGAAGCATGCCAAGGTCGCAAGCGCCGTTATCATGAGGCCCGCCAGACCAACCGCGCGATAGGCTATGCGCCCCTTCCAGCGGAACGCGAGAAGCAAGACGCCGGAGACGGTGAGCGTCTCGCCCGTCGCGATGACCCCGGCCAGATCAACAGGAATATGCCGGACGCCCGTGATCTCACCGATTACCGCCGGCTGAAGCCACAGCGACATATAGCCAAGGTTCAGCATTGCCCCGCAGGCAACAGCCATGGCCATTGAGGGCGCGACATGACGCTCCTCACTCATCGGTGGCCGCCGGCAGACATCGGATATGATCGAGCACCAGGCACCATTTCCAATCCCAAGACAATCCGGTCACCGATGATGGGTGCCCGCGTTATGCCCTGCATCATTCACTTCAAAATTTCCAATGTCAAATATATTTTGGAATTTTTATCGCTGGCGCACAAATGGCCCTGTCTCCGCCGCCTGAGATGCGCGCGCCTAACTTCTCTGATGGATATCAATAATTCATCCGACCGGCCGGGTGCCGTCAGAGCAGGATTTCCACGAGCATAGGGATATGATCATGCGACGGCACATCATGAATGATCTCGCCCGCAGCCGGGCGGCGGTTGAACATTTTTGGCCAGCACGCTATCCTGCCGGCGCTTGGCGTGTGCTGCGTGCGCTTGGGCATCACGCCCGAATACGGAGAACCTGATACGTTTTTCGAAAAGTGCGCGCAGCATGACAGACCCGCATTCGATACCGCGCAATATCGGCGCTCTCTCCCTTCTGTACCGGCTCGCGAACAACGGCGCTTCGGGCTGTGGCGCAGCTTTCGGCGCGCGGCGCCTGCACCAGGCGCCGCTCCGCGGCCGGAGAATGTCCGCTCGAGCATCAAAGGAGCAACCATGGCCGTAGTTTTCGAGACGCTGCTGGCGAGTGATTTCACCGCGCGGTCGGATCGGCCGCTCGACCGCGCGCTCCGGGTCGCGGACGAGAGGGATGGGACGCTGTTTATCGCGCATGTTCTGGAAAAGGGCGGCAGCAATCCCGATTCCGGGATTGTCGAGCGGTTGCGCATGGATCTGCCGCCGGAGGCGCGCGGGGCGGAACTGGTGGTGCGGGCAGGATCGGCTCCCAAGGTGCTGGCACAACTCGCGGCGGAGCGCGGCAGCGATCTGATCGTAACCGGCGTCGCACGCTACAACAGCATCGGCGACTATGTGCTGGGCACGGCCGTGGATCATATCGTGCGCAATGCCGATGCCCCCGTGCTCGTCGTGAGAGGGCGGGCCCGCGGCCCTTATGCCCATATGGTCGTCGCGACCGACCTGTCCGGTTGCTCGCGCGCCGCTCTCCTCGCCGCCGCCAGGCTCTTTCCCGACACCGCCATCACGCTCGTTCACGCATTCCACGTTCCGTTTGAAGGCTGGCTCAAGTCCGATGACGTGAAACGGGATGTTCGAGCAGAGGCACAGGAGGAACTCGACGCCTTCCTCGCCCATCCGGATGTGGCGGCGCTGAAGGCGCGCATCGAGCCGCTGATCGACGAGGGCGAGACCGGCAGCGTGGTGATGCGCCAGCTTGACCGCACCGGCGCCGACCTGCTGGTCCTCGGCACGCATGGCCGCAGCGGCTTTGCCCATGCGACCATCGGCAGTCAGGCCGAAGCGCTTCTCGCCGCCGTGAGCGTCGATGTGCTGATGGTGCGCGAGCGCAAGGCATGACAGCGCCAGCCGTCCGGTCCTCCGTCCTGCGCGATTTCCTGCGCAGCGAGGCGTCAGGCGGCATCCTGCTGATGCTTGCCGCCGCGCTCGCCATGCTGGTCGCCAACAGCCCGCTGGCGGACGGCTATTTCCATGGCCTGCATATCCATCTGGGGCCGCTGACGCTGCTCCACTGGATCAATGACGGGCTGATGGCGCTATTCTTCCTGCTGGTCGGGCTGGAGATCAAGCGCGAGTTCGCCGGCGGGCAGCTGTCGAGCTGGTCGGATCGGGCCTTGCCGATGATCGCGGCGGCGGGCGGCATGGCGGTTCCGGCGCTGATCTATCTGGCGATCGCCGGATCGACGCCGGGACTGGCGCGCGGCTGGGCCATCCCCTCCGCGACCGATATCGCCTTCGCCATCGGCGTGATGGCGCTGCTGGGCAGGCGCGTCCCGACTTCGCTCAAGCTGTTCCTCGTCACCGTTGCCATCGTCGACGACATGGGCGCGGTGGCGATCATCGCGCTCGCCTATACCGATGGCCTCAACGGCTTGGCGCTGTTGGCTTCCCTCGCGATCATGGCCGTGCTGTTCGCGCTCAATCGGGGTGGCGTTACACGCTTGCAGCCCTATCTCGCGCTCGCGGCACTCCTGTGGCTGGCCGTGCTGCTCTCCGGCATCCACGCCACGATCGCGGGCGTGCTGAGCGCCATGTTCATCCCGCTGCGTGCATCCTCCGGCGCGCCGGAGGATGCAGAACCGCCACTCCATCGGCTCGAACATGCGCTCCAGCCCTGGGTGGCCTATGCCATCGTACCTGTCTTCGGTTTCGCCAATGCGGGCGTTTCCTTCGCCGGCATCGGCATGGAGCATCTGCTGGCTCCGTTGCCGCTCGGCGTCGCGGCGGGCCTGTTCATCGGAAAGCAGACGGGCGTGCTCGGCGCGCTCTGGCTATGCGTCAGGCTCCGGCTGGCGCCGAAACCCGCCAATGCGACCTGGACGCAAATCTATGGCGTCTGCTTGCTGTGCGGGATCGGCTTTACGATGAGCCTGTTCATCGGCGGTCTCGCCTTCACCGATCCGCTGTTGATTGACGAAGTGAAGATCGGTGTGCTGGGCGGCTCGATCCTGTCGGCCACCGCCGGTTTCCTCATCCTGCGCATGTCTGCTTCTGGCGGACGGTGAGATTCTGCTGAACGGCGCAGATCAGAGGCGGGCGGGATATATGGCGGCAGCCGGTCCCAATGCCGCGAGATCGAGGCCGGACGGACGCTGGAACAGGCGCAGGCCGAACTCAGGCATGATCGCGATCAGATGGTCGAAGATGTCGGCCTGTATGCCTTCATAATCGGCCCATGCCGTCGTGGCGGCAAAGGCATAGATCTGGAGCGGCAGGCCATGTTCGCCGGGCGCGAGTTGGCGCACCAGCAGCGTCTTGTCATCGGCTATGTCGGGGCGGGCTTTCAGATAGGCCCGCACATAGGCGCGAAAGGTGCCGATATTGGTGAGCCGCCTGCTGTCGACGGCCTCCGCCCCGGCATGATCGGCATTCCAGCGCTCCACCTCTTCCCGCTTGGCCTGGAGATAATCGCTCAACAGACCGAAGCGCGACACGGCGGCCAGCCCCTCCCAGTCGAGAAAGCGGACGCTGTTCTGATCGACCATCAGCGACCGCATGATACGCCGTCCACCCGATTCCGACATGCCGCGCCAATTGCGGAAGCTTTCATTGATCAGCCGGTGCGTGGGAATGGTCGTGATCGTCTTGTCGAAATTCTGCACCTTCACGGTATGAAGGGCGATATCGATGACGTCCCCGTCGGCGTTGACCTGCGGCATCTCGATCCAGTCGCCCAGCCGGATCATATCGTTGGAACCAAGCTGCACCGAGGCGACCAGCGAAAGGATCGTATCCTTGAACACGAGCATCAAGACCGCCGCCATCGCCCCGAGACCGGAAAGCAGCAACAGGGGCGAGCGGTTCATCAGCACCGCGATGATCAATATGGCTGCGGCGCCATAGAGGAACATCTTGCCGATCTGGACATAGCCCTTGATCGGGCGGTCGGCGGCATGGGGGCGCCGCTGGTAGAGGTCGTTCAGCAGGTCCAGCACGCCGCTCAGGGCGATGGCGATGGTCAGGATGATGAAACCCGCGCAAAGGCTCTGGACCAGCGCGGTCACGCCGGCAGGCAGGTGCGGGACCGCGGCGATACCCGCCTGGATCACGAGCGCCGGCACGATGTTGGACAGGCGCGCCACGATCGCGCCGATATGCCGCGCCTCGATGGGGAACGGAAGATGTCCGAGCACGCGCATGACGATCCGGCGCACGATTTCCTTGGCGATCCAGTTGGAAATCCAGGCGCACGCCAGCAACAGAAGCAGGGATATGCCAGTCTGCATCCAGGGTTCGGGTATCCAGGCCCGTATCAGATGTTCGATTTGGCCGGAGAAGGTGAAAGGATCGGTCATCAGACTCGCTGCTCGTCGGAAAAGGGGTCGTAACGAAGGGACCGGCCCGCCGTCTCCGGCATGAAGCGCAGGGTAACAAGGCCGATGACGCAGGCGGCCATCATGTAGAAGGCAGGCATCAGTTCATTGCCGGTCATGGTGATGAGCGCGCTTCCCATGGCGGGCGCGGTGCCGCCGAAGAGAGAGGTGGAGATATTATAGGCGATGGCGAAGCCGGCAAAGCGAACCGGGGTCGGAAACAGCGCCGGGAATGTCGCGGAGATGGTCGCGAGCTGCGGCACATAGAGCAGGCCGAGCAGGACGAAGCCGACGATCGCCCCGGCAAGGCCGGTCGCCATCAGCATATAGAGAGGCACCACGGCGAGAAGCAATCCGGTCAGCGAGAACGCCCACAGGGCGCGCCGCCCTATCCGGTCGGACAGGCTGCCCGCGAAGGGCAGGAACAGCATCATGAACAGCATGCCGATGATCGGGACGATCAGCGCCTGGTCCGGCGACAGGCCGATGCGCCGCTGAAGATAGGTCGGCATATAGCTGAGCAGCGTGTAATTCACCACGTTGAGCGCAACGACAAGGCCAGCCACCACCAGCATCGGCCGCCAATGCCGCCGCACGAGCGTCGAAAGACGCGGCGTCCCGGTCCGGCCGCCGCCATGCCTTTCTTCGCGGAAGATCGGCGTATCCTCCATCCTCGACCGCAGATACATGCCGATCAGGCCCATGGGCGCGGCGATCAGGAACGGAATGCGCCAGCCCCATTCATGCATCGCCGCGTCCCCCAGCAGCAGCGAAAAGGCCAGCATCAGGAAGGCGCCGAACGAAAAACCCGCCAGCGTGCCGAATTCCAGAAAGCTGCCGTAAAAACCGCGCCGGTCGTCCGGCGCATATTCGGCCATGAAAGTTGCCGCGCCGCCATATTCGCCGCCGGTCGAAAAGCCCTGCACCATGCGCAGCAGGATCAGCAAGGTCGGCGCCCAAAAGCCGATGCTGGCATAATCGGGGATCAGCCCGACGCACAGCGTTGCGCCGGACATCAGCAATATGGTGAAGGCCAGCACCGATTTTCGCCCCAGCCGGTCGCCCAGCGGCCCCCAGAAAAGTCCGCCCAATGGCCGGACAAGGAAAGAGATGGCGAAGGTCGCCAGCGCGAACAGCACGGCCTCGTCGACATCGCCGGGGAAAAGTGCGGCGGAGATATAGGTCACGCCATAGGCATAAATGCCATAGTCGAACCATTCGGTCGCATTGCCCAGCGCCGACGCCGCGATCGCGCGACGAAGCGTGGCCCGGTCCGTCACCGCTTCCGGCGGCGGGGTTCCGGAAACCTCGACGATAATGCTCGGATCGGCTGCCCGCCCGGCCGATCCGGCATCGGCAAGACCATCAGTCACCGGCAGACCCGCCGGCATTCCGCGATCGCGCCAGGAACGGGCGGAGCCGTGCGTTCCCCGTGTCGCTCATGGCATCTTCCCCTCCATGAGGGGACCGGATACCGGGTGCAGGCCCTGCGGCACGCCACGGGCCGCGATGAACTCCGGACGCGGCTTGTCGACGCCGAAGGGCGGCTTCAATGCATTGCTGACGGCATTATAGACCAGAAAGGCGTTGGCACGCGGGAAAGGCGTGATGTTCCCGTTGGAGCCGTGCATGATATTGCAGTCGAAAAGGACCACGGTGCCGGGCTTTCCGGTCGGTGCGACGATTCCATGCCGATGCGCCAGCTCGGCAAGACTGTCCTCGTCCGGCACGCCATATTCCTGTCGCTTCAGCGACATGCGGTAATGATCTTCCGGTGTTTTCCCCACACAGGTGAGGAATGTCCGGTGCGATCCCGGAATCAGCATCAGCGGCCCGTTATGCGGCGTGTTTTCCGCCAGCAGGATCGACATGGACAGCGCGCGCATGCGCGGCATGCCGTCCTCGACATGCCAGGTCTCGAAATCGCTGTGCCAGTAAAATTCCTTGCCGCGGAAACCCGGCTTGTAGTTGAGCCGGGACTGGTGGATGTAGACTTCGTCCCCCAGCAGGAAGCGCGCGACGCCGGCCAGCCGCTCATCGGCCGCCAGACGCGCCAGCACGCGGCTTTGAGCATGAATCTTGAAGATGGAGCGGATCTCCTGCCCGCCCGGCTCGGCGACGACCGTTTCCTCTTCGAGTGCATCGGGATCGGCCAGCAGCTTGCCGGCCTCACTCTGGAGAAAGGCGACCTCCTCTTCCGAGAAAAGATCTTCAAGGACCAGATAGCCGTCACGTTCGAAACGGGCGGCCTGCTCACGGCCCAGCGGCGCATCCCCATTCCAGTCGCTGTGCACGACCGGATCGAGACGCGGCAGGAACATGGCCATGTCGGCTTTCCGGGAAGGATATAGGTCGTTCATGGGACATTCCGCCATTTTTTCCGGATCAGTTTGTCAGCGGGCCGCCTGAGCCATATCGCCCTCGGCCGGATAGGCGCCGTTCTCGTCATGGACTTCCCGGCCCGTCACCGGCGGATTGAACACGCAGGCGCACAGGATATCGGTTTCGGGGCGCACGATATGCCTGTCATGGGCATTGAGCGCATACATAACGCCGGGCGCGAGCCGATGGGTGACGCCCGTGCCCAGATCCTCGATCGTGCCGTTCCCCTCCAGCACCAGAACCGCTTCCAGATGGTTCTGGTAATGCATGCGCAGTTCCTCGCCGGCATACATGGTCGTAACATGGAACGAAAAACCCATGCCGTCATCCCTGAGCAGCAACCGGGCGCTTTCCCAGCCTTTCGACTTCACATTGCGGTCGGATGCGCGGATGTCCTCCAGCGTGCGGACGATCATATGCCTGTTCTCCCTTTCCTATTCCGCGGCCACGCCATAGGAAGCCGCCAGCGCGACGCGGATGCTTTCCTCAAGGATGTCGAGACCGGCCGACAGCACGGCGTCATCGATCACAAGGGGCGCCAGCACCTTGACGATCTCATCATGCGCACCGCTGGTTTCGATGATGAGACCGCGCGCAAAGCAAGCGGCGGTAACAGTGGCGGCGACCTCGCCCGAACCGACGTCGATCCCGCGCATCATGCCCCGGCCACGGGTCGAAAGATCCTGTTCGGCCGCGATCGCCGCCAGCCGCCGTTCGAGCAGCGCACCGCGCCGGGCGATATCCTTCCGGAATGCGCCGTCGCTCCAGAAATGGCGCAATGCGGCGGTTGCGGTCACAAAGGCATGGTTGTTGCCCCGAAAGGTGCCGTTGTGCTCGCCGGGGGACCATTGATCGAGTTCGGGGCGGAAAAGGGTCAGCGCGAAGGGCAGGCCCATGCCGGAAAGCGACTTTGCCAGAGTGACAATATCCGGCGTGAAGCCCATGCCCTCGAAGCTGAAAAAGTCCCCGGTGCGGCCGCAACCGGCCTGAATATCATCGACGATCAGCAGCGCGCCGTGACGCCTGGCGATCTCCGCGATCCTGCGCAGCCATTCGGGCGAAGCCGCGTTGAGGCCTCCTTCGCCCTGCACGATCTCCACCAATATGGCGGCGGGCGCATCAAGGCCGCTGGACGGGTCCGCCAGCCGCCGTTCCAGCAGTTCGGCCGTATCGACGTCCGGTCCATGATAGCCGTCATAGGGCTCATGCGCGACATGGCTGAGCGGCACGCCCGCGCCCGCCCGCTTGGACGCATTGCCGGTGCAGGCCAGCGCGCCCAGCGTCATGCCGTGGAAACCGTTGGTGAAGGCGATCACCAGTTCACGCCCCGTCACCTTGCGGGCGAGCTTGATCGCCGCTTCCACCGCATTGGTGCCGGTCGGCCCGGTGAACATCGCGCGATAATCCAGCCCGCGCGGTTTCAGGATGAGGGCTTCCAGCGTTTCGAGAAAGTCGGCCTTGGCGTCCGTGTGCAGATCGAGGCCATGGGCGATGCCGTCTGCCGCGATATAATCGAGCAGGGCCTGCTTCAGCACGGGATGATTATGCCCATAGTTCAGCGTCGAGCAGCCCGACAGAAAGTCCAGATAGCGGCCGCCGCGATTGTCGTGCATCCACACGCCTTCCGCTCTTGCGAACTGGCGCGGCATCGCACGGGCATAGCTGCGCACCGTGGATTCCCGCCGCTCGTAGATGCGCGTGTCGGGAAGGGTCGAGGTGGGTTTGGGGAGTGCAGGGGTCATATCATCCATTCTCCTCGGACGATGCGCCGCCCAGGGGCAGCGGGCCGATGCGCGCCTGCCATTCGGTGGCATGGGCGCCGGCAAAATGCGCGTCGCGCTCAAAGCGGGGGATTTTCTCCAGAGCGGTCCGCCACCTGCGGGCGAGCCCCTTGAACAAGGCCCAGGACGCGTGATTGTCGTCCGTCACGGTCGTGGTGAGATGGGTGACGCCCGCATTTTCCGGGCGGGCCAGCAGTTCTTCGATCATCCGGCCCGCCAGCCGCCGACCGCGCGCTTCGGCTGAAACCGCCACCTGCCAGACGAAGAAATCCCGAGGCGCCGTCGGCGGCCGATAGCCCGATACCCAGCCCATCACCTGAGCGCCCCGTTCCGCCACGATGCAGAAATCGGCGAAGTCGGTGCATTGCAACAGGTTGCAATAGGCGGAATTGGCATCGAGCGGCGGACAGGCCGCGATCAGCGCCGTGATGGCCGGCCCGTCCGTTGCGACGGGTTTGCGAAGTTCAAAGACCTGCCCCTTGCCCCGGTCGGAGCGCGCAGAAGCCCTTGGCGGCGCGAAAGCCGCTGTAGCTTGGGAATCGAATATTGTTTATCTCCCGAATTATATTTTGGTTGCAGAAGGTCGAAAACCTTCGGAGTCGGCGCCATATATGCCGATTATCGGCACATATTCAACCCTGAGGTTCATAAAACTATTTCGAAAGGTAAAGCATATTCCGGAAAATATGGCCAAAATCCGGTTCATATTGCTGTTTCCTCCATGGTGGGGCTATGCAGCGGATCATGGCTTCCGAGATAGCTTCCCTGACCCTCCGCGCGCTTCGCCGGGTATTGCGCGCCACCGAAATCGGCAGCCGCCAACTGGCGGCCGCGACGGGCCTCACGCCTTCACAGCTGCTCGTCCTGCGAGAAATCGACACGCGCGGTTCCGCCACGCCGGGTGCCATTGCACAATCGCTGCAATTCAGTCAGGCAACGATCACCACTATCGTCGACCGCCTGGAATCATTGGGCTTCGTCCAACGCAAACGCAGCGAAAAGGACAAGCGCCAGTTTCATCTGAGCACGCTGCCCGATGGAAAGAAGGCGCTGGCCGACGCGCCGGACCCGTTGCAGATGCGGTTCATGGAGCGGTTTTTGGCGCTTCCGCCATGGGAACAGGCCATGATCCTCTCAGCGGTCGAGCGTCTTGCCACGTTGATGGACGCCGATACCATCGATGCCGCGCCCCTGCTCGACAGCGGCTTGATCGACCGGTCGGGACCCGCCTGACCCCGGCTTGCTGAAGGGTCCTCGCGCTAGTCTTGCGGAACGGAAGCTTCGGCGGCCCCGGTCGCACCCTGCGCCCATCGCAGATGGAGGGCCCCGCCCGCCGAACCCGTTTCCGCCGCGCCTCCCCGCACGGCAATTCCTTTCGCTATGGCCTCGCGCTGCGCGGAAGTGCCTCCATGCACGACTATGCCCCGCGAAAGGCGGGACGCCCCCCAGGCGGCGACATCCAGTGCCGTGACATCGACCACGCCGCTGTCAATCGGCACGGCCGGCAGTTCCACATCCACCGGCGGAGACAGTGCGATGGTCCATCCCGGAAGCGCGCGACCGGCGCGGGCCTCAAGCGCCCGGTAGCCGGCCATGCCGAGCCCCGGAAGCGGGGCCGCGGTAGCGCGCAGCGTGCGCGATGCCATGTCGGCATGGATGGCGGAGGCGTCCTGACCAGAGATCAGCGCAAGTTCGGCAACGGCTCGCTCCCGCTGTCCCGTCCCCATACCGGTCTCGGCCGCCCGCGCGATCTGCGCTGCTTCGGCCGCGCTGGCATCGGAACCGATGCGAAGCTGGTCGACATGGAAATCGACGGGCTTGCCCAGCCGTTGGCCCAGGGTCGTTCCCAGCCGCCGGTCGGCCTGCTGGTCGAGTCTCGACGTCAACATGACGGCCCGCACGCGGATGGGGTCGGTCGCATAGTCGATGTCCAGCTGGCTCAGCCTCGCGCCCTCCGGGAAATGCGCGCGCAAGGCATCGCGAATCTGGCGTTGCGCGACCGCCTCGAACGCGATCTGCCTGAGACCAGCCCCCAGCGGCACCGACAACACACCCAGCGCGACGACGAAAAGCGCGAGCTGCCAACCCGTATGGTGCGGGGAAAGATGGCCGCCAAAGCCGTATATGCGGGCGACAAGGGCTGCGGTCAGCGCGATCGTGACCGCGTTGGTCAGGAACAGCAGGAGCGATCCTGAAAAGACGGTCCAGTTCCAGGTGGCGAGGCCGAAGCCGACCACGGCCAGCGGCGGCATGAGCGCGATGGCGATGGCGACCCCCACGACCGTGCCCCCGCGTCCCCGGATCAGCGCATAGGCGCCGGCAACGGCGGAAAGAAGCGCCACCAGAAGGTCGAACAACGTGGGCCGGGTGCGCCCGGCGATCTCGCTGGTGATGGTCTGGACCGGCGAAATCGCCACCATCACCACGCTGAGCAGGATGGCGATCGCCGAACCCAGCGCCAGCGCCGTGGCGGCGCGTCGTATCTCATGGAAATCGAGCGTCGCGATACCGAAGCCCAGCCCGATGATCGGCATCATCAACGGGGACAGCAGCATCGCCCCGATCAGCACCGCGACGGATGGCATCAGCAAGCCGAGCATGGAAATGGCGGCGGACACCAGGATCAGGAATACATAGCGGCCGGACCAGCCCGATTCCTCCGCGATCTGCCGCAGCACGGCGTCATGATCGACGCCTCCCACGGCCCAGATATTCCACCAGCGGCGCAACTTGCCACGACTGCTGCTCGCCACTGCTGTTTCAACCATATTGGTCCTTCTTCGACAAAATCCCAGGACCGGATTGTACCGATCGAATCTCTTCTGCCAAGCAAAGGAACCCGGATTGCTGCCTGCCCACACAATATCCTCGCGTCCCGGCAATCCGGACAATCGGCACGGTGGAGCGTTTCAGGCCGCAATCTTGACCCATTCGATTTGCATCGGCCGGTTGGGATACAGGTCGGGGATCAGCAGATTCACTTCTCTTTCCCCGCAACACCGCGCCGAAAGCACGCCTGAGGCAGGCCGGAAATCCGTTCCCCCTACTCCCAGTTCCGCGCGCGCGCCGCCGCTTCCTCGCGCTGGTCGAGCGCGCCTTCGGGGGCGAGGGCCTGCGCGGCGGCCATGATTTCGCCGACCGCCCCGCCGGCCTGCCGATAGTCCCCGCCCGGCTGTCCGCCGCCGGATTGCAGGCGTTCGATCGCCCAGCGCCCCTCTTCCCGGCAGGCGAGGCCCGCCAGCGCTTCCGTCTCGAATATCCGGCAATAGCGGCCGTCCGCGTCGCGGAGGGACAGCAGGATGCGCACCGGCTGCGGCTCGGCGGCGCTCAGCTGCGCGGTCAGCGCCCTGTCGAGCGCGCCTTCGGCCACCAACTGCCCGTCCGCGCTGCCGACCGGGCCGCCCCCTATCCGGCTGCCCAGCAACAGCCCCAGGGCGAGCGAGGCCGCCAGCGCGCCGCCGCCCGCGATCCAGCGCGACGGCAAGGAGAAGCGCGTCTTTTCCGCCCTCTTCGCCCGCGCGCCGTCCAGATCGATCACTTCGCCCGCGCGGGCGGGAGAGCGTGCCGCGTCGATCAGCCTGTCGGGCACCGGCATTTCCGCCACCGGCGCATAATGGGCGCGCAGCCGCTCGCGCAGCGCGCGGTGCCCGGCCAGTTCGGCCGCCAGCGCCGGATCGGCGGCGAGCGCCGCCTCCACCCGCGCCCGGTCCGCCGCGTCGAGCTGCCCCTCCGCATAGGCGGCGAGCATTTCCCGGTCGATCGTCATTGTCCGCCCTCCAGCAGATTGTGCAACGCATCGCGGCCGCGCACGAAGCGCGAACTGAGCGTGCCCACCGGGCAGCCGATGATGTCGGCCGCCTCCTGATAGCCATAGCCCTCCACCATCACCAGCAGCACGGCCTCGCGCTGCTCGTCGGGCAGCCGGGCCATCGCCCGGTCGACGAAGCCGAGTTCCGTGCGCACCTCCTGCTCCGCCGCCACGCCGACGCCGAGGCCCGCCTCCTCCTCCACGAAGGTCTGGCGGCGGCGCTGCGCGGCGCGTATCTCGTCTATCCACAGATTGCGCATGATCCGGTACATCCAGCTGTCGAGCCGCGTGCCCTCCGCCCATTGATGCCGGGCCTTGAGCGCGCGTTCGATGGTCATCTGGCACAGGTCGTCGCCTTCGGCGAGGTTGCGCGACAGGCCCGCCGCGAACCGGCGAAGCCGGGGCAGCAGCGCCACGATGCCATCCTCGAAACTCATGCTCGAACCGATGCCTTTCTCTTTCGGGCCATTCTCTTTTCAGGGATGCAACGGGCGGGCTCGTCCGTTTCATCCATTGCATAACGCTTTTTTCGCGTGACAGGATGCAGAAAGATGAAGACCCGCCTGATTCCCCTGCTGTTTTCCCTCGCCGCCCTGCCCGCGGCCGCGCAGATCGGCGTGCCTGACGTGGGCGGAACGGCGGCATCGGTGCTGGATCGCGCGACGGGCGCGCTGGACCGCCTCGCGCCGCTGGACGAGGTGACGGCGCCGGTGCGGTCCGTGGCGGACATGGCGCGCGATCGCGTCGATCGCCTGCGGGGGTTCCTGCGCACCCATCGCGACAGCGTGGAGCCGGACGAGCGGGGCGCGCCCGCACGGCGCGGCGTCGTGCTGATGCTCGGCGGCGATGCGGCGGCGCTGGAGAAGGCGCGCACGCTCGGCTTTGGCGTGCAGGGCGTGGAAGCGTTCGGCAATCTCGGCCTGTCCGCCACCGAGCTGACGGCGCCGCCGGGGATGAGCCTGCCCGCCGCGCTGGCGACGTTGCGCAAGGCGCTGCCCGACAGGGAGTTCACCGCCGACCAGCTTCATTTCCCCGGCGGCGCGGCGGGAGCGGCGGCAGCCGCGCCTCAGGGCAAGGTGGGGCGCGGCACGATCCGCTCCCCGGTCGGCATGATCGACGGCGGCGTCGGACAGGCGGTCGCCGTGCGCGCGGCGCGCGGCTTCGCAACCGGGGCGCCGGGCGCGAGCGACCATGGCACGGCCGTCGCCTCGCTGCTGCGCCATGCCGGGGTGCAGGCGATCGTTGCCGCCGATGTCTATGGCCGCGATCCGGCGGGCGGCGGCGCGCTCGCCATCGTGCGGGCGCTCGACTGGATGCAGGGGCAGCGCGTGCCCGTCGTCTCGATCAGCCTGACCGGGCCGGACAACCCGCTGCTCGCCCGCGCCGTGGCGGCCTGCGCCGCGCGGGGGATGGCGATCGTCGCGGCGGTCGGCAATGACGGCCCGGCCGCGCCGCCAGCCTATCCCGCCTCCTATCCGTCGGTGCTGGCGGTCACCGGCGTCGACGGACGCAACCGCGCGCTGATCGAGGCGGGGCGGCCCGCGCATCTCGATTATGCCGCGCCCGGCGCCGACATGAAGGCGATGGATGCGCGCGGGCGCTGGCGGGCGGTGCGCGGCACCTCCTTCGCCGCGCCGCTGGCCGCCGCCCGCGCCGCCGCGATGAAGGACGCCGGGCATGGAGGGGCGGGCCTGCGCGCCGCGCTCGACAGGGAAGCGCGCGATCTTGGCCCGAAAGGCGCCGACGCCACCTACGGACGCGGCCTGCTGTGCGGCGATTGCCGCCCGCGCTGAAAAAAATTCCGGCCCCATGGATGAAATCGGCAGGGGGGTCCGTTTGCCTTGATGAGGGTGCCGCGAACGGCGCTCCCTGAGTGAAACGGAAAGGAATTCGTCATGAAGAAGATTTTCATCGCGACCGGCGCGCTGATGATGGCGGCGACGGCCCCCGCCTCGGCGCAGCTTCTGGGCGGCGGCCTTGGGGGCGGGCTGACGGGCGGCCTCGGTGGTGGGTTGAGCGGTGGCCTTGGCGGCGGCATCGACGGCGCCATGGGCGGCGTGCGCGGCACGGCCGACGGCGCCTTGTCGGGCACCGCCCGCACCAGCGGCGACAGCCGCGTCGATCGCCGCAGCGGCTCGGTTGCGGTCGACCGCTCGGTCGATGCGACGGCGGGCGGCGCTGTCGGCCAGACGCTCGACACGCCCGCGCGCACCGTTACCGGCTCGGCGTCCGGCACGGCATCGGGCAGCGCGGGCGCTTCGGGCGAGGCGCAGCTCATCGGCACCGACGCGGTGCGCGACACGGTGTCCTCGGCGCGCTCGACCGCCGGCTCGGCCGCCGGAGCGGTGCGCGGCACCGGCGATGCCCTGCGCAATACGGTGGGCAATGCGACCGGCAGCGCATCGGGTGCAGTCAGCGGCAGCGCCGATGGCGCGCTGAGCGCCGGCGGCAACGGACTCGCGCTCGCCAACAGCGCGGCCGCCAATGCCGCCGGGGCCTTTGCCGTCGAACCGGGCATGGCGATCCGCTCGGTCAAGGGCCAGACCATCGGCCGCGTGCGGCAGGTCGTCGCCGACAGCCGGGGCCGGGTGCAATCGCTGCTGGTCGATGTGAAGGGCCGCACCGCCTCCCTGCCCGCCGCCAACTTCTCCGGCCAGGGCGACGTGCTGGTTTCCGCGATGAGCGAGGGCCAGATCAGCAAGGCCGCGAAGCAGGCCCGGTCGTCGGGCAGCGCCGCGTCCTCCGGCAGCGCCGCCGCCGACGCGCAATAACCGGACGCAATACCCCCGGCCCAATACCCCCAGCCCCCAATACCCCCAGCCCACTGTCCGCCGGGCATCGGCCCGGCGGACTTCTTTGGCCAGGCGCGCTACGGCCCTGCTTGAAAAATCCCTTCGCCTTTCCCATCATGGCCTCTGCGGACCGGGCCCCTCTGGCGATCCTTCATGATCGCGATGTCGGACCGCATCGAGGCGGCTCGATGCAGGTCGATTTCCCTGACCCCGGATCGAGCCAGAAATGGGAGACCTGATTATGACCAACCCAGGGGTTGGAATGCCGTGCCCGGTTTGCGCCGTTCCGCTGGTGATGAGCGAGCGGCAGGGCATAGAGATCGATTATTGCCCGCAATGCCGGGGCATCTGGCTCGACCGGGGCGAACTCGACAAGATCATCGAGCGCAGCGCCCGCGACGCGCCGCCGCCACAGGCGGCCGCCCCCGCCCCGGCTCCGCAGCCCGGCGCACCCTGGGGCCATCAGCAAGGCTATGGCCACAAGCCCTATAAGCGCCGCAAGTCCTTCCTTGAGGAACTGTTCGACTGAGATGGAAACGGAGCGCGCGCCGCATCGGATGTCGGTGGCGCGCGCTCCCTCCCCTCTCAATGCCGCTTGAACCCGCCGCGTTTCTTGCTAAATAGCCTGTCATGCGGACCGGGCCCCTCTGGCGATCGTAGCGACGGTCGTGATGTCGGACCGCATCGAGTGCGCTCGATGCCGGTCTGAACTCTTCTCGCCACAGGCAGCGAAGCACTCGTCGACTGAATCAGACGAGGAGTGATTGATGTTCGATCAGGAAATTCTGGGCCGCTCTCCGGCGCGCACGCATGACGCGCTGTTCGATGAGGGCCTGCGCCGCCACATGCTGCGCGTCTATAATTACATGGCGTCGGGCGTATTGCTGACCGGCATCGTCGCGATGCTGGTCGCGGCGAGCCCCGCGCTCTACCAGCCGCTTTTCGGCACGCCGCTCAAATGGGTGGTGATGCTGGCGCCGCTGGCGTTCGTGTTCCTCTTCTCCTTCCGCATGGAGCGCATGTCGGCCCGCGCGGCGCAGACGGCCTTCTGGGCCTTCTCGGCGCTGATGGGGCTGTCGCTCGCCTCGATCTTCCTCGCCTTCACCGGCGTCAGCATCGCGCGCACCTTCTTCATCGCCGCGATCCTGTTCACCGGCATGAGCCTGTGGGGCTATGCGACCAAGCGCGACCTGTCCGCCTTCGGCAGCTTCCTGATGATGGGCGTGATCGGCGTCGTCGTCGCCAGCCTCGTCAACCTCTTCCTCGGCTCGTCGGTGCTGCAATTCGTGGTGTCGATCGTCGGCGTGCTGGTGTTCACCGGGCTGACCGCATGGGACACGCAGGCCATCAAGGCGCAGTTCGCGGAGCATCACGGCCGCGAGACGAACGACAAGCTCGCGGTATTCGGCGCCTTGTCGCTCTACCTCAATTTCGTCAACATCTTCCAGTTGCTGCTCAACCTGACCGGGGAACGCGAATAGGCGGCGACGGAATAGCGAAGGAACGACGACATGCTCGAAGGACTGAACGCGCTAATGAGCGATCCCGCCGCCTGGGTGGCGCTCGCGACGATCGTGACGATGGAAGTCGTGCTCGGCATCGACAACCTGATCTTCATCTCGGTGCTCAGCAACAAGCTGCCCGAGGAGCACCGGGTGAAGGCCCGGCGCATCGGCATCGGCCTCGCGCTCGTGCTGCGGCTGCTGCTGCTCGCGTCGATCGCGTGGATCGTGCAGCTGACCCAGCCGGTGTTCGAAGCCTTCGGCCACGGCTTTTCCTGGCGCGACCTGACGCTGGTGGCCGGCGGCCTGTTCCTCGTCTGGAAGGCGACGAAGGAGATTCACCACACGATCGACCCGCGTCCGAATGACGACCTGTTCGACACGCGCACGGTCGGCATCGGCTTTGCCGCCGCGATCGGGCAGATCATCCTGCTCGATCTCGTCTTCTCGATCGACAGCATCATCACGGCGGTCGGCATGACCGACAATATCGCGATCATGGTGATCGCGGTGGTCGTCGCCGTCAGCGTGATGCTGTTCGCCGCCACGCCGCTGGCGGATTTCATCGAGCGCAACCCGACCGTGGTGATGCTCGCGCTCAGCTTCCTGATGCTGATCGGCACGACGCTGATCGCCGAAGGGTTCGGCGCGCATGTGCCCAAGGGCTATGTCTATGCGGCGATGGCCTTTTCCGCCGCGGTCGAGGCGCTCAACATCCTCGCCCGGCGGCGGCGGGAGGCGGCGTCCGCCCCGGCGGCCTGATCCGGCGGCCTGATCCGGCAGGGCCGCGCCACACCCGTCGCGGCGCGGCCCGCTATATCACGGCTCAGCCCGGATAGGGGTTGGCCTTGAGCAGGGCGGCCAGATGGGCGGCGTTGGCCGCCACCATCTTCGCGGTCTTGTCGACCATCTCCGGCGTCCGTTTCAGGTCCTTGAAGTCGGTGGAGCCCATGGCTTCGCCGACCCAATAGCAGGCGGCGACGGCCGGAATGGTCCAGCCGACATCGTTGAGCGCCTGAAACAGCTGCGCCGAGGAACAATGCGCGCCGTCCTCATTGCCGACGATCGCGGCAACGGCGACCTTGCCGTAGCTCGGCATTCGGCCCTGATCGTCCGTCTCGCCCAGAAACGCGTCCATGCGTTCGAGCACGCGCTTGGCGATGCTGCTGATCTGCCCCAGCCAGATCGGGCCGCCGAACAGCAGGATGTCGTGCGCGAGTATCTTCGCACGCAGGCCGGGCCACTGGTCGCCGTCCCCTTCGTCCGACGTCACGCCGGGCCGGATGTCGAGCGCGGACACCCGCACCGTTTCGGTCAGCTCCACATCTTGCGCGGCGAAGGCTTTCTTCAGGACCGCGATCATCGCGTCGGTCGAGGACGCCTCACCGCCTTCCGGCTTGAGCGTGCAGTTGAGTGCAAGTGCCTTGAGACCCATTTCGCCTCTCCTTCCTGACCGGCGTTCGCGCTTCGCGGAACAAACGCCCGGACGGGGAAAGGGTTCTCACAGCGACGCCGCCTCGGCCTTCAGCAACTCGGTCAGCCAATGGAGGCCCGCATCGTTGCGGCGCAATCTATGCCATTGCATGAATTCCCGGATCTCCGGCCCCCTGATCGGCAGCGGGTGGGCGCGGATCGGGTGGAGGGCCGAGAATATCTCCGCATGGCGGCGATGCAGCGTGGCGATCCGGTTGGTGCCGACGACCGCGCCGGGCAAGGCGGCGAAGCTGGGCACGCGGACCGCGACATGGCGCTTCACCCCGGTCGCGTCGAAATGCAGTTCGGTGACGGTCGGCATCTGCTCCTGCCCGAACACCGCCACCGCATGACTGGCGCTCAGGAACTGCCCCGCATCGATGCCATCGGCAAAAGCGCCCCTGTTCCAGCAGATCACCGCGTCCTCGTCCGAAAAGAGCAGCTGGTGGGGATGGTCCTCGAACGCGTAATCCGCGACCGTGATCATCACGTCGATATCGCCGTCCTGAAATTGCCGCGTGCGTTGCGGGCCGGGCGGGCTGATGTCGAAGGCGACATGCGGCGACAGCGCCTCGGCCCTGGCGAGCACGCGGGACAGCAGCACGTCGAACGCATAGTCGGAGGCGACGATGCGGAACCGGCGGCGGGATTGCGCGGCGTCATATTCATCCGAAGGGGTGATGCGGAACCGGACGATGTTCAGCATCTCCTTGATCGCGGGCGCCAGCTCCCGCGCCTTCGCGGTCGGCACCATCTTGCGGCCGATCTGCACCAGCAGCTCGTCGCCGAAATAATCCCGCAGCCGCGCCAGCGCCGCGCTGACCGAAGGCTGGCTGAGGTTCAGGCGGCGCGCGGTTTCGGTGACGCTCTGCGTTTCCACCAGCACGTCGAGCGCGGCCAGCAGGTTCAGGTCGAGCCGGTCGAATCGCATTCTGCCTTCCCCTCTAACGCATAGGATTTCCCTATGCGTGGCATTTAATCAATTCATTTTTCTGAATCAACAGAAGCTGCGAGGAACAGGCAACGAAATCGGCACCCTCGCCCCAGGAGGCGAGGGGCACAACGGGGGAGGCAGACCTATGCGGAAGATTCTATTTGCATCGACGGCGCTCTGCGCCGCTCTGGCGGCGGTTGCGGCGCAGGCGCAGGAAGCGCAGGCGGACAGGACCGGAGCCGGGATCGGCGAGATCGTCGTGACGGCCCAGCGCAAGGAGCAGAATCTGCAGGACGTCGGCGTCGCCATCGACGCGGTCGGCGCCGACAGCCTCGCCGCGCGAGGGGTCGTCAACGTCACCGACCTGACCCGCGCGGTCCCGGCGATCGCGATCAACAATGCGGGCGGGCAGGTAACGTCGATCTTCCTGCGCGGCGTCGGCAACATCACCAACAACGCCTATTTCGACGCCGCCATCTCGCCCAATTATGACGGCGTGGTCCTCGGCCGCCCTTCCGGCGCGTTCGCCACCGCCTTCTACGATCTCGCCCGCGTCGAGGTGCTGAAGGGGCCGCAGGGCATCCTCTACGGCCGCAACGCGACCGGCGGCGCGGTCAACATCATCCCCAACCACCCCGCGATCGGCGACCGGTCGGCCGGCTTCTCGCTCTCCTACGGCAATTACGACGCGATCTCGGCCGAGGGCTATCTGAACCTGCCGGTATCGGAAACCAGCGCGCTGCGCGTGTCGGGGGTGCGCCAGCGGCATGACGGCTATAATCGCGACGGCTCGGCGGATCAGGATCGCTACGGCGTGCGCGCGCAATATCTGATCGAACCGGCCGAAGGCTTGAGCGTGCGGATCGCGGGCGATTATACCAGGGTGCAGGGCGTCGGCGCCGGGGACAGCTATCTCGGCAACATCTCCGGCAATGCGCTGATCCCGGCCGGGTTCGACGGCAGCGAGGGGCTGAATACGCCCGCGGCCAACGCCTATCGCCAGACGCTGCTCGGCGCGCCGGGCTTCGGCTTCCTCGCGCCGATGAACGAGCAGCAGTCGATCGGCTATCGCTATTGGGGCGTGCATGCCGAGGCGAAGCTGGAAACCGGCATCGGCGAATTCACGCTGATCCCGGCCTATCGCAAGACGAAGGGCGCATCGGCCTTCTACGGCCCCGGCTTCAACACCGCCCAATTCAGCGAGGAATATGGCCAGTTCAGCACCGAGCTGCGGCTGGCGGGCCGGACCGGCATGATCGAATATGTGCTGGGCGGCTTCTATTTCGACGAGGACATCAGGGGCAACAACAACTTCAATCAGGAATTCGTGCTGCCGCTTCAGGATTACCGCTCCGGCACCAGGAGCTGGGCGGCGTTCGGCCAGCTGACCGCGCATGTCTCCGACCGCTTCCGGCTGATCGGCGGCCTGCGCTATACCGAGGACGAGAAGCGGATGGACGGCGTGCAGACCACGTTCGTCGCCCTGTGCGGCGGGTCGCCGCCCGATACGCCGCCGCGCTCCTTCGCGATCGGCTGCGCGGGCTTCCGCCCTGACGGCATGCCGAACCTGCCGCATTTCCCCAATTTCCTGCAACCGGGCGATGCCCATGCCTGGCTGGCGGCGAGCGGCTACATCCCCGCCAATATTCCCTATGCCGCCGGAACACAGGTCTATCCGGTCATTTCCTACGACCCGGCGACGGGCGATCCCAATGATCGCAGTATCATCCTGAAGACCGAGGCGCCGGTGAACGACACCCGCTCCTTCAGCCGGGTGACGTGGAAAGCCGCCGCCGAATTCGAGGCCGGGCCGAAGAACCTGCTCTACGCCTCGGTGGAGACGGGCTATCGCGCGGGCGGGTTGCAGATCGGCGGGGGCAGCGCGACCTATGAGCCGGAGTTCATCACCGCCTATACGCTGGGGTCGAAGAACCGCTTCCTCGACAACCGGCTGCAAATCAACCTGGAGGCGTTCTACTGGAAATATCGCGACCAGCAGATCACCTATTTCAGCTACAGCGCGATATCCGGCACGGTTTCCAACACGAACGAGAATGTCGGCCGCTCGACGATCAAGGGCTTCGACGTCGACATCATCGCCAAGCCGTTCGCGGGCACCATCCTCTCCGGCAAGGTCCAGTATCTCGACACGCTGTACAAGGGCCTGACCCTGCGGACGCTGGCGCCGCGCGACAATTACAACTGCCCCCGCACCGTCACCAACATCATGACGCCCAGCGGACCGGTGATCGAGTTCGACTGTTCGGGAAGGCCGCTGCTGCAAGCGCCGCAATGGACGGTCAATCTGGGCGTCGAGCAGGTCGTCCCGCTACCGGGCGAGGTCGAGCTGGCCGGCTCGGTCAACACCTCGTGGCGCGACAGCTTCTGGACCAATTTCAACTATCTCGATTTCATGCGGACCCCCGCCTACTGGACCACCAGCGCCACCCTGACGCTGCGGGCGAGCGACGGGAAATGGGCGGTCGGCGCCTTCGTCAGCAATATCGAGGGCGACCGCCATATCGTGCAGGCATCGGCCTCCCCCATCGGCTTCGCCACCGGATCCTTCACGCCGCCCCGGACCTACGGCCTGCGCCTGAGCGCGGGGTTCTGAGCAGCCGGGCGGCCCCTTCCACGGAGACATAATATGCGACTGAAAGGCCTCCATCATGTATGTTTCAAGGTCCGCGATCTGGATGGGCTGGAGGTGTTCGCGGCCGATTTCGGCCTGATCACCGCCGAACGCTCCGCCGACCGGCTGGTGATGCGGACCAGCGGCGGGGACGAATGCGCCTATGTCGCGATCCGGGGGGAGGAGGACGCGTTTCTCGGCCTCGCCTTCGAGGCGGAGGATCGCGCCGCGCTGGACGAGGCCGCCGCCCGGCCCGGCGCGGGGCCGGTGAAGGCGCTGGACCTGCCCGGCGGCGGCGAGGGCGTGGCGCTGACCGATCCCGACGGCAATCAGGTGCTGCTGGTCCACGGCATGAGCCGCCGCGCGGCCGGGGAGCCCTATCCCGAACTGCTGCTCAACACCCCGTTCGAAAAGCGCCGCCTCGGCCGCAACCAGCACGCCCGCGACCGGGGCCCGGCGCGGCTCTGGCGGCTGGGACATGCCGGGCTGTTCGTGAAGGATTTCGCGCAGGTCACCGCCTGGTATGCCGAAAATCTCGGCCTGATCGGCAGCGATATCTATCACATACCGGGTCAGCCGCAGGCGCGGATCGTCGGCTTCTTCCGGCTCGATCGCGGCGAGGAGCATGTCGATCACCACATCCTTGCCTTCATGCAGGACGCGCGCGGCGGATGCCATCACATCTCGTTCGAGGCGCAGGATTTCGAGGCGCAGCAGCGCACCCACCGCTATCTCGGCGCCCGCGCCTATCAGTCGATCTGGGGCGTCGGCCGCCATCCCCATGGCAGCCATGTGTTCGACGTCTGGCGCGCGCCCGACGGCGCGCGGTTCGAGACCTTCTCCGACACCGACCTGTTCCGCGCATCGGACGGCACCAACGTCCACGACATTTCGACCGTGGTGATGGACGAATGGTCCGACGACACGCCGGAACGCTATTTCGCCTGACCCAATCCCACTCTTCCTCAGGAGGCATATATGACGGAATTCAACGCGGCCACCGGCCTTGCTTCGGGATCGTTCGGGATCGGAACCTACGCCGTCCCCGGCGAAGCGCCCTTTCCCGGCATCGTCCTGCCCGACGGCACGGTGCTGGACCTGTCGGACCGCTGGCGCGATACCCATGCGATATTCGACGATTGGGACCGCAGCTTCGACGCACTGGTCGATATCGCGGCGAAGCGCGCGGGGCGGCAGCTCGACTTTCCGGCGCTGCGCGCGCTGCCCTGCGTCGCGCACCCGAATATGCTGTTCACCGGATCGAACTATCGCCAGCACGTCGCCGAGATGATGACGCACAACCGCTTCAACCAGCACAACCGCAAGCCAGGCGAGAGCGACGAGGATTTCTTCCAGCGCAATTATGCGGAGATCGACCGCCGCGCACGCGAAGGCATGCCCTATTTCTGGACCAGCCTGCATTCGGCGCTGGCGGGCGCCAATGACGACATTCCGCTGCCGCTGGTCGGCGAGCATCCCGACTGGGAGCTGGAGCTGGGCGTGATCGTCGGCAAGACCGGCCGCTATGTCCGGCCGGAGGAAGCGGGCGATCTGATCGCGGGCTATGTGATGGTCAACGACCTCGGCACGGTGGACGAGTTCCGGCGGACCGACGTGCGCTTCATGTATGACTGGGTCAGCAAGCACCAGCCCAATTTCAAGCCGCTCGGCCCGTTCATCGTGCCCAGGCAGTTCGTCGATTTCTCGCGCATCCGCATCGAGCTGAAGCTCAACGGGCAGGTGATGCAGGACTGGCCGGTGACCGACATGATCTTCTCGCCGGAGCAGATCCTGTCCTACGCGTCCGAGCGCATCCGCCTGTTGCCCGGCGACCTGCTGAGCACCGGCTCGCCGCCGGGCAACGGGGCATTCCACGGCAACCGCTGGCTGAAGCCGGGGGACGTGATCGAGAGCGAGCTGACGTTCCTCGGCCGCCAGCGCAACCATGTCGTCGCCGAGGAAACCCACGGGCGCGGCTGGAACTGGGGCCCCTTCCCGGTGGACGAGACGGCCTGACATGGCGGGGCATGGGCATGAACAGGGGCATGAACAGGGGCAGGGGCGCTGCTGCGGGCCGGATCGCGAGACGATCGCGGTCCGGCAACGGGGCGCGCATCTGGTGGTGGACATCCACGCACACCTCCATGTCGCGGCCGCGGAAGCCCGGTTGCGCGAGGCGGCGCCGGATGCGCCGCGCGGGCTGCCCTTTTCCTGCCCGGCCTCCGATGCCGTCAACGCGCGCATGTTCCAGACGATCGGCGCGAAGCTGAACGGGGTCGAGGAACGGCTGGCCGACATGGACCGGCTGGGCGTCGACGTGCAGGCGATCAGCCCCAACCCCGCCCAATATTGTTATTCCACCCCGCCCGAACTGGGCCGCGAGCTTGCCCGCCTCGTCAATGACGGCATCGCCGGGGCGGTGGCGCGAGCGCCCGACCGGCTGGTCGGCATCGGCACCGTGCCGTTGCAGGATTGCGGCATGGCGATCGCCGAGATGCGCCGATGCATCGCCGACCATGGCATGCGGGGAATCGAGATCGGCACCAATATCGGCGAGCGAGAGCTGGCCGATCCCGAATTCCGCTCCTTCTTTCAGGCGGCGGAGGAACTGGGGGTGCTGCTGCTGCTCCATCCGCTCGGCTTCACGCAGGGGCAGCGCCTGAGCGAGCATTATCTCAACAACCTCATCGGCAACCCGCTCGAATCGACCGTCGCGCTCAGCCATCTGATCTTCGGCGGCGTGCTGGAGGATCATCCCGGTCTCAAGCTGTGCGTGGTGCATGGCGGCGGCTATCTGCCCGGCTATTGGGGCCGGATGGATCATGCGTGGCGCGCGCGGGAGGATTGCCGCCAGCACATATCGCGCCCGCCCTCCTCCTATCTGCGCCGGCTCTGGTTCGACACGCTGGTGTTCGACCGCGCGCAGCTCGACGCGCTGGTGCGCAGCCATGGCGCGGACCGGCTCTGCCTGGGCAGCGACTATCCGTTCGACATGGCCGAGCCCGATCCGGTCGGCTTCCTGGGCGGGTTGGCGGAGGAGGATCGCTCCGCCATTCTCGGCCGCAACGCCGCCGCGCTGCTGGGCCTCGCCCCCGTTGCGCCGCCCGACCGGCCTTAACCCGACATCCCTGTTTCAGGAGAAGAAACATGTATCCGTTCACCACCCAGACCGGCATCGTGCGCAACCGGTGGTATATCGCGGCCTTTTCGAGCGAGATTTCGCGCGACCCCATCGAACGCACGCTGCTCGGCAAACCGGTCGCGCTCTATCGCAAGGAGAATGGCGAGCCGGTGGCGATGTACGGGCTTTGCCCGCACCGCTATTATCCGCTGGCGCTGGGCAAGCTGCGCGGCGATGCGATCGTCTGCGGCTATCACGGCTTCGTCTTCGACGCGGACGGCAAATGCATCGAGGTCCCTTCTCAGGGCACCGGCGCCGGATTCCGCCAGCCGACCTGGCCGATCGTCGAGCGCGGGCCGCTGTGCTGGATCTGGATGGGCGACAGGGACCGCTGTGACCCGGCGCTGATCCCGCCCTATGAGGATTTCGGGCTGGACCGGCCCGGCTGGCGCTACAGCTCGCCCAATTATTTCCACCTGCGCGGGCGGGCGCAGCTGCTCATCGACAATCTGATGGACCTGACCCACCTGCCCTATGTGCATCATCATATCGGCGGCGGCGAGGCGATGAAGAACCCGCGCCTCGTCGAGGAGGAGCGCGCGGCGGGCTATCGCGTGTCCCGCACGGGCAAGGTGCCCTTCACCCCGTTCCACGAACATCTGTTCGGGGCGGCGGCGCGGTTCGAGGGGCTGTCGGACTTCCTGTCGCTGACCGATTATTACGGGCCGGAGCTGATCCGCACCAGCCTGCCGGTCACGCTGGCGATCGACGGGCGGGACGAGGTGCCCGCCGCGCTCGGCGCGCTCTACATATTGCACGGCATCACGCCGGAAACCGAGACGACCACCCATTATTTCGGCTTTTCCACCCGCAACTTCCGGCTCGACAGCGAGGAGCTGGACGCGTTTCAATATCGGTCGGACTGCACCATCCGGCAGCAGGATGTCGACGCGATCGAGGCGGTGGAGCGGCGGCTGGACGCGGCCACCGCCGCGCAACGCGAGCTGCTGGTGCGCGCCGACGGCCCTGCGGTGAAGGTGCGGCGGCTCATTCAGGCGCTGCTCGATGCGGAGCGGGCGCCGGAACCGGCCGCCGCTATGGGCTGACCGCGCTGTCGGGCTTCAGGCCGTCGGGCTTCAGATAGCGGCTGTACAGCCAGCCGATGCCGATGAGGCTGAAGCCGAGGGCGAGGAACGAGGCGATCCGGAGCAGCCCTTCCAGACCGGAGGCGTCGATGAGGAACACCTTCCCCACCGCGAGCAGCATCAGCAGCAGCGACGCGATGCGCCAGTCGCGCAGCCCCTGCCTTATGCCCCAGAGCAGGAAGCCGATCGCGATGGAGATGGCGAGGACCGACCAGCCGATATTCTCCGCCGGGCCGATGGCCGTGCCGGTGAGCAGGGTGCCGGAGAAAAGCTGGCGCAGGCTCGCATAGGCGAAGAGCAGGATCACCGCCATCCACAGCAGATCGCGGGGACGGCGGAAGCGCGCGGCCTGTTCGGGCGCGATCCGTTCGGCCAGCACCGGCGCGGCGAAGGCGATGCCGAAGGCGGGCAGCAGCAGGTTCGCGACCGGCAGCGGACCGACCGCCTGCGCGCTCCACAGCGGATCGTGCAGCAGCAGCGTATAGACCAGATTATGCGCCAGCCCCGCGCCGATCAGCGCGAGCGCGGCGGGACGCTGGCCCAGTGCGCGCCACAGCAGCACGCCCGCGCCGATGAGCGCGGCCTGCCACAGCGTGCGCTCCGCCAGACCGAGCCGGACGAACGCGTCCATGTCGGCGATGGCGAATATCTGCTTGTAGAGGATATGCACGCCGATCGCCGCGAGCGTGCCGATCTGCGCCATGGCGAGCATCCAGCCGGGGCGCGGCAGGCCATCCCGCAGCCGCCAGACCGTGACGCCCGCGATCAGCGCGGGGACGAGCAGATGCTGGAGCATCGGGCGCAGCGCGGGCAGGGCCGAGGCGAGCATCGGCTCGCCGTAGAGCGAAACGAGCGCGGGGTGCAGCCAGAGCATGAAGGGCGACATCGCCCAGAGCGCGGCCAGCCCGGCGGCGGTGGCCAGTGCGGGCACGAGCAGGCGCCCGCCCTGCCGCCGCATCACTTCGGCAAGGGCGAGCATGGTGAGGGCCGAGGCGATCGCCAGCCAGGGCGCGGGGAGGATCTGCGCGGCAAGGCCGTAGCCGAGCAGCACCGCGACCAGCTGAAGCGCCACGCCCGCGCGCGCGCCCAGATGGCGCCACGCCAGCAGCGCGGCGGCGAGCGTCGCCATGCCCCATCGCGCGACCGCCTGCGCCGGATGGGCGTGCGGCTCCGTCGCGACGAGCCGGGCAAGCTCGGTATCGGTGGCGCCGGTCGCGAACAGCGCGGCCACGGCCATGGCAAGGAAGCCCTGCGCGCCGCGCGGCAGCCAGCGGTCCTCCGCCTTGACGGCGATGCCGAGCAGTACGGCCGACACGATCGCGATGCCGACCGGCAGGCTCCAGCCCGGCAGGCCCATCAGCGCGGCGATGACGACCAGCAGCCCCGCCGTCGACGCCAGCAGCGCGAAGCGGATATCCTGATGGCGGCGCGCATCGTTCCAGCCCAGCGCCGCACCCAGCGCGGGCAGCAGCGCGAAGCCGCCCGCCAGCAGCGCGAAGGCCCCGTCCTGCCCCGGCGCGCCGTCATAAAATTGCCAGTGGCACACGCCATAGCCCGCGACCGCGATGGCGGCGATCGACCCGGCTTCCAGCAGGCTGCCCTCCGTCCGCCACAGGCGCCAGAGCGCGGATCCGCCATAGAGCAGCACGATCCCGGCGATGACGATTCGGAACAGCGCGGGGTCCGGGTCCGGCCAGATGCCCGCCAGCGCGAGCGCGGCGAGCAGCGGAACCGCCATCCCCTGCCGTAGCGCGGGCGTCCGGCCGGTCAGCCAGATGAAGGCGACCGACAGCAGCCCATAGAGGCCCCAGCTGAGCGGTGCGAAATCGCCGGTGGCGACCAATAGCGCCAATTGGAGCGCGGCGACCACCGCCGCCCCGATCCTCAGCGCGACGCTGTGCCGCTCGCCCGCCGCCAGCACCGGCAGGCCGATGCCGAGCAGCAGCACCAGCAGGCCCACGGCAAGCATCGAGAGGGAAACGAGATTGCCCATCAGGATCATCAGCAGGCTCCACCCCGCGCCGCCGATCAGCGCGCCGAGGCCGAGCCATATCCACCGCTGGCTGCGCGAAAGCAGCGTCAGGCCGCCGACGACGACGGCGATATAGCCCGCCAGCAGCGGCACATTGGGCTCGCCTGCCTGGATCACCGCAGGCGTCGCGAGGCCGCCGACCAGGCCGAGAACGGCGCTCGGCGCGCCGAAACGCAGCGCCAGCCCCATGGCGAGCGCGGTGATCGCGGCAAGCGCGGCGAAGGCCGTCCCCGGCCCGATCAGGCCGTAGAGATTGGCCGCCGCCAGCGTCGCGGCATAGAGGCTGCCCAGCCCCGCGCCCGCAAGCGACTGGCTGATCCGCGCGTCCTGCACCAGCTCGGCGCGCCTGCGCGCCAGCTCCGCCCCGGCGATGAGGCCGCCGCCGAACAGCAGGCCGAGCACGATCCGCACCGGCGGCGAGAGCAGCCCTGCGTCGATCGAATATTTGACCAGCAGCACCGCCGCGACCAGCAGCGTGATGCCGCCCGCCCAGATCGGCAGCTTGCGGCCGAACAGATCCTCGAAGCTGATGGACGGCCGCATGGCCTGCCAGCGCGGCGCGGGTTGCGGCGGGGCGACGGCTTCGCCGCGGTCCGTTTCGGTAACGACCGGCGCGGCTTCGGCGAGAGGCTCGACCGCCGGGCGCGCACCCTCCTGCGCCTGCGCCGCCGGGAAGGGTTGCGGTTGCTGCGGCTGGGGTTCCGGTTCCGGCGCCTGCCATGGGGAGGGCCTTGCCGGGGGCGCTTCGGCCGGGGGCTCCGCGATCGCGGCGGCGCGCCACATCAAGCCCTCGTCCGCCAGTTCGGCCTCGCGCACCTTTCGCTCCAGCGCCGCGAGCCGCTTGCGCGCATCCATCAGCAGCACGGCCAGAACCACCATGCCCAGGAACCATAAGGCCGTCATCCAGCGCCTCTCGCTTGCCGTCGATGCATCGCAGCTAGCCTAAAATTGAACGCTGTGCAATTAAAATTGGACGCTGTTCAATTTCCATATTAGAAACGGGGCCCATGGGCAGGCGATCCGATCACAGCAGGGCAGAACTGGAAGCGCTGATCCTCGATGCGGGGCAGGCGCTGATGGCGGAGGTCGGCCTCGCCCGCTTTTCCGCGCGGGAAGTGGCCAAGCGCATCGGCTATTCGGTCGGCACGATCATGCACATGTTCGGCGGCATCGACCCGCTGGTGATGGCGATCAACAGCCGCACCTTCCTGCTGTGGGCGGACTGGCTGGAACACCGCCTCTCCGGCCTGCGGGGACAGGAGCGGATCGAGGCGCTGGTGCGCGGCTATTTCGAGTTCGCCGAAGGGCATCCCAATCTCTGGGCGGCGATCTACGCGCATCGCCTGCCGGAGGGCACGGGCCTGCCCGAACCGCTCGCCGACCAGCGCGCGCGCCTCACCGCCATCGTGACACGCGAGGTTTCCGCGATCCTGGCCGAGGAGAGGCAGGAGGACGCGCCCAGCCTTGCGCGGTCCCTCGTCGCGACGGTGCACGGCCATTGCAGCTTCGCGCTGGGCGGCAGCTTCGCCCTGCTGGGCGAGACGGAGCCGCTCGCCCTCGCGCTGCGGAGGGTCGACGAGATATTGCGCGCCAACGGCGCGGCGCTCGCGGAATTCTAGGGCATGATCCCCTTCAACTGAAGCGGATCATGCTCTGATTATCTTTTGTTTCCGCCTTTTCCGAGTCGTCAGATGTGTCCACCTGACTTGAAAATGCTCTAGCGGGCGCGATAGAAGCGGATTTTCACCGCCGGCCCGGAGGGCAGCTTCACCGGCTCCAGCGTGCCGATGAAGGCCGACTTGCCGAGCCAGTCATATTTGCCGACCGGAACCTCGAACACCGGCGTCGTCCGCGCCGGGACCAGGGCGCCATCGGCGGAGCGGCACAGCACGCCCGAATTGACGACGTTGATGACCACGCCGTCATCGGTGCGCAGCATGTAATCGGCCTTGATCTGCGTGCACCCGTCGGGCCGCCGCAACTGCCAGTCCCACCCGCCGGGGATGATCGTGCCCCTGATGCCCGGCCCTTCGCCCGGCCCTTCGAAGGTACCGCCGGTGATCGGCACGATGTTGCGCTCCCCCAGCGCGGTCCTGCCGACCGGAATATCCGCCGCCAGCGTCACGATTTCCTCAAAGGCGAATTCCAGCACCGGCGCGGGCGCGGCGGGCGGCGAAGCGGCCTGTTGCGCATGGACGGGGCAGGCCGCCGCCATGATCGCGGCGGCACCGGCGAGCGTGCGGGGGAATAGGGTCTTCATCTGTGATCGCTCCTGCGGATGGGTTCCGTCATATCAGCCTGCCCCGCGCCGCGCCGCAAGCGGGTCGATGGCCTTTTTGTCCCACCGCCATGATTTTCCGCGCGCATCGACGGTGCTTTTCCTATAAGGGATTGCACAACAATAACGAATGTTACTATTTGTCGCCACAAAACAGAATGGAGATCGGAAAACAGTGCGGACAATCTCTCTCGCATGCGCCGGTGCCGCGCTCGGCGCCTCGCTTTTCTTCGGCACCAGCGCCTTTGCCGCGGGCGATGCGGCGCAGGGGGCGAAGCTCTATGCGCAGTGCCGCGCCTGCCACACCGTCAATCGCGGCGGCGCCAACACGCTCGGCCCCAATTTGTTCGGCATCGTTGGCAGCAAGTCCGCCCTCAAAAAGGGCTATAAATATTCGTCCGCGCTCACCAAGGCGAACATCGTCTGGACCCCGGCCCGGCTCGACGCCTGGCTCAAGCGCCCGGCCGCGATGGTGCCCGGCACCAAGATGGCCTTTGCCGGAATGGCGAACCCGCAGGCGCGCGCCAACGTGATCGCCTATCTGGCCCAGCTGAAATAAGCTCTCTCAAGGCGTGATGATCTGGCGGATGGCCTTCCCTTCCGCCAGCCCGTTCCCCGCACCCCGCCCCATCAGCCAGAGCGCCATTGCATGCGGCGCGAGGATGCGGCAGGATTCGCGGCGAACAGAGGGGCCTTTCATGAAGCATATTCCCTGGATCATCCTCGCCATCATCGGCGCGGTCGCGCTTTCCGTCACCGCCACCGTGCGGGGCGAGCAGATCAACGCGCTGTGGATCGTCGTCGCGGCGCTCTGCACCTTCCTCGTCGCCTATCGCTATTATGCGCTGTTCATCGCGCGGCGGGTGATGCGGCTCGACCCGGCGCGGCCCACGCCCGCCCTCTATCGCGCCGACGGCCTCGATTATGTCGCGACCGACCGGCGGGTGCTCTTCGGCCATCATTTCGCGGCGATCGCGGGCGCGGGGCCGCTGGTGGGGCCGGTGCTGGCCGCGCAGATGGGCTATCTGCCCGGAACCCTCTGGATCATCGCGGGCGTGGTGCTGGCGGGCGCAGTGCAGGATTTCATGGTGCTGTTCGTCTCGATGCGCCGCGACGGACGCTCGCTGGGCGAGCTGGTGCGCATGGAAATGGGCCCGGTCGCGGGCACCATCGCGCTGGTCGGCACCTTCATGATCATGGTCATCATCCTCGCGGTGCTGGCGCTGATCGTGGTGAAGGCGCTGGCCGAAAGCCCGTGGGGCATGTTCACCGTCGCCGCGACGGTGCCGCTCGCCATGGTCATGGGCGTCTATACGCGCTGGATACGCCCCGGCCGGATCGGCGAGGTGTCGATCCTCGGCTTCGTCGGACTGATCCTCGCCATCATCTTCGGCCAGAATGTCGCGGCCTCGCCTTTCTGGGGACCGGTGTTCACCTTCACCCCGGTGCAGCTGTGCTGGCTGCTGATCGGCTATGGCGCGATCGCCTCGGTACTGCCGGTGTGGCTGCTGCTGGCGCCGCGCGACTATCTCTCGACCTTTCTCAAGATCGGCGCGATCGTCGCGCTGGCGGTCGGCATCTTCATCATGGCGCCGCCGCTCCGGATGCCCGCGCTGACCCAGTTCGTCGGCGGCGGCGGGCCGGTGTGGTCGGGCGCGCTGTTCCCGTTCCTCTTCATCACCATCGCCTGCGGCGCGGTGTCGGGCTTCCACGCGCTCATTTCCAGCGGCACCACGCCCAAGCTGATCGCCAGCGAGGGCGACGCGCCGTTCATCGGCTATGGCGGCATGCTGATGGAGGCGTTCGTCGCGATCATGGCGCTGGTCGGCGCGTCTATCCTCGACCCCGGCATCTATTTCGCGATGAACAGCCCGGCCGCCGTGCTCGGCGCGACGCCGGAAAGCGCCTCGGCCGCCGTCACCGCGATGGGCTTTCCCGTCTCCGCCGACATCCTCGTGCAGACGGCGAAGGATGTGGGCGAGCACAGCATCATCTCCCGCACCGGCGGCGCGCCGACGCTGGCGGTGGCGATGGCGGAAATCTTCAGCCATGTCGTCGGCGGCCCGGCGATGAAGGCCTTCTGGTATCATTTCGCGATCCTGTTCGAGGCGCTGTTCATCCTGACGGCGGTGGACGCAGGCACGCGCGCCGGGCGGTTCATGCTGCAGGACCTGATCGGCCTCGCCGTGCCGTCCTTCCGCGCGCATAGTTCGCTCGCGCCGGGGATGATCGCGACGGCGCTGTGCGTCGCGGCCTGGGGCTTCTTCCTCTATCAGGGCGTCACCGATCCGCTGGGCGGCGTCAACACGCTGTGGCCGGTGTTCGGCATCTCCAACCAGATGCTCGCCGCCGTGGCGCTGATGCTCTCGACGGTGGTGCTGTTCCGCATGAAGCGCGACCGCTTCGCCTGGGTGACGGCGGTGCCGACCGTCTGGCTGCTGGTCTGCACGCTGACCGCCGGAACGCTCAAGCTGGTCTCCGCCGATCCGAAGGTGGGCTTCCTCGCCCATGCGTCGATCTTCTCCGAAGCGGCGGCGCGGGGCGAGGTGCTGGCGCCCGCCAAGTCGATGGCGGAGATGCGGGCTATCATCTTCAACGACCGGGTGGATGCGGCGCTGTGCGCGATCTTCCTGTTCGTCGTGCTGTCGCTGCTGCTCTTCACCATCCGCACCTGCATTGCCGCGCGCCGGGTGAACGCGCCCACCGCGCACGAGATCACGCCCGACATGGTGCCCGCCGAATGAGGGCGCTGCTGGAACGGATGCGCGAGATGGCGCTGCTGATGGTCGGCCAGCCGAGCTACGACGCCTATCTGCGCCACATGGCCCAGCGCCACCCCGACCGACCGCCGATGAGCCGCGTCGAATTCTTCCGCAACCGGGAGCAGGCGCGCTATGGCGGCGGCGGAGGGCGCTGTTGCTAGCATATCCCGGAACCCCGTCCTCACCAGAAAGGCAGACATGAGCAAGATCGAGCATAATCTCCGGCAACTCGGCATAGAGCTTCCCACCCCGCTGGCCCCGGTCGCCAATTACCTGCCCTATGTGCAGAGCGGCAACCTCATCCATATTTCGGGCCAGATCTGCGCCGGGGCGGACGGGACCATCGCCGATGCGCACCGGGGCAAGGTCGGCGGCGCGGTGACGAAGGAAGCGGGGCAGGAAGCCGCGGCGCTGTGCCTCATCAACGTGCTGGCGCAGTTGAAGCTCGCCGTCGACGGCGATTTCAGCCGGGTGGTGCGCTGCGTGCGGCTGGGCGGCTTCATCAATTCGACGCCGAATTTCTCCGCCCTGCCCGCCGTGATGAACGGCGCGTCGGACCTGATCGTTGCGGTGATGGGCGATGCGGGCCGCCATGCGCGCTCCACCGTCGGCGTAGCGCAGTTGCCGCTCGACTGCGCGGTCGAGGTCGAGGCGGTGTTCGAAGTCCAGTAAAACGGAGGACCGCAGCCCCGGTCATCCGGCCGGGGCCGCCTCTTCCTCCCCCACCGGGGCCAGCGCGCCCGTCCGCGCGCTGATGACCTGCGCGGCGACCAGATCGCCCACGACGTTGAGCGTGGTGCGGCACATGTCGAGCAGCCGGTCCACGCCCAGCACCAGCCCGATCCCGGCGGGCGGCACGCCGATGGTGCCGAGGATCAGCGCGATCACCGGCAGCGACCCGGCCGGGACGCCCGCCGTGCCGATGCCGCCCAATATGCAGATGATCATCACCACCAGCTGCTGCCCCAGCGTCAGGTCGACGCCGAAGAACTGGGCGAGGAACAGCACCGTCACCCCTTCGAACATCGCCGTGCCGTTCTGGTTCGCGGTCGCGCCGATGGTCAGCACGAAGCGCGCGATCGGGCGGGGCAGCTTCAGCCCTTCGTCCGCCACCCGCAGCGAGGTGGGCAGCGTCGCGTTGGACGAGGCGGTGGCGAAGGCCATCACGCTCGCCTCCTGCGTCTCGCGGAAGAAGGCGATCGGGTTCTTGCGCCCGAAAAAGGCGAGGATCAGCGGGAACACGCCGAACATCTGCAACCCCAGCGCCAGCAGCACGACGCCGACATAGGCCGATAGCCGCACGATCAGATCCCAGCCGAATTGCGCGGCGAGGTTGAACATGAAGCAGAATATGGCGAGCGGCGCCATGCGGATCACCACACCGATCAGCCGCATCGATATCTCGAACACGCCCTCTATGCCGGACCGCAGCACCTGCGTGCGGTCGGGATCGGTGATGAGGAAACCGATGCCGAACATCAGCGCGAAGAACATCACCGCCAATATGTCGTTCTGGCTCATCGCCTGGATGAAGTTGGACGGGACGATGGCGACGATCGACTCCATGCCGGTTTTCGCCCCGGCCTCCTCGGCGCTCTGGATGATGGCCTTCGCCCCTGCGCCCGATGTTTCGAGCAGCGCGCGGGCGGCGTCCGGGTCGACCCCGGCGCCGGGGCGCAACAGGTTGACCACCGCCATGCTCAGCACCACCGCCACCGAGGACACCAGCAGCGTATAGACCAGCGTACGCACGCCAATGGCCTTCAGCGCGCGCACCTCCCCCATTTCGGCGACGCCGACGATCAGCGCCGACACCAGCAGCGGAATGACGAGCATGAACAGCAGCCGCAGGAACACCTGCCCCACCGGCCCGGTGATGTGCGTCGCGACCCAGCCGACCCAGGGCGCGCCGCCCGCGAAGCTGTAGACCGCCAGCCCCAATATCAGCCCCGCCAGAAAGCCGCCGAACATCCAGTAATGCAGCCGGTTTTCCCGGCCCTGTTCCTCTTTTCCGGCGGTCATGCGCTGCTCCCTTGCTTGCGCCCATCTGCCATGCCGCGAAGGGCGATGGCAAGAGAAGGCGAAAATCCCGGTGGCCGCGCCTCCCCTCTGCCGCTAGAGAAGCGGGCATGACGACCGCCCGCCCCCTTCCCCGCCCATCGGGCGCGCGCCGCTGATGGCCGCGACCCCGGCCTGGCCGCCGCGCAGCGCGCCGCGCCTTCATGTGGAGGAGGCGCTGGGGCCCGGCGCGCGCATCCCGGTCGAGGGCAATGCCGCCCATTATCTCCTCTCGGTGATGCGGGTGAAGGAAGGCGACGCCGTGCTGCTGTTCAACGGGCGCGACGGCGAATGGGCGGCGCGCGCCACCGCGATCCGCAAGCGCGATCTGGTGCTGGAGTGCGCGGAGCAAACCAGGCCGCTGGAAACCGCGCCGGATTTCTGGCTGTGCGCCGCGCCGATCAAGAAGGGGCGGATCGATCTGGTCGCGGAAAAGGCGTGCGAACTGGGCGTCGCCCGCTTTCGCCCGGTGCTGACGGCGCGCGCGGTGGTGGACAAGCTCAATCTCGACCGGCTGCGCGCCCATATGGTCGAGGCCGCCGAGCAATGCGGCCGCACCGCCCTGCCCGCATTGGACGGGATGGAAAAGCTGCCCGCGCTGCTCGCCCATTGGCCGGAGGGACGGCATCTCTTCTTCGCCGACGAGACGGGCGGCGCGCCGATACGCGAAGCCTTCGCCGCCCATCCCGGCCCGGCGGCGCTGCTGATCGGGCCGGAAGGCGGCTTCACGGTGCAGGAGCGGGAGGCGATCCGCGCCCACAGGGCAGCGGTCGCGATTTCGCTCGGCCCGCGCATATTGCGCGCCGAAACCGCCGCAATCGCCGCCACCGCCTGCTGGATGGCGCTGAACGGCGACTGGCGGGCCCATCAGGCGCCGGGCGATTGATTATCCCGGAAATGAAATATCATTTTGCAATAGCGGGGCGATTGATCGCGGCCGCGCTCATCCCTATTTGCAGCGACACTCACAGGGGGTAAGGCGCGCACATGAGCACCAGAACAGATACAGGGGCGGATGATCCGATCATCGAAGGGCGGGATCAGCTGATCTCTGTTTTCGCGCGTGGCGAAAAGCCCCCGGAAAACTGGCGCATCGGCACCGAGCATGAGAAGTTCGTCTATGCGCAGGGCGATCATCATGCGCCGTCCTACGACGAGGAAAAGGGCATTCGCGCGCTGCTGATGGGCCTCACCGGCTATGGCTGGGACCCGATCGTCGAGGGCGGCAACGTCATCGCGCTGGGCGGCGCGGACGGCACGATCAGCCTCGAACCGGCGGGCCAGCTGGAGCTGTCGGGCGCGCCGCTCGAAAATCTGCACCAGACGTGCGCCGAAACCGGCCGCCACCTGCAACAGGTGAAGGCGGTGGGCGAGGCGCTGGGCATCGGCTTCCTCGGCCTAGGCATGTGGCCGGACAAGAAGCGCGAGGACCTGCCCGTCATGCCCAAGGGCCGCTACGGCATCATGCTGCGCCACATGCCGCGCGTCGGCACCATGGGCCTCGACATGATGCTGCGCACCTGCACCATCCAGACCAACCTCGATTACGGCAGCGAGGCGGACATGGTGAAGAAGTTCCGCGTCTCCCTCGCGCTGCAACCGCTGGCGACGGCGCTCTTCGCCAACTCTCCGTTCACCGAGGGCAAGCCCAACGGCTTCCTTTCCTATCGCAGCCATATCTGGTCGGATACCGACCCGGCGCGCACCGGCATGCTGCCCTTCGTGTTCGAGGACGGCTTCGGCTATGAGCGCTATGCCGACTATGCGCTCGATGTGCCGATGTATTTCGTCTATCGCGACGGCCACTATATCGACGCGGCGGGCCAGAGCTTCCGCGATTTCCTCGACGGCCGCCTGCCCGCGCTGCCGGGCGAGAAGCCGACGGTCAGCGACTGGAACGACCATCTCTCGACCGCTTTCCCGGAGGTGCGCCTCAAGAGCTTCCTCGAAATGCGCGGCGCGGACGGCGGGCCGTGGAGCCGCATCTGCGCGCTGCCTGCGCTGTGGGTCGGCCTGCTCTACGAACAGGGCGCGCTCGACGCCGCGTGGGATCTGGTGAAGGGCTGGAGCATCGAGGATCGCCAGACGCTGCGCGACGCCGTGCCGAAGCTCGGCCTCGACGCGCCGATCCCGGCGGGGCGGACGCTGCGCGACATCGCGCCTGTGGTGCTGGAGATCGCGCAGGGCGGCCTTGCCCGCCGCGCGCGGCTGGACGCCAGCGGCAACAACGAAACCGGCTATCTCAACGCGCTGCACGAGGTGGTGGCGCGCGGCAAGACTCCGGCCGAAATCCTGCTCGACCGCTATCATGGCGAATGGGGCGGCGATTTGAGCCGGGTCTATGCGGAAGAGAGCTTCTGACGAGGACCGGGTTCAGATAACCAGAACCCCGAACGGTTCCAATGAATGCTTGTCGCTATAGGACCGATCGACATTCAGTTCAGGTGGAGCCGAAGCCGAAGGCGACCGTAGGTCAAAAGCGTGATTTTCGAGCATCGGAGCGCAGCGGACTTAAAGGTCCGTGAGCACCGAAGCGCAGGAAATCGCGCTTTGCAGGCCCGCATGGGCTGAATGTCGATCGGTCCTAATCCGGCGTCGTCATCTTGAAGATGCCCTGCGCATTGCCGCTGTCGAAGCGCAGGTCGGGCGCGCCGGTTTCCGGGTCCATATCGCGGCTGATGAATTCGTAGAAGGAGCCGGGCACGCCCATCGTCACATGGCGTCCGTTCTTGTCGAGGAACGGGCGCTCCACCCGGTCGGCGCGGGTCGCGGTCTGGCGGACGCGGCCGCTGCCGGAAATCTCGATCACATCCTTCATCGCGCGCCCGGCCGCGCGCTGGGCGGCGACGGTGGCGTCGAGGTCGGCCACCCGGTCGGTGCCGTGGTTGAACGCATTGCCCTCGGTCGCGATCCACGCCGCCTCTGCGCTTTCCCGCTTCAGCGCCTCATAATCGGCCAGCGCGGGCGCGTCATGATGCCGGTCGAACGCGCGCGCCAGCACCGGCAGCAGCTCCGCCGCATCCTCCAGCGCCAGTCGTCCCTGCGCCGCCAGCCGCGCCAGCGCCTCGCGCGCGAAGCTGTTCAGCGGATCGGCCGTCGTCCCGAAGATCCGGCGGGCGGCCGCCTGGAAATCCGGGCCAAAGCGGTCGACATGCAGTTCGCTGACGAAATATTGCGGAAGGGCGTGCGGATGCTCCGCATGGCACCAGGCGTAGCCGGTCATCCTCAGCCGGTCGAGCGGATAGACCCCGGCCATCCGGTAGCCGAGCGGCTCCAGCAGCCGGGCGAAGGCATCCGCCCCGGCGGGCATCGCGCCGGTGCGTTCGCCGTCGGGCAGGCGGATGGTGCGCAGCGCGCCATGGTCCAGCAGCACCCGCCCCCCGGCGGCGATCCTGTCCGCGACATAGGCGGCGCCGGTCGGCGCCCGGTCGAGCAGCCCCTGATGCAGCGCCGCCGCGAGCGCGAAGGCCAGCTCCGCCCCACAGATGCTGTCCGGCTCCGCCTCCCCGCCCGCATCGGGCAGGACGAGCGCATCGAGGGCCGCCCGCGCCCGCGCGCCCAGCAAGGGGGTCAGCAAGACGATCAGCTTTTCCTCATCCATCGCGCGACTATCCGCCTTTGCGCGGCAACAGGCAAGCCTTGCCGCATGCCCCTCCCCCTGTGCCCCTCCTCTTGTACAGGGCGTCCCGCATCCCTACACTCCGTTCATGGGCAGCCATCATCATCACGAGTTCAGCGGGGCCTCCCTGCGCGAGGCGGCGCAGCATGCGCTGGAAAAAAGAGGCGAGCAATGGACGCCGATGCGCGCCTCGATCTTCGACGCGCTGGCGGAGCGGACCCGGCCGACCTCCGCCTACGACATCGCCGACGCGGTGTCGGCGGCGCGCGGCAAGCGGGTCGCGCCCAACAGCGTCTATCGCATCCTCGACCTGTTCGTGTCGTCCAACCTCGCGACTCGCGTGGAAAGCGCGAACGCCTATATCGCCAACGCGCATCCCGGCTGCATGCACGACTGCATCTTCCTCGTCTGCACCGACTGCGGCAAGGCGATCCATGTCGATGACGACACGCTCACCGCCTCGGTGCGGGAACGGGCCAACCGGGAAGGCTTCGTCGCCGCCCGCCCGGTGATAGAGGTTCAGGGCCGCTGCGCGGAGTGTGCGCCCGCATGAACGCCCTTTACTGGGGGTTCGACAAGCGGGGCCGCAAGGTCTATGGGCGGGGACTGGAGACACAGGCACAATGAACGAACGCCCCGCCACGCCCCTGCTCGATCAGGTCGACGAACCTGCCGATCTGCGCCGTCTGCGGCCCGACCAGCTGCGCCAGCTGGCCGACGAGCTGCGCGCCGAGACGATCAGCGCCGTCGGCGTGACCGGCGGCCATCTGGGGTCGGGCCTCGGCGTCGTGGAGCTGACCACCGCGATCCATTATGTGTTCGACACGCCCGAAGACAAGCTGATCTGGGACGTGGGGCACCAATGCTATCCACACAAGATCCTGACCGGCCGGCGCGACCGCATCCGCACGCTGCGGCAGGGCGGCGGCCTGTCCGGCTTCACCAGGCGGGCCGAGAGCGACTATGATCCGTTCGGCGCGGCGCACAGCTCCACCAGCATCAGCGCGGCGCTGGGCTTCGCGATCGCCAACAAGCTGGCGGGCAGGCCCGGCAAGGGCATAGCCGTCATCGGCGACGGGGCGATGTCGGCGGGCATGGCCTATGAGGCGATGAACAATGCCGAGGCGGCTGGCAATCGCCTGATCGTCATATTGAACGACAACGACATGTCGATCGCGCCGCCGGTGGGCGGGCTGTCGGCCTATCTCGCCCGGCTGGTGTCGAGCCGCGAGTTCCTCGGCCTGCGCGGGCTGGCCCGCAAGATCGCGCGCAAGCTGCCCCGGCCGCTCCACAATGCCGCGAAGAAGACCGACGAATTCGCCCGCGGCATGGCGATGGGCGGCACGCTGTTCGAGGAGCTGGGCTTCTATTATGTCGGCCCGGTCGACGGGCATAATCTCGACCAGCTGATTCCGGTGCTGGAAAATGTGCGCGACGCGGCCGAGGGGCCGTGCCTCGTCCATGTCGTGACGCAGAAGGGCAAGGGCTATGCGCCCGCCGAAGCCGCCGCCGACAAATATCATGGCGTGCAGAAATTCGACGTGGTGACGGGCGCACAGGCCAAGGCCCCGCCGGGACCGCCCAGCTATACCGGCGTGTTCGCCAGGGCGCTGATCGCCGAGGCGCAACGCGACGAGACGATCTGCGCGATCACCGCCGCCATGCCGTCGGGCACCGGGCTCGACCAGTTCGAGGAGGCATTCCCCGACCGCTGCTTCGATGTCGGCATTGCCGAGCAGCATGCCGTCACCTTCGCGGCGGGGCTGGCCGCGCAGGGGATGCGGCCCTTCTGCGCGATCTATTCGACCTTCCTGCAACGCGCCTATGATCAGGTGGTGCATGACGTCGCAATCCAGAACCTGCCGGTGCGATTCGGCATCGACCGCGCGGGGCTGGTGGGCGCGGACGGCAGCACCCATGCGGGCAGCTTCGACATCACCTATCTCGCGACGCTGCCCAACATGGTGGTGATGGCCGCCGCCGACGAGGCGGAGCTGGTGCACATGATCCACACCTGCGCGCTGCATGACGACGGCCCGATCGCGGTGCGCTATCCGCGCGGCAACGGCGTCGGCGTGCCGCTGCCCGAGCAGCCCATGCGGCTGAAGATCGGCGAGGGCCGCGTGGTGCGCGAGGGCAAGAAGGTCGCGATCCTCTCGCTCGGCACAAGGCTGGAGGAGGCGCTCAAGGCCGCCGACGCGCTCGACGCGCGCGGGCTTTCGACCACCGTCGCCGACCTGCGCTTCGCCAAGCCGCTCGACGAGGCGCTGATCCGCCGCCTGCTCACCGGCCATGAGGTCGCGGTGACGGTGGAGGAAGGCAGCATCGGCGGGCTGGGCGCGCATGTGCTGACGCTCGCCAGCGACGAGGGACTGATCGACACCGGGCTGAAGCTGCGCACGCTCCGCCTGCCCGATGTCTTTCAGGATCAGGACAAGCCGGAACGGCAATATGCCGAGGCGGGACTCGACGCCGACGGCATCGTCGCCACCGTGCTCAAGGCGCTGCGCCACAATAGCGCGGGCGTGGGCGAAGCGGGCGCGCGGGCCTGACCGCCCTTGCCCTTCCCCTCATGACGAAAAGCGGCTTTCCCCGGAAGATCGGCCTGCTGGGCGGATCGTTCAACCCCGCCCATGGCGGCCATCGCGCGATCAGCCTGTTCGCGCGGGAAGCGCTGGGGCTGGACGAGATCTGGTGGCTGGTCAGCCCCGGCAATCCGCTGAAGCCCGCCAGGGGCATGGCCCCGCTGCCCGACCGCCTCGCCCATGCGCGGCGGGTAGCGGCGCGCGCGCCGGTCCGTCCGACTGCGATCGAGCAGCGCCTCGGCACCCGCTACACCGTCGATACGCTGCACGCGCTCGTCCGCCGCTATCCGCGCCATCGCTTCTGCTGGCTGATGGGCGCGGACAATCTGCGCCAGTTCGGCGCGTGGAAGGACTGGCGCGGCATAGCGCGCATCATGCCCATTGCCGTGGTCGCGCGTCCGGGTTATGATGCGCGCAGTCATGGTGAACCCGCCATGAACTGGCTGCGGCGTTTCGTCCGGCCCGCGCGCCAGAGCAGAAACTGGACGGACTGGAGAGCCCCGGCGCTTGTGCTTTTGCGCTTCCGCCCTGATCCGCGATCGGCAACCCTGTTGCGACGGGCCGACCCTTTCTGGCACCGCGAATATCGAAACCGGAGCGTGCGCGACCCGCTTACGCACCGTCTTGTCCCGTCATCCATGGTCCCATCACCACTGAAGGAGCGATTTTGAACCAGACCCACCCCGCCAGTGTCCCGGCATCCGACGCCGGTTCCCCGGCAGACCTCCACGCCATCGTGATGCAGTCGCTGGACGACGATCAGGCGCAGGAAACCATTTCCATCCCCCTCGCCGGCAAGAGCAGCATCGCCGACTATATGGTGGTCGCCAGCGGCCGCTCCTCCCGCCAGGTCGCCTCCATGGCGCAGAAGCTGGCCGAGCGGATCAAGCAGCAGACCGGGCGCATCGTGCGCATCGAGGGGCTGCCCGCCGCCGACTGGGTGCTGGTCGATGCAGGCGACGTGATCGTCCACCTGTTCCGGCCGGAAGTGCGCAGCTTCTACAATCTGGAGCGCATGTGGGGCTTTTCCGACGCGCCGCCCGCCCCGCCGGCCGCCGCCTCCCTTTGACCGCTCCGCGCCGCTGACGCGCCGGAGCGAGCGGAAAGGCCGCGCTCATGCTGTTGCACATCGTCGCGCGCGGAAAGATCGGGCGCTCGCCGGAGGCGGAACTGGTCGAGCGCTATCTGAAACGGATAAGCTGGCCCACCCGCGTCACCGAGTTGCCCGACACCGGCGGCAAGCCGCCCGCGATCGCCGCTTCCCCTTGCGTCACCGTGCTGCTGGATGAGAAGGGCAAGCAGCTGGGATCGATGGAATTCGCCGAGAAACTGGGCGGCTGGCGCGACGACGGCATGCGCGAATGCCGGCTGATGATCGGCGCGGCGGACGGCTTCGACGATGAGGCGCGGGCCGGGGCGGACCTGCTGATCGCCTTCGGCCGCATGACCTGGCCGCACATGATGGCCCGCGCGATGCTGGCCGAACAGCTCTGGCGCGCGACATCCATCCTTGCGGGCCACCCCTATCATCGCGAAGGATAGCGGGCATGAAGCGGGGGGTCCTCATCACCATCGTCACAGGCACGGGCGCTCTGGCGCTGCTGTCCGGCGCGTGGATCGCGTCGGCCCAGCAGGTCGTCGTCTCCGGCCGCACCGCCAGCATGGCGGACGAACAGCGCGCCTACCGGCAGGCGAGCGAGCAGGCGAAGCGCGCCCGCGCCCTCTCCCGCCAGCTGGAGGCGCAGGCGAGCGCCGCGACGCGGGAGGCCGACCGCCTCAACGCGCAGGCCGCCGCCCTCGCCGCGCGCGTTACCGAAAGCGAGGCCGACCTGCGCGCCGGGCAGGCGCGCATCGCGATCATCGGCAAGCTGGTCGAGCGCCAGTCCGCCGGGCTGGCGCGGCAGCAGGGGCCGCTGGTGCGCCTGACCGCCGCCTTGCAGAGCTTTTCCAGCCGCCCGCCCGTGCTGGCGCTGCTGCAACCGGGCAGCCTGCGCGACACGGTGCATGTCCGCGCCGCCTTCGCCCATCTGCTGCCCGTCATCCGCGAGCGCACTGACCGGCTGCGCGCGGACCTCGATCGCACGCGCGCGCTTCAGGCGATGGCGGTGCAGGCCACCGATGGGCTGCGCGACGCCCGCGCCCGGCTGGCCGAGCAGCGCGTGGCGCTCAGCCGCCTGGAAGCGCAGAAGCGGATCGCGGCGCGGGGCCTGTCCTCCGACGCCGCGCTGGAAACCGAGCGGGCGCTGGCGATGAGCGAGCGAGCGCGCGACATCGGCGCGCTGCTCGCGCGGATGCAGCAGGCCGGCGCCCGGCGCGACCGGCTCGCCGCCCTGCCCGGCCCGGAACCCCGCCCCGGCACGCCTGAACGCGCCGCCGCCGCCGCCGCCGCCGCCGCACCCGCCTATCGCCTGCCGGTCGCGGGCACGCTGATAACCGGCATGGGCGAGCTGTCGGACAGCGGCGTGCGATCGCGCGGCATCACGATCGCCACGGCGCCCGGCGCGCAGGTCGTCGCACCCGCCAGAGGACGCATCGTCTTTGCCGGTCCCTATGGCGGCTTCGGCCAGATCGTCATCATCGACCATGGCGACGGCTGGACCACCCTCGTCACCGACCTCGCCCGCCTCTCCGTCGCCGTGGGGCAGGATGTCGGGCAGGGCGGGCCGATCGGCGTCGCGGGCGGCGGAGAGCATCCCGCCGTCACCATCGAATTGCGGCGGCAGGGCCGGCCCGTCGATGTGGTGGCGATGGCGAATGCGGGGGTGTGAGCAGGCGGACTTACGATTAGCTGACCTTGGCCTGCCGTCACCCCGGCGCAGGCTGGGGTCGCAGGCCCCAGTCTCAGGCCATGCCCGCGCGCCGTCTCCTGAGATGCCAGCCTGCACTGGCATGACGCGACAGGGGTGGCCGAAAATCCCGCTATGCGCGCCGCCCGCGCCGTCCTATATAGTGGCCATATCAGTATCGGGACCGCTGCACCTATGAATTCCTCGTTGCTCCGCAATGCCGCCGCCCTGGCCGCGCTTGCGCTCGTGCCTGCCACCACCGCCGCCATGGCCGAAGCGGAAGGCAGCAATTATGCCGCGCTCGACGAATTCATGGACGTGTTCCAGAAGGTCCGCACCGACTATGTCGAGAAGGTCGACGACGAAAAGCTGATTCGCGGCGCCATTTCCGGCATGCTGTCCAGCCTCGATCCGCACAGCGGCTTCCTCGACGCGCGCGATTTCGAGAATATGAAGACCCAGACGGAAGGCAGCTATGGCGGCCTCGGCCTCTCCGTCACGATGGAGGACGGCACCGTCAAGGTGATCGCGCCGACCGCCGACACGCCCGCCGCCCGCGCCGGGATCAAGGCGGGCGACTATATCACCCATATCGACGGCGAGCTGGTCTATGGCAGCTCGCTCGACGAGGCGGTGGAGAAGATGCGCGGCAAGCCAGGCACGCAGATCAAGCTGACCATCGTGCGCCCCGGCCGCGACAAGCCGCTGGAACTGACGCTGACCCGCGAGATCATCGACATCAAGCCGGTGAAGTGGGAAGTGAAGGACGGCGTCGGCGTCATCCAGATCGTCAGCTTCTCCGCCAATACCGGCGCCGACGTGCGCTCGGCCATCCGCAGCATCACCCAGTCGCTCGGCCGCAAGCCGGCGGGCTATATCCTCGACCTGCGCTCCAACCCCGGCGGCTTGCTGGACGAGGCGGTATCGGTGTCCGACACCTTCCTCAACAGCGGCGAGATCGTGTCGCAGCGCGGCCGCGCCAAGGGCGACATAGAGCGCTATTACGCCAAGCCCGGCGACGATACGAACGGCGCGCCGATCATCGTGCTGGTCGATTCCGGCTCGGCCTCCGCGTCGGAGATCGTCGCGGGCGCGTTGCAGGACCAGCATCGCGCGCTCGTCATGGGCGAAACCAGCTTCGGCAAGGGCAGCGTGCAAACCCTGCTGCCGCTCTCGCCCACCACCGCGCTGCGCCTCACCACCGCGCGCTATTACACGCCGTCGGGCCGCAGCGTGCAGGAAGGCGGCATCAAGCCCGATATCCGCGTGCCGCAGCTGTCCGACCCGGATTACAAGACGCGGCCCAAATTCCGCGAATCGGACCTGCGCCGCCACCTGATCAACGAGATCAAGAGCGACGACCCGGTGTTCGAGGAAGATGCGAAGGACGATCCGCGCTTCTCCATGACCGCCGAGCAGCTGAAGGCAAAGGGCATAGAGGATTTCCAGTTGCGCTATGCACTGGACACCATCGCCCGCCTCGCCCCGCAGGGTACGAAAACCACGGCCGAGGCAAAAACCGAGGCGCTGAAGAAAGCCGCGGGCAGGCGCTGAGGCGGGGATGAACCGGTCCTCCGCGCTGCCGCTCGCTCGCCTGATCGCGCTCGCCGCGCCCGCGCTGTTGCTGGGCGGGGCGCTGGCGTCGCAATATATAGGCGGCCTTTACCCGTGCGAGATGTGCCTGTGGCAGCGCTGGCCGCATGCCGCCGCGATCCTGCTTGCGCTCGGCGCCTTTGCCACCCGGCCGCGCGCCGGGACCAGCCGCCTGCTGACAGCGCTCGCCGCGCTGGGAATCGCGGTGAGCGGGGCGATCGGCGTGTTTCACGCGGGCGTCGAATATGGCTGGTGGGAAGGTATCACCGCCTGCTCCGTGCCGATAGCGGGGGGCAGCGCGCAGGATATGCTCGATGCGATCATGGCCGCGCCGCTGACCCGCTGCGACGTCGCGCCCTGGTCGCTTTTCGGCATTTCCCTTGCGGGCTTCAATGCTCTATTCTCCCTTGCGGCGGCGGCGCTGATCGCCGCCTGCCTGCTGCGCGCCCGCAAGGATTGAGAAAGAGATGAGCGACTTTCCCCGCCCCAACCGCCCGAAGCCGGACCGCGCCTCGATGCTGCGCGTCGATCAGGCGGGGGAGTTCGGGGCGACGGTCATCTATGCGGGCCAGCTCGCGGTGATGGGGGATCGCCACCCGATGAGCCGTTCCATCGCGGTGATGGCCGCGCAGGAGGAACGCCACCGCAAGCATTTCGACGCGATGATCGCGCAGCGCGGCGTGCGCCCGACGCTGCTGCATCCGGTATGGAAGGCGGCGGGCTTCGCGCTGGGCGCCGTCACCGCCGCGATCGGGCCGGAGGCCGCGATGGCCTGCACCGCCGCGATCGAGACGGAGATCGACAAGCATTATGAGGAGCAGCTCCGCGCGCTGGGCGACAGCGACCCGGAACTTTCCGAGGCGATCCGGGATTTTCAGGCCGAAGAGGTCGAGCATCGCGACGCCGCGCTGGCCCATGGGGCGGAGAACGCGCCTGCCTATCCCCTGCTGTTCGGGGCGATCCGGCTGGGGTGCAAGGCCGCCATCGCCCTTTCGAAGAGGATCTGACCATGCATCATCGACTGACATATGTTCTGGGCGCGGGCGCGGCGGCGTTGATCGCGACGGCCACTCCCGCGCTGGCGCAGGGCGAGGTCGCGGGTCCTTCGGCCGAGCGCATCCGGCAGGTCATCGTCTATGGCGACGATCCCTGCCCGGCCAGCACCGGCGGCGAAATCACCGTCTGCGCGCGGCAGGAGGAAAAGGAACGCTATCGCATTCCCAAGGAATTGCGCGAAAACCCCGATTTCGGATCGACGCGCAATGAAGCCTGGGCCAACCGCGTCAAGTCGATCGAATATGTCGGCAAGTCCGGCACGGAAAGCTGCACCCCCGATGGCGCGGGCGGCGTCACCGGCTGCTTCACCAAGCTCGCCGCGCAGGCCAAGGCCGAACGGCGCATGACCGGCGAGCAGAGCTGGGCCGATCTGGTCGCGGCGGAGCGGGAGAAGCGCCTGTCGACCATCGACGCCGATTCGGAAAAGATCGAGGAACGGGTGAAGGCCGAGGAAGCCGCCCGCGCCCGCGCCGCGCAGGAAGGGCTGGAGGACAAGGGCGCCCCCGTCACCACCCCGCCCGCCGACAGCAAGCCGGATCATCGGCATTAAGGCGGCGGATAGCGGTTTGGGATGGGGTGGGGAGCGATCCGCTCTCCTCATGCGCCACCGGGGACTCAGGCCCCAGTCTCAGGCCGTGTCGCGCGCCACCTCCTGAGATGCCAGCCTGCGCTGGCATGACGGGATAGGAGAGGTTATTTAGGTAGCTAGATGTAACCTAATCGTCATGCTGAACTTGTTTCAGCATCCATCAAGCCCCACAGACCAATGGTCAATCCGGCGAAATGGACCTGAGCCGAAGGCCAGCGCAGCTAACCAAGTTCAGGGTGACGATGAAGGCGGAGGTAAGCTCTTGGCCGAAACCAGCCAGTGCAACCACAGTCCCCCTCCCCATACAGGCTGGGTTCAGGCGGTCGGGCGGAAGGAATGGGGATGGAAGCCCCGCGCCGCGCCCTTGTCCTTGCCCTGATGCCGCCACTGGCGGCGCTGCTCTGCGCCGCGCCCGCGCTGGCGGCCGAGCCGCCGGAGCGCGTCATCACCCTCGTCGTCTATGGCGACGATCCCTGCCCCACCGACGCGGGCAAGCAAGAGGAGATCGTCGTCTGCGCCCGCAAGCCGGAGGCGGAGCGCTATCGCATCCCCAAGGCCCTGCGCGAAAAGGCGGAGCCGATGGGCGGCCCCGGCTGGGCCAGCCAGGTGGCGATGATGGAGCAGGCGGGTCAGGCAATCACGCCGAACAGCTGCTCGCCCAACGGCAGCTACGGCTTTACCGGCTGCACCCAGGCGATGCTGCGGCAATGGTATGCGGAAAAACGGATGCGGGAGTCGACGGGGATACCCTGATCCTATAGCAGCGCGCTACATCAGCCCCAGCCGGTCCAGTTCCTGCGCCAGATGGGCGGGCAGCGCATCGCCCCCTGCGCCGTCGCCGCCCAGATCGGCGGGCGCGTCCTTATCCTCCAGATAGCGCCAACCCTGATGCGCCCGCTTGGCGCGAGGGGCGACGGGGATGAGGCGCGGTTCGATACGGATCCAGTAGCGCCCCTGCCCGTTTTCCTCGAAGCCCAGCAGCGGGCTGCGCCCGATGATCGTTCCCGCGTGGATCCAGTAGAGCGATCCGCCCGCCATCTCCCCCGCGCGCTTCGGGCAATAGCGCGTGGTCAGGCGAGCCTCGCCCATTCCCGCGCAGGATTCGAGATAGAGGCGCAAATCCTCCGCGCTGTCGCAACCGAAGGCGATCTTCGTCATGTGCAGGGGCATGCACAGCACATGGCGCGTGCCGGGCCCGCTTTCAACCTTTTTCGGACCGGGCCTTTTCCGGCCGGTGGCGATGCTATCCGGTCAGTCCCGCCGCCGTCGCCAGCCCCAGAAAGGCGAGGAAGCCCATCGAATCCGTCACCATCGTCACGAAGATCGAGGAGGCGACCGCCGGGTCGGCGTCGAAACGGTCGAAGATCAGCGGAATCGATGCTCCGGCCAGTCCGGCGGTGACGATATTGGCCATCATCGCGGCGGCGATCACCCCGCCCAGCACGATATTGCCGAACACGATCGCGACGCCGATGCCCAGCACGCAGGCCACCGTCGACCCGTTGAGCAACGCCACCCGTATCTCGCGCAGCACCGTGCGCCAGCGGTTGGACGCGGTGATCTGGTTGGTCGCCAACGCGCGCACCGTCACCGCCATGGTCTGGCTGCCCGCATTGCCGCCGACCCCGGCGACGATCGGCATCAGCGTCGCCAGCGCGACCATCTTCTCGATCGTACCTTCGAATATGCCGATAATGGTCGAGGCGACCAGCGCCGTCACCAGATTGGACAGCAGCCAGCGCACCCGGCCCTTGTAGCTTTCGAGGATCGGTTCGTTGATGTCGCCGTCGCCCGCGCCGGACAGGCGGAGAATATCCTCGCCCGCCTCTTCCTGCACGATGTGCAATATGTCGTCGACGGTGATCATGCCGACCAGCCGCCCTTCGGCATCGACCACGGCGGCGGAGATCAGCGCATATTTCTGGAAGCGCAGCGCCACCTCTTCCTGATCCATGTCGACGGGGATCAGCGTCTGCTCCCGCTTCATCACGTCGGCGATCGGGATGGAGCGCGGGCAGGTCAGCACCCAGCTGAGCTGACAGGTGCCGATCGGATGATGCGCCTCGTCCACGACGAAGATTTCCCAGAAGTCGGTGGTCAGGCGCTGGCCGTCGCGCAGATAGTCGATCACCTGCCCGACATTCATATGGGGCGGCACCGCGATCAGGTCGCGCTGCATCAGGCGGCCGGCCGATTCCTCCGGATAGGCGAGCGCGCTTTCGATGGCGGCGCGGTCCTCCGGCTCCATCGCGTCGAGGACGGCCTGCTGGTCGGCCTCCTCCATATCCTCGATGATCGCGACCGCGTCGTCGGTGTCGAGCTCGGAGGCGAGGTCGGCGACCTGCTGCGGCTCCAGCGCCTCGATCAGGTCGTCGCGGACATATTCGTTGAGTTCGGAAAGCACCTCCGCGCCGACCAGATCGCCCAGCGCGGCGATGATGTCGGCGCGCTCCTCCGCCGGGGTCAGCTCGATGAGGTCGGCGATGTCGGCGGGGTGCAGCGGCGACACCAGCTCCCGCGCGCGGTCGCGGTCGCCCTGCTCCACCGCCTCGCGCACGGCGGAGACATATTCGGGCTTCAGCCGGTCGTCCTCGTCATGGCGGGATTCGGCGGCGGCGGCGTCTTCGCCGGGGACGGTATCGATCAGGCCCGGCTCGGCGTCCTCAGGCGGCCCCGCAGGCGGCGCGGCGTTGGTCTGGTTCATCCGCTGCCCCCTCTGTTGCCTGCCCTTCGATCATGCGCCCGCTTTCGCTCATGCCCATCCGAATTGCAATGCCATTCGACAGAAAAGCCATGGTTGCGCCTTCCCAAAAGCCATGCAGGCCCTATATGGGCGAAACCCATTTTACCAACAGGCTGTTCGGGAGATAAGGACATGGCCGACCAGAGACTGACTTTCACGCTCGATACCGGCGATGTCGTTATCAAGCTGCGCCCCGACCTCGCCCCTGGGCATGTGGAACGCATCACCACCCTCGCCAAGGAAGGCTTTTACGACGGTGTGGTGTTCCACCGCGTGATTCCCGGCTTCATGGCGCAGGGCGGCGACCCGACCGGCACCGGCATGGGCGGTTCGCAGCTGCCCGACCTGAAGGCCGAGTTCAATGCCGAGCCGCATGTGCGCGGCGTCTGCTCGATGGCGCGGGCGATGAACCCGGACAGCGCGAACAGCCAGTTCTTCATCTGCTTCGACGACGCGACCTTCCTCGACCGCCAATATACGGTCTGGGGCGTGGTCGAGGAAGGCATGGAACATGTCGACGCGCTGCCCAAGGGCGAGCCGCCGGCAAATCCCGGCAAGATCATCAAGGCGACTGTTTCCTGACCTGATAATCAAACGGCCCATCCCATCGGGATGGAACCATATTGCTATATTATTTCCAGGCGGGGTGCATCACCCCGCCTTTTCCATATTTCGTCACCATTTGCGCCTTATTTCAGTAATCTGAGGTTCAGAAACCGTGACATTAATGCCGCATTTCCAGCTTCTTTTCGTTTTCTGTCCCTGTTCATGAAACTGTAAGCCGCCCCCGCGCATTCCACCCTTGCTTGTGCGGTCACAGGGAACGTTCGATCGCCGGCCGCCGGGTCCAAACCGTGTGTCTTACTGAAAAACATGAAGAGGTCGAAAGACATGAAGAAACTGCTTTTCGCGGCACTGGCCGCTGCGTCCATCGCTCCCGTGGCGGCTCACGCCCAGGACGGCGCGGGTCGCCTCGAACCCTATGTCGGCGTACTCGGCGGCTGGGAGAAGTTCAACGACCAGCCCGACAAGTCCGGCATTCCGCCGCTCGGCTATGACAGCATCACGGTCGAGGGCGTCGCGGGCCTCAACTACAACGTCGCCGGGCCGATCGTGGTCGGCGTCGAAGGCAATGTCGCCAAGGGCGTCAAGGGCGATGTCGATTGGCAATATGGCGTCACCGGCCGCGCCGGCGTGAAGGCGGGCAAGGACAGCCTGATCTATGGCGCGGTCGGCTATCGCTGGACCAACTTCTCGGCGCTGGGCGACGACAGCCCGGATTTCCACGGCACCACTTACGGTTTCGGCGCGGAAATCTCGCCCGCCGATCTGGGCAGCAGCGCCGACCGCAGCAATATGCGCCTGCGCCTGCAGGTCGACACGCTCGGCAATTTCAACACTTTCCGTCCGATGGCCGGTCTGGTGTTGAAATACTGATCCCCACGTTCCGGCGCCTCCGGGCGCCAACCTCTCTCTTCCATCCGCTGCCTGTTTCAGACTGCCTGGCAGAGGGATGGAAGAGGGTAGAAATAGGGAAAGGCAGGTCGTCTATGGGCGGCCTGCCTTTTCTTTTTGGTGGATAGGGAGACGGTAGCGATATCAAGCCCCTCCCCTTCAGGGGAGGGGAAGATGGCCTTGCCTCCTACCCGCTGTTGCGCAGCGCCGTGGCGATGGCGTTGATCGACAATTCGATCCCCTCCTTGATCCGGGGGTCGTCCTCGCCCGCGCGGTGACGTTTCAGCAGTTCCACCTGCAACAGGTTCAAGGGCTCGATATAGGGCAGGCGCAGCCGGATCGAGCGGTCGAGCGCGGGGCTCGCCTGCAACAGGAAGCTCTGCCCCGTCACCGTCAACAGGCCGTCGCGCGCCTTTTCCCAGCCCTCGCGGATGCGGGCGAAGATCGCCTGCCCGGCCTGCTGGTCGCGCACCAGCGGCAGATAGCGCGCGGCGATGCCCATGTCCGATTTGGCCAGCACCATCTCCATATTGGCGAGGCTGGATTGCAGGAAGGGCCAGACCTGCGCCATGTCCTTCAGCAGCGCCTTGTCCGCGAACCGGTCGATCGCCTGCCCGACGCCGTACCAGCCGGGCAGCATCACCCGCGCCTGCGACCAGCTGAACACCCAGGGGATGGCGCGCAGATCCTCGATCCGGTCGCTCTTCGTGCGGCTGGCCGGGCGGGAGCCGATCTTGAGGCCGGAAATCTCCTGTATCGGCGTCAGGTCGCGGAAGAAGCGCTTGAAGCCCTCGGTATCGTAGACCAGCTCGCGATAGGCGGCGAAGGCGGTCGCCGACAATTGCTCCATCGCGGCGGCGAAACGGGCCTTGTCCTGCTCGCCCAGCGTCTGCGGCTCCAGCGTCGCCAGCAGCGTCGCGCTGGTCATCGATTCCAGATTGGCGGCGGCGACGTCGGCGGTGCCATATTTGGCGGCGATCACCTCGCCCTGCTCGGTGATGCGGATGCGCCCCTGCACCGACACCGAAGGCTGCGCGCGGATCGCCGCGAAGGCCGAGCCGCCGCCGCGCCCGACCGCGCCGCCACGGCCATGGAACAGCTGCATGCCGACGCCCGCCGCCTCGAACACCGGGGCCAGCGCCTCGCTCGCCTGATAGAGGCCCCAGGTGGAGGTGAGATAGCCGCCGTCCTTGTTGCTGTCCGAATAGCCGATCATCACCTCCTGATGCCCCCGCGCGCGGGTCAGCGCGCCGATTTCAGGCAGGGCAAACCAGGCGCTCATCACCGCGGGCGCGGCTTCCAGGTCGGCGATGGTTTCGAACAGCGGCACCGGCATCACCGCGCATTGGGGCGGCCCATCTCCGCCGTCCCTGTCCTTGCCGCCGATGCGCCAGAGGCCGACTTCCTTCAGCAGGATCGCCACCTCCAGCATGTCCGACACGCTTTCGGCCTTGCTGATGATATAATGGGTGATCGATTGGGGGCCGTAGGCGCGATGGGCCTGCGCGGCGGCCTCGACGATCGCCAGCTCGTTCGCCGTCTCCTCGCTGTAGCGGGCGAAGCGCGAGCCGAGCGGGCGATTGGTCGCCAATTCCCGCCGCAGCAGCGCGACGCGGGCATATTCGTCGAGTGCGAGATAGTCGCCCTCGACCCCCGCCTCTTGCAGCAGTTCGGCGATGACGCGCTCATGCACGGCGCTGTTCTGCCGCATGTCCAGCGTCGCGAGGTGGAAGCCGAAGGTCTCCACCGCGCGGATCAGCCGCCCCAGCGCGCCGCCGGTCGCCAGTGCGCCCTCGCCGTCGCTCGCCAGCCCCTGCGCGAGGATGACGAGATCGGCGCGCAGATCGGACGGGGCGGCATAAGGCTGGCCCCGGAGCGTGGAGGGGCGCGGCGGCGTCTTGCCGGTCAGCCGCTCATAGGTGGCGGCAAGCCGGGCGTAGATGCCCGACAGCGCGCGGCGATAGGGCTCGTCCGCCCGGCTGGGCGACAGGTCGCCGCTCGCCTCGGCAAGGTCCAGCACCGCCTGCGGCACGGCGGCGAGTTCGGTCGAGATGGACAGATCGGCGCCGAGGCCGTGCACCCCGTCCATATAATGGCCGAGCGCGACCTCCGCGCCGCGCGCCATCACGGAGCGGAGCTGGTCCGCCTGCACATAGGGGTTGCCGTCGCGATCGCCGCCGATCCAGTTGCCGACGCGCAGGAAGCTGGCCGGGCGGCCGCCCAATATCCGTTCCCACCGCGCATAGAGGGCGGGCAGCACCGGCAGGAACACGTCGCGGAAATAGGTGAGCGCGTTGTCGATCTCGTCCTGCACATAAAGGCGTTCGCGGCGCAGCGGGCGCGTCTGCCACAACAGCGCGATCTGGCGCATGATCGCCTCGTCCACCGGTTCACCCGCGTCGGTTTCGATCTGGCCGGCGTCGCGCAGCCGCATCAGTTCGGCGATGCGGTTCTTGTGGTCGATCATCGACTTGCGCCGCACCTCGGTCGGGTGCGCGGTCAGCACCGGGGCGACCAGCGCGCGGTCGAGCAGCGCCAGCACCTTGTCCCGGCCGACGCCATGACGTTCCAGCGCGGCGACCGCGACCGCGAACGAGCCTTCGGTGTCGGTGTCCATGCCCTGCCGGTCCTCGGCCAGATTGGCGAGCATCGAAAAGAGCATGAAGCCGCGCACGAAGGACAGCGTATCGTCGAGGCCGAGCGCACCCAAGCCGGTATCGACAAGGTCCGCGCCCTCCACGCCGCGCGCCCTATCGACCGAGGCGGAGCGGATATATTCCGTCTGGCGATAGAGCTTTTCCCCGCCATAGGCGCGAATGACGTCGCCCAGCAACCGCCCCAGATAGCGGATGTCGGGATTTTGCGAGATGGTCGCCTCAGGCCGGTTTTCTGTTGTCATGGGGCGATATGCTGCACCGCAACGCGGAGACGGTCAAGAATTTCTCCGCCCGTGCGGCTGTTCGATTATTGAGGTGGAGAATTGTCATTCCTGAACCGTTATGTCCGCTTCATTCCGAAACGCGGCACGCTCTTCCTGCCTTCGCTCCTACAGGACCAGCCGCTCAATGCCGCCGGGGGCGGAGGGGTATCAGCAGCAGCTTGTCGATCTTGCGCCCGTCCATATCGACGACCTCGAACAGCCAGCCCTGATCCTCGAAGGTTTCGCCGACTTCGGGCAGATGCTTGAAATGCCACAACGCATGGCCCGCGACCGTCGCATAGTCGCGCTCCTCATAGAGCGCGATGCCGATGCGGTCGGCCAGCTGGTCGATCGCCATCTGGCCGGAAACGATCAGGCTGCCGTCGTCCCGCTCCACCAGATCGGGCTCGTCGTAGAGATCCGCATCGGACGCGAAATTGCCCGCGATCGCGGACAGCAGATCGGACGGGGTGACGATGCCTTCGAAATGGCCATATTCGTCGTGCACCATCACCATCGGCACGTCGGACCGGCGCAGCACCTCCAGCGCGTCCATCGCGTCGACCTGGTCGGGCACCACCTCCACGGCGCGCATCAGCGCGCGGATGTCGATCTTCTGCCGCCGCAGCAGCGCGGACATGATGTCGCGCGCCTGCACCACGCCGATAATCTCCTCCACCGACCCCTGCCCCACCGGCAGCCGGGTATGCGGCGTTTCCAGCAGGCGCGCGCGCAGCGTGCGGGCGTCGGCGTCGGCATCGATCCAGTCGACATCGGTGCGCGGCGTCATCACCTCGCGCACCGGCCGGTCGGCGAGGCGCACCACGCCGGAGATGATCGCCCGCTCGCTTTCCTCGATCACGCCGGATTTGCTCGCCTCCGCGACGATCAACTGCAATTCCTCCGCCGTCACCTGCGATTCCGCCTCGCGCGTGAGGCCGAGCAGGCGGAACACCAGCGCGGTCGAGCCGTCGAGCAGCCACACCACCGGCGCGGTCGCCTGCGCGAGCAAGGCCATCGGCCGGGCGACGATCATCGCCACCGTCTCGGGCGAGCGCAGCGCGAACTGCTTGGGCACCAGTTCGCCGATGATCAGCGAGGCATAGGTGGTGAGGCCGATCACCAGCGCATAGCCGAGGCTGAGCGCCACATCGTCGTCCAGCCCCAGCCGGTGCAGCCGTTCCGAAACCGGCCCGCCCAGGCTCGCGCCCGAATAGGCGCCCGCGATGATGCCGATCAGCGTGATGCCGATCTGCACCGTTGACAAAAATTTACCCGGATCCTCGGCCAGCCGCAGCGCGGCCGCCGCCCCGCCCTTCCCCGCCTTCCGCGCCGCCTGAAGCCTTGGTTTGCGCGAGGAAACCAGCGCCAGCTCGGACATGGCGAACACGCCGTTCAACGCGACAAGGGCAAGGATGATGACAACATCCCACCAGGGGAAAGGCGACAAAGAAGTTGCTTCGATCATGATGTGCCGGTCTTATTGCAGGGAATCTTGCGAATTCACAACAGGCAGATCAGACGAGGTTCAGTTACGGCGGTAAAAAAGGACGAAAGGAACCTCTGGCGCCGTCAAACGCTCAATTGTTCGGAACAACTCATGACATCGGAAAGGGTGCATATATGACCAGCAAAACCGGAAAGATCGGAATCGGCCTCGCCCTCGTGGCCCTGATGGCGACCAGCGCCTGCGTTACCGACCCCGAAACCGGACAGCGCAAGGTTTCCAAGGCCGCGATCGGCGGCGTCGGCGGCGCGCTGGGCGGCTATCTGCTCGGCGATCTGGTCGGCGGCAAGCGCGACCGCACCGAGAAGATCGTCGGCGCGGGCATCGGCGCGCTCGCGGGCGCGGGCGTCGGCGCCTACATGGACGCGCAGGAAAAGAAGCTGCGCGAGCAGACCGCCGGCACCGGCGTCGACGTGATCCGCGACGGCAACGACCTGCTGCTGCGCATGCCGTCGGGCATCACCTTCGGCTTCGACAGCGCCGAGGTGCAGCCGCAGTTCCAGCCGACGCTGAATGAGGTCGCCTCCACCCTCAGCCAGTTCCCCAAGACCTATATCGACATTTACGGCCACACCGACAGCGACGGGTCGGACGCCTATAATCAGGGCCTGTCGGAGCGGCGCGCCCAGTCGGTCGCCAATTATCTGGCGATGCGCGGCGTCCAGTCCGCCCGGATGGCGACGCGCGGCTTCGGCGAGACGCAGCCGATCGCCAGCAACACGACGGCGGAAGGCAAGGCCGCCAACCGGCGCGTCGAAATCAAGATCGTGCCCGTCACCGAAAACGACGTGAGAAGCTGATCGTCCTGCGGCGGCGCTCCCCAAGGCGGGGGCGCCGCCACTATCTTTTTTCAGAAGCCCGCGCTGATCCCGTCGATCACGAACTGCACGGCAAGCGCGGCCAGCAGCACGCCGAGCAGGCGGGTGATGACCGCCTCGATCTTCTGCCCCAATATCGCCATCAGCGGCCCGGCGGCCACCAGCGCGGCCAGCATCAGCAGCAGCACCGCCGCCATCGCACCGAACACCACCAGCCGCTCCTGCACGCCCTCGGCCCGCGCCATCAGCAGCATGACCGTGGTGATGGAGCCCGGCCCGGCGATCATCGGCATCGCCATCGGAAAGACGGAGACATCCTCCACCTCCGGCGTTTCGCGAATCTTCTGCGCCCGGTCCTCGCGCCGCTGGGTGCGTTTCTCGAACACCATCTCCAGCGCGATCATGAACAGCATGATGCCGCCCGCGATGCGGAAGCTGTACAGCTCCACCCCCAGCACACCGAGCAACTGCTTGCCCCACAGGCCGAACAGCAGCAGGATCGCCGCCGATATCGCCACCGCGCGGATCGCCATGGAGCGGCGCTGCTGCGCCGACGCTCCGGTGGTCATGCTGGCATAGATGGGTGCGCAGCCCGGCGGGTCGATCACCACGAACAGCGTGACGAAGGCGGAGACGAACAATTCCATCATTGCGCCGCCATCCCCCGCTGGTCGACCGCCACGTCATAGCCCGCGCCGTTCCAGACGGACAGGCGGACCTCGCGGCTGCCGTCCTTCTGCACGACATAACTCAGCATCAGGCTGCCGTCGTCGGGAATGGCCGCGTCCTTGCCCGATGGCGGGGGACTGGGCGGCGGGCCGTCCCGCCCCGGTCCGGTCGTCGGCGGCGCTCCGGCGGGCGCGCCCTTGCACCGGGCGACGCGCCCCTCCAGCGCCTCTGGCGGTTCGGGCAGAGCTTCGCCCGGCAAGCGGCTGTCGAACGCCCATTTCCAGTCGCCCTTGCGATCCCGCCGCCAGAGAGTGACGAACTCGCCCTGCGCCCCGTCCCGCCGCCGCCATGTTCCGGTGGTCGCCGCCATGCGGCCGTCGCAGGAAACGAAGGCCCTGTAGGCCTGCCAGCTCATCGCCCGCGCCGGATCGTCCTTGCGGCCCTTCAGCCAGCTTTTCGCGCTCTCCGCCTTCGGCACCAGCAACACCGCATCCTCGGCCGCCGTCGCGCGATAGGCGGCCCACAGCCCCTTTTCGGCGGCGAGGCGGTTGAAGGCGATGTCGGCGGAAAAAACGCTGCTGGGGTCGGGGAAGAAGCGGGCGCGCCCCGGCTGGCGCGCCGCCGCCGGGGCGGTGCCAGCCAGCAGCAGCCCGGTCAGGATCGGGGCCAGCGTCAGGGCCAGCCGCGCCCTCACAGCCCTTCGGGCACCTCGATCCCGGCGCGCGCGCAGGCCGCGACCAGCGTGTTGCGCAGCAGCACCGCGATCGTCATCGGCCCGACGCCGCCCGGCACCGGGGTGATCGCGTTCACATGGCTGATCGCCTCGGACGTCGCGACGTCGCCGACGATGCGGCTCTTGCCTTCCTCGTCGGTGGAGGGAACGCGGTTGATGCCCACGTCGATCACCGTCGCGCCGGGCCTGATCCATTCGCCCTTCACCATCTCCGGCCGCCCGACCGCCGCCACCACGATATCGGCCCGGTGGACGACCGAGGCGAGGTCGCGGGTGCGGCTGTGCGCCATGGTGACGGTGCAGTTTTCCGCCAGCAGCAGCTGCGCCATCGGCTTGCCGACGATGTTGGAGCGGCCGATCACCACCGCCTCCAGCCCCGACAGGTCGCCCAGCTCGTCCTTCAGCAGCATCAGGCAGCCCAGCGGCGTGCACGGCACCAGCGCGGGCAGGCCGACGGCGAGGCGGCCGCTGTTGACGACATGGAAGCCGTCCACATCCTTTTCCGGGTTGATCGCGGCGATCACCGCCTGCTCGTCCAGATGCTTCGGGAGAGGCAGCTGCACGAGGATGCCGTCGACGCGCGGGTCGCCGTTCAGCTCCTCGATCAGTTCCAGCAGCTCGTCCTGGCCGATGGTCGCCGGGCGCTTGTATTCGAAGCTTTCCATGCCGACGGCGAGCGTCATCTTGCCCTTGTTGCGCACATAGACGGAGCTGGCCGGGTCCTCGCCCACCAGCACCACCGCAAGTCCGGGCTTGCGCCCCTGCGCGGCGGCGAAGGCCGCCACCCCTTCGGCCACCTGCTCGCGCAGCCCCGACGCGAACGCCTTTCCGTCTATCAGTTTCCCGATGGTCATTCCTCAATCCAGTCCTTCATGATGGCTGCGGCGTTCCGCGCCTGTCCCTTGAGCCGCAACCGCTTTAGCCGACTGCTATCGCCGGAATCCAATAGTATGTCTTTTGCCGGGATGCGGAGCCTTTTGGCAAGCAGCCGGATCAACGCATCATTGGCCCTGCCCTTTTCGGGCACCGCGCGCACCTGCGCCTGCAACCAGGCCGCGCCCTTTTCGTCCCGCCAGACGCCGCCCGTCCCTTCCTTCGCGCTGCGCGGGGTCAGGCGGATGGCGAGCATCAGATCATCGCCGTCGGTGCGCCAGAAGGAAGCCTCCTCCACCGCGCCCTGCCCCTTCAGCGATTCGTCACATCATCGCCCCGAACAGCGGCGGCAGCACCGCCTGTTGCAGGATGATGATGATCAGCAGCACCACCATCGGCGACAGGTCGAGCGCGCCCAGATCCGGCATGATGCGGCGGATCGGGCGATAGAGCGGCTGGGTCAGCCGGTCGAGCGCGATCCAGATCGAGCGGACAATGTCATTATAGGTGTTGATGACGTTGAACGCGATCAGCCAGCTCATGATCGCCTGAACGATGATGATCCACCACAGCACGTTCAGCAGGATGGAAATGATCTGGTACAAAGCGAAAACCATGAACTCTCCGTGCGTGACAATCAGGCGGGGCGGCGGGCGCCCGTATCGCGAAACGCCTTAGACCAGCCTGTCGGCTCCGCACAACCCCGCCGGATCGCAACAAGGCGTTGCGGATCAGGCAGCGGCGGCGCGGACCAGCGTGCCCGCGCCCCGGCGGGTGAAAATTTCCAGCAGCATCGCATGCGGAACCCGCCCGTCGAGGATGACGGCGGCGTCGACGCCGTTCTCCACCGCGTGGATGCAGGTTTCCAGCTTCGGGATCATGCCGCCGGTGATCGTGCCGTCCTGCTGCAATGCGTTGATCCGCGCGGGATCGAGATCGGTCAGCAGTTGCTTGTCCTTGTCGAGCACGCCCGGCACGTCGGTCAGCAGGAAGAAACGCGACGCCTTCACCTCCGCCGCGATCGCGCCCGCCATGGTGTCGGCGTTGATGTTGTAGGTGTGCCCGTCCGCACCGATGCCCACGGGCGCGACCACCGGGATGATGCCGTCCTTCGACAGGCTGTCGAGGATGCTGCGGTCGACCGCGACCGGATCGCCGACGAAGCCCAGGTCGACATGGCGCTCTATGCCCGAATTGGGGTCGGGCTCCCGCTTGCCGCCGACCTTCTCGCACAGCACCAGCCCGCCGTCCTTGCCGGAAATGCCGACCGCGCGGCCGCCCGCGCCGGAAATCCAGCTGACGATTTCCTTGTTGATCGACCCAGCCAGCACCATCTCCGCGATCTGCGCGGTTTCCTTGTCGGTAACGCGCAGGCCGCCGACGAACTGCGATTCCACGCCCAGCCGCTTCAGCATCGCGCCGATCTGCGGCCCGCCGCCATGGACGACGATGACGTTGATGCCGACCGCCTTCATCAGCACCACATCCTCGGCGAAGTCGCGCGCGGCTTCGGGGTCGCCCATCGCATGGCCGCCATATTTGACCACGAAGGTCTTGCCCGCATAGCGCTGCATATAGGGCAGCGCCTCGACCAGCGTTTCGGCTTTGGCGAGCAGGGCGGGATCGGGTGCGTAATTCTGGGTCATGAGTCGCCCCTAAAGGCAAGTCCGCGCAAAAGGCAAGCGCGTTGCGCGGACCATGCCCATGGGCGGCGCGGGATCAGAAGCTGGGAACCGGCTCGGCGCCGGAATAATCGTAGAAGCCCTTGCCCGTCTTGCGGCCCAGCCAGCCCGCCTCGACCAGCTTCTTCAGCACCGGGGCGGGGCGATATTTGGGATCGCCGGTGTCGTCCACCAGCACGCGCAGAATCTCCAGGCAGGTGTCGAGGCCGATCAGGTCCGCCAGCGCCAGCGGCCCCATCGGATGGCCCAGCCCCAGCCTCGCCCCGGTATCGATGTCGGGAATGGAGGCGACTCGCTCGCCCACCGCGAAGAAGGCCTCGTTCAGCAGGGGCAGCAGCACGCGGTTGACCGCGAAGCCGGGGCTGTCCGACGCCATGATGACCTGCTTGCCCAGTTTTTCGCCGAAGGCGCGCGCCTTGTCCGCCGTGGCGTCGCTGGTGGCGAAGCCGCGGATGATCTCCAGCAGCTGCATCAGCGGCACCGGGTTGAAGAAATGCAGGCCGATGAACCGCGCCGGATCGGGCGAGGCCCCGGCCAGCCGGGTGATCGAGATGGACGAGGTGTTGCTGGCCAGCACCGCGTCGGCCGCCAGCACCTTGCCCGCCGCCTCGAAGATGCGCAGCTTGATTTCCTCGCGCTCGGTCGCGGCCTCGATGATGAGTTGCGCACCGGCCATCGGCGCATAATCGGCCACCGGCTCGATGCGGGCGACGGCCGCATCGGCGTCGCCTTGCGCGATCTTGCCCTTCTCGACCTGCCTGCCGAGGATGCGGGCGATGCCGTCCCGGCCCGCCTGCGCCCGCGCGATGTCGATATCGGCGAGGAGCACCCGCAGCCCCGCCTGCGCCGCGACCTGGGCGATGCCCGCCCCCATCTGCCCCGCGCCGATCACGCCTATCGCTTCCATGCCATGCCCCTTTTCATGCGCCGAAAATCCGGCGTCCTATCTAGGCGCTCCGCCCGCAAGGCCAAGCTCTAATTGCATCGCCGCGCGAAATTCCTATGACAGGTACGGGACCGGGATCGGGGGATCGTCCGGCAAATGGGGGAAGACGCATGACATTCGGGGGGATGTTCAGGGCTGTATCGACGATGACGGCGGCAGGGATCGGGATAGCGATCGCCGTCCCGGCGCAGGCGGCGGCGCCCGTGCCGGGGCCGATCGAAAGCTATCGCGACTGGGTGGTGGGCTGCGACAATATCGGCAGCTGCACGGCCGCCTCGCTGTTCCCGGAAAAGGAAAGCGGCGCGCAAGGCGGGATGACCGTCTATGTCCGCCGCGACGCGGGACCGGCGGCGGACCCGCGGATCGAGCTGCTGCTGCCGGAGGAGCATGACGGGCCGGTGGACCTGTTGGTCGACGGCGTCAAATTCGCCGGCGCGCAGGGCAAGGGCAACAGTGTGGCAGTCGCCCCGGCGGCGAGCGCCGAGCTGGTGAAGGGCATGGTGCGCGGCATGGTCCTTTCCGCCTCGGCCAGGGGCCGGACGCTGGGCGCGGCGTCGCTGTCCGGCGCATCGGCGGCGCTGCGCTACATGGATGCGCAGCAGGGCCGGGCGGGCACGGTGACGGGCCTCGTCGCGAAGGGCAGGCTGCGCGCCGACGCCGTCCGCGCGGCAGGCAGCCTGCCGTCGGTCTCCCATCTGCCGGTGCCGCAGGGCCTGCCGCAGCCCTCCGCGCTCTGGCGCGAGGAGCGCGGCCGCGCGCTGGCGCTGAGCGGATGCGGCGCCGAGCAGGACCCCACGCAGGAAGCGCAGATAGCCCGCCTTTCCGAAAAGGAGGAGCTGGTGCTGATTCCCTGCGGCGCGGGGGCCTATAATTTCAGCAGCGTGCCGCTGATCGCCACCGGGCAGGCCGGGCGCCGCGCCTTCCGGCTGGCACGGTTCGACAGCCAGCCGGGCTGGAGCGAGCCGGGCGGCCCGCCGATGCTCGTCAATGCGGGGTGGGATGCGACGCGCGCGACGCTCAGCAGCTTCGCCAAGGGGCGCGGTCTCGGCGATTGCGGATCGGCGGAAAGCTATGTGTGGGACGGCTCCGTCTTCCGCCTGGTCGAGCTGCGCCGCATGGACCAGTGCCGGGGCGCCTGGGAATGGATCACGCTCTGGCGCGCCCGGCCGGTGGCGGCGACGGGGAAGAAATAGGGCGGTGGATTGGGGCCAGAAGCGGCACGTTCCTCCCCGGCATGGGGAGGGGGACCGCCCGCAGGGTGGTGGAGGGGCACCATCCATCAAGCGTAACGCCCTGTCTGTCAAACCTCACATCCGGCGGCCTGTTCCCCTCCACCATGCTTCGCATGGTCCCCTCCCCCAAGGGGGAGGAATGACCGCCAGCATCCAAACCCGTCACCCCTGCCGCGATGCTCCCGGCACCCATTTGACGTCGCCGGTGCCGCCCAGCGCGGGATCGGCGTTGACCACGCGGGCGAGCACGAACAGCAGGTCGGACAGGCGGTTGAGATAGGCCTGCGCCTGCGGATTGATCGCCCGGTCCTGCGCGGCGGCGACGAGGCTGCGCTCGGCCCGGCGGGTGACGGCGCGGGCCAGATGCACGGCGGCGGCCGCAGCCGATCCGCCGGGCAGGATGAAGCTGTCCAGCGGCGCCAGATCCGCGTTCAGCGCGTCGATTTCGCGCTCCAGCCGCGCTACCTGCTCCGCGACGATGCGCAGCGCCCATTCCGGCTCCGTATCGCCCACCGGCGTCGCGATATCCGCGCCCAGATCGAACAGGTCGTTCTGGATACGGCACAGCGCCGCCGCATGCCCGCTTTCCCCCAGCGCGACGATCGCCAGCCCGAGCGCGCTGTTCGCCTCGTCCACATCGCCGACGGCCTGCATCACCGCGTCATGTTTCGACACCCGCGACCCGTCGACAAGCCCGGTCGTGCCCGCATCGCCCGTGCGGGTGTAGATCTTGTTCAGCTTGACCATCGATGCTCCCCGCTCAGTTGCCCTTGGCCATCAGCAGCAGCGCGATGATGAGGATCGCCAGCCCCTGGAACAGGATGCGCCCGAACATCGCCTTGTTCTGCTTCAGGCTGGACGCGCTCGGCCCGGCGGCGCCCGACCTGAGGTCGGCCTCGCTCGTCCGCAGGAAGGTGACGATACCCTTGATGAGCATGAAGAGCGTCGCGGCCATCGCCAGCAACAGCAGGATCGTCAGAAAGACATTCATGGATTCCATCCCGAAAAATATGCCAGCCCCGGCCGGACCACGGATAATGAAGACGCCGGACTCCTGCCCGGTCGATATAAGCGGGGCGAAGTCTAGGCCTTTGCCACATGGATGCCAACCGGAAAGCGCATCGCGCGCAGGTCCTCGCGCAGCCGGGCCGGGTCCATGCCCGCGTTCCGCAATTCGGCCAGCGCCAGCCCCTGCGTGCGCTTGGCGAGCCGCCGGCCCGAGGCGTCGACCAGCAGCGGATGGTGGCGGTAGAGCGGCGTCGGCAGGTCGAGCAGCGCCTGCAACAGCCGGTGGATATCGGTCGCGGCGCGCAAATCCTCGCCGCGCAGCACATGGGTGATGCCCATCGCGGCGTCGTCCACCGTGGCGGCGAGGTGATAGCTGGTCGGCGCATCCTTGCGCGCCAATACCACGTCGCCCGCGCGCAGAGGGTCGGCCGCGACGCCATGCCCCTCCATGTCCAGCCAGACGAGGGGACCGGCGGCGGCGACCGCCCGCTCCATGTCCAGCCGCCAGCAATGCGCGTCCCCCCGCGCGATCCTCTCCGCGCGGCGCGCGGCATCGAGGGCGCGGCAGGTGCCGGGGTAGACCGGACCGTCGCCGCCATGCGGGGCCGAGCCGCTCGCCGCGATCTCGGCGGCGATCTCCGCCCGCGTGCAGAAGCAGGGATAGGCCAGCCCCTGGCCCTTCAGCGTCTCCAGCGCCGCGTCGTAGAGCGACAGGCGCCGCGACTGGAACACGATCTCGCCCCGCCACTCGATCCCCAGCCAGCGCAGATCCTCGATTATCCCTTCGACATGTTCCGGCCTGCTGCGCGTGCCATCTATGTCCTCGATCCGCAGGCGCAGTTCGCCACCGGCCCCGCGCGCCATGTCCATCGCCAGCAGCGCGGACCAGCCATGGCCGATATGCAGCCGCCCGGTGGGGCTCGGCGCGAAGCGCGTCACCATATGCTGTGGGTGCGGGGAGCCGATCATACAGACTCTTGACGGCGAGGGGTTAATGATGGTGTCATGCCGCTGTCACGCATATCGGCGATAGGCGGGGCGCCACAAGGGGGAGAGAGACAGTATATGTATCATCCCGATCTGATCAGAACAGACGAGACGCGCCATGTCGACAATTGTCCGGCGCTGGTGCTGAATGCGGACTATACGCCGCTCAGTTATTATCCGTTGAGCCTCTGGCCCTGGCAAACCGCCATCAAGGCGGTTTTTTTGGATCGGGTGACCATCATCTCCTCCTATGAGCGGGAGGTGCACTCGCCCAGCTTCGAGATGAAGATCCCCTCGGTCATCGCGCTGAAGCAATATGTGCGGCCCAGCCAATATCCCGCCTTCACCCGGTTCAACCTGTTCCTGCGCGACAAATTCTCCTGCCAATATTGCGGATCGCCGCATGAGCTGACCTTCGACCATGTGGTGCCGCGCCGCGCGGGCGGGCGCACGACATGGGAGAATGTGGCGACCGCCTGCTCGCCCTGCAACCTCAGGAAAGGCGGCCGCACTCCGCGCGAGGCGGGCATGCGCCTGCGGGTGCAGCCGATCCGCCCGACGACATGGCACTTGCAGGAAAACGGCCGCGCTTTCCCGCCCAACCATCTGCATGAGAGCTGGCACGACTGGCTTTATTGGGATGTGGAGTTGCTGGCGTGAAGAGATTTGGGTGGCGTGTTTCCCGCCGATAGCTGAGATCGATCCTCCCCTCCCCTGAAGGGGAGGGGCTAATGTCGCAAAGCCACCCCGAACCCGCCGTTTAGCCCATCTTGCCGGTTCGCCGCTCCTCCGCGACCTTCAGCACGTCATAGGCCGCCTGTATCGCCTGAAAGCGCATCGCCGCGTCCTTGTCGTCGGGCTTCACGTCCGGGTGATATTCCTTGGCGAGGCGGCGCCAGCTTTTGCGGACCATCTCGAAATCGGCGTCGGCTTCCAGCTCCAATATCTCCAGCGCGCGCATCTCGTCGCGGGTGCGGGTGCCGTCGCCGGGGCGGCCCCAGCCGTAGAACGCGCCGCCAGCAAAGCCGCTGGCGGTGGCCTGTTCCTCCCGCTCCCGCCGGGTGCGCTCCTCCTCGTCGAGGCCCTGAAAATAATCCCAGCCCTTGTTATATTCGGCGGCGTGCGCCTGACAGAAATACCAGCGCTCGCGGCTGTTGGGGGATTTGGGCGCGGGGCAATCGCCGGGCTGGTCGCAGCCGTGCCGGTCGCACATGCGCACCTGCTGCGCCTGCCGCTCCGCGCCATAGCCGCCCCAGCGGGGAAAGCCCCAGTCATTTCTACGCCCTGCTCTAGCCATCCGACCAATCTACTAAAAGCCGCTGCCCATGGAAAGGCGGCGCTTGCTTCCCGACCGAAGGATTGTCTGTATTCGGTTCAGGTGGAGGCGAGGCGCGGGATTTCCGAGCATCGGAGCGCAGCGGACTTACAGGTCCGTGAGCACCGAAGCGCAGGAAAGCGTGCGACGCAGCCCCGCATGAAACGAATACAGACAATCCGTGCCAGAGGGTCTGTAAGCCGGGTTCTGTCCACCACCAACCGTATCCCCAGGGGGGACGCGCCGGCGGATGGGCGACCATTCCTCTAGGGCCGGAATTGCTTCCGGCCTCAAGCGACCAACCCGGACGATCGGGGCCGAAACCGCCCCTGCCTGCCCGAAGACAGGCAATGCCGTCCCTATTCGGTCTTGCTTCCGGTGGGGTTTACCAAGCCGCCCGCCGTTGCCGGGGGCGCGGTGCGCTCTTACCGCACCCTTTCACTGTCGCCTCGCCGAAGCTTTAGGGCCTGAAGCCTTTGGCGACCTGCTTTCTGTTGCACTGTCCCTGAACCATGGCCCTTCCCCGAAGGGAAGCCCCATGGCCCGCCGGACGTTATCCGGCACCGTCGTTTCGTGAAGCCCGGACTTTCCTCGCCCCGCACGCATGCGGGCCGCGGCCGCCCGACCCTCTGGCGCCCCTCATATAGCGTGTCGTCCCCCGCTTGGAAACCCTGAGCGGACTGACGCCCCGCTCAGTCCCCCTGCGGTTTGGGGAGGAGCAGCGCCAGCAATATCGCGCGGCATTCGCCGTCGATGATGCCGTCGATCATTTCCGGGCGGAAGCGCCGCTGGAAGGCGCGCACCGCCGCCTCCGGTTCCTTGATGTCATAGCCGAAGCGCTCCAGCGCCAGCAGGAAGGCGCCGTCGCTCCACAGCGGGTCCATCAGATATTTGGTCGGGCGCGGCAGGGCGAGCCGCAGCCGGGCGAGCTTCGCCCAGGGGAAGAGCTCGCCGGGGTCCTGCTTGCGGTCGGGCGCGACGTCGCTGTGGCCGACGATATTGCCACGCGTGATGCCGTAGCGGGTGACGATATCGTGCACCAGCGGGATCAGCGCGTCGATCTGCGCCTGCGGGAAAGGACGATAGCCCCATTCATGGCCGGGGTTGACGATCTCTATGCCGATGCTGGCGCTGTTGACGTCGCTGATGCCGCGCCAATAGCTCTGCCCCGCATGCCAGGCGCGCTTGTCCTCCGGCACCATGTGGACGACCTGCCCGTCCTCGGTCACGACATAATGGGCGGAAACCCTCGATTCGGGATTGGCCAGCCAGTCGATCGCGCTCTGCGCATCCGGCATCCCGGTATAATGGAGCACCAGCATGGTGACCGGCAGCCTGCGTTCGTCAAAATTGGGCGACAGCCTTTCTATCACCGGAATTCCCTGTATCTGCCTTCCCGCCCCCCGACCGGAAGCAAATCCTCCGGTCCCGTCGGCGCAGGCGAAAAGCATGGCGAACAAAAGGGGCGCGATCAAGCGGGGAATGGCGGTGCGCCCGCCGCGCTCCCGCGGAAATGGACGGAAAGGGCGCCCGCGCGCCTCAGATGACGGGATCGAACAGCGGCGCTCCGATCCGTTCATAGACGCCGCGAAACTGGTGACTGGCAACGAACTGGCTCCGCTGGCCGATCACCGTTTCCCCCGCGCCGAGCAGCAGATAGCCGCCCGAATCCAGCGCGCGCGAGAGGATATCCAGCAAGCGGCTTTTCCGTTCGCCGGAGAAATACAGCAGAACGTTGCGGCAGAAAACAGCGGCATAGGGGTGGGCCGGCGGCCTCTCGTCGAACAGGTTCGCGGCGCGGAAATCGATCATCTCGCGCAGCGACGGGTCGATCCGCCACTGGTCGCCGCTCGGCTCGAACCAGCGCAGCAGCTCGTTGATCGGCAGGCCGCGCTGCACCTCGTTCTGCGAGAACAGGCCCTGCCGCGCCCGGCCAATCGCCTCGGCGGAAATATCGGTGGCCGTTATGCGCAGGCGCCAGTCCGGCCAGCGGTCCTGATGGGTGCGGAACAGCATCGCCAGCGAATAGGCCTCCTGCCCGGTGGAGCAGCCCGCGCACCAGAGATGCAGCGTCCGCTCGCGCCGCCCCCGGCCATCGGCCGCCATCAGCGCGGGGAACAGATCGTCGGCCACCATGCGGAACAGCTGCGCATCGCGGAAGAAGCAGGTTTCGTTGTTGAGCAGCGCATCGACCGCCGCCTGCGCCAGCGCGCCCCCGGCATCGGCGATGATCGCGGCGGCGAGGCTGTCGAGGCTGGAGAGGCGATGCGCCTTCAGCACCGGTTTCAGCGAGGTTTCGATGCGCCAGCGCCGCGCTTCGGACAATTTCTGGCCGGTGCGGCTTTCCAGCAGGTCCGCCAGCACGCGCATCGCGGGGGTGAGGCCGGCCTCTAGCATGGCGCCCGGTGCCGGGGGCCGCGCGCCCGTCCGTCCGATCCGCCGCCAGAATATGCTTTCGACATGCCGCCCCCGATGGAAAAGTCAGCAGACAGGCGATCGCCCGGATCAGATCACCCCGACCTGCTGCAACTTGCTTTCCAATATGTCGCGGTCGAACGGCTTCATCACATATTCGTCCGCCCCGGCGTCGAGCGCCGCGCGAATATGGCCCAGCCCGTTTTCGGTCGTGCAGAAAATCACCTTGGGACGCGCCACGTTGATGCTGGAAAGCTGCTGGAGAAATTCCATGCCGCTCATCACCGGCATGTTCCAGTCGAGCAGCACGACATCATGTTCGGCATTCTGGCACTGGTTCAGCGCATCGCGGCCGTCGCAAGCCTCGCTCACCCGGATATTGAGCGATTCCAGAATATGGCGCGCGACCTTCCGTATCACCTTGGAATCGTCAACCACCAGACAGTTTTTCATATTGGCTTCCCTGGTCCCGTTCTGCATGCCGGTCCATTATGGACTCAAAAAACTGATGGAATCGTAAACGAACCGTTCACGCTGCCTGCGCCGATCCGCAGTGGTCGAGCAGGCGGGCGATCGACAGGATGAAGTGCGAGCGTCCATCATTTTCCACCACCCCCTGCGCATGCGGCTCCCACGCCCGGTCGACGCGCCCGCACAGCGGCAGAGGCGGCGTCGCGATCGCGGCGATATCGTCCACGCCGTCGACCAGCAGGCCATAGCTGTGCCCGCCCACGTCGCACATGACCGCATAGCGCCCGGTATCGGGCCATGGCGGCGCGGCGGAGGCAGCGCCCATGATGAGCGTCGCGGCGTCCACCACCGTCAGCACCCGGCTGCGCAGCGCGGAAAGGCCCGCGACATGAGGCGGCACGCCGGGCACCGGCGACACCTCCTTCAGGCGCACCACCGCCTCGATCTCGTCGGTGCGCAGGGCAACGGCCGTCCCGGCGATACGCGCAAACAGATAAAGCGTGCTCATGCCCGCCTCCTTTCCCCGTCGAACGAGGAGAGCGCGCCGAGCAGGGCTTCCCGGTCATAGCGGTAGATGCTGGTATCGGCAGGCCCGGCGGGCGCGGCATGGGCGCGCAGGCGGATAACCGCCTTTTCCCCGTCCGGCCCGTTTCCGTCAGGCGCGGCCACGGCATCCTGCTCCCCGGCCGTGACGAGAAGCACGTCGCCCTCGTCCGCCGGTTCGTCCTGCCGCCGCCAGCGCACGTCATAGCCCGCCTGCATCAGCAGCGGGGCCAGTATCTCGCGGTTCCACATATCGTCGGCATCGGCGATCACGCAGCGCACCTGCCTTGCCGCTTCCTCCGCCGCCGCTCCATCGACCGCCGCCATCAGCGCGAAGCCGTCCACCACCTCCACCTGCCTGCCGTCGATCAGCACCAGCCCGGCGACGATGCCGTAGCGCGCGGACAGGTCCATCTCGACCGGCACCTCGCTGATGTCGACCACCGCGTGGACCGGGTAGCACAGCTCGCGCACGCCGTCGCGGATGCGCAGGCAGGTCACCACCCGCGCGCCCGGCGGCACCTGGTCGGCGCGGACCGGATGCGGGCTGGGGACCAGCCGGTCGCCGATGCGCACCCGGCAATGGCCGCCGCTGGTGAGCACCTGCTCCACCGGAACGTCCTCGACCCGCTCGACCAGCGACAGGCGGATCGCCCGTTCCTCGCCGGTCAGCTCGATGAAGCGCAGCGACGGATAGCTCGCCGCCCGCCGGTCGGCCGCGTCCTCGCGCGCCGCGCCTGCATCGACCGTCTCGGCGACCAGCGGCAGCCGGGCGACCTGCGCGATGCCGCCCGCGTCGAGCAGCAGCATCGGCTGGCCATTGTCGGGCAGGGTCATGCCCGCATAGATGCCCGCCGCCATCACCACGGGCGCGGCGGGGCGGATCACCAGCTCCTCGTGATTTTCGACCTGCGAGACGGCGAGGATATAGGGAATGCCCGACGCGGAGCGGACCAGCATCAGCGATCGCGGACCCGGCCGCTGCGCCATCGGCACGCCGATCACCTCTTCCAGATCGATCATCGAATAGCGCGTGTCGCGGATCGTCGCGGTCAGCGCGCCGCCGAGGCGGGCGACGGAGACGGCGGGGTTGCTGTCATGCAGTATCTCGATCACCGCCGAGCGGGGGATCGCGAAATTGAGGCCGCCCGCATTGAGCACCAGCCCCGGAATGATGGTGAGGGTCAGCGGCACGCGGATCGAGATCGCCAGCCCGCGCCCCGGCTCGCTCGTCAGCGAGATGACCCCGCCGATCCGCTCGATATTGGCGCGGACGATATCCATCCCCACGCCCCGGCCGGACACGGCGGTCACCTGCCGGGCGGTGGTGATGCCGGGGGCGAAGACCAGGTCGAGCTTTTCCTGCTCGCTCAGCCGGGCGACGTCCCGTTCGCTCACCGCCCCGGCGGCGAGCGCCTTGGCGACCACCGCGTCGACATCGATGCCGCGCCCGTCGTCCACCACCTCGATCACGATCTGGCTGCCGGACTGATAGGCGGAAAGGCGCAGACTGCCCGCCTCCGGCTTGCCCGCCGCCCGCCGCTCCGCCGGGGTTTCGATGCCGTGGTCGATGCTGTTGCGCACGATATGGGTCAACGGGTCGATGACCATCTCGACCATCTCGCGGTCCATCTCGACATCGCCGCCCTCGATGCCGAGCGCGATCGTCTTGCCCAGCTCGCGGCTGAGGTCGCGCACCATGCGCGGGATCGCCATGAACAGGCGGTCCACCCGCTGCATCCGCGTCTTGGAAATGGTGTCGCGCATGTCGGCGATGCAGGCGGACAGGCGCTCGAACGCGGCGTCGGTTTCCGGCTGGCGACCCTGCGCCCGCAATTTGCGGGCCAGCTCGTTGCGGGCGAGCACCATGTCGGACACGCCGTTCATCAACTGGTCGATCAGCACCAGCGGCAGGCGCACCGTGCGCGACGCGGGCGCCGCGCGGGAGGCCGCATCGCCACCGGCGGGCGACATGTCCGCCCGCGCCTTGCCTTCCTCGCGGGTCGCGCGCGCCACTTCATGGCAATGGCGCAGCGTCGCGATCAGATGCTCGTCATTGCGGTCGGGCAGCGAATCGCCCGAATCGACGGCCACGCACAGCTCCCCGATGCGGTCCATCACGGCCAGCACCGCGCTGATCGTCGCCGGATCCGGCACGGCGCCGCCGGTGCGGTAATCGGACAGCACATCCTCCGCCGCATGGCTCAGCCGTTCGAAGCGGGGCAGGTTGAGGAAGCCGCAACTGCCCTTCACCGTATGGAAAAAGCGGAAAAGCTGGTCGAGGCGCGCGCGGTCGGAGGGGTCGGCTTCAAGCGCGACGACCACATTGGTCAGCGCCTCCAGCGACTCCTGCGTTTCCGCCACGAATTCCGATAATAGCTCGTCCATCAATGTGCCCGCGTACCCGAATGGGGCGCAAGATCGGCCGGGCGTGGTTAATTCGCGGTTAAAAACGTGTCGATTTCGTCACTTAGGCCGGCAGCAGCGCGCCGAACACCAGCGCCGGCTCCCCCGGCGGCGACAGCATGATCTGCCCGCCCGCCCGCTCGGCAAGGCGGCGCGTCATCCATGCGGCGGCGTTGCGGGAGGACAGCGCCTCCTCGCGCAGCGTGCCCGCGAGCGCGGCGCGCAGCTCCTCGTCGAGCACGATCTTCTGCCCTTGCGCGCGCACGGCGATTTCGAGGCCGCCTTCATGCGCCTCCGCACCGATGTCGAGCTGGCCGCCGCGCACCAGCGCGTCGCCCGCGACGAGCGCGAGGTTGAGCAAGATCTTGACCGCGCCCTTGGGCAGCATCTCCGTGCCCACCAGCCAGCCGATGCGGACCCGGCCGGACGCGGCGAACATGCCCTCTATCGCCTGCCGCACCTCATTGGCGGGCACCTCCTCGCCGAAGCCGCCCGCCGACCCGAAGGCGAGGCGGAAGAATTTGAGCTTGTTGGCCGATGTGCGCGCGCTTTCGGCCAAGAGGTCGAGGCACCTTTCCCGCATGTCGGGATCGGTCTCGTCGGCCATCAGCTCCAGGCCGTTGTTGAACGCGCCCACGGGGCTGAGCAGATCGTGACAGAGGCGGGAGCAGAGCAGGGCCGCGAAATCCAGCGCCTGATCCTCGTCCTTAGCCCGTGCCTGACCGCTTGCCTGACCGCTCATCCGACTGCCTTTTCCTTACGCATCATCGCCGCGCATCCCCGTGGACCGGCGCGCGATCCGCCTTGCGCCCCTGTTAGCCCCCATCGCCGCAGGGATGCAAGCGGAGGTTGGCGCCCCGCCGCTAATGGTCGTCCGGCCCGTCCGGCTCGACGGACAGGGGCACCGGCACGAACTGTCCGTGCAGCCCCTCGCCCGCCGCGCGCCACAGCCCATGGTCCCCGCCGGGCGTGCAGATCAGCCAGAGCGCGCCGTCGCCATGCGCCTGCCCGGCATCGCAGGGCGAAGGTTCCGCCTTGCCGGCCGGATGCGAATGATAATGGCCCAGCACCGCCTGCCCGCCCCGCCGCGCCGCCTTGTGCGCGCGCAGCAGCACCAGCGGGTCGATCTCGAACCGGCGGACCGGGTCCGCCGCCACATTGGCGGCGGGCAGCAGCGCCTCCACCCGGCCCCCCGCGCCCAGCAGCAGGCCGCACACCTCCCGGTCGGGGCTGGCGGCGGCGGCCTCCATCATTTGCGCGAGGAGCACCCTTGATATGCGTATCGTCATCCCCACATTTCTAGGCAATGGGGGACGAACTTTCCATCCTGACCGCTCTGGTCGATGAAGGATATGCGGGCACGCGGCTCGACAAGGCGCTGGCCGGGCTGGTGCCGTCGCTGTCGCGCGAGCGGCTGAAGGCGCTCATCCTCGACGGGCAGGTCAGCGAGGCCGACGGCAAGAGCGTGCGCGACCCGTCCCGCAAGGTCGAGGCGGGGCAGAGCTTCGTGTTGCGGATACCGGAGGCCACGCCCGCCGACGCGCAGCCGCAGGACATTCCCCTCTCCATCATCCATGAAGACCCCCATCTGGTCGTGGTCGACAAGCCCGCGGGCCTCGTCGTCCATCCGGCGGCGGGCAACCCCGACGGCACGCTGGTCAACGCGCTGCTCCACCATTGCACGGGCGAGCTTTCCGGCATCGGCGGCGTCGCCCGTCCCGGCATCGTCCATCGCATCGACAAGGACACGTCCGGGCTTCTGGTGGTCGCCAAGACCGACGCCGCGCATGAGGGACTGGCGCGGCAGTTCAAGGATCACAGCATATCCCGCCTCTATCAGGCGATCGTTTCCGGCCATCCCCGGCCGATGTCCGGCACCGTCCGGGGCTGGATCGGCCGGTCCGACCGCGACCGCAAGAAGATGGCGGTGCAGCCAGAGGGGCGCGGCAAGCACGCCGTCACCCATTATCGCACGCTGGAAAGCCTCGCCCATGCGGCGCTGGTCGAATGCCGGCTGGAAACCGGCCGCACCCATCAGGTGCGCGTCCATATGGCGCATATCGGCCATCCGCTGGTCGGCGACCCGGCCTATGGCACGCGCGCCTCGCGCGGCGGGGCGCTGGGAACCTTATCCGGCCGCCTCGCGTTCAGACGTCAGGCATTGCATGCGGCGCGTCTGGGCTTTATCCATCCTGTCACGGGGGAACGTCTGGAATTCGATTCCCCGCCACCCGCCGATATGCAGCAACTGTTAAGCCAGCTTCGCCTATGATGAGGGACGCTGAAGACTACGCCGTCGCCCCGTGCGGGACGGCTGGAAAGGGACGAGATACTCGATATGGCCAGCAATGACACCACCCAGGCGATCGTGCCTGCGCTCAACAGCGATGCGAGCCTCAATCGCTATCTCGCCGAGATTCGCAAGTTCCCGATCCTGACGCCGGAGCAGGAATATATGCTCGCCAAGCGCTATCAGGAGCATCAGGATCCGGAGGCCGCCGCGCAGCTCGTCACCTCGCATCTGCGGCTCGTCGCCAAGATCGCGATGGGCTATCGCGGTTATGGCCTGCCGGTCAGCGAGCTGATTTCCGAAGGCAATATCGGCCTGATGCAGGGCGTGAAGAAGTTCGAGCCCGATCGCGGCTTCCGCCTCGCCACCTATGCGATGTGGTGGATCCGGGCGAGCATCCAGGAATTCATCCTGCGCAGTTGGTCCCTCGTGAAGATGGGCACCACGGCGGCGCAGAAGAAGCTGTTCTTCAACCTGCGGCGGATGAAGAACAATATCGAGGCGTTCGAGGATGGCGACCTGCGCCCTGAGGACGTGACCAAGATCGCCACCGATCTGGGCGTCAGCGAGGAAGAGGTCGTCAGCATGAACCGCCGCATGGCGATGGGCGGGGACACCTCGCTCAACGTGCCGATGCGCGAGGATGGCGAGGGCCAGTGGCAGGACTGGCTGGCTGACGACAATCCGTTGCAGGACGAGCGCGTCGCCGAGGCGGAAGAGCGCGGCCTGCGCCACGACCTGCTGATCGAGGCGATGGATTCGCTCAACGAGCGCGAGAAGCACATCTTGGCCGAGCGGCGGCTGGCCGAGGAGCCCAAGACGCTGGAGGAACTGAGCCAGGTCTACGGCGTCTCGCGCGAGCGGGTGCGCCAGATCGAGGTGCGCGCGTTCGAGAAGCTGCAAAAGGCGATGATGCGGCTGGCGGGCGACCGCCGCCTGCTTCCGGCCTGAGTCTGGCGGACGGACGGGTGGGCAGACGATTCGGGTCGGGCGTCCGGCTCCTTCCGTCATGCCAGCGCAGGCCGGAGCGGTACGGCATGCCCGCCGCCATATTTTGCATAGCGACGAGAGAGGAACTATAGCGACGGCCATGGCCATATTCCCCCGCCCCGTTTCCCCCCGCAGCGCCGCCGGCGACCTGTGGGCCTATCTGATTGAAAAGCGTCCGCACAAATGGCCGTTGCTGGGCGTTTCCATGGCATTGACCGGCCTCATCATCTGGGCATTCATAGTCGATGCCAACACCAACACCATGCCCACCCGCAACAAGATCACCTATTTCCAGAGCTGGGATTCGACTCGCTCCGACGCGCAGGTGATCCTCCAGCAGAAGATCGATCTGGCCGAGCGCGAGGTGGCGCTGCGCAGGAAGCAGGAGGGCATGCAGAAGCTGGCCGACATGTTCGGCATCGAATGGCGCGAGGAGGCGGCCCGCAACGATCGCCGCCGCGCCGAGGCGCTGAAATATCTGAATGCGGAGCTGGACAAGAAGCTGGCGGCGGCGCGGGCGAAAGGCGCGGCCGCCGGCGAGGCCACATCCGCCCCGTCCACGGCCCCGCCCGCATCCGAACCAGAATCCGAAGGACCGCAATGACCCCGGCCGATGACGCGCGCTTCATGCGCGCCGCCATCGCCCTGTCGCTGCGCGGCCTCGGGCGCACCACGCCCAATCCCAATGTCGGCTGTATCATCGTGCGCGACGGGGAGATCGTCGGGCGCGGCTGGACCCAGCCGGGCGGGCGCCCCCATGCCGAGGCGCGCGCGCTGGCGCAGGCCGAGGGGCTGACCGAGGGCGCGACCGCCTATGTGACGCTCGAACCCTGTTTCCACCTTTCCCCGCGCGGCCCGCGCTGCGTCGAGCTGCTGCACCGGGCGGACCTCGCGCGGGTGGTGGTCGCCGTTGCCGATCCCGATCCGCGCACCCAGGGCCAGAGCATCGCCTGGCTGCGCGATCACGGCATCGCCGTCGAGACCGGGCTGATGGCGGAGCAGGCGCGCGCCGCCATGGCCCCCTTCTTCGCCCGCCAGACATGGGGCCGCCCCGCCGTCACGCTGAAGCTTGGCCTGTCGCTCGACGGCTGCATCGCGATGGCGGACGGCACCAGCCAGTGGATCACCGGCCCGGCCGCGCGCGCCCATGCCCATGGCGAGCGGGCGCGCCACGACGCGATTCTCGTCGGGCGCGGGACATGGTGGGCCGACGCGCCGCGCCTCGACGTGCGCCTGCCCGGTTTGGAGGATCGCAGCCCGCGCCGCCTTCTCCTCGGCCATGGCGACGCGCCGGAAGGCTGGACGCTGATCGGCGACCCGGCGCACATCGCCGATCTCGACGGCGTGGCGAGCCTGCTGGTCGAGGGCGGCGCGCAGACCGCCGCCGCCTTCCTTGCCGCCGATCTGGTGGACCGCCTCCTGCTCTATCGCGCGCCGATCGTCATTGGCGGCGGGCGCGGCGCGGTGGGAGATATCGGCCTTGCCGGCCTCGCCGCCGCCCATGGCCGCTGGCGCCTCGCCGACCGCCGCATGCTGGGCGAGGACATGATGGAGATTTACCTGCGGCGGCGAGACGGTTAGGACGGGGCCGGTTTCTTTCCCTATATCGAAAAGGCCCCTTTCATGTTCACCGGCATCGTCACCGACATCGGCATCATCCGTCAGGCGGAGCAGCGGGGCGACCTGCGCCTCGTCATCGAATGCGGCTACGACATGGGCGATGTCGCGATCGGCGCCTCCATCGCCTGTTCCGGCGTGTGCCTGACGGTGGTGGACAAGGGAGTCGACGGGGGACAGGACGCGGGCGGCAAGGGCTGGTTCGCAGTCGATGCCTCGGCGGAGACGGTCAGTCGCACCGCGCCCGGCATGTGGGCGCAGGGCGGACGGCTGAACCTCGAACGCGCGCTGAAGCTGGGCGAGGAACTGGGCGGCCATATCGTGACCGGCCATGTCGACGGCGTGGCGAAGGTCGTCAGCGTCACGCCGGAGGGCGAATCGCACCGCATCCTCTTCGCCGCCCCGGCGGAAATCGCCCCCTATATCGCCGCCAAGGGATCGGTGACGATCGACGGCGTGTCGCTGACCGTCAACGAGGTGCGGGACGAGGGCGAGGAAGCGCATTTCTCGATCAATATCATCCCCCATACCTGGGATGTGACCACGCTGGGCCGCCTTGCCCCCGGCACGCCGGTCAATGTGGAAATCGACGTGCTGGCACGCTATCTCTCCCGCCTGAAAGAGCGCCTGCCGGCCGGGTGAGGCCGAAAATCCGCGCGCCTGCGCCGATGTGACAATGCCGTTGACAATCACATTTCAATGTGATTACTGGCGGCATGTCTACTCAGCTCATCCAGCAGATCGAGGATCTGGTTCACAGCGGCGCCATGTCGCGCTCCGGCCTTGCGCGCGCCGCCGGGCTTCACGCCAACAGCCTGCGCAAGCTGGGCGAAAGCGACTGGAACCCCACGGCGGAAACGCTTTCCAAGCTCGAAAGCTATATCGACAGGCGGGAAAGCGGCACCGCGCTCGCCTCCCCCGAAGAGATCATCAACGAGGCGCGCAACGGCCGCATGTTCATCCTCGTCGACGACGAGGACCGCGAGAATGAAGGCGATCTCGTCATTCCCGCGCAGATGGCGACGCCCGACGCGATCAACTTCATGGCGATGCACGGGCGCGGCCTCATCTGCCTCGCTCTGACGCGCGAGCGGGTGGAGCAGCTCGGCCTCGACCTGATGAGCCGCAACAACGGCACCCGCCACGAAACCGCCTTCACCGTGTCGATCGAGGCGCGCGAGGGCGTGACCACCGGCATCTCCGCCGCCGACCGCGCCCGCACCGTCGCGGTCGCCATCGACGCCGCGCGCGGGCCGGAGGATATCGTGACGCCCGGCCACATCTTCCCGCTGGTGGCGAAGGACGGCGGCGTGCTGATCCGCACCGGCCATACCGAGGCGGCGGTCGATGTCGCGCGGCTCGCGGGCCTCAACCCGTCCGGCGTGATCTGCGAGATCATGAAGGACGACGGCACCATGGCCCGGCTCGACGACCTCATCCCGTTCGCGCAGAAGCACAAGCTGAAGATCGGCACCATCCGCGACCTCATCGCCTATCGCCGCCGCCACGACCATCTGGTCGAGCGCCGCGTCGAAACCCGCTTCGAAAGCCAGTGGGGCGGCGAGTGGAAGGCGATCAGCTTCTACAACAGCGCGTCGGGCACCGAGCAGATGGTGCTGCAAAAGGGCAAGGTCGATCCCGACCAGCCGACGCTGGTGCGCGTGCATCAGCTCTCGCTGCTGGACGACGTCTACGGCCAGTCCGGCCCGCGCGCCAGCCTGCTCGCCCGATCGATGGAGATCATCGGCGAGGCGGGGAACGGCATCATCGTCGTGATGACCAGCACCGAGCGGTCGGATTTCATCTCGCGCACGCTGCTCAACCATGCCGGGCATTTCACCGACGGCGGCATGGACGAGTTGCGCAACTATGGCGTCGGCGCGCAGATCCTGTCCGAGCTGGGCGTGCAGGACATGATCCTGCTGTCCAACACCCATCACAGCCTGATCGCGCTGGACGGCTACGGCCTGTCGGTCGTCGGCCAGCACCCGATCGACATCTGACCTCTCAAAACAAAAAGGCGCGTCATGGCCAAATTCCTCATCGTCGAAGCCCGTTTCTACGACCATCTCAACGACCTGCTGGTCGCGGGCGCGCGCGCCGCGCTGGAAGCGGCGGGGCATGAGCATGAGGTGATGACCGTTCCCGGCGCGCTGGAAATTCCGGGCGCGATCTCGCTCGCGGTGGACAGCGGGCAATATGACGGCTTCGTCGCCATCGGCGTCATCATTCGCGGCGAAACCTATCATTTCGAGGTGGTGTCGAACGAAAGCGCGCGCGGCCTGATGGCGCTGTCGCTGGACGGCGTGCCGGTCGGCAACGGCATATTGACGGTCGAGAACGAGGCGCAGGCGCTGACCCGCGCCCGCCCGGACGAAAAGGACAAGGGCGGCGAAGCGGCCAAGGCGGCGATCCGCATGCTGGAGATTCGCCGGCAGTTCGGCGGCTAGGGCCGAATAGCGCCCGTTCTCCCGAATTTCCGCTCGTCAGGGTTTCGCCGGGCCGGAAATGCCTCTATTCAGGCAGGCGGAGGACCATGATGACCGATCTGCCAGCCGACCCCACCGTTGACGAAATCCGCGCCGCGCTCGCCCCGCTGGTCGCGCGCAACGCAGCGTTCGACGGCTGGTCCGACGCCGCCGTGGAGGCCGCCGCCGCACAGGCGAAGGTCGCGCCCGCCGTCGCCCGCCTCGCCTTCGACGGCGACGCCATGGCGATGATCGACGCCTGGTTCGCGGATATCGACGCGCACATGATCGCCGCCTGTCCGCCGGAACGGCTGGCGTCCCTTTCGGTGCGCGGGCGCATTCAGGCGCTGGTCGAGGCGCGGCTGGTGCTGCTCGCGCGCAATCGCGAGGCGCTGCGCCGCGCGGTCGCCGTCCTCGCCATGCCGAATCATCTGGCGCGCGCGGCGAAGCTCGGATGGCGCGCCGCCGACCTGATGTGGCGCGCCGCCGGGGACGAGGCGACCGACCTCAACCACTACACCAAGCGCACCTCGCTGGGCGCGATCTATTCCGCGACTTTGCTCTGTTTCCTCAACGACGAGAGCGAGGACCATGCCGACACGCGCGCCTTTCTGGCGCGGCGTCTTGCCGCCATCGGCAAATGGGAAAAGACCAAGCAGCGCTGGCGGGCGCGGTCGGAAAACCGCCCCAGCCTCGCCCGCTTCGTCGGGCGGCTGCGCTACCACGCCCGCTGAACCCGGCATGATCCACCGGTTCAGTGCAGGTTCAATCCCCTGCCGCCATGGATGACGGACGAACAAGGAGTATAGCCATGCGATTTTCCAGGCTGGGCAAAGCCTGCCTGCTGACCGGCCTTCTCACCCTTGCGCCGGCGGGCGCCCTTTTCCCGGTGGCGCCCGCCGCCGCGCAGGGCCGGGACGCTGACGACCTCGCCAGCGTCGCCCGCTACATCCGCGAGGTGAAGAGCCTGACCGCCGACTTCGCCCAGACCGACCGCAACGGCCAGACGCTGACCGGCCAGCTGACGCTGAAGCAGCCGGGCAAGATCCGCTTCCAGTATCAGAAGGACGTGCCGCTGCTGATCGTCGCGGACGGCAAGTCGCTGACGATGATCGATTATGAAGTGCGGCAGGTGCAGCGCTGGCCGATCGGCAGCTCGCCGCTCGGCGCGCTGATCGACCCATCGCGCGACTTCACGAAGTTCAGCAAGGTGGTGCAGACCGGCGACCCCAATGTACTGTCGATCGAGGCGCGCGATCCCAAGCGGCCCGAATTCGGCACGATCACGCTGGTGTTCCGCCGCAACGCCGCCGCCCCGGCGGGACTGGACCTGCACGGCTGGGTCGCGCGCGACGCACAGGGCAACCGCACCGCCGTCCGCCTTTCCGGGCAGGCCTATAACGTGCCGGTCGAGGACGCCGCCTTCCGCTGGAAAGACCCCCGCGTGCGCAGCCGCCCCGGCGGTCATTGAGGGACAATCCCGCCTTGATGAGCAGAGGCGGCGAGTGGGAGTTTCCGGCCGATAATGGCCCCTAGCCTTTACCGTCACCCTGAACTTGGTTAGCTGCGCTGGCCTTCGGCTCAGGGTCCATTTCGCCGGATTGACCAGCGGTCTGTGGGCCGGATGGATGCTGAAACAAGTTCAGCATGACGATTGGGCCATGTCCCCTCACCACCCCATCCGCCCTCTCCATCGCGTCATGCCGGCGCAGGCTGGCATCTGTGGAGGCGGCGCGCGACCTAGCCTGCGACCCCAGCCTGCGCTGGGGTGACGGTAAAGGTGGAGGGGGCGCCAAAATCGCTTTCCTGAATTCCGTTCATCCTGGCGACAGACAGAATCGGATAGAAGCATCTTCAAGCAGAGGCGCTGTACCGGGCTTCCCCCCTGTTACCCCGTACAACCCCGTCTCTGCGGTTCGCGCCCCTGGCGCATATAAGAGGCCTCCGCTCCACGCCCCCGGAGCGGGGGCCTTCCTATGCCGGGGCTTTCCGCCATTTCCCGTCTTCCCGCCGCGCCATGGCGCCAGCACGCTTGCGTCCCCGCGCCATGCCCCCTAGGGGAAAACCATGTCTCAGAAACTCAAAATCGCTTCGTGGAACATCAACAGCGTCCGGGCCCGCATCGACATCGTCACCCGCTTCCTGAACGAGGAAGCGCCGGACATATTGTGCCTGCAGGAAACCAAGGTCGTTAACGACACCTTCCCCGGCGGCGTGTTCCGCCAGCTGGGCTATAATCATCAGGTGCTGCACGGCCAGCCCATGCATCACGGCGTCGCCATCCTCAGCCGGGTGCCCATCCGCGAGGACGACCGGCTCGACTGGCAGGCCAATGGCGAGGCGCGCCATGTCGGCATCCGGCTCGACAACGGGGTGCGGCTGGAAAATGTCTATGTGCCCGCGGGCGGCGACGTGCCGGATCGGACGCTCAACCCGAAATTCGGGCAGAAGCTCGATTTTCTCGAACGCATGGTCGAGTGGGCGGGCAAGCTCGACAAGCCGACCATCCTGGTCGGCGACTTCAACATCGCGCCGCTGGAATGCGACGTGTGGAGCCACAAGCAGTTGATCGACGTGGTCAGCCATACGCCGATCGAATGCGAGGTGCTCTCGCGCCTTCAGGCGGCGCACAACTGGGTCGATCTGGGCCGCCGCTTCTACCCCGCGCCACAGCGCCTCTACACCTGGTGGAGCTATCGCGCGCGCGACTGGCAGGCGTCCGACCGGGGGCGCCGCCTCGACCATATGTGGGTCAGCCCGGAACTGGCCGACAAGGCGCTGAGCCACAAGGTCTGCGAACCCTGCCGCAGCTGGATGCGGCCGTCGGACCACGCGCCGCTCATCACGGAATTCGAGTTCTGATGAGCGATCCCGCCGCCTCCGACCGCTCCGTCGCCCGCGCTATCGACGCCCTGCGCCGGGGCTGGGCGGTGGAGGTGATCGCGTCCGACGGACGCCTGCGCCTGCTGGCGGTCGAAAGCGCGGATGCGCACAATCTCGCCGCGTTCGATCCCGACTCGGATGCCGATCTGCTGATATCCGCCGCCCGCGCGCAGACGCTGCACCTCGCCAACCAGCGCGAGGCCGCCGAGCCGGAAGCGCCGGTGCTGGTCCAGCGCGAACGCTGGATCGACGCGGCGGGCGCGATGGCGCTGGCCGATCCGGTGCAGGACCTTGCGACGCCGCTCAAGGGACCGTATCGCGCGCTGCCCCTGCCCCGGCCCGAAGCCGCCCGCGCCGCGCTGCGCCTCGCGCGGCAGGCGGGCATCCTTCCCGCCTATTTCGTCGCGCGCGGAGAACCGGCCTGCGAGGCCAGCGTCGCCGCCGACGCGATCCAGACCTATGACGGCGGCGCGCGCCTCCATATCGCGACGCGGGCGCGCCTGCCGGTGTCGACGGCGGAGAACAGCGAGATCGTCGCCTTCCGCACGCCGGGCGACCCGCGCGAGCATATCGCGCTGATCATCGGCGATCGCGACGGCAGCGTGCCGGTGGTACGGCTGCACAGCGAATGCCTGACCGGCGACGTGCTGGGATCGCTGAAATGCGATTGCGGGCCGCAACTCCACGCCGCCATGCACCGGATCGCCGAAGGCGGCTGGGGCGTGCTGCTTTACCTGCGGCAGGAAGGGCGCGGCATCGGCCTCATCAACAAGCTGCGCGCCTATGCGCTGCAGGATCAGGGCTTCGACACGGTGGACGCCAATGTGCGGCTGGGCTTTTCCATCGACGCGCGCGATTTCTCTGTCGCGGCGCAGATGCTGAAGCTGCTCTCCATCCCGCAGGTGCGGCTGCTCACCAACAACCCCGCCAAGGTCGCCGGGCTGGAAGCGGAAGGGATCGGCGTGACGGAGCGCCTGCCGCTCGCCATCGCCGCCAACCCGCACAACGCCCGCTATCTCGACACCAAGCGCGACCGCACCGGCCATCAGTTGTGACGACGGCAGTCCGCGTCAGCACCGCCGACCGCACGCTGCGCTTCGACGGGCGGACAATCCCCTGCGCCATCGGCAAGGGCGGCGCCTGCCCGGCGGAGGCGAAGCGCGAGGGCGACGGCTGCACCCCGCTCGGCACATGGCCGATCCGGGGCGTGCTGCTGCGGCCCGGCCGGGTGGAAATGCGCGAGCCGCCGCTGCTCCCGTGGCGCTGGACGCGCGAGGAGGACGGCTGGTCGGACGGCGCGGGCGACCCGGCCTATAACCGCCCGGTCCACCTGCCCCATCCCTTCTCGCACGAGCGGCTGCGACGGGACGATGCCGCCTATGATATCATCGTCGTGCTCGGCCATAACGACGCGCCGCCGGTACCGGGCGCGGGCAGCGCGATCTTCTGGCATATCTGGGTGCCGGGCGAGGACGGCGCGCCCAGCCCGACCGAGGGCTGCATCGCCATCGCCCGCGAGGAGATGGACCGCATCCTGCCGAAGCTGCGCCCCGGCATGGCGATGGAGATAGGCTGAAGCGGCGCGGCTGTTCAGGCAGCGGTACAGGAAGAAGGACAGAGCTTCGACAAGCTCAGCCCGAACGGGAAGAAGACGCGCCAAGGGTGGGTCGAAATCAGGTTCAGGTGGAGCCGGGAGGCGTGATATTCGAGCACCGGAGCGCAGCGACCTAAGGGGCCGTGAGCACCGAAGCGCAGAATAGCGCGGCTCGCAGGCCCGCATGGGCCTGATTTCGGTCCGCCCTACTCCACCGCCGCCAGTTCCTCGATAACCCGCGCCTCGCTGGCCGCCAGCAGGCGCTTTTCCAGCGTCTGGAGCCGCGACTTGCTCTCTATCTTTCCGCCCAGCAGGTCGGTGATGTAGAAGGTATCGACCGCCCGCTCGCCATAGGTGGAAATATGGGCGCTGTGCACCGTCACCTTCGACTGGAACAGCGCATAGGCGAGGTTGAAGAGCAGCGCCGGCTTGTCCCGCGCGTGGATCTCGATCACCGTGAAGCGGTTCGACGCCATATTGTCGATAAGCACATTGGGCACGATCTGGAACGCCTCGGCGCGGGTGCGCGGCAACGGCTTGGCTTCCAGCTTGGGTTGCAGCTTCTGCTTGTTGGCGAGCGCGTCGGCGATCGCCCGGCGGATGCGCGCCAACTGGTCGGGATGGTCGAACGGCCGGCCGAGCGGGTCCTGCACCAGGAAATTGTCGATCGCCCGCCCGTCGCGCAGCGTATGGATGCGCGCGTCGATGATGCTGCCGCCCGCAAGGTGGATCGCGCCCGCGATGCGGTAGAACAGGCCCGGATGGTCGGACGCATAGACCGTCACCAGCGTCGCGCCGCGCTCCGGGTAGACCTCCGCGACGATCGACAGCGGCTCCTTGCCCGCAGCCAGTATCTGCCGCGCATTCTGCGCCAGTATCTCGACCGATTCGGCGATCAGATAGCTGTCGGGCAGGCGCCTGGCATAGCGGTCGAACTCGGCGGCGGGAACGTCCAGCGCCTCGCGCAGCGCCTGCTTCTTCGCGGCGATCCGTTCCTTGCGTCCCGTCGACTTGTGGCCGAGGCGCAGCACCTCCTCCGCCGCGATGTAGAGGTCGGACAACAACTGCCGTTTCCAGCTGTTCCAGACGCCGGGGCCGACCGCGCGGATATCCACCACCGTCAGCACCAGCAGCAGGCGCAGCCGCTCCGCGCTCTGCACCACCTCGGCAAAGTCCATGATCGTCTTGTAGTCGGAAAGGTCGCGCTTGAACGCGGTCGCGCTCATCAGCAGATGATGGCGCACCAGCCAGGAGACGGTTTCCGTCTCCGCCGCCGACAGGCCGAGGCGCGGGCACAGCTTTTCCGCAACCTCCGCACCCAATATGCTGTGGTCGCCGCCGCGCCCCTTGGCGATGTCGTGCATCAGCACCGCGACATAGAGCGCACGGCGGGAAATCAGCTTGCTCATCAGTTCCGCCGCCAGCGGATGATCCTCGATCAGCTCGCCGCGCTCGATCCGCGAGAGCAGGCCGATGGCGCGGATGGTATGCTCGTCGACGGTGTAATGATGGTACATGTCGAACTGCATCTGCGCGACGACGCGGCCGAAATCCGGCACGAAGCGGCCGAACACCCCGGCATCGTTCATCCAGCGCAGCACCCGTTCCGGATCGCGCGGAGAGGTCAACACGTCGAGGAAGAAGGCGTTGGCGCGGGGGTCGCGGCGGATCGCATTGTCGATCAGCTGCGCATCGCGGCTGGCGGCGATCAGCGCGCTGGGGTGGATCTCCAGCTCATGCTGGTCGGCCACGGCGAAAATCTCCAGCAGGCGCACCGGATCCTTCTGGAAGAAATCGTCGCTGGGCAGCGCCAGCCGCCCGCGTTCCAGCACATAGCCTTCCAGCTTGCGCGGGCGGCGGAATATCGAGGGCACGAAACGGCGCCCCTTGCTGGCCCACTGGTCGTCGAGATGGGCGAGGAACACCGCCGTCAGATCCCCCACCTTCTTCGCGGTGAGGAAATAATAATGCATGAACCGCTCCACCCCCGCCCGGCCGGAGCGCGCGGTGAAGCTCATATGCTGGGCGACCTCCAGTTGCATGTCGAAGGTCAGCCGGTCCTCCGCCCGGCCGGTCAGATAATGGAGGTGACAGCGCACCGCCCAGAGGAAATTCTCCGCCTTCTGGAACTGGCGCAGTTCATGCGGGGTCAGCAGCCCGGCCTCGACCAGCCCGGAAACGGAGCGCACGCGGTTCACATATTTGCCGATCCAGAACAGCGTGTGCAGGTCGCGCAGGCCGCCCTTGCCTTCCTTCACATTGGGCTCGACCACATAGCGGCTGTCGCCCATCCGCTTGTGCCGCTCTTCCCGCTCGGCCAGCTTCTCGGCGACGAAGGCGCGGGCGCTGTCGCGCACCACCTCCGCGTCGAACCGGGCCAGCGCTTCGTCGTAGACGGCGCGGTCGCCCCAGACATAGCGCGCCTCCAGCATCGCGGTGCGCACCGTGAGGTCGGCGTTCGACATGCGGATCATCTCGTCGATCGAGCGGCTCGAATGCCCGACCTTCAGGCCCAGGTCCCAAAGGGAATAGAGCATGGATTCGATGACCTGCTCGGTCCAGCTCGTCGGCTTGTAGGGGGTGACGAAGGCGATATCGACGTCGCTGTGCGGCGCCATCTCGCCCCGGCCATAGCCGCCCACCGCCAGCAGCGCGAGTTGCTCGCCTGCGGTGCGGTTGCCCGGCGAATAGAGATAGTGGGTGGTCGCGTCGAACAGGATGCGCACGATCTGGTCGGTCAGGAAAGCGAGCGCCTGCACCGCCTCGCGCCCGTTGGTGGGGCGATATTCCAGCCGCCGCTTGGCCTCCGCCCGCCCTTCCTTCAGCGCCTCGGCCAGCACGGCGACGATCTTCTGCCGCAAATGGCCCACATCGCCGCTGCTTTCCGCCGCCAGCGCCTCGATCCTGTCGGCGATGATCCGGCGATTGATGATGGAGCGCCGGTTGGGCAGGCTGGCGAAAAGATCGGTCATAAGAGGATATCTAGTGCTCCGCCCCCTCATTCGCCAGCGCTTTGAGGCGATAGAGATGATCCAGTGCCTCGCGCGGGGACAGCGCGTCCACATCGAGCGCGGACAGCGCCTCGCGCAGCGGGTCGGCGGCCGCTTCCTCCTGCGCGGCCAGACTCGCGGCGAAGAGCGGCAGGTCATCGAGGCCCGCCGCTATGCCACCGGTCCTGGCCTTGCCCGCCTCCAGCCGGGACAGCACGTCCTTCGCCCGCGCCAGCACGGCAGGCGGCAGGCCCGCGAGCCGCGCCACCGCGATGCCGTAGCTGCGGTCGGCAGGGCCGTCGGCGACCTCGTGCAGCAGCACCAGATCGCCCTTCCATTCACGCGCGCGGACATTGTGCAGCGACAGGGCCTTGAGGCTTTCGGCCAGGCGCGTCAGCTCATGATAATGGGTCGCGAACAGGCAGCGGCAGCGGTTGACCTCATGCACCGCCTCGACCACCGCCCAGGCGAGCGCGAGGCCGTCATAGGTGGAGGTGCCGCGCCCGACCTCATCCAATATGACGAAGCTGCGCTCTGTCGCCTGGGAGAGGATCGCCGCCGTCTCGACCATCTCGACCATGAAGGTGGAGCGGCCGCGCGCCAGATTGTCCGATGCGCCGACGCGGCTGAACAGGCGGTCGACAAGGCTCAGCGTCGCTGATTGCGCGGGCACGAAGGCGCCCGCCTGCGCCAGCAGCACGATCAGCGCGTTCTGGCGCAGGAAGGTCGACTTGCCGCCCATATTGGGGCCGGTGACGAGCCAGAGCCGGTCCGCGCCCGACAGCACGCAATCATTGGCGACGAAGGGCTGGCCCTCGCGCCGCAGCGCCTCCTCGACCACCGGATGCCGCCCGCCGACGATCTCCAGCCGTTGGTCCGGCACGAAGCGCGGGCGTGCCCAGCCGCCCTCGGCCGCGCGCTCGGCATGGCTCGCCGCCACGTCGAGCCGCGCGATCGCCTGCGCGGCGCGGGTGATCGCTTCCTTGCGGGAAAGCACCTGCTCGATCAGCGCTTCGAGATGCGCGGCCTCGGCGGCGAGCGCATGGGCGCCCGCCTGCATCACCCGGCTCGCCTGTTCGTGCAGATCGACCGAATTGAAGCGCACCACCCCGGCCAGCGTCTGGCGATGGGTGAAGCCCGACCCTTCCTTCATCAGAGTGTCGCCATGGCGGGCAGGCACCTCGACATGATAGCCCAGCACCGCATTATGGCGGATCTTGAGCGCCGATATGCCCGTCTCGTCGCGATAGCGCGCCTCCAGCAGCGCGATCGCGCGCCGCCCGTCGCTGCCCAGCCGCCGCAGATCGTCGAGCGCGGCGTCATAGCCTTCCGCGATATAGCCGCCGCTCGCCGTCTCGGTGGGCGGGGTGGGGACGAGCGCGCGGGTCAGTTCATCGACCAGATCGCCATGACCGTCGAGCGCGGGCAGCAGCCGGTCGAGCAGCGGCGGGCGATCCGGCGCCCTCGCCAGCCGCTCGCGCAGCATCCGCGCCTCGCCCAGGCCGTCGCGTATCTGGCCGAGGTCGCGCGGGGAACCGCGCCCCATCGCCACGCGGCCCAGCGCGCGGCCGATATCCGGCAGCGCCCGCAGCACCGCGCGCAACGCATCGCGCTGGCCGCCATGATCGTGCAGCCAGTGCACCAGATCGAGCCGCGCCTCTATCGCCGCGCCGTCGAGCAGCGGCGCGGCCAGATCGGCGGCGAGCAGGCGCGCGCCCGCGCCGGTGACGGTGCGATCGACCGCGTGCAGCAGGCTGCCCTGCCGCGCCCCGGCCATGGTGGCGACGATCTCAAGGCTCTCGCGCGTCGCGGCGTCGATCGCCATATGGCTGCCCGGCGCGATATGCACCGGCGGCGCGAGATGGGGCAGCGTCCCCTGCCCGGCATGGTCGAGATAGGAGAGCAGGCCGCCGATCGCCGCGAGTTCCGCCCGGCCGAAGCTGCCGAAGCCATCGAGCGTCGCCACGCCGAACATCGCCTTCAGCCGCGCCTCGGCCCGCTGCGAGGAGAAGGCGCCCCTGTCGAAGCCATGCGCGCCCGCCCCCTGCCTGCCCGCAACGTCGAGCGCAGAGCCGTTCGCGATCACGATCTCGCTCGCGCCCAGCCGGGCGATCTCGGCCTGCAATGCGGCGGCGTCCACCGTCATCGTCTCGAACCGGCCGGTCGAGATGTCGGCGGCGGCGATGCCGATCTCCCCGCCCGCCTCGCCGACCGCGACCAGCATGTTGTCGGCGCGGGAATCGAGCAGCGTGTCCTCGGTCAGCGTGCCCGGCGTCACATAGCGGATGATACCCCGCGCCACGAGCGCCTTGGACCCGCCCCGCGCCTTGGCCTCCGCCGGGGTTTCGGTCTGCTCGGCGATGGCGACGCGGTGCCCGGCGCGGATCAGACGCGCCAGATAGGCCTCCGCGCTATGCACCGGCACGCCGCACATCGGGATGGGGACGCCGTCATGCTCCCCGCGCGAGGTCAGCGCGATGTCGAGCGTCGCCGCGGCGGCCTTCGCATCGTCGAAGAACATCTCGAAAAAGTCGCCCATGCGGTAGAAGAGCAGGCAATCGGCGGCCTGCGCCTTCAGCTCCATATACTGGGCCATCATCGGCGTCTGGGCCGAAGCGGGGGCGGAGGAAACGGAGCCGGTCTTGGAAGCGGGATTGGCCATCACCGCGCAGCGATAGCCGGTGACGCGGCGAAGCGGAAGCCCCCGCCCCGGTGAAAACAATTTATGCCGCCGCGGGCTTCATCGCACTTGTGGCCGTAACGTAAATGGGTCTAGGGCCTTTTGCACGGCGATGCGGATCGTCCCCGTCAGGTGCAGTGCGAATGAAGGAGATACAATGACCGAGAGAGCAAGTGTCGAATTTTCCGAACGCGAGGCCCTGTATTTCCATTCGCAGGGACGGCCAGGCAAAATCGAGATCATTGCCTCCAAGCCGATGGCTACCCAGCGCGACCTTTCTCTCGCCTATTCCCCCGGCGTCGCCGTCCCGGTGAAGGCGATCGCCGACGATCCCGGCACCGCCTATGACTATACCGCGAAGGGCAATCTGGTCGCGGTCATCTCCAACGGCACGGCCATCCTCGGCCTCGGCAATCTGGGCGCGCTCGCCTCCAAGCCGGTGATGGAAGGCAAGGCGGTGCTGTTCAAGCGCTTCGCCGACGTGGACTCGATCGACATCGAGGTCGCCACCGAAGATCCGCAGGCCTTCATCGATGCGGTCGCGCTGCTCGAACCGAGCTTCGGCGGCATCAACCTCGAAGACATCAAGGCGCCCGAATGCTTCATCATCGAGCAGGCTCTGAAAGAGCGGATGAACATTCCGGTGATGCATGACGACCAGCACGGCACCGCGATCATCTGCGCGGCGGGCCTCATCAACGCGCTGCACATCACCGGCCGCGACATCAAGGACATCAACGTCGTCGTCAACGGCGCGGGCGCGGCGGCCATCGCCTGCACGGAACTGATCAAGGCGATGGGCGCGCCCGCCGACCGCGTCATCATGTGCGACCGTCAGGGCGTCATCTATCAGGGCCGCTCCAGCGGCATGGACCAGTGGAAATCCGCCCATGCGGTCAAGACCGAGGCGCGCACGCTGGAAGAGGCGCTGAAGGGCGCCGACGTGTTCCTCGGCCTGTCCGCCGCCGATGCGCTCAAGCCGCACATGGTCAAGGACATGGCGGAGCAGCCGATCATCTTCGCGATGGCGAACCCGGATCCCGAAATCTCGCCGCCCGCCGCCAAGGCCGCGCGCCCGGACGCCATCGTCGCGACCGGCCGGTCGGACTATCCCAATCAGGTGAACAACGTCCTCGGCTTCCCGTTCATCTTCCGCGGCGCGCTCGACGTGCGGGCGACCGCGATCAACGAGGCGATGAAGATCGCCGCCGCCACCGCGATCGCCGAGCTCGCCCGCCAGCAGGTGCCGGAGGAAGTCGCCGCCGCCTATGGCCAGGCGCACCAGTTCGGGCCGGACTATATCATCCCCGCCCCGTTCGATCCGCGCCTGATGGAGGTCGTGCCGGTCGCCGTCGCCCGCGCGGCGATGGAAAGCGGCGTCGCGCAGAAGCCGATCGAGGACATGGACGCCTATGCCCGGTCGCTGAAGGGCCGCCTCAACCCGACCACCTCGGTGCTGACCCTCGCCTATGAAAATGCGAAGGCCAACCCGAAGCGCGTCGTCTTCGCCGAGGCCGAGGAAGAGGTCGTGCTGCGCGCGGCGATCCAGTTCCGCGACGGCGGCTACGGCATCCCGGTGCTGGTCGGGCGGCAGGACGTTTACGACCGGCTGCGCGATCTGGGCGTTTCCGACCCGCACAGCTTCGAGGTGCACAACAGCGTCAACTCGCCGCTGGTGCCCGCGATGGTGGAAAAGCTCTACGGCCGCCTGCAACGGCGCGGCTATCTGCTGCGCGACTGCCAGCGCATGGTCAACCGGGACCGCAACATCTTCGCCTCGCTGCTGATGCAGATGGGCGAGGCCGACGCGATGATCACCGGCATCACCCGCACCTTCCCCGAAACCATGCGGCAGGTGCGCCGCGTGGTCGATCCGGTGCAGGGGCAGACCAACTTCGCGGTGCATGTGCTGGTCGGCCAGACGCACACGGTGTTCATGGCCGACACGATGGTCAACGAACGCCCCAGCGCGGAAGAGCTGGCCAATATCGCGGAAGGGACGGCAGCCGTCGCCCGCCGCATGGGCCACCAGCCGCGCGTCGCCTTCCTGTCCTATTCGACCTTCGGCAACCCGACCGGCAACTGGCTGGAAAATCTGCGCTCGGCGGTGTCGATCCTCGACCAGCGCGGCGTCGATTTCGAATATGAGGGCGAGATGGCGCCCGACGTCGCGCTCAACCCGGCGGTGATGAAGAAATATCCGTTCAGCCGCCTGTCCGGCCCGGCCAACTGCCTGATCATGCCGGGCATGCAATCGGCCAACCTCTCCGCCAAGCTGCTGCGCGAACTGGGCGGCGATTCGGTGATCGGCCCGATCCTCGTCGGCATGGAAAAGCCGGTGCAGGTCGCGCCCATGGCCTCCACCGCGAGCGACCTGATGACGCTGGCGGTGCTGGCGGCGAGCGGCATCGCGGGCTGAGCGCGGGGGTAGCCCAATCAAGGGAAAGGGGAGGCGCGGCTATTGGCCCGTCTCCTTTTTTTTGACGATTATAGCCTTTGCAGACATGGTATGGAAAACAGGGTTGGGGTGGAACTGACATAGCCCAACCGTCATGCTGAACTTGTTTCAGCATCCATCCAGCCCCACAGACCGATGGCCGATCCGGCGCGATGGACCCTGAGCCGAAGGCCAGCGCAGCTAACCAAGTTCAGGGTGACGATAGAGGTAAAGTCCGGTTTCGGCCGAGTCCCCAGAACCCGTTTTAAGGGGTGATCGCGCTACACCCGGTCCGCCTGCGCCACGCAATCGAGCGCGCGCAGGGCGGAGACGATGCGCATCAGGTGCGGGGCGTCGGTCACCTCCAGATCGATGATGTCGGTGTGGAACGGCCCCTCGCGGTTCACCAGTTGCAGGTTCAGGATGTTCGCCTTGTTGACGCCGAAGATATTGGCGACGGCGGCCAGCGCGCCCGGCTGGTTCTTGACGATCACCTGCAACCGCGCGGTGCCGCCCTTCGACTTGCTGTCCCACGCAAGGTCCACCCAGTCCGCGTCCTGCCCGTCCTCCAGCGCCATGCAGTCGATGGTGTGCACCTCGATCGGCTCGCCGGTGCGGCGGATGCCGACGATGCGGTCGCCCGGCACCGGGTGGCAGCATTCGCCCAGGCTATAGGCTATGCCCGGCGTCAGGCCGCGGATCGAGACCGGATGATGCTGCGCCGGGGCGTGATGGTCGCCGTCCTGCCCGCTGGTGGAACCGGGGATCAGCGCCTCCATCACCTCCATGTCGGTGACGCGATGGGTGGCGATGGCGATCATCAGCGCGGCGCGATCCTCCATCTTCAGGCGCTTCAACGCCGCCGCGACCGCCTTGTCGCCGATCTCCACCGGCAGCCGGTCGACGATCTCCTCGAACAGGTTCTCGCCCAGCCGGATCGTCTCGTCGCGCTGCTTGTGGCGGATATAGCGGCGGATCGCCGCGCGCGCCTTGGCGGTGATCGCAAAGGTCAGCCAGCCGGGCTGCGGCTCCTGCCCCTCGCTCTTCAATATCTCGACCTGATCGCCATTTTCCAGCACGGTGCGCAGCGGCACCACCCGGCCGTTGACCTTGGCGCCGACCGTCTGCCCGCCGAGGCTCGTGTGCACCGCGTAGGCGAAGTCCACCGGCGTCGCGCCCTTGGGCAGCTGGTACAGCTCCCCCTTCGGGCTGAAGGCGAAGATGCGGTCCTGATACATGGCGAGCCGCGTGTTTTCGAGCAGTTCGTCGGCATCGTGGCTCTGGTCGAGGATCTCGATCAGGTCGCGCAGCCAGCCCGCCTGCCCGTCCGGCCCCTTGCCCTGCTTGTAGGCCCAGTGGGCGGCGAGGCCGAACTCATTCTCCCGGTGCATCTCGGCGCTGCGTATCTGAATCTCGATGCGCGCATTCTCGGCATGGATCACCGTCGTGTGCAGCGAGCGATAGCCGTTGCGCTTGGGGGTCGAGATATAATCCTTGAAGCGGCCCGGAACCATCTTGTAGCGGCCGTGGATGATGCCCAGCGCGCGATAGCAATCCTCGGTCGTCGCGGTGATGATGCGGAAGGCCATCACGTCGGTCAGCTGCTCAAAGCTGATGTGCCGTTCCTGCATCTTGCGCCAGATCGAATAGGGATGCTTCTCCCGCCCCGACACCGTTACCTTCATTCCCGCCTGCCCCAGCAGCAGTTGCAGGCCGGAGGAGATGCGCGCGACCTTGTCGACCCCGCCTTCCTTCAGCTGGTCGAGCCGCCGGGTGATGCTGTCATGCGCTTCCGGCTCCAGCTGCTGGAAGGCGAGCAGCTGCATTTCCCGCATGAAGTCGTACATGCCGATGCGCTCGGCCAGCGGCGCGTAGATCTCCATCGTCTCGCGCGCGATGCGGCGGCGCTTCTCTTCCTTGCCGATGAAGTGCAGCGTGCGCATGTTGTGCAGCCGGTCGGCCAGCTTCACCAGCAGTACGCGGATATCGTCCGACATCGCCAGCAGGAACTTGCGCAGATTTTCCGCCGCGCGCTCGTTTTCCGACTGCGCCTCGATCTTCGAAAGCTTGGTGACGCCGTCGACCAGCCGGGCGACGTCGGGGCCGAACAGCTCCTCTATCTCCTCATAGGTGGTGAGCGTGTCCTCCAGCGTGTCGTGCAGCAGCGCGGTGACGATCGTCTTGTCGTCCATGTAGAAATCGGTCAGGATGCCCGCCACCTCGATCGGGTGGCTGAAATAGGGGTCGCCGCTCGCCCTTTTCTGGCTGCCATGCTTCTGCACGGAAAAGACGTAGGCGCGATTGATCATCGCCTCGTCCGCATCGGGATCGTAGCGTTTTACGCGTTCGACAAGTTCATATTGACGCAACATTATCCCTGACGATTTGGGTTAAATGCGCGCGGGCGCAACAAAAAAATCATTTATGCGCGCCTTTTTCCGCTGTTCGCCTCCCTCGCAACCGCCGCGAGGGACGATCCGGCCCGGTTCCGCCGCCTTCGGTCATCGCATATGTTTTTTGCAAAAAAGCGGTTCCCGTTTGCCGGAGCCATGCGGTAAGACGGACAGCGCATGTCCGTTAATCCGTTTCAGGCCAAACCTTTTTTTCAGGACAAGAACCGGGCGTTCTGGAACCTGCAATCCGTCGGCTGGGCCGGCGCCTTCATGCTGCGCGGCATTTCCGGCCTCGCCAACGGCCAGCCCTTTTCCTTCCTGATCCCGGTCCTCATTTCGACCATCACCGGCTATTCGCTGACGCTGCTGATGGCGGTGATCTTCCGCATGCTGCTGAAGCAGCGGCCGTTCGTGACGTGGACCGTCTCGATCCTCGTGGTGCTGATCGCCGCCGGGATCGGTGCTTTCATCGACGCCTGGGTGTTCGCGACGCAGAACCGGGGCAGCAGCGCGGTCGGCCTGCAACTGCTGCTCGGCGCCTATTATCTCACCGTCACATTGCTGTTCGCCTGGGCCGCGCTCTATTATGCGATCAACTTCTACCTGACGGTGGAGGAGCAGGCGGACCAGCTGCTGCGCCTGGAAAACCAGGCGTCGAGCGCGCAGCTGGCGATGCTGCGCTATCAGCTCAACCCGCATTTCCTGTTCAACACGCTCAACAGCATATCGACGCTGGTGCTGCTGAAGCAGACGGACAGGGCCAATGCGATGCTCTCCCGCCTGTCCTCCTTCCTGCGCTACACCCTCATCAACGAGCCGACCGCGATGGTGCCGCTGCATCAGGAGATCGAGACGCTGAAGCTCTATCTGGAGATAGAGAAGATGCGGTTCGAGGACCGGCTGCGCCCGGTGTTCGACATCGACCCGCGCGTCGCCGACGCCCATCTGCCCTCGCTGCTGCTCCAGCCGCTGGTCGAGAATGCGATCAAATATGCGGTGACGCCCAAGGAGGAAGGGGCGGAAATCGGCGTCAGCGCCCATCCGGCAGGGGAAAATGTGCGCATCGTGGTTTCCGATACCGGTCCGGGGTTGAATGACGAGCATAAACGCCCAAATCTGTCTACAGGGGTTGGACTGGTCAATATTCGCGACCGGCTGACGCAGGCGTTCGGGGAACGACATAGCTTCGAAACGCGTTTTGCTCCGGGGGGTGGTTTCGTCGTCACGATCGAGCTGCCCCTGGTAACGAAGCCAGCATGAGAGATTTCCCAAGATGACAATCCGCACCATTCTCGTCGACGATGAAAGCCTCGCCATTCAGGGGCTGAGCCTGCGTCTGGAGGCCCATCCCGACGTTGAAATAGTGGAAACCTGCCAGAACGGGCGGGAGGCGATCCGCGCGATCAAGACCCACAAGCCCGATCTCGTCTTTCTCGACATTCAGATGCCCGGCTTCGACGGCTTTTCGGTCGTCGCAGGCACGATGGACATAGAGCCGCCGCTGTTCGTGTTCGTCACCGCCTATTCCGACCACGCGATCCGCGCGTTCGAGGCGCAGGCGGTCGATTATCTGATGAAGCCGGTGGACGAGCAGCGGCTCGCCGACGCGCTGGAACGGGTGCGCCAGCGCCTTGCCGACAAACGCCAGGCGCAGGAGGCCGAGCGCCTGCGCGAGGTGCTGGCCGAGGTCGCGCCGGAGGCGATGTCGAGCTTCGACACGGACGAGGACGAGAGCGCGCCGTCCGCCAGCCGCTATGAGAAGCTGATCAACATCAAGGATCGCGGCCAGATCTTCCGCGTCGATGTCGACAGCATCGAGCGGATCGACGCGGCGGGCGACTATATGTGCATCTACACCGCCGACAATTCACTGATCCTGCGCGAGACGATGAAGGACCTCGAAAAGCGGCTCGACCCGCGCAATTTCCAGCGCGTGCACCGCTCCACCATCGTCAACCTGTCACAGGTGCGGCAGGTGAAGCCGCATACCAACGGCGAATGCTTCCTGATCCTCGAATCCGGCGCGCAGGTGAAGGTCAGCCGCAGCTATCGCGACGTGGTGGCCCGCTTCGTGCATTGAGGCGGCCGTTCGTCCGCTTCCTTACCTCTCCGCCCCCCGTCATGCCAGCGCAGGCTGGCATGACGGGGGGCCTGGTTCCACGCTGTCGAGGGCGATGCCAGCCTGCGCTGGCATGACGGAGATGGGATAGGCTGTTTCTCTGGGGCTTATTGAAATTTCACGCGGAGGCGCGGAGATGCGGAGGGAATATTCGCGAAGCGTCTTTATTCCATCCACCCGGCCCGCCCAAGGCAAGAAAAGCTGAGAGACCTGCGGCCCCTCCCAATCTCTCCGTGTCTCCGCGCCTCCGCGTGAACCCGATTAACCCTCATGCAGCCCGAGATCGGCGAGCGTATCAGGCGGTCAGCACCTCGACCAGCGCGCGGACCTTCTTCTGCCGCCATTGCGGGGCGGGGGCGATCAGCCAATAGCCGTGCTTGCCCGCTTGCGCCTCTCCCACCTGCCGCACGCGCCCATCGGCGAGCGCGCCCTGCGCGAGGAGATGCGGCACGCTGGCGCGGCCGAGGCCATTGGCCGCCGCGCTGATGGCGAGGCCGCCGTCGGCGACGCGGATCAGCGCCGGTTCGGCGGCGGGCGCGCCGCTGCCGGGCCAGTCGATCCAGCCTTCGGCGCCGCCGGTCGCGCTTTCCACGACGATATAGCGCCCGTCATCCAATGGAACGCCCTCATGCTCGCCGACGCCGCCGGTCAGTTCGATCGCAAGGTCGAGATTCGCCTCGGTGAAGTCGGGCGGCGTGTCGGCGGCGATCAGCGTCAGGTGCAGGTCCGCCCGCTCCGCCGCATAGCCGGCGAGGCGCGGCATCAGCCAGGTCGCGATGATGTCGCGCGGCGCGGCGATGGTCAGCGCGTTGCTGGACTGGCCCGCCTGCATCGTCTGCACCGCTTCCTCGAACTTCAGGAAGCCATTGCGCAACGCCTCCAGCGCGCCCTCCGTTTCCGGTGTCAGCTCCAGCCCCTTGGGCGTGCGGCGAAAGAGGACGACACCCAGCATGTCCTCCAGCGCGCGGATCTGCTGCCCCACGGCGGCGGGCGTCACCGCCAGTTCGTCGGCGGCGCGGGTGAAGGAAAGGTGGCGCGCGGCGGCATCCAGCACGCGCAGGCCATTCAGGGGCAGATGGGTTCTTTTCATTCCGTTTCCGCAGGAGCAATCAGGGCGAAGCGCGGAATGGCGACCTTCAACATGCGCCCGTCCGACGCGACCATCGTATAATGGCCCTCCATCACCCCTGTCGAGGTGGTGAGCGGACAGCCCGACACATAATCATAGGAGGCGCCGGGATGGATCACCGGCTGCTCGCCGATCACCCCTTCGCCTTCCACATGATGCACCGCCCCGCGCCCGTCGGTGATCGACCAGCGCCGCGACAGCAGTTGCACCGGCTCGTCCCCCTCATTTTCGATGCGGACATGATAGGCCCAGAACCATCGGTCCTGCTCCGGCTGGGACTGCTCCGGGAGATAACTGACGGCGACACGGACGACGATATCGTCGGTCACGGCGAAAAAGGGAAACAAGGCCTTCACCGGCCCAGATTCTCCTAAAGGCCGATCGAGGTCAATGCCTGATCCAGATCCTCGATAATATCCTGCGGGTCTTCCAGCCCGACATTGAGGCGCAGCATGCCCTCGACCACGCCCATCGCCTCGCGCGTTTCCGCGCCGACACCATGATGGGTGGTGGAGGCCGGATGCGTCATCAGGCTGCGGCTGTCGCCGATATTGTTGGAGATATCGATCAGCTCCAGCGCGTTGAGCAGCGCATGCGCCTGTTCCCGCCCGCCGTCGAGGATGAAGGAGAAGATCGGCCCGCAAGCCCTCATCTGCTTTTGCGCCAGCACATATTGCGGATGGCTCTCCAGGCCGGGGTGCAGGATCTTCGGCACGCGCTTTTCCATGAAGCGGCCCACGGCGAGCGCGCTTTCCGACTGGCGCAGCGCGCGCAGCTCCAGCGTTTCCATGCCCTTGAGCACCACCCAGGCGTTGAACGGCGAGAGGGTCGGCCCTGTGTTGCGCTGGAACGGCATCAGCACGTCGTTGATGAATTCCGCCTTGCCGCAGATCGCGCCCGCCAGCACGCGCCCCTGCCCGTCCATCAGCTTGGTCGCGCTGTAGGCGACGATATCCGCGCCATAATCGAGCGGGCGCTGCAACACCGGGGTCGCGAACGCATTGTCGACGACGGTGACGATGCCGCGCGATTTCGCGAGGCCGCAGACATAGTCCATGTCGACCAGATCCATGGTCGGGTTGGCCGGGGTTTCGAAGAAGAAGAGCTTGGTGTTGGGGCGGATCGCCTTTTCCCATTCCTCGTTGATGAAGGCGTCGATCGCGGTCGTCTCGATGCCGAACTTCGGCAGCAGCGTGTCGGTCAGCCAGCGGCAGGAACCGAACGCCGCCTTCGCCGCGACGACATGGTCGCCCGCCTTCAGCTGGCACAGCAGCGCCGCCGTCATCGCCGCCATGCCGCTCGCCTGGCAGCGCGCGGCCTCAGCCCCCTCGATCAGCGCGATGCGCTCTTCGAGCATCTGCACGGTCGGGTTCTGGAGGCGGGAATAGGTCATGCCCTCCTGCTCCCCGGCGAAGCGCACCGCGACCGTTTGCGCGTCGTCATAGCAATAGCCGGAGGTGAGGAAGATCGCCTCGGAGGTCTCGCCATGCTCGCTGCGCCAGGTGCCGCCCCTGATCGCCTGCGTCGCCGGACGCCATTTGGAGGTAATCTCGCGATTCTGACCCGTTGTGCGTTTCATCTCATGCCCTGATCGTGATGCCTGATCGTGATGGAGGCGACGGGGCAGCCCCTGCGCGGGGGCAGGGGCTTGCACGGCGTCGGCCGCTGCCACAGCCCTTACCGCCACGGCGCGCAACTGCAAGCCTTTTGCTCCCCCGCGTGCCGAAAGGCGAAGCGGCTGCCGCCTTATTCGGTGACCGCCAGCGCGGGGAGGATTTCCGCGTCCTCCCAGTCCATCAGCTTCAGGAAACGTTCGCGCAATTCGCCCACCGCCTTGCCGTAGCCGCGCCAGTCCTCCCTCACCCGGTCGAGGCCCCAATGCTGGATATGGCGGCTATAGTCGAAATAGAGCGCGTGAAAGGCGCGGGAATATTCCTCCATCAGCGCGTGCACCGACTTGTCGGCATATTGCAGGCAGGCGCGGGCATAATCGCGTTCGGCGACGATATGGCTGCGGAACAGCCGGGAAAATTCCAGCCGCCGCTTCGACGCGTCCGCCATGTCCTGAGGCAGGGGTCCGTTCAGGAACTCCGCAAATTCGCGCACCATGGTGCGTAACGCGTCATGTTCCGCGCGCATTGTGCCCTGCATCGTCCGACCCTGTTTCTCTGTACAGGATCGGCGATAGCGTTGATTCTGTTAAAAAAGTCGGAATCGGGGCGGCGGGTTTCATCGCCCGCCGCCACCGGGAAATCAGAGGACGGCCAGCACCGCGTCGCCCATTTCGCGGGTGGTCATCGCGCCGCCCAGATCGGGGCTGCGCGCGCCGCTTTCCAGCGCCTTCGCCACCGCCGCCTCGATCCGGTCCGCCGCCTCCGGCCTGCCCAGCGAATAGCGCAGCATCATCGCCGCCGACAGGATCGTCGCCAGCGGATTGGCCTTGCCCTGCCCGGCGATATCGGGCGCGCTGCCGTGGATAGGCTCGTACAGCCCCTTGCCGTTCGCATCGAGCGAGGCCGAGGCCAGCATGCCGATCGACCCCACGCACATGCTCGCCTGATCGGAGAGGATGTCGCCGAACAGGTTGCCGGTGACGATCACGTCGAACTGGCCGGGGTTGCGCACCAGCTGCATCGCCGCATTGTCGACATACATGTGGGACAGCTCGACATCGGGATAGTCGGCGGCAACCTCCGTCACCACGTCGCGCCACAGCTGGCTGGTTTCGAGCACATTGGCCTTGTCCACCGAGCAGAGCTTCTTGCGGCGCACCTGCGCGGCGCGGAAGGCGCTGTGCGCGATGCGGCGGACCTCCGCCTCGTTATAGCTCATGATGTCATAGCCCTCGCGCAGGCCGTCGGCGGTGGTGCGGATGCCCTTCTCGCCGAAATAGACGTCGCCGTTCAGTTCGCGCACGATCAGCAGGTCGATCGCGCTCGCCACCTCCTGCTTGAGCGCGGAGGCGTCGGCGAGCTGCGGGAATACCTTGGCCGGGCGCAGGTTGGAAAACAGCGTCAGTTCCTTGCGCAGGCCGAGGATCGCCTGTTCGGGGCGCAGATGGCGCTCCAGCGCGTCGCAATCATAATCGCCGACCGCGCCGAACAGGATCGCATCGGCGCGGCGGGCGATATCCAGCGTTTCCGGCGGCAGCGGATGCCCCTTCGCCTTGTAGGCCGCGCCGCCCACCAGCCCTTCCTCATAAGTCAGGCCGTCGAGGCCGAGCGCGTCGAGCACGCGGCGGGCCTCCGCCATGATTTCAGGACCGATGCCGTCTCCGGCGAACAGCGCAACCAGCATGAATATCTCCTTCCCGTCCCGCGACCGCGGATGAATATGCGGGCACGCATATGGAGAAGGCGCTGTTCACGCAACCGCTCTTTTGAGGCGGTCGGTCAGGCGGTCGCGGGCCGCCAGCACGCCGGCGCGGCGGTCGATCAGCACCGAGCGTTCGAGGAAATGACGGGTCAGCGCGAGGCCGGCGAGGATATCCGTCCAGTCGGCCTGCATCGTCCGGTCGCGCAGAAAAGGCGGCAGCGCCAGCAGCCGCGCCTCATATCCGGCGGCGGCCTGCGCGCTGACGGCGGCGCCGGTGCGGGGCGAGACATAGGCGAGGCTTTCCATCCCCTGCCCCGTCACCGCACAGCCCGACAGGTCGAGGCCGAAGCCCAGCTCCGCCAGCAGCAGCAGCTCATAGCGCACCAGCCCCACCGCCCAGCCCCGCGCGGCGGGCGCGGCCTCGACCGCATCCAGCACCGCGCCCATCGCCTCGTAGAGCGCGGGATAGGGAATATCGTCCGGCAGGGCGGTGGCGGTGAGCGCGCAGATCCATTCGATCGCGGCGGCGGGCAGCGGCTCCGACAGGATCGGCGCGAGGCTGTGCGACAATTCGACGCCGAGCGAGGAAAGCTGCTCCGCGGTGCGGGCGCTATAGTCCGCCATCACCCGGTTGCCGGGCAGCAGCACGGGGCGCATCGTCCGCGACCGCCCGCCGCGCACATAGCCCGCGACCAGACCGTGCGCCGGCGTCAGCGCCCGCACCACCGCGCCATGCTCGCCATGATGCCGCACGGCGCAGAGGATCGCGGGGGTGGAGAAATGGGGCATCGCCCTTCCTTAGCGCAAAGCGGGAAGGGAGGCAGCCCCTGCCTTCCTGCCGCCCTTTCGCGACGGCGACCGGTCCGTCAACGAATGGCTATCAGCGATTTGGTGAACGGCCCGATATATTCGCGCTCTATCGCGGCATCGGGGAAAAGCTCGGCCATTTGCCGGGCCGTGACCAGATTGATGTCCTGCACCTCGGTCATGGCCTGATCGTAGGTATCTGCGGATATCCAGCCGCGTGCCTTGCGCAGCACCATGGCCGCCCGCACGGATTCGGGCAGCCAATGAATGAACGGCATCTTGTAATGCGGCTCATAGGGAAACCAGAAATTCGGCGTCTGGACGAAATAGCGCGGGGCCAGCCGCCTTACCTCATGCGCCATCGCCCGCATCGCCCGCCACTGGCCGACATGCTCGATCACGCTGTTCGAATGCACGATGTCATAGCTTCTATCGGCATAGGGCAGGCTGCACGCGTCCCCCTTCCGCAGGTGAAAGGGCGGGCGGTCCTCATCCTCCGCGCCGATGTTCACGATCGTGATTTCGACCGGGAAATCCTGCCACAGCGGCCGGACGCCGAGCCAGTAGCCGGGGGCGCCGCCGACATCCAGAATGCGGATGGGGGCGCCATCGGCCTTTGCGGGAAGGGATTCGAGCAAGGCGCGAAACCGCCTGAAACGCGCGGTGCGGAAACGGTTGCTCTCGGTGCCCTCCGCGACCTCGAATTCGGGCCTGAACACGCCGCCGCGCGCCGCGCGATCCCCTTCCATGCCTGCCCTTTCCTGCCGCCGGTGCCGCCCCCGGCGACTATCACAAGCCGCCGGGCATGAGAACAGGAAAGCGGCCGGCCGCCTTTCCGCCCGTTCCGCTAGCCGCCCGGATGGAAATAATCGTAGACGGCCTGCGCCACGGCCCTCGACACGCCGGGCGCGCGTTGCAGATCCTCCAGCCGCGCATCCTTCACCGCCCGCGCGGTGCCGAAATGCATCAGCAGCGCCTTCTTGCGCGCGGGGCCGATGCCCGGCACCTCGTCCAGCGACGAGGTGGTGATCGCCTTGCTGCGCTTGCCCCGGTGCGCGCCGATGACGAAGCGGTGCGCCTCGTCGCGCAGGCGTTGCAGATAGAAAAGCAGCGGATCGTTGAGCGGCAGCATGATCTCCCGCCCGTCGAGCAGGTGGAACACCTCCCGCCCCTCGCGGCCATGATGCGGCCCCTTGGCGACGCCGACCAGCGGCACATCCTCTATGCCCAGTTCCTCCAGCATCTCGCGCGCCGCCGACAATTGTCCCTTGCCGCCGTCGATCAGCACCAGATCGGGCCATTCGCCCTTCTCCCGCTCCGGGCTGTCCGCCCGCGCCTCCTTCTCCACCAGCGGCGCGAACCGGCGCGTGAACACCTCGCGCATCATCGCGAAATCGTCGCCCGGCCGCGTGTCGGGATCCTTGATGTTGAACTTGCGATAGGCATTCTTGCGGAAGCCCTCCGGCCCCGCGACGATCATCGCGCCCAGCGCGTGCGCGCCCTGGATATGGCTGTTGTCATAGACCTCGATCCGGTCCGGCGGCCCCTCCAGCCCGAACAGATCGGCCAGCCCGGCGAGCAGCTTCGCCTGGCCCGTGCTTTCCGCCTGCCGCCGTTGCAGCGCCTCGGCGGCGTTGCGGCGGGCCTCCTCGATCAGCTTGGTGCGCGGGCCGCGCTGCGGCACCTCGATGCGCACCTTGCGCCCGATCTTGGTGGAGAGCGCCTCCTCCAGCAGCATCCCCTCCTCCAGCTGCCGGTCCAGCAGGATGAGGCGCGCGGGCGGCACGTCCTCGTAGAACTGGGCGAGGAAGGAGAACATCACCTCGTCCTCGCTGACCTCTTGCGTGTGGACGGGAAAGAGCGACTGGCTGCCGGTATGCTGGCCGCCGCGCAGGAAGAAGGCCTGGATGCACATCGCCCCGCCCTCGCTCGCCAGCGCGAAGATATCGGCATCCTCGACTCCTTGGGAGGCGACGCCGCTGTTCTGCACGAAGGTCAGCGCCTTCAGCCGATCACGATAGACCGCCGCCAGCTCATAATCCAGCGCCTCGGCCGCCTTGTTCATCGCGTCGGCCAGCTTCGCCTGCACGCCACCGCCCTTGCCGTCGAGAAACGCCTCGGCATCGGCGACCAGCTCGGCATAGGCCGCCTCGTCGATCCGCCCGACGCAGGGCGCGGAGCAGCGGCGGATCTGGTAGAGCAGGCAGGGGCGCGCGCGGTTGCGGAAGAAGCTGTCGGTGCAGCTGCGCAGCAGGAACAGCTTCTGCAACGCGTTGAGCGTGCGGTTGACCTGCCCGGCCCCGGCATAGGGGCCGAAATAGCGCCCTTCCGCCTTGCGCGCGCCGCGATGCTTCTGGATGCGCGGGAAGGCGTGGTCGTGGCGGACGAGGATGAAGGGGAAGCTCTTGTCGTCGCGCAACAGCACATTATAGGGCGGGCGATAGCGCTTGATCAGCTGCGCTTCCAGCAGCAGCGCCTCGGCCTCGCTGCCGGTGGTGACGATCTCCATCGCGCGAGTCTGCGACACCATGCGTTGCAGCCGGCGCGGCAGGCGCATCACCTGCGTGTAGTTGGTGACGCGATTCTTGAGCGCCTTCGCCTTGCCGACATAGAGCACGTCGCCGCGCGCATCGAGCATGCGATAGACGCCGGGCCGCAGCGGCAGCGTGCGCACCACCTCGCGGATCGCCGCCACGCCCGTCTCTATGTCGGGCGCGCCCGCGCCGCGCACGGTGAAGACGGATTTTTCCTCGTTGAAGCGGTCGGGAAGATCGGTGGAGGCCATGGGGCCGATGTAGGGCGGAAGGAGCGCGTTAGCGAGAGGGAAGGCGATGGCGGGAGCGGATTATTTCGCCCCGGCCGCAACCGGGGCCTGCCCCGCCTCCGCGCCCGGCCTTGCGGACAATTTTGCACGGGGCTAGCTTTGCCCCATGACCATGCTGCGCCCGTTCCTCGCCGCCCCGCTCCCGCTTGCGGTCCTGTTCCTCGCCAGCGCGGCCCCCGCCGCCGCCCGGCCGGAGGTATCGCAAGATCGTGCCGCGCCCGCGCCTGCCAGCGAAAAGCCGACCCGCATCCTCGACAGGGCCGCCGCGCGCCGCCTGCTCGGCAACCGGGGTTTGACGCTGCAGTGGATCGACTGGAATACGCGCGGAACGGCGAGCATCAGCGCCAAGGGCGACAGCTGGAGGTTGCGCGGCGCACAGTTCGAAGCCGGCGGGCCGGGACGCCTGTTTCTCGACGGCGTCATCCGGGAGATCGGAAAGGACTATTTCCTCTTCCAAGGCACGATCAGCATCACCGACACGCCCGACCGGGGGCGTACATGCGAAGCGACCAAAGAATGGCGTTTCGCCATCACCCAGAACCGGCCCTATTACCGCCTGCGGGAATTCGAGTGGTGCGACAGGCTGACGGACTATATCGACATCTATTTCTGAACGGCGCTCTCCGCAGCGGGAACGGCATGACCGGTCCGGGCCGCGCACGAAGCCATGCGGCGGGCTTTCCCACGGCAGGCAAGGGGTCTCCAAATGCAAAAAGGCGCCGCACATGCGACGCCTCTTCACTCCGCTCACAGGGGCCGCAGGGGCCTGTGCGATCCGGTCAGTTGATCGTGCCCAGCGACTTGATGGTGCTGTCGATCATCGTCTTGTCCGCCTTCGCGTCATGATGCTCGGCGAGCAGGGCGGAGGCGGCGCTGGTCGCGGCGCTCACCGCTCTGGCGCGGATTTCGGCCACGGCGGCGCGCTCGGCGGCGCCGATCTTGTCCTCGGCCATCTTCTGGCGACGCTTCACCAGCGCGGCGGCATTGGTCTTGGCGTCGGCGATCAGCAGCGCGGCCTCTTCCTCCGCGCGGGCGCGCAGGGCGGCGGCGTCCTTCTCGGCATCGGACAGCTTCGCCTGATATTCCGCCTTCAGCGCCTCGGCCTCGGCCCGCAGTTTCGAAGCCTCGTCCAGCTGCGCGCGAATCGCGTCGATCCGGCCGTCCAGCGCCTTGCCGATGACCGAGGGAACCTTCTTCACCAGCAGCACCAGAATGAAGACCGCCATCGCCAGGCTGACCCAGACGGTCGCGTCCAGCACGCCCGCCACCGCCGGTTCGGCATGATGGACTTCCGGCCCGCCGACGCTTTCGCTGGCGGCATGGACCTGGCCATGCAGGTCCTGCACCTTGTCGGCGTTTTCCAGATTCTCGGCCACGGCCTGCGAACCGGTCAGCGTATCGGCGTGCGCGTTCATTCCTGCTTCCTCAGCCATGGGCCAGAGCCACCTTCACCGCCTGCAAGGCAGCCTCGCGGGAAATTTCCCCGCCGGAAATCTTTGCGACCATGTCCTGCGCGGCTTCGGCGGAAACCGCCTCCAGCTCCGCCAGGGCCCTGGCCGACGACGCCTTGATGGCCTCCTCCGCCTCGGCGATGCGGGCCGCGATCTTCTTGTCGGCGGTCGCGACCTGCTTCTCGCTGTCCTTGGCCGCCTTGGCCTTGGCTTCGGCGACGAGAGCCTGCGCGGCGGCGCGGCTCGCATTTTCGCGGGCGCGATAGTCTTCCTCGATCTCGTCCGCGCGGGCGAAGGCCGCCTTGGCGCGCGCCAGATCGTCCGCGATCTTCGCGTTGCGCGAATCGACGGTCGACTGGATCTTGGGCACCATGCCCAGTCCGACAACGAAGAAGAGCAGGCCGAACGTCAGCAGCAGCCAGAAGATCTGCGAGCTGTAGGTTGCGGCAAGCTGGGCTATCTGAGGCATTGCACCCGTCCCGTTGGATCAGAGAATAGGCGTGAGGAACGGACGGAAAATCCGCCCCTCACGGTAACAATCGTCCGATCGCTGCTTAGGCGACGAACACCAGGATCATCGCGACGACGAACGACAGCAGACCCAGAAGTTCCGCGGCGGCGAAGCCGATGAACAGGCGGCCCTGCTGGCCGTCGGCGGCCGACGGGTTGCGCAGCGCGCCTTCGAGGAAGGAAGCGAAGACATTGCCCACACCGAGCGCGGCCATGCCCGCACCGATCGCGGCCAGACCGGCACCCAACAGCTTTGCGGCTTCTGCGTCCATAATGATAACTCCTTTTCTGAAACTCGTGCTTTGAACAGCGTTGATAAATTCGGCGAAGATTTGGCTCAGTGAAGATTTTCGGCGTCGTTGATGTAGACCGAGGTCAACAGCGCGAAAACATAGGCCTGGATGACCGCGACCAGCAGCTCCAGCGCGCTGATGCCGACCATCAGCGTGAAGCTGGGGATGCCGACCAGCGCGCCGTAGCCCAGGCCCGCATTGGTCGAGTTGATGACGAACCCGGCGAGCACCTTCAGCAGCACGTGCCCGGCGGTCATCGCGACGAAGAGACGCAGGCCGAGGCTGAACGGGCGCACCATGAACGACACGACCTCGATCGGGAAGATCACCGGGATCATCGGCAGCGGCGTGCCGTGCGGCACGAACAGCGAGAAGAAGTGCAGGCCATGCTTCCAGAAGCCGACGATCAGCACGATCGAGAAGCTGAGCACGGCGAGCGCGCCGGTGACGGTGAAATGGCTGGTGAAGGTGAAGGGATGCACCCCGACGAGGCCCAGCGGCAGCAGGCCGAGGATATTGCCCATCAGGATGAACATGAACAGGGTGAAGACATAGGGGACGTATTTCTTGCCGCCCGCGCCCACATTGTCGGTGAGCAGCTTTTCGATGAAGCCGGTGAAGAATTCCACCGCCATCTGCCAGCGGCCGGGAATCAGGCTGCGCTTCATGCCGCCCGCGACGAAGATCCACAGCGCGACGGCCGCGACCACCATCCACAGCGCGCTGTTGGTGAAGGCGATGTTGTATCCGCCCAGCGACAGGTTGCTCGTACCGAACAGGGGTTCGATCGCGAACTGGTGCATCGGGTCGATTTTACCGGATTCTGCCACTTATAACCCCCGAAACCATGCACTTGCCTATGACATCAGCGCCCCGGCCTGCCGGAGCGCTTCGTCGAAATCCTTATGATGTTCCTGAAGGCCACGATTATCCCCAGGAAGAGGAAGACCAGCAGGAGCCAGGGGGACGTGCCGAGCAACCGGTCGAGAAACCAGCCCACCAGCGCGCCACCGGCAAGACCTCCGACGAGCTCGGCCAGCACGCGATTGCCAAGGCGGTTGTTTTCCTCCGCCACCGGGTCGCGCTGACCGGTCCTCTTCCGCTCGGTACGCTCCACCTCCTCGATTCGCTTTTCCAGCGACACGATGCGGGGGTCTTCCCGAACAGGGTCCTGCCCAGGTTCAATCTCCGACATTCCGGCCTCTCCTTCTCCAACAGCGGCTTGGGTAAGGAAAGGCTTGAACCGTGAAGACTGCACCCGTCAAGGCGCGGCCCGTTTAGAAAGGGGAAAGGATCAAGTCAACCGGACATGTTGCGAGTCGCGACAATGCCCGCTTTAAGGCCGGTCACGGCCCCGCCGCGCCCGCTCAGTTGGCCGTGGCGCAATAGCCGGGCAGCGAAATCGGCGCGCTGCCCTTGGTCTGCCAGCCGCCGGTGCCGATGCGGTAGACCTGCCCCGGCTTCACCCGGCTGGCCAGCGTCTGGCAGCCGGTCGCCGCCGCGACATCGGCCACGGTCACGCCCCGCTTGGCGGCAAGGTCGGTATAGGCCGCGCGCCGCTTGATGTTGATCGATTCGACCTCGGCGCGGACTTCAGCGCTGACCGATCCGTTGATGCCGAGATAGCCGTCGGCCTGCTCGCCCACCGTGCCGGCGGCCATCGCCGAGGCGACGACGCCGGACTGCGCCATGGCCGGGCCGGAGGAGAGGAGCGCGCCGGTCAGGCCGACGACGGCCAGCCCCAGCGCGGCGAGGAGAAGGGAGGATTTGCGTGTCATTGCGGGAACAGCTCCGGGTTGTTCTGGATGAGGTCCTGCGCGTCCTTTTGCAGACGGACGACCACTTCCTGTTGCACCTTCACATTGAGGTTGATCTCGATCGGCTTGTCCGGCGCCTTGACGGTGATGCACCCGCCCAGCAGCAGGGCGATGCCCGCCGCCGCGCCGCCCAGCGCATATCCGCCCGGCCGCGCGGGCCGCCCTTGTTCGCACATCTGGCTCATTTCTTCTCCTTATTGAGCATATCTTCGCTTTCGCGCGGCTTAACGGCAACCCCCTTCTCGCCGATGGCCTCCAGCTCCTTGTCGAGCTGATCGCGAATCAATAGGCTGGGGTCGATGAACGACTGCGCCGTGCTCATCAGGCCGCGGAAGGGCGCCTCGATGCGCACATTGAACAGGAAGGGCAGGCCGACGAACTTCTTCGCGACGACCTTCGGCACGCTCGACAATTCGCCGCGGTTGACGCCGTTGAAGACCACCTGCGTGACGATCTCGCCGTCCAGCGCGCCGTCCATCAATATGGTGAGGCATTTATATTGCAGGTCCTTGAGCGCGTCGAAGGCCAGCTTGCCCGACATGCCGAGATCCTCGTTCGACACCTGCCCGACATAGGCCAGATGCCCCGCCTGCCGGTTCGGGTCGCAGGGGATGCTCAGCCCCTCGACATGGTCGATGACCAGCGGCGGCAGGCCGATCTGCCTCGCGGCCAGCACGCCGCCGGTGATTCGCCCGCCCTGCGCGTCGAAGATCATCGGCAGCAGCCCGTCGAAGGTGCCGGTGGCGTTCACATTCTCCAGCTCCAGCAGCTCGATGAACGATCCGGCCTGAATGCCCAGCACCCGGAAGGTGAGATGGCGCGATCGTTCCGCGCTCATGTCCAGCACCGTGGGCAGCAGCGTCAGCTCCCCGCCCGCGAGCGGCCAGCGGCCATTCTCTATCGCCACGCGATAGTCGGGCAGCAGCTGGTAATGGATGACGCCGTCATGCACCTCCACGCCCGGATGGACGCTGGCGAGGCGCAGTTGCTGATGCGGTTCGGTGACGAGGCCGAGCAGGTCGGTGAAGGCGATATTGGTCGAAAGCCCCTGCACCGGCCCGAAGGCGGCGGCAAGGTTCATTCCCCGCGTGGAGAAGCGGCCGGTGCTCGACACCCTCGACCCGCGCCAGTCGATCCTCCCCGCGCCCTCGACCGTGCCCTCGACATTGGCGACGACGCCGAGCGCGAGGAAGGTCAGCTGGTCGGGTTGCAACCCGCCGTCGAAGCGCAGGGCGTCGACCGAGAGGTCGGCGCGGCCGACGCCGCTGCCCAGATCATGCGCGACCCGGACGACGGCGATGGTCCGCTCATGCCCCGGCAGGGTGAGCGTGCCGCTCGCCTGTATCCGCCCATCGGCCATGCGCAGCGCGAAATCGCGCGCTTCGACCGGGTTGAAGCGGTCGGGCGCGGCGTCGTCCAGCACGAGGATGCGGCCCTTGAGCGACAATGCGCCCGCCGCATAGCCCCAGTTCGCGCGGCCTTCCTCGACCAGCAGCGGCACGGTGCCGATCTTCGCTTCGACCCCCGCCATCTCCCCGCCGAAGCCGCCGGGCACCGCGCGGCCGGAAAGCTGCGTCGCGGCGAGGCGCACGGGCGCGGCGCGGTCGCCGATGCGCAGGTCCGCCCCGGCCAGCGCGAAATCGCCGCGCGACACGGAGAAATCCGCCGATCCCGCGACGAGATGCAGCGGATTGGCGCCGATCCTGCCGGTCAGGTCGACCTGCCGCACCACGCCCCCGCCCGTCAGCCTGCCGCCGCGCGAGGCGAGCAGCGCCCCGCCCTCGCCCGCGCACAGCGAGAGGCTGCGCGGGTCGAGCGAGAGGGAGGCGGTGCGCAGCATCTTGAAGCCGATGCGCGTGCACCCCGGATTGACCGCCCAGTTGCCGAGGCGGTCGATCGTCGCCGTCACCGGCAGGTCGAGGCCGCGCAGCACGCCGTCGGGCAGCGGCCCGTCGAGCCGCACATGGGTGGTCATGCGGGTGCTGCCGTCGGCGGCGGCGAGGAAGCGCACCGGCTCCATATCCAGCCGCGCGCCGTCGGCCTCATAGGGCTGGACGAACATCTGCCCGGAAACGCCGCCGCTTTCGGTCGGACGCAGGCGCAGCGCCAGTTCGGGCAGGTCGCCGCCGCCGCCCGAAAGCCCGCCGTCGAGCCGCCAGCGCCCCTCCGGCAGGCGCAGCACGATGCGGCTGTCGTTGCTCAGCGCGACATGCTCGCCATGGCTGCCGCGCAACGAGAGGCGCGGGATTTCCATGTCCATATCCACGCCCGTGCCTGCATCCTTGCCGGTCAGCCGGATATGCCCGGCGAGGCGGTTGTCCTGCTGCAACCCCGCCAGCCCGCGCGCGAGCCGGGCGGCGAGCGGGCCGATGGGCGTGGCGGCGGCGGTGCGCGCCATCTGCCCAAGCCCCGACAGATCGAACGCCCGCACCCGGCGCAAATCGAACGCGGCATCCGCGCCGAAGCCGCCGGGCTTGCCCGCCTCGGCTGCGGCCCAGTGCCAGTCGCCCTCGATGCGCGAGCCGTCCGCCCGAACCGCGCGATGGCGCAGCCCCGCCAGATCCAGCGCGGCGCGGCCCCGCAGCGCCTGCATCGACCCGGAAAAGCGCAGGTCCGCGCGCGGCCGGGCGAGCGTCGCCCCGCCCCCGCGCGCCGCCTCCGCCCCGCCGGTCAGGCGACCGGAAACCTGCTTCAGCGCCTCGTCGAAAGCGAGGTCGGCGTTGAAGGCGATAGCGGCCGCGCCCATATCGCCGCAGCGCAGCGCGGGCGCGCGCAGCGGGCCTTTCACCTTCGGCGCGCCGTCCTCGATCCGCAGCGCCGCATAACCGCTCGCCAGCGGGGCATTGCACGCGCCGAAGCGCGCATCGCGAATCACCGCCCCCACGGTCCCTGTAAAGCCGTCGCCCAGCCGCCCGCTGCCCCGCAGCGACAGGCCCACCGCGCCGACCGGCGTTTCCAGCCGCGCGCGCGCGTCCTCCAGCGTCAGGTCGATGTCGGGAAAGCTGAACGGCTCCTTCGAGGCCGGGTCGCGGAACTTGTCCAGCTCGCCCAGATGGAGGCCCTTGTCGTCCACCCGGCCCAGCAGGCGCACGCCACGCGCGCGCACCGCGCCGACGCGCGGCATGAACGCGCCATAATCGATATCGACCTCGACCGACCGGGCGGTGAGGTCGGGCCGCGCCGGATCGCCCAGCACCAGATTTTCGATGCGCTGCGTGCGGAAGGCGATCTGCGCGACGGAATAGCTGGCGCGGACGTTGCGGGCGGCCAGCTCCCGCTGCACGAAATGCTCGACGATCGCCATCCTCTGCCACCAGAGCGCCACCATGGCCGCCGCCAGCGACAGCGCGATGACGAGCATGATACGGCGACGCGCGCGTGTCCGGTCAGACGGGAAGGAGCTTCCCTCTTCGATCTGCGCGCCAGTCATTCCCTGTCGTCTCACTCCGTAAACCGTTGACCCGCGTCCGGCTGTGCCCGTCCTCCTGAGGATCGGTCCCCCTCTTACAGGATCGAACGCGCCCGTCTCCGTAAAATCCGCATCGTAAATATCCTTGCCGAGCGATTTGGCAAAGCCTAGCGCTATACGGCATGGCGAAGGGGCGATCCGACGAGCGGCAGGCCGGCAGGCAAGGATATGGGGCGGAGCAGGCCGATCCGGCGCTTTGCCGGCTGGGGGAAGCCGCCTTCTGGCCCGCGCGCGCGACGGAGCTGTTCCCCGAAGAAGCCGCGCAGGAGAAGGACGGAAGCGCCCCGTCCTCGGCCGTTCCCGCCAAGGCGCCGGCCCATCATGGCGCGGGGCATCGCGCGCGGCTGCGCCAGCGGCTCGCGACCGGCGGGGCGGAGGCGCTGCTGGATCATGAGCTGATCGAATATCTGCTGGCGCTCGCCATTCCGCGGCGTGACACCAAGCCGCTCGCCAAGGCGCTGATCGCGCATTTCGGCGGCATCGGCGGTGTGCTGACCGCCGACTGGGAAGCCTTGTCGCGCTTTCCCGGCATGGGCGACACCAGCGTGTCGGCGCTCAAGATCGTGCAGGCCGCCGCGCTGCGCCTGCTGCGCGCGCCGGTGGAGCAGCAGCCGATCCTGTCGAGCTGGCAGGCGCTGCTCGACTATCTGCGCGCCGACATGGCGTGGCTGAAGATAGAGCGGGTGCGGGTGCTGCACCTCAACGCCCGCAACATGCTGATCCGCGACGATCATATGGCGGACGGGTCGATCGACCAGGCGGCCATCTATGCGCGCGAGGTGATCCGCCGGGCGATCGACCTCGGCTCCTCGGCGGTCATTCTCGTCCACAACCATCCCAGCGGATCGCCGCAGCCCAGCAGGCAGGACATCGACATCACCCGCCACATCATAGAGGCGGGCAAGCCGCTGGGCATCGCGGTGCACGACCATATCATCATCGGCTCGGAAGGCTTTTCCAGCATGCGGGCGATGGGGCTGTTCTGATCCCGTTCCTCCCCTTTGGGGGAAAGGGACCATGCGAGGCATGGCCGGAAACCGCCAACAAAAATGGGGCGGCGCTGTCTGCGCCACCCCATTTCCGGAAAAGGCATCCCCCGACGAAATGGATGCCTTTCCTGCGGGGAACCCGTCCGGGCGTCAGCCGCCCAGATAGGTGGTGAGTTCGGCCTTCGACACGGTGCCGTCCTTATTGGCGTCGGCCGTCTGGAAGGCGGCGGACACCCAGGCGTTCAGCTCGGCTTCCGACAGGCTCTTGCCGGTGGCCTGCATTTCCTGCTGCTTCAAGGCGAGCAGCCATTTGGAAAATTCGGCCTGATCGAGCTGGCCCGATTTGTCGGCGTCATAGACCGGATATTCGCTCTCTATTATGGTTGCGACCTGAGAGGCTTGGTTGGCCGGGGTGGATTGAGCGGGTTGGGCAGGCGTGGGTTGGGCGGGTGTCTGCTGGGTCGCGGCACCGGCCGCGCCGGCGCCGACCGCCGGATTCTGGGCCGGGTCCTGAGGCTGCGCCTGCTGGGCCGCCGCCGACATGCTCAGCGCCGGAACGGCGAGGGCAAGGGCGGCACCGGAAATCATCAAACGAAACATCGCTAACTCCAATCAAAATTCATCTTCGATCCCCTTCACAACCAAGCTGATGAGCAAGGGTTGCAGGCGCAACCCCTCACATCGCCGCGCCGCTCCCATGGTCGACGCCATGGGGTCGGCCCGTCCCGCACCTGTGCATAATTCGGGACGATTCCCGCCGCCCCGATCGCCCTTGCGCGCGCCGCCGCCGGCGCCGCATGCCGATCAACCGCCATTGCGGTGCGCGAATCATATTGCTAGGCGGCGCGCTGATCCCCTTTCCTCCAGCAGAAGAGTCGCGCCATGGTCCCTCGTTATGCCCGCCCCGAAATGACCGCCATCTGGGAACCGGAGAACCGTTTCCGCATCTGGTTCGAGATCGAGGCGCACGCGACCGACGCGCTCGCCGAGCTGGGCGTGGTGCCCGCGTCCGCCGCCAAGGCGCTGTGGGACTGGTGGGCGACGAAGCCCGCGATCGACGTCGCCGCGATCGACGCGATCGAGGCCGTCACCAAGCATGACGTGATCGCCTTCCTCACCTGGGTCGCCGAGCAGGTGGGCGAGGAAGCGCGCTTCATGCATCAGGGCATGACCAGTTCCGACGTGCTCGACACCTGCCTTGCCGTCCAGCTCAGCCAGGCCGCCGACATCCTGCTCGCCGATCTCGACAAGCTGCTCGAAGCGATCAGGCGCCGCGCGTTCGAGCACAGGATGACGCCGACCATCGGCCGCAGCCACGGCATCCACGCCGAGCCCGTCACCTTCGGCCTCAAGATGGCCGAAGCCTATGCCGAGTTCGACCGCTGCAAGCAGCGCCTGATCGCCGCCCGCGCCGATATCGCCACCTGCGCCATTTCCGGCGCGGTCGGAACCTTCGCCAATATCGACCCGCGCGTCGAGGAGCATGTCGCGGCAAAGCTCGGCCTCTCGGTCGAGCCGGTGTCCACGCAGGTCATCCCGCGCGACCGCCACGCGATGTTCTTCGCGACGCTGGGCGTGATCGCCAGCTCGATCGAGCGCCTCGCCGTCGAGGTCCGCCATCTCCAGCGCACCGAGGTGCTGGAGGCGGAGGAATATTTCTCGCCCGGCCAGAAGGGCAGCTCGGCTATGCCGCACAAGCGCAACCCGGTGCTGACCGAGAACCTCACCGGCCTCGCCCGCATGGTGCGCAGCGCCGCCGTCCCGGCGATGGAGAATGTCGCGCTGTGGCATGAGCGCGATATCTCGCACAGCTCGGTCGAGCGCTTCATCGGCCCGGACGCGACCATCACCCTCGATTTCGCGCTCGGCCGCCTGACCGGCGTGATCGACAAGCTGCTCGTCTATCCGGAGCGGATGATGAAGAATCTCGACAAGATGGGCGGCCTCGTCCACTCGCAGCGGGTGCTGCTCGCGCTGACGCAGGCTGGCGTATCGCGCGAGGACAGCTATCGCATGGTCCAGCGCAACGCGATGAAGGTATGGGAATCGGACGGCCAGCTTTCGCTCAAGGAGCTGCTGAAGGCCGACGCCGACGTCGCCGCCGCGCTTTCCGCGCAGGAAATCGAGGACAAGTTCAACCTCGATTATCACTACAAGCATGTCGACACCATTTTCGCGCGGGTATTCGGCGCCTGATCGAAAGGGCGGGGGAGGACGGAAAACCGCCGCCTCCCCCCGCCGCCCGCAGCCCCGCCCGCGACATTTCGTCACCATCCGGTTCGGGTTGTCCGGCTGGTTACCATTTTTCAAGCCTCTGCATTTATTGCCCTTTCCCATAACAGAACCATGTAAAGGGAATCGGCCGTGCCCAGAGGATTGACAATTACTGCCAAGATGGCGGCAGCGTTCATCATGCTGCTGGCGCTTCTCGCCGCGATCGGACTGTTCGCCATCATGAAGATCGGCGAGGTCAACCAGCTTTCCAGCATCATGCGCACCCGCACCCTGCCGGCGACCCAGCTGGTGGGCGATCTCCACGCCTATACCTCGCAATACCGGATCCAGCAGAGCGGCCACATCACCGCCCAGACGCCGGAGGCCAAGGACAAGGCGGAAAAGATGCTGCGCAACGCCGACAAGGCGATTCAGGGGATGATGCACGATTATGAACCGCTGCTCGCCACCAGGGAGCAGAAGGCGCTGTTCGCCGACCTGAAGAAGAACTGGGCGGAATACAGCCAGCTTACCGACCGGATGGTCGCGCTGTCGAACGCCGGCGACCCGGCCGCCAACGACATGTTCGACGGCGAGGCGCTGGACATGTTCTACACCGTCGAGGACGACCTGCTCCAGCTCATCGACCTCAGCAGCAAGAACGGCGCGGCGATCAGCGCGCAGAGCGAGAAGATCTACGACGAATCGCGCATGATGGTGATCGGCGCGGTGATTTTCGGCCTGATCGCGGCGCTGGGCCTCGCGGCGATGCTGATGCACACCATCGCCAAGCCGGTCAAGCTGATGGCCGCCGCCGTCGCCCGCCTCGTCGACGGGGACCTGTCGGTCGAGGTGCCGGGGCTGAAGCGCAAGGACGAGCTGGGCAGCCTCGCCCGCGCGCTGGACAGCTTCAAGGCGCTGTTCGCCGCCGACAAGGAACGCGCCGAGGCCGAGGCGGAGCGCGCGCGCGAAACGCAGCTCACCATCACCGCGATCGGCGACGGGCTGTCGGCGCTGGCCAATGGCCGGCTGACCCACCGGGTCGACGAGAACGCGACCGGCCCGCTCGCCAAGTTGCACAACGACTATAACGACGCCGTGTCGCGCCTGCGCGACGCGATGGCCGAGATCGTCGAGGGCTGCAACATCATCCGCATGGGCACCACCGAGATCGCGCAGGCGTCCTCCGACCTTTCGCTCCGCACCGAGCATCAGGCCGAAGCGCTTGCCCACACCTCCAAGACGCTGGGCGAGTTCACCGATTCGGTGAAGGTCGCGGCGGACAATGCCCGCCAGACCAGCAGCCGTCTGGCCGTCGCCCGCTCCTCGGCGGAAAAGGTCGACGAAACCGCCAAGCAGGCGATCGTCGCGATGCGCAATATCGAGGCGTCGTCCAAGGAGATGAACGAGATCATCTCGACCATCGACGGCCTCGCCTTCCAGACCAACCTGCTGGCACTGAATGCAGGCGTGGAGGCCGCGCGCGCCGGGGAATCGGGCGCCGGTTTCGCGGTGGTCGCGAGCGAGGTGCGCCATCTGGCCCAGCGCTCGGCCGAAGCGGCCAACTCGATCCGCCAGCTGGTCGCCACCTCCGGCGCGCAAATCTCGCACGGCGTGTCGCTGGTCGAGAACAGCGGCGAGGCGCTGCGCCAGATCGTGACGGAAGTGACCGAGGTTTCGGACCTGATGGACCAGATCGCATCGGCCGCCGCGCGTCAGGCCGCCGGCCTCAGCGAGATTTCGGAAACGGTGACGTCGATGGACACGACCACGCAGCAGAACGCCGCGATGGTCGAGGAAAGCACCGCCAGCTCGCGCAACCTCAACAGCGAGATGGAGCGGCTGGTCGACCAGCTTTCCTTCTTCGAGCTGGGCATGCAGCCCGCCTCGTCCCATGGTCCGTCGCTGGTGGCGGGCCTCTCCGACGACGATGCCGCCGCGCCGCCGACCCGCACCGCGCCCCGCCGCGCACTGCCGGTCAGCCAGGGCAATCTGGCCGTCGATATGGAGGACGACTGGGCGGAATTCTGACGCCCCGCCCTTGCTCCCGAACATGGCTCACATGCGGCCCGGCATCCTGCGCGATGCCGGGCCGTCCCGTTTCAAGTCAAACTGCAAGTATCTGAAAATAAAAGAGTAAATCGAAATATACCATATTGATAAACTCCACTTTATCGGACCTTCGTCTAGGAAGGGGATGCAAAACAAAACCGTGCTGGGAACGAAGGAAAAGGAAGGAAAATTATAATGTTCACGAAGTTTTCGGGGAAAGCTCTGGCCGCTGCCGCAACCGTTGCCCTTACCGTCACTCCCGCCTTTGCTCAGTCGGCCGGATGGCAGCAGGCCGTCGCCCGCGCGATCGCGGCGAAGCAGACCTATCCGCGCGCGGCCCAGATGCGCGGCGACGAAGGCACCGCCAAGGTGAAGGTGTATGTGAGCGCGTCGGGTTCGGTCGAGAAGACCGAGATGGTCGCCCCGTCCGGCTCGTCGGTGCTGGATCGCGAGGCGCTGAGCCTGCCCGCCAAGGTCGGCAACCTGCCCGCCCCTCCGGGTGGCGCGACCGCGATCGTCCTGCCGCTGACCTGGAAGCTGATGTAAGCCTTCCCGTCCCCTGAACCGGGATCTTTCGGCCCGGCCCGCCCCGACCGTCCGCCCTGCGGACGCAGGGACAGGGCCGGGCCTTTCTGGTTCCGGGGCGGCCTCTCCCGCAGCCCGCGGGCTGCAACACCTCTCTGGCACGACGGAAAAAAATTGCCTAAGCTGGGTGCCTCGGCCATGAGGGCAAGCTATGAACTTCCTGAAAACCGCATTCTGGGTCATCATCGCCGTTGCGCTGGCGCTGTTCGCCAAGGCGAACTGGGCGATCGCGCCGAGCTATTCCGGCTATGTGCCGGTCAAGCTCTGGGGCGACATCATCCTCGAAACGCGCCTGCCGGTGCTGATCGTCGCCGCATTCCTGCTGGGCCTGTTGCCGACCTGGCTCTGGGGCCGCGCCTGCCGCTGGCGCCTGCAACGCAAGCTTTCCAGCGCGGAGCGGGCGCTTGCCAGCACGGCGGCGGCCTCCCCGTCCGCCGCTCCGGCCCCCGGCGCCGAAGCGCCCGACCAGCCGGCCGAACCGGACCTCTCCCTGCCCGCAAAGCCGACCGTCCCATGAGCAGCCCCGTCTATATCGCCATCGACACGCCCGACCTCGACCGCGCGCAGCAGCTCGCGGGAGAGGTGCGGCATCATGTGGGCGGCCTCAAGCTGGGGCTGGAATTCTTCTGCGCCAACGGCCATCACGGCGTGCTGGAAATGGCGAAGTTCGGCCTGCCCATCTTCCTCGACCTGAAGCTGCACGACATTCCCAACACCGTCGCCAAGGCGATCCAGTCGCTGCATGTGCTCGAACCGGCGATCCTCACCGTGCACGCGGCGGGCGGCCGCGCGATGCTGGAGGAAGCGAAGGCGGCGGCGGGCAGCGGAACCAGGGTGGTGGCCGTCACCGTGCTCACCAGCCTCGATGCGGGCGACCTTCGGGACATCGGCGTTTCCCGCGAGGCAACGGCGCAGGTCGAGCATCTGACCGATCTGGCGCGCGAGGCCGGGCTGGACGGCATCGTCTGCTCCGGCGCGGAGGTCGGCATCGCGAAGAAGCGCTGGCCGGGCGGCTATTTCGTCGTCCCCGGCGTGCGCCCGGCGGGCGGCAGGCTGGGCGACCAGAAGCGCACCGTGACGCCCCGCCAGGCGATGGACGCGGGCGCGTCGGTCATCGTCGTCGGGCGCCCGATCACCCAGGCGCCGAACCCCGATCAGGCCGCCCGCGCGATCGAAGCCACGCTCTGATTTGCCGGCAAGGGGCGGTTTGAAGGCCAGCAGTCCCCTTCCCACATCCGTCACCCCAGCGCAGGCTGGGATCTTGGGCCGCGTTGCGCAACCCCTCCTGAGATGCCAGCCTGCGCTGGCATGGCGCGGAAAAGCAAAGGTTTAGAGCGGCCTCCACCCCTCGTTCGCCCTGACCCGGTAATCGAAGGTCAACGGCTGTACTCTTTTTCTGCGTTGAAGAAAGAAGAAGGACAGGGCTTCGACAAGCTCAGCCCGAACGCTTCTCTTATTTCAGCTCAGGCGTAATCTGCCATCGAGCGCCAGTTCGCATAAGCGGGCCCTCAAGCCCCTCAGCTCGCCAGACGAAGCGGCGGCGCGGTCTGCAATGCGCGCAGGTCGATGGGCTGGACGAACTGGATGCCCATGCGGTCGTCCACCGCCCAGCGCGTCACCGCGTCGACGACGATGCCCACCGCCAGTTCCAGCCGGAAAGTGGTGCCGACGGGCACGTTCCACAGCCCCTCGACCATCGCGCCGCCATGCGAGATGTTACGCACCCGCGCGACATAATGCTGGCCCTGATGGAGCAGCGTCACCGACCGCAGCATCGACTGGCGGCGGGAGCGGCTGGACTGGAAGCCCGCCGCCGTGGCCCGGCCGCCCTCGGTCGCGAAGCGGCGCTCCACTTCCTCGGCGCTCTCGCCCACGCCATAGATGAAGCCCTGCACCTGCGAACAGCCGAGCGTCCGCACCAGCGCCAGTTCGTCATGGGTTTCGACGCCCTCTGCGGTCGTGTCCATGCCCAGCGCCTCGGCCAGGCTGACGATCGAGGTGATGATCGCCGCGTTCCGGCTGCCCTGCAAGGCTGCGCCCTGCACGAAGCTGCGGTCGATCTTGATCTTGTCGAACGGCGCCTTGCGCAGATAGCCGAGCGAGGAATAGCCGGTGCCGAAATCGTCGAGCGCGAGGCGCACGCCCAGCCCCTTCAATTGCGCGAACATCTGGTCGGTCGCCTCGCCCTCGTGGATGAAGGCGCTCTCGGTAAGCTCCAGCTCCAGCCGTTCGGGCGCGAGGCCCGATGCGGCCAGCGCGTTCATCACGATGCCGGGCAGCGCGGGATTGGCGAATTGCAGCGGAGAGACGTTGACGGCGACGCGGACGTCCTCCGGCCAGCGGGCGGCGGCGTGGCAGGCGGTGCGCATCACCCATTCGCCCAGCGCGCCGATCAGGCCCGCATCCTCGGCGATCGGCACGAACAGCGCGGGGGAGATCGGTCCGCGCGCCGGATGCTCCCAGCGCAGCAGCGTCTCGAAACCGGAAATCCGTTCCGTCCGCGAATTCACAACCGGCTGGAACACCAGATGCAGCCCCCCATGGGACAGCGCATGCCGCAGGTCTTCCTCCAGCTGGCGGCGATCCTCGGCATCGGCCAGCATGTCGGCGGAATAGAAGCGGTGCACGCCCCGGCCGTCGCCCTTCGCGGCGTAGAGCGCGAGATCGGCGTTGCGCACCAATGTCTCGCTGGTGATGCCGTCGAGAGGGCAGATGGCGATGCCGACCGATGCGCCGATCACCACCTGTGTCCCTTCGATCTGGTAGGGCTGCGACAGCGAGGCGATGATCGCGTCGGCCAGCACGCCCAGCGTGCCGCGATCGACGAGGCCGGGCAGCACCACCTTGAATTCGTCGCCGCCCAGGCGGCCGACCATGCCCCGGTCGCCCACCACCCGCTTCAGCCGCTGGCTGACCTCGCGCAGCAGCGCGTCGCCCGCCGGATGGCCCATGGTGTCGTTGACGTTCTTGAACCGGTCGAGGTCGATCAGGAACAGCGCGCAATCGCCGGGGCGGCCATTGGGCTGCATCACGCTCTTGTCGAGCATGCGCTGCATCTGCATGCGGTTGGCGAGGCCGGTCAGCGAATCGAACTGCGCCAGCCGCTCGACCTCCGCCTGGCTGCGCTTCATTTCGGTAAGGTCAGCGCCGCTGCCGCGAAAGCCGTGGAACTGGCCATATTCATTGAGGATGGGGCAGCCCGATATCGCCCACCAGCGCTCGTCGCCGACCAGCGCGACGCGCACCGGCACATCGGTGAAGCAGCTGCGCGCCGTCAGGTAGAAGCCCAGCGCCCGCCCGGTTTCCTCCTCGCCCCGGTCGCCCATCACGACCAGATCGGTGAGCTGCCGCCCGATCAGATCGTCCGCCGACATGCCCAGCGAGCGGGCCAGCGGCTCGGAAATATAGGTGATGGCGCCATGGCGGTCGGTTTCCCAGAACCAGCCCCGGCCGGCCTGCTCATATTCCGTCAGCAGATGCCCGGCGCGGCGGCTGCGTTCCTCGACCTTCTGCGTCGCCAGCAGGCGGCGGCCGTCCCAGCGCGCCTGCGCCAGCGTGGAGACCGCGAGGGTGCCGAGCATCAGCACCACCAGCAGCATCGGCCCCACCCCGCCATCGTGCGAGAGGCTGACGCCGACGCCGAGGCAATAGGTCAGCCCCAGCAGCCGCTGATGCCCGAAAATCGCCATCGCCAGCAGCGCCAGCGTCAATTGCGCCGCGACCGTCGAAACCGACCCGTCGAGCAGCGCCTTGTCCAGCATGCCGTACCACAGGCCCATGGAAAGGCCCGAAACCAGCACCAGCGCCATCATCACGCGCATCTGGCGATAGGGCTGCAAGCGGCGCATATAGCGCCGCTGCGGCATCACCCAGATGGCGAGGTCGGCGATGGCCGTCACCGCCAGCAGCGGCAGGTCGAACAGCACATAATTGGCGACCAGCACGGGCAGGTTGACCGTCACCACCATCAGGCAGATCTTGGCGAGCAGGAACAGCGGCCAGAACAGCGACACCATGCGCACGGATTCGGCGACCCAGCCCACCGACAGGTCGCTGTCCGATCCCGACAGCCCCAATATGCCCGCCAGCGAGGGCGGCGGCGCCTTATAGCTTCTCTGGATGGATCGTGGACCTGATTGCGACATAATCCCGCCATGCCGCAAACTAGTTACTCCTCGCTTAATAAATGGCGATTATAGGCTTTGGAAACGGTTCCGGGCAGGCGGCGGCTTTTGGCTGGACGCTGCCATAAGAGAGCCGTTCGGGCTGAGCTTGGCGAAGCCCTGTCCTTTTCTCGATGGAAGCCGAGAAGAAAGAACAGCCGTTGGGCTTCGCCCGCCCTCCGATCCCATCGCACCCTGCCGGCGCGCATCCGGGCGCAGGAGCGACTCGGCTCGTCCCGCCTCCGGTTGCCTGGCGCGGCGAAGCGCCATATTCGCGCCGGAAGAACCGGATCGTCACGAAAGGATCATCATATGCGCGCGCGCCTCTTCGCCGGAATGGCCCTCGCCCTCTCGATCGCGGGCACCCCCGCCGCCCATGCCGAAGGACTGGGCGCAGAGGCCAATTACGTCCGGGCGGACGGGCATTGGGGAACGGAGCTCGGCGCGGGCTATGCGCTCGACCTCGGCGCGTTCAGCCTGACGCCGGGCGGCGGCGTTTATCTGCGCGACGGCGACACGAAGCTTTACGGCCGGATCGAGGCGGGCTTCACCCTGCCCGCGTCCGCCACCATCGGCGCGGGCGTGCGCTTCAGCGGCCATGCGACGCGCCCCTATGCCAGCATCGCCTTTCCGCTGCTGCCGAAACTGGCCATGAAGGCCAATGCCGGGCCCCATTATTACGGCGTAGGCCTTCGGCTGGGATATTAACGGGGGATAGCCGCGCACCGCCCGCCGATGGCCGTCGCTGCAAGCAATTTCTAAGATTTGCGGTATAAGCGGGGCGCATGAACAGGGCGCTCTCCACTTCCGATCGGGCCATTTCCGATCAGGCCATATCGGACGATGCGGCCAGCGGGCCGGGCCGGGCTGTTCCGGCGGAATGGCTGGCGCTCGCCGATGCCGCGAGCGAGAGCAATCCCTTCTATCATCCCGCGCTGCTCACCCCCGCCCTCGATCATCTCGACCCCGGCGGGCAGGTGCGGGTGATCGAGGCGCGCGCGGACGGGCGGCTGATCGGCCTGCTGCCGGTCGTGCCGCAGGCGCGCCATTCCCGCTATCCGGTGCGCAATGTCGGCAACTGGGCGCATGACCATTGCTTCTACGGCGCGCCGTTGCTGCGCGCGAGCAAGGAGCGGGAGGCATGGGCGCTGCTGCTGGCGCAGCTCGACGGCGCGGCATGGGCGGGGCATTTCCTGCATCTGGAGCGGCTCGACCCGGACGGCCCGGCGGCGGTGGCGCTGCATGCCTGCTGCGCGGAGCAGCGCAGGCCGATCAAGCGCATCGGCCTGTATGAGCGCGCGCTGCTGCGGTCGGACCTCAGCGCCCGGCGCTATTGGGAAGCCCATGTTCGCGCGAAGAAGCGCAAGGAAATCCGCCGCCTCGTCAACCGGCTTGAGGAATGCGGCACGGTGACGCACCGGCGGCTGGACGACCCGGCGGAAGCCACGCGCTGGGGCGTGGATTTCCTCGCGCTGGAGGCGGCGGGCTGGAAGGGGCGGACCGGCACGGCGATCGGCAATCATGACGGCACCCGCCGCTGGTTCGCCGCGATGCTGACCGGCGCCGCGCGGGCGGGCATGCTCGACATGCTGCGCATCGATGTCGACGGCGCGCCGATCGCGATGCTCATCAACTTCCGGCACGGGCGCGGCGCCTACAGCTACAAGATCGCCTTCGACGAAAGCCATGCCCGCTATTCGCCGGGCATATTGATAGAGCTGGACAATCTCCACGCGGTGCTGGGCGACGGCGAGACGCCGCGGCCGGTCGACTGGATGGACAGCTGCGCCGCGCCCGATCACCCGATGATCGACAGCCTGTGGGCGGAGCGGCGGCGCATCGGCCAGTTCCGCGTCGCGCTGGGCGGACAGGGTCCATCCGGCCTCGCCCGCCGCGCCGCCTTCGCGGCGATCAGCCTTGCCGAAAACGCCCTCCATTCCCTCAGGAAAGAGAAGATATGAGCCTGCACCAGCCCACCTCCCCCGCCGGGAAAGAAGCGGTCGCCTTCGATCGGGAAGCCCGCGCGCTGTTCGCCGCCGCCTATCCCGACCAGCCGCAGCACCTGACCCACAGGCTTGCCGGCCACCCGCTGCTCTCGCTCGCCGCCCTTGCCGATCTGGCCGAGCGCATGCCCGCCGACAGCGTCGAATATAATCGCGGCGACCTGCCGCTCGGCATCCGCCCGGAGGACACGCCCGCCAACGGCCTGACGCTCGGCGAAACCATCCGCACCATAGAGAGCAACGGCAGCTGGGCGGTGCTCAAGCATGTGGAACGCGACCCGGCCTATGCCGCGCTGCTGCACGACGCGCTGGAGGATCTGCGCCCGATCGTCGAGGCGTCCACCGGGCCGATGCTGCACCGGGAGGCGTTCATCTTCCTCTCTTCCCCCGGCAGCGTCACGCCGTTCCACATCGACCCGGAGCATAATATCCTGCTCCAGATCATGGGCGAGAAGGTGATGAACGTGTTCCCGACCCATGACGAGGAACTGGTGCCGCCGGAGCAGAGCGAAGCCTTTTCGCAGGGCGGGCACCGCAACCTGCGCTGGGACGACAGCTTCCTGCCGCGCGTCACGCCCATCCGCCTCACCCCCGGCGATGCGGTGCTGATGCCGGTCAAGGCGCCCCATTTCGTGCAGAATGGCGACGGCGTTTCGATCAGCTTCTCGATCACCTGGCGGTCGCGCCGCAGCGTGGCGGAAAGCGAGCTGCACAGCCTCAACCACAAGCTGCGCGCGCGCGGCCTGCCGCGGGTGAAGGTCGGCGCCCGGCCAGAGCGCCAGTGGATAGGGCGCGGGCTGTTCCGGGTGGTGGAGCGGCTGGGGTTGTAGCCCCTTATTTCTTCAGCAGGCGGCGGGCGAGCGCCTCCAGTTCGAGGCGCGGGTCGAAGCGTTCCAGCACCAGCCAATGGAGCTGCTCCGCGCCGGTCGCGAGGCTCTGCTTGTAGCGGTCGCCGCCCGCGAGGAAGGAATAGAGCGCCTGCCCCCGCTCCGCATGATGGACGATCGCGGCGGCGTGGCACATCAGGCCGGGCTTGGATTTCGGCCCGCGCGGCGCGGTGAAGGCGGATTGATAGTTCATCACCCGCCCGCCGCGCAGGAAGTTGAGCAGATAGCCCAGCGCCTCCCCACCCGCGCCGATGCGCAGCAGCTCGACCGACCCGTCCTCCAGCCCCGCCAGCGCGATACGGCGCGCGAAACCGCGGAAAAAGGCGGCTTCCCACGCATTGTCGGCATGGCGACCGGCATTGAGCCGCGCCATCTCATCGAGCCAGAGGACGACGGTTTCGCCGTCCCCGGCCTGTTCCGGCACGGGCGGGGCGGCCTCTTCCTTGAGCGAGCGGCGAATCTGCCCGCGCGTGTTGGAACTGAGCAGCGAGAGATAGTCGCCACCCGCCGCGCGGACCGCCGCCAGATCGGCGAAATAGGCGGGTGAGCGGTCCTCCACCCTTTTGCGCCTGATGCCGGGGACGGCGTCGAACGCCGCCTCATCCTCGACGCCGGAGAGGTGGAGCGCCGACCAGCCCTTTTCCGCCGCCATCGCCGCGCCGAAGGCCCGCCGCGCCTCCGCCTCCCGCCCGGCCGCGCAGAGCAGGTCGTTATATTCGACATAGGGCCGGTCGCCCTCCGCCACGCCGGTTTCGTTCAGCCATAAAGCGGGCACCGCGCCGAAGCTGCGCCGCGCGCGGCCCCGGCCGATCAGCGCGAGCGCTACGTCGCGCCCGCCCTCGTCGCGCAGGGCGAACAGCGCGGGCAGCGGGATCGACGCCGCCCGGCACGCGGCGAGCCAGCTTCCCATCCATGTCCAGCCGAGAAAGAAAGACGTCCCCCGCGCCCGCGCCTCCAGCGCCCGCCAGCGCGGTTCGAGGGCGGCGGGGTCGTCGATCGGCGTGAGGCTGGCGGCAAGGGACATGCGGCCTTGTGCCGCGCGACGGCGGCGCGGGTCAAGAGCCTGTCCCGGATCGTATTTGGGGTTTTCCTTTATTCTCCCCTCCCCTGCCGGGGAGGGGATCGAGGGGTGGGGTCGCGCCCCACGAAATGACTATGGATTTCAAGGCGAAACCCCACCCCACCCCTCCCCTGAAAGGGAGGGGCTAATGGCAGACGCCCCACCCGATCAACCAAGGACTTTGCATATCCGCCCGATTGCCCTTAAAAACCGCATCCATGACCGACAGCGCCGCAGCCCCCCTCTCTACCGCCGAACGCCCCCGCCCGAAGCTCGACCCGAGTTGGGCCGATCCGCTGCGGCCGATGTTCGCCTCGCAGACCATGGCGGCGCTGCGCGAATTCCTGCTGACGGAAAAATCCGCAGGCAAGAGGATCTTCCCCAGGGGCAGCGAGTATTTCCGCGCGCTCGACCTCACCCCGCTCGACAAGGTGCGGGTGGTGATATTGGGGCAGGATCCCTATCATGGCGCAGGGCAGGCGCATGGCCTATGCTTTTCGGTGCAGCGCGGCGTGCGGCCGCCGCCCAGTCTCGTCAACATCTACAAGGAATTGAAGGCCGATCTCGGCATCGACCCGCCCCGCCACGGCAACCTCACCCATTGGGCCGAGCAGGGCGTGCTGCTGCTCAACAGCGTGCTGACGGTGGAAATGGGCAAGGCCGCCTCGCATCAGGGGCGCGGCTGGGAGAAGTTCACCGACGCGGTGATCGAGCTGGTGGCGCGACAGGAACGGCCGATCGTGTTCATCCTCTGGGGCGCCTATGCGCAGCGCAAGGCCGCTTTCGTCAAGGACGTGTCGCAGGGGGGCCGCCACCTCGTCATCCGTTCCGCTCACCCCTCGCCGCTGTCGGCGCATAACGGCTTTCTCGGCAGCCGACCGTTCAGCCGCGCCAACGCCTTTCTGGAAGAGCACGGGCAGGCGCCGATCGACTGGCGCGTGCCCGACTGAGCCTCAGCGGCGGCGTTCCGAGCGCCGCCGGGCCGCGAAGCCATGGCCGGCGCGAACGGCCAAACCGATGAGGCCCGCGACAAGGACGATCCCGGCGCAGGCCGCCAGCAGCCTGCCGCCGTCGCCCTCCTGATCGGGCAGCAACAGGAACGCACCCGCCAGCAACGGCAGGGCGACGACCGCCGCAACAATGCAGCCCCATTTTCCGCCCGCGTTCAGGCCCATATCCCGCCGCTTACCACAGCGCCTCCTCGGCCGGGGTGCAGGGCAGGCCCAGCGCCCTGGCGACGGCGGGATAGGTGATCTTGCCATCCCAGACATTGAGGCCGTCGAGCAGATGCGGATCGGTGCGCATCGCTTCCTTCCAGCCCAGATTGGCGATGCGCAGCGCATGGGGCAGCGTCACATTGTTGAGCGCATAGGTGCTGGTCCGCGCCACCGCGCCCGGCATGTTGGCGACGCAATAATGGACGATGCCGTCGACGAGGAAGGTCGGGTCCGCATGCGTCGTCGGCCGCGACGTCTCGAAGCAGCCGCCCTGATCGATCGCGACGTCGACCAGCACCGCGCCGCGCCTCATCGTGCCGAGCATCGCGCGGCTGACCAGCCGGGGCGCCGCCGCGCCGGGGATCAGCACCGCGCCGATCACCAGATCCGCCTCCGCCACGCTTTCGGCAAGATTGGCCTGATTGGAGAAGCGCGTCTTCGCCCGCGCCTCGAAATGCAGCGCCAGCCGCTCCAGCGCTTCGGGGCTGCGGTCGAGGATGGTCACGTCCGCGCCCAGCCCGGCGGCCATCTGCGCGGCGTTGAAGCCGACCACCCCGCCGCCGAGGATCGCGACCTTCGCGGGTGATACGCCGGGCACCCCGCCCAGCAGCACGCCCCGCCCGCCATGTTCCTTCTGCAACGCGGTCGCGCCCGCCTGTATCGCCATGCGCCCGGCGACCTGGCTCATCGGGCGGAGCAGCGGCAGGCCGCCCGCCGCATCCGTCACCGTCTCATAGGCGATGCACACCGCGCCCGACGCCATCAGGTCGCGCGCCTGATCCGGATCGGGCGCCAGATGCAGATAGGCGTAGAGGATCTGCCCTTCCCGCAGCATCGCGCGCTCTTCCGGATCGGGCTCCTTGACCTTGACGATCATATCGGCACGGGCGAACACCTCCTCCGCCGTGACGACGACCTGCGCACCGACCGCCCCATAGGCGCGATCGTCGGCGCCGATCCCCTCGCCCGCGCCGCTCTCGACCAGCACCTCATGCCCGGCCAGCACCAGTTCCCGCGCGCTTTCGGGGGTCAGGCCGACACGATATTCGTGGGTTTTCCTTTCCCTGACGGTGCCGATGATCATGCCGGGCCTTCCTTTTCCTGTTCTTGTCACAACGTCCCGTCGGCCGCCGGGTTCACATCGCCGCATCTCTTGATCTGAGTCAATGCGCGGGCGCAAGCGGCGCGTCATCCTTCCGGTTTTCAGGATCAGGAGGGAGAGATGTCCTACAGAATCCGGTTCGAGGGATGCGGCACCACCAGCGTCTGCGCGCAATCGCGCACGCAGGCGCTGACGCTGGCGAAGGGCCTGATGCAGCGCGGCCGCACCAATGTCGTGATACAGGGGCCGGACGGCTCGACACTGGCCCCGCCGGAGCCGGAGACGGCCCGGCCCTGATCGTCACGGCCCCGGCCCGCGCACCCCGGCGTTGCGCGACGGCCCGACCGTTCCTACATTCGCCCTTGACAGCAAGGGAGATCAGGTAGTGAACGGAATGAAGACGGCCATGCTGCTGGCGGCGCTGACGGCGCTGTTCATGGCGCTTGGTTATATGTTCGGCGGCAGCGGCGGCGCGATGATCGCGCTGGTGATCGCGGCGGGCATGAATCTTTTCACTTACTGGAACGCCGACAAGATCGTCCTTTCCATGCACAATGCGAAGGAAGTGGACGCCCACTCGGCCCCGGATTTCTATAATCTCGTCGCCGAGCTCGCGCGCCGGGCCGATCTGCCCATGCCGAAGGTCTATATCGTCGAGGACCTGAACCCTAACGCCTTCGCCACCGGGCGCAATCCGGAAAATGCCGCCGTCGCGGCGACCACCGGCCTGCTCTCGATGCTCTCGCGAGAGGAGGTGGCGGGCGTGATGGCGCATGAGTTGGGCCATGTACGCAATCGCGACACGCTCATCATGACGATGGTGGCGACCATCGCCGGGGCGATTGCGATGATCGCCAATTTCGGCCTGTTCTTCCGCGGCAATGGCGAGAACGGCCCCAGCCCGGTTGCCGGCCTGCTGGCGGTGCTGGTCGCGCCGTTCGCGGCGATGATCGTGCAGATGGCGATCAGCCGCACGCGCGAATATGGCGCGGACCGGGCGGGCGCGGAAATCTCCGGCTCGCCGCGCGCGCTCGCCTCGGCGCTGGCGCGGATCGCCGACCCGGCGCGGCGCATCCCGAGCCAGGGCGCGATGCACAATCCGGCGGCGGCGCAGCTCTATATCGTGCCGACAGGGGTGTCGGACCTGTTTTCCACCCACCCCGCGACGGAAAAGCGCATCGCCGCGCTGATGGCGATGGAGGAAGGGAACGGGGCGCCCGCGCCTGCGTCCGCCGCGTCCGCCTTCGTTGCGCCAGCAGCGCGCCCGGCGGCGGTCTCCGTGCCGCGCAGCGGCGGCGCGCGGCGTCCCTCGGCGCTCAACCCGAATCGCGCGGATCGCTGAAGCGGCGACCGGGCAGGCATCGGCGGGAAATAAGGGAAATCTGGAGGCCCGAGCCGGAATCGAACCGGCGTATACGGATTTGCAGTCCGCTGCGTCACCACTCCGCCATCGGGCCTCGGTCGCGCTATAATGCGTGGGTCTGGCGCTGCTAGCGTGAAAAGCGGGGTAGTGCAACGCGAAAAGCGCATGGCGGGGAGATTGCCTCCCCACGCCTTACTTCAGCCCCGTTCGGGATGCGCCGCCGGCGATCCCCGCCCGCTCCACCGGGTGAGCGCCGCCAGCGCGCGCGTCACCACGCCGCGCCGCTCCATCCAGGCATGATAGGCGCGATAGTCCGGGTCTTCGGACAGATGCTGCTCCTCGGTGCGGGCGCGCCAGTAATAGATGGCGCTGGTGATCCCCAGCAGCGTGCAGTTGCGCACCACATCGACCCAGTTGCCGGTGGTCGACAGGAACGGCATCACCGACAGCCACCAGAACAGATTCTTCGACAGATAGGCCGGGTGCCGCGTCCAGCGATAGGGGCCGTGGGTGATGATGCCGCGATGGGTCAGGTTGGAAAAGCGCAGGCCGAACGCCACCGTCGCCCAGGCGTAGACCGCCGTCAGCAACACCAGCAGCCCGCCCCATATCCACAGCATCGCCGCGTTCCCGGCGAACCACATGTCCCATTCCGCCGTGCCGCGATGATAGTCGAGCGGCCCGCCATTGCCCATCAGCACGAACGGCGGATAGCAGATCAGCGCCGCGATCCACCCGGCCATGTGCGGGTTGGCGCTGCGGATATGGGCGTCGAGCGGCTTGCAGGTCAGCATATAGCCGATGGTCGCGAACGACACGTCGATCATGAACAATATGGTGATGAGGAAATTGGCCAGCTCCACCGGCCCCGCCAGCGGATCGCCGGTGCGCCAGCCGATCACATTGGCGAAATTGGCGGGCGTGATCGACAGCATGAATGCCAGAAAGAACGCCTTCACCCCCCAGGCGCGCAGATGATCGCCGATCGCCCCTTCGGGCGGCTTGCCCGCCGCGCCGCCGATCACCCATTGGCCGAAGGCATAGGCGCCGTCGCGCGGCTCGATCAGATAGCGGTCGAGCCAGATCACATAGGGGATGGACGCCAGCAGCAGCGGCACCACCGCCCAGCCGAACAATTGCATCGCGTAGCTGTAGCCGCCGTCCCAATACCAGCGGGCGGTGCCGTAGAAGAGCGCGATGGCGCCCCATGTCGCCCACAGCCCCGCCAGCTTGACCACGGAGATGTCGAATCCCTCGCGCGCGGATCGCCTCGGCCCGGACCAGTCTATGCCGGTCGAGGGGCGGCGGTGCACCCGGTCGACCAGCAGCGACCAGAGCAGCATCGGCACGCCGCAGGCCACGACCGAGGCGAAGATGCCTGCATGCGGCCCGTCCATGCCGTATCGCCAGGCAAGGACGGTCCACAGCGCCAGCCCGGCCAGACCTGCCAGGCCCACGCCATGGCTGACGGCGGACCGGGGGCAGGGTTCGGCGCGGTCCGGGCGCGCGGAGGAGGAGGCATATGATTCCATTCCTCCGCCTTATAGCCATTTGGTAAGCATGTGATGAAGGCATTTGCTCGGAACGGACTGCGCGCCCCCGCATTATAGCATCATGGGCATGACAATCCTGAAAGGAGAGAGCGAATGGCCATGGCAGAAACCCCGCTTCCCCCGGTGGACCCGGATCCGCACCCGATGCACCGCTCCACCGACGAAACGAGGGCAGGCACCACCCCGCATATCGTGCGCTATGTGCTGGGCATCTCGCTGGCGCTGGCGCTGGTGGTGATGACCATCATCTATCTGTGGGGCATCACCTGAGCGGATGCGCCGCGCGGGAGGATAGGCGCGCCGGGGCTTGAGACGGCGGGTGCGCGGTTTTGACGGGAGGACGTTTTTCCCGGCGAGGGGTTTTTGCGTTTAGTGCGCCTGGGTTTCGCACAGCAGCATGACCTCCGTTCGCCCTAAGCCTGCCGACCCGAAGGGCGGGCGAAGCTAAGGGCCGTACTTCCTTCTTGCCTCTCAAAGAAAAGGGCAGGGCTTCGACAAGCTCAGCCCGAACGGTGGGAGAGTGTGCGCTCCCTATTTCCGCCCCACATTCCATAGCTATTCAGCAAGGAAGCCAATCATAAAAAAGGAGCGCCCAAACCGGACGCTCCCTCTTTTCCATCCCGCAAGACCAGCCAGACTGCCTCAGCGATCCCGCCGCCCCAGCAGGCGCAGGCGCAGCGCGTTCAGCTTGATGAAGCCCGCCGCGTCGCGCTGGTCGTAGGCGCCCGCATCGTCCTCGAAGGTCACGACCTTCTCGCTGTACAGCGAGTTGGGCGACTTGCGCCCCACCACATAGACGCCACCCTTGTAGAGCTTCAGCCGCACGGTGCCGGTCACCTTCTCCTGGCTGTGGTCGATCGCCGCCTGCAGCATCTCCCGCTCCGGCGAGAACCAGAAGCCGTTGTAGATCAGCTCCGCATAGCGCGGCATCAGCTCATCCTTGAGGTGCGCCGCGCCGCGATCCAGCGTGATCTGTTCTATGCCGCGATGGGCGAGATGATAGATGGTGCCGCCCGGCGTCTCGTACATGCCGCGCGACTTCATGCCGACGAAGCGGTTCTCGACCAGATCGAGCCGCCCGATGCCATGCTTGCGGCCATATTCGTTGAGCGTTTCGAGCAAGGTCGCGGGTGACATGCCGACACCATTGATCGCCACGCCGTCGCCGCGCTCGAAATCGATCGTGATATATTCGGGCGCGTCGGGCGCGTCCTCCGGATTCACCGTGCGCGAATAGACGAAATCCGGGGTTTCCTCCCACGGGTCCTCCAGCACCTTGCCCTCCGAAGAGGTGTGCAGCATGTTCGCGTCGGTCGAGAACGGCGCCTCGCCGCGCTTGTCGCGCGGGATCGGGATCTGATGCTGTTCGGCGAACTCGATCAGCCGGGTGCGGCTGGTCAGGTCCCATTCGCGCCACGGCGCGATCACCTTGATGTCGGGTTGCAGCGCATAATAGCCCAGTTCGAAGCGGACCTGGTCATTGCCCTTGCCGGTCGCGCCGTGCGAGACGGCATCGGCGCCGACCTGCTTCGCGATCTCGATCTGGCGCTTGGCGATCAGCGGGCGGGCGATCGATGTGCCGAGCAGGTACAGCCCCTCATATTGCGCATTGGCGCGCATCATCGGGAACACATAATCGCGCACGAATTCCTCGCGCAGGTCGTCGATGAAGATATGCTCCGGCTTCACGCCCATCAGCTCCGCCTTGTGGCGCGCTGGTTCCAGTTCCTCGCCCTGCCCCAGATCGGCGGTGAAGGTGACGACCTCGCAATTATAGGTCTGTTGCAGCCATTTCAGGATCACGCTGGTGTCAAGGCCGCCGGAATAGGCGAGAACAACGCGATTGATCTTCTCGGACATGGGCTAGGGACTCACAGGTTAGGAATGATGTCGAACTGGCGCGCGCCTAACAGCGATCCCGCAAAATCGCAACCGTTTCGCCGGTCGGCCGGTCAGGCGGAGGTGGCGTGCACCGCCAGCGCCCGTGCAGCCTGCTCCGCCAGCGGCACCAGCCGCTCCTCCGCCACGCCGTCGCGCGCCATCGCGGAGATGCCGACCAGCAGCAGCATCACATGATCGGTCAGGCTCACCACCTGTTCCGGCGCCTCGCGCGAGATGCCGCGATAGAGCGAGGCCGCGACCGTCAGCCGCGCCTTGCGGATATGCGCGACGACCAGCGCGTCGCTGCAATTGTTCGCCGCCTCCAGCAGCAGGCAGCCGCCCCAGGCGCCGCCCTCGCTTTCCCGCCATGCGAAGCGCCGCGCGGCATCGACGACGACGCGCTGCAAACCCTCGCGCAGCGACGGCGCCTCTTCGAAGGCGGCGCGGATGGCGGCGAGCCAGTCGGCCAGATAGGCGTCGGCGATCCGCTTGAAGAGCAGCGACTTGCTGCCGAACGCGGCGTAGAAGCTGGGCGGGTTGATGCCGATCGCGCGGTTGAGGTCGTTGAGCGTCACCCGGTCATAGCCGCGCGAGCGGAACAGGTCCTCCGCCCGCGCCACCGCCTGCCCGATGTCGAACTGGCGGGGTCGCCCGCGCAGGCGGGGCGACGGTTCGGAATGACCCGGAACGGCGGCGGTCAGGCTCATGGATATCGACTGACATATTTGGTTAACGCGCGCTATAGTTTTCTGAACGCGCGAATTTCGAATAGCCCCGTTTCCTGAACGGAACCCATCGCCTCCATTCAGCGTCGGTGCAGGGCGTCGCGGCTATTTGTCGAGTCGTCACGAACAATCGATGGAGCTACCGATGAAGAAATCCCTGTTGATCGCCGGAGCCGCGATCCTTGCGGTGGCCGCGCCGGCCATTGCCGCGTCCCAGGCAACGCCCCGTCCGGCCGCCCCTGCGGGCAAGGACATCACCCGCGCCGAGGCCGAAGCCAAGGTGAAGGAATATTTCGCGCTGTTCGACGCCAACAAGGACGGCGCCGTCACCAAGGAGGAAATCACCGCCCGGCGTGACGCCGCGCGCACCAAATGGCGGGCCGAGCGCTTCAATGCACTCGACAAGGACGGCAACGGCGCGATCAGCCGCGCCGAATTCGACGCCGCACATCAGGGTCGCGCCGGGCGCGCGGACGGCAAGCGGGGCGGCCCCGGCCATCACCGCATGGGCGGCGGGATGAAGGGCGGCGGCATGTCCATCGCCAAGGCCGACGCGAACAAGGACGGCCGGATCACGCTGGCCGAGGCGACCAGCGCGGCGCTTGCCCATTTCGACAAGATGGACGCCAACAAGGACGGCACCGTCACCGTGCAGGAACGCCGTGACGCGATGAAGCAGATGCGCGAGCAGTGGAAGCAGAACGGCCCGCACAAGGGCCATGCCGCGCCCGCCAATCCTTCCTGATCGCCCTTCGGGTCGCACCCATGGCATGAAGGACGCCGGCCTCGCCTTTCCTGGCGGGGCCGGTTTTTTGGGGATACGAACATTTCCTAAACCGTCACCCCGGCGCAGGCTGGGGTCCCAGGCCAGGTTGCGCGCCATATCCTGAGATGCCAGCCTGCGCTGGCATGACGCAAGAGGGATGGCGAGTGCCCCGAAGGTCCGCCCTCGCCTCACCCCAAGGCGCGCAGCCGTTCCTCCTCTTCCAGCATATAGTCGCGGGTGATCGGCAGGCTGTGGCGGTCGCGCGCATATTGCAGCTGGTAGACCAGCATGCCGCCATGCTCGAACGCCGCCGCCGCGCCCGCCAGATAGAGGCTCCACATGCGGAAGAAGCGCGCGTCGTACAGCGCCTCTATCTCCGCCCGCTTCTCCCTCACCCGTTCATACCAGGCGCGCGTGGTATAGCCGTAATGCAGGCGCAGCGCCTCCACGTCGGTGACCATCAGCCGGTTGGGCTCGCTGCCCTGCAATATCTCGCTCAGCGCCGGGATATAGCCGCCGGGGAAGATATATTTGCGCGTGAACGCATCGGTCATGCCCGCCCCGCCCATGCGCCCGATCGTGTGCAGCAGCATCACCCCGTCGGGCTTGAGCAGATTGTGGCAGCGGCGGAAGAATTCGCGATAATAGGGCACGCCGACATGCTCGAACATGCCGACCGAGACGATGCGGTCGAACTCCCCCTGCATGTCGCGATAGTCGATCAGCTCGAACTTCACATGGTCGGCGACGCCCGCTTCCTCCGCCCGCCGGCGCGCGACGGCGAGCTGCTCCTCCGACAGGGTGATGCCCACGACGTCGACCCCGCATTTCGCATGCAGGTAGAGCGCCATGCCGCCCCAGCCGCAGCCGATGTCCAGCACCTTCATGCCCGGCTTCAATGCCAGCTTGGCGGCGATATGCGCCTTCTTGTCGAGCTGCGCCCTGTCGAGGCCCGCGCTCAGATTTTCCGGCAGATCGTCCAGCTCTCCGGCCCAATAGGCGCAGCTATATTGCTTGTCCCGGTCGAGGAACAGGTCGTAGAGCGCGCCCGAAAGATCGTAATGATGGGCGACGTTCCGTTTCGACGCGGCGCGGAAATTCGCCTGCTTCGCCCGCCGCAGCGCCGCCTTCGCGGCCTTGCGCACCGGGCCGGTGCGCTCCAGGCTCTTGCCGCTTTCCCAGCGCGCATTGCCGCGCGCCAGCATGACGAGGCCCATGATGTCGTCATCGTCTATGCTCACGCGCCCGTCCATATAGGCTTCGGCAAAGCCCAGCCGGGGGTGCAGCACGATGTCGCGCCCCGCCTTCGGATCGTTGAGGCGCAGCGTCACGTCGGGAAAGCCGGGGGTGGCCGTGCCGAAGCGGCGGGACGTTCCGTTCACGTCCACGACGGTCAGCGTGCCCTTCCTTATCAGCCGCGACAGAAAATGATCGAGCAGTGCCATCGACGCGTAACTCCTTGATTCTCGACGCTGGCGGGCAGGGCAAGGCGCCCGCCGGAAACAGGGCGGATGCGCTCGGCCGATCCCCTTCGTCGCGGCGAAAGGTACAGGCGCGGCGCAAAACTGCAAGCCATCAGGCGAACGCCGCCCGCTTGACTTGCGCGGCGTCCCGTTTGACACAGGCGCGCATGACCGAACCGCAAGCCCCCGTCCTGTTCTTCGATTCCGGCGTGGGCGGCCTCTCGATCCTCGAACCCGCGCTGAAGCTGCTGCCGCGCATGCCGGTCGTCTATGCGGCGGACCGGGCGGGCTTTCCCTATGGCACGAAGAGCGAGGCGGAGATCACCGCGCGCGTGCCCGCGTTGCTCGGCCGGCTGGTGGAGCGCTATCGCCCGCGCATCGCGGTGATCGCGTGCAACACCGCCTCGACCATCGCGCTCGGCTCCGTGCGCGCGGCGCTCGACATTCCGGTGGTGGGCACCGTCCCGGCGATCAAGCCCGCCGCCATTTCCTCGCGCAGCCGCGTCATCGGCGTGCTCGGCACCGAGGCGACGGTGCGCCAGCCCTATGTCGATCGCCTCGCGGCCGAGCATGGCGCCGATTGCCTGGTGCTGCGCCACGGCAGCGCGGCGCTGGTCGCGCTGGCCGAGGCGAAGCTGCGCGGCGAGCCGCTCGACCCGGAAATCGCCCGCACCGCGCTGCGCGGCCTTGTCGAGCAGCCGGGCGGCGACCGGATGGACCGGGTGGTGCTGGCCTGCACCCATTTCCCGCTGGTGCAGGACGAACTGGAGGCCGCCGCGCGGGAGGTCGGCGCCGCGCCGCTGCTCTTCCTGCATGGCGGCGACGGGATCGCGCGGCGGATCGACTATCTGAACGGACCCTCCCCGTGGCCCGAAAAACCCGCGCCGGGCATCGCCGTCTTCACCCGGATGGATCCCGACATAGAGCCGCTGCGCCCCGAACTCGAACGCCGGGGCCTGCCGCAGATTGAGCTTCTGTAAACCTTCCTATGACATTTTGCCTCAGGCAAGGGGCCTAGTTGCGAGCCGTTATCGCTGGAAAAAAGCGGCGGTTCGCATTACATGGGCGGCTTGAGAGGCGGTTGCGGCAAGTGAGGCTTGGCGGCACAGTGAATTACAAACATGTTTTCAGCCAGGCCATCGAACGCCTGCACAGCGAAGGGCGCTATCGCGTCTTCATCGATATTTTGCGCAACAAGGGCGCCTTTCCGAACGCGCGCTGCTTTCACGGCCATAACGGGCCGAAGCCGATCACCGTCTGGTGCTCCAACGACTATCTCGCCATGGGCCAGCATCCCAAGGTGATCGCGGCGATGGAAGAGGCGCTGCACGATGTCGGCGCGGGTTCCGGCGGCACGCGCAATATCGGCGGCAACACCCATTATCATGTCGATCTGGAATGGGAGCTGGCGGACCTGCACGGCAAGGAATCCGCGCTGCTCTTCACCTCCGGCTATGTGTCGAACGAGGCGACGCTGTCCACCCTCGCCCGCCTGCTGCCCGGCTGCATCATCTTCTCCGACGAGCTGAACCATGCCAGCATGATCGCGGGCATCCGCAATTCGGGCTGCGAAAAGAAGGTGTTCCGCCACAACGACCTCGCCCATCTGCGCGAGCTACTGGCCGAGGCGGACCCGGACGCGCCCAAGCTGATCGCGTTCGAAAGCGTCTATTCGATGGACGGCGACGTCGCGCCGATCGCGGAGATCTGCGACCTTGCCGACGAATATAACGCGCTGACCTATTGCGACGAGGTGCATGCGGTCGGCATGTACGGCGCGCGCGGCGGCGGCATCACCGATCGCGACGCGGTGGCCGATCGCGTGACGATCATCGAAGGCACGCTGGGCAAGGCGTTCGGCGTGATGGGCGGCTATATCGCGGCCGACAAGATGATCGTCGACTGCATCCGCTCCTATGCGCCGGGCTTCATCTTCACCACCTCGCTGTCGCCGGTGCTGGTCGCGGGCGTGCTGGCGGCGGTGCGGCACCTCAAGCAATCGAGCGAGGAGCGCGACGCGCAGCAGGCCGCCGCCGCGACGCTCAAGCAGCTGATGCGCGAGGCCGGCCTGCCGGTGATGCCGTCGGTCACGCATATCGTGCCGCTGCTGGTGGGCGACCCCGCCAAGGCGAAGAAGATCAGCGACATATTGCTGGCCGAATATGGCGTCTATGTGCAGCCGATCAACTATCCCACCGTCCCGCGCGGCACCGAACGCCTGCGCTTCACCCCCGGCCCGGCGCACAATGAAGAGATGATGCGCGATCTGGTCGCGGCGCTGGTCGAGATCTGGGACCGGATGGAGATGGAGCTGCGGCAGGCGGCTTGAGGGCAGCGCGGCAGCGGCAGAAATCAGAACAGCCCGGCCCTGTGACCGGGCTGCTTATTTTCAGCCGTCCCGAAATATCCGTTCATTGTCGATCCGTTGCCGCAGCCGCCTCCGCGCCAGGACCGGAGCCTTGTCTATCGAAAGCATCGCCGGGCCCATATCCATGATATCGCACTCCGGGCCGATCCTTCGTTGCTGCGCATCGATCATCGGCTTGTCTTCGTGAACGAAGGCCTTTTCCAATGCCGCCCGGAAACCCGATGCGATCTGCTCGGACGTGTCCGACTTGCTCATTCCGCTGACATAGAAATAATGGGTGGAGCCGGATGTCTCCGGGGTAAAGAGGTGAAGCGTTCGCGACCCGCGCGGGGGAGCGCCGGGCGGCGACTGCGGACAGATGGTCACCGTGAGTTCCATCAGCGACGGCGCCCGCCATTCCACCCTCAATTCCCGATCCACCCTCGCTCCCTCAGCCCGATAGGTCCGCGCAAGCGGCTCGGACAGAAGCTCGTCCACCATATGACGGGTCGTCACGATGCTGTCCGGCGTGGTCTCGACCTCGACCTTCGCCTTGCTCACCGCCTCTGTTCCCAGAATCGGATGGAGATATTCGATATGGCTCAGATCCAGAATATTATCGGCCATCAGCTGATAGTTTGCGAGGCCGTGCAGGTAGCCAAGACCGATATGATGACTGCCATTTTCGAGCCATTCATAGCTGGGTGCGGGCGTGGTTTCCGCAAGCGCGGGATCGCCCATCCATATCCAGACGAGCGGCCCCCTCAATGCCAGCGGATAGGATTTGACGGCAAGGGAACCCGTAACAGGGCCATGCGGGTTATGGACGCAGTTGCCCGCCCCGTCGAACGCCAGCCCATGATAGGCGCAAACGACGATTCCCTTGTCGCACGAGTCCATGCTCAAGGGCGCGAAGCGATGGGGGCAGCGGTCCGCCAGTGCATGCCAGCGGCCCGTTTCCGTCTTCAGCAGCACGACCGGCTCTTCCAACAGGGTGCGCGCCAGCAAATCCTTGTTTTCAAGCTCATCCAGATGAGCAGCAACATACCAGCAATTGCGGAGATAGCGGGGTGCCTGTGCCATGATATCCGTCCCACGCGCGATCGCGCCTGTGTTTTCTCATCCAACAGGCCGTCGTTTGACAGCATGGCCTTATCGCGCATAGTGCAGTTTTGATCTAATATTATTCCATATTGGAATATCCTCGATGTCGAGCTTTGAACTGAAACATCTGAAGGCCTTGCTGGCGGTTGCCGAGCAGGGATCCTTCAACCGCGCGGCGGCCGCCCTGCAAACCGGTCAGCCGGCCATTTCGAAAAGCATTGCGCTTCTGGAGCGCGCCGCGCGCGTACCCTTGTTCGAGCGAGGGCCACGGGGTGCCGTTCTGACGCCGGCGGGGGAAATCCTGACGCGCACCGCCGCCGCAATGGTTCATCTGATAGAGGATGCCGCCGAGGATATTGAGGCATTGGCCCAGGGCGGCGCGGGCCGCCTGATCGTCGGCGCCACGCCCAGCACGACAATGGGGCTGGTTCCGCTGGCTTGCTCCCGGCTCGGCTCTCGCATCAGAAATGCGGAGCTGATTATTCGGGAGGGGCTGGACACGGATTTGCTGCCGACACTGGAGCGGGGGGAGATCGACTTGCTGGTCGGTCCCGTTGCCGACCTTCAGGCCCTGCCGCAGCATCTTGTCGAAGCGACGTTATTCGAAGAGGGCCTGTCCATCGGCGTCAGGCCCGGCCATCCCCTGGCGAAACGGGAGTCGGTAACGCTTGGCGAACTGGTCGAAGCGGCCTGGATCATGCCTGCGGCGGGAAGCAAGTTTCATCAGCTGGTCGAAGCCATGTTCCTTGCGTCGGCGCTTCCCTGGCCCACGAATATCATCACCACGAACAGCCTGGCCGCTCAGGAAATCATCGCCCTTGACAGCGACCGGCTTCTTCTCACCACCGGCATACAATATGTCGCGCGTTCATCCGCTCTCGCCGTCATTCCCATTCAGGGAAGCCCGCGCCGCCGCATCGGATGGCGGCGGTTGAAAAAGCTGCGCCCTTCCCCCCTGCTCGACGCATTCATCGAAGAGTTGGGCGCCGTCATTGCCTGCACCGCTTCACAATCCGTAACGGCAGGTCCGACCAGCGGGATGGCCGATTGAACGACGCCCCAGATCACCCCAGCGCCGCCTGCTTCTCCTCCACCATCCGGTCCAGTTCCGCGCGGCTCAGTTTCTGCGCCTGCGTCTTGAGCTGCCCGCAGGCCGCCGCGATGTCGCGCCCGCGCGGGGTGCGCACCGGGGCGGAGATGCCCGCCTCGAAGATGATGTCGGAAAAGCGCCGGATCCGCTCCGGCGTCGAGCATTCATAGGGCGCGCCCGGCCACGGGTTGAACGGGATCAGGTTCACCTTGGCGGGCAGGCGATATTTGCGGATCAGCCGCACCAGCTCGCGCGCATCCTCGTCGCTGTCGTTCTTGTCCTTCAGCATCACATATTCGAAGGTGATGCGCCGCGCATTGTTCGCGCCGGGATAGGCGGCGCAGGCGGCCAGCAGATCCTCTATCCCATATTTCTTGTTGATGGGGACGATCTCGTCGCGCACCTCCTTGGTGACGGCGTGTAGCGACACCGCGAGGTTGACGCCGATCTCCTCGCCCGCGCGCTCCATCATCGGGATGACGCCGCTGGTCGAGAGGGTAATGCGCCGCTTCGACAGCGACAGCCCGTCGCCGTCCATCACCACCTTCAGCGCATCGCGCACATTGTCGAAATTATAGAGCGGCTCGCCCATGCCCATCATGACGATATTGGTGAGCATGCGGCCATCGGTCGAATATTGCGGCGCGTCGTCCGCCTCGTCCTCATCGGCGGAGGCCGCCATATTGCCCTTGGGCCATTCGCCCAGCGCATCGCGCGCCAGCATCACCTGCCCGACGATCTCGCCCGGCGTCAGGTTGCGGACGAGGCGCATCGTGCCGGTATGGCAGAAACGGCAGTTGAGCGTGCACCCGACCTGCGAGGAGACGCACAGCGTCCCCCGGTCCGCATCGGGGATGAACACCATCTCATAATCCTGCCCGTCGTCGGAGCGGAGCAGCCATTTGCGCGTGCCGTCGGAGCTGACCTGCGCCTCCACCACCTGCGGGCGGCCGACGACGAAGCGCTCCGCCATCCAGCCGCGCATCGGCTTGGCGAGGTCGGTCATCTTCTCGAAATCCGTCTCGCCGCGATGGTAGAGCCAGTGGAACAGCTGCTTGGCGCGCAGCTTCGCCTGCTTCGGCTCCAGCCCCTTTTCCTCCAGCTCGGCGCGGATCTGGTCGCGCGACAGGCCCATCAGGTCTGCGCGGCCATCCTCGCGCGGGGTGATCGCGCGCGGCACGGGCACGGGGTCGATATGTCCGGGGATTTGCATGTGCGCGGCATATAGTATCAAAAGGGAAAAATCGCCAGTCCTTTCGGCGGTTTTCCTTGTCAGCCGGAGCTTGATCGCATGGACCGTTTCTTCACCCGCATCGCCACCGGAGTCTCCGCCGCGGTGGGCCAGCCCTGGGCGTTCGTGATCGCGCTCGTCAGCATCCTGCTCTGGGCGGTGTCAGGGCCGCTGTTCGGCTTTTCCGACACCTGGCAGCTGATCGTCAACACGTCGACCACGATCATTACCTTCCTGATGGTGTTCGTGATCCAGAACAGCCAGAACCGCGATGCCGCCGCGATACAGGCGAAGCTGGACGAGCTGATCCGCGCGGTGGACAGCGCGCGCAACCGCTTCATCGGCATCGAGCATATGACCGAGCAGGAGCTGGAGGAAATCCGCCTCGCGCTGGAAAAGGAAGTGGACGAAGCGGTCGAGGAGGCGGAAGCCACCGACAATCTCGGCCATCATTCGGTCGCGCGGCTGATCGAGCGGTTCTGACCGCCCGCCGGCCCTAGCGCGCGGGGCAGGCGAGCGCGGCGGCATCGATCGCCGTCGCCGCGCCCTTCAGCACATAGAGGTCGTAGAAAGGGCGGCCGTTGCCGCCGGTGCCCTCGATGCTCATCGTCTCGGCCGACCGCATGGCGGAGACGATCGCCGCGTCCATCCGCGCATCCTGCGCCCAGGCCCGGCCCGGCCCGGCGACCAGCGCGAACCGCCGTTCCCCGATCGAGAGATAGACGCGGCTTTTGTCCGCCTGCGGGCGGCTCAACCGCACGAAGAGCTGGCTGCGCGCGCCCCGTTCCGGCCAGGTGCCGACCGAGGCATAGGCCCGCGCCTGCCCGCCCGCCGTGCCGCGTTCCGGCTCCGCGATCGCATAGCAGCGCCCGGCCCGCGCATCGCGAAACGCCGCCCAGCCGTCGAACACGCCGAGCGAATCGGCCGCCCGCGCCGACCCCACCGGCGCCATCGTCGCGATCAACAGCATCAGCCAATATCTCATCCCCGTCAGGCAAAGCGCAGACGCTCTTCTTTTGCAAGCATGCGTAAGAGAAAATTAACGATGGCGGCTGTTAAAAGACCGCCCCCTTGCGGTGAGGGGATTTGTCGGTAATGAAGGTGCTCCGCCCGCGCTCGTCGGGGGCGGGAATCGCTATCCGACCGCGCTGGCCCCATCCGGGGTTGCAGTTTTTGAAGTTTTTAAGAGTGGGAACGGAACGGGGAATGAAGGCTACCATCGAACGTGCGACGCTGCTCAAGAGTCTGGGCCATGTCCAGTCGGTGGTCGAAAGGCGCAACACCATCCCGATCCTGTCCAACGTGCTGATCGAGGCGGCGGCCGACGGCACCATCCGCCTGATGGCGACGGACCTCGACCTTCAGGTCGTGGAGCAGGTGCAGGCGCAGGTCGAAACCCCCGGATCGACGACGATTTCCGCGCACACGCTGTTCGACATCGCGCGCAAGCTGCCCGAAGGCAGCCAGGTGCTGCTGCACGCGGCCGAGGGCAAGATGCTGATCCAGGCCGGGCGCGCGCGCTTCAACCTCTCGACGCTGCCGCGCGACGATTTCCCGATCATCGCCGAAGGCGAGCTGCCGACCCGGTTCGAGCTGCCCGCCGAAACGCTGAAGCAGATCATCGACAAGACCCGCTTCGCCATCTCGACCGAAGAGACGCGCTATTATCTCAACGGCATCTTCTTCCATGTGTCGGACGACCCGCAGCCTGTGCTGAAGGCGGCGGCGACGGACGGCCACCGCCTCGCCCGCGTCACCGTGGCGCGCCCCGACGGCGCGGAGGGCATGCCCGACATCATCGTGCCGCGCAAATGCATCGCGGAACTGCGCAAGCTGCTCGACGAGGTGGAAGGCAGCGTGGACATCGCCCTTTCCGCCAGCAAGATCCGCTTCGGCATCGGCAATGCGATCCTGACCAGCAAGCTGATCGACGGCACCTTCCCGGATTACAGCCGCGTCATCCCGACCGGCAACGACAAGCTGCTGAAGATCGACCCGCGCAGCTTCGAGGAAGGCGTGGACCGCGTCGCGACCATCGCCACCGAAAAGACCCGCGCGGTCAAGATGGCGCTGGACCGCGACAAGATCACCCTGTCCGTCACCAGCCCGGAAAACGGCACCGCGGCCGAGGAAGTGCCCGGCGACTATGACGGCGAAGGCTTCGAAATCGGCTTCAACGCGCGCTATCTGCTCGACATCCTCCAGCAGATCGAGGGCGATACGGTGGATCTGCACCTCGCCGACCAGGCCGCCCCGACGCTGATCCGCGAAAGCGATACCTCCCCCGCGCTCTACGTGCTGATGCCGATGCGCGTCTGACAGGTTCGGGATCGAAGAAAAACGGGAAAGCGGGTGGTCCGGTGGGATCGTCCGCTTTTCTTATGCCTGCAAGGAGGTGCACGCATGTCCAAAGGCGCGCGTCCGGTCTGGATACTGGCGGCGATGATGTTGGCCGGCTTTCCGGCGGCGAACGCCCTCTATTGGCCCGAACTCAAAAAGGCGGGTGTCCTGCCCGTGAATGCGGACAGCATCGGCCTGCCTATCTTCAGCAGCGTCATTCTGGCATTTCTGCTCTCGCCTCTTGTGCTGGGCGTTACCTGGCTTTGCCTGCGACGGTCCAACCCCGCCGCCCGGCCGAAGATATGGCGGAACGACCTTCCCTTTGCCAGCGCCCTTTCGCTGTTGATATTCGGCGGCGCGGCCGCGTTTCTGGCGGCGGGCGAGCTTATGGGCAACTATTTCGGCCAGCCATGGTATGAATATCTCTGGCCCGCCCACAGCTTGCTCTGCATTGCCTGGCTGCTGGCCCTGCATACAGCGGTGATGAAGAGAATGAGCTGAGGGCGGCCGCGGACTCTCTCCACCGTTCTCGCCGCCGGCAAACCCGTTTTCCGACAGTCATTAAACCGATCGGTTGACTTTTCCTCCATCAAGAGGATAGTAAACCATATGGTTGATAATCGACTCGACGCCACCTTTACCGCGCTCGCGGATCCGACGCGGCGCGGGATGCTGGCGGCGCTGGCGGAAGGCGAGAAGGCGGTCAGCGAGCTTGCCGCCCCCTATCGGATGAGTCTGGCCGGTGCCGCCAAGCATGTGGGGGTATTGGCGCGCGCGGGCCTGATCGAACGGCGGAAGGTGGGACGGCGCCAGCTCTGCCGCATCAGGGCCGACCGGCTGAAGGATGCCAGCGAATGGCTGGCCCAGTGGGAACGGTTCTGGACCACCCGCCTCGACGCTCTGGAATCGGCGCTGAAGGAGGATCGAACATGACGGACGCGGACAAGATTTCCACCGACACCCTGCGCTTCGAACGGCTGCTCGACGCGCCTGTCGAGAAGACATGGCGCTATCTCATCGATCCCGAATTGCGGGCGCGCTGGTTCATGGGCGGGCCGACCGATCCCAAGGTTGGCGGCGGGATCGGGCTGACCATGGACCATGACCGGCTTTCCGATGGCGAGGTGGCGACGCCCGAACGCTACCGCCCCTATATCGGCCACAGCTGGGAGGAACGCATCACCCGCATCGAGCCGCCCCATCTCCTGTCCTTCACCTGGGAGGGAGGCGAGGCAGGCGAGGTGACCTTCGAGCTGCATGAAGAAGACGGCAAGACCCGGCTCGTGCTCACCCACAGAGGCCTTCGCGGGCGTGACGACGCGATCAATTTCGGCGGCGGTTGGCACTCCCATCTCGCGGTGCTCGAACGCAGGCTGCGGGGCGACGCGGTGCCCGATTTCTGGGCGCTCCACGAACAGGCCGAAGCGGCAATGCGGGCTGCATTTGGCGGGGCGTGAGCGGGCCGGTTTCCGATACAGGTCCCATGTGAACCTCGCTGCGGAATGGCGGATGCGGGTGGTTAGCGGACATATCGTGCTGGAGTAGAAAGTTCACGCGGAGACGCGGAGGCGCGGAGAAGGACGTTCCGGGCCGCAGGCCCCATTTCATTCTCCTTGTGTCGGTTGCCGGGGTGAATGACGAGGGAAAGCGCTTCGCGCTACTATCTCTCCGCGTCTCCGCGCCTCCGCGTGAAACCAATCTTCTACGTCCGCTTCTGGCCGCAACCTGCCATGCAGCGGTCCCGGTCATAGCGCCGCCAACAAAAAAGCCCCGGCGCGAACCGGGGCTTTTCCATATTCTCCGCTATCCGCTCCATATTCTCCGCTATCCGCCGCTCAATGGCGGAAATGGCGCATGCCGGTGAAGACCATGGCGAGGCCCGCGTCGTCGGCGGCCTTGATCACCTCCTCGTCGCGCATCGAGCCGCCCGGCTGGATCACCGCCGTCGCGCCCGCCTCGACCGCCGCCAGCAGGCCGTCGGCGAAGGGGAAGAAGGCGTCCGACGCGACCGAGCTGCCCACAGTGCGGGATGCTGCCCAGCCATAGGTCTCGGCGGCTTCCTTCGCCTTGGCGGCGGCGATGCGGGAGCTGTCGCGGCGGTTCATCTGGCCCGCGCCGATGCCCGCCGTCACGCCGTCCTTCGCATAGACGATGGCGTTCGACTTCACATGCTTGGCGACGGTCCAGGCGAACAGGCAGTCCTTCAGTTCCTGCTCGGTCGGCGCCCGCTTCGTCACGACCTTCAGCATGTCGCGCGTCACCACGCCGTTATCGCGATCCTGCACCAGCGCGCCGCCCGCGATGATCTTGGTCGTCTGGCCGGCGCGCGCCGGATCGGGCAGGCCGTTGGTCAGCAGCAGACGCAGGTTCTTCTTCTTCGCGAACGCCGCCTTCGCCGCTTCATCGGCGCCCGGCGCGACGACGACCTCGGTGAAGATTTCGGTGATCGCCTCGGCGGTGGGGCCGTCGAGCGGGCGATTGACCGCGATGATGCCGCCGAAGGCCGACACGCTGTCGCATTCCAGCGCGTTCCTGTACGCCTCGGCCAGCGTTTCGCCGGTGGCGACGCCGCAGGGATTGGCGTGCTTGACGATCACCACGGTCGGCGGGCCGTCGCGGAATTCGGATACCAGCTCCAGCGCCGCGTCGGCGTCGTTGTAATTGTTGTACGACAGCTCCTTGCCCTGCACCTGCACCGCCTGCCCGATGCCCTGCACGGCGGGAACCTGCGGCACATAGAGCGCCGCGCGCTGGTGCGGATTCTCGCCATAACGCAGCATCGAGACGAGCTTCGTCGGCATCGAACGGCTTTCGGGATAATCGACGCCTTGGTCGACCTTGGCGAACCAGGCCGCGATCATGCCGTCATAGGCCGCCGTCGCCGCATAGGCCTTGGCCGCGCACAGGCGGCGGAAGTCGTAGCTGGTCGCGCCGCCCTTCGCGTCCATCTCCTCGATCAGCCGCGTATAGTCGGCCGGGTCGGTGACGATCGTGACGCTCTCGTGGTTCTTCGCCGCGCTGCGCACCATCGAGGGGCCGCCGATATCGATATTCTCGATGATCTCGTCGCGGTCCGCGCCCTTGGCCACGGTCTGCGCGAACGGATAGAGGTTGACGACGACCAGATCGATCGGCTCGATTTCATGCTCCCGCATGGAGCCGACATGCTCGGCATTGCCGCGCACCGCAAGCAGGCCGCCATGCACCTTCGGGTGCAGCGTCTTGACGCGGCCGTCCATCATTTCGGGAAAGCCGGTGAGGTCGGAAATGTCCGCCACGTCCAGCCCCGCGTCGCGCAGCGCCTTCGCCGTGCCGCCGGTCGACACCAGCGCCACCCCGTGCCGCGCCAGCGCCTGCCCCAGTTCGACAAGCCCCGTCTTGTCGGACACCGACAAAAGCGCCCGGCCGATCTTCACGTCCGTCATGATGTTCCTGCTTTCCTTCTGTTATAATGGCCCCTGCGGCGGCAATGCCGCACGAGATCACCCCTGTTCCTGGTTGCGCTTATCCCACCCGTTTCAGCAGCCAGCCGAGCGAGCTGCCGCCCGGCTCGGCTGTGGCGCTGACGACCAGCTGCTTCGTCCCGTGCGGGCGGCCGTCGCCGTCGATCCAGACGCTGTCCTCTATGCCGAGCGTGCCCGCGCCGCAGCGGAACTGCCACAGCGCGCCCATGTCGATGCGCAGCAGCGCGCCCTGCCCGTCCGCCGTCAGCGAGGCGTCGATATGCGGCGCGAGGTGGAAGCGCAGCACATAGGGCGCGGCGACCGGCCGCTTGCGCCGCTGGGCGGGCAGCAGCATGTCCTCGCCCCGTATGTCGCGGCCGTCATTGCTGATTTGCAGCAGGCGGCGGTGCACATAGCCGAAGCGGCGGACATAGCCGTCATGGCTCAGTTCCAGGCGGCTGCCGTTTTCCAGCTCCTGCCGGTGCAGCTCCACCTCGGTAACGCCGCGGCCCAGCGTGCCGTCGGGCAGGATCGCGGTGGAGTTGCTGTCGTCGAGCGTCAGCGTGCTGTGCGCGGCGGTGGTGCGCAGGCCGCGCGCGAAATCGGCCGGGATCATCGGCCCGGCAAAGGCCGCGCCGCCGCAATTGACGATCAGCCGGTCGGCCCCGTCGCTGATCTCGATCGCGCCGGTCGAGGCGCATCCGGCCTCCGCCAGCTGGGCGACCGGCGGCGGAGCGGCGTCCACCAGCACCTGCGTCGATCCGGCGCTGATGCGCTGATAGCCCCAGTCGCGCGCCTGCCGCAGCGGACGGGTGCGCACGCCGGTCGCCGCGAGCAGCGTCTCGACCTGCGCCGCGTCGATCGCGCCCCCGCCCTGCCAGCTGCCGAGCCCGCCGTCGCCATGGGTAAGGCCGAGCAGCGCGGCAACGGTGCGGTTCAACGTTTCGGTGAGGAAGGCGGGCACCTCGACACGCACCGCGTCATAGGCGGCGCGCACCATCGTCAGCGCCTCTATGCCGCGCAGCTGGGCGAGCGGCGAGCGGCTGATCGTGCCGCCGTCGCTGTAGAAGGCATGCTCGATCGCGCGCTTGAGGCCGGTTTCGCCATAGGCCCGGCGCGGCGCCCCGCCCGGCAGCAGCAGCCCCGCCGTCACCACGCCGCACCAGGCGACGAGGCGGGGCAGGCCGACCGGCGCCTTGTCCGCGCCCCGGTCGAGATGCCGCGCGGTGCGGGCGAAGCAGTTCAACACCAGCGAGCGGTAGACCAGATCGCCGCTCGACAGGATCAGCGGCGCATAGGCGGCCCAGAACAGCAGACGCCACCCGGCATATTCGGCGCTCCATGCCGGTTCGCTCGGCTTTTCGGCATGGGCGGCGAGCCAGCTTCGCATGATGCTTTCAGCCGACGGCGTCACCTGCTCGCGGCTGCCCACTTCGTTGAGATCGCGCAGCCAGCGGAAGCCGTGCAGATATTCGGCCCAGGCGGGCGACAGGGGCGGCGCTGTGAGATCGAGCCCGGCGATCGGCAGCTTGTGCCCGCGCAGCAGGAAATGCCCGGCGCGGATCGCCTTTCCGGCGCGCGCGTTGCCGGCGATCATGTCGCGCGGCACCGCCAGCAGCTTCAGCGGATATTTGCCCTTCAGCCGCATATTGTGCAGCGGCGTGCGCCAGGTCAGGCGATAGAAATGGCTGGAAATCCGCTCCGCCAGCGAGCTTCCCTTGTCGGTCGACAGGCGGATGAGGCGCTTGCCGTCTTCGATGCTGTCCGCTTCGTCCTGCGCGGGCGCATCAGGCCGGGGGGACAGGCTGTTCATGCGCCGCGCAGCCCTCGGATATTGTCGGCATAGGCGGCCGGCCCGCCGCGGAAGGTCGCGGTGCCCGCGACCAGCACATCGGCCCCCGCCGCGATCACGCGCGGGGCGGTGGCGGCATCGACGCCGCCGTCGACCTCCAGATGGATGGGCTTGCCCAGCCGCTCGATCTTGGCGCGGATCGCCTCGATCTTGCGCAGCTGGCTGTCGATGAAGCTCTGCCCGCCGAAGCCGGGGTTGACGCTCATCACCAGCACGAGGTCGATATCCTCCAGCACATAGTCGAGCGTGTCTTCATGGGTCGAGGGGTTGAGCGAGACGCCCGCCTTCTTTCCCAGCGCGCGGATGCGTTGCAGCGTGCGGTGCAGGTGCGGCCCGGCCTCCTGATGCACGGTGATGAGGTCGCTGCCCGCCTCGGCGAAGGCGTCGAGCATCGGGTCGACCGGGGTGATCATCAGATGCACGTCCATCAACTTCTGCGTATGCGGGCGCAGCGCCTTCACGACCATCGGGCCGATGGTGATGTTGGGCACATAATGGCCGTCCATCACGTCCACATGCACCCAGTCGCAGCCCGCCTCGTCGATCGCGCGGACCTCCTCGCCCAGACGAGCGAAATCGGCGGAGAGGATGGAAGGAGAGATAAGGACAGGGCGGCTCATGAACCCATGGCCTTAGCGAGGAGCGCCGGGCGGCGCAACAGCGCAGGCGCCCGTCCGCGCGTTATTTGCGATCTCTTTCCACAGGGATGCGGTCAGCCCCGCATCAGCCTTGCTGGCGCACCAGCCGGGCGATGAAAAAGCCGTCCAGCCCGCCCCTGTCGGCCAGCATCGTGGGCAGGGTGCGCACATGGCCCATAGCGTCGGCGGCAACCCCTTCGGGCAGCTCCCCGGCCTGCGGCGGGGAGAGCGCGAAACCGGCATGGCTCGCCAGGAAGCGGGCGATCTGGTCCTCCCCCTCGGCGCGCTCCAGCGAACAGGTGGCGTAGACCAGCAGCCCGCCCGGCTTCACCCAGTCGGCCGCGCGGTCGAGCAACTGCGCCTGTATTCCGGACATCTCCGCGATCTGGCGGTCGCCGACGCGATGCATCACGTCCGGGTGGCGGCGGAAGATGCCGGTCGCGCTGCACGGCGCGTCGAGCAGCACGAGATCGGCGGGAGCTTCGGGCGCCCATGTCAGCGCGTCGCCCTGAACCACGCTCGCGGCAAAACCGCTGCGGGCGAGATTCTCGCCCATGCGCTCCAGCCGCTTCGCGCTTTTGTCCAGCGCCGTCACCGCCCAGCCTTGCGCGGCGAGCTGCATCGTCTTGCCGCCCGGCGCCGCGCACAGATCGAGCGCGGTGCGGCCCCGTCCCTCGCCCGCCAGCCGCGCGGGCAGGGAAGCGGCGAGATCCTGCACCCACCAGCGTCCTTCGGCATAGCCCGGCAGGCCCGGCACCGACACCTGATGGCCGATGCGGACATGGCCGGACATCAGCGTGTCGCCCGCCAGCACATCGTCGAAATGCGCGGTTTCGGCGGGGTCGGCGAGCGTCACGTCGATCGGCGCGCGGCGGGCGAGCGCTTGAGCCGAGGCCTCCACCACCGGCTCGCCCCATTGGGCACGCCAGCGCTGCGCCACCGCCTCCGGCACCGTCGGCACGTCGGGCAGGCGCGCCTCGCTGCGCAGCAGGGCGCCGAGCACGCCATGAACGAGGCGGCGCGGCCCGCCGTCGACCAGCGGCAGCGCGGTGGCGACCACCGCATGGGGCGGCGTGTCGAGCCGCAGCGCCTGCACCAGCGTGAGGCGCAGCACCATGCGCGCCTTCGCATCCTCCGGCAGCGGCTGCGGCGTCGCGCCGTCGATCAGCGCGTCGAGATCGGCGGTCCAGCGCAGCACATCGGCGGCGATCGCATGGGCGAGCGCCTTGTCGGCGCGGTCGGCCAGCCCCTGAGTCGCGGCATGGAGCGCGGTTTCCAGCGGTTCGCCGCGCCGCATCACGGCGTCGAGCAGGCGCAGCGCCGCCCGGCGCGCGTCGAGGCCGGGGACGGCGGGCGCGCCGCCGCTCCGGCGGGATCCGGCTCGTCTGGTCCGATTCTGGTGGGAAGGGGGCTTTGCCATGGGAAACAGGGCTTTAACGTTTTTGCTGCACGGGTAAACCCCTGTACGGTAATGGGACGAAGGAAGGCGCTTGTGCGCCGTCTTGACCCGGTTATACTTTCGCAGTTGCAATAAGACTTTCGGAGATATCTTCATGGGCAAACGCCCCGATCATGTTCGCGCGCCGGACTATCTTTCCAAAAGTCCGCCCGTGCCGCAACCGGACCCGCTCGATACCGAGCCGAAGGTGACCGAGGAACTCAGCCCGACCCGCTATGGCGATTGGGAGCGCAAGGGCATCGCCGTCGATTTCTGAAGGACAAGCGAAGGGGCGCGGCGGCATCCGGTCCGGCCGGATGCCGGGCCCGGCCATGCGCCGGCTCGCGCCCTTTCGGATGAACAGCTTTTTCCCGATCAACAGTTTTCCCGAATACAGGGGGTTTCATGGCAGACAGGAAGATTCGCAAGGCCGTTTTCCCGGTGGCGGGGCTGGGCACCCGCTTCCTTCCCGCGACCAAGGCGGTGGCGAAGGAATTATTGCCGGTGATCGACCGGCCGCTGATCCAATATGCGGTCGACGAGGCGCTGGAAGCCGGGATCGAGCAGATGATCTTCGTCAACGGGCGCGGCAAGGGCGCGATCGAGGATTACTTCGACATGGCCTTCGAGCTGGAGGCGACGCAGAAGGAACGCGGCAAGGACCTGTCCGCGCTGGAAGGCACGCGCCTCGCCCCCGGCAATGCGGTGTTCCTGCGCCAGCAGGAGCCGCTGGGCCTGGGCCATGCGATCTGGTGCGCGCGCGACATCGTCGGCGACGAGCCCTTCGCCATCATCCTGCCCGACGAGTTCATGCACGGAAAGCCCGGCTCCGGCTGCCTCAAGCAGATGGTCGACGCCTATGAGCAGACCGGCGGCAACCTCATCTGCGCGCTGGAGGTGCCGATGGAGCAGACGTCGAGCTACGGCATCCTCGATCCGGGCGAGCGCGACGGGCGGCTGACCGAGGTGAAGGGGCTGGTCGAAAAGCCCGCGCCGGGGACGGCCCCGTCGAACCTCATCGTCGCCGGGCGCTATATCCTCCAGCCGGAGGTGATGACGATCCTCGAAACGCAGGAAAAGGGCGCGGGCGGCGAGATCCAGCTTACCGACGCGATGGCGGCGCTGATCGGCAGGCAGCCGTTCCACGGCGTGACCTTCGAGGGCCAGCGCTTCGACTGCGGATCGAAAGCGGGCTATATCGAGGCCAATCTGGCGCTGGCGCTGGAACGTGAGGACATCGGCCCGCATATCCGCGAATTCGCGCGGAAATTGGTGGGGTGACGGACTTTCCCTTATCGTCGCCCCAGCGCAGGCTGGGGCCTCAGGCCGTATCGCGCGCCGCCTCCTGAGATGCCAGCCTGCGCTGGCATGACGGGAAACGAAAAGGTTTAGGGTAGCACCACCCCGTTCGGGCTGAGCGCGTCGAAGGGCTGTTCTTCCCCCTTTTAAGAAGGACAGGGCTTCGACAGGCTCAGCCCGAACGGGTTACTTAGGTCAGGAATTGGCCGCCTCCGGCCTCACCCCTTGCGCCACTGCACCCGGTAGAGGTCGAACCGCCGGTCGCGCAGGTTCTGCACCGCGCCGGACTGGCGGCTGGTGAGCAGGTCGTCGAGCGACAGGTCGGCGATCGCGATCGTCTCGGTGTTGGGCGCGGTGTCCGCCGCCACGCCGTCGCGCGCGAAGGGGAAGTCGCTGGGCGTCAGGATCGCGCTTTCGGCATAATGGATGTCCATATTCTCGACGTTCGGAATATTGCCCACCACGCCTGAGGTGATCACATAGCATTGATTCTCGACCGCCCGCGCCTGGCAGCAATAGCGCACGCGCAGATAGCCGCGCCGCTCGTCGGTGCAGAAGGGCACGAACAGCATCATCGCGCCCTGATTGACGAGATGCCGCGCCATTTCCGGAAATTCCGAGTCGTAACAGATCATCACGCCGATCGGGCCGCAATCGGTCGGGATCACATTGGCGCCATAGCCGCCCTTGATGTTCCACCAGCGCCGCTCCGACGGGGTCGGGTGCAGCTTTTCCTGCGTGTAGACGCCGCCATCGCGCAGGAAGATATAGCTGATGTTGCGGATGTCGCCATTGTCCATCCGCGTCGGGTGGGAGCCGCCGATGATGTTGATGTTGTAGCTGACGGCCAGCTTCTCCATGAAGGCGCAGAAGCGGTCGGTATAGTCGGCAACGCGCTCGATCGCCTGATCGGGGGCCAGCTTCTCCTCCCCGATCGAGAGCAGCTCCAGCGTGAACAATTCCGGGAAGGTGACGAAATCGGCCGAATAATCGGCGGCGACGTCGACGAAATATTCGACCTGTTCCTCGAACTCGTCGATCCTGGCGATGCGCCGCATCTGGAACTGCACGGTCGCGACGCGCACCGAGGAGGGCAGGCGCTTCTGCCCGCGCGCCTTGCGGCCCGGCACCTGTTCGGGCGCGAGCGGATTGGGCCAGAACATCAGCACGGCGAGGCCGCCGCTGTCCCGGTCGGTCGGGTCGTAGCCGCGCAGCACGCCGCGCGCCTCGAAGCCCTGCATCAACTGGAAGTTGATGACGGGATCGCGCACCTGCTTGTCCAGCACCGCGGCGAGATAATCCTCCGGGTTGGGGAACTGCTTCTGGCGCCGCTTGTAACCGGGCATGCGCCCGCCGAAGACGATGCCCTTCAGCTCGAAATACTGGCACAGCTCCTGCCGCCGCCGGTAGAAGCGCTGGCCGATGCGCAGGCGGCGATAATCCGGGTCCACGCACACTTCCATGCCGTAGAGTATGTCGCCGTCCGGATCGTGCCGGGTCGCGAAGCCGCCGCCGGTGATCTCTTCCCAGCTATGGGCTGCGAAGGCGAGGTCGGCGCCGACGATCTGCGTCGCGCAATGGCCGACGATCACGCCCTCATATTCGGCGACGAACTGGCCTTCGGGGAAATTGTTGATCTGCCCGCGGATCTGCGCGCCGGAAAAGGCGGTCGCCTTGCCGTAGACCTTGGTCGACAGCGCCGCGATCGCGCGCGCATCAGCGGGTTTCGCCTCGCGGATGACGAGCTTCGCCTGAGTATCGGTCATCGCGGAAGCCGCTGCGGTCAGAACGGAACCTCGTCGTCGAGATCATTGTCGAAATTGGGCGCGGGCGCGCCGCGATCACGCACGCCGCCGGAAGAGGAGGAGGAACGCCCGCCGCCGCCGAAATCATCGTCGAAGGCGCCGGTCGAGCGGCCCCAGTCGTCGCCGCCCGAACGGCCGCCGCCGCTGCCGCCGCCGCTCCAGCCGCCGCCGGAACCGCCGCCACCGCCCTGACCGCCGCCGGGCGCGCCGTCGAGCATGGTCAGCACCGCGCCGGGGCCTTGCAGCACGACTTCGGTGGTGTAGCGGTCGTTGCCGTTATTGTCCTGCCACTTGCGGGTGCGCAGCTGGCCTTCGACATAGACCTTGCTGCCCTTGCGCAGATAGCGCTCGGCGACGCCGGCCAGCCCTTCGGAGAAGATGGCGACGCTGTGCCATTCGGTGCGGTCCTTGCGCTCGCCGGTCATGCGGTCCTTCCAGCTTTCGGACGTGGCGATGCGCAGATTGCAGACCTTGCCGCCATTCTGGAAACTGCGCACCTCCGGATCCGCACCCAGATTGCCGACCAGAATGACCTTGTTGACGCTGCCTGCCATGGAATGACTCTCCGAAACTGCTGGGGGCCGGGCGAGACTCCGGCCGGAAAAATCCGTGAAGGGATCACTTATAAGCTGGATCGGGCAGCGTCCAGAGGATCTACCCGGATTCGGAAATATTGCACATGAAGGGCCGTTCGAGATTTCGTTCAGGTGGAGCCGAGAGGCGTGCCATTCGAGCATCGGAGCGCAGCGACCTAAGGGGTCGTAAGCACCGAAGCGCAGAATAGCGCGGTTCGCAGGCCCGCATGAGCGGAATCTCGAACGGCCCTACAATCCGGCAGCCACCGCCGTCCAATAGGTGATGCCCGCCGCGACATAGGCGATCGCGAACAGATAGCCGACCATGAAGGCGGGCCATTTCCAGCCGTTCGTCTCGCGCCGGGTGACGGCGATGGTGGAGATGCACTGCGGCGCGAACACGAACCAGACGAGGAAGGCGAGCGCGGTCGGCAGCGACCAGTTGTTCTTCAGCCGCTCGCCCAGCGACTGCTCCAGCTTTTCCTCGTCGTCGCCCGCGTCGATGCTGTAGGTGGTGGCGAGCGCCGACACCGCGACCTCGCGCGCCGCCATCGCCGGGATGAGCGCGAGGGAGATGTCGCGGTTGAAGCCGATCGGCTCCATCACGACGTTGAGCACGGTGGCGATGCGCCCCGCCGCGCTGTAGCCGACCGGCGAAACGTCGGACCCGGCGGGCGGCTTGGGGAAGCTGAGCAGCGCCCAGAGGATGATGGTCGAGACGAAGATGATCGTTCCTGCGCGCTTGAGGAAGATCATCGCCCGCTGCCACAGACCGAGCGCGATGTCCTGCCAGCGCGGCCATTGATATTTCGGCATTTCCATCAGCAGGCCGGCGCTCTGCCCCTTGGCCACGGTGCGGCGCAGGACGAGCGCGACCAGCATCGCGCCGACGATGCCGCCGACATAGAGGGCGAACAGCACCAGCCCCTGCAAGCCGACGCCGTAGCCGACCGAGCGCGCCGGGATGAACGCGCCGATGATCACTGCATAGACCGGCAACCGCGCCGAACAGGTCATCAGCGGGGCGATGAGGATCGTCGTCAGCCGGTCCTTCGGGTCGCTGATCGAGCGGGTCGCCATGATCCCCGGCACCGCGCAGGCGAAGGAGGAGAGCAGCGGAATGAACGCGCGGCCCGACAGGCCGACCTTCGCCATCAGCCCGTCCATCAGGAAGGCGGCGCGAGTCATGTAGCCGGTCGCCTCCAGCATCAGGATGAAGAAGAACAGGATGAGGATCTGCGGCAGGAACACCACCACCGATCCCACGCCGTTGATCACGCCGTCGACGAGGAAGGAGCGCAGATAACCTTCCGGCGTCAGCGCCGTCGCCAGATCGCCCAGTTCCTCCGCCCAGCCCTCGATCATCGCGATCGGCGCTTCGGACCAGGCATAGACCGCCTGGAACATCAGGAACAGCAGCCCCAGCAGCAGCAGCGGGCCGAGGATCGGGTGCAGCGCCACGCGGTCCACCGCCTGCGTCAGGCGGCGCGAGGGCGTTTCGCCGACGATGGCGATGCGCGCGAGGTCCCGCGCCTTCGCCCGCCGCTCGGCGAAGCTCATGTCGCCGGTGGACGGACGCACCGGAACCGCGCCGCCGTCGATCAGGCCGGTCAGCTCGTGCAGCAGATGGTCGAGGCCGCGCTTGCGCACGGCGACGGTGGAGACGACCGGCACGCCCAGCGCCTCCGACAGCGCCTCCGGGCTGAGTTCGAGGCCGTCGCGCGCGGCGAGATCGACCATGTTGAGCGCGACCACCGCCGGCAGGCCGAGATCCAGCACCTCCAGCACGAAGCGCAGATGGTTTTCGAGATTCGACGCGTCGACCACCAGCACCAGCGCATCGGGCAGGCGTTCGCCCCGCTGCTTGCCGAGGATGACGTCGCGCGTCACCTCCTCGTCCGGGCTGGTCGGGGTGAGGCTGTAGGTGCCGGGCAGGTCGACCAGCTCGACCGGGCGCCCGTCCTCCAGCGCGAGGCGGCCTGATTTGCGCTCCACGGTGACGCCGGGATAATTGCCCAGCTTCTGGCGTGCACCGGTCAGCGCGTTGAAAAGGGCGCTCTTGCCGGCATTGGGATTGCCGACCAGCGCAACAAGCGGCTGTGCGGTCATGAAGCGGTGATGGCCTGAGCGGAAGGATGTGCGGAAGAAGGCGCGGAAGAGGAAGCGACCGCCGTTTCGGGCGTCGCCGCCGGGTCAGTGCGCACATGGATCGCATCGCCATGGGCATGGCGCATGGCGACGGTCATGCGGCCGATGCGGCAGGCGAGCGCGCCCCGGCCCAGCAGTCCGGCGCGGTGCAGCACCTCTACCGTCGCCCCTTCCTCCACGCCGAATTCGCGCAGGCGCTGGGCCTCGCCCATGGAGAGGCGATCCCATTCGACCCTGTCGATCCAGGCCGGGCGGCCCAAAGGTAGCTGGTGGAGGTGCAAGGCGTCCTGTTCCGGTAATCTTGCGAACGGCTATCATTATGCGTCCGGGGATGCCAGCCCTTTTTGCCGCTCCGCCGCGCGCGACGGCGGAAAGGAGCGGGCGGCGGAGCGGCGCACATAGGGGGCGCATAGGGGCTGGCCTTGCTCTTCTTATGCGGCCATAGGGAGGGGCATGCACTCCGATAGACAGAAGAATCATCCCCATGGCCCGCCCGCAGGCATGGGCAATCTGGAATTCGTCATCATGATGGCGGCGCTGATGTCGATCACCGCGCTGTCGATCGACACCATGCTGCCCGCCCTGCCGCAGATCGGCGCCGACCTGCATGTCGCCGATGCCAATGACCGGCAGAATATCATCACCATCTTCCTGCTGGGCCTTGGCATCGGCTCGCTGGTCTACGGCCCGCTGTCGGACCGATTCGGCCGCCGCCGCATCCTGATGGTCGCGGCCTGCCTGCAGATCGTCTCGACGCTGATCTGCGCGCTGGCGACGAGCTTCCCCATCCTGCTCGGCGCGCGGCTGCTCGCCGGGCTGAGCGTCGCCTCCTGCCGCGTCGTCGCGATGAGCATCGTGCGCGACTGCTTCCGTGGCGACGCGATGGCGCGGGTGATGTCGCTCATCATGGTCACCTTCGTCATCGTGCCGGTGCTGGCGCCCAGCGTCGGCGCGCTGGTGCTGCTGGTCGCGCCGTGGCGCTGGATCTTCGGCCTGCTGCTGCTGCTCATCGCGGTGCTGGCGGTGTGGCAATTCCTGCGCCTGCCCGAAACCCTGCCGCCCGAAAGCCGCAGCGCCATCGGCCCGCGCGACCTGTGGACCACCTTCGTGCAGGTGGTCACCAACCGCAATTCCATCGGCCATATGCTGGCGAGCGGCATCATGATGGGCGGCCTCATCGGCTTTCTGGTGTCGATCCAGCAGATTTTCTTCGACGTGTTCGACGCGGGCGAATATTTCTCGATCGGCTTCGCCGCAATCGCGATCTGGATGGGCGTGGGCAGCCTGATGAACAGCCGCCTGGTCGAGCGATTCGGCGCCCGCCGCCTCAGCCAGAGCGCGGTGCTGGTGCTGGTGGCGGTGTCGCTGCTGCATTGCGCGATCATCCTCACCGGCTATGAGCATCTGCTGGTGTTCATCGTCATCCAGAGCATCACGACGACCTGCTTCTCCTTCTCCGGCGCGAATTTCAGCTCCATCTCGCTGGAGCCGTTCACCAGAGGCGCGGGGCTGGCGGCGTCGGTGCAGGCGGCGCTGACGACGCTGCTCTCCACCGTGCTGGGCGGGCTGGTCGGCGCGGCCTTCGACGGCACGGTGCTGCCGATGTCGCTGGGCTTCCTCGCCTTCGGCGCGACCGCGCTGCTGCTGATCGCCTGGGCGGAGCGGTGGAAACTGTTCAAGCGCCCCGGCCTGTCGGCACTGCGCGAGGGAAAATATATCTTCTCCGACCGGGGTTAAAGAGTATCCCGGTCGTTCATTCCCAATATCCGCCGGGCGCGCCCGGACAGGCGTTCGACCGCCGCCTCGTGGAGGCCCGGCGCGCAGCATAATATGCCGAACGCCACCGGATCGGGCCGGTTGAACAGCAGCGGCTGGCCCAGCGCGTCGCTGACCGTCGCGCCCGCCTCGCGCGCGATCAGCGCGGCGGCGGCGACATCCCATTCATTGCCCCAGCGCACCGTCGCGACCAGATCGGCCTCGTCCGCCGCCACCATCGCCATGCGCAGCGCGATGCTGTTGGGGCGCGGCACCATGCGCAGGTCCGCGTCCTCATGGGGCAGCGCCTCGGCGGGCACGCGCGCGCCCGCGAGCACCCGGCGGTCGCCCGCGCGCAGCAGCCTGCCGTTGCGGCGCGCGCCCTCGCCCGCATGCGCGATCCAAAGCTCGTTGCGGGCGGGGGCCGCCAGCACGCCGATCACCGGCTCGCCCCGCTCCACCAGCGCGACCGACACCGCCCAGCCGCTCCGGCCCGCGATATAATCCTTGGTGCCGTCGATCGGGTCGACGATCCACAGCCGCTCCGCATCCTGCCGCGCGGCGCTGTCGACGCTTTCCTCGGAGAGCCAGCCCGCATCCGGCGCGATCCGCATCAGTTCCTCGCGCAGCATGTGGTTGACGGCAATGTCGGCGTCGCACACCGGCTGGCCCGGTTCCTTCTCCCAATGCCGCACCTGCGTCCGGCCGACCGCCCATTGCTCCAGCGCAAGGTCGGCCGCCCGCGCGACCGCATCGACGACGGGGCGGAGCGCCCGGTCAGCCACCCGCCACCGTCATCCCGTCTATCCGCAGCGTCGGCACGTTGATCGCGTAGCGGAAGGCGAGGTCGCTGGCGGGGATCATCGCCGCGAACATCTCCTTCAGCGATCCGGCGATGGTGATTTCCGACACCGCATGCGACACCGCGCCATTCTCGATCAGGAAGCCCGACGCGCCCCGGCTGTAATCGCCGGTCACCATGTTGACGCCCATGCCGATCAACTCGGTCACATAGATGCCGCGTTCGATCCCGCTCATCAGGTCGCCGGGGGAAAGCGTGCCCGGCTCTATATGCACATTGGTCGCGGACACGCCCGGCGAGCCGCTGGTGCCCCGGCTGGCATGGCCGGTCGGCTCCAGCCCAAGCTGCCGCGCCGAGGCCGAATCGAGCAGCCAACCGGTCAGCACCCCCCGGTCGATCAGCGCGCGCCGCTGCGTCGGCAGCCCCTCGCCGTCGAACGGGCGGGAGCGCAGGCCGCGCTTGCGGTGCGGATCGTCCATGATCGTCACGCCGCTGTCGAACAGCCGCGCGCCCAGATCGTCGAGCAGGAAGCTCGACCGGCGGGTGATCGCCGGGCCTGCGATCGCGCCGATCAGATGACCGACGAGGCTGCCGCCGATGCGCGGGTCGAAGATCACCGGCATCACGCCGCTCGCCACCTTTTCCGGGTGCAGGCGGGCCACCGCGCGCTGCCCGGCGCGGCGGCCGATATGCTCGGCATCGTCCAGATCCTTGAGATGACGGGCGCTGTGGCTGGCGGAGTCGCGCTGCATCCCGCCGCCCTCGCCCGCCAGCACGCTGGCCCATGTACCGTGGATGGTCGCCGCATAGCTGCCCGCGAAGCCATGGCTGGTGGCGAGCGCGATCTGCGTGCGGCCCATGCTCGCGCCGCCGCCTTCGCTGTTGGTGATGCCGGGGATGGAGCGGGCGGCGTCCTCCGCCGTCAGCGCGCGCTCCTTGAGCGCGGCCGGGTCCACCTCGTCCGCATCGACCAGATCGAGCACGGGCGGCTTGCCGCGCAGCAGCCGCGCCTCGGGGGCGAGCACCGCATAGGGATCCTCCGGCGCTTCCCGCGCCATGGCGAGGCAGCGATCGACGAGGGCCGAGAGCGAGGCCCGCTCCAGATCCGAGGCCGAGACGGTGGCGGAGCGCTGGCCCACGAAGATGCGCAGGCCGATCTCCTCGCCTTCGGATTGCTCGACATCCTCCATCTCGCCCAGCCGCACCGAAACGCCGGTGGAGGCGTTGCAGACATAGAGGGCGTCGGCCGCGTCGGCGCCCGCCCGGCGGGCCTCGTCCACCAATGCCTGCGCGCGATCCTGAGCCTGCGAGAGTGAAAGCATGGAAGAGCGGTCCCGATCTGATCCTGTGGATGCCAGCCCAGCGCCATAGCCGCCCCCATCGTCCGGCGCAATGTCGGGGCGGGGGCCGCAACCTAAGGACGGGTCGCCATTCCGTCCAGCCAGTGCACCAGCAACCAGCGCGCAACCGCCATCGACGGCGGCGCCACGAAGGGCGCGTCCTCTTCCCCATCGAGGGCGGCGCGCACCCCGGCGGCATCGACCCAGAAGGCGTCCTCCAGCTCGGTATGATCGACGGTCAGGCGATCGTCCTCCGCCCGCGCTGTGCAGGCGATCATCAGCGAGGACGGAAAAGGCCAGGGCTGGCTCATCACATAGCGCACGTCGCGGACGCGGATGCCCGCCTCCTCGAACAGTTCGCGCGCGACCGCGCCCTCGATCGTCTCGCCCGGCTCGACGAAGCCGGCGAGCGCGGAATAGCGGCGCGGCGGGAAGCGCGGCTGGCGGGCGACGAGGACGCGGCCTTCATATTCGGCCAGCATGATGACGACCGGATCGACGCGCGGGAAATGCTCCGCCGCGCAGGCGGTGCAGGCCCGCGCCCAGCCGCCCTTGGCGACGACCGTCGCGCCGCCGCACACCGCGCAGAAGCCGTGCCGCGCATGCCAGTCGACAAGGCTGCGCGTGCCGCCATAGAGCGCCAGTTCGCCCGGCTCCAGCTCGGTCGCGGCCTCCCACACGCGCGGCGCATAGGTGGCGCCATGCGGAATATCCCGCCGCAATTCGGCGAACAGCGGCACGCCGTCGCTTTCCCGCCCCAGCAGGATATGGGCGGCGGGGTCGGCACCGGCGGGCATCGGCTCGCGCACCAGCCTGCCGCCGTCGAGCAGCGGGTCGAGGCCGTCGAGCACCAGCCGCCGCGCCCGCGGATCGGCATAGGCCTTGGCGAGCAGCGCAGGGTCGGCGCGCGTCTGATCCCAGCGATCGATGGGTGCGGGCGCGGCGAAACCGATGGGCAATGCGTTCTTGTCCTGCATCTTCATCCCTTTTCCGTCATGCGGTGAACGACCTTGGCGAAGACGGTGGGCAGCCCCGCCTCACCGATCCGGGCGAGCGGCCACCATTGGCCCTCGCCATCGGGCAGGCATGCAGCCCCGACCACCTGCCGCCGCACCGACAGCAACAGGCGGAAATGGGTGAACACATGCTCCACCCCGGCATTGAGCGCGATCCAGTCGCCCGGCACCGGCGGCTCCCCGCCCTGCGCACCGCCGCGCGCATCCCATGCGGTGCCGGGCAGGCCCGCCATGCCGCCCAGCATGCGCTTGTCGCCGCGCCGCTCGATCCAGACATGGCTGTCCTCCCGCTCCAGCCACCAGATCAGCCCTTCGCGGGTCGGCTTTTCCTTCTTCGGCGGCTTGACCGGATAGACCTCCGCCCGCCCCTCGGCATGGGCGGCGCATTGCGGGCGCAGCGGGCAGAGCAGGCATTGCGGCGTCTTCACCGTGCAGACGGCCGACCCCAGGTCCATCATCGCCTGCGCGAAATCCCCGGCGCGCGCGTCCGGCGTGATGCGGTCGGTCGCCTCGCGAATTGCGCCCCGTCCCTGCGGCAACGGCGTGGCAATCGCGAACAGACGGGCGACGACGCGCTCGACATTGGCGTCGACCACCACCGCGCGGCGGCCGAAGGCGATCGCGGCGATCGCGGCGGCGGTATAGGCGCCCACGCCCGGCAGCGCGAGCAGCCCCTCCTCGCTATCGGGGAAGCGCCCGCCCAGCTCGTCGGCCACCACCCGCGCGCAGGCGATGAGGTTGCGCGCCCGCGCATAATAGCCCAGCCCCGCCCAGGCGGCCATCACCTCCGCCTCGTCGGCATGGGCGAGCGCGGCGACATCCGGCCAGCGCGTGGTGAATTTCTCGAAATAGGGGATGACGGCGGCCACGGTCGTCTGTTGCAGCATGATCTCCGACAGCCAGACGCGATAGGGGTCCGCCCTTTCCGACGCGCCGGGCGGGATTCGCCAGGGCAGGCGGCGGGCGTGGGCGTCGTAATGGCGCAAAAGCGCGTCCGCCACGCTTTCGGACGGGGCGGCGCCGGGCGCGCCTGCAGGGGACCTCTTTGCCAACATCGCGCCGCTATGGCATGGAGCGGACAATGACGGAACCTGCGAAACCGAAATCCGCGCGCAAATCGCGCAAGGCCGCCCCCAATGCCTCCGGGGAGCGGGCCGGGGCGGAGCGCATCGGCGGCCCGCGCGCGATCGCGGACCTGATGCCGCGAATCGGCGGCGCGGCCTTCCGCCGCTTCGGCTTCGTGCAGTCGAGCGTCGTCACGCGCTGGGCGGAGATCGTCGGCGAGCGCTATGCCGCGCTCTCCGCGCCCGAATCCATCCGCTTCCCGGCGGGCAAGAAGGAAAAGGGCACGCTGTCCCTCACCGTGATGAGCGGGCAGGCGACGATCATCCAGCATGTGCTGCCCGAGATCATCGAGCGGGTGAACCGCTTCTTCGGCTATGAGGCGATCGTCAAGGTCGCGATCCGCCCCGGCGAGGTCGCCCGGCGGGAGCCGGAACGCCGCCCGCCCCCGGCCACTTTGCGCCCGGTGCCGACCGAGCTGGGCGAGTCGCTGCGCGACATCGGCGACCCGGAACTGCGCGCCGTGCTGGAGGCGATGGCGCAGGGGCTTGCCAATACCCGGCCCATCGGCAAGATCAGCTGAGATGTTCCCGACAACCAGAGTCGCCCCGCCCGTGAAACCGCTCCGCTTCCTGCTCCTCGCGCTCGGCGCGCTGGCGCTTTCGCCCGTCCTGCTTGCCCCCGCGGCCCTCCACGCCCGCGCCGCCCCGGCGAAGGACTGGACCCGCACCGTCACCCGCACGGCCGAGGGCGCCCATGTGCTCGGCAACCCGGCGGCAAAGCACCGGCTCGTCGAATATGTGAGCTATACCTGCCCGCATTGCGCCCACTTCGTCGCCGAGGGCACCGGCCCATTGAAAAGCGGCTGGATCGCCAGGGGCACGCTCGCGGTCGAGGTGCGCAATCTGGTGCGCGACCGGTTCGACATGACGGCGGCGCTGCTCGCCCGCTGCGGCGGGGCGGCGCGCTTCTTCGGCAATCATGAGGCGCTGTTCGCCAATCAGGACGCGTGGCTGGACAAGGCGCGCGCCTATAAGCCCGCCCTGCCCGCCAACGCCTCGCAGGCGGCGGCGATGGCGGACATCGCCGACAGGACCGGCCTTTTCGCGCTGATGGAGAAGCGCGGCGTCACCCCGGCGCAGGGCCGCGCCTGCCTCGCCGACGCGGCGGCGCTGGAACAGGTGCTGGCGATGACCAGGCGCGCGGTGGAGCAGGACGGCGTGCAGGGCACCCCATCCTTCCTCGTCGACGGCAAGCTGACGCAGGCGCATGACTGGGCCGGGTTGCGCCCTCTGTTGCCCGCCACCCCGAACTGATTTAAACCGCCCTATCTTCGTTTCGCCCTTTAGTTTTCGGAGCTGCCCCGCGTGAAAAAGTCCCTCGCTCTCCTCACCGCCGCCTGTCTCGCGCTCGGCCTCGCCGCCTGCGGCGACAAGGACAAGACCGGCGGCGACGTGCCGAAGGTCGCGGCGGGCGAGACCGTGCCGCCGCCCGCGGGCAAGACGTGGAGCGGCGTGGTCGTCGCCACCGAAAAGGGCGGCTATCTGATGGGCAACCCCGATGCGGCGATCAAGGTGGCCGAATTCGGGTCCTACACCTGCCCGCATTGCGCCGATTTCACGCAGCAATCGGACGAAGACGTGCGGAAAATGGTCGATACCGGCAAGATGAGCTTCGAATTTCGCCCGTTCGTGCGCGATCCCGTAGACATGACGATGGCGCTGATCGCCGGGTGCAACGGCGCGGAGACCTATTTCCCGCTGTCGCACCAGCTGTTCGCCAACCAGGCCGCGCTGTTCCAGACCATTCAGGGCAAGGGCGACGCCGCCTACAGCCAGGCGATGAACGCCGCGCCGAAGGACCGCTTCATCGCGCTCGCCGAGCTTGGCGGCCTCATCGATTTCGCCAAGCAGCGCGGCCTGACCGAGGACAAGGTGAGGCAATGCCTGTCCGACGGCAAGGCGGCCGAAACCATCGCCGCCCATGTTCAGGAGGCGACCGCCACCTACAACATCACCGGCACGCCGACGCTGCTGATCAACGACAAGGTGGTGGAAAACGCCGCGACCTGGGACGTGCTGAAGGCCCGGCTGACGGAGGCCGGCCTCTGACCGGGCGGGCCGCCTCGCTTTCCCTTTCCTCCTTCCTCCGCGCGATCGCAGGATAGGCGCGGATGGAAATTCGCCGCCTCAAGCTGTCCGGCTTCAAGAGCTTCGTCGACGCGACGGAACTGCGGATCGAGCCCGGCCTGACCGGCATCGTCGGCCCCAATGGCTGCGGCAAGTCCAACCTGCTGGAGGCGATCCGCTGGGTGATGGGCGAATCCAGCGCCCGCTCGATGCGCGGCGGCGGCATGGAGGACGTGATCTTCGCGGGCACCGCCACCCGCCCCCGCCGCGATTTCGCCGAGGTGATGCTGCACGCCAGCGCGCCGCCGGGCGACATCACCCCCGCCATCGAAGCGGGAGCCGACGGAGAGCTGGAGATCGTCCGCCGGATCGAGCGCGGCGCGGGCAGCGCCTATCGCGCCAACGGCCGCGACGTGCGGGCGAAGGACGTCGCGCTGCTGTTCGCCGACGCCGCGACTGGCGCGCACAGCCCGGCGCTCGTCAGCCAGGGCAAGATCGCCGCCGTCATCGCCGCCCGACCGCAGGAACGGCGCGCGATGCTGGAAGAGGCGGCGGGCATCGCCGGCCTGCATGTGCGCCGCAAGGATGCCGAGCAGAAGCTGCGCGCGGCCGAAGCCAATCTCGCCCGGCTCGATGAAATCCTCGCCGACATGGACCTGCGCGCGGCCGCGCTGCGGCGGCAGGCCAAGGCGGCGGAGCGCTATACGAAGCTGTCCGAGGCGATCCGCGTGGCCGAAGCGCGCGCGCTCTTCGCCCGCTGGCGCGAGGCGGACGCGACCGCGACCTCGGCGCAGAACGAGGCTAAGGCGCGGGAGGCCGCCGTGCTCGCCGCGATGGAGGCGCAACAGGCCGCCTCCGCCCATGCCGAGGCGGCGACGCAGGCGCTGGCGCAGGCCCGCTCCGCCGCGCAGACCGCGCGCGACGCCGCCAGCGAGGCCGGACATCGCCTCGCCGCGCTCAAGGCCCGGCAGGAAGAGGCGGTGCGCCGCCTCGCCGATCTCGACGCGCAGGACCGCCGCCTTGCCGAGGACCGCGAGCGGGAGGACGCGCTCGCCCATGATGCGGCCGACGCCATCGCCCGGCTGGGCGAGGAAGTGGCGTCGCTCAAGGAACGGATTGCGGAGGGCGAGGCGCGCGCGCCTGCGCTGGCCGCCCGCATCGCCGAGGCGCAGGAGCAGGCGCGCGCCGCCGAGCTGGATCTGGCGAAGGCGATGGCGCGGCAGGCGAGCGAGCAGGCGGAACTGAAGGTCGCGCAGGCCGCGCTGTCCACCGCGCAGGGCCGGGTCGACCGCGCCCGCCGCGACGCGCAGCGGCTTCAGGACGAACTCGCCGCCCTGCCGCAGGCCGCGCCGCTGGAGGCGCAGCGCGACGAGGCCGCCTCCGCGATCGAGACGGCGCAGGCCCGGCAGATGGAGGCCGAGGCGGCGCTGGCGCGGGCCGAGGGCGAGCGCGACGAGGCCGCCCGGCTGCGCGCGGAGGCGGAATCCGCGCTTTCCGCCAGCAAGGCCACGCTTTCGGCGCTCGACAGCGAGGCGCAGGCGCTGCGCCGGGCGCTGGGCAGCGGCGCCGCCTCCGGCGGGGACCGGCTGATCGACAGGCTGCGCGTCGCGCCGGGCTATGAGCTGGCGCTGGCCGCAGCGCTGGGCGACGATCTGGAGGCGGGCCTCAGCGACACCGCGCCGCGCCATTGGGCGGGCGCGCAGGCACTGCCCGGCGACCCCGCGCCGCCGGAGGGAACCGAAGCGCTCGCCGCCCATGTGACCGCGCCGCCCGCGCTCGCCCGCCGCCTCGCGCAGATCGTCGTGGCGGAGCGGGACGAGGGCCAGCCGCTCGCCGCCGGGCAGCGGCTGGTGACGCGCGACGGACAGGTCCGCCGCTGGGACGGGCTGGTCGCGCGGGGCGGCGAGGAAGCGGCGGGCGCGGCGACCGCGCAAAGGCTGATCCGCGCCAATCGGCTCGACGCGCTCGACGCGCAACTGCCCGCCACCCGCGCCGAGGTGGAACGGGCGCAGGCCGCGCTCGCCGCTGCGAATGAGCGCGCTACTGCCGCCACGCAGGCGATCGCCACGCTGCGCGCCGATCTGGCGACGGCCGAGCGTGACGGGGCGGCGGCGGCGCGACGGCGCGACGACGCGATCGCGCAGATCGACCGCCTCGCCGCGCGGCGCGGCGACGTCTCCGTCCGCGCCGAAGAGGCGGCGGCGGATCTGGCCGCCGCGCAGGCGGAGCTTCAAACGGCCGAAGCCGCGCTCGGCCAGATGCCGGACGGCAGCGAGACGCGCGCGCTGGTCGCCGATCTTTCCGCCCGCAGCGAGGCCGCCCATGCCCGCGCCAGCCAGTTGCAGGCCGACGCGGCGCTGGGCGAACGGGCGCTCGACGCCGACCGCCGCAGGCTGGGCGATGCCGAGGGCGATATCCGCCGCTGGCGCAGCCGGTCCGGCGAGGCGGGCAAGCGCCTTGCCGACATGACCGCGCGCGGGCAAGCCATTGCGGAGGAGCGCGCCATCCTCGCCGGGCGGCCGGAGGCGCTGGCGGCGGAGGCGCAAACCCTTTCCGCCGAGAGCCTGACGCTGGCCGAACGGGCGCGGGAAGCGCAAGGCGAGGAAAGCGCCGCCGAGGCCGCGCTGCGCCGGGCCGAAGCGACGCTCGCACAGGCGGGCGAGGCGCTGTCGGTCGCGCGCGAGGCGCGCGCCGGGGCCGCCGCCCGCGCCGAGGCGGCGATCGCCCATCGCAGCGAAACCAACCGGCTGTGCGGCGAGCGCTTCGAATGCCCGCCGCCGGTGCTGCCCGAAAAACTGGGTTTCGCCGCCGCCGACACCGGCACCGCGCCGGGCGAGCAGGCCGAGCTGGACCGGCTGACGGCGGAGCGGGAACGGATCGGCCCGGTCAACCTGATCGCCGCGCAGGAACTGGCGGAGCTGGAGCAGCGGCAGGAGACGAGCCGCGCCGAAAGCGCCGAGATCACCCAGGCGATCCACCAGCTGCGCGGCTCGATCGGCAGCCTCAACCGCGAGGGCCGCGCGCGGTTGCTCGCCGCGTTCGAGGCGGTGAACGGCCATTTCCAGCGCCTCTTCACCGCGCTGTTCAACGGCGGTCAGGCGCATCTGGAGCTGATCGACAGCGACGACCCGCTGGAAGCGGGGCTGGAGATCATGGCCCAGCCACCGGGAAAGAAGCTCTCCACGCTGACGCTGCTGTCGGGCGGCGAGCAGGCGCTGACCGCGGTGGCGCTGATCTTCGGCCTGTTCCTCACCAACCCCGCGCCGATCTGCGTGCTCGACGAGGTGGACGCGCCGCTGGACGACGCCAATGTGGAGCGCTTCTGCGACCTGCTCGACCAGATGGTGAAGGACACGCGCACCCGCTATCTGATCGTCACCCACAATGCCGTGACGATGAGCCGCATGCACCGCCTGTTCGGCGTGACGATGGTGGAACGCGGCGTGAGCCGCCTCGTCTCGGTGGACCTCGGCGGCGCGGAGCAATTGCTGGCGGCGGAATAGCCTGCCCACTTCGCCTGCCTCCGTTCGCCCTGAGCTTGTCGACCCGAAGGGCGGGCGAAGCCCAACGGCTGTTTTCTTTTATTTCAAGGAAGTACAGGGCTTCGACGGCTCAGCCCGAACGGAAGTATAGTTCCGGCTCCGATCACCTCAACTCGCCCCCACCACCACGCAGGCGGCGAACATCAGCAGCCCGGCGAAGCGGTTGGAGCGGAACTTGACCAGCGGGTCCATGCCGTCCGCTTCCTTCAGCGTGCCCACCTGCCAGCAGAGATGCGCCGCCATCGGCAGCAGCGCGGCCAGCGCCAGCGGCGTCGGGCGGATCAACCAGACCGCCCCGCCCCACAGCAGCAGCGCCGCCGCGTAGAACCCCGTCACCCCCGCGCGCACATGGGCGCCCATCGCCCGCGCGCTGGACTTGATGCCGACCAGCGCGTCGTCCTCGCGATCCTGCAACGCGTAGATGCTGTCATAGCCGATCACCCAACAGATGACGCCCGCATAGAGCAGCAGCCCCGCCGCATCGATGCCGCCGGTCATCTGCACCCAGCCGGTCGGCGCGGCCCAGCTGAACACCAGCCCCAGCCACGCCTGCGGCCACCAGGTAATGCGTTTCATGAACGGATAGGCGGCGACCAGCACCAGGCTGGACAGCGCGACCACCTGCGCCTCGACCCGCAATTGCAGCAGCACGACGAGGCCGATCAGGCAGAGCAGCCCCAGCCACGCGCCCGCGAGCGTCATCGACACCGAGCCGCTGGCGAGCGGGCGGACGGCGGTGCGCGCGACCTGCCGGTCGAGGTCGCGGTCGACCATGTCGTTCCACACGCACCCCGCCCCGCGCATCGCGATGCTGCCGACGAGGAACCAGAGGATCATGTCCCATCGTTCGAGGCCGTTGCCCGCCAGCGCGATCGCCCAGGCGCCCGGCCAGAACAGCAGCCACCAGCCGATGGGGCGGTCGAACCGCGCCAGCAACGCCAGATCGCGCGCGCGGCGAGGCAGGCGGGCCATCAGCCCGTGCGCTTCGCTGTCGGGCACGACGAAGGGGGTAAGGTCGGTCATGGAGGGTTAGTAGGCGATTTTGGCAGGGGATGGGAAGCGGGAATGATTTGGCCGGATTTGGGGTGATCAGGCGACATCAAGCCCTTCCCCTTCAGGGGAGGGGTTGGGGTGGGGTTCTGCCTCGAATCCGGCACCTGCGCCTAGCGGCACGCCTCCATCCCTCGGTCCCTCTCCTAAAGGGGAGGGGAGGATTATCATTCGTCATCGGCAATCCCCCTCAATGGAAATCCCGCGAGCGGGGCAGCAGGCGGACGTTGCGCGGGTGGGTCGAGGTGCGTTTCGGGGGCAGGGTATCGGACGGAGCGGCAGGGGCCGGGATGCCGGTCAGCGCCCCCAGCGCGTCGGAACGGTCGAGGATGCGCGACGCCATCACATGGATCACCCCTTGGGGGCTGCGCTGCACCACGCCTTCGACCAGCATCAGCCGCGCCGCCATCACCTCCCGCCGGAAGCGCTCGAACCGGCGCGCCCACAACACGATATTGGCAATGCCGCCCTCATCTTCCAGCGTGAGGAAGATCGCATTGCCCTTGCCGGGGCGCTGGCGCACCAGCACCACGCCCGCGACGCGCACCCGCGCGCCGCCCTTGCACCCGCGCAGCGCCGCGCAGGAGGTGACGCCCTCCGCGTCGAAGAGCGGGCGCAGCAACGTCATCGGATGCTCCTTCAGCGAAAGGCGCGTCATCTGGTAATCGGCGACGACATGCTCGCCCAGCGTCATCGGGCGCAGCGCGACCGCCGGTTCCGGCCCCAGTTCCCGCGCCTGCATCGCGGCGAAGAGGGGAAGCTCCCCCTCCGGCGTGCGCCGCGCTTCCCACAGCGCCGCGCGCCGGTCCAGCCCCAGCGAGCGGCACGCGTCGGCATCGGCCAGCAGGCGCAGCGCGCGGGCGGGCAGGGCCGCGCGGCGCGCCAGCTCCTCGACGGTGCGGAACGGCCCAGCGGCGGCGCGGGCGGCGGTCATCGCCCCGGCCCAGTCCTCGCGAAAGCCGCCGATCTGCCTCAGCCCCAGCCGCAGCGCCAGCGCGCCGTCCGCCCGCCGCTCCAGCGTCGAATCCCAGTCGCTGCGATTGGCGTCGGCGGGGCGCACCTCCACCCCATGTTCGCGCGCGTCGCGCACCAGCTGGGCGGGCGCGTAGAAGCCCATGGGCTGACTGTTCAGCAGCGCGCAGGCGAACACCGCCGGATGATGGCATTTGATCCACGCCGACACATAGACCAGCCGCGCGAAGCTCTGCGCATGGCTTTCGGGGAAGCCATAGCTGCCGAAGCCTTCGATCTGGCGGAAGCAGCGCTCGGCGAAATCCTTGTCATAGCCGCGCGCGACCATGCCGCCGACCATCTTCTCGCGGAAATTGTCGATGGTGCCGACATTGCGGAAGGTCGCCATCGCCCGCCGCAGACCGTTCGCCTCCTCGTCGGAGAAGCCGGCGGCGGTGATGGCGAGGTTCATCGCCTGCTCCTGAAAGATCGGCACGCCGTAGGTCTTGCCGAGCACATCGACCAGTTCGTCCTGCGGATAATCGGGACCGGGAGAAGGATATTCGGGTTTCTCCTTCCCCTCCCGCCGCCGCAGATAGGGATGCACCATGTCGCCTTCGATCGGGCCGGGGCGGACGATCGCCACCTGCACCACCAGATCGTAGAACTCGACCGGCCGCAGGCGCGGCAGCATGTTCATCTGCGCACGGCTCTCCACCTGAAACACGCCGATGCTGTCGCCCCGGCACAGCATCTCATAGACCGCCGGATCGTCGGCTTCGAGTTCCAGCCGCAACGAATGATCCCCCAGCCCGTGCAGCCGCATCAGGTCGAAGCTCTTGCGGATGCAGGTCAGCATGCCCAGCGCCAGCACATCCACCTTCATGATGCCGAGCGCGTCGATATCGTCCTTGTCCCATTCGATGAAGGTGCGGTCCTCCATCGCCGCATTGTGGATCGGCACCGTCTCGTCGAGCCGCCCCTCGGTTAGCACGAAGCCGCCGACATGCTGCGACAGATGGCGCGGGAAGTTCACGAGCTGGCCCACGAAATGGTTGAGTCGGGCGATTTCCGGGTTGTCGGGATCGAACCCGCCCTCCCGCGCCCGTTTGCCGTCATGTTTCGATGCGTAGCTGCCCCAGACCGTGCCGGAAAGCCGCGCGGTCACATCCTCGCTCAGCCCCAGTGCCTTGCCGACCTCGCGCACCGCGCTGCGCGGGCGGTAATGGATGACGGTGGCGGCGATCCCGGCGCGTTCCCGCCCGTAGCGGCGATAGATATATTGCATCACCTCCTCGCGCCGCTCATGCTCGAAATCCACGTCGATATCGGGCGGCTCCTTGCGTTCGGACGACATGAAGCGGGAAAAGAGCAGGTCGTGGATCATCGGATCGACCGAGGTGACGCCCAGCAGGAAGCAGACGATGCTGTTCGCCGCGCTGCCCCGGCCCTGACAGAGTATCCCCTGGCTGCGCGCGAAGCGGACGATATCGTGCACGGTCAGGAAATAGCAGGCGTAATTCTGTTCGCGGATCAGCTTCAGCTCCTTGTCGATCAGGCCGCGCGCCTTGTCCGGCAGCACGTCGCCATAGCGCTTGCGCGCGGCCTCCATCACCAGATGCTCCAGCCATGGCTGCGGCTCCCACCCATAGGGCACCGGCTCGTGCGGATATTCGTAGCGCAGGTCGTCGAGCGAGAAGGCGATGCGGTCCATCAGCCGCCGCGTCTCCGCCAAGGCTTGCGGGCAGGCGGCGAACAGGCGCGCCATTTCGGCGGGGGGCTTCAGATGCCGCTCGGCATTGGCGAGGAGATCCCTGCCGGCAGAGCGGACCTCCCGATGCAGGCGGATGGCGGTCAGCACATCCTGCACCGGCCGCTGCTCCGGCGCGGCATAAAGCGCGTCATTGAGCGCGATCAGCGGCACCCCCGCCCGCACCGCCTGCGCCTGCGCGCGGGCGAGCAACCGCGCGTCGCGCCCGGCCCGGTGCATCGCCGCGCCCAGCCAGACGCGGCCCGGCGCGGCATCCTGCAACCGGGCGAGCGTGGAACCGTCCGCACCGGGCAGAGCGATCAGCAGCAGGTCGTCGGCATATTCGATCAGGTCGGGCAGACCGAGGATGCAATCGCCTTTTTTCGCGCGCAGATTGCCCACCGTCAGCAGCCGCGTCAGCCTGCCCCAGCCGTGGCGCGTCGCGGGATAGGCGATGATGTCGCCGGTGCCGTCGGCAAAGCAGAGCCGCGCGCCCACCACAAGGCGGAAGCCATCGGGCAGCAGCTTCTGCTCCTTCGCGTCGCGCATCGCGACATGGGCGCGCACCACGCCCGCCACCGTGTTGCGGTCGGCGATGCCGATGCCGCCCATGCCGAGCGAGATCGCAGTCAGCACCATTTCATGCGGGTGCGACGCGCCGCGCAGGAACGAGAAATTGGTCGCCGCCGCCAGTTCGGCGTAAAAGGGCGCCGACGCGTTCATGCGAACAGGCCGTGCACATACCAGCGCGGGTCGCTCGTCTCGCGCTCGTAAAGGCCGTGGCGGAACAGCCAGAAGCGGTGGCCGCTGTCCGCCTCCGCCCGGTAATAGTCGCGGGAGAGGCCGGGATTGCCGTCATGCCCGTCCGCGCGCCGCCACCATTCCGGCGCGATCCGCTCCGGCCCTTCCTGCCGCACGATGCGCCATGCCCGGTCCCGCCAGCGGAAAAGGCGCGGCGGGCCGTCGGGGACGGAGGCCAGCACCTCCACCTGCTGCGGCGGATCGAGCAGCAGCAGCGGCCGCGTGGGCGGCTCCCCCGCTTGCGGCGGCGGCGGATCGAACGGCGTTTCCGCGCGATAGGGGGCGAGATGCCCGGCCCGTTCCGGCACATGGCTGTCCTCCCCGGCGAGGCGCAGGATCGCGCCCGCGCCATGGCGCACCGCCAGCCGATCGAGCAGCGCCGCCATATCCCGCTCCGCCGGGTCCGCCTCCTGCGTCAGGCCCTGCTGCCGCTCCTCCAGCCGGTCGGCCCTCGGCACGACAAGGTCGATGCTGTCATAGCCGAAGCCGGGGTCGAGCGGATCGGCGAGGCTGTCGATCCTTTCCCGCAGCAGGCGCAGCAGCAGCGCCGGATCGCGCGTCGGCGCGCCGGTTTCGACGGTGAGGCGCGCGACATGGCCGTCGCTGCGGTGGAGGCGCACGGCAAAGGCGCGCCCGCCCTCGCCGCGCCGCGCCAGCAGCAGCGCCGCCTGCCCGGCCAGCGCCTCGATCGCATCGAGCACGTCGCCGGTGCGGCCGACCGGCTCGGCAAAGCGCATCTCCGCCCGCACCGGATCGGGCGGGCGGTGGGGCGTCATCGGCTTGCCCTCTTCGCCCGCCAGCCGCGCGAGCAGGCGCACCAGCTCCGCCCCGAAACGCGCGGCGAGCGGCGCGGAGGGCTGCGCCATCAACTCGCCCAGCGTGCGGAAGCCCGCGCGGGCGAGCGCGACGCGCACATCCTCCCCGGCCGCCAGTGCCTCTATGGGGAGCGCGCGCACATCCTCGCCGCCGAAGCGCGCCAGCGCCAGCGCCGCCTCGCCCGTTGCGGCAAGCGCGACCCGCACGCTCAGCCCCAGCGCCCCGACCCGCCGCGCCGCTTCCGCGCGCAGGGCCTCCTTCCCGCCGAAAAGATGCGCGCAGCCGGTCATGTCGCACAGCACGCCGGCGGGCGGATCGGGCGCGGCCATCGGCGTGAAATCGCCGCACAGCCGCACCACCTTGCCGAGCAGCGCGGCGTCGGCCTCCGGCGCATGAGGCAGCGAGACCAGTTCCGGCACGCGCGCCCGCGCATCGGCCAGCGGCAGCCCCGGCGTCAGGCCGAGCCGGGCCGCCCGCCGGTCCACCGCCACCAGCCGCAGCGCGCCACGCTGCTTCTCGATCAGGGCGAAGGGGACATCGGGCGCCACCGCCTGCGCCAGCAGCGCCCGTTCGGACGGCAGCCACGGCAGGAACAGCGCCATGTGGAGCGGGGCGGAAGCGAGGGGCATCATCATCCCGCCTCCCGCCAGTCATTGGCGGCGACGGGGTGGAAAGGCCGGGATGCGGGCGCCTGCCCATCTTCCCGCCCTTGCGCATCGCAGAACAGGCCGCCGTCCCGATCCCATGCGAGGGTGCAGGCAAGGCCGTCCCGCCCGCCGCGATGACGCAGCAAGGTCAGGGCGAAGGCCGGGGCGTCGGGCATATTCCCCTCCCGCGCGGGGGAAGGGGCCGCCGCGACCTCCCATCGGCTGTGCGCTGCGCTGGGGGCGGGTCGCGCGCCGCCGCGCGCCAGCAGCACCATCGTCCCCGTCTCTTCCGCCGCCAGAGCAAGACGGCGGCTGGCCGTGAGGTCGAGCAACGGGCACGGTCCCTGCATGTCCAGCAGCACCACGCCCGGCGCGCCCGAACGGACGGCATCCAGCCCGGCGCGCAGCAGCGCCTTGCCGTCGGGCAGCAGCAGCAGCGTCAGCTGCCGGGGCGAGAGCCCCAGTTCCGCCAGCCCCGGCCCATAAGGCAGCGCCCGCGCGGCGGGCCCCTTCGACAGGCGCAGCCAGAGCAGCGGACGGCCATCCTGCGCCTGCCTGCGCGCGGCCACGCCCAGCGCGAAGCCGAGCGCGCTGATGCCGTCCTCGCCCCGCGCCGCGTAGAATTCGTGCAGCCCGTCGCCCTTCAGCCCGCCGCCAAGCTCCGCATCCACCCGCTCCGCGCCCAGCGCCAGCAGGACGGAAGGCACGGGGGCACCCGCCCCCCGCTTATCCTTCGATGGGATCGCCAGAATCGAATCGCTGCGCATATGTTCACTTTATGTTCTAATGCACGAAAGAACCAGAGAGCAGAAAGACCGATCGGATCAATCGATGACAAGAGCGTCATCCTCTGCCGAATTTTCGGGAGTCGCGCGCACCGTTCAGGGAACATACACTCTTCCCCTATAAGGGACGGATTCGACATGACGCGCGCGCTCATCACCATCGACACCGAATTGTCCGCCGGACGGCAGGCGCAGGGCATGGCCGTCGATGCCAATTACGACAGCAGCTTCGCCGGGTTGATCGACGGAAAAAGCTTCGGCGTCGGCTGGCTGATGGAGCGCATGGCCGCCCATGGGATAAAAGGCGTGTTCATGGTCGATCCCATGCCCGGCCTCGTCCACGGCCCCGAAATCGTCGAGCGCATGGTGCAGCCGATCCTGGCGGGCGGCCATGACGTGCAGCTCCATATCCACACCGAATGGCTGGAATGGGCGAAGGAGTCGCCGGTCGAAGGCCGCACCGGACGCAATATCGGCGATTTCTCGCTGGAGGATCAGGTGGCGCTGATCGGCTGGGCGCGCGATGCGCTGGTGCGGGCGGGGGCGCCTGCGCCCAACGCGTTCCGCGCGGGCAATTTCGGCGCCAATGACGATACGCTGCGCGCGCTGGAACGGCTCGGCCTGCAATGGGACAGCAGCTTCAACGCCGATTATGCCGGACGCGAATGCCGCATCGCCCTGCCCCGCGCGATGATCGACCCCGTGCTGGCGGGCCGCGTGGCCGAGGCGCCCGTCGCCGGCATATTCGACCGGCCCGGCCATTTCCGCCCGGCGCAGATCTGCGCACTGTCCGCCGCCGAGATGGTGCAGGCGCTGGACCATGCCGCCGCCACCGGCGCGCACAGCTTCGTCACCGTCACCCACAGCTTCGAGATGATGTCGCGCGACCGCACCCGTCCCAATCTGGCGGTGATGAAGCGATGCGAGGCGCTGTGCCGCGCCATCGCCGACCATCCGGGGGTGCGCCCCGCGCTGTTCGCCGACCTGCCCGTCCCCCCCGCGCGGGACGGGATAAGGGAGGGAGCCGGGCTGCCGACGCGCCTTCCCCCCAACCGGCTGCGCACCTGGTCGCGCATGGCGCAGCAGGCCTGGGCCAATTGGCGGTACGAAAGGGCGCTGCCGCTTTTATGAAAGCCTCCCCCTCCCTCCCCCCGGCGATCGTGCTGGGGGGAGATTCCGCGATCGCGCTGACGGTCATCCGCGAGCTGGGGCGTCATGGCGTGCCGGTTATCGCCGTCGACCAGGCCGCCCATGCGCTCGCCCGCCGGTCCCGCTTCGTCCGGCAATTCGTCCAGCCCCCGGCGGACGGCACGCCGCTGGAGCAATGGCTGCCGCCTCTCATCCGGCAGAGCGGCGCGAAAGTGCTGTTCGCCATCGGCGAAAAGACGCTGCTCAACCTGTCGGAGCTGCCCGACATCATCGACGGCTGCCGCATATCGACGCCGCGCCGGGATCAGCTCGCCGTCGTTCTCGACAAGACCCGCACGCTGGAGATTGCGCGGGCGCTCGGCCTGTCGACCCCCGATTGCTGGCAACCCCGCAAGGGCGAGGATTTCGCGGCGGAGGCGGCCGGGCTGAGCTATCCGGCGGTGCTGAAATGGAGCGACCCGCCCGCCATCTGGGCGCTGCTCAAGGATGCGGGCCTGCCCTTCCTCAAGGCCGAATATGCCGAGGACTCGCAGGGATTGCTCGGCCTGCTGTCCCGCTATGACGCGCTCGGCCGATGGCCGATGGTGCAGAGCTGGTGCGGCGGATACGGCATGGGGCAGATGCTGCTGATGGAACAGGGCCGCGCGCTGCTGCGCTTCCAGCACCGGCGGCTGCGCGAATATCCGGCGACCGGCGGCATATCGACGCTGTGCGCCGCCGTGCCGCCGGGCGAACATGCCGAACAGATGCGCCTGTCCGAGGCGCTGCTCGCCGCGCTCGGCTGGCGGGGCAGCGCGATGGTCGAATATCGCCATGATCCCGAAACCGGCCGCTACTGGCTGATGGAGGTCAACGGCCGCTTCTGGGGCAGCATGGCGCTGGCCAGCCAGTGCGGCGTCTGCTTCGCGTGGGAGGAATATCGCCGCGCGCTCGACCCCGACGCCGAGGAAGCGCCGCAGCCGCCCTATCCGCCACGCCGCGCCCGCTTCGTCGTGCCCGACACCAAGAGGCTGGCGCGGATCTGGCGATCCCCGGCATCGGGCGCCCTGTCCGGCCGCGCGCGCTTCAGCCGCTGGCGCGAGACGCTGTCCTACCTCTCGGACTTCTTCGACCGCGCGACCGGCTATTATATCTGGGACCGGAACGATCCGATGCCGTTCTTCACCGACATGCTGGCGATCCTCAGGCGCGAACGGCACCGGGATAGCGCCGCCTGAGCACCGGTATCGCGCTTTCGATCCGGCGCAGGCAGGCGAGGGTATAGGCGTCGCTCAGCCGATAGGGGTCGTGCAGATGCGGCACCGGCGGGCGGCAGTGCAGGCCCAGCAGGCCGCGCGGCAGAGGCGCGAACCGGGGATGCCGCGCCAGCAGGCGCAGGTGGCGGGTCTCCATCGCCAGCAGCAGGTCGCCGTCCAGCGGCTCATAATCCTCCTGCGCGGTGGAAAGATGCGCGGAAAGATCGTGCCCCCGGCCGGCCGCGAGCGCCGCGAGCGGCGGATGGGCGGGCTTGCCGCTCGCCGTCGACAGGCCGAAGGACGCCGCCGCCATACCCGCGTCGCGCGCCAGCCTTTCGGCAAAGGCGCTGCGGCAGATATTGCCGTGGCAGACGAACACCAGCCGCCGCACCTGCTCCGGCTCGCCCGCCCGGACGGCCCCCAGCCCCAATCCCAGCTCGGCATAGGCCAGCGTCAGGCGGACAAGGCCGCGCGCCGTTCCGAAGCGGGAGGAGAGGAAGCTGTCGCGCACCGGTGTTTTCCTGTGAAAGCAAGGGCACCCGTCATGCCGGGCGCGGGCGGGGTAGCGCATTTCCCGACCGGATGGAACCATCGCGGCGCTGTAACCGGCCGCCGAAGGCCGTCGCGGCGCGATCCTGACGGATGGCGCGACCGCACCTTCGGCGACCGGGCCGTCCGGTTCCCCCCGAAACCGGACGTCAGGGCAAGGGATCGCCGCCCGCCGCGCGAGGCCCGGCCGGCCACGAGTCCGCCCCGCCCCGCGCGCGAACGCACAGGTAGCGGCGGCGGAAGGACCGCATTCCGGCCAAGGACGGATTCAACCCGGCAACCGGCATTTCTCATGATAACCCCCACCCGGCGAGCGCGGCGGCGCCCCATTTCCCTGCCGCCACGTTCACCTTGTTCCCGCGATACACCAGAAGGGGGCCGTTCTTCAAATCATTCCGCTGTCGCCGCTTCGCCATCAGGGCGAGAGGAATATCGGGCCATCGGCATATTGGGTGGTTGACGGACGCGCACCTATATGTCTACTTTTTTGATTATATTAATCAGACGACCCGAAGGAACCGAATCCCATGCGCTTTTCTTCCCTGCTGGAGGCGATCGGCAACACGCCGCATATCCGTTTGAACCGCCTTTACGGGGATTTGCCCTTGGGCAGCGAGGTGTGGATCAAGTCGGAGCGGAGCAATCCGGGCGGATCGATCAAGGACCGGATCGCGCTGTCGATGATCGAGGCGGCAGAGATATCGGGCGCGCTCCGGCCGGGCGGCACGATCATCGAGCCGACCTCGGGCAATACCGGCATCGGCCTGGCGATGGTGGCGGCGGTCAAGGGCTACCGGCTGGTGCTGGTGATGCCCGAGAGCATGTCGGTCGAGCGGCGGCGGCTGATGCTCGCCTATGGCGCCAGCTTCGACCTGACGCCCAAGGAGCGCGGCATGAAGGGCGCGATCGAGCGCGCGCTCGAACTGGTCGAGCAGACGCCGGGCGCCTGGATGCCGCAGCAGTTCGAGAACCCCGCCAATGTCGAGGTGCATGTGCGCGCCACCGCGCAGGAGATCCTCGCCGATTTCGCCAATGATCCGATCGACGTGCTGATCACCGGCGTGGGCACCGGGGGACACCTCACCGGCGTCGCCGGCGTGCTCAAGCAGCGCTGGCCGCATCTCAAGGCCTATGCGGTCGAGCCCACCCTCTCTCCGGTGATCAGCGGCGGCGCGCCCGGTCCCCATCCCATCCAGGGCATCGGCGCGGGCTTCATCCCCGCCAATCTCGACACCCGGCTGCTCGACGGCGTGATCCAGGTCGATCCCGCCGACGCCAAGGAGTTCGCCCGCAAGGCCGCCCGTCTCGAAGGCATGCTGGTCGGCATCTCCTCAGGCGCCACCCTCGCCGCCATCGCCCAGAAGCTTCCCGACCTCGATCCCGGCTCCCGCGTCCTCGGCTTCAACTACGACACCGGCGAACGCTATCTCTCCGTCCCCGACTTCCTCCCCGAATAGGCAAAGGAAAACAGCGTGAGCGGCGGCAAGACGATCGTCATAACGGGGGCCGGGTTCAGCGGCACCCTGCTGGCGATCAACCTGCTGCGCCAGCCGGACGTCCGCGTGATCCTGATCGAGCGGGACGGCGCACGGCTGGCGCGGGGCACCGCCTACGGCGCCTCGTGCCCGGAACATCTGCTCAACGTCCGCACCTCGAACATGAGCGCCTATCCCGACGATCCCGGCCATTTCCAGCGCTGGATCGGGGAGGAAGGCGACAGGGACGGCGGCATCCGCTTCGTCCAGCGCTCCACCTATGGCCGCTATCTGGCCGAGGAGCTGGCGGCGAACGCGCAGCGCGCCGGGGCGGACCGGCTGCGCATCATCGTCGGCGAAGCGGTGACGGCGGATCGGCGCGATCCGGCGGGTTTCGACGTGACGCTGGGCGACGGCGCCACGATCGCCTGCGATATCCTCGTCCTCGCGCAGGGCAATCTGCCGCCCGCCGACATTCCCGAATTGAGCGCTCTTGGCGAGGGCCTCTATCATGCGGACCCATGGGGCCGGGACTGGCTGACCGGCCTTGCCGCCACCGATCATGTGCTGCTGCTCGGCACCGGGCTGACCGCCGTGGACGCGATCCTCTCGCTCGACCGCGCGGGATTCCGGGGGAAGGTTACCGCCCTGTCGCGGCGGGGCCTGAAGCCGCAGGCCCATCTCGACAGCGGCCCGTGCACGGAAAGGACGGACCGGCCGCCGGTCGACGGCTCCCTGCTGGTCCGCCATGTGCGGCAGCGCGCGCAGGACGTCGGCTGGCACGCGGCAGTGGATGAGCTGCGCCCGCATATGCAGGACCTTTGGCGCAGGCTGGACGCGCAGGCGCAGAGGCGATTCCTGCGCCATCTGCGCCCCTATTGGGACATTCACCGCCACCGCATCGCCCCTTCGGTCGCCCGCCGCCTTCAGGACTGGATGGACGAGGGCCGGCTCGACTTCGAGGCGGGCAAGCTGGTCGGCGCGCTCGCGCACCGGGACCGCGCCGTCGTCGAATGGCGCGTCAGGGGAAGGGAAGAGCGGCGGCGGATCGACGTGGCGCGGATCGTCAACTGCACCGGCCCGCAGGGCGACATCAGCACCTGTCCGGACGCGCTGCTGCGCCATCTCTGTGCGCGGGGAACGATCCGGCCGGACGTCCATCGCCTCGGCATCGACGTCGACCGCTTCGGACGGGCGGTAGGCAGCGACGGCGCACCCCGGCTCGATCTCTATGCGGTCGGGCCGCTGACCAAGGGCGAGGCATGGGAAATCGTCGCCGTGCCCGACATAAGGCGACAGGTCTGGGACATAGCGCGCGCCCTCTCCCATGCCCATTGGGTGGGCGGCGAAGGGCTTTAGCCGGCTGCCGGGGGCGGCCTCCACCCGATGCGGCGAAGCCCTTCCATTCCCCCGGCGAATCGTCCCCATCGCGCCTCCATGCCCGCTTTTCCGGCCGGACCAAGCCGCGCGCCCACCCCGCCCGCGTCCCCGTTCCGCCAACCGCATCGGCGTGAAAAGGCGGCTTTTCGTGGCGCGCGGCGGCGAAAGCGGATAGGAGAGCTTTAGCGACAGCCATCCCAAATTTATTGTCAATCGAATTACTTGATTTTATAGGTCGGCCATTATCCGGGAGAATGACAATGCAGCGCCGCCCCCTCATCACCGCCATCATGGCCACCCTGGTGCTGGGCATCGCCGCATGTTCCGGCTCCGGCGGCAACAAGGCGAACTCGGTCCAGATCACCAACGTTTCCTACGATCCGACGCGGGAGCTGTATCAGGCGATCAACCCCGCCTTCGCCACCTATTGGAAGCACAAGACCGGGCAGGACGTCACCTTCCGCATGAGTCATGGCGGGTCCGGCAAGCAGAGCCGCGCGATCATCGACGGGCTGGAGGCCGACGTCGCCACGCTGGCGCTGGGGTACGACATCGACGCGATCGCCGAGCGGGCGAAGCTGCTGCCGCAGGACTGGCAGAAGGCGCTGCCCGACAACAGCGCGCCCTATACCTCGACCATCGTCTTCCTCGTCCGCAAGGGCAATCCCAAGGGCATCAGGGACTGGGGCGATCTGGTGAAGCCGGGCGTGCAGGTCATCACCCCCAATCCCAAGACCAGCGGCGGCGCGCGCTGGAATTTCCTCGCCGCATGGGTCTATGGCCGCAAGGCGGGCGGATCCGACGCCGCCGCCGAAGCCTATGTGAAACGCCTGTTCACGCAGGTGCCGGTGCTCGACAGCGGCGCGCGCGGCTCCACCACCACCTTTGTCGAGCGCGGCATCGGCGACGTGCTGCTGGCGTGGGAGAATGAGGCGTTCCTCGCCGAAAAGGAACTGGGCGCGGGCAAGTTCGAGATCGTCATGCCGTCCATCTCCATCCTTGCCGAACCCCCGGTGGCGGTCATCACCGCCAATGCGAAGAAGCACGGCACGGAAGAGGTCGCCAAAGCCTATCTGGAATATCTCTATACCCCCGAAGCGCAGACCGCGATCGCGCATAATTTCTACCGCCCGCGCAACCCGGAGGTCGCCGCCCAGTTCAAAAAGCAGTTCCCGGACATCAATCTGGTGACCGTCGACGAGGCGTTCGGCGGCTGGGCCAAGGCCCAGAAGCAGTTTTTCGACGATGGCGGGGTGTTCGACCGCATATACGGGAAATAAGCGGACCATCCCCACCTCCTTCTATCGAGCAGGCCTCTGCAGATGACTTCACTTTCCCTCTCGCGCGGGCGCTGGCGCCAGCCTTCCGTGCTCCCCGGTTTCGGATTGACCTTTGGGGTTTCGGTGATCTGGCTGTCGCTGATCGTCCTCATCCCGCTCGCCACCATCTTCCTCCGATCGGCGGGAATGGGCTGGTCGGATTTCGTCGCGGCGGGCTTTTCCGACCGGGCGCTGGCCGCCTACAGGCTCAGCTTCGGCACCGCCGCCGCCGCAGGGCTGGTCAATGTCGTGTTCGGCCTGCTCATCGCCTGGGTGCTGGTGCGATACAGCTTCCCCGGCAAGCGGGTGATCGGCGCGCTGGTCGACCTGCCCTTCGCGCTGCCCACCGCCGTCGCGGGCATCGCGCTGACGACCATCTACGCGCCCAGCGGCTGGATCGGCCAGTTCCTCGACCCGCTGGGGGTGAAGGTGGCGTTCACGCCGCTCGGCATCACCATCGCGCTCATCTTCATCGGCCTGCCCTTCGTCGTCCGCTCGGTGGAGCCGGTGCTGGCCGACATGGGGCTGGAGGTCGAGGAAGCGGCCGCGACGCTGGGCGCGGGGCGCGCGCAGACCTTCTTCCGCATCATCCTGCCCTCGATCCTGCCCGCGCTTATCACCGGCTTCGCGATGGCGTTCGCGCGCGGCGTCGGCGAATATGGGTCGGTCATCTTCATTTCCGGCAACATGCCCGGCAAGACGGAGATCGCGCCGCTGCTCATCGTCACCCAGCTGGAGCAATATGCCTATGACGGGGCGACCGCGATCGCGACGGTGATGCTGGTCGTGTCCTTCGCGATCCTGCTGCTGCTGAACGGCTATCAGACGCTTCGCCGCAGGAGGATGGGCGCATGAGCATTCATCGCTCCACCACCGAAAGGCGCGCGACCCGGATATTGCTGATCCTCGTCGCGCTCGCCTTCCTCGCCTTCTTCCTGCTGCTGCCGCTGATCGCCGTGTTCGGGGAGGCGCTGAAGCAGGGCATCGGCGGCTTCGCCAATGCGGTGACGGACCCGGACGCGCAATCCGCGATCCGGCTGACGCTGATGGTCGCGGCGATCAGCGTGCCGCTCAACATGGTCTTCGGCGTCGCGGCGAGCTGGGCGATCAGCAAATACGACTTCAAGGGCAAGAGCCTGCTCGTCACCCTGATCGACCTGCCCTTTTCGGTGTCGCCGGTCGTGTCCGGCCTCATCTTCGTGCTGCTGTTCGGCGCGCAAGGCTATCTGGGACCGTGGCTGGCCGATCATGGCATCCGGGTGATCTTCGCCGTGCCGGGGATCCTCCTCGCCACCATCTTCATCACCTTCCCCTTCGTCGCGCGGGAGCTGATCCCGCTGATGCAGGAACAGGGCCGCGCCGACGAGGAAGCCGCGCTGTCGCTCGGCGCGAGCGGCTGGCAGACCTTCTGGCGCGTGACGCTGCCCAATATCCGCTGGGGGCTGCTCTACGGCGTGCTGCTCTGCAATGCGCGGGCGATGGGCGAATTCGGCGCGGTGTCGGTGGTGTCCGGCCATATCAGGGGCGAGACGAACACCATGCCGCTGCATGTCGAGATCCTCTACAACGAATATAATTTCGTCGGCGCCTTCGCGGTCGCCTCGCTGCTGGCGCTGCTGGCGCTGGTAACCCTCGTCGCCAAAAGCGTTCTCGAATGGCGCTTCGACCTCCACTCGGGAGCCAAGCATTGATCCGCGTAAACAACCTCACCAAGCGCTTCGACGATGTCAGCGTGCTGCGCGACATCAGCCTGTCGGTGGAGCCGGGGGAATTCATCGCGCTGCTCGGCCCGTCCGGCTCCGGCAAGACGACGCTGCTGCGCATCATCGCGGGCCTCGAATTTCAGGACGAGGGCGAGGTGCTGGTCGATGGGCGGGACGTGTCCGGTCTCAGCGTGCGGGACCGGCAGGTGGGCTTCGTGTTCCAGCATTATGCGCTGTTCCGCCACATGACGGTCGCGCAGAATGTCGGCTTCGGCCTCAGCGTCAGGAAACGCAACCGCCCGCCGAAGCGGGAGATCGAGGCCCGCGCGCAGGAGTTGCTGCGGCTGGTGCAGCTCGACGGCCTCGGCAAGCGCTATCCCAGCCAGCTTTCCGGCGGCCAGCGACAGCGCGTGGCGCTGGCCCGCGCGCTGGCGATCGAACCGAAATTGCTGTTGCTGGACGAACCCTTCGGCGCGCTCGACGCCAAGGTGCGCAAGGACCTGCGCCGCTGGCTGCGCGACCTGCACCGGCAGATGGGGCTGACCTCGATCTTCGTCACCCATGATCAGGAAGAGGCGCTGGAGCTGGCCGACCGGGTGGTGGTGATGGACCATGGCGTGATCGAGCAGATCGGCACGCCGGAGGAAATCTACATGGAACCGGCGACCCCGTTCGTCTCGCATTTCGTGGGCGAGACGAACCATCTGCCCGACGGCCTGCACGTCCGCCCGCACGACCTGCGCATCGTCGAGGAAGGCGGCGAGGCGGTGCTGGTCGACAATGTGTTCCGCAAGGGCGGGGTCTGGCGCGTCGAAGGCGTGCTTTCCGGCACCGGCGAGATCGTCGAGATCGATCTGGACGCCGGATCGCCCGCGCCGCAACCGGGCGCGACGATCCGCGTGCAGCCGCTGCGGTCGAAGAGTTTCGGGGGATAAAGAGCGCGGCACACCGTGCTATAAAGAACCAACGGCCCCCAACCGTTCGCCCCGAGCTTGTCGACCCGAAGGGCGACCAAGGGTCAACGGCTGCTTTTCTCTTGGGGCTAGAAGAAGGACAGGGCTTCGACAAGCTCAGCCCGAACGGTTTGCTTGTGTCAGTTTTGGAGAGGAAGCATGAGCGGCATATGGCCGCAGCCCCCTTTGTCGCCCCAGCGCAGGCTGGGGCCGCTGGCCATGTCGCGCTCCATCTCCTGAGATGCCAGCCTGCGCTGGCATGACGTGATGGGCCGAAGGCGATCGCCCACCCCAAAAGAAAAGCTTCACCCGCCGCAAAGAAGGATTGCGAGACATTTGACAACCGATTGAGTAGAGAAATCACAGGCACCCGCCTCGCGGCTTTTGATTCATGTCAGCTTGCTCCGCGTCACCAACGGCTAAAGCGCACGAATCCCTCGCGACAACGCCGGCTTCGTGTTCCGCACAAGGAGAATACGAATGACCCGATCCGCCCCCCGACGTCCCCGCGCCAACGCCGTTCCCCCGCGCGCGGCGCCCTTGCCTCATCCCTCATGGCTCCGGTACAACCCGGACGCGCCCTCCCCTGCGCAGGCCATCAGGGCCGATGAATTCTGGGCAAGGCTGGGCATATGATTCCCCCTTTATCATAAAAGGACATCCCATATGAGCACCCATCTCCGCTCGACGCCCTTCGCCGTCGATCCGCTGTTTCTGGAACGCTGGTCGCCGCGCGCCTTCGACGGGACGTCGATCGACGAAGAGCAGCTGCTGACCCTGTTCGATGCCGCGCGCTGGGCGCCGTCGGCCTTCAACTACCAGCCGTGGCGGTTCGTCTACGCACAGCGCGACAGCGCCGTGTGGCAGGAGTTCCTCGACCTGCTGCTGCCGTTCAACGCCGCCTGGGTGAAGGATGCCGCCGCGCTCATCTTCGTGCTGTCCGACACGCTGATCGTGCCGCCCGGCAAGTCGGAGGCGCAGCCGGCGACCAGCAACAGCTTCGACGCGGGCGCCGCATGGGCGCTGCTGGCGTTGCAGGCGCGGCGCCTCGGCCTTCACACCCATGCGATGGCCGGGTTCGACCAGGCGAAGGCACGCGGCTATTTCGACCTGCCGGACCGCTACCGGATAGAGGCGGCGATCGCCGTCGGCCATCTGGGCGACAAGGGCAAATTGCCGGAAGCCTTGCAGGCGCGCGAAGTGCCGAGCGACCGCCTGCCCGTCGAGGCGCTGGCGTTCCGCGACGGCCTGCCGGACGATCTCGCCGGGTAGTGCCAGGGTGGAGGGCTATTTCGATCTCGATCCGATCGTCGCGCGGCTCAGCACCATTCGCCGGAACTGGCGGTCGGTGCAGGCCCATCATGGCGAATATGGGGAAGACAGCTTCCCCTCGCGCGGCGATCTCGGCAAAATCATGGGGGCACTGTGCGGGGCGCTGTTCCCGCTGCGCCTCGGCCCGGCCTTCGTCCGGCTGCACAATGAGGACGCCTTCGTCGCGCAGACCCTCCAGACCGCCTTGTCGCGCCTCTACGGGCAGATCCGGCTGGAGCTGATCTATGCGGCCAGCGACATCTCCCACAGCGCGATCGACAGCCAGGCCGCGCAGATCATCGCCGATTTCGCGCAGGCGCTGCCCGATCTGCGCCTGCTGCTCGACACCGATGTGGAGGCCGCCTTCCTCGGCGACCCGGCGGCGCGCAGCGTCGATGAGGTGCTGATCTGCTACCCCTCGATGCTGGCGATCATCCACCACCGGCTCGCCCACCATCTCCACGGGCTGGGCGCGCCGCTGGTCGCCCGCATCATCTCCGAGCTTGCGCACGGCAAGACCGGCATCGACATCCACCCCGGCGCGCGGATCGGCGAAGGCTTCTTCATCGACCACGGCACCGGCGTGGTGATCGGCGAAACGGCGATCGTCGGCAAGCGGGTCCGGCTCTATCAGGGCGTGACGCTGGGCGCGCGCAGCCTGCGGCTCGGCACGGACGGCGTGACGGGACGGGGCGAGCGCCGCCACCCGGTCATCGAGGACGATGTCGTCATCTATGCGGGCGCGACGATATTGGGCCGCATCACCATCGGGCAGGGGTCGGAGATCGGCGGCAATGTCTGGCTGACCAGCAGCGTGCCGCCCGGCAGCCGCATCACCCAGGCCCATGTCGAAAACCGCGTCACCGCGATCAGGATGAACGGCAGGCAGGCCCCGGCCGCCTCCGTGACCGCGGCGGTTCCCGGCCCGAAGGACCAGCCGCCCGGCTGAGGCCGGTTCCACGCCGGAACGGAAAAGGCCCGGTTCGACCTGAACCGGGCCTTTCGCGTTTTAAGGGCCGCCGGACGGTTCCCGGCGATCGCGCGCTTCACAATATGTCGGAATGGCCGACGACTTCCAATATGCGCCGCCGCAACTCCACGAAATGCCGGTCGTCGCGGTGGCGCGGATAGTCCAGCCCGACCTCGAAGGAGGCAGCGATCCGCGCCGGGCGGGGCGTGAAGACCAGCACCCGCTGGGCCAGCAGCAGCGCCTCCTCCACATCATGCGTGACCAGCAGCGTGGTGAAGCCCGCATTCTGCCACAGCCGCAGCAGCTCGGCCTGCATCGTCATCCGGGTGAGCGCATCGAGCTTGCCCAGCGGCTCGTCCAGCAGCAGCAGGCGCGGGTCGTTGACCAGCACGCGCGCCAGCGCCGCCCGCTGCGCCATGCCGCCCGACAGCTGGTTGGGATAGGCGTCGGCGAAGCCGTCCAGCCCGACGAGATGCAGCACCTCGTCCACCCGGCGCGCGCGATCGGCGATGCCGCGCGCCTCCAGCCCCAGCCCCACATTCTGCCGCACCGTCCGCCACGGATAGAGCGTCGGATCCTGGAACACGAGCAGGCGCGACGGGTCCGGCCCGACGATCCGTACGCCGTCGGCGCCGATCTTGCCCCGGCCGGGCTGTTCGAGCCCGGCGAGCAGGCGCAGCAGCGTGGACTTGCCGCAGCCGCTCGGCCCCAGCAGCGCGACGCACTCGCCCGGCTCGACGGTGAATGTCACATCGTCGAGGACATGGAGCAACCCGCCGCCCGGCGTCGGGTAATGATGGCTGACGCCGCGTATCTGCGCGCGGATGCCGACCGGGGACGGCGCCTCGCGCGTCAGGGGAACCGTCACCGCGCTCACCACCGCACCAGCTCCTTCTGCCAGGCGAGAACCCTGTCGCGCACGAGGAACAGCAGGGAGATGAGGCCGGAAAACAGCAGCGCCATCAGGATGAGGACGCCGTAGAGATTGGCATAGGCGGCCCACCCTTGCGCCCATTGCAGGTAGAAGCCCAGCCCGGCCTTCACCCCCATCATCTCCGCGACGATCAGCACCGCGAAGGACGCGCCCAAACCCATGAACAGGCCGACGAACACGCTGGGCAGCGCGGCGGGAATGGCGATGCGGGCGATCAGGAAACGCTCATTGGCGCCGAGCGTGCGGGCGATGTCGTAATAGGCGCTGTTGACGCCGCTGATGCCCGACGCGGTCAGCACCGCGACCGGAAAGCCCGTCGACAGCGCGATCAGGAAGATGCTGGCGCTGTTGGCCGACGGGAAGAAGAAAAAGGCGACCGGCAGCCAGGCCGTTGCGGGCAGCGGGCCGACGATGCGCAGGATCGGGTGTCCCCAATAATGAACGGTGCGCGACCAGCCGATCGCCACCCCCGCGCCGAAGCCGGCAAGCGCCCCGGCGACGAAACCGGGCACCAGCAGCCAGGCGGAATACCAGAGGCTTTCCAGCAGCCGCGCATAATCGTCGGTATAGACTTCCAGTATCGACTGCGGCGGCGGGAAGAAAGGCAGGGGCAGCAGCGCGGTCTTGGCGGTGAGGACGACCCACACCGTCAGCAGCGCGCCCAGCGCCACCAGCCAGCGGCCCGCCGGATGGAAATAGCGCACCTGCCGCGTCCGCCCGCCGAATATCGCCGCGCCCAGCAGCAGCACGCCCAGCGCGCCCTGCGCCATGGCGAGCAGCGGCGTGCGCGCCCAGGGGGAGAGATCCGGCCAATGATAGTTGATCGCCGACCCCGCCAGCCACACCGTCGCGGCCACCGCGCCGGTGGTCCAGAAGGGCGGGGCTTCCCTCGCGGCCGGCCAGTCGGCGGTGGCGGCGATCGCGGGAAGGTCGGGGGCATGATGCGCAATGTCGTTCATGATGGGGCCCTTCGGCTGGAACGGGATCAGGTGAAGAGATTCTGGACGGTGCGCTCGGCGAAGCGTTGCGGGTCGGTATCCGCCTTCATCACCCCGATGTCGCGCAGTTCCCCGGCGTACAGGGCGATATCGCCGATCAGGTCGGTGCCGACCGGGTGCACGCCATGGGTCTGCGTGCGCAGCACCCCGGCAATATCCTCGACGCTCGCCTTCGCATAGGGCGCGAACAGGCGGGCGGTCTGCTCCGGGTCGCCCTGGCACAGCTTCGCGGCCTGCACCAGCGAGGAAGCCAGCGCGCGGGCGCTTTCCGGGTCGTCCCGCAACAGCGATCCGCCCGCCCCCACCACGCAGCAGACGCGGCGGTCCCACGGCTTGGTCAGGTTGCTCAGCACCTCGACCAGATCGCCGCGCGAATCCTGCTCCATCTTGTAGAGGATCGGGTCGGAATCGGCGATCGCCTGCACCTCGCCCTTGCGGATCGCCTCGCCCAGCAGCGGCTGGGGATAGGCGCGCCACTCGACGTCGCGCTTGGGGTCGAGCCCGTGATATTTCAGCAGCACCGCGAAGGTGTTGAACGCCGCGCCGTTGATGTCGGACAGACCGATCACCTTGCCCGCAAGGCTCTTCGGATCGGGCGTGACGCCCGCCGCGCGCGACCCCGACATGCGGATGCACCCGCCATGCGTGCCCGCGATCAGCCGCACGTCGAACCCCTGCTCCAGCGGCTTGATCCAGCGCATGATCATGCCGATCCCCGCATCCGCCTTGCCGGTGGAGAGCGCCTCCAGCATCTGGTCGGTCGGCCCGGCGAAGTTGAACAACTCGACCTCCAGCCCATGGTTGCGGAAGATGCCGAGTTCCTTCGCCAGCAGCACCGGGGCGAGGCAGATCGCATTGGCGTTCCACGCGAGGGTCAGCTTGCGCAGCCCGTCGGCGGTATAGGCGCGTTCGGGCGCGCGGCGTGCGAGGCCGACGCCCAGCGCCCCCGCCGCCAGCGCCACGCCCCCGCCGATGAGCAGCGCGCGCCGCCCCGTCAAAGCGCGCGCGGCGAGCGGCGGCGGTTCGGCTATGTCGTCGGGCACATGCTGTATCTCGGTCATCGAACGATCCGGCCAGAGGGTCCTGCGCCAGCGATGCTAGTGCAGGAGCGAAAGGAGCGAAAATTGGCTTTGCTCATATGGATATCCGCAACGCTCATCGGGAATGCGGCCCTTCCCGATGGCGATGCCCCTTGGGTATGGGCACCTAGCGGAAGGTCTTGCTGAGGGTGATATTCACCATCCTCGGCAGGTTGTAGGCGGCATAATGGTTGGGATAGACGCCCGAATTATTGGGCGTGTAGGTTAGCATCTGCGCCCGCCGCAGGTCGAACAGGTTGGTCACGTAGAGCCCGGCCGCCCAGTCCCCGTCCTCGCTGGTGTAGTTGATCGTCCCGTTGACGAACAGCTGCTTCTGGATCCGCGTCTGCGCGGTGTTGTAGATGTCGGACCAGCGCGCCGATTCATATTGCGCGTCCAGTCCGATCCGCCACGCGCCCTCGACGCGCAGCGGCAGCCGGTAATTGACCGCCACCGAGGACTGCCAGCGCGGCGCCAGCGGGAATTCCAGCCCGACGAGCGTGGTGCGGCCCGGCAGGTTGGCGGGCAGCACGGCGGAGAAATTCTTGTAGGCGGTCTTGAGCCAGGCGGCGGACGCATCGATGCGCAACCCGTCGAACGGCAGCGCCGACAGCTCGAACTCCGCCCCGTAGGTCTCGCCGCTGGCGGCGTTCAATATGCCGCTGAACGACGGGGTCGTCGGCGTCGCGGGCGATGTCGCGCGGACCTGCAAATCCTTGATCGCATTGTGGAAGACGGAAAGGTTCGCGGTCAGGTTGCCGCCCGCCAGCGTCGATTTGAGGCCGGTTTCCCATGTCGTGATGACCTGCGGCCGATAAGGCTGGGACGATCCGACCAGCGAACTGGAGCGCAGGTCGAAGCCGCCGCTCTTGAACCCCTTGGACCAGGACAGATACTGGAACAGCTCCGACGCCCATTGCGCCTGCAAACCGACCTTGGGCGAGAAGTTGGAGAAGCTGCGCCGTTCCGGGCGGACATCGTAATTATTCTGGAACGGACCGAACAGGTCGGCATAGACGCGCGGGTCGTAATCCCATTCCTGCGGATGGTGGAGCGGCACGCTGACGCTGGTGCTGATCAGCGAGCGGAAGCCGCGCCGGTCCTGCGTCCAGCGCCCGCCCAGCGTCAGCGTGAAGCGGTCGTCGAACGCGTATTTGGCCTGCCCGAACACCGAATAGCTGGTGGTCCGCAGCCAGTTCTGGACCGCCGACACCGACCCCACATTGTCCACCGTCGACCCCGCCGCCTGGCTCAGGCGATCGTTCATGAAATATTCGTAGAAATAATAGAAGCCGAGGACGAAGTTCAGCTTCTCATATTCGCCGTTCAGGTTGAGTTCCTGCGTTTTCTGATATTGCCGGAAACCGGCATGGCTGTCGCCCTTGATCGCCTGCACGCCGTCATTGTCGTAATAAATGGGGCCGTCGAGGCCGCGATAGGCCGTCACCGACTTCAGCACGAGATGATCGTCCACCTCGTATCGCAGGGTCAGCGATCCGCCATAGGCGTTGGTGTAGTTATAGGGCAGGGTGTTCGACCAGGTGAGGTCGGGATCGGTCCGGTTGCCCGTGCCCGTCACGCCGTCGGGCTGGTTGATCGGCGTATAATAGCTCTGCGTCGAGCGGTCGAACATCGCATCGGCGGAAAGGGTGACCGTCAGCCGGTCGGTCAGCCGCGACTTCAGCTTGCCGCGCAGCACCCAGAGATCGAGATCGTTCACATCGCGGTTGAGGGGGACGCTCCAAGTCCAGCCGTCGCGGACATGGCGGATCACCGAAAGCGAACCGTTGAGCTTGTCATCGGCGAGAATCCCGCCATTGGCCCGCAATTTCAGGTTCACATTGTCGAACGAGCCATAGCTGCCGCTGACGTAAAGCTCCGGTTCGGCGGTCGGATCCCTGGTGATGAAGCGGATCGCGCCCGCGCTGGAATTGCGGCCGTAGAGCGTGCCCTGCGGACCGCGCAGCACCTCCACCCGCTCCAGGTCCGGCGCATCGTAGAGCGACCCCACGGTGCGGGCGAGATAGACATCGTCGACATAGACCGCGACCGTCGGTTCGGGATAGGTGTCGGTTTCGCCGATGCCGCGGACGGCGTAGGTCTGCGTCGTGTAGGCGGTGGAGCGCTTGGGCGCGAGCAGGCCCGGAATCCGGCCGGAGAGATCGCGGAAGGTCGCGACCTGCTGCTGCTCTATGCCGTCGGAGGTCAGCGCCGTCACCGCGATCGGCGTACGCTGCACGCTTTCCTCGCGGCGGGAGGCCGTCACGATGATGTCCAGCCCGCCCGAAGCCTTTTCCGCATCGGCCAGCGGCTGCTCCGCCACGGCATCCGCCACCTCTTCCGCCGCCAGCGCTGGCGCCGCGAGCAATGCACCGATACCTGCCCCGGCCAGCCACCGGACCATCAGCCTTTTCGAATATATCATAGGATATCAAGCCCCCGATTTCATCAAACAGGGGGAACAATAGGAGGCAAATGCGCGGCTCGATATTGACAATATCTTATAGCGGCAGGAATATTGCCAATATAGTTTGAAATATTCATATATTCCTTCGTCTATATATTTAAATCTCATAATATATCTTCATTCCAAATAAGCATATATATCCGGCGATGATCTTCACCGTCCGCAACGAAAATGGGCCCGCCTTTCCGACCGGGAAAGACAGGCCCTTTTCCTCATCTGTCAGCAGTCATAATTTGACGCCGATCCCATAGTAAAAGCCGCCACGCGCGCGGATGGGACGCCTTCCGGCATCCTGCCGCCCGTCAGGCCGCGCTGCGGCGGCTACGGGCGAGGGTATGGCGGTTTTCCGGCTTGGGCAGGCCCAGCGTGTCGCGGAAGGTGCCGCCCGGATAGTCCTGCTTGTAGATGCCGCGTTTCTGGAGGATCGGCACCACCTGATCGACGAAGAGGTCGAGCTGTCCGGGCAGCGGTTCGAACAGGTTGAAGCCATCCGATCCCCGTTCCTCCAGCCAGTTCTGGAACCGGTCGGCGATCTGCTCCGGCGTGCCGACGAACTGGCCTCGCGGGGTCGCGAGGCGCAGCGCGATCTCGCGCAGCGGCAGGCCCTGCCGGGCCAGCTCCAGCACGCGGGCGGAGCCGCTCTGGTTGCTCTTCAGCCCCTCGGCGGCGACCTCCTGCGGAAAGGGGCCGTCCGGGTCATATTGGCTGAAATTATGGTCGTTGAACGACCGGCCGAGCGCCCGCAGCGCATTTTCCAGCGTGACGAGGCTCGCCAGTTCCTGATGCTTCGCCTCGGCCTCCGCTTCGGTCGAGCCGATCACCGGACGCGCGCCCGGCACGATGAACAGCTGTTCGGGATCGCGCCCGAAGCCCCGCGCCCGCGCCTTCACGTCGGCGTAAAAGAGCTTCGCCTCCTCCAGATCATTCTGGTGGGTGAAGATCGCCTCCGCATGCTTCGCCGCATAGCTGCGGCCGTCCTCGGACGATCCGGCCTGAAAGATCACCGGCTGCCCCTGCGGCGAGCGGGAGATGTTGAGCGGCCCCTTGACCGACAGGAATGCGCCCTTGTGGTTCAGCTCATGCAGCTTGTCGGGATCGAGGAACTGCCCCGTTTCCTTGTCGCGGACCAGCGCATCGTCCTCCCAGCTGTCCCACAGCCCCTTGACGACCTCCAGATATTCCTCGGCGAGGCGATAGCGCACGTCATGCGCCAGATGCTCTTCCTTGCCGAAATTGGCGGCGCTGCCTTCCAGCCAGGACGTCACCACGTTCCACCCCGCCCGGCCGCCGCTGATATGATCGAGCGAGGCGAACTGCCGCGCCAGGTTGAAAGGCTCGGTATAGCTGACCGTCGCCGTGCCGACGAGGCCGATATGCTCGGTCACCGCCGCCAGCGCCGACAAGATGGTCAGCGGCTCGAACCGGTTGAGATAATGCGGCGAGGAACGGGCGTTGATCGACACGCTGTCCGCGACGAACAGATAGTCGAACTTGCCGCGCTCGGCCGTCTGCGCCTGCCGCTTGTAGAAGGAAAGGCTGGTGCTGGCGTCGACCTGCGCATCGGGATGGCGCCAGTCGTCCCAGCCGGGGCCGACGCCGTGCAGGATGAAGCCCAGTTTCAGTTGGCGCTGTGTCATTCAAGTCTCCCGTGAAAGTGGTCCCGCCCACAGTGCGACCGGCACCGGGGCGGGTCCAATTGGAAGGGCTGAACTGCTGCTGAGTAATGCTTGACTGGGACCGTCCGGCACTCAGCCCGCCAGCGCGACCGGGGCGGCGCCGCGCTCCGCGACCTTCCGCCGCACCAGCGGGATGAGATCGCGGCCGTAGCCGATGGCGTCGCCCAGCGGGTCGAAGCCCCGGATCAGGAAATGGTCGATGCCGACCGCGACATAATCGAGCAGCGCGTCGGCCACCTGTTCGGGCGTGCCGACCAGCCCGGTGCTGTTGCCCTGCGCGCCGGTGAGCGCGGCCACCCCGGTCCACAGCCGGCTGTCGCGCCGGTTGCTGCTGGCGGTTTCGAGCAGGCGCAGCGACCCGGCATTGGGCGGGCGATGGCCGCTGAGCGGCAGGCCCGCCGCCTCGCGCCGGGCGCGCACCTGATCCTCTATCTCCTTCGCGCGCTTCCACGCGGCTTCCTCGGTATCGGCGATGACCGGACGCAGCGACAGCGAGAAGCCGGGGTTGCGCCCGTGCCGCGCCGCCGCCTGCCGCACGCGCCGCACATTGTCCGCGACCTGTTCCAGCGTCTCGCCCCAGAGCGCATAGACATCGGCATGGCGCCCGGCGACCTCAATCGCCTCCGGTGAGGAGCCGCCGAAGAACACCGGCAGATTGACCGGCTTCACCGCGCTCGACCCCTGCTTCACCTCGTAGAAGCGGCCCTTGTGGTCGAAGGGGCGCACCGCGCTCCATTCCTGCTTCACGATGTCGAGATATTCGTCGGTGCGCGCATAGCGATCCGCCTTGGTGGTCGCGGTGTCGCCGTCGCGCGCCATTTCCTCGTCCGCCCCGCCGGTGATGATGTGCACCGCGACGCGCCCGCCCGACAGCTGGTCCAGCGTCGCGAGCTGGCGCGCGGCCAGCGTGGGCTGGGTGAAGCCGGGGCGATGGGCGACCAGGAAGCCCAGCTTCGTGGTGATCGCGGCGGCGTGGGCGGCGACGATCTGGCTTTCCGGCGTGGACGATCCGAACGGGATCAGCACCCGGTCGAACCCGCCTTCCTCCTGCGCTCGCGCCGCCGCCTCGACATAGTCCTTGTCGAGCGCGCGGTCGCGCGCGCCGCCATGGATTTCCGAGCTGTTGTTGAAGCCGATATAGCCGATGAAACGGACGGTCATGATAAGTCTCCCGTTATGGATCAGATGACGAAAAAGCCGTGGGTGCCGTCCCGCGCCAGTTGCGCGACGAGGCCATATTCCCATTCCAGATAGGCCTGCATGGCGGCGGCGCGGTTGTCGGTGCCCTCATAGGGCCGCTTGTAGCGCCCCTCCGGCCCGCGCGGCGGCGGCGCGGCGTCCCGCCCGGTTTCCAGCTCGCCGTCGAAACCGGCGTCGAGCACCAGCACCTCCCAGCCCATTTGCGCCAGCCAGGATGCGGTCATGTCCGCACCGACGCCCCGGTCGTCCGACAGGACGATCCGCGCGCCGCGCACCGGCGCATAATGGTCGGTTTCCTGCACCAGCTGCCCGCCCTGCGCATTGCGGAAGCCCGGCAGATGCCCCGCCTCATAGCGATCGGGCAGGCGCACGTCGTAGAGATAGAGGGTGCGCGACGCATCGGCCTTCAGATAGGCCAGCTCTTCCGTGGAGATGCGCCGCACGCCCGCGCGATAGGCGACATTGCGCGCCCGCTCGCGCGCGTCGCCGGCGCCTTCGATCTCGATTTCCGGCGCGATCCTCTGCTGCCCCGTGTCGAGGCTCTGCCCGGCCAGCGTCCAGCCGATCGTGCCGTTGCGGAGGGCGAAGACGCGGTTGGCCACGCCCGCGTTGATGAGGGACTGGGTGCCGATGATGCTGCGCGTGCGGCCCGCGCAATTGACGATGATCGTCGTTTCCGGGTCCGGCGCCGCCGCCGCCGCGCGCAACACCAGCTCCGCCCCCGGCGCGCTCTGCCCGGTCGGGATGCTCATCGTCGCATATTCGTCGAACCGCCGCGCGTCGAGAACGACGATATCCGCCTGCTCCTCGATCAGCGCCTGCACCTGCTCGGCCGGAAGGGACGGGGTGTGGCGCCGATGCTCGACCAGCTCGCCGAACGCCTTGGAATAGCTGTTCACATCCTCGAACAGCTCATATCCGGCATCGCGCCAGCCACCCAGCCCGCCTTCCAGTTCCCGCACATTGCTGTAGCCCAGCGCGGCGAAGCGGACGGCGGCCTTGAGCGCCAGCCCCTCGCCATCGTCATAGACGACGACCGGCGTGTCGCGGCGGGGGATGCGCCAATGCGCCTCCGCCTCTATCCGCGCCAGCGGGATCTGCGCGGCGAAGAGCGGATGGCCGCGGGCGAACGCGTCCTCCGTCCGCACGTCGATCAACGCTATTTCCTCGCGCGCCAGCAGCGCCTTGCGAACATCTTGCGGCGACAGGCTCATAGGGATTTGGACCTGTCCCAGATATTGGGCACGACATCATTGGCGTAGCCGGAGATGAAAGGCCTGGCGGTTCCGTCGAGGTCGAACACCGCACGCTCCACCGCGCCGATATTCGCGCCATAGACATGGATCGACACCGACACCGCGTGGGGCAGCCCGTTCGACACGCGGTGGACATCCCCGATGCGCGGCGAGAGGATATCGACCTCGCCGGGCCGCAGGCGCTGGACTTGGCCCACCCGCGCCAGCCGCCCGTCCTCGTCGCGCTCGAACTTCTCGACCAGCTCCTCGCCGCGCAATATGCCGACAAGGCCCCAGACGCGGTGGTCATGGATCGGCGTCGATTGCCCCGGTCCCCAGATGAAGGCCACGACGCTGAACCTTTCCCGGCTGTCGCAATGCAGCAGATATTGGCGATAATAATCGGGATGGGGAATGGCGAAGGCCGCCGGAAGCCAGTCGTCATGGGCGACCAGATCGGCGAGCAGCCCGCTGCCGCGCACCAGGATCAGGTCCTCGTCGTCGGTCTCCGACAGCACGGTGCCCAAGGCGGTGACGAAATGGCGCAGCGGCGAGATATCCACCGCCTTGGGAAAAGCGAGGGCAAGGCTCATGCGCCGCCTCCCACGTTGCGCGGCGGCGGCGCGCCGTCGCGATGAGCGGCGATGGCGGGTGACGGCCAGCGCGATCGTCTTGTCGAAAGGAAGGTTCGGCGAGCCCGGCTCATATCTGCCTCCGATTGATGAGGCGGACAGAGAAAACCTATATCTCAATCAATTCAATTGAGTTTTCTCCGGCCATTGATGACCGCCGCTCATAATCCGCGCCAGGCGTGGCGCGGCGCAGGCATCCGCAGGCACGGTATTTCCTGCCCTTCCGCCGGGAATCCACGTGAACCGCCGCTTCGCCGTTCGCGCCGGAGGATAAAGAAGGGGTTCAGCCGCCCGCAGGAAAATTATCTACCAATTTAATTGACAAATATGCGGCCGGATCATTTTAATATGGGCAAGACTGGTTCCACCGTCACCAGCGGCGATCCTCCCTTCCCTGCCCCGAAGAGATAGTCAGGACACGTCATGCCGGTAAATCTTCCGACCAATCTGCTGCGCAGCTTCGTCGCCATCGTCGATACGGGATCGATGCTCAACGCATCCGAACAGGTGTTCGTCACCCAATCCGCGCTCAGCCTGCAAATCAAGCGGCTGGAGGAACTGCTCCAGAAATCGCTGTTCCACCGCGACGGGCGGCGGCTGTCGCTGACGGCGGCGGGCGACCTGCTGCTCGATTATGCGCGCAAGGTGCTGGCGCTGCATGACGAGGCCGTCTCCGCCGTCACCGAAGGGCGCTTCACCGGCCCCGCGCGCGTCGGCATGGTGCAGGATTTCGCCGAAACCATGCTGTCCGGGCTGCTCGCGCAGTTCGCCGACCTGCACCCCGATGCGCAGATCTTCGCGCGCGTCGCCGGGACGGCCGAACTGCTGGAGCTGCTGGAGCGGCGGGAGCTGGACATCGCGCTGGGCTTCGCGGCGATCAACGATCCCAACGCGGTCAACCGCGCGCCGATGGGCTGGTTCGGCAAGGCCGAGCTGCTGCGGCGCGACATCATCCCGCTGGCGGTGCTGGAGCCGCCCTGCCGCTTTCGCGAGGCGGCGATCCGCGCGCTGGAGGACAGCGGCCGGTCCTACCGCATCGCAGTCGAGACCCCCAATCTCACCACCTTGCGCGCGGCGGTGGACGCCGGGCTGGGCATCACCTGCCGCACCCAGATCTTCCTGAAGGAAAATCCGCTGGAATCGCCGCTGCTGCCGCCCCTGCCGCAGGTCGCCTGCATCCTGCGGGTCGCGCCCAATCTGGAAGGGGCGACGAAGCAGCTGGCGGAGCTGACCTCGAAAACGGTGACGAGCCTGTAGGGCCGCCTATTTCAAACATTCATCAGCGCTTCAACCCTTCTCAATTTCCACGCCCTTCACGGCTGGTAGGTTCGCACCAGTTCCACTGAAAGGCCGTGACGATGACGCAAAAAGGACTGAACCAGCGCTTTGCCGAACTGGATGCAGAGCGCAAACGGAGCTGGACGCCCGAAGCCTATGCCCGCAACGCCGGCCAGCGCGAGGCGCTGGTGAAGGCCTATGCGCCCGAAAACCATGCGCAGGCGGGCGACCGGATCGCGCCTTTCACGCTGATCGATGCGGAAGGGAAGCCGCTGACCGACCGGCATCTTCTCGCCACCGGCCCGGCGGTGCTGATCTTCTTCCGCTTCGGCGGCTGCCCGGCCTGCAACATCGCGCTGCCCTATTATAACGAGACGCTCTGGCCCGCGCTGCGCAAGGCGGGCATCCCGCTGGTGGCGGTCAGCCCGCAGACGCCGGTCGATCCCGGCCCGGCCGAACGGCACCGGCTCGGCTTCCCGATCGCCAGCGATCCCGGCTATGCGCTGGGCCGCGCGCTGGGGATCACCTTCCTGCCGGAGGAGCAGCCCAAGATCGCGCCCGGAGACGCCTGGATCGGCGCGACGCTGGGGACGGACAGCTATGAGCTGCCGCAGCCGACGGTGGTCGTCCTCAACCGCGACGGGACGATCCGCTTCATAGACGTCAGCCCGGACTGGCTGATCCGCACCGAAAGCACGGAGATATTGGCGCAGCTGCCCGAAGCGGACATCGCAGGCGACGAGGCGGCCTGACCGCGCAAGCGCCCTCTTTCCCATCTATCCCTATCCCCATCCCCAAGCCCGCCCCCTTGACCTCCGCCTTCCCGGCGGAGGTTTTTTCTTTGGGGCAAGAGCCTCAGATGGCCAGCCCGGCCCGCCCGGCGCCGACCAATATCGTGTCCGCCTGAGGCGAGTGGATCCGGCTGCACAGCACGTCGCGATAATGCCGCTCCAGCGGATTGTTGCGGCTGATGCCGGGGTTGCCGGTCAGTTCCAGCCCGATCTCCACCGCCTTGATGGCATTGGCGTTCGCGACATGCTTGATGAGATTGGCGTCGGTGGCCGAGGGCAGCTCGCCCAGGTCGGCGGCGCGCGCAGCCTCGCCGATCAGCACCCGGTTGGTATGGAGCAGCGCCTCGATCTCGCCGAATTTCTCCTGCACGCGCGGCAGGCTGGCGAGCGGCGCGCCGAGATTGGCCGGGACCCGCTGGTTGAGATAGGTGGCGAGCCAGTCGCGCGCGGCCCGCGCGACGCCGTCATAGATGGTCGAGATGGCCAGGGCGTTCCACAGCCCCTGCCGGCTGTCGGCCTGCGGCCCCGCGACCCATTCCTCCGGCTTGCGCACATCGACCGCATGATCGAAAGGCAGCGGCGCGCAGTCGAACACCACCTTGTGGCTGACCGTCGCGCGCATGCCCAGATGGTCCCATTCCGGCTCGATGCGGATGCCGGGGCTGGACGGTTCCAGCAGGAACAGCCCCAGCGCCGGGTCGTCCCCCTCCGTCCGCGCCCAGACGGCGAACCAGTCCAGCCCGGTAGATCCGGTCGAATAGATTTTCTCGCCGGTGATTTCCCAGCCCTGCTCCGTCCGGCGGGCGACGGTCTTGGGCAGGCCGCCCCTGACCGGCGTGCCCAGTTCCGGCTCCACCCGGAAGGTGCCGATCAGCCCGCCCCCGGCAACCGCCTGCCGCGCCAGCCGCTCGTAGATCGCCTTCGGCCAGCGCAGGTTGCGGTCCGGCGAGGCATGGAACGCATAGGTCATGAACAGGATGAGCGCGGTGGAAGGCTCTCCCTTCGCCACCGCCGCCAATACCCGCAACGCGTCGACATAGCCCGCGCCGCGCCCGCCCAGGCGACGATCGACCGTCAGGCCGATCAGCCCTTCGCGGCCGAGCAGGTCGAAATTCGCCTGCGGAAACGCGCCGCTGCGGTCATAGCTTTCCGCCGTTTCCGCCAGCCGGGCGGTGATCCCGGCCAGCCAGGCGTCGGTAAGCGGCGGCGGGTCGCGACGATCCGGCTCCCCGCTGGCGGCAGGCGATAGCAATGTGGCCATATGGCCCCCCTATATCTGGACGAAAGGACATGGGGACGGCGTTTCGCGCGGCGAGGCGCGCCTTCATCATGGCGTCGCCGCCATGCTCCATCCCGGCAGCCCCAGTCCTAATGGACCGCTCCCCGCCCCTCAATCGAGTTTTACCGCAGGCTTATGAGCAGCGCTCAAGCCTGCACTGGCGCGTGGGGTCAACGCTTCGCCGACGGGCGGGCGGCGATCCGGCTCAGGGTCAGGAGGACCAGCGCGGCGGCGAGCGAGAGCAGGCCGAACCAGAGGATGCTGCCCATCGCCGCGCCCCAGGAGGCCACCGTCAGCGCATAGGACAGCACCAGCCCAGCCCAGCCGGCGATGCGGAAGGCGCGGCGGTCGCGCGGCAAGGGCCGCTTCTTCAGCAGGTCCTGATGATGCTTTTCCATCGAGAGCGCCAGCGACGCGAAGGCCGCGACGGCGACGAGCAGGGCGAGCAGCGTCATTCGGCGGCCTCCAGCATCGCCTGCGCCTCAGGCGCCTTCGGGACCTTGCGCGCCCTCTTCGCCTTGGGCCGGTAGCGGTGCACCTTTTGCGCCATCAGCAGGAACGCGCCGCCCAGAACGAGAAGGGTCAGGTTCATCGCCACCATCCGCATGTCCCCGGCCATGCCCGCGCCGATCAGCCCGCGACCGCCGGCAAGGTCATGCAGCGGCAGCGCGATCAGCGCCGCGCCGGTCAGCGCGAACTGCTCCACCCAGGCCCGCTTCGCCGGCCGCAGGAACCCCGCCAGCAGCGCCGCGCCCCAGACGAGGAACATCGCATGGATTTCCCAATCCGCGCGGCCCTCCATCTCCACCGGCAGCAGGCGGTTGGCCCAAAGATAGCCCGTCATCGCCAGCGGCAGGCCCGCGACGAAGCCGATGTTGAGCCGCTCGACCAGCCGGAAGCCGAAATGCGGGCGCATCGGATCGGACAGCTTCTCCCGCCGCTTGACGGTCCAGAGCACGAGGCCGCTGCCGACCATCACCGTGCCGCCGATGCCGCTCAGGAAATAGAGCCAGCGCAGCAGATCGGGCGCATAGCGCCCCGCATGCAGGCCGATCATCACCCCGGCGGCCTCGGCGGCGCTCTGCGCGCCGTCCGATTGCCAGATCACCCGGCCGGTCGCGCCGAAATAGGCGATGCTGGGGGTGCGCACCGAAATGCTGTCGGTCTGGCTCGCGGTGATCGTGACGCGCGCGGCGGCGTCGCCCGGCTCGGCGACCCGGATCGTGCCGATCTCCCGCCCGCCCCAGCGCGCGCGGGCATCGCGCATCAGCGGCACCAGATCGACCAGCGGCGCGGGCTTTTCGGCGCGGACGACCTCCCCCGCCGAAGGGAAGAGTGCGTCGAACAGCTTGTCGGTCTGGCTGTAATTGGCCACCGCCGCCCAGGGCATGTAGAGCGTCATCAGCGTGACCAGCCCGGTATAGGTGATCATCAGGTGGAACGGCAGCGCGAGCACCGCCGTCGCATTATGCCCGTCCAGCCAGGTGCGCTGGCCCTTTTCCCGGCGGAAGGTGAAGAAATCCTTGAAGATCTTCTTGTGGGTAATGACGCCGGAGATGATCGCCACCAGCATCGCCATCGCACAGAAGCCGACGAACCAGCGCGCCCAGATCACCGGCACATAATGCAGGTCGAAATGGAAACGGTAGAAGAATTCGCCGCCGCGCGTGTCGCGCGCGTGCAGCGGCTGGCCGTCCGCGCCGACCAGCGCCTGCGTGTCGCGGCGGCCGCGCCGGGGCGGCTGGCCCTCGACCGGCCGGGGCTGCCAGAACAGCGAGGCGCCCGCCTCATGCTTGCCCGGCACGGAGATGAACCAGTTCTTCGCATCGGGCGCCTTGTCCCGCAGATAGGCGACGGCGCCCGCAACGACCTGCTCTGGCCGCTCGGCGCCCGCAAGCTCCGGCCGCATCCAGCGGTTGATGTCCTCCCGCCAGTAGCTGACCGTTCCCATCAGGAAGATGGTGAACAGCACCCAGCCGACGATCAGGCCGGACCAGGTGTGCAGCGAGGATTGCGACTGGCGGAACCCGGCGCTCACAACCGGCCTCCGCTGGCGATGGAAAGCCATGTGATGCCGCCGCCCAGCGCGGCCAGCGCCAGCGTGACGAAAAACGCCTTGCGCGCGCTGGACGCCGCGAAGACATAGACGATCAGCGCGGCGTAGATGCCGAAGGACAGCAAGGTCGCCAGCACCGTCGCCTGCGCGCGGTCACCGGGCAGCAGGCGCGCGAGCGCCATCACCAGCAAGCTGGTCGCCGCATAGCCGAGGGGGACGGCGGTCACGATCCGCCCCCACACCGACAGCCTGGCCGCACGCGCCGGCTTCATCTCCTCACCACTTGTAACGGAGCGAGGCGACGACCGTGCGCGGCGCGCCGAACCAGCACCAGTTGGTGGACAGGCAGCTGGTCACATGCCGCTTGTCGAACAGGTTGCTGGCATTGACCGCAACGTTGAAGCCTTCCAGCCCGCCGCCCAGACGGCCCAGATCGTAACCGAGCACCGCGTCGACCAGCGTATAGCCGCTGGTGCGGAACCGGGTCAGCGTCGTGGCAGGCGTCGTGTTGGTCGCCAGCGTGTAGATGCCGTCCGATCCGCCGACATAGCGCACGCCCGCGCCGATGGTCAGGCCGCCGATCGGCCCGGTGATCGCCTCGTTCTTCGACAGGTCGTAGGAGAGGAAGGACGAAGCGGTCCATTTGGGGATGGCGAGCGGCCGCGTGCCGGTGACGCCCGATTGCTGCGCGCCGTTGACGACGTTGGTGGCGGGCGGATTGCCGCGCGCGAACTCGGCATCCATATAGGTACCCGCGAGGCTGAACTCCAGACCGGGGCGGATCGACCCCCGGCCTTCCAGCTCGATGCCCCGCGTCTTGGTTTCGCCGACCTGAACCGAATATCCGGGATTGTTGGGATCGGAAACCGGCACGTTCTGGCGCGCCAGATCATAGACCGACAGGGTCAGGATCGTGTCCGTGCCGGGCGGCTGGAATTTCAGCCCCGCCTCATATTGCCGCCCGGTGACGGGCACGAAAAGCTGGCCCGTCACGCTGACGCCGCTCTGCGGCTCGAACGAGGTCGAATAGCTGAAATAGGGCGAAAGGCCGAATTTGAACGCATAGAGCGCGCCTGCCCGATAGGTCGTCTTCGACTGCTGGAGCACGGTGCTGGTGCCCGAGGTGGTCGACCGCTGCCGGTACCAGTCCTTGCGGATGCTGCCGATCAGGTTGAGGCCGCCGATGCGCAGCTGATCCTGCGCGTAGACGCCGGTCTGGCCGCGCCGGGTGTAGGTCGGCGGCACGCCCGCGAGCACGTCGGGAATGGCGACGAAATAGACCGGCGCATAGATATCCAGATTGGGGATGCCGTTCGCGGCGCCGGTCACGAAGCGCTGATAGCCGGTGCCCTCATTGTGGATGAAGTCCAGGCCCGCCAGTATCTCATGCTCGATCGGGCCGGTCGCGACCTTCGCCGCGATATTGTTGTCGAAGGTGAAGGTCTGGAACTCCTCGTCCGACCCGCCGCCGCCGCGCACGATCGTCCGCAGGTCGGGCAGCATGCTGCTGTTGTAGACCGAGCGGTAATGCTGCTTCACCTTGATGTAGCGGGCATTGGCACGATAGCGGACCGCCTCGTTGAAATCGCGGCGGAACAGCGCCGACAGCGAATATTGCTTGCGGTCGAACGCTTCGTAGCTCGGCTCGCCGTCATAGAAATCGGTGGGAATCTGGCCGTTGGGGTTGGTCACGGCCGAACCGATCGGCGGCACCGAGCCGTAGGAACCGCCCTTGGGATCGCGCTGATAGGCGGCGATCAGCGTCAGCGAGGTCGCCGCGTCGGGGACGAAGCTGATCATCGGACTGAAATAATAGCGCTCATTCTCGGCATAATCGACGAAGCCGTCGCTCTTTTCCGCGCCGCCGATGATGCGATAGAGGAAGCGCCCCTGGCTGTCGATCGGGCCGGTGCTGTCCACCGCGCCGCGCAGCAGGTCGAAATTGCCGGCCGCCACTTCGATCGAGCCCGCCGCCTCGGCCTGCGGCACCTTGCTCGTCATGTTGACGAGGCCGCCCGGCGTCGAGTTGCCGTAGAGCACCGAGGCCGGGCCCTTGATGACGTCGACCGATTCGATGCGGTGGAAGTCGATCTGCGGCGAGGAATAAGTGCCGCCCTGAAGGCGCATGCCGTCGAGGAAAGTCGCGGGCGAGAAGCCGCGAATGGTCAGCTGGTCGTAGCGGACGGCGACATTGCCGCGCTGGTTCGGCCCGACGCCCGCCACATAGGTCAGCGCCTGATTGATCGACAGCGCGTTGCGCAGGACCAGCTCGTCATTGTCGATGACGGTGATGCTCTGCGGCGTTTCGATCAACGGCGCCTGCGTCTTGGTGCCGCTGATCGAGGCGACCGAGGTAAGCTGGCCGTTGACGACGATCGTCGCCTTGCGATCATCATCGGCGACAGCCGCAGGCGCTTCCGCCTCGGCGGCCATCGCAGCGACGGCCGGCATCATCAACGCGGCCAAGGATACGCCCCAATATGCGAGTCTCATATAATCCCCTGTGAAATTTTGCGCGCCGATACCGCTTCCGGGGAATTGTTGCAAGTCATTATCATTACTATTAGTAAATAGCGATATGGCAAAAAACGCACCACACGGCTTACCCGCCCGCTGATCGCGGGCTGCAAGGGATTGTTTTTTCAGGTATTGCAGGAACGGCGAATGGCCGACGCCCTCGAAGGCCGCCGATCATGAGAGACATGCGCCGAAAAGTTGGTGACCCCTACGGGAGGGGTTGACAGCCCCTCTTAGGGCACCATTTTTCAAGCACTTAGGCGTGTCTGGTAGCTGGCTTGTATCACAACATTGTTGCCCATGCCAGTGGATTTTCATAGTGATGAGGGGCCTCGAATAACTGCCGATCCAAACGAAAATCCAGAAGAATTGATTAACTGGGCGGTGCTAAGATGGGGTTCTTTCAAACGAGTAGGGAATTAAGATGTCGAACGACAGCACGCGCAAATGGGCGCAAGAACAACGTAAGCGCGAAGAACGCCAGCGGCAATCGGGTCCGGGATACGCGACATGCCTGCATTGCGGAAATCCGTTCCCCGTCTCGCAGGGGACAGTCACTAGCGATGCTGCCATTTGCGACGTGTGCAACGGCTAATAGTTGGAGGGTAGCAGTTAGGGCCGCCCCGCGTCGTTCCACGCCCGAAGCTCCATCAGGTCATAGGGCAGCATCCGGTTCGGGCTGCGATGGGCACGGCGATGACATACGGGGCACAGGACGATCAGGCTGTATGCCCGCGTCATTCTCGGCCCCGCCGCTATAGGATGCGGGTGGTGGGCGTCGAACATGGCGCGGTCCGAATGCTGAAAGCCGCAAGCCTCACAGACATGGACGCCCCCATGAGCTTCAGCGTTCTTCGCCAGCGCGGCCTTCGCGATGCGGGAACTGCGCTCCACCTTCCGTTGCATCTGCCACGTTGCTTCACCTTCCGGGGACGCGGCAAAGGCAACAATCTGGCCGGTGTCCACGTCTCCGATAATGGCATGGTCGCTCCGGTAGGCGTATCGTGCCCATGCAACCCAGCCGTTATCCCATTGGATTTTCAGGGTGCCCCGATGCTCCCGGAAAGTGTCCAGCAGGGTTAGATGATACAGGTCGGCTTCGCGGCCTTTATCCGCCCCCGGTGGCATCCCGGTCATCGGGCAATCCCAGTCGATTTCTGCCCGGTCCCCAAGGCTGGCTGAATACAGCCCGACGAACAGCGTTTCATTCGCCGGGTTGGATACGAAGCTGGCCCAATAGGGCGATTGGAACAGGGCTTTGCCGGGGGCTTGGGTGCTCTGGTATCTGTCAAATGAGCCATCGCGCCGCTGCCATAGGTCATAAGGGGTGATGCCTAGACGCGCCCTGCCGCTATGGCGCAGCAAGGTTACTTGCGCCGGATCAATTCCGTTCGCGCTCAATAATTCATTGAACGTCACCAAGATTATGCGCCCCCGCCGATGTATCCAGATAGGGACAGCATAGGACGGGGGCAGTTAAGTGATCATAAATGGCCGTCCAGCGGATCAGTTGTTGCGCGTCCCGGCACGGCTGATGGCGGTCTGGGCCTTGGCAAGCTGCTGGGCTTCGGAACGGCGGAAGGTGTCGGGGCGGCGGCTATCAAGGGCTTGGCCCACGGCATCAGCGATTTGACGGGCAACGCGGGCGTCCTGTCCGCCTGCTACGTTCACGTTGACGCTGGGGGCATAGGTGTTGGACAGGCTCGCGCCGATCCTGCCGCCCGTGGCGAAGGCCGGGGCCTTGCCGCTGTTGATCGCCTCCAGCAATGGCAGATGCTTCCGGGTCGCCTTGGCGTTGATGACATATTCCCCGTTGCTGGCCATGATGGGGATGCTGTCACTGGTGGACGTTCCTGGGCCTCGGATATGGCCGCCCTCGGCAAAGCCCAGCAGGCCGCCAATAACGCCCCCAAGCCCCCCAGCGGGTCCGCCGAACAGGCCAGCCATGGGGCCGCTGCCCAACAGCATGGATTGCAGGGCCATCTTGATAAGCGCGCTGGTCATGTCGAGAATGGATTGCTTCGCGTTCTTGGTGCCGGTGATGACGCCATGCAGGGCGTCAACGGCACTGTCCCCGAAGAACCGCGATAGCTCGGCGGCGTTGCGCTGGGCTTGGGCAAAGGCGGTGGTGGCGGCTTCGGCAGCAGCCATGCCTTGGGCAAGCTGGGCGATCTCGGCGCGCTGGCCCGCCGTCAATTCGATGCCCTGCTGCTGGGCCTGATTGAGCATATCCTGTTCATGCAGGAACGCGGAAGCGGCTTGCGGGTCCATGCCCATGGCCTGCATCTCATTGCCCTGATCGCGAATGAAGTTCTGGCCGTCCCCGATGATGCCAGAATAGGTTTCTTCCCGCTCTTTCTGTTCCTGCGCCTGCCGCTGGGCTTCCGCCCGGTCCACGGCGGCGATGGCCAGCCCCTCCATCAAGGCAAGCTGTTCCCGCAAGGCCGCGTTTTCGGTGTTCACCAGTTCGGGGAACTGCTGGCGGATATTGGCGATAGCCTGTTCCTTGTCCGCCTGCACGTCCAGCCCTTCGGCGCGTAGATCGGAAAGGCGAAGCTGGAGCCGCAAGTCATCGGTCGCCTGCTGGATGCGTTCCTGAAGTCGCTTTTCGGCTTCCGCTGCCCGCTCGGCATCGGTCTTGCCGGTGCGGGTCCGGCCCGTGGGCTTGGTTCCGGCTGGGGCCGGGGTGCGGGGATTGGTGGCGAACCTCTCCAGATTGCGGGACGCCTCGGCAATCGCGGCATCATAATCCGCCATGGCCCCCTTCAGGTCGTTCATGCCTTCCTGAAGTTCGGCTTCCGGGTCTTCCAGCATCCCGATGGAACGGCCCAGCCGGGTCAGGTCCGCTTTCCAGCCATCAAGGCTGAATATCTGGTGGCGGATAGACCCGTCCCCCCGGACACGGGCATCAAGGCCGCGCCGGGTCTGGCCCCAAAGCTCACTATACTGGACGCTGGCTTCCTGCCGCTTGGCCTCCAGATCGGAAATCAAGGCTGCCTGCCGTGCCCGCGCCAGATTGTATAGCTCCTGCGCTGCTTCGCCCACGGCCCCCGCGAAGGACCGCACCTTGGTTTCCGATGCGGCGGCTTCGCTGCCCACGCCCCGGACGCCCGTGGCGGCACTATCGGCTTTGCCCTTGGCATCGTTCAGGGCACGGGCGGCATCGCTGGTGATGGCCTCCACGCCATCAAGGGCGGCGCGGGTCTTGGCGGTTTCGGACGCCAGCCCGACAAGGGCGACGGTGATGCCGGTGATGGCGATGCCCACGGGGCCGCCGAATGCCCCCAGCAGCGCCGCGCCCACGCCACGGGCAGCGACGGCGGCACGGGCGGCATTGACGACGAAGCCGATGCCCAGCGCGCCGGACAGGGTGGCGATGGCCGGGATAACGATGTCCAGATTATCGGCCAGCATCTTGATGGCTTCGGCAAGGGCGGCGGTCGCGCCGTTGGACTGATCGGCCTCCCCGAAATACTGCACCAAGGCATTGCGAAGGGTCTGGAATGCTGCGCTGGTGGTTAGGACGGATTTGGCGGCGCGTTCCTCCAGCATGGGCGCTCCCGCTTGGAACGCCTCGAAGAACTCCCGGCTGGACACGGTGCCCGCCATGACTTCGGCGCGCAGCTTGGCGACGGAACCGCCGAACCGCTCATTGCCTGCCGCGACGGCCTGAAGGACCGGGAACAGCCCTTCATTGATCGAATTGAACTCTTCGGCCCGAACCGTCCCGCTTTGCAGGGCTTGCGACAATTGCAGCAGCGCGCCCGATGCCTGCTGGACGGAACCGCCTTGCACCTTCACCGCCGCCGATATGTTGTTGGTGAACTTCAGCAGGTCGCTTTGCGATGCCCCCAGCGCGACGGCGGCCTGTGATGCCCGGCCATAAAGCTGGCCCAGCGTTTCCAGTTCCACGCCATATCGCTGCGCGGATGCGAATAGCTGGTCCTGCACCAATTTCAGGTTCGCGCCCTCGACGCCCGCCACGCGAAGGCTGTTCTGGAACCGGGTGTAGCTGTCCGTCAGGGAAATCAGTTCACGGGCGGAGAAGGCAGCGGCCAGCGAACCGGCCAGCCCCTTCAGCCGGTTGCCCATGCCGGTGGCGGCGTCCGCCATGCTCTTTTCCATGCGGCGGGCCGATACGCGGGCGCGGTTTTCGATCTTGCCGAAATTGTCATTCGCCGCCCGGTTGGCGCGCTGGAAATTGCGCTCGAAGTCCCGGATGCGGGCTTCAAGGGAAACGACAAGCTGTTCTGTTTCGGTGGCCATGATGCGTCCCCTAGAAAATCAACAGGCCATCGGCCCGGTCATCGGTTTCGTAGATTGATCGGGTGTCTTCCCCGGTCGCGGCACGGGCGACGGCCATGGCGGCGGCAACGGCCCCGTCTATGCGGTCGCGGCTCTTGCCCTTGTGGAAGGACTTGTTCCCGGCCTTGTCCGTCTCGACAGCTATATTGTCGAAGTTCCAGCGCAGGACGGGATGCCCGCCATGGAGGAACTTGCCCGCGATGATGGCGCGTTCCAGTTCCTTGATGGCCGGGGCCATCGTTATCCAGCCCTGCCGCATCTCCACGGCGGGAAAGCCGTCCTCCAGCAGGTTGTTCAGCATGTTGCGGGCAAGGTGCGGGTCGAAGGCGATTTCCCGCACGTCGAACCGCTCGCACAGGTCGCGTATGGTGTCCTCGACATGCCGGAAGTCCACGACATTGCCCGGCGTCGGCTCGATGAAGCCCTGTTCGGCCCAATAGGGATAGGGGACGCCATCGCGGTCAGCGCGGCGTTGCAGATTGTCTTCGGGGCAGAAGAACCAAGGGTGGACGATATAGCCGCCGTTGCCGTCCCGCCACGCGGCGACAATCACGGTCAGGTCTGAATTGCTCGACAGGTCCACGCCCAGCCAGCAGGGTTCGCCCTCCAGCTCGGCCAGATCGAACGGGCTGGCCCCGATGTCATAGATGGGCATGTCCACGAAGGGCGTGGAGCTATGGCCCAGCCAGACATTCAGGTGAAGTTGCCGGAAGGCGTCCCGGTCGGCTGGGCTGTTCGCGGCGGCACGGGCGATGCGGCGCAGGCCCGACAGGCTGGGATAGCCGTGGGCAAGGCCGGGATTGGCAAGGTGCCACAGCGTTTCGTCCTGCCAGTCCGCATCGGCGGGCGTCTCATACAGGACGGCCAAGGTGCTGGGGTCGTCGATCTCGCCCCGCGCCACGCGGCGGGCATAGTCGATCACTTGGAAGGCGACATTCTCCTGCCCCCGGCCCGCCGTGGTGATGGTGACGCGAAGGCTGTTGTCCACCTTGGCCAGCCCGGTGTCGATCACGTCCCACAGGTCGCGCTTCGGCCATGCGTGGATTTCGTCGCACAGGGCGAAGACGGGGGTGCGCCCGTGCTGGGTTCCCGCCTCGTTTGAAAGGGCCTCCAGCCATGAACCGTTCGGGAAGCTGATGCGGTTCTTATATTCCTGGAGCTTTATCTGGCTGGCGGCGTCGAAGCGGACATTGCCCTGTCCCTTCCGCCATAGCTGGGTATCCCCGGCCTCAATCAGGCCGATGGCCTCCCGCAAGGCAATCTTCGCCTGTTTCTGATCGGCTGCGGCCAGCAGGACTTCGCCGCCCGGCACGGCTTCCGGCCCCGTGGTGTGCAGCAGGGTCAGGGCAGCGGCCAGACTGGTCTTCCGGTTGCCACGGGGCACCATGATGACAACGGACTGGACAATGCGATTGCCGAACTCGTCGCATGGGCCGTAAATCTGGCGGACTATCTTTTCCTGCCACGGGTCCAACTGGAACGCGCCGCCCGGAAGCCGGGACTTGGGATGCTTCAGGCCGCGCAGGAAATCGACAGCCCGCTGTCCATAGCCGAACGGGTCCGGGATTTCCGGGAACGGATTGTCGGGAACAATGGGGTCCGGGGCGATGCAAGCAGTGTCACGGGTGCAGTCACTTGGCTTGCGCTTGCGGATAATCTTGATGGGCACGGATCATCCCCCCGTCGCTACGGTGCGAAGTTCCAGTCCTTCGCGCCGTCCAAGTTCCTTGATCTCCTTCAGATCGAAGACGGCGGAACCTTCCTTCACGCGATCGGCAAGGGTCAGCCCGTCCATGTGCCGGATGCGGAATATCACGGCGGTTTCGGTGCTGGCCCCGAAGGACCGCATGAACTCTTCCGTGGTGGCCTGAATACGCTGCGCCCTGATCGTGGCGACGGTGGCCCAGCCCGAAATGGGGGTGCCGAAATCGTCCACAGTCGTCGTGACGCGCTCGATGGTGATGGTCCTGTCCAAGCGGCCCGCTCTCATGGCATGATCTCCGCAAGCTGGGCTTCCACGCTGATGATGCCGTGCGAATGCAGGCCATCGGGGTCGCGGATGAAGCGGCTGGACGTGATGTGCAGGTCCGCAACGTGGTGCCCGTCTATCGTGTAGAAGGGTGTCCGAAATGCGCCCCATAGCGCGCCCGCCACGCCCTTCACGAAGGCCAGCCCCGGTTCGGTCTGCCACAGGTGAAGGTCGGCAAAGACGGTGTAACGGGTGCGGGCAAGGCCGTCGCCCGGCACGGTCTGGGCCTCCCCGATGATGATGGACGGGAAGACTTCCGGGCGGCTGTTCTTGTCCAGCACGTTGGCGGCGGGCACCAAGGCCGTGACGGCGGGGGTGCCGATCAGCCGGGCGCGGACAGCTTTCTGAAGGGCAAGGCTGGGTTCCATCATCGCGCCTCCCGCACGGCCTTGCGGATGGCCCGCTTCACGCGGTTGGCGATGCGCTTCCGGGTGAGGCGATAGGCAGGCCAGAAATAGGGCTGCGCCGGGGCGTCCGCCGTGCCGTATTCGACAAGATGGGGATAACGCACGTCGCTGCTGCCCGCCGTCACCAAGACCTGATTATCCCGCGCAACGGTGGAACCGCCCGACTGGCTATAGGGTGGCGTGGCCTGTCCGGGCGGGGTGACGGCAATGCTGTCTTTCAGCGCCCCGGTGTCTTCCGGCGCAAGGTGACGCATCCGCTGGGCCAGTTCCTCCCCCGACTGGATCAGGGACGGATGCACGGCGGAACGCACGGCCTTTGGGATGGCTGCGAGGCGTTTGGACAGGCGGGATAGCTGCGCGCTCATCAGAAAGCCCAATCCCGATAGGGGGCCATCAGGTCGAACAGGCCGGGCGACACGTCCACCATGTTCAGCCCGACAAGGGTGGCTTCCCGGTTCTCATACAGGTGGGCGACAAGCTGGCGCGTGGCTTCCTTCAGCGGTTCGGGGGTGCCGTCCGGGAAGGCTTCGGCATCGTCCAGCGGTTTTCCGATGAACTGGCCAATCCACGCTTCGGCGGCCCCGATCTTCGCCGTTATCAGGGCGTCGTCGGCATCGCTGGTGATGTTCATATGGGCCTTGGCATCGGCCACGGTGATGATGGTCATGCCGTTTTCCCTGATTGCAGATGATGAACGTGCCTCCCCACGCCGGTCCCCAAGGGATTGGCGAAAGTTTGGGCATACCCCCCGGTCATGGGGTGAAAGGTGGAGGCGATGCGGCGGATGATGCGAAGGTTCCGCACCTTGATCGTCCGCATGGCGAAACGCGGGTCCGGGGGCGTGGTGATTGCGTCCACGGGATGCCAGCCATAGGCTATGCGGGAATAGATTGTCTCTTTGCTGATCCCCATGCGTCTTGCCCACTCGGCTGCTGTCAGGGTTTCGCCGTCATGGGTTATCAGCACGGCAGTGCTGGGGGCGTCCTGAAAGCCGCTGAAGGGATCAGGGGTTTCCCCGATGTCCAGCACGCGGTTGCCCACGACGCGGCGATATACAGTGTCGCGATGCCTGCCGATCAGGGTGGCGATGGTCTTGGCGTCCAGCATCTGGCCCCGGAACTCATAGAGGCGGGGTTGCCTGCCTTCGGGGTTCAGGCGGTGCTTGGGAGTGATGGGCATGGCGATGGCGTCCGCGACGGACATGCCTTTCACGCACAGCCGAAAATGCAGGGTGCTGGGCTTCATGCCCACCATGCGCGCAATCTCCCGGATGGACCGGCCCGCGCCCTGATAGGTGAACAGGCGGCGGTTCATCGGCGGGCCTCCTGCGATTGGATGGGGCCGTTATGACAAGGCGTGCATACGGCTTCCCAATTGGACCGGGACCAAAACAGCTTGCGGTCGCCCTTGTGCGGGATGCGATGGTTCACGACGCTGGCGGGTGCCCCGCAACGGGTGCAACGCGGATACGCCTTCAGGAACTCGGCACGGGCCTGCTGCCACTTGCCATCATAGCCGCGCTGCCGTGCGCTGGGGCGGTGCTGATCGTGCCGGGCCTTCCGCTCCCGGTCACGGGCAATCATGTGCTGGCAACGCTGGCCGGACGGCACGACGCAGCCGCACATGCGGATAGAGGGTGCGCGCACGGGCATCATCGGCCCTCCCGGCGAACGCTATGGCCATCTTCCCGCCTGATCGCGTCCAGTTCATAGCCCAGATACGCCAGCAGGGTTTCCAAGGTGGTGATGGGCATATGGCTGGAACCAAGGTTCAGCCAGCGGCGCAGCGTGGCGCGGTGAACGCCCGTCGCCCGCGAAAGCTCGCGATAGGACACGCCTTTTTCAGCGATCAATTCGCGGATCAGTCCCGCCCAATACTCGCGGCCTTGCACCATTATGCGGCCTCCCGGTTGATGATGGTGGTGCCGAAGGAACCGAACGCGGCCCGGAACTTGTCGTCCAGATTGCCGGGGCTGGGCTGGGGCTGGTCATCGTCGGCACTGCCGAAGATCGCCTTCAGCATGTCCATGCGGCCCCGATAGGCTTCCATGATTTCGGTGGGGGTGGCGTCCAGCGTGGCGGCGGGCGTCCAGCCCAGCCAGCCGGTGCCGATGCGGTAGAGGTGCTGAAGGTGTTCCGCGAAGGATACGCTGGGGCCATCGGGCGCAGCCTTGGGCGCGTCCGGGTCTATCCCCGCGCATTGCAGCACATAGTCCATCAGGGCCGGGCGCAGGGCTTCCAGCCCCGTATCCATGATCCTGCTGGCAAGCATGGGGTGAGAATGATGGGGGGCGATGATCGCGCTGGCGGCGGACAGGCTATCGTCCCCGATGTCGTCCAGCAGCCCCTTGAAGGAACCGGGGCGGCGTTCAAGCTGCATGGCACAGGCCAATGACGGGCGAAGCGTCACAGCCTCGCCCGCCAAGATGATGATGATCGGCGCAGCCAGCCGCATCATCAGGCCTTTATGCCGCGACGTTCAGCGTGTAGGCGGCGGACGCGGTGCCCGCGCCGTCGAAGGTCGCCGTCACGGTGAAGCTGAAACTGCCGGTGGCGGTGGGCGTCCCGGAAATCTCGCCGGTCGTGGCGTTGAGCGACAAGCCAGCCGGGAGCGCGCCCGCCGTGATGGCATAGGACGGATTGCCCGCGCCGCCCGTCGCCGCGATGGTGACGGTGTAGGAAACATCCTCTTCGCCAGCGGTAAGCGCGCCAGCAGCCGGGGACATGGTGACAGCCGGGGCGGCGGGAAGTTCCAGAATTGCCCCGTCGATGGACAGCGCGAAGGTGGTCTTCACGATGTTGTCCGCATTGCCGTAATTCGACTTGGCGGACATTACCGGGGCGCGGAAATAATAGACGGTGTTGGTGCCGGTCGGGGTCGGCTTGTCGTTCAGTTCCACCTTGAACGGATATTTGAACCAATCGCCAGCAGCGGCACGGGCACGGTTCTGGCCGGGGTCGGAAGGATCACGCCCGGCGATCACTTCAAGGGTGCCGGAATTGAGCGAACCTTTCAGCTTGCGGACATAGCCATCGGCCAGCGAAAGGAAGGTCTGTTCGGAGCCTTCCACGCCGAACTCCCCGATGTCCTCGATTTCCTTGATCTCCAGCCAGTCTTCGGCCTCGAACTCGGACAGCTCGCTGATGGTGTTGTTCGCCGCGCCGATGAACAGGCGGGACTTTGCATTGGTGTGGACGGTCATCGCATGGGCCTTTCAGATGGGGGCAGCAGGTCGGGGATGACGAAAGCCGTCACCCCCGTTTCGGATCAGGACGCGGCGATTTTCACCGCCTTGAAGGCTTCGGACTTCACGACAGTCCCGCCGACGCGACGACGCCAATGGAAGCGGGTCTGGCTGGAGACGGCGGCACTGTAGGGGTCGCGAAGAGCGGACAGCGCGATGCGGTCCACGATGCGATAGCCCTGCGCGAAGTCGCCAAGGATGATCGGGAACTTGCCAGCCCCCACGTCGTCCATGTCGGGAAGCTCCAGCACGGGACGGCCCAGCAGCGTGTCGGGCTGGCCAGCCTGAAGGCTCGGCTGCCACAGGAATTGCCCGGTGGTGTCCTTCAGCTTGCGGACGGCGGCCAGCGTCGTGCCGTTCATGCCCCACGTCGCGCCCGCCCGGTAGAAAGGCTTCAGCGAATAGAACAGGTCAATCAGCAGTTCGGCGGGGGCACTGCCCAGCGTGGAGGCGTTGCCGCTGATCTTCGCGCCCGTGGTGATGGCGGTGTCCGCAAGGATGCCGGACGGCTGGCCCGTGCCGGTGCCCTTCAGGAAGGCCGCGCCCTCCAGCCGCCCGAACTCTTCGGCGGCGTCGAAGGCCAGTTCCGCCGACAGGTCCAGCCCGCTGTCCTCCAGAAGCTGATTGCTGATGTCGGTGAAGCAACGGGCCTCATAGGCGGGGACCGTCACCTGCGCGAAGGTCGGGCTGGTTTCGTCGCTATCGTCGCCTTCATCCACCCATGCGGCGGTCATGGTGCCGGTGCGCTTGGGCAGTTTCACGCTCGCGCTGCCGATGGACATGACGCGGGCGACGGAACGAACAGGCGAGAACTGGACGATGTTGCGGAGAAGTTCAGCGACGAAGTTTTCCGGGACGGTATAGCCGCCCGTCGCGCCGCTGGTGGTGCCACTGTCCAATGCGCGCTGTTCATGGCCCTGCGGAAGAACGCCACGGCGGGCATAGTCCAGGAACGCACGGATTTCGGCATCGGGGCCGTTGTCCTGCTGCTGCTGGCCGGTGCCGGGACGGTTCAGCCGGGTTTCCAGCGCGGCGATGCGGTCCCCGATGGTGCGGACTTCATTGCCCAGCCGCTCATCAAGCTGACTGCGGTGCTGTTCGGCTGCGGAGCGCAATTCCTCCACGCCCGCCACGACAGCGGCCAGCGGGTCATCCTGCTGCTGTTCGCGGGTTTCGATGGGCTGGGCACTGCGGATTTCGATGGGGTTATGCAGGGTCACGGTCGTTTTCCTTTCAGGGCGGCAATGGCGTTGGTGATGGAGCGATTGAGGGTGGAAAGGTCAGGCACGGCCCGGATGCTGGTGACATGCGAACCGGGGACACTGGGGACCGCGACGAATGAGACTTCCACCAGCCGGGCCGCCGTGATGTGACGGATGCCCCCGGCACGGCTTTCGTCCTTCAGGCGACGGAAGCCGATGGACAGGCCGGATACGTCCCCGGCGATCAGCATGGCCCGGACTTCACGGGCGCGCTGAACTTCCAGATTGAGCTTGCCCCGAACCTTCAGGCCATCCGCTTCCACGGATACGCTGCGGACGCTGCCCACGACTTCGCTGGGGTCATGGCTCCACAGCAGGGGCAGGCTCTTGCCGTCCCATGCGAAGGCGCGGCGGTCGAAGGTGGTGCGGTAGCTGTCCAGCACGTCGAAGCGGACGGCGATGCCCTCTATCGTGCCGTCATCGGCTGGGGGTGCGAACCGGACTTCACAATCCAGCAGGTCGCGGCCTGCAATCAATGGCACGGATGCAGTCATTTGCGCCCCCATTGGTGACGCCAGCCGAAATGATCGGGGATGCGGACACGGCAGCAGGCCAGTCCGATCATGGGGGCAAGCTGGCGCAGGACGCGGCCAATGTTGTTGGTGTCGCCGCGTGTGATTTCCTTGCCCGGATAGACACGGGCAGCGACTTCCTTGACGGTAAGCCGGGCGTCCGGCTCATCCTCGAATATGGCCATGACGGCCCGCTGGGCACTGCCCAATCCGCTACCCATTGGCCTGCTCCTGCGATTGTCCGAACCAAGCGGTTTCAAGGATCGCCACGGCCAGCGGATAGGTTTCGGCCAGCGGGCGGTTGGCGGCATAGGCAGCGATCAGCGCGGCGGCGGGTTCGGGGTTTTCGCCCCCGCCGATCAGGCCCAGCCGGATGGTTTCGATGATTTCGCGGTGGTGGAAGTCGCCGCTGAACAGGCGACGGCACAGGCCGCCGATGCCCGCGCCCGTGATGCGTTCAAGCTCCACGATCAGTTCCGGGGGCAGGCTGAAGGCCCGTTCCCGGTCCCCGAAAAACTGGCGATGGCTGGGGGCTTCAGGCTGCATTGGCCGCGCCTCCCGCCGTGGTGTTGGGGTTCTGGAACTTGTCCCCGCCCGCATAGGGGGCGCGGTTCTCCATCGCCCGGACTTCATTCGGGTTCAGGATGCGGGCCGCGATCAATTTGCCATACGCATCGGCACGGGCGCCAAGGTCCGTCCGCAACAGGTCGTCCGTCAGGAACTCGGCATAGAAGCGGGCGCGGTCGTCCGGGGCGATCAGCTTCAGCCGGATTTCCCCCTGCCACGCCTTCAGCCAGCGGTCCAAGGTGAAGCGCAGGAAGGTTGCGCCCATCTCGGCGGCGTTGCCCCACGTTGCCCGGCCAAGCTCGAACAGCATATGCGGGGGGACGCGGAAGATGCGGGCGATTTCCAGAATGCTATGCTGCCATAGCTCCAGAAACTGCGCGTCCACGCTGGAGAGGGTCAGGGCTTGGAACTGCCCGTCTTCCTCCAGCACGGCGGTCCCGCCGCTGTTCTCCCCGGCATGAGCGGCCTGCCAGCTTGCCTTGATGCGCTTGGCGGTTTCGGCCCCCAGCTTGCCGGGGAAGCGCAGGATGCCGCTGGGCCGCGCTCCACGCCCGAACAGGCGGGCGGCGTGGCGTTCCATCACGATGTTAAGGGCGATGGCCTCCCGGCACTGCTGGACCGGGCTGGCCCCCTTCACGCCGTCCATGCTGGGGGCAGCGATGTGCAGCACGTCGCGCCGGTCAAGGTAACGCTGGCCGCTGCCATCGTTCAGCCGGTAACGGGGTTCGCTGGTCAGGGCGTCCAGTTCGACAGTGACGGCATCGGGACGAAGCCGGATCAGTTCGCGGGGCAGGCCATCCCGGTCCCGGTTGATGAAGGCATAGCCGTTGCCGTGCAGCAGGGCATCACGGGTAAGCTGTTCGCGGAAGCTGGTGGCTGGGGTCCAGTCGTTCGCATCATCGTGCAGCAGCACATAGGCCGGATGATCGGTTGCCCGGTCCCGCGCCCCGTCTTCGCCGCGCTCGTAAACGTGGAGGGGAAGCCCGCCGATGGCTTCGGCAATCGCCTCCACGGCGGCCCGGACGGCGGTGGAGCGCATCGCGGTGGCGGGGGTGACGGAGACGCCCGCTTGGGCCGGGATCGCGCCGAACAGGTCCAGCAGCCAGTCTTCAGGGCTGGCAAGCGAACGGGTTTCATCATCTGCCGTGCAATTAATTGCACGAACGTCATCCGCGACAGGCGCGGACGCTTCAGGTTGCTGGCGTGAGAAGAGACGGAACAAGGGGCAGGCTTTCGGATGGTGGACATGAGGTTTAATGCCCACCGCCAAAGCGGTGCCCGACTATATCCGGGGTTGGCTCCGATCTTTCTCATGTCATCCGAAAGCTGGTCAGCTTTCCCCGAAGCACTACGGGTCTGATGAACTGCTGCCCTTGTGCCATGGAGGCAGTGGCCAGTCAATAATTCTCGGCGCGGCGGAACCTAGGGGCTGGGGTGAGGAGGTAACGGGAGAGGAGACATGCGAAGCATGGCTCCCGCTCCCAACGGGATACTGGCGTTAGCCAGTGTCCCCACTTCCTTCCTTCCCCGGACGAAGGTTCGGGAACTGTTGCAGCCCGTCAGCGCAGCGGATCGGGATGCACCTATTTCTATCGTAAGATAGGAATAGGAAGTCTCTCCGATTTATACGTCTCCGATTATATCTAAACTGGCCGTTTTCGGCCTGTTTATTAAACCGGCAAATTCCCCGTTTTAGAGGTATCCGGGCAAGCCCTCATTGGCCGCCACTTTCAGTTCATATCCGGCTTCATCAAGGGCTGCGCGGTAGGCCGCCTTGTCGAAATGGACCCATGTTTTTTTCTTCGCCCCGCGTCCGTGAACCTCAAACTGGACGATATGGGAAGCGCAACTTTGTAGGCGTTTGATGGCATATTTCCTGCACTCGCTTTCGCTCAATCCGGCAACCGTCGCCCATTCGGCTTGGGTCATGGCGAGATATTCCCTGTTCCCGCCCGGCAGGCGCATCTTGGGATTGATGGCATCCCACAGCCCGGCGATGCGATACAGCAGGACAGCGGCCCGCAAGTCGCCCCCCGCAATATGGCGACAACGCGCAATCGCGCCCGGTGCGGTGAGCTTGGCTTGGGTTTGTTCCGCTGCCTTGATCTTCTGTTTGATGGTCGCCGCGATCTTCTGCTTGCCCGCTGGCGTGGTGGCGGTCTTGGCCGTGGTCTGGCCCTTGGTGATGGCCTTTTTCATCTTGGCCTTGGCTGATGCGCTGGCGGCGAACGACACGACATTGGACACGGTTCTGGCTCCTTCCGGTATTGCGTGGAGGGATCGCCGGGGGTAGTGTCGCTGGTGATAGTCAGCGTCGGGGTTCCGGCGTTCCCGAAGGCCCTCGCCCTGCAAGGCGGGGGCTTTCTCTTTTAGGTTGGGCAACTCACTGCGCCCGTGCAACGGATTGCTGAAAGGCCGGGACGGTTTTTATCCCGACCCCGGCAGCGACTAGGCGGCGGGGGGTGCGGGCAGGGTCACGCCCACGGCCTTCACCTTCGCCATGCCCTCGACAAGCTGGAACAGGGAATAGCCGTTCCCATAGTCGTCGGCCACGTCCTCGCCGCTATGGCCCATAATCTGGCGCGCAACGCCTTCGGGCAGGCCACAATGCCGGGCTGCGTCCTTGAAGGTGTGGCGAAAGCTATGGAACACCTTGCGCTTGTCGGTGATGCCGATGGTGCCGCGCATGTAACCGCTCCACCATTCGCCCCACTTGTTGCCCAGCTTCCCATAAGCTCCCGGCTTCAGCAGGTGGAATAGGCGGGCATGGCCAGCGTCCTGCTGGGCCTTCGCGAAGGCGATGAAGCCAAGTTCCTCCAGCACGGGGTGCACAGGGACAAGGCGTTCGCTGCCTGCGGTCTTGACGCTGGTGCCGTCTTCGCCGTCCACTTCCACAATCGTGATGAACCAGCCTTGCCGGGTCTGGCCATCGCCATCGGCATAGGTGTGCTGCGCCACGTCATGGGGACGAAGCTGGGCCATTTCCTCCAGACGCGCCCCGCTGAACAAGGCAAGCAAGGGGAGCCAATAGGATGCTTCCCCACGCCCGCGAAGGGGACGGTCGCCTTCGGCATGAACGGGACCGGCAAAGATCGCGTTCAGGTCGTTGGTGTCGAAGGGCTGGCGTTTGTCCTTGCTCTTCTTCGGCACCTTGATGGTGATGCCCTTGGCGGGGTTCGCGGCAAGGTGCCCGTTCTCGGTGGCCCAGCCCAGCACGGTGTTGAGACGGCTTAGCCGGGTCTTGATGTTGGCGGGGCTTTGGCCGTCCGCGATCATCGCGGCCTTGTAGGTCAGCACATCCGCCCGCGTGATGTCGCCCACGGCCTTCGGGCCGGTGTGGGCAAGGAACTTGCGAGCTTCGCTCCGGCAACTGTCCACCGCCTTTTGCGAAGGTTTCCGCTCTGCTGCCCAGCCGTCCACAATATCGGTGTCGAGAGCGGCCACGCTGGCGGGGGTGGAAGGCTGCGCGGCGGGATCAAATGCGGCATCGTGGAAGGCGGTGCCGTTTTCATTGGTGAGCCGCCCGATATGGCGACGGGTGACTTCCACCAAGCCCCGCCGCACGATCTCCGCGAACTGCGCGACAAGCGCGGCGTCGGTCAGGTCTGCCCCATGGGCATGGGCAATGCGGTCGGTCGCGGTTGCCACGAACTCATCCTGTCGGGGGTCGCCCGGATTGGTCAGGATGCCAAGCTGAACTTGTGCATCCTCGACCATATCGGCCAGTTGCCGCTTGTCGGCGGGAGGGGACAAGGCCAGCCGTTCGGACGCCTTGCGGTCCATCTCTTCCACCGTCTCCCGCACATAGGCGGTGAGGGTGTCCAGCGATACGGACATGCGGCCAGTGCCGGGCTTGATGCCCTTTTCCGCTTCCCGGAACATTGCTTCGGTGCGGGCGTCCTCCATTGTGCGGCGGCGGCGCGCTTCCTTGGGGCTATCAGTGCCCAGCGCACGGCGAACAAACTTTTTGCCGACTGTCTCGACAAGGTGCAGCGGCACGCGCCGGTGATAGTGGTAAGTGTCGCCGCGCTTCAGCAGCCGTTGCATATCAGCCATCTTTTCCATGCCTCTTTGTATCACAGAATTGTGACCAGTGGGCACGTCTAAATGTCTGAAAACCGCCGTTTCTGCCCAATTCCGGGACATTCGGCGGGTTATGGTGACCCCTACGGGAATCGAACCCGTGTTTCAGCCGTGAGAGGGCCGCGTCCTGACCGCTAGACGAAGGGGCCATGGGCGCGTGGCGCCCCGGTGGGTTCGCCCTTAACGGGTCGGTCCGCAAGAATCAAGCGTTCAGGCGACAAGCGTGTCTTTGCCGCGCATTTCCTTCGCCTGCCGTAGCCGGGATGCAGGGCCCACACCGCCCCGTCCGCCCCTTCCCCACGGCAAGGGATGCCCGCGCCTCCTCTGCCCGTTTCCGAACGAAAAATGCCGGGGCGCGCATCGGCGTGCCCCGGCATCTCCATCCTATCGCTCTTCGCCGGCGGGCGATCAGGCCGCGGCCCTGCGCCGTTCCGCCAGTTCGTCGTTCAGCATCTCGGCCAGCAGGAACGCCAGTTCCAGCGATTGCGCGGCATTGAGGCGCGGGTCGCAATGGGTGTGGTAGCGGTCCGCCAGCCCCTCGTCGGTAATGGCGATCGCGCCGCCGGTGCACTCGGTCACGTTCTGGCCGGTCATCTCGGCATGGATGCCGCCCGCGAAGCTGCCCTCGGCGCGATGCACCGCGAAGAAGCCGCGCACCTCGGCCAGGATGCGCTCGAACGGGCGCGTCTTGTAGCCGTTGGCCGCCTTGACGACATTGCCGTGCATCGGATCGCACGACCACAGCACCGGATGCCCCTCGCGCTGCACCGCCCGCACCAGCTTGGGCAGGCCCGTCTCGATCTTGTCATGGCCGTAGCGGGTGATGAGCGTCATGCGCCCCTCGGCCCGCTGCGGGTTCAACAGGTCGAGCATGCGCAGCAGCGCGTCCGGCTCCAGCGAGGGACCGCATTTGATGCCGATCGGGTTGCCGATGCCGCGCAGATATTCGACATGGGCCGACCCTTCGAAGCGGGTGCGGTCGCCGATCCACAGCATGTGCGCGGACGTGTCGTACCAGTCGCCGGTCAGCGAATCCTGCCGCGTCAGCGCCTGCTCATAGGGCAGCAGCAGCGCCTCGTGGCTGGTGTAGAAGCTCGTCGCCTTCAACTGCGGCACGGTGTCGGCGTCGATGCCGCACGCCTTCATGAAGTCCAGCGCCTCGCCGATGCGGTCGGCGGTCTCGCTGAACTTCTTCGCCCACGGGCTGCGGCCCATGAACTCCAGCGTCCAGCGATGCACCTGATGCAGGTTCGCATAGCCGCCCTGCGCGAAGGCGCGCAGCAGGTTGAGCGTCGCCGCCGCCTGGTTATAGGCCTGCACCATGCGCTGCGGGTCGGGCTCCCGCCCTTCGGGGGTGAAGGCGATGTCGTTGATGATGTCGCCGCGATAGCTCGGCAGTTCGCGGCTGCCGATGGTTTCGGTCGGCGCGGAGCGCGGCTTGGCGAACTGGCCCGCCATGCGGCCGACCTTGACGATCGGAAGCTTCGAGGCAAAGGTCAGCACCACCGCCATCTGCAACAGCACGCGGAAGGTATCGCGGATGTTGTTCGGGTGGAACTCGGCGAAGCTTTCCGCGCAGTCGCCACCCTGAAGCAGGAACGCCTCGCCGCGCTGCACCTTGGCCAGTTCCGCCTGCAACGCGCGCGATTCGCCCGCAAAGACCAGCGGCGGATAGCTGGAAAGCTGCTTCTCCGCTGCGGCAAGCGCCGCGGCATCGCGATATTCGGGCATTTGCAGCCCTTCCTTGTCCCGCCAACTGTCGGGCGTCCAATTCGCCGCCACCGTATCACTCCTGTCCTGCGCGCGGTCCGCCGCGCGCCTCTTGCACGAAATTCCCTCTGGCCAAGTCCCCTATGGAGAGTCCGCCATCAAGGCAAGCCCCGCCCTCTTGCGGGAGCCACAATCATACGCCTGTCCCGATCGCCGGGAAAGCGGACTCTTCCGATCACTGTGATCGACCGCGAGGGCCGCCGCATATGGAGATGCGCCGCCGCCATGCAAGGGCGGACGGGCGCCGCGGCCTTCAGAAGGCGTGGAGGCGGGTGGCCTCTTCCCCATCCAGCGCCATGCCGAAATGGTCCGCCAGCGCCCGGCGGAAGGCGGCGGGCGTTTCCAGCATTGCCTCGCCGGTCCCGCGCGCATCGCGCAGGCGCAGGCGGTTGCCGATCAGCGAGGCGAAGCCGTCGCCGGTGATGCGGTGGACCATCAGCAGGCTGGTGAAGCGCGTGCCGGGGCGGGTCGAGGTCCAGTGATTGCCCATCTCCATGTCCACCGGAAAGACGGGATGCTCGGTAAAGCTGTATTGCGGCTGCCAGCGCGCGGCCTCCTCCGCCGTCACCTCGGTGTAGGAAGGCGCGCCCAGGCGGGCGAGCAGCCAGCCATGATCGGGATCGCGCGTCAGGCGGAAGCGGACGCCGTCCGGCCCGGCCTCGCTTTCCCCTTCGGCCAGCGGCAGCGGCGGCGTCAGGCTGCCGCCGAAGCCGACATCGGCGATCCACGGCCGCCCGTCCAGCGTCACCAGTTCGAGTTGATGCGTGCGCGGCGGTACATCCCCCGCCTGCGCCCCCAGCCAGACTCGGCCCATCAGCGGCCGCCCGTGGAAACCCATCGCCGCCAGCGCCCGGTGGAACAGCGCGTTCTGCTCGAAGCAATAGCCGCCCCGGCGCCGATGGACGAGCTTGTCGAAGATCGCCTGGGGCGCAAGGCTGATCCCCCGCCCCAGCGCGATGTCGAGATTTTCGAACGGGATCGCCATGCGATGCGCGCGCACCAGCAGCGCCAGCCCCTCCAGCGACACCGGCGGCGGCGCGTCCAGCCCGATCCGGCCGAGATAGGCGGCCAGATCGAACCCCTCCGCCCGCGCGGGCGAGGAATCGGCAAGGGGAGGGGAAAACGTCATCTCCGGCGGCCGCGCCTCATCCGCCCGTCGCGGGGGAAGCCGGGCATTCGCCGATCCGCTTGCCGCTGGTGCGCATCTTCAGGTGCATGGTCATCGCCGAGGTCTGCGGCCCGCCCATCCCGGCGGCCTGCATTTCCATCGTCATCTGATAGCTGTCCGCCCCATAGCTGCCGTCGATGGCGATATCCGCCTTGCCCTTGCCGTCGGGGCTGAGGCAGGATACCGCGCCCTTGATCGCGCCGCCCGCCATTTCGAAGCCGCTATAGGTGCAGTTGCTGTCCTTCTGCGCGGTCAGGAAATCGGCGCTGGGATTGGCGGCCTGTTCGGGCGTGATGCAGGTCTTGACCGTGGTCTTGCGCCCCTTCATCGCGTCCATCGCTCCCGCCGGCATGCCTTCGGGCGCGCCCTCCAGCTTCACGTCGACGACCTCCTGCGTGGTTTCCCATTCGCCCGGCAACAGCGTGATCTTCTTCATTTCCGAGGCGACTTCCTCGGCGCTCTGGTTCCGGGCCGTCTCCGGTTCCTTGCCGCATGCCGCGAGCATCAGCACGGCGGAGCCCGCCAGCAATATCGGAAGCATCCTCATCATCCTGTCCTTTCGGCCTGTTCGCGGCATCACCTGTTGCGCCCGCCGGTCGGGACTACCATATCAAGGCCCCATGTCCATCCAGATCCGCACCACGCTAGAGGAACCGGAAACCGGCCCGGCCTTCGTCCCCCACCGCCCGGCCCGCCCGGAAAAGGCGGAAGGCGGCCGGCCGTTCAGGCTCGTCAGCGACTATCAGCCCGCCGGCGACCAGCCCGCCGCCATCGCCGAGCTGGTCGCCGCCGCCGAAGAGGGGGAGCGCGATCAGGTGCTGCTGGGCGTCACCGGATCGGGCAAGACCTTCACCATGGCCAAGGTGATCGAGGCGGTGCAGCGCCCCGCGCTGGTGCTCGCCCCCAACAAGATATTGGCCGCGCAGCTTTACGGGGAGTTCAAGCATTTCTTCCCCGAAAACGCGGTCGAATATTTCGTTTCCTATTACGACTATTACCAGCCCGAAGCCTATGTGCCGCGCTCCGACACCTATATCGAGAAGGAGTCGAGCGTGAACGAGGCGATCGACCGGATGCGCCATTCGGCCACCCGGTCGCTGCTGGAGCGGGACGATGTGCTGATCGTCGCGTCGGTATCGTGCATCTACGGCATCGGCTCGGTCGAAACCTATTCGGCGATGACCTTCTCGCTCAAGAAGGGCGAGAGCGTCGACCAGCGCGAGATCATCCGCAAGCTGGTCGCCCTCCAGTACAAGCGCAACGACGCCGCCTTCGCGCGCGGCAATTTCCGCGTGCGGGGCGACAATCTGGAGATTTTCCCGTCCCACTATGAGGACAATGCCTGGCGCATCTCCTTCTTCGGCGACGAGATAGAGGAAATCTCCGAATTCGATCCGCTGACCGGCAAGACGGCCGCGAAGCTCGATTATGTGAAGGTCTTTCCCAACAGCCACCACGTCACCCCCGGCCCCACGCTCCAGCAGGCGATGGGGGCGATCCGCATGGAGCTGGCCGAACGGCTGAAGGAGCTGAACGCGCAGGGCAAGCTGCTGGAGGCGCAGCGGCTGGAGCAGCGCACCAATTTCGACCTGGAGATGATCGCGGCGACCGGCAGCTGCGCGGGGATCGAAAATTATTCCCGCTTCCTCACCGGCCGCCTGCCCGGCGAACCGCCGCCGACTTTGTTCGAATATCTGCCCGAAAATGCGCTGCTCTTCGTCGACGAAAGCCACCAGACCATTCCGCAGATCGGCGCGATGGCGCGCGGCGACCACCGGCGCAAGGTGACGCTGGCCGAATATGGCTTCCGCCTGCCCAGCTGCATCGACAACCGCCCGCTGCGCTTCAACGAATGGGACGCGATGCGCCCGCAGACGGTCAGCGTCTCGGCCACCCCCGGCTCGTGGGAGCTGGAGCAGACCGGCGGCGTCTTCACCGAGCAGGTGATCCGCCCGACCGGCCTCATCGACCCGCCGGTCGAGATCCGCCCGGTGGAGGACCAGGTGCAGGACCTGATCCACGAGGCGAAGCTGACGGCGGAGAAGGGCTATCGCACGCTCGTCACCACGCTGACCAAGCGCATGGCCGAGGACCTGACCGAATTCATGCACGAGGCGGGCATCCGCGTCCGCTACATGCATTCGGACGTCGAGACGCTGGAGCGCATCGAGCTGATCCGCGACCTGCGCCTCGGCGTCTATGACGTGCTGGTCGGCATCAACCTGCTGCGCGAGGGGCTGGACATTCCCGAATGCGGCCTCGTCGGCATATTGGATGCGGACAAGGAAGGCTTTCTGCGCTCCGAAACCTCGCTGATCCAGACCATCGGCCGCGCCGCGCGCAATGTCGACGGGCGCGTGATCCTCTATGCCGACCGCATGACCGGCAGCATGGAGCGGGCGCTGGGCGAAACCGGCCGCCGCCGCGAAAAGCAGATGGCCTATAACGAGGCGCACGGCATCACGCCCGAAACGGTGAAGAAGCATATCGGCGACATCATCGCCGACGTGTCCAGCCATGACAGCGTGACCATCGATATCGGCGAGGACGCGCCGCAGCATCTCGTCGGCCATAATCTGCGCGCCTATATCGAGGAGCTGGAAGGCAGGATGCGCGCCGCCGCCGCCGAGCTGGAGTTCGAGGAAGCCGCCCGCCTGCGCGACCAGATCAAGCAGCTGGAGGCGACCGAACTCGGCCTGCCCACCGATCAGCAGGTCGCCCGCCCCACCGGCCGCGCGACCGAGGGCAAGCCCGGCACGCGCAAGCTGCGCTACGGCAGGACGCAGCGTAAGGGCAAATTCTGATCGCGCCCGCAAGCGCCGCCCGCTCACACGGCGCTTGAGCCCGCGCGCGCATGCGGGCATGCTCCCCCCAATCGACATAAGATTGAGGAGAGAATGGCCATGCGTCCCCTGTCATTGCCCGCCGCCCTGCCGGCCTTGCTGCCAACCATATTGATCGCCGCGCTCGCGGCTCCCGCGCCCGCCGTGGCGGACCTGAGCCCGCTGGAAAAGGCGATGATCGTGATGGCGGCGGACCTTTCCGACGCGGTCGCCGCGCCCGGCCGCCCGGAAAGCGCGACCGCGCTCGACGCCAGCCGCAAGCCCGCCGAGGTGCTCGGTTTCCTCGGCCTGTCCAGCGGGATGAAGGCGGCGGATTTGATGACCGGGGGCGGCTATTGGGCGGAACTGATGGCCCGCGTGGTCGGCCCGCAGGGCCATGTCACCGCGTTCGAGCCGCTGCAATTCTACAGCGACAAGACCAAGGCCGAATGGCAGGCCCTGCTCGCGCGGCAGAAGGGCATCACGCTGCAAACCCATCCGCTGGAAGCCTTCACCGCCAGCCCGGAAAGCTTCGACTTCGCGATCATGAACACCACCTATCACGACCTCTACACCCAGTCGGAAAAGATGAAGATCCCGCGCATGAACCCGGATGATTTCGTCCGCACCCTCTATGCGGCGATGAAGCCGGGCGGGGTCGTCGGCGTGATCGACCATGTCGCCAGCCCCGGCGACACCCGCGCCATCGCCGAAAGCCTCCACCGCATCGACCCCGCCGTGGTGCGGGCCGATTTCGAGCGGGCGGGCTTCGTCACCGAAGGCGAGAGCGAAGTGCTGCGCAATGCGGAGGACGACCACAGCAAGATGGTGTTCGATCCGGCGATACGCGGCAAGACGGACCGCTTCCTGCTGAAATTCCGCAAGCCGCAATAAGGGCCTTTATGCCCCTGCCGGGCCGGTCCACCGATAAGGGGGTTGAGCGCGGCCATGGTCCGGGTCATAAGCGCGGGATGACCGCATCGACCACCGCATCGACCATGGTTCGCGCCGCCGCCGCATTGGGCGGGCTTCTGTTCCTCGCCAATTGCGTCGGCGCGCCGTCGCCCGCCCCGGAACAGCGCCCGGCCCCGCCGCCGCCTGCGACGCCCGCGCCCGCCCCGGTCGCGAAGGACTGGCGCGACTGGCCGGTCGCGCGCGGCGACTGGAGCTATCGCGCGATCGACGGCGGCACGCTCGCCAGCTTCGGCGAGCCGGGCCGGACGGCGCTGCTGGCGATCCGCTGCGAGCTGGCGACGCGCCGCCTTCATGTCGCACGCGCCACCGCCTCCGCCACGCGCCCCGGCGACCAGATGACCGTGCGCACCAGCTTCGGCGATTATCAATGGCCGGTGTCGGACATTCCCACCCTATCCAGCCCGGAGAAAGGCTCGACCGCGCCCTTCGCCATCGCCATACGCGCGGGCAACGACGCCGCGCTGGACCGGATCGCCTTCAGCCGGGGACGGTTCGCGATCGAGGCGCCGGGCGCCACGCCGCTTTCCGTGCCCGCCTGGGCCGAAGTGTCCCGCGTGATCGAGGATTGCCGGGGCTGAAGCGCTGAGCGCCCGAACGCCGGAAATTCCGCCCGGTTCGCCGCAATCCCGGCAGTCCGGACGACGCGGCGCATCGCCGCGAGCGCGTCTTTAAGAAGAGGGATGGGATTAAGCCCTTGTTGCGCCACGGCAATGGGACGAAACGCACCGGGGCGGGCTGCGGCGCGGACGAACAAGTATGATTCCAAAAAAGAAAATTACAAGCCTTGATCGCGCCGCCTCTTTGACTCACATATGAGTCGTGGCCGGTGGTTTTTCGGGCGTCTGGTCGAAAAAGGACACCTATCCGGGGCTTCCGGCGACGAACGGCTTCAACAGCGCGAAAGGAGGTGATCCGATGTCTCATGGTTCAGCAAGAGGGTCGGACAGGTCCATTCGGGGAATGCGCGGCTGAGCGACGGAGCAGCGTCGCCTTGCAGGACAGCGGCCCCGGCCGCCGGGTCATGACATAGCCCGGCCGCCGCGCCCGCCGGCAAGCCAGCGCGAACCACATTCCATCGAATATGGGGCAGCCTTTCCGGCCGCTGACCATGTCATGATGGGCCGTCGGAGCATGTCCATGCACCGGCGGCCCCTCTCATATGCGCGGCAGGGGGATGCGGCAAAGTTGGATTTGGGGTGTCTACCGTCACTCCGGCGTTGGGTCGCAGGCCATGGCCGCCGCCTCCTGAGATGCCAGCCTGCGCTGGCATGACGGGGAAGGGAAAGTTGAAAGTGCCCCATCCCCGTTCGGGCTGAGCCTGTCGAAGGTCTGTACTCTATTGGCCAGCATGCAGCTTGCACTCTGCTGGCGGCGGCGAGCGGGCGCTCGCATGACTTGCCCCTGTCGATGATTGAAATTCACGCGGAGGCGCGGAGCGGAAAGGCTGAGCCGCCGGCTTGCTCGCGCGTCGCATGGACCTGAGTGAAAGAGGAAAGCAGCGCAACAGCTTCGCGCCAGAACCTCCGCGTCTCCGCGCGAAATCCAGTGCGCGCGGCCCGGACGGGTCTCCTGCGTCCACCATCGGCCGCATCGCCATTTTTCGAATGGAAAAGATAAGGCAAGGCTTCGACAGGCTCAGCCCGAACGGCTTTTACCTAGATCGGGGAAATGGCCCGAAACAGCGCCGGCCGCCCCTCAGGACCGCTTGCGGCGGCGTTCCGGGCCGGTGTAGTTGGCGTCCGATCCGGCGACCCGGCGATCGTGCCGCACCAGCAGACGGCCGAGCTTGCCGGTCGACATATGCATTTCGTCGGCCACCGCCTCCAGCGAGCCCAGCTCTTCGTAACGACGCTTCAGCCGGGCGGTTTCTTCAAAAGAAATGGGTTTCCAGAACATAGCGCGCTCCGTGCTGACGACAGGGGCCGATTCTGCCGCAACAGGGTCAATAAATGGTAAACGCCCCTTGCCGGATCAGCGGTAATGGCGGCGCAGAGCGCCATCGCGGCTCCATCGGGCGAATAGCACCCCCTTCCCCGCGTTGCTCCAGAGCAGCGGCAGACTGGAGTGAACCCGCCCCTTCCAAATGTCCTTGCGCCCGCATTCCGCGAGCCGCCAGCTGTTCCAGCCGGCTCCAGAATGCTCTAAGGGAGGCCGCATGGCCGCCCGTTTCCCTGCTTTCCTGCTGCTCGCCCTGCTGCTGTTCCGCCCCCTTTCCGCCCCGGCGCAGCCCGCGAACAGGCCAGTGCCGGGTCATGTCCGCGTGGAACTGGTGACGTCGATGGGCAGCATCACCGTCGCGCTCGACACGCGGCGCGCGCCCCGGACCAGCGCCAATTTCCTCGCCTATGTCGATGACGGGCGGCTCGACGGCACCAGCTTCTATCGCGCGGCGCGGCGCAAGGCCGATCCGAAGCTGGGCTATATCCAGGGCGGCATCCGCACCAATCTGCGCCGCGCGCTGCCGCCCATCCCGCTGGAGCCGACCGACGCGACCGGCATCCGCCATCTCGACGCCACCATATCGATGGCGCGGCAGGACCGACCCGATTCGGCGACCGGCAACTTCATCCTGACCGTGGGGCCGACGCCCTATATGGATGCCTCCGGCGATTATCGGGGCTATGCCGCGTTCGGGCGGGTGGTCGCGGGCATGGACGTGGTGAAGCGCATCCTCGCCCTGCCGAGCGGCGGCGGCGAAGGACAGATGAAGGGGCAGATGATCCTGAAGCCGGTCACGCTGATCCGCGCCAAACGGCTGGACGGAACGCCGCGCCCCAGCGGCAGGCCAAAGGCCTGGCTGCTGTGGGAGAAATAGAAAGAGGCGGCTAATCCCCGCCCGGCCGGTCGTGCAGCAGGCCGAGGCGGAACAGCCCGCGCCGTATCATGAGCCGCCAGCCGGGCGTGTGCAGGCACAGCGCGCCCGACAGGCCGATCATCGCGCCGACGATGGTGTCGATCAGCCGCGCCGCCATCAGCGCGCCTGCTCCGTCCGTCGCCGGATGGCTGGTCTCGGCGAGGATCAGCGTCAGCGGCGTGAAGAAGATGGCGGCAAAGGCATAATGGCGCACCACCACGGTCTCGATGATGAAGGTCAGCAATATGATCGCCGCCGCGATGGTCCAGAGATCATGGATGAACGGCAGCAGCAGCCAGGTGACGCCCAGTCCTATGAAGGTGCCGACAATGCGGTGGACGTTACGGGTCCACGACGCGCGCAGCGTCACGCCCTGCATGATCGCAAGGCAGCTGACCGGCACCCAATAGGGCCTCGGCAGGTCGAGCAGCAGCGCGATCAGCAGCGACAGGGCGACGAAGAACCCGGCTATCAGCGCATCCGTCACCCCATCGTCCCGGTCCGCCGCCGGGCGCAGCACCGGCCGCACATCCTGCCGCCGGACCGTCAGCGCGCTGTAGACGATGGCGACGCCGCACGCCCATAGCGCGCCGAACGCGAAATAGCCGATATTGCGGAACGCATGCGCCATATCCAGCGGGGTGAAGGCCGCGACGGCCGCCGACAGCACGATGAACAGCGGGCCGGGCGGCGCGAGCGAATAGGCCTTGCAGAACAGCATGGCGAGCACCGCGACGATCCAGATCAGCGGGATCGCCGCGCCCGGCACCATCGCCGCCATCAGCCCCACCGCATAGCCCGACAGCATCGCGAAGGCGCAGGCCATCATCACCGGAATCCGCTGGAACAGCCCCACCGGGGGCAGGTAGAGGAAGGCCAGCCCGGCGATCGCGCCCAGCGCCCCCAGCGCGGCCTGCCCGGTCGCCGCGCCGAACAGCATCGGCCCGCCGCTCGCCAGCGCGGCGGCGAAGGGCAGCTGCCACGACCGGTCGCTCCGCTGCAACGTGACCAGCAGCGCCAGTTCCTTGCCGATCCGCGATCGCAGCGCCTTCCAATCCAACCCGGTCATGCGCCGCTGGTCGCATGAGTTGGAGGAGGAGGCAATATCAAAGGTGCTTATGCCGTGGGCGGCGCGCATCATGGCCTACGACCCCAGCCTGCGCTGGGGTGACGATTAAGGTGGAGGTTCGCCGGCCACTCGGAACCGGGCGTCCCGCAAGCGGGCATGCAAGTTGCAGGCCCATCTCAATCGGGCGTCCCATGCGGGAGCCTAGTCCGGGGCGGTGGCCGGTGCAGCGCTCCTAGACCGGATTCCCCGTCTCGTCGCGCAGCACCTCGCGGCGGCCGACATGGTTGGGCGCGCCGACCAGCCCTTCCTCCTCCATCCGCTCGATCAGGCGGGCGGCGCTGTTGTAGCCGATGCGCAATTGCCGCTGGAGCCAGCTGGTCGAGGCCTTCTGGTTCTCGAACACCAGCTGGCACGCCTTGCGATAGAGGCGGGCGTCCGGGCTGTCGTCGCCCAGCTCCGCGCCTTCGAGCGCGAAGCCGCCATCCTCCGGCTCCTCGGTGACGGCGGAGATATAGTCGGGCGAGCCCTGCGCGCGCCAGTGGTCGGCGACCGCGCGCACCTCGTCGTCGGACACGAACGGGCCGTGCACGCGCATCAGACCCTTGCCGCCCGCCATATAGAGCATATCGCCCTTGCCCAGCAGCTGCTCCGCGCCCTGCTCGCCGAGAATGGTGCGGCTGTCGATCTTGCTCGTCACGAAGAAGCTGATGCGGGTCGGCAGGTTGGCCTTGATGACGCCGGTGATGACGTCGACCGAGGGGCGCTGCGTCGCGAGGATCAGGTGGATGCCCGCCGCGCGCGCCTTCTGCGCGAGCCGCTGGATCAGGAACTCGACCTCCTTGCCCGCCGTCATCATCAGGTCGGCCAGCTCGTCCACCACCACCACAATCTGCGGCAGCGGCTGGAAATCGAGCTGTTCCTCCTCATAGATGGGCTGATGCGTGTCGGGGTCGTAGCCGGTCTGCACCTTGCGCCCCAGCGGCTTGCCCTTGGCCTTGGCCGCGCGCACCTTCTCATTGAAATTCGCTAGGTTGCGCACCGAGATCGACGCCATCATGCGATAGCGGTCCTCCATCTGCTCCACCGCCCACTTGAGCGCGCGGATCGCCTTGGCCGGCTCCGTCACCACCGGCGAGAGCAGATGCGGGATGTCGTCATAGATGCTGAGTTCCAGCATCTTCGGGTCGATCATGATGAGGCGCAGATCATCCGGCGTCATCCGGTAGAGCAGCGACAATATCATGCAGTTGAGGCCGACCGACTTGCCCGACCCGGTGGTGCCCGCGATCAGCAGATGCGGCATCGGCGCGAGGTCGGCGACGATCGGCTCGCCGCTGATGTTCTTGCCGAGGATGATCGGCAGCTGCGCGGTCTGGTCGGCGAACGCCTCGCTGGCGATCAGCTCGCGCAGCACCACCGATTCCCGCTTGGCGTTGGGCAGTTCGATGCCCATCACCGTGCGGCCGGGAATGGTCGCCACGCGCGCGGACAGGGCCGACATGTTGCGGGCGATGTCGTCCGCCAGCTGAATGACGCGGCTCGCCTTGATGCCGGGGGCGGGTTCCAGCTCGTACATGGTGACGACCGGGCCGGGGCGCACCTCGGTCACATTGCCCTTCACATGGAAATCGTCGAGCACGCTTTCGAGCAGCCGGGCATTGCGCTCCAGCGCGGCCTTGTCGATCTTCTGCACCGAGCTGGGCGGCGCCTCGCCCAGCAGCTCGGGCGAGGGCAGCAGCGCGGCCCTGGCGCCATGGGCGAACAGATCCTCCTGCCTGGGCGCGGGGGCGCCCGCCGTCCTTTGCGGGGCGGCGGCCTGTTCGGGCGACTGGATGCGGATCGGCGGCTTGGGATCGGCCGACACCTGCGGGCGGCGGGTGGGCGAACGGCGGCTCTCGCCCGGCTCGTCGTCGTCGAGGTCGAAGTGCGGCCCCGCGCCCCGGTCGTCGTCCCTGTCCCGCCCCCGCTCGCGCCGAACGAACAGCGAGGAGACGGAGAAGCGCGGCAGGCGGAAGCCGGGGCGCTTGAGCGAGAGCAGCGGCCGCTCCAGCTGCCAGCTGCGATAGCAGGTCGTCGCGCCGACGAAGATGAACAGCGCGACCAGCGCCCATTCGACCCAGCGGTGCCAGCCCACCCCGGCCAGCTCGGTCAGCGCCAGCACCGGCGAGGACAGCAGCAGCGCGACGATGCCGCCGCGCCCGGCGGGCAGGCCCACAGGCGCGCCCGGCGCCAGCAGCGCGAGACCGAGGCCGATCAATATGATGCCGACCACCGCCAGCATGATCTGGCCGGGCCAGCCGTGCATGCGGTCGTCGATCCACAGCCGCCGCGCGAAGGTGGCGATCAGCGGCAACAGCATCACCACGCCCAGCCCCAGCAGCCAGAGCAGGAAATCGGCGGCGTAGCTGCCCGCAACGCCCATCATGTTGCGCGGCGGCCCGCCCGCGACGGTGTTCATCGACGGATCGCTGGCATGATAGCTGAGCAGCGCGAGCGCCAGAAACACGACGAGGATGCCGAGCGCGATCCCGCCCAACAGCTTGCCCGCGCGCATGAGGCTGCGTTTCAGCGTGATGCGCCAGTCCGAATTGCGCTTGGCCGATGCCCGGCTGGCCATGAGTGTCTTTCCCGATATTTCCTGATTTGTTCCGCGGCGCGACAATGCCCCGCGGGGGGACTCGCCGTCAAGGGCCGGTCGCCTTTTCAGGCGGTATCGCCTTCCACATGCGCGCCCAGATCCGGCCTTCGCCGCGTCGCGATGAGGCAGGCGAGGACGATCACCGCCGCGCCGGCCACCACCATGGGCGAGAGCCTTTCGCCGAACACCAGCCAGCCCAGCCCGGCCGCCCACAGGAAGGCGCTATATTCCAGCGGGATCAGCCGGGCGGCGGGCGCGCGGGCATAGGCCCAGGCGAGGCTGAGCTGCGAGGCGACCACCAGCGCGGTCGCCAGCAGCACCAGCAGCCATTCCTCCGCCGAGGGCCACACCGCCAGAAACGGCGCGAGCGGGGCGAACAGCACCAGCATCACCCCGTTCTGGCAGAAGCTCATCTCCACCGCGCCCGCCCGCTGCGCCAATTGCCGTTGCAGCACCAGATTATAGGCGAAGAGCACCGCCGATATCAGGATGCCGGCCGCGCCCTGCAGCGCACCGGCCTCATACTGCCCGGCCAGCCGGTCGGAAAGCACGAGGCCCACGCCCGCCAGCCCCAGCAGCGCCGAGACGATGGCGGCGCGTCCGACCGGCTCCTTGAGCAGCAGCGCGGCGAGGTAGAGCGCGATGATCGGCGCGACGAAGGACAGCGCGATCGCCTCGGCCAGCGGCAATTTCGTCAGCGACCAGAAGAAGGTCCAGCTCATCGCGGTGATGACCGCCCCGCGCCGGACATGCAGCAGCAGCACGGGGCGGGCGGGCAGGCGCGAGCGCGTCGCGGCCATCGCGCCGCCGCCCAGCAGCGCGCCGATCAGGCTGCGGAACAGCAGCGCGCTATAGGCGCCGATGCCCAGCGCCAGTTCCTTCATCGCCGCGTCCATGATCGAGAAAGTGCCCACGCCGATCAGGCAGACCAGCGGCGGGAGCAGCGAGGGACGGTCCGTCATGCCGTCCCGCGCGCGGCGATGATGCGTTCGATCAGTGCGATATCGTCGGGCTTGTCGGCGTCGATGCAGGCTTCCGCGACGGGCAGCGGCACGATCCGCGCCTCGCCCGCGCCCAGCCTGCGCCCCGCCGCCGCGATCGCCCGATGCACGCTCAGCAGCCGCAGCCCCGCGCCCAGCAGCAGCAGCGGACCGAAGGCGGAGACGATCTTCCACCCCTTCTTGCGGTCCTGCTCTATCTCCCGCCATTTGCGCAGCGCATTGGCCGCCCGTTCGCTGCCCAGCCAGAAGAGGTTCGCGCCCGACCACGCGCCGCCCCGGAATTTGAGCCAGGTCCGCCGCGATTGCGGATACGCCCGCACCAGCACCGCCCGCTCGACCATCGCGGCGGCGACATCTGCGCCCTGCGCGCCCGCGAGGAACGCATCGAGGATCGCGCCGTCGAGCAGCACATTGTCCGCCGTGGTGACGAGCGCGGGCAGGCGCGCGTCCTCGCCCGCCATCCAGTCGAGCAGCGACTGGCTGATTCCGCTGCCGCTGTCGACGAAGCGGATGCGCGGCTCCGCGCGCAGCCAGGCGGTCTGCGGATGGTCGGCGAGGCTCTCCGCCCGCTGCGCCATGACGACGACTTCGCCGATCGCCGGATGGGCGAGCAGGGCGCGGGCGACATGGTCGATCATCGGCCGCCCGGCGACGGGAACCAGCGCCTTGGTCGCGACCCCCGCCGCCTGCGCCAGCGGATCGACGCCCGGACGGCTGCCCGCAAGGACGATCGCGGGCAGGAGGGGCTGGCAGGCGGCGGGGGCGCGATTATCCTTGGGCATGGCGCTCCATAACCGGGAAAAAGCCGGGGCGCACGGCACTTTTTTCGCCGCTGCGGGTTGGGCCTGATGATGGAGCATCCGGCATGACGAGCATCTGGCTGATCGCGAACGGCAGAAGCGGCTCCACCGGCGAGGACGCCATCCGCGCCGCGCGGGAGAAGATGGAGGGGCTGGGCGCATCGGTCACGCGCTTCATCGACCTGGCCGAAGAGGATTTGCCCGACCCCGGCGATACGCCGCCCGACGCGATCGCCTCGCTGGGCGGCGACGGCACCGCCCATGCGGTGATCGCCCGCTATGGTCCGGACGCTCGCCTGCCGCTGATGATCCTGCCGGGCGGGACGATGAACCTGCTGTCCGGCAAGCTGCACGGCAGGGATGCCGATGTCGACGCGGTGCTCGAAAGGCTGCTGCGCGGCGCGCCCGTGGAGCGGCGGATGCCGCTGCTCACCGGGCCGGGCTTCGCCTCGCTGGTCGGGGTGATCGCCGGTCCCGCCACCGCATGGGGCGATGTGCGGGAGAATATGCGCGAGGGCGGCATCGGCGCCGTGCTCGAAAAGATGCGCGACGCGATCAGCGAGACCTTCGAGGGCGCGCCGATTCGGATCGCGGGCATGGCGGGCGACCATAGCGCGATCTTCATAGAGCCGCAGGCGGACGGGCAGCTTCACGCCTGGTCGGTGCAGACCGAGGGGCTGGGCGATCTCGCCGCCCACGGCTGGGCCTGGCTCAACCGCGATTTCCTGGGCGGACCGACCGAAAAGCTGACGCAGGACCGGGTGCTGACGCTGGAAAGCGCGCGCCGGCGCATCGGCCTGCTGGTCGACGGCGAGCGGAAGGAGGCCGACGGCCCATTGCGGCTGGAATGGGCCGAATGCCCCGCCCGCTTCCTCGCGACCGCCGACGCCTGACGCTGTTGCGGCGGGCTTCCCTCCGGCGCGAAAATGCTCTAGGCGGATGCGCCATGACCGATAGCGAAACGCCCGAACAGACCACCGCCCCGGCCGGCGGCGCCACCCCGCCCGACCGCCTTTCGACCAACCCGCGCAGCCCGCATTTCGACGTGGACATATTGCAGCGCGGCGTCGGCATCCGGTTCAAGGACCGGGTGCGCACCGATGTCGAGGAATATTGCATTTCCGAAGGCTGGATCCGCGTCGCGGCGGGCAAGACCCGCGACCGCCACGGCCAGCCGCTGACGATCAAGCTTTCCGGCCCGGTCGAGGCCTGGTTCGAGGATCAGCCGAAGGACTGACGCGGGGCGGGCCGGGAGCGCCCGCTCTGTTATCAGCACGCGGAGGCGCGGAGAGAGGGTGCCGATGGCGAAGCCGTCCAGCGCCCCGAACCTTCTCGTCTGGACAAGAGGTGGGAGAGGAAAAGGGCCTTCGGCCCGATGGTCCTCTCCGCGCCTCCGCGTGAACCAAAAAATCCCCTATCCCGGCAGCACCTGCCCATCCGCGACATGCAGCCGGATCGCCTCCCCGATGCCGTCGAACAGCGCCGCCTCGGTGCCGGTCATCCAGATCTGACTGCCGGTCGCGGCCAGCCGCTCGAACAGCGCGAGGCGGCGGGCGGGGTCGAGATGCGCGGCGACCTCGTCCAGCAGCAGCACCGGCGCACCCCCCCGCGCCTGTCCGACCAGCGCCGCATGGCCGAGGATGATCGAGAGCAGCAGCGCCTTCTGCTCGCCGGTCGAACAGAGCGCCGCCGCCTGATCCTTCGCCGCATGGCGCACCACCAGATCGGCCCGGTGCGGCCCCGACAGCGTGCGCCCCGCCGCCGCATCGCGCCGCCGTCCCTCGCGCAGCGCGCCGATCAGCGCGTCGGCATCCAGTCCGTCCGCCTCGCCCTCCGGCTGGCCGAGCGCCAGCAGCGGCCGCGCGAACGGCCCCTCAGGCGCCCGTTCCAGCACTGCATTGAGCCGCGCCACCATATCGGCCCGCGCCTGCGCGATTTCCGCGCCATGCTCGGCCAGCTGGGCTTCCAGCGCCGCGAGCCAATGCGCGTCCCAGCCGCGCGCAGGATCGGACAACAGCTTGTTGCGCGCCCGCATCGCCGCCTCATAACGGGTGCTGTGCGTCGCATGGGCCGGGTGCAGCGCCAGCGTCAGCCGGTCGAGGAAGCGCCGCCGCCCGCCCGCGCTTTCGGTGAACAGCCGGTCCATCGCCGGGGTCAGCCACAGGATCGAGAGATAGTCCGCCAGCGCGCTCGCTGCATGGGCGACGCCGCCGATGCGCACCTGCCGCCGGTCGGGCGCGTCCGCGCCGGTGCCGGTGCCGATCGTCACCCCGTCCACCTGCGCCGCCACGCCGAAGCCGCCGCGCCCGCCCTGCCGCGCCATCTGCGACAGCGCCGCGCCGCGCAGCCCCCGCCCCGGCGTCAGCAGCGACACCGCCTCCAGGATGTTGGTCTTGCCCGCGCCATTCTCCCCCGTCAGCACGACGAAGGGATGACGCGGCACGATCAGCGCGTCTTCATGATTGCGAAAATCGCTCAAGGTCAGGCGGCTGAGCATCGGTCAGGCCGGAAGGACGCCCGCGCCCCTCACCAGCTGCCATAGCCCGGCGCCTCGCCATTGGCGCCCGGCGTCCAGCGGCGGGGCCTGCGCCAGCCGATCACCGGCCGCTTGCGCAGGCGCAGCGTCGGCCAGTGGCCGTTGTCGATCCGGTCGACCAGCCGCATCCCCTGCGCGCGATAGGCGGCGACCACCCGGTCGGCCTGATCGGCGAGCAGCCCGGCGAGGATCAGCGTGCCGCCCTCGTCGATGACGGCGGTCAGCGAGGGCGCCAGCTCGATCAGCGGCCCGGCGAGGATATTGGCGACCAGCAGGTCATAGGGCGCGCGGACATGCAGCGCGGGATGGTCCACCCCGGCCGCGACATAGAGCGACACTTCGCCCCGCCCGCCGCCCGGCGCCACGCCGTTGAGCGCGGCGTTCTGCGCCGATACCTCCACCGCCGCCGGGTCGATATCCGACGCGGTGGCATAGGCGCGGGGCCACAGGTGCAGCGCGGCGAAAGCGAGCAGCCCGGTGCCGGTGCCGATATCGGCGATATTGCCGAACCGCTCGCCCAGCCTGCGGCAGCGGTCGAGCATCATCAGGCAGCCCGCCGTGGTCTCATGCTGCCCGGTGCCGAACGCGCGCCCGGCGGGGATCAGCAGCGGCACCAGACCTGCGGGCACCGGATCGTCGGCATGGTTGCGCACATGGAAGCGCCCGGCGACGATCGGCTCCAGTCCCTGCTGGCTCAGCGTCACCCAATCCTCGTCGGGCAGGCGCTCCAGCACCGGCTCCGTCCCGGCGCTGCTGGGGATCATCGCCTGCAACAGCGCGATCGCCTGCACCGTCGGCCTGCCCTCGAAATAGGCGTCGACCTGCCATTTGTCGGGATTGTCCTCCTCCATCTCGCTTGTCATCAGCGCGGGCGGCGGATCGAGATCGGCAAGCAAACCCATGTCCTCGCCCAGGGCCTCGGCTTCGGCGCGGGTGCAAGGCAGGGTGAGTTTCCAGCTTTGGGTCATGCCTCGTCGCTTTCCACGCCGATGCCGCCCCGTCAAGCGGCAGGTGGGCCGGGGCGCCCGGCGAGACGGTCCGGCGGTGCGGCGGACGACGCGATACTGTCATGATGCCGCGCGAAGAATCATGGACGCGCCCTATGGCCTATGGATAGTCTGTGGGCTAAGGGGCTGGCCGGCAGGCGGGCGATTCCGCCCATGCCTTCCTTTCAGTGAGACAGAAACCGGATCGCGAGACAATGAGTTCCACCCTCCCCTATCGCCCCTGTGTCGGCATGATGCTGGTCAATATGGACGGGAAGGTTTTCGTCGGCCAGCGGCTCGACAGCGAGGTCGAGGCCTGGCAGATGCCGCAGGGCGGCATCGATCCGGGCGAGGAGCCGCGCGACACGGCGTTGCGGGAACTGGGCGAGGAAACCGGCATCGCGCCCGATCTCGTCAACATCATCGCCCGCGCGCGCGAGGAGCTGTTCTACGACCTGCCCGACGAACTGGTCGGCAAGATCTGGGGCGGCAAATATCGCGGCCAGCGGCAAACCTGGTTCCTGATGCGCTTCCTCGGCACCGACGCCGACGTGAACATCCGCACCGCCCATCAGGAATTCCGCGACTGGCGCTGGGTCGTGCCGGAGGAATTGCCGGAGCTGATCGTCCCCTTCAAGAAGAAGCTGTACCGCGATCTGGTGCAGGAATTCCAACATCTCATCTGATTTTCGGGCGGCGGCCCCTTTCGCCGCCGCCGTCGAGTCGCTAGACGTGCGCCCCATGACCGGACGGTTCCTGCCCCCCGTTGGCCTTGCTCTCGGCCTCGCGATGGCCGCATCGGCGCTCCCCGCCGCCGCCAGCCTGCAAGAGCCGATCTACCCCCCCGCCAGCACGCCCCCCGCGATCGTCCCGACGATCCCGCCCGCCGAGCCGGAGCGGGAGCGGGAGCGGGACAAAGCCCTGCCGCTGCCCGAAGCGGTGCGCAGGATGGTGATCGAGGCGCTGGAAAGCGGCAACAGCGCCGACATCGCCACCATCGCCCGCTATGCGATCCGCGCCAATCCCGACGCCGCCGAGGAAATCCAGGCGATGGTCAACCGCCATCAGGCGCATGCGGAGGAAGAGCGGCGCGAAGAGATAAAGCATGCGGGCATGTTCGACCTGTGGGACGGCAAGATCGAGTTGGGCGGCTTCCGCTCCACCGGCTCGACCAGCGAATTCGGCATCAGCACGTCGATGGGGGCGACCCGCAAGGGCCTGAAATGGACGCATGCGCTGACCGCCAACGCCGATTATCGCGAGGCCAACGGCGAAACCTCGGTGGAGCGCATCCTCGCCTCCTACAGCCCGACCTATAATTTCGACCCGCGCAATTTCGCCTATGCGCTGATCCAGTATGAGCGGGACCCGATCGTCGGCTTCGATTACCGCTACACCGGCTCGCTCGGCATCGGCTACACGCTGATATCGAACGACAAGGTGAAGCTGTCCACCACGCTGGGGCCGTCGCTGCGCGAAACCGCCTATACCGACGATGGGCGGGAGGCGAAATTCGGCGCGCGCTCCTCGCTCAATTTCCGCTGGGCGTTCGCGCCGACGCTGTCGCTGCAACAGACGGCCTCGGCCTATGCGGAAAGCGACACCGCCAGCGTCACCGCGCTGACCGCGCTCGACGCGCGGATCGTCTCCAAATTGTCGGCGCGCCTCTCCTACAATATGCGCTATGAATCGGGGTCGAAGCTGACCGACCGGGCGTTCGACACCACCAGCAAGATGACGCTGATCTACGATTTCTGAAGGGACGCGACGCGGGCTTGGCAGCGACGCCGGGCTGGTTCATGATGGGGCATGGCCGCGCCAAACGAACGCCTGAACGAACGCCTGTCGCCGGACGAAATCATGCTGCTCGACGCCGCGGGCGCCGCACCGATGCTCGACCAGGTGCAGCGCTGGGCGGCGATCAACAGCGGATCCCATAATCTGGACGGGCTGGCCCGGATGGCGGCGGCGCTGGCCGATGCCTTTGCCGCGCTGCCCGGCGACCTCCGCCTCGTCGATGGCGAACCGGTGGAGAGCATCGATGCCTCCGGCCGGGTGGAGACGCGCGCGACGGGGCGGCATATGCTACTCGCCGTGCGGCCCGACGCGCCCCGACGGGTGCTGCTGACCGGCCATATGGACACGGTGTTCGCCGCCGACCATCCGTTCCAGACGCTGCGATGGCTGGGGGAAGGCAGGCTGAACGGCCCCGGCGTCGCCGACATGAAGGGCGGGCTCGCGATCCTGCTCGCCGCGCTGCGCGCGTTCGAGGCCAGCCCGTTCGCGCCGCTGCTCGGCTATGACGTGCTCATCAACAGCGACGAGGAGGTGGGCAGCCTCTCCTCCGCCGCCCTCATCGCGCGGGCGACGCGGGGCAAGGCCGCCGCGCTCACCTACGAACCGGCGCTCGCCGACGGCACCATGGCCGGCGCGCGGGCGGGCAGCGGCAATTTCTCGCTGGTCGTCGCCGGCATCGCCGCCCATGCCGGGCGCAATCCGGAGGACGGGCGCAACGCGCTGCTCGCCGCCGCCGATCTCGCGCTGCGCCTCGCGGACGGGGCGAAGGCGCTCGGCCTGCCGTGCAACCCGGCGCGGATCGACGGCGGCGGCCCCAACAATATGGTGCCGGACAAGGCGATATTGCGTGTCAACTTCCGCCCGCGCGACGCGGCGATGCAGGCCGCCGCGCAGGCGCTGGTCGAACAGGTAAGCGCCGGGGTGTCGGCGGCGCGCGAAGTCGGCGTCCATATCCATGGCGGCTTCAACCGCCCGCCCAAACCGATGGACGACAGGGCGCGGCGCCTCTCCGCGCTGGTCGAACGGGCGGGCGCCGATCTTGGCCTCAGCATCGGCTGGCGCGACACCGGCGGGGTGTGCGACGGCAACAACATCGCCGCCTGCGGCGTGCCGGTGGTGGATACGATGGGCGCGCGCGGCGGCGCGATCCACAGCAGCGACGAGTTCCTGCTCACCGACAGCCTGGCCGAGCGGGCGCGCCTTTCCGCGCTGGTGCTCGCCCGGCTGGCGCGGGGCGGCGACGCAGGGGAGGCACGGCCATGAGCTTCATCATCCGCCCGGCCCGGCCGGACGATCTTCAGGCGCTGTACGAGATGGCGAAGCTGACCGGCGGCGGCTTCACCAACCTGCCTGCCGACCGGCCCGCCCTCGCCGCCAAGCTGGAGCGCACCGCCGCCGCCCTGGCCCGCGCGGAGGAGGGAATCGCCGACGACCTGATCCTGTTCGTGCTGGAAAATCGCACAACCGGCCAGATACGCGGCACCTGCCAGATCTTCAGCCAGGTCGGCGCGACCGCGCCCTTCTATTCCTACCGCCTCGGCACGCTGACCCAGCACAGCCGCGAACTCGATCGCACCTTCCGCGCGCAGATGCTCTCGCTCACCACCGATCTCGAAGGCGCGGCCGAGGTCGGCGGCCTGTTCCTCCACCCGCGCGAGCGCGCCGAGGGGCTGGGCCTGCTGCTCGCGCGCAGCCGCTATCTCTACATCCGCCAGCACCGCGCCCGCTTCGGCGAGCGCATCCTGGCCGAGCTGCGCGGGGTGATCGACGAGGCGGGCGGATCGCCTTTCTGGGACGGGCTTGCCGGGCGTTTCTTCGGCATGGGCTTTCAGGAGGCCGACGCGTTCAACGCGATCCACGGCAACCAGTTCATCGCCGACCTGATGCCCAAGACGCCGATCTATGTCGACATGCTGTCCGACCATGCCCGCGCGGTGATCGGCATGCCCCACCCCAATGGCCGCGCCGCGATGCGGATGCTGGAAACCGAGGGGTTCAAATATAACGGCTATATCGACATATTCGACGGCGGCCCGACGATGCTGGGCAAGATCGACAATCTGCGGACCGTCGCGCAGGCGCGCGAGCTGCGCTTCGCCGGCACGCACGGCGAAGGCGGCGCGAAGATGCTCGTCGCGGCGGGACGGCTCGCCGATTTCCGCTGCGCCTATGCGCGGGCGCTGCCCGATGGCGAGGACGGCGTGCGGCTGGACGGCGAGGCGGCGGATCTGCTCGGCCTGCTGAGCGAGGACCGGCTGCTGGTGGCGGAGCGCTGAACGGTCATGACCCTGCGGGAAATCAATTTCGACGGACTGGTCGGCCCCAGCCATAATTATGCGGGCCTCAGCCCCGGCAATCTCGCCTCCGCCGCCCATGCGGGCGCGGTGTCGCACCCGCGCGCGGCGGCGCTTCAGGGCATCGCCAAGATGCGCGCCAATCTGGCGCTCGGTCTTGCGCAGGGGCTGTTCCTGCCCCAGCCGCGCCCGGACCATGGCTGGCTGGAAAGCCTCTACACCAGCATGGCGGACGCGGAGCCGCATATCCGCGCGGCGGCGATGTCGGCCTCGTCGATGTGGGCGGCCAATGCGGCGACCGTCTCGCCCGCGCCCGACACGGCGGACGGGCGCTGCCACCTCAGCGTCGCCAATCTGATGACGATGCCGCATCGCAGCCATGAATGGCCGCATATGCTGCGCCAGTTGCGGCTCGCCTTCGCCGACGACCGCGCCTTCGCCGTGCACGGGCCGGTGCCCGCCCCGTTCGGCGACGAGGGCGCGGCCAACCATATGCGCCTCGCCCCGTCCCATGCCGAGCCGGGCGTCGAGATTTTCGTCCATGGCCGGTCCGGCGGTCGCTTTCCCGCGCGCCAGCATATCGAGGCGGGCAAGGCGATCGCCCGCGCTCACCGCCTCTCGCCCGAACGCGTGATGTTCGTCGAGCAATCCGAAGCCGCGATCGCGGCGGGCGCGTTCCACAATGACGTGGTCGCGGTCGCCAATGAACGGGTGCTGTTCGCGCATGAGCTGGCCTTCGCCGACCGCGACTCCTTCCACGACGCGCTGCTGGCGCGCCTGCCCGAGGCGATCCTGATCGAGGTGCCCGACAGCGAGGTGCCCCTGGCCGATGCCATCGCCAGCTATTTGTTCAACGCCCAGCTCGTCACGCTGTCCGGCGCGGAGCCGTATTCCGGGCCCGATACGGCTGACGGCATGGCGCTGATCGTGCCGACCGAATGCCTCGCCGTCGCCAGCACGGCGGCCTGGCTCGACCGGCTGGCGGCGGGCAACGGCCCGATCCGCCGGGTGATCCCGGTCGATGTGCGCGAATCGATGGCCAATGGCGGCGGCCCCGCCTGCCTGCGCCTGCGCGTCGTCGCCGACCCGGCTGCCATCGACCCGCGCTTCCTCGCCGACGAGGCGAAGCTCGACCGGCTGGCCGCACTGGTCGAGCGCCACTGGCCGGAGAGCATCGCCCCGGCCGATCTCGCCAGCCCGGCGCTGATCGCCGACATAGAGCGGGCGCGGGCGCTGCTGGTCGAGCACATGGGCCTGCCCGCCGCTATCTGAGCGGGAACCGAATGCCCGATACCGCTTTATAATAGCTGGACAATATTGATGGTTAACCAGTTTGCGGGGAGGCGGCAGCGGCTGCTACGTTAAGGAAATGCTAACCAGATTTGCCCGCAAGATCGGCCGCCTGTTCGTCATCAAGACGAAGTTCGAGGCATTTGCGATCATCTACGCGCTGGCGCTGGGCGCGACCGAACGGGCGATGGTCTATCTCCAGCATTATCCGGGCTGGCCGGGCAAGCTGCTGGCGCTGTGCTGCACCGGCGCGGTGTTCATGGGCGGCGCGAAGATCATCGACGCGATCGATCTGCGCGCGCAGCTGGGATATGACGATTAGGGTATATCGACATTCCGCCCATGCGGGCCTGCGAACCGCGCTATCCTGCGTTCGGTGCTCGAATAGCACGCTTCCCGGCTTCACCTGAACGAAATCTCGACAAACCCTCGCCGCTCCGTTCGGGCTGAGCCCGTCGAGGCTGCGTCGCCCCCTCACCGTCCGGCCAGCGCCGCTTCCGCCTCCACCAGCGCCTCGGGCGTGTTGATGTTGAAGATCGGCGTACCCAATGGCGCCGCGCGGGCGTGGGTCTGGCGCATCCAGGCGCGGATCGAGCGGTCCGGCTGATCGGTAAGCCAGCGGTCGAGATCGCCGGCCAGCGCCGTCGGCCACAGGCCCATCAGCCAGTGCCCGTCGATCACCGCCGGGCCGGGCGAGAGCCGCTCGGCCAGATCGTCGGGCAGCGGCAGGCTGTCGCATCCGGCGCACAGCACCGCCTCATGCCCGCGCGCCCGCGCATGATGGAGCGCCGCGTTGAGCCCGCCCAGCGGCCCCTCCCCGGCGTGCGGGCGATCCGTCAGCGTCGGCAGGCCGGGCCATTCCCGGCCGACGATCACCAGCTCCGCGCATGATCCGCGCAGGGCGGCCGCGACATGATCGATCAGCGCGACCCCGCCCAGCAGCGCCGCACCCTTGTCCGCGCCGAAACGCCGCGCCGCGCCCCCGGCGATGATCGCCCCCAGCAGGGTCATGACGCCTTCCCCGCCCGATGGGGCAAGGAAGCGGAATTATTCCTCGACAGGGGCGTCCGGTCCATTTTTCCTGATCGATTCGATGGCGTTCAACGCCGAAGCCCTGCTTTTATAGCCTTCGGTCCAGAAGATAATCTCCGCATTATACTTGAACTTGGCGACATATTCGCCCGCCTTGTTCTGCTCGATCACGAATTTATGGGCCATGGCCATTCCCCCACGGAAAGTTGAACCGGAGGCCAGCCTATCCCGCACCGTCGGAATTGGGAAGAGCGATCAGCGCAGCCGTCCGGGCGCATAGAGCGCCGCGTCCACCCCCGCCAGCATCGGATCGTCGCGCTCGCCCATCAGCAGGCCACGGGCGAGGCGCGCGGCGGCGGGCGCGGTCTGGATGCCGAAGCCGCCCTGTCCCGCGAACCAGAAGAAGCCCGGCCGGTCGGGGTCGCGCCCATAGACCGGCCTGCGGTCGGGCGCGAAGCTGCGCAGGCCCGCCCAGCGCCGCTCCACCGCCGCGACGCGCCAGTCCACCACCTGTTGCAGCCGGTCGATCGCGGTGGCGACGTCCAGTTCCTCCGGCGCGGCGTCGACCGGGGGCGAGACATGCTCGTCATGCGGGGTCAGCCAGATGCGCCCGGCCCCGACCGGCTTGAAATAGAAACGCTGCGCGAGGTCGATCACCAGCGGCAGATCGTCCGCCGCCGGGGGGTCCACGCGCAGCTGCACCACCGTCCGCCGCAGCGGCGTGATGCCGATCGGCCTTACGCCCGCCGCCCGCGCCACCGGATCGGCCCAGGCCCCGGCGGCATTGACCAGCAGGCCCGCGCGGACGGAACCCGTGGAAAGGCGCACCTCCCATCCGGCCCCTTCCCCCGCGCCAAACGGCGCGGCCCCCTCGAACCGGCAGCCCTGCGCCACCGTGCCGCCGAGCCTGCGCAGCCGGGCGAGGCAGGCGCCGTGCAGCCCGGCGACGTCGATATCGCGCAGGCCCGCCTCTTCCAGCCCGATGGTCCAGTCGCCGCGCAGGCCCGCGATGCGCGCGCGCAACTGCGCCGCCTCCAGCGGGACGAACAGGCCGTCGTCGCCATAATCGGCCACCATCGCCCGGCGCAGCGCCGCATCCTCCGCCCGGCCGACATGAAGGCCGCCGCGCGGCGAGAGGAAGCCCCGCTCCGCCAGCACGGGCCCGGACGCGCGAGTCAGCGGACGGATAGCCGGGCCGCCATAGCTTTCCGACCAGAAGGCGACCGAGCGCCCCGTCGCATGATAGCCGGGCTGGTCCTCCATCTCCACCAGCAGCACCGACATATGCCCTGCCAGTTCCGCGCCCAGGCTGGCCCCCGCCATGCCCGCGCCGACGATCACCGCGTCATAGCTGCCCCGCAATCCGTCCATTACCGCCCTTCCGCCGCCGCCGCGACGGGCGGGGCATGATCCTCCAGAAACGCGCCGATCCGCGCGAGCGCGTCATCACGCACCGGGTCGGCCTCGCGCAATATCTCATGCGCGGCCTCCGCCCCATAGAAATGAACCTGCGCGCTGGGCAAGCGCCGCGCCACCTGCTCGATCGCCGGGGCGGCCACCAGCCGGTCCGCCCGGCTGGCGAGGATCAGCACCGGCGTCGCCACGCGCTCCAACAGGCCGGGCGCCTCCAGCCGCTCGATCGAATGATAGGCCGCGCGCAGCCAGCCCCAGCTCGGCGCGTCCATCGCCAGATCGGGCCGCGCCTGCCGTATCGCCTGTTCCTGCGCGAAGCGTTCCACGCTGTGGGTCAGCCGCTCGCGCAGCGCGGCCTCGCGCTCCGGCGTGCGGCTGCGTTCGGGCCAGAGCGGGCGCTCGGACAGCCCCAGCGCGCACACCGCCTCGCACAGCCGCCGCGCGACCGCATGGGGCACGCCGCCCGCGACGAGGCCCAGCATCGGCGCGATCAACACCGCCGCGTCGCATTCGACCCGCCCCTCGGCCAACGCGCGGAGCAGCAGGTGCCCGCCCATGGAATGGCCGATGACGACATGCGGCCCCGGTGTGGCGGCCCTCCAGTCGGCGGCATAGCCCCGCAGATCGTCCAGCCAGAGTTCGAAATCGGGGATATGACCGAGCATCGGCGCGGGCGCGACTCGGCCCGATCCGCCCTGCCCGCGCCAGTCGAAGCCGTCGACGACCCAGCCCTCGTCCGCCCATCCCCGTATCGCCTCGGCATATTTCTCGATATGGTCGGCGCGCCCGTTGAGGAACAGGATCGACCCCCGGCGGGGCGCGCTTTCCGGCGGAAAGAGGCGCGCGGCGCGGATCGGCCAGCCGTCCTTCGCGCGCCAGAAGGTCACGGCATCGTCCGGCACTGTGGGGAAAGGCGGCGTCGTCATATTAATGACCGGTTTACGGAATGGTAAAGCCTTCCGTCTAGACCCGCCGGTCATGAGTGGGGAAATTATCCGAATCGCCTTGCTGTGCCTGCTGGCCGCGCTGCTGGCCGCGGCCGCCATCACCGATATCCGCTCGCGGATCATCTCGAACCGGCTGAACCTCGTCATCGCTCTTGCCGCGCCGCTCTACTGGCTGGCCTGCGGCCTGCCCGCATGGCCCGACATGGCGTTGCAGCTGGCGCTGGGCATCGGGGTGTTCGGCGTCTTCGCGCTGCTCTTCGCGCTCGGCATGATGGGCGGCGGCGACGTGAAGCTGCTGGCGGCGGTGGCGCTGTGGTTTCCCTGGCAGGCGCTCAGCCTGCTGCTGGTGCTGATGGCGATATTGGGGGGCCTCGTCACGCTGGTGACGGTCGTCCACCATCGCCTCAGCAAAAGGACGGGGCAAGCCGAGGTTCCTTACGGGGTCGCCATCTCCCTCGCCGGGATGTGGTTGATAGGTGAACGGATTATTTACCAATTTGGATAATAGTCGGGCCCATAAAGCCCGGTTTTCGCGTTTTGGAGAACGAGATTCGTCATGGATGTGAGAAAAGCAGTATTGCTGGCGGGGGCTCTCGTCATCGCGATCGCTACTGCGCTGATGGCGCGATCGATGTTCAGCGCCAACAACGGCGCACCGCAGGCCACGGCTTCGGCCGTACCCGCCCAGCAGGACGGCCCGCAGGTGCTGGTGGCGACCAAGGCGCTGCCGGTCGGCACTATCATCACCGAGGATGCCTTCCGCTTCCAGCCCTGGCCCAGGGAGCTGGTCGAGGAAGCCTATTATCTGAAGGACAAGGCCGATCCCCGGACATTGCAGGGCGCCGTCGTGCGCGCCGCGATCACCGCCGGCCAGCCGATCACGCTCGGCGCGCTGATCCAGCCGGGCGAGCGCGGCTTCCTGGCGGCGGCGCTGGGGCCGGGCATGCGCGCGGTCACCGTGCCGGTGTCGGTGCAGAATTCGGTCGCGGGCTTCATCTTCCCCGGCGACCGCGTCGACGTGCTGGTCACCCAGACGATCAGCGGCGAGCAGGATGACAATTCGCTGAAGGTCGCCGAAACGGTCGTGCGCAACCTGCGCGTGCTCGCCACCGACCAGCGCACCAACGCGATGGACGCGGAGGGCAAGCCCGAAGTGCGCACCTATTCCAACGTCACGCTGGAAGTGACGCCGAAGATCGCGGAGAAGATCGCCGTCGCCCAGACCGTCGGCTCGCTGTCGCTGGCGCTGCGGTCGCTCGCCGACACCGCGCAGGAACTGGACGCCGCGATCGCGGGCGGCGACGTCAACCTGCCCAACGGCAACGATCCGGCGGCGGAAAAGCTGGCGCTCGCCCGCATTTCGCAGCGCCCGGAAGAAGGCCGCATGACCTACTCCACCGGCGCGGACGTATCGCGTTTCGAACGCCGCACCATGCCCCAGCGCAAGCAGCCCGAAGGCGTGCCCCAGGGACCGATCGTGAAGGTCGCCCGCGGCACCTCGGTCGAAGCGGTCGAGCTGAAAGGGAAATAAGATGAAGAATGCTTCGTCCCTGCTTCGTCAGGCGGTCTTTGCCCTGGGCGCGACCGCGCTCACGGCCGGATCGCTGCTCCTGCCCGAAAAGGCGGCCGTCGCCGCCCCCGCGCAGGACGGCAACGTCATCCTGATGTCGGTCGGCGCCAGCCGGGTCGTCAACCTGCCCGGCCAGATGAGCGACGTGGTGATCGCCGATCCCAGCGTGGCGGACGTCTATGTCCGTTCGCAGAACCAGCTCTACATATTGGGCAAGGGGCCGGGCGAAACCGCGATCACCGTCACCTCGGCGGGCGGCAAGGCGCTCTATTCCGCGACCGTGCGCGTGGGCAACAACCTGACCAGCATCGACCAGATGCTCAAGCTCGCCATGCCCGACGCCGATGTCACCATATCGAAGATGAACGGCCTCTACCTGCTGACCGGCACCGTCAAGGCGCCGGAGGACGCAGCCGAGGCCGAGCGGCTGGTCAAGGCGTTCGCCGACGGCCCCGGCAAGGAGGTCACGGTGGTGAGCCGCCTGCGCACGGCGACGCCGTTGCAGGTAAACCTTCAGGTGAAGTTCGCCGAGGTCAGCCGCAACCTCATTCACCAGATCGGCACCAACATCACGGGCCTCGGCACCGGATCGGGCAGCTTTTCCGGCTATATCGGCCGCTCGACGCGCAATGCGATCACCGACAACGGCTTTGTCGGCGGGGCTGCGGGCAACATCACCCGCAGCTGGGAATTCAACCAGCCCGCCGACGGCAGCACGACGCTGGGCTTCATCGCCAAGATGTTCGGCATGGATGTCGCGGGCGCGCTCGACCTTGCCGAAACCAGCGGCCTTGCCAGCACGCTGGCCCAGCCGAACCTGACCTCTCTGTCGGGCGAGACCGCCAGCTTCCTCGCGGGCGGCGAATATCCCTATACGGTGTCGAACGGCACGCAGGGCAACAGCATCCAGTTCAAGCAATATGGCGTGCAGCTGGCCTTCACTCCGATCGTGCTGGCCGACGGGCGCATTTCCCTGCGCGTGCGGCCGACCGTGTCCTCGCTCGACTTCTCGATCAACTCGGAAGTGCCCGCGCTCAAGAGCCGCAGCGCCGAAACCACGGTGGAGCTGGGCTCCGGCCAGGCGTTCATGATCGCGGGGCTGCTCAACAACGGCACGTCGAACGTGATCGACAAGGTGCCCGGCCTCGGCGACCTGCCGATCCTGGGCAGCCTGTTCAAGTCGCGCAAATATCAGCGGGACGAGACGGAACTGGTGATCGTCGTCACCCCCTATCTGGTGAAGCCGATGAACGCCGGGGACGTGCGCCTGCCGACCGACGGCTATCGCAACGCCACCCCGCTTCAGGGCCTGCTGCTGCAACAGGGCGCCAACGGCGTCAGCGGGCAGAAGGGCTATATGCCGTCCGTGGCGCCGTCCGCGCCGGCGCAGAACCCGGCCGGGGGCGAAGCCGCGCTCCAGCCGCGCGCCGTCACGCCCGACCGGCGCGGCGACGGCAAGGCACGCGCGTCCCAATCGGCCGACGCGGGCAGCGTCGGCCCCGGCTTCACATTCTGAAGGGAAGGACAGCAGCCATGATCCACGATTTTTCCATCAGCGCGTCCCGCCCCGCCCCTCTCCCGGCCTTGCGCCGCGCGCTGCGCCTCGGCCTGCTGGCGGCGGTGCTGCCACTGGCCGCGTGCGGCGGGGAAAGCCGCTACAACACCAGCGTCGAATCGGTGCACCAGCCGGTCGTCAGCCATGCCACCTATGTCTATGACGTGCGGTTCGATGGCGGGGACGGCCTGTCGCCCACCGAGGCGGCGCGCCTGTCCGGCTGGCTCGATTCGCTCGACGTCAGCTATGGCGACAAGGTGGCGATCGCGTCCGACGGGGCCCTCGTCCCCCTCGCCATGCAGAAGGACATCGCAGACCTGCTGGGCCATCGCGGCCTGATGATCGGCACGGACGGCTCCGCCGCCGCGGGCGTCCCGCCGGCGGGCGCGGTCCGCCTGATCCTGCGCCGCGCCATCGCCTCCGTCCCCGGCTGCCCGGACTGGAGCACCCGGCAGGAAAGCGACATGGTGGGCGGCACCTCGTCCAACTATGGCTGCGGGGTCAACGGCAACCTCGCCGCGATGGTCGCCAATCCCGACGATCTCGTGCGCGGCGAAAGCAGCAACAGCGCGCTGCGCACCGACACCTCGAACCGCGCGATCGAAACCTATCGCAAGCAGACCCCGACCGGTGCGGGCGGCCTGAAAACCCTGAGCGCAGGAGGCAATTGAGCATGAATGTTCCCTGGAAACCCGGCATGGGCGGCGGACGTGACATGTTCCAGGCCTATGCCTGCGAAGATGCGAGCGTCAGCATCCTCCAGTCGGTCGCGACCGAACTGGGATGGGCGCCGGAGCGCGTCTACAAGGGCGGGCTGCGCAACGCGATCCAGTCGCTTTCCGTCAGCGCCAGCCCGCAGATCCTGTTCGTGGACATGGCCGAATCGATCGATCCGCTGGGCGACATCAACAGCCTCGCCGAAGTGTGCGAGCCGGGCACGATCGTGATCGCGGCGGGCCAGATCAACGACGTGCGCCTCTATCGCGACCTCGTGGCCAGCGGCATACAGGATTATCTGCTCAAGCCCCTCAACATCGACCATGTGCGCGATGCGCTCATCACCGCGCAGGCCGCCTTCATGGCCCCGCGCGCGGACGGGCATGAGGCGCGCCCGCACATCGCCACCGCCGTCATCGGCACGCGCGGCGGCGTGGGCGCCTCGACCTTCGCGACCTCGCTCGCCTGGCTGATGAGCGAAAAGGCGCAGCGCTCCACCGCGCTGCTCGACCTCGACCTGCATTTCGGCACCAACGCGCTGACGCTCGACCTGGAGCCGGGCCGGGGCCTGATCGACGCGATCGAGAACCCCAGCCGCATCGACGGCCTGTTCATCGAGCGCGCGATGGTGCGCGCGTCGGACAAGCTCGCCATCCTGTCGGCCGAGGCGCCGATCAGCCAGCCGATGCTGACCGACGGCGGCGCGTTCCACCATCTGCTGGAGGAATTCCGTACCGCGTTCGAATGCTGCGTGGTCGACATGCCGCGCCACATGCTGATCCAGTTCCCACAGCTGATGGCGGACATACAGGTGGCGACGGTCGTCACCGAGCTGACGCTGGCGGGCGCGCGCGACACCATCCGTACCCTGTCCTGGCTGCGGTCCAACGCGCCGCACGTGAAGATACTGGTCGTCGGCAACAAGGTGCAGGCGAACATGCTGGAAATTTCCCGCAAGGATTTCGAGCAGTCGATCGAGCATGCCGTCGACATCGTGCTGCCCTGCGACCTGCGCATGGCCGCGCAGGCTGCGAAGCTGGGCAAGCCGCTGGCCGAGGTCGCCCGCAACGGCAAGCTCGGCCAGGCGTTCGCCGCGATACCGGGGCAGATACTCGATCTCAGCAGCGACGAAGGCGCCGCGAAGAAGGGCGGGTCGCTGCTCGACAAGATCGGCGACTTCAAGGGCCTGCTGCCCAAGCGCGCGAAGAAGGACGAAAAGAAGCCCGCCAGGGAAAAGCAATAAGGACGCGAAGAGGCGACTGACCCCATGGACCCGAAGCTGATCCTTCTTCTTCTCATGTCCGGCAGCGCGATGGTGCTGCTGGCGCTGGCCTTTGCGGGTCCTTCCACCGGCAAGGCGCAGTCGCGCCGCCTCGCCGCCGCCGTGGCGCGGCACAATCTGTCGAGCGAGAACCAGATCGAGGCGCGCATGCGCAAGGCGATCGCCACCGCGCGGCCGACCACCGGCGCGCTGGCGTCGCTGGTTCCCAACCCCGACAATCTGGTCAAGCGCCTGCGCATGACCGGCAAGAAATGGACGCTCAACCAGTTCATGCTGGCCTGCGCCGGCATCACGCTGGGGGCCGTCGCCTTCGGTCTGATCCGGGGCTGGTCGCCGCTCACCGCCATCCTCGTCGGCACCGCCGTGGGGCTGGGCGGGCCGCATAAATATGTCGGCTTTCTGATCGCCCGGCGCATCCAGAAATTCACCGTCAATTTCCCCGACGCGCTGGAACTGATGGTGCGCGGCCTGCGCTCCGGCCTGCCGATCGCAGAAACCCTGTCGGTCGTCTCCACCGAGATTCCCGGCCCGGTCGGCGAGGAATTCCGCCTCGTGACCGAGCGGATCAAGATCGGCCGGACGATGGACCAGGCGCTCGCCGAAACCGCCGAGCGGCTGGGCACGGCGGAAATCCAGTTCTTCTGCATCACCCTCGCGATCCAGCGGGAAACCGGCGGCAATTTGGCCGAAACGCTCGCCAATCTCGCCAATGTGCTGCGCCAGCGCGCGCAGATGAAGCTGAAGATCAAGGCGATGTCGTCCGAAGCCAAGGCGTCGGCATGGATTTTGGGCTGCCTGCCCTTCATCGTGTTCGCGCTGATCAGCTGGCTGAACTTTTCCTACATGGCGTCCTTCTTCACGCCGGATCCCAACGGCCTTTTCGGCTTCAGCCTGATGCAGATCGTGGGGTTGGGCGGCATGTGCTGGATGGGCATCGGCGTGTTCATCATGTCCCAGATGATCAATTTCGAGGTTTGACGCGATGAACGGTGCAACCCTGTTCGGCCTGAGCGCCGCCGATCTCGCCACGCTGATGGCCGCGCTGGCCACCTTCGCCGTGCTCGTCGCCATCTATGCCGCGGCGACCGTGCGCAACCCGATGAGCCGGCGCGTCAAGGCGCTCAACGAACGGCGCGAGCAGCTGAAGGCCGGCATCACCGTCTCCAACACGAAGCGGCGCGCCCGTCTGGTCCACCAGCGCGAGAGCACCGATTTCATGCGGTCGCTGCTGCAAAAGCTGAAGGTGTTGCAGGACGATCAGGTCAAGGTCGCGCAGAAGAAGCTGGCGCAGGCGGGCATCCGGTCGAAGGACCTGGCCGTCGCGGTGATCTTCGGCCGGCTGATCCTGCCGATCGTCGGCGGGCTGACGGCGGCGCTGCTGATCTATGTCGTCGACATTTTCCCCGACTGGACCGACGTGAAGCGCTTCGGCGCCTTCGCAGTGGCGCTGCTCGCCAGCTACAAGGCGCCCGACATCTATCTGTCGAACAAGATATCGAAACGCTCGGCGGCGATCCGCAAGGGCATACCCGACGCGCTCGACCTGCTGGTGATCTGCGCCGAGGCGGGCCTGACCGTCGATGCCGCCTTCGCCCGCGTCGCGAAGGAACTGGGCCGCGCCTATCCGGAACTGGGCGACGAATTCCAGCTCACCTCGATCGAGCTGTCCTTCCTCACCGAGCGGCGGCAGGCGTTCGAGAACCTCGCCTGGCGTGTCGATGTGGAGGCGTTGAAGGGCGTCGTCACCACGATGATCCAGACCGAGAAATACGGCACGCCGCTGGCCTCGGCGCTGCGGGTGCTCTCCGCCGAATTCCGGCACGAACGGATGATGAAGGCCGAGGAGAAAGCCGCCCGCCTGCCCGCGATCATGACGGTGCCGCTGATCCTCTTCATCCTGCCGACGCTGTTCATCGTGATCCTCGGCCCGGCGGCCTGCTCGATCAAGGAATCGCTCTGAGCGGGGAAATGACCTGATATTATGCCCTCATGCCAGCGCAGGCTGACATGACGGTAAGCCCGCCATCCACTAATCCCGCGCCACCGCGCAGGGGCGGATATCCGCCGGGGCGGGGCGCGCGCCGTTTACCCGGAAGCGGGCGAGATAGCCGCCCGCCGACGGGCGCGGCACCAGATCGATGAGCTGATAGCCCACCGCCGCGAATTCGCAGATCAGCAATTTGGGCGGGGTGCCGTGCTGGTCGGTCGAGCGCATCGAATCGACGACGATCACCTCGCCGTCGGCCTTCAGCGCCGGGCGCATGTTCCAGAGGAACGCATAGGGCTCCTCTATCTCATGATACATGTGCACCATCAGGATGCGGTCGAAACTGGCGGCGGGCAGGCCGGGATTGTCGGGCGTGCCCAGCTTCACGCTGACATTGTCCCAATGCTCGCGGTTGATGCGCCGCCCCAGCGCCTCGATCACCTCCGGCATGATGTCCTGCGCCAGCACGCGCCCGTCCGCGCCGACGCGGGCGGCGAGGCGGACGGTGTAATAGCCCTCGCCCGCGCCGATATCGGCCACCGTCATGCCCGGCCTTATGCCCGCCCGGTCCATGATGTCGTTGGCTTCATTAAGGCGGTCGCGCACCTCCTCGCTGGCATAGCGGGTGGACACCACCGGCGCGACCGGGCGGTCGGCCTTGGGGAAATCGGCGGCGCTGTCCCGCCTGCCGCCTTTCTCCTCGCCGCCGCCCAGCATGTCGCAGGCGGCGAGCAGCACCAGCAGGGGCGCCCCGGCCAGCGCGAGCGCCGCCCCGGCACGCGACCCCGATGGCATCAGTCGACGTCCTCCACTTCGACCTTCTCGCCGGTCACGCGCTGCGAGAGCGCGGCGGCCATATAGGGGTCGAGCGCCCCGTCGAGCACATCGTCGGGCGAGGTCGAAACCACGCCGGTGCGCAGGTCCTTCACCATCTGATAGGGTTGCAGCACATAGGAACGGATCTGGTGGCCCCAGCCGATCTCGGTCTTGGCCTGATATTCGCCGCTGGCCGCCGCCTCGCGCTCGGCCAGTTCCTTCTCGTAGAGGCGCGCCTTCAGCATGTTCATCGCGGTGGCGCGGTTCTTGTGCTGCGAGCGGTCGTTCTGGCAGGCGACGATGATGCCGGTCGGCACGTGGGTGATGCGCACCGCCGAATCGGTGGTGTTGACGTGCTGCCCGCCCGCGCCCGACGCGCGATAGGTATCGACCTTGAGGTCGGCCGGGTTGATCTCGATATCGATATTGTCGTCGATCACCGGATAGACCCAGACCGAGGAAAAGCTGGTGTGCCGCCGCGCCGAGCTGTCATAGGGCGAGATGCGCACGAGGCGGTGCACGCCGCTCTCGGTCTTGGCATAGCCATAGGCGTTCTCGCCCTTGATCAGCAGCGTCGCGGACTTGATGCCCGCCTGCTCGCCCGCCTGATAATCGACTAGCTCCACCTTGTAGCCGCGCTTTTCGGCCCAGCGCTGGTACATGCGCTGGAGCATCTCCGCCCAGTCCTGGCTTTCGGTGCCGCCCGCGCCCGCATGGATTTCGAGATAGGTGTCGGAGGCGTCCGCCTCACCCGCGAGCAGCGCCTTGATCTTGGCGTCGTCCGCCTTGTCGGCCAGTTCGGCGAGCGAGGCCAACGCCTCGTCGGCCATCGCATTGTCGCCCTCTGCGTCGGCCATCTCGATCAGTTCGACGGTGTCGTTCTTCTCATTCTCGATCGCGCGGGTCGCGGAAATGGCGGCGTCGAGGCGCGTGCGCTCCCGCATCACCTCCTGCGCCTTCTTCTGGTCGTCCCACAGCGTCGGGTCCTCGACGCGGGCATTCAGCTCGTCGAGGCGGCGCAGCGCGCGGTCCCAGTCGAGAAAGCGCCGCAGCAGACCGAGCGCCGCATCGATACGATCAACATAGGCTTGCGCTTCTGCGCGCATGGTCATTCTCCAAAAAACTGCGCCGGCCCGGCTAGCCCTGCCGGAAAGGCGTTAAAGCAAAAGCCCAGGGCCCCTAATATATACCGCCCTCGCGCTGCAAGAAGTCGCTGTCACGGCTGGTCGCCGGGCCGCTGCGATCGCGCGAGGCGGCGGCCTTTTCCTGCGCCTCGACCTCTTCCTTGCGGATGGTGCGGCGCGGCTCCGTCTCCGGCTTGAACGCTTCCCAGATGATCGCGGGCTTGGCGTCGTTGGTCGTTGGCCAGGCGCCATAGACGCGCTTGCCGGAGCGGCGATCCACCCGCACCATGCGGATGCCCGGCGGCGCGACGAACGGCGTCTTGGGCATGTCCTCCAGAATCGGCGCCATCGCCGCCTTCCAGATCGGCGCGGCGATCCGCCCGCCCTGCGCATAGCCGCCCATCGAGCGCGGCGTGTCGAAACCGAGATAGACGCCCGCGACCAGATCGGGCGAGCCGCCGACGAACCAGACGTTGGTCGGGCCGTTGGTGGTGCCGGTCTTGCCGAACAGGGGCCGCTTCAAATCCGCCAGCACCGTCGCGGTGCCGCGCTGGATCACGCCCTCGGTGATGTGGACGACCTGATAGGCGGTCATCGCGTCCATCGCCTGCCGCCCCTCGGCGCCGAAGCGCGGCATCGCCTTGCCGTCCCAGTCGGCCGCGTTGCAGCCGTCGCAGGGGCGCCAGTTCTTCGGCCAGATCACCTTGCCGTGCCGGTCCTGCACGAAATCCATCACCTTGGGGTCCATCAGGCGGCCATGGTTGGCGAGCGCCGCATAGGCGTTCACCATCTTCTCCACGGTGGTCTCGCCCGCGCCGAGCGCGAAGGAGAGATAGGGCTGGTAATCGCCGATGCCCATCGCCTTGATGGTGCGCACGACGCGATCCATGCCGGTCTGCGAGGCCGCGCGCACCGTCATCAGGTTGCGCGACTGCTCGACGCCCCAGCGCATCGTCTGCGCACCAGCGCCGCCGCCGCCGAAATTGCGGAAGCATTTCTGCCCCAGCCGCGCCGACTGCCACACGCAGAACGGCCCGTCGACGATGATCGTCGCGGGCGTCATCCCGCTGTCGAGTGCGGCCGCATAGACGAAAGGCTTGATCGTGGAGCCGGGCTGGCGCTGCGCCTGTGTCGCGCGGTTGTAAGAGGAAAGGCGCGCGTCGAAGCCGCCCTGCATCGCATGGATGCGCGCGGTGCGCACCGCCTCCACCACCATGCCGCCGGAAATGGCGGGCACGTTGCGCAGCGCATAATTGTCGCCGCCCATCGGCTTGACGAGGATGAGGTCGCCCGGCTTCATGCCGTTGAACGCGGGGCCGCCGATCTTGCGATAGGGCATCTGCGCCGCCGAGGCGGGCAAGGTGCCGGTGCTGCCGTTGGCGAAGCCGATCTGCGCCGCGCCGCCGGAACGGGACAGCACGATCGCGACCTTCCAGTCCTCATATTCCACGCTGATCGAGGACCCGGCGAGGCGCTGCGCCCATTTGTCGTCCATCTCGATCGTGCCGACCGGACCGGACCAGCCATGCCCCGCATCATAGCGCAACAGCCCGGCGCGCAGCGCGTCTGCCGCCGATTTCTGGATGCGCGGGTCATAGGGGCTGCGGATCCACAGGCCGCCCGCATAGACGCTGTTCGGCCCGTCCTTCTCTTCCTCGCCGAAAATGTCGATCAGGCGGCGGCGCACCTCTTCCATATAATAGCCGCCCGACGCCACGTCGCCCCGGTCGAACAGCGCGCCGCGCTGGCTGATCGTGCCGAGCGGCTGCGCGACCGCCTGCGCATGCTGCGCCTTCGTGATCCAGCCATTTTCCAGCATCGCGCCCAGCGCCCAGTTGCGCCGCTCGATCGCGCGGGCATAGCCGGACTTGCTTTCGGGGCGGTAATTGGACGGCCCCTTGGGCAGGATCGCCAGATAGGCGATCTCGTGCAGCTTCAACTCGCCGACATCCTTGCCGAAATAGGCGCGGGACGCCGCCTGCACGCCATAGGCGTTGCGGCCGAGGAAGATCTGGTTGAGGTACAGCTCCAGTATCTGCTGCTTCGTCATCGCACTTTCCATGCGATAGGCGACGATCATCTCGCGGATCTTGCGGGTGGGCGAATAGGCGTCGCCGGTCAGCAGGTTCTTCGCGACCTGCTGGGTGATGGTGGACCCGCCCTTGGCCCGCGCGCCGGAGCCGATCTTGCTGACATAATCGAACACCGCGCCCGCCAGGCCGGTGATGTCGACGCCATGGTGCGAGAAGAAGGTCTTGTCCTCGGCCGCCAGATAGGCGCGGATGAGCAGCGGCGGATAATCGTCATATTGCAGCTGCACGCGCCGCTCGCGGGCATAGCTGTATATGGGCTCGCCGTTGACGTCGCGCACGACGCTGGGCAGCGCCGGTTCATAGTCGGCGAGCGCCGCCCCGTCGGGCAGGTCGCGCGCGAAGATGATCCAGAACGCGCCCAGTGCGACGACGAGGGCGCCCAGCGCCAGCACGCCGCGCCGCACCCATGGCTTCTGCCACGAAGTGCGCCACAGATGCGCGAAGCGCCTGCCGGCTTCCCCGGCTTGCCGCGTTGCGCGATAGGTGAACTGCTCCTGCCGGGGCGATCCGTTGTCGTTCTGCTCCATCACGGCATCGCTCTAGGAGAATATGAGGCCCTTGGCCAGTGTTTCCGCGACGGGCCGCTCCCGCTCCCGGCCCCGCCTTCAGGGCTGGGCGGAGCGCCGCGCGAAATAGACGCCCACCGCCTGCGCGATGCCCTGCGCCACCTTGTCGCGGCCTTCGGGCGTCGCCAGTTGCGCGGCGTCGGCGGCGCTGGTGATGTAGCCCGCCTCGAACAGCACCGAGGGGATGTCCGGCGCCTTCAGCACGATCAGCGAGGCGAAGCGGTGATAGCGGCCGCGAAAGCGGATATAGGGCGAGGCCTCGCGATAGAGCAGCTCGGCGAAATTGCTGGAAAGCGTCATCGCCTGCCGCTGCGACAGGTCGATCAGGATCGAGGAGACGGAGCCGCTCTGGTCGCCGATCGCGATGCCGTTGATGATGTCGGACCGGTTTTCCCGCGCGGCGAGCCGGGCGGCCTCGCGGTCGGAGGCGGTTTCCGACAGGGTGTAGATGGTCGCCCCCTGCGCGTCGGCGCTGTCGGCGGCGTCGGCGTGGAGCGAGATGAACAGGTCCGCCCCCATGCGCCGCGCCAGCTCATAGCGTTCCTGAAGGCTCAGATAACTGTCGTCCTCCCGCGTCAGCGCGACGCGCACGCGCCCCTGCGCGGCCACCCTGTCGCGCACCGCCTTCGCCAGCGCGAGCGTCACGTCCTTTTCGCGCAGCTTGCGATCCTCGTTGATCGCGCCGGGATCATGGCCGCCATGGCCGGGGTCGATCACCACCAGCGGCCGCGAGCGGTCGGCGGGACCGGCGATCGGCGGCAGCTTCCCGCCGCCGGAGGCGGGCGGAATCGGCACGGTGATGCTGTGCGTGTGGCGCGGCGGCCGCGCATAGGCCGCGCTGTCACCTCCTGCGGCGGTCCCCGATACGAACCCCGCCGCAAGCAGGGCCGGCGCAAGCGCGATGAAAAACAGCATATCCCGGTTTTCCGCCCCGATCTCCCCAGTCCCTCAACCGGAATAACCGGATTTTCCGTAAAGAGAAGAACTTGTGATCGGAACGGGCGAACAAAAAATGGCGCGGCCTGTTGCCCCCCCGTGTCACAGGTGCTAGCCATGAAGGGCGCTTCTTTGTCCCCCCACAGGTAAGGCACGATAGGCGCATCCCCGTCGCGAGGGGTCCGGCCCGCCGGAAACTCGCTTGTTTCAACAGGTTGACGTTGCATGAGGCATTTTCCCCGATCACTCCAAGGCCCCGAAGGCGGCCTTGTCGCGTGGTCGGCGCATAGCGGTTCCGGCATGATGGCCGGCCATGCCCCTGCAGCAGACACGAACTTTTCCAACATTTTCGACCCCATCCGTCTTAACCGGGCCTGTCCCCCGCCCGCGCGCCACGCGCAGCGGAACACAGCGCCCCCTGACAATCGCGCGGACAGCCGACCCTGTGTCCGGCCCTTCCGCGCCCGGAGTATAATGAATGACCATGCGTATGCTGATCGATGCGCGCCACCGGGAGGAAACCCGTGTCGCCGTCGTCAAGGGAAACCGAATCGAGGAATTTGATTTCGAATCCGAAGAGCACAAGCAGCTCAAGGGGAATATCTATCTGGCCAAGGTGACGCGGGTCGAACCCTCGTTGCAGGCGGCGTTCGTCGATTATGGCGGCAACCGCCACGGCTTCCTCGCCTTTTCCGAAATCCACCCGGATTATTACCAGATCCCGCGCGAGGATCGCGAGGCCCTGCTGCGCGAAGAGGCGGAGCACGCCGCCGAGGAAGCCGCGCTGCGCGAGGAAGCGGCCGAGGAGCATGCGAGCGACGAGCCTTCGTCCGACGACAATGTCGAGGACGTGCCCGCGATCGGCGCGGAGGGCGAGGAGGAGCAGCCCCAGCAGGGCCGCCGCCGCGCCAGCGCCAATGACGATCAGGCCGACGAGCTGCGCCGCAAGCGCATGTCGCTGCGCCGCCGCTACAAGATTCAGGACGTCATCAAGCGCCGCCAGGTGCTGCTGATCCAGGTCGTGAAGGAAGAGCGCGGCAACAAGGGCGCGGCGCTGACCACCTATCTCAGCCTCGCGGGCCGCTATTGCGTGCTGATGCCCAACACCAGCCATGGCGGCGGCATTTCGCGCAAGATTTCCAACGCGGCGGACCGCAAGCGGCTGAAGTCGATCATCGCCGACATGAAGCTGCCCGCGACCATGGGCTGCATCGTCCGCACCGCGGGCCTTCAGCGCACCCGCACCGAGATCAAGCGCGACTTCGACTATCTCGCCCGGCTGTGGGACGAGATTCGCGAAAAGACGCTGAGCAGCTCCGCCCCCGCGCTGATCCATAACGACAGCGACCTCATCAAGCGCGCGATCCGCGACATCTATAATCGCGAGATCGAGGAGGTGCTGGTCGAGGGCGAGGACGGCTATCGCGCCGCCAAGGATTTCATGAAGCTGCTGATGCCCAGCCATGCGCGGCGGGTGAAGCAATATTCCGACGCGGTATCGCTGTTCCAGCGCTTCGGCGTCGAGGATCAGCTCGCGGCCATGTATCATCCGGTCGTGCAGCTGAAATCGGGCGGCTATCTGGTCATCAACCCGACCGAGGCTTTGGTGTCGATCGACATCAACTCCGGCCGCTCCACCCGCGAGCACGGGATCGAGCAGACGGCGGTGGCAACCAATCTGGAAGCCGCGCGGGAAATCGCACGCCAGCTGCGCCTGCGCGACATGGCGGGCCTCGTCGTCATCGACTTCATCGACATGGAGAACAACTCCAACATCCGCAAGGTCGAGAAGGCGATGAAGGAAGCGCTGAAGGACGACCGCGCGCGCATCCAGGTCGGTCGCATCTCCGGCTTCGGCCTGATGGAGATGAGCCGCCAGCGCCTGCGCACCGGCGTGCTGGAAGCCTCCACCAAGGTCTGCCCGCATTGCGAGGGCACCGGCCTCGTCCGCACCGCGTCGTCGGCGGGCCTTTCCGCGCTGCGCATGCTGGAAGAGGAAGCCGCGCGCGGCAAGGGCAGCGTCATCACGCTGCGCGCCAGCCAGGAAGCGGCCTTCTACGTCCTCAACAACAAGCGCCGCGAAATCGACGAGATCGAGCAGCGCTACGGCGTCACCATCTCCATCCTGCCCGACGGCGAGATCGAGGGCGCGCGCATGTCGGTCGAGGCCAGCGGCCCACGCCCGACCCGCGTGGTCGAATATGCGCCGATCGTCGACGAGGACGAGGATGACGCCGCCCTTCCCGCCGAAGAAATCGACGAGGAGGAAGGCGAAGCCTTCGCCGAGGACCGCAATGGCGAGGATCGCGAAGACCGCGAGGGCGGACGTCGCCGTCGCCGTCGCCGTCGCCGTCGTGGCGGGCGCCGCGAGGATGGCGAGGACGCGGGCCACGCGCACCGGGCGGATGAGGATCATGGCGAGGACGAGGACGCCGAGGCCATTGCCGCAGATGCCGAAGCCGAGGGCGAGGCCGAAGCGGGTGACGTTGTAGGCGAGGCCGGCGAAGAAGGCGCGGGCGAAGGCAAGCGCCGCAGCCGTCGCGGCCGTCGCGGTGGCCGTCGCCGTCGCGGTGAGAATGGCGAAGAGGCCGAGACTGCCGAGGCCATTGAGGCCACGGAAGGCGAGGCCGCCCCGGCTGACGACGAGGAAGTCTCCGAAGCCGTTCCGGCCGTGGAAAGCGCCGAGGCTGCCGAAGCCGAAGCGGCCCCGGCCATGGAGGAAGCCGCCGAGGAAGCGGCGCCCAAGGCGCGCCGACGCCCCCGCGCCCGCAAGGCGGCGGCTGCCCCTGCCGCCGAAGAGGCCGCGCCTTCCGTCGAAGCGGAAGCGGTGACCGCCGAGCCGGTGGAAACCCCGGCGGAAGCCGAAGCCGCGCCCGCCGAGGAAGCGGCCAAGCCGAAGCCCAAGCGCACGCGCCGCAAAAAGGCCGATGTGGAGGCCGAGGCCGCCGCAGCCGCCACCCCGGCGGAAGCGGCAGCGGAAGCTCCGGCCGAAGCCGCGCCGGCCAAGCCGAAGCGTACCCGCCGCAAGAAGGCCGAGGTCGAAGCCGAGGCCGCGCCCGAAGTCGCGACCGAAGCCGAAGCCGAAGCCGCGCCGGTCGAAGCGGCTCCCGCTCCCGCCCCATCCACCCCTGCGGAAGATGTGGACGCGGAAGGGGAAGCGCTTCCCGCCGCCAATGCGGATGTCGTGCCCCCCGCCGAGGTGGTGGAAACCGATGCCCCCGGCGAAGGCGAAACCGAGGAAAGCGACGGCCAGCCGCCGCGCCGGGGATGGTGGCAGCGCACGTTCGGAGCGTGACGCGGGCGCCCTGTCGCGCGTCCCGTCCTTTCACCCGCCTTCCGCGCCCGGCGCGGGAGGCGGAGGACAGCTTCCGCCCGTCATCGGCCGTTCAGCCGCGATCGGGCAAGGAGGGCTGATGCGCAGGGCGTTTCCCTCCTCCCGCTTGCGCGCGGGCGCGGCCATGGCTGCACTGCGCCGCGCGCTGACGCTGCTGGTGCTCGCCGCCGCGCTGCTGGCCCGGCCCGCCATGGCCCAGCAGATATTGCGCGACGCCGAGACCGAGGCGTTCCTCAACGACATTTCCGCCCCGCTCATCAAGGCGGCGGGGCTGGACCCGCGCAACGCGCAGGTGCTGCTGATCAACGACCCGGAAATCAACGCCTTCGTCGCGGGCGGGCAGATCGTCTGGATCCATTCCGGCCTGTTCATCGCCGCCGACAATCTCAACCAGATGCAGGGCGTGATCGCCCATGAACTCGGCCATATCGAGGGCGGCCACATCATCCGCTCGTCGGAGGGGATAAAGACCGCGACCGGCATCACCCTCGTCTCGCTGCTGCTGGGCGCGGCGGCGATGGCGGCGGGCGGCGGCGAGGCGGGCATGGGCATCATGGCCGCCGGGCAGCAGGCGGCGATGGGCAAGTTTCTCGCCTTTTCGCGCACGCAGGAATCGAGCGCCGACCTTGCGGGCGCGCGCTACCTCAGCAAGGCGGGGATCAGCGGCAAGGGCAGCCTCGAATTCTTCAAGAAGCTGCAAAATCAGGAATATCGCCTCGCCATCCCGCAGGACGACAGCTACGGCCGCACCCACCCGCTGTCGGGCGAGCGCATCGCCGTGCTGCGCGATGTCTACGAGCCCGACCCGGCGTGGAACGCGAAGACGCCGCCGGAACTGGAGGAACGCTTCCAGCGCATCAAGGCGAAGCTGTTCGGCTTCGTGTCCGACCCGCAGCAGACGATGCGCACCTACCCGGACAGCGACCGGTCGATCCCGGCCCATTATGCGCGCGCCTATGCCTGGCACAAGGCCGCCTATCCCGACAAGGCGACGGCGGAAGCCCAGGCGCTGCTGCAAATGAAGCCGCACGACCCCTATTTCCTGGAACTGGACGGACAGATATTGCTGGAAAACGGCCGCCCGGCCGAAGCGATCGCGCCGCTGCGCGAGGCGGTGCGGCTGACCAACAATCAGCCGCTGATCGCGGTGCTGCTGGGCCATGCGCTGATCGCGACCGAGGACAGCGCCCATTTCGCCGAGGCGGAGCAGGTGCTGCGCGCGGCGGTCGCCAAGGACAGGAACAATCCCTTCGCCTGGTATCAGCTCGGCGTCGTCTATGAACGGCGTGGCGATCAGGCGCGCGCCGCGCTCGCCACGGCGGAGCGCTATTCGCTGCAAGGACAGCAGGAACTGGCGCTGCGCAGCGCCGAGGCCGCGATGGCGGGCATCCCCGAAGGCACCAGCGACTATCTGCGCGCGCAGGATATCGCGATGGCCGCGCGCGGCATGTTGAGCAAGAAGAAGAAAAGATGACCAGGCGCCCCTCCCCCACGACAGACGCGGCCCCGTTCGGCGCCGCGATCAGGAACAGGAAAATCCAGATGCTTCTCGGCCTATTCGTCGCCACCACCGTCGCGGCCGGCGCCGCCCTCGCCACGCAGGCGGCGGAACCGGCGATCACCAGCCGCGCCCAGATCGAGGAGATCGTGCGCGACTATATATTGGAGCATCCCGAAATCCTGCCGCAGGCGATGGAGCGGCTGCAGGCCAAACGCGTCGGCGCCGTCATCGACAGCAAGCGCGGCGAGATCGAAACGCCCTTTGCCGGGGCGTGGGAAGGCGCGCAGAACGGCGACATCGTGCTGGTCGAATTCTTCGACTATGCCTGCGGCTATTGCCGCGCCTCGCTGCCCGACATCACCAGGCTGGTGGGCGAGGACAAGAAGGTGAAGGTCGTCTATCGCGAGTTGCCGATCCTGTCGGAGGAAAGCAACGCGGCGGCCCATGTCTCGCTGCTCGCCGCCGAGCGCAACCTGTATATGCCGTTCCACAAGGCGCTCTACGCCGCCGGGCAGGTGACGCGCGAGACGATCCTGAAGGCGGCCGCCAGCGTCGGCATCGACCGCAAGGCCGCCGAGGCCGCGATCGCCGACAAGCGCTATGCCGCCGAGATCGAGAAGAATGTCCGCCTCGCCCAGGCGCTGGGCGCGAGCGGCACCCCCACTTTCGTCGTCGGCGGACAGGTGCTGGGGGGCGCGGTCGGCTATGACGGGCTGAAGAAGGCAGTGGCCGAGGAACGCGCGAAGGCGAAACCGGCGACATAAACGCACGACGATCGGCCTTTCACCGCCGCCGGCGCGATCCTATATCCCCGCCATGGCTTCCCCGCCGGACGATCTGTGGGCGAGCCTCGCCCGTTCCCCGTTCCGCAGCCGTTTCCGGCTGGGGCCGAAGGAGCGCGCCTGTTATCGCGACAAGGGCGCGGAGAGGATCAGCAGCCACGCCGCCGATTTCATCGCCAAACGGCTCGCCCCGGCCCATCCGGCAAAGGACGGGCGGCAGACGCCGATGCGCGGCCATCCGGTGTTCATCGCCCAGCACGCCACCGCCACCTGCTGCCGCACCTGCCTGCGCAAATGGCACGGCATCGCGGAAGGACGCCCGCTCGGCCCGGAGGAGCAGGAGCGGATCGTCGCCATCATCATGGAGTGGCTGGATCGCCAACAGGGGGCGCCCGACCCGCGCGGCTGAAACCCGCGCGGGTCCGACCGGATCGGTTCGCGCTCTCAGTTCGCCGTGCCGCTGCCCGGCGCGCCACCGGCCCCGGCCGCGCCCACCGCGCCGATATTGCCGAAGATTTCCTGCAACAGCGTGCGCTGGCGGCCCAGCGTCGGCGTCGAGCCGTCCTTGGGCGATATCCTGGCGATGGCGCTCGCGTCGCGCTTGTCGATGGAGATCACATTGCCCGCGCCGTCGAACTGCACGCGCACGATTTCCTGCTTGGCGACCTTCGGGTTGGAAAAGGCGAGCTGCTTCATGTCGCGCGCGACATAATACCAGTCCTGCTGGCCGAATTCGCTGACGAAGGTCGGGCGGCCCAGCGTGCCTTCGACCGAGGCGCGGTTGTCTGTGCCCGGCTGGATCGAATCGACCAGCAGATTGTCGACCAGATAGCCCTGATGGGTACGGATACGCGTACATCCCGACATCGCCATCGCTGCCACCGACAGCGCAAGAAGGACGGAAAGGCGCTTGTTCGGGAAACCCATTCTATTCTCCAACGGACCATCTTCATCGCGCCGCGCGCCGATGACGGGCCACGGCCTGCGGCCATCATCGCTGCCCAAAGTCATTGCATTGCGAACGCGGGTCCATCAATATGGGATTGTGCGGCCCCGCACAAGCATAGACAGGCGGCCGCCCGACAACCAGGTCGCGCCCAAGGAAAGGTCATCATTTCGTCAATGTCCCTGCTCGATCGCCTGTTTCGCCGTCCCGATCCCAAGGGCATGATGGCCCCGCTCTATCATGCGGTGGTCGCGCGCGGACGGGCGGTGCACTGGTATGTCGAGGGCGCGGTGCCGGATACGCTCGACGGGCGGTTCGACATGATCGCCGCCATCCTCAGCCTGGTGCTGATGCGGCTGGAGGAGGCGGACAGGCGACAGGAAAGCGTCTGGCTGACCGAATTGTTCATCGACGACATGGAAGGGCAGCTGCGCCAGATCGGCGTCGGCGACGTGGTGGTCGGCAAGCATGTCGGCCGCATGGTCAGCGCGCTGGGCGGGCGTCTGTGCGCCTATCGCGAGGCGCTGGCCGGGGAGGACGGCGACCTGCGCGGCGCGCTCGCCCGCAACCTCTATCGCGGCGAGCCGGTGGACGATGCGGCGCTGGCCGATGTGGAAAGCCGGTTGCGCGCCTTCCACCGGGCGCTTGGGACCGTCGCGCCCGAAACGCTGATCGAGGGACATCTGCCGTCATGACCGCCGCGCGCGAATTTTCCCACCCCGAATTTTCCCACATCGTCCGGCTGGACGCGATCGGGCGACTCGACTGGCCCGCGCATGTCGAGGCCGACGAGACGCAGCGCGCGGCGCTGGCCGCCCGCTTCGGCTTCGCCTCGCTCGACCTGCTGGAGGCGGATTTCAGCATGGACCGCAACGGCGCTACGGTGATGGCGACCGGATCGATCCGCGCCCGCCTCGCCCAGCCCTGCATCGCGACCGGCGAGCCGGTGGCCGAGGAGGTGCGCGAGGAATTTACGATTCGCTTCCTGCCCGAGGAAAGCGGCGGCGGCGCGGAGGCCGACCCGCATGCGGAGATAGAGCTGGACGCCGACGAATGCGACACGCTGAGCTATAGCGGCGAGCGCATCGACATGGGCGAGGCGATCGCCGAGACGCTGGCGCTGGCGGTCAACCCCTATCCCCGCAGCCCGGACGCCGACCGCTTTCTGCGCGAGGCGGGCGTGCTGAGCGAGGATCAGGCCGGGCCGTTCGCGGCGCTGGCCGCGCTCAAGGGCAAATTGGGGTCCTGACGACCGGGCAATTGTTCCCCTTTTGTTCAAGAAGGGCAGGCGCTATAGAGGACGCATGGACTCTGACACGCTGGATTCCGACGCGCCCGCCGCCCCGCGCAAGATCATCCATATCGACATGGATGCCTTCTATGCGTCGGTCGAGCAGCGCGACAATCCCGAACTGCGCGGCAAGCCGCTCGCCGTGGGCGGCGCGGGCGTGCGCGGGGTGGTGGCGGCGGCCAGCTACGAGGCGCGGACCTTCGGCGTGCGCTCGGCCATGCCGGGCAGCAGGGCGCGGCGGCTCTGCCCCGACCTGATCTTCGTGCCGCCGCGCTTCGACGCCTATCGCGCGGTGTCGGAACAGATTCACGGCATCTTCCGCCGCTTCACCGACATCATCCAGCCGCTGTCGCTGGACGAGGCCTATCTCGACGTGACGCGCAACCGGCCGGGGATCGTGTCGGCCACCTATATCGCCGAGGAAATCCGCCGGATGATCCGCGAGGAAACCGGCCTCACCGCCTCGGCCGGGGTATCGTACAACAAGCTGCTGGCGAAGCTGGCTTCGGACCAGAACAAGCCCGACGGCCTGTGCGTCGTCCCACCGGAGGAAGGCCCGGCGTTCATCGCGAAGATGCCGGTGTCGCGCATTCACGGCATCGGCCCCGTCACCGCGCGGCGGATGAAGGAAATGGGGATAGAGACGGGCGCGGATCTGCGCGCACGCGACCTCGCCTTTCTCCAGCACCATTTCGGCAAGGCGGCGCGCTTCTATCATGGCGCGGCGCGCGGCATCGACGAGCGGCCGGTGGACGAGAACCGCATCCGCAAGTCGATCAGCGTCGAGGATACGTTCGAGACGGACCTGCGCGACCCGTCGGAGCTGGACGCCGCGCTGACCCCGATCATCGACCGGCTGTGGAAGCGGATGGAAAAGGCGGGGAGTTCCGGCCGCACCATCACGCTCAAGATCAAATATAATGACTTCGCGATCATCACCCGCTCGCTCAGCCTGCCCGGCCCCATCGCCGCGCGGGAGGTGCTGGAAACGAACGGGCGCGCGCTGCTCGCCCGCCAATGCCCGGTGCCCAGGGGCGTGCGGCTGCTGGGACTGGGCGTCCACAATCTGGCTGCGGAGGACAGCGACCGCCCCGCGCGCCCGGCGAAGAACGAGGCCGCCGCGCGGCAACTCAGCCTCGCATTATAGAAGGCTGGCGGTGGCGGCCGCGTTGCTGTCTCGTCATGCCAACGGAGACTGGCATCTGTGCAACATGGCCAGCGGCTTCAGCCTGCGCCGGGGCGACGGATGGGGAGAGGCGTCTGCTCCCGCCCCCGATCAGCCATTTCGTCAGCAGGGCTACCTGACAGCCCTTACCGCGCAGGCGCCTGGGCCGCAGCGGACGCGCCGCCCAGCACTTCGGCGGCGGGCTTGTTGACCGCGTCGACGCTGCCGTCGGCGAGCATCGTCTTCGACAGCGAGACGGCTTCCGCCTTCACCGCCGCATCCTCGCTGGTCTGGCTCGCGCCGATCAGCGCGGAAAGGAGGAGGTTGCGGTTGGCCGCATCGGGCTGCGCCGCGACGAGCGCGCGCGCGACCGTCAGCGCTTCGGCATAGAGCGAGGCCGCCCCGGCCTTGTCCTGCTTCGACAGCTTCACATTGGCGACCTGCGTGGCAACGCTGGCCAATATCTTCTTGTTCGCGCTTTCGGCGGGCTTCGCCTGCACCACGGTGCGCCAATGGGGGATGCTCTCCTCCAGCAGCGCGACGCCCTCGTCCGTCTTTTGCAGCGCGAGGTTCGCCGCCGCATTGGCGTAGAGGGCGTTGGCGAGGAAATTCACATTGTCGATATTGCCCGGCTGGGCCTTCACCACATCGCGGATCGCCGGAAGGGCGGCGGCATAGCGGGTGGCGGCGGTGGCGTTGTCATTGGCCTGCTGCGCCTGTTGCGCGGCGTTGAAATCGGTGACGGCCTGGTTGAAGGCGGCGATCTGCTCCTGCGTCAGCGCGGGGGCGGCGTCAGCCTGCGCGGAGGCCTGCGCGAGCGCGGGCGCGCTGATGGATACAAGAAAGGCTGTCAGCAAGGCTCGGTACATAAGGTCCTGTTCCTTCTCCGGCAATGCGGACGCGCGCCGGTAAAAGGGTGGACACACGACCGCTGGGTTGGGGAAATGGCGGAAAAGCGCCATCGGGCAAGCCTAATTCCCTGCCCCTGCCTGTCAACCCGCGCGCCGGAGCGGCCTCCGCGCCCGCCACGGGCCGGGGCGACGGCGCGGGACGCCCCGGAAAAAGGCGGATCATCGCGCCTTCCCGGCGCGCAATCGCAGCGCCTGCCCGCTGCCCAAGACGGGATACGCCGTGCCTAAACTCGGTCCGGATGAGCCGGGCGCAGGCTCTTTCCGCCCACGCCCGGCTGCATCAGAATGGCAATATCCGCGATTTCTCGGTGAATTTCATATAGCCCGCATTGATGCCAAGCCGCCAGCCGACGCCCAGCCGGATCGGGATCAGCACCACATTGCCGCGCCGCAAATAGGTCGCGGTGAAGCCGCCGACGATATAGGCCGTGCCCTCGACGGCGGGATAGCGCTTGAACAGGTCCTGCGAGTCATAAAGATTATAGACCAGCACGAACACCTTGGACGCATTGCCGCCGACATCGAAGCCGACCGACGGGCCGGTCCAGTAGACGTCGCGCGGCCCCTCGATCTTGTGGTTGAGCGTGCCCGATCCGTAGCGCAGGCCGACGATGAACGCGCCGGATGCCTCGCGCCCGGCGATATAGGCATTGGGCTCGCCCTGATCCTTCAATATCTTCTCGATGATGCCGGCCAGCCCTTCGGCGCCCTTGCCGAACACCCCTTCGGCCGCGCTCAGCACGTCGTCCTGCTGGTAGGAGGTGTTGGGATTGGGCGCCGCAGGCGCGGCCGTCGTCGCGGTGGGGGCGGCCGGATAGGCGGTCGAGGGCGTGCTGTAGGGATCGGGGGTGGAAGGGGCAGGCACCGGATCGACCGGCACGCTCGTCGTCCCGCCCTGCGGCGCGAGATCGGCGTCGATCGCCGTGTCCGGGTCCACCGTCCTGATCTGCGCGCCCGCCGGCGCCGCGCCCATGGAAAGGGCGGCCATGGCCATGATCGCCATGCCGCCCGTCCTGCCGATCCATCTGCCGAAAATCGCGATCATCCACCTGTCCTCAGTCACTTTGCCGACAGAGCGGTGGACGATTGGATTGAATCGTCCACCGCTCCGTAAATCCCTGTTTCCCGCATTCCGCGAGCCGTCGGCCGTTCCGGCCGACTTCGGAATGCTCCAGCCTAGCTATTCCCGTGCCAGGATGAAACAGCAATGAACGAACGGCGGCGCGAATCCTTTTTGCGGCGGGGCGCGGGGACGACGCTGACGGGAGAGGGGATTGGAGCAGACGTTCCTCCCCTTGGGGGAGGATTGCCGCAACCGACCCACCCCACCGCACGCGCTATTTCTGCAACCAGCGCGTCGCCTTGAACCAGACCGCCACCGCGCCGCCGGTCGCAAGGCAGAACAGCACCACGCCCCAGAAGGCCCAGGGGCGATGCGCGAAGGGGATGCCGTCGACGTTCATGCCAAGCAGGCCGGTGACGAAGGTCAGCGGCAGGAAGATCAGCGCGACCACGGCGAGGACCAGCGCCTGCCGGTTCATATGCTCGGCGCGCAGGTCGGTCAGCGCCTCGTGCACCAGCGCAGCGCGTTCCCGCACCGCCTCCAGTTCCTCGACCATGCGGGCGCAGCGGTCCGCCGCTTCCTGCAAATGCATGCGATCGTCCGGCTCCACCCAGCTTTCCTGCAAGGTCATCAGCCGTTCGAGCGCCTGCCGCTGCGGCGCGAGGAAGCGGCGATAGGCGATGGCGGTGGTGCGCAGTTCGGCGACGCGATAGCGCTCGCCGGTCTTGCCCTCGTCCAGCACGCTGCATTCGATGCTGTCGAGCGCGTCGCCCAGATCGGCGATTTCCGGGTCCAGCGCCTCGGTGATCTCGATCGCGGTGGCGGAAATCAGGTCGCCGGGGTCGGCGAACCGGCCGGACAGCATCTGCTCGACCAGCCGGTCGAAAATGCCGAGGCCGCGGTAAGACAGGCTGATCGCCAGCCGGCTCTGCGCCCAGATGCGGATCGACACCAGCGGATCGCCGTCGATCGCGGACGGATCGCCGAGGCCGCGCATGTTGACCAGCGCGCCATGGCCGAAGGAGGCGCAGCGCGGGCGGGTTTCCTGCGCCTTCAGCGCCGCCAGCACCGGCGCGGGAATATGCGCGACCTGCGCGAGCAGGCCATCCACATCGTCGGCCGCGCCATCGAGGTGCAGCCAGACGAAATTGGCGATCTGCGCGACATCGGCGAAGTCGCGCGCGTCCCGCTCCCGCACCACATCGCCGACGCGGACGAAGAGGCGGCTCATGCGCGGCGGCCCTTGTGCAGCCACAGCGCCAGCCCCGGCCCCGCCCAGTCCGGCGCGCCGTCGCGCACCTCCCGCGCTGCGTCGGCGCGGGCGCGGTCGAGGATCGCGGGCGCGACATCGGCGGCATGGAATATATGGTCGGCCTGCCCCAGCAGCCGCGCGGCGCGCAGCGTCAGCTCGTCGGGGTCGTCGCAGAGCAGCGCGACCTCCTCCAGCCGCGCCGGCGCATCCTCGCCTGCCTGCCCGGCCAGCCAGCGCTCCACTCCGGCCGCATCGCCGCGGCCGAGCGGATCGAGCACGCCCCCTTCGGCCAGCGCCGCGTCGATCGCGCGCCGCCGCGCCGCCGCATCGGGCCAGCGTTCGCGCATGGCTCCGCGCGCCTTGCCCAGCGACGCCGCCAGCCCGCCCAGCACCGCGGGCAGCAGCGCCTCCAGCCGCTGCCGCAGCGCCTTGGCGAGGCCCGCCGACGCGCCGCCGGTGCCGATGGCGATCAGCACCGGATCGCGGTCCACTATCGCAGGCAAGGTGAAATCGCACAGCGCCGGGCGGTCCACCGCATTGACCAGCACACCGCGCGCCTTCAACCGGGCGATGGCGGCCCGCGCCTCGTCTTCATCCTCCAGCGCGACGATGGCGAGCACGGCATCCGCGCCCTCCTCGCCGCGCACATCGGCGCCCGCGCGGTCGAGCAGGCGGCGCTTGGCGCGCGCGGCCTCGCCATCGCCGAGCAGGATGACCGGCCGCCCCATGAGGTTCACGAAAAGCGGCAGGCTGTGCATCGCGGTCAGTCCTGAAGAAAATCCGGCACGCGCTCGGCGGCGATGATCGAGGCCGGCTCGATGCGGTCCGCCACCACGGCGAAGCGGTCGCCGTCGACCATCACCTCCGGCACCAGCGGACGGCTGTTATAGGTGCTCGCCATCGTCGCGCCATAGGCGCCCGCGGTGCGGAAGATGCCGAGATCGCCGGAACGCACCACGTCGATGGTGCGGTTCATCGCGAAGGTATCCCCGGTCTCGCACACCGGCCCGGCGATATGGGCGACGATCTTCTCGCCGCTGGGCCGCACCGCCTCGAAATCGTGCCAGGCGTCGTACATGGCCGGGCGGGCGAGGTCGTTCATCGCCGCATCGACGATGACATAAGGATGGGTCACGCCCGGCTTCACCCAGATCACGCGGGTCAGCAGCACGCCCGCATTACCGACGATCACCCGGCCCGGCTCGAACATCAGCGTCACGTCCCAGCCCTGCGTGACGCGCTCGACCATCCTGCCATAGTCGGCGGGGGACGGCGGCACCTTGTCGCGCTCATAGGGCACGCCGAGCCCGCCGCCGAGGTCCACCCGGTCGATGCCATGGCCCTCGCCGCGCAGCTCGCGCACCAGCTCGCCGATGCGGGCATAGGCCGCCTCCAGCGGGCCGAGGTCGAACAGCTGGCTGCCGATGTGCAGCGCGACGCCGCGCAGGTTGAGGCCGGGGCGGCCCGACAGCCGCGCGAAGATCGCCTTCGCCTCGCTGATCGGCACGCCGAACTTGTTCTCCGACTTGCCGGTCGAAATCTTCGCATGGGTGCCCGCATCGACATTCGGGTTGACGCGCAGCACCGCCGAGGCGGTCTTGCCTGCCGCATGGGCGAGGTCGGCCAGCACCGCACCTTCCTCCTCCAGCTCCAGATTGAACTGGCCGATGCCCATGTCGAGGCCATATTGCAGTTCGGCCCGCGTCTTGCCGACGCCGGAAAAGACGATGTCCTCCGCCTTCATCCCCGCCGCCAGCGCACGGGCGATCTCTCCGCCCGACACCACGTCCGCGCCGAAGCCCTGGCGGGCCAGCACCTTCAGCACCGCGAGATTGGGGTTCGCCTTGATCGCGAAGGCGATATGCTTGCGCGGCAGGCCGGACAACGCCTCGCGGAACACCTGCGCATGACGCTCCAGCGTCGCGCGGGAATAGATGTAGACGGGCGTGCCGACCGCCTCGGCGATCGCCGTCAGCGGCACATTCTCGGCGTGCAGCACGCCGTCGCGATAGGTGAAATGGTCCATGGGCGGGTCGTATATCCGATAATCAGGCAAAATTCAGGAAGGCGGCAGGTCGAACGGATCGTCCGGGCGTTCCTGCGACTGTTTGAGCGGCTCGGCGCTGCGGTCGGGACGGGCCTGCATGTCGTGCTCCATCATCTCCGCCGGGGTGGCGGCCCGGTCCGCGCCATAGGCGACCGGCGCCGGATCCATGCCCGGCTTCGCCTTCAGCGCCTTGCGCGACCCGCAGGCCGACAGCGCCAGCACCGCGCAGGCCAGCAGCAGCGCATGGCCGGGCTTCCTCATCACGTCCGCTCTCCCGCCAGTTCCGCCTTCGAAAGCTCCGTCCGGGCCTGGGCGATGCGCGCGCGCACCTGCGCGGGCGCGGTGCCGCCATGGCTCATCCGGCTCGCCACCGACGCATCGACCGTCAGCACATCATAAATGCCCTGATGGATACGCGCGTCGATGCCCTGAAGTTCCTCCAGCGGCAGATCGGCCAGCTGAACGCCCCTGTCCTCGGCCAGCTTCACCGCGCGACCGGTGATATGATGCGCCTCGCGGAACGGCACGTCGGCCTCCCGCACCAGCCAGTCGGCGAGGTCGGTCGCGGTGGCGAAGCCGCTTTCGGCGAGCGCGCGCATCCGGTCGGTGCGGAAGGTCACCGTCTCCACCATGCCGGTCATCGCCGCGATGGAAAGGCCGAGCAGGTCGTGCGCCTCGAACACCGGCGGCTTGTCGTCCTGCATGTCCTTGGAATAGGCGAGCGGCAAGCCCTTCATCGTGACGCAGAGCGCCGTCATGCAGCCCATGATGCGCCCGGCATGGCCGCGCACCAGCTCGGCGGCGTCGGGGTTGCGCTTCTGCGGCATGATCGAGCTGCCGGTCGAATAGGCGTCGGGCAGCTTGACGAAACCGAAAGGCTGGCTCGCCCAGATGATGAATTCCTCCGCGAGGCGCGAGAGGTGGAGCGAGCATTGCGTCGCCGCCATCAGATAATCGAGCGCGAAGTCGCGGTCGGACACCGAATCGAGGCTGTTGTCGGTCGGCCCGTCGAAACCGAGCGCCGCCGCCGTCATGAAGCGATCGGTCGGGAAGCCCGTCCCGGCGAGCGCCGCCGCGCCCAGCGGCGACCTGTTGAGCCGCGCCCGTGCATCGGCGAAGCGCGAACGGTCGCGTTTCAGCATCTCATAATAGGCCATCAGATGATGACCGAGCGTCACCGGCTGCGCGCTCTGGAGATGGGTGAAGCCCGGCATCACGCTGTCGGCGTGGCTCTCGGCGCGGGCGACCAGCGCCGCCTGCAATGCGGCGAGGCCCGCCTGCACCTCGTCGATCGCGTCGCGCACCCAGAGCTTGAAATCGGTCGCGACCTGATCGTTGCGGCTGCGCGCGGTGTGCAGGCGGCCCGCCGCCGGTCCGATCAGCTCAGCCAGCCGCGACTCGGTGACCATGTGGATATCCTCAAGGTCCATGTTCACCGGAACGCCGTTCGCCTCATATTCGGCGGCGACGCGATTGAGCCCCTCGGTGATCGCCTGCGCGTCCTCGCCGCTGACGATCCCCCGCGCGGCGAGCATCGCGACATGCGCCTTCGACCCGGCGATATCCTGCTTCCACAGCCGCTTGTCGAAGGGGATGGACGCGTTTATCTCCCGCATCACAGAGGCCGGGCCTTCCGCGAAGCGCCCGCCCCACATGCTGTTGGAGCCTGCCGTCATGTCCTGTTCGTCCCGGTCGCTAATCTCTCTGCTCCTGCTGGGGGTCGCTCTGGCCGCCTGCGATAAGCAATCCGCGCCGTCCGGGCAAGATAATGCGGCAACATCGGGCGAAGTTACACCCGGCGAGGTCGCCCCGTCCGCGCCCGGCGGCAAGGCGCCCGCCCCCACTCCGGCCTATGTCATCGACCGTGGCAAGGCGGGGACGGCGCTGCCGGATTTCACATTCCGCGACGACAAGGGCAAGGACGTGACGCTGGAGGCGTTCGAGGGCAAGCCGATCCTCGTCAACCTCTGGGCGACCTGGTGCGCGCCCTGCGTCGCGGAGATGCCGCAGCTCGACAGGATCGCGGGCGCCCATGCGAAGGCCGGGTTGCAGGTGCTCACCATCTCGCAGGACATGACCGGCGCGGACAAGGTGCTGCCCTTCTTCGCGGCCAAGGGGTTCCGGCATATCCGCCCGTGGCTGGACCCGGAAAACCGCTTCGCCTTCCATTATGCGACCGGCCTGCTGCCCACCAGCGTGCTCTATGACGCGCAGGGCAGGGAAGTGGCGCGGGTGACCGGCGCGCTCGACTGGGAGGGGGAAGAGGCGCGCGCGCTGATCGAGGAGGCGATAGCGGGCTGAGGCGCGGGCCGGGGCGCGGCTTCCCTATTCGATCGCGCGCGCGGCGGCCTGTCCGCGCAGATGCTTCAGCGCGTCGTGGGTGAAGATCGCAAGGCCGATCCAGATCAGCAGGAAGCTGAGCAGCTTCGCCATGCCCAGCGGCTCGTCATAGATCAGCCAGCCGATGAGGAACTGGATCGAGGGCGCCAGATATTGCAGCACCCCCAGCGTCGCCATCGACAGCCGCCGCGCCGCCTGCGCGAACAGCAGCAGCGGCACCGAGGACACCACGCCCACCAGCATCACCAGCACGGTCGACTGGGTGGCGCGGCCGAAATCCATCCCCCCATGCGCGGCCAGCCACAGCAGATAGGCCAGCGCGAACGGCAGCAGCAGCACCGTCTCGATCGTCAGCCCCGGCAGCGAGGCGACCGGCGCCATCTTGCGGATCAGCCCGTAGAAGCCGAAGGACACCGCCAGCATCACGCTGATCCACAGCGTATCGAGCGCGGAAAAGGCGAGGATGACGACGCCCGCCAGCGCAAAGCCGATCGCCGCCATCTGCCGGGGCCGCAGCCTTTCCTTGAGCACGACCACGCCCAGCGCGACATTGACCAGCGGGTTGAGGAAATAGCCGAGGCTGGCGGCGAGGATATGGCCATGGGCGATGGCCGCGACATAGACCAGCCAGTTGATACCGATCAGCAGCGAGGATCCGGCGAGCGCGAGGAGCAGCAGCCGGTTGCCCATCTGCCCCGCTATATCGGCCAGTTCCCGCCGCGCGAGCGCGAGGAGCAGCAGGAACAACAGCGACCAGCAGACGCGCTGCGCGACGATCTCCACCGGGGAGATATCGGGGATCGCCTTGAAATAGACCGGCAATATGCCCCAGATGAAATAGCAGAAGATGGCCAGCACATAGCCCCGGTGGCTCTCGGCGTCATGGTCGCTCATATCCGCGCCCTTGGGGAAAGGGAGAGGCCGATGCAACCCCTAATGCCCGCCGCGTACCCCGCGATGCGATGAACAGAGCGGCGTCATGCCGGCACGGGCCCCAAGCCTGTCCCCCAACGCAGGCTGGCATGACGATATTGGGGAGCGCGGACCTTCTCCTGATCTCCGTTGGGTCAGGGCGGATCTCAGGTCAGGTAGAAGTCCTACCCCATTCAGCAAGCCACAGGTCCGCTACCGATATAAACGCCAAATTTACGCTCCCCTGTCAGGGACGGCTCTGATAGCAATGCTGGCATTGATAGCAGTATCGCATCCGCCAACGCCTGCCGGGAAACGCCATGCCCACAGCCTCCTTCCACCGCTCTCTCCTGCCCGGCCTGCTCGCCATGATGCTGGCGTCCTGCGGCGGGGATGCGGACAAGGATGCTCCGCTCGCCACGCTCGATGCCCCGCTCACCCGCAACGCCGCCGACCCGGCGCTGCGCGAGGCGCTGGAGACGCCGCTGGCATCCGACCCCGATTTGACCGGCGAGATGAATCGCGATGCGGTGCGCCCGCCCGACCGGCCGCTCAACGGCGCGCTGCCCCTGCTTTCCCCCGCGCAGGCGAAGGAGGAAGCGCTGCGCCTCGCGGGCGGCAGGCTGATATCCGCCCCGGCGGCCACGAAGAGCATCGCTTCGACCGGCACCGTGCCCGCGACGCTCGCCGGTCTGGCGCGGCAGACGCTGGCTAGCCGGGGGGAGCGCTGCGACAGCGGGCGGGAAAGCCACGACATGGACTGGGCCGGGCGCCTGCCCCCGGTGCTGCCCGTCTACCCCGGCGCGCATGTGACGGAGGCGGCGGGCGCCGACGACCCCGCCCCCTGCGCCTTCCGCGCGGCCAGCTTCACCACCGGCGCACCGGTGGGCGAGGTGATGGATTTCTACGCCACCATGGCGAAGCGCGGCGGCTATTCGGTCGAGCATGTCGAGCATAATGGCGCGCAGGTGCTGGACGGCGCGAAGGGCAGGAACGGCGCCGCCTATCAGCTGCGCGTGCAGGACGCGCCGGGCGGCGGCAGCTTGGTGGACCTGATCGCGACCGGCCGGGACGGCTGACGGGCAGCAAAACGGCGCGCTTCCGCAGCGCCGGGCTTGCCCTTGCCCGTATTGCGGCCTAGGGCTTGCCCATGAACAGCCTTCTCGTCATGCTCGGTGGAGCGATCGGCACGCTGGCCCGGTACCAGTTCGGGCGGCTCTGCGGCCATATGTTCGGCACCGCCTTTCCCTATGGCACGCTGGGCGTCAACATCATCGGCGGCTTCCTGATGGGCGCGCTCGCCGGATGGCTGGCGCGCTTCGGCGGCGGCGGGGAGCAGCTTCGCCTGCTGATCGGCGTCGGCGTGCTGGGCGGGTTCACCACCTTTTCCGCCTACAGCCTTGAGATCGTGCTGATGATGGAGCGAGGGCAGGCGCTGCTGGCCGCCTTCTATGCCGTGCTTTCGGTGGCGGCGGCGGTCGCGGCACTGCTGGCCGGGCTGATGCTGATGCGGAGCGTCGCCGCATGAACCGCCGTCCGCCCCGCCCGGCCTCCGGCCAGCGCAAGCGCGCGCCCGGCGCGCCGGTGGACCGCAAGCGCGCCGCCCCTCGCCAGGACCGGGCGAAGAAGGCCGCCAGCGCGCCTTCGACCGGTCCGGCGGCGAAAGCGCCGCCCGCCAAAACGCCAGCCAAAACGCCAGCCAAAACGAAGGTCACGCCGCCCGCCACCGCCGCGCTTACCGTCACCGTGCGCGCCGACGATGACGGCATCCGCCTCGACCGCTGGTTCAAGCGGCACATGCCGGACGTCAGCTTCGCCACCGTGTCGCGCTGGGCGCGCACCGGCCAGTTGCGCGTCGACGGTGCGCGGGCGACGCCGGGCGACCGGATCGCGGAAGGCCAGTCGATCCGCGTGCCCCCGAACCAGCCCGACGAGGCCGCGCCCGCCCGCGCCGCCCGCCCGGCCCGGCGCGAGCTGTCCGACGAGGAGATGGAGTTCGCGCAGAGCCTCGTCCTCCACAAGGACGATCAGGCGATCGTCATCAACAAGCCGCCCGGCCTCGCGACCCAGGGCGGCACCAAGACCGACAATCATGTCGACGGCCTGCTCGACGCGCTGATGTTCGAGCGCGACGACCGCCCGAAGCTGGTCCACCGGCTCGACAAGGACACGTCCGGCGCGTTGCTGCTCGCCCGCACCGCGCGCGCGGCGGCGTTCTTCGCCAAGAGCTTTTCCAGCCGCACCGCGCGCAAGGTCTATTGGGCGCTGGTGATGGGCGTGCCGAGCATCGAGGACGGAGTGATCGACCTGCCGCTCGCCAAGCAGCCGGGCACCGGCGGCGAGAAGATGCATGTCGACGAGGAAGAGGGCCTGCCCTCCCGCACCCGCTATCGCGTGATCGAGCGGGCGGGCAACCGCGCCTGCTGGCTGGAGCTGCAACCCCATACCGGGCGCACCCACCAGATCCGCGTGCATCTGGCCGCCATCGGCCATCCGATCGTCGGCGACGGCAAATATGGTGGCAAGGACGCGTTCCTTTCCGGCACGATCAGCCGCAAGATGCACCTGCACGCCCGCCGCATCCGCATCGACCATCCCGATGGCGGGCGGGTGGACGTGCGCGCCGACCTGCCCCGCCATTTCGCCGAGAGCCTCGCCGATCTGGGCTTCGACCTCCATGCGGGCGACCTGCCGCTCGACGAGGAGATCGACACCGGCCCCACCCGCGAGGATGAGAAGAAGGCCGCGCGCCAGCACGCCAAGACGCTGCGCAAGGAACGGCGCGGCGAGCGGCGCAGCCGGGGCCGCGGCGATGCCGGACCCGCAAGGAAGCCGCGCTCCGGCGGTGGGGGCGGCAAGGGGAAGCCCGGCCGCAAATGAGCGGGTGGAACCGCCTCGCGCTGTTCGATTGCGACGGCACGCTGGTCGACAGCCAGCATTCGATCGTCGAGGCGATGCGCCGCGCGTTCGAGGGCGCGAAGCTCGCCCCGCCGGATCGCGCCGCCATCCTCGCGATCGTCGGCCTGTCGCTGCCCCATGCGATGGCGCGGCTGCTCCCCGGCACGGATGCCGATTATCACGAGCATATGGCCGAGCGGTACAAGGCCGCCTTCCGTGCGATGCGGCAGGAGGCATGCGTCGCCGAACCGCTTTATGAAGGGATAGCGGACCTCATCGCCGCGCTGGACGCCGACGGCTGGATGCTGGGCGTCGCCACCGGCAAGTCGGATCGCGGGCTTCAGCTCTGCCTCGCCACCCATGGGCTGACCGGCCGCTTCGTCACGCTCCAGACCGCCGACCGCCATCCGAGCAAGCCCCATCCGTCGATGGCGTTGCAGGCGATGGCCGATGCGGGCGCGGCGCCGGAAACCACGGTGATGATAGGCGACACCAGCTACGACATGGAAATGGCGGTCAATGCGGGCCTGCGCGGCATCGGCGTGCCCTGGGGCTATCACCGGCCCGAAGAGCTGATTGCGGCGGGCGCCCATGCGGTCGCGATGGACATGGACGATCTGGCGCGCCATATCGCGGCATCATGACCGAACCGCATACTCCCCCCGAAACAGGCCCCGAAGCAGGCCCCGAAACAGGCGCCGAAACCCTCGCGCCGATGGACCCGGAGGCCGAAAAGGCCGCCCGCGCCAAGGCCGCGAAGCAGCGCTTCTTCGCCCTGTCGCTCTTTCGCCTGTCGGGCATCGCGATATTGGCCGTCGCCTATCTGATCATCCTCGGCCAGTTCGATTTCGTCAGCGGGCAGAAGGCCAAGACGCTGGGCGCGATCATCGCCGCCATCGGCCTTGTCCAGACGATCGTCGTGCCGCGCCTGCTGGCGAGCATCTGGCGGACGCCGCGCCCGTGAAGCGCTTTTACGCCGAGGCCACGGTCGGGCAGCGGGACGAGGGCGGCTTCGGCATCCTGCTCGACGGACGGCCGGTGCGCACCCCGGCGCGCGCCGTCCTCGCACTGCCCAATGCCGCGCTGGCCGAGGCGGTCGCGCGCGAATGGGCGGAACAGGGCGAGGAGATCGACCCGGCCTCGATGGCGCTGACCGGCCTCGCCAATGCGGCGATAGACCAGATCGCGCCCGATCCCGCCGCCTTCGCGGCGACCGTCTCCGTCTATAGCGAAAGCGATCTGCTCTGCTATCGCGCTGATGGCCCGGCCGAGCTGGTCGAGCGGCAGGCGGCGCAATGGCAGCCGCTGCTCGACTGGGCGGCCGTGCGCTATGAGGTGACCTTCGCGGTGACGCAGGGCGTGCTGCACGTCGCCCAGCCGGAGGCGACGCTAGCGCGGCTGCGCGCGGTCACCGCCGCCCACCCGCCCTTCCTGCTCGCGCCGCTGTCGCCGCTGGTCGGCATCCCCGGATCGCTGGTGATCGGCCTCGCCGCCGCCGAAGCCGCGTTCGACCTGTCCCTATTGTGGCAGGCGGCGGAGCTGGACGAGCTGTGGCAGGCCGAGCAGTGGGGCGACGATGACGAGGCGCTGGTCCGCCGCGCGCGCCGTCACCGGGATTTCACCAACGCCGCCCGTTTCGCCGCGCTGGTTCGCGAGGAAGCCTGACAGGGCGCGGACGGGCGGCTATGGTCGGCCCGCGAAGATTCCCCGGCAGGAGGCGATCGATGAAAAGGCCCATTCTTTCCGCGCTGGCGCTGTCGACGGCATGCGCGGCGGCCATCCCGGCCGGAGCGGCGGATCACCGCTCCTTCGGCACATGGCGCAACCCGAAGAACAGCGTCCATGTGCGCGCGCAACCGTGCGGCAAGACCATGTGCGGGGTCGTCGTCTGGGCCAGCGACAAGGCGAAGGCCGATGCCGCCAGGGGCAGCGACGCGCCGCTGGTCGGCTCCACCCTGTTCCGCGATTTCCGGCAGGAACGGCCGGAGGTATGGCGCGGCAAGGTCTATGTGCCCGATATCGGCAAGACCTTTTCTGGCACGATCAGCGTGAAGGACGCCAATCATCTGGAGGGCAAGGGCTGCCTCGTCGGCCGGGTCGGCTGCAAGTCGCAGATATGGACCCGAATCGGCGGCTAGAGCATTTTCAAGTCCGGTGAACCACCTGACGGTTCGGAAACGAAGTTCAGCGTAGCTAAAATGCGGAAAACAAAAGACAATCAGAGCATGATCCGCTTCAGTTGAAGAGGATCATGCTCTGAGTCCTATTCCAGCCCCTCGGCGCGTTTCTGGAGGCCGCGGATGAAGCCGATCAGGCCGGTCTGGCGGCTGCGCTTCAGCCGTTCGGCGCGCAGGATCGAATGCACCTGCTCGAAGCAGGCCTGCGCATCGTCGTTGACCAGCACATAATCATAGCCGTCCCAGTGCGAAATCTCGTTCGCGGCGCGGCTCATGCGCCCGGCGATCACTTCCTCGCTGTCGGTGCCCCGCGCGCGCAGGCGGCGTTCCAGCTCGGCGATGGACGGCGGCAGGATGAATACCCGCACCACGTCGCCCCCGGCGATCTGGTACAGCTGCTGCGCGCCCTGCCAGTCGATGTCGAACAGCACGTCGCACCCGGCCTTCAGCATCTCCTCCACCGGCGCGCGCGGCGTGCCGTAGCGGTTGTCGAACACATGCGCCCATTCGAGAAATTCGTTGTTCGCGGTCATCTCGCGGAATTTGGCGAGGTCGACGAAATGATAGTCGCGCCCGTCCACCTCGCCGGGCCGGATCGGCCGGGTCGTCGCGGAAACCGACATGCGCAGGCCCGGATCCTCGGCCAGCAGCATGCGCGAAATGGTGGACTTGCCCGCGCCCGAAGGCGAGGACAGCACGAAAAGCAGGCCCCGGCGCCGGAAGCCGTGCGGATCATTCTGGTTGGATGCAGCCATGCCTGCTAGTGACGCGGACGAAAACGAACGTCAATATCCCAGTGAGCCGAAACCATGGCCCGATTCACAAAGAGCCGCCGGCGCGCCGCCCTCCTGATCGTCTTCCTGCTGCTCGGCACGGCGACGCTGTTGCTCGCGATGGGCCGCCCGCCGATCTGCACCTGCGACACGGTGAAGCTGTGGGAAGGCGCGGTCAATTCGGCGGGCAACAGCCAGCATCTGGCCGACTGGTACAGCTTCAGCCACATCATCCACGGCTTCCTCTTCTACGCGCTGACATGGCTGTTGCTGCGGCAATGGCTGCGCGTCGAAAGCCGCCTCGCGGTCGCGGTGTTGATCGAGGCGGCGTGGGAGATCCTCGAAAATTCGCCGATCATCATCGACCGCTACCGCACCGCGACGATCGCGCTGGGCTATACCGGCGATTCGGTGCTCAACTCGCTGAGCGACATCGGCATGATGATGCTGGGCTTCGCCTTCGCCGCGCGGATGCCGGTGAGGCTGACGGTGGCGCTCGCGATCGCGATGGAGCTGTTCACGCTGCTGATGATCCGCGACAATCTGACGCTCAACGTGCTGATGCTGAGCTGGCCGGTGGAGGCGGTGCGCCACTGGCAATCGGCGCTGTAGCCTGCGGTCAGCTCCGTCCGCTGTTGCCCTGGCCGCTTCCCGTGGTCGGCGGCGTCACCGGAACGGACTGGGCCGAGGCGGGCGGCGGCGCGGGCTCGGCCGGCTGCGCGGGCGCGGGCCCGACCCGCTTCGCATCGCGGGCGGCCTTGTCGAACGCGCGTTCCTGGCCGCGCTTGTAGAGCTTGTGGCCCAGCCATGCCCCGCCGATCACCAGCGCGCCGACCGGCGAGCGCCGCGCCACGCGGCTGATCACCAGTCCGGTCGCGGCGCCCAGCAGGCCCGATTTCCCGGACGTCTCGGCGACCCGCGCGCCGACAAACCCCGCAAAGACTTTTCCCAACATGGCGGCATGGCTCCGTTTTTCATCTGCCATGGTGCCAACAGTCGGCCGGGCCTTCTTGTTCCACATCGGGGACGCCCCCTTATTTGCGCTTTCCGAAATCCACGGTGACGACGTTGGAGCCGTCCTCCGCCACCGCTTCCACCGTCGCGGCGGATGCCGGGTCGTTTTCCGGCGCCTCATGCCCACCGGGGGCGAGGTCGCTTTCCTGCGCCTGGAATTGCAGCGCGAAATTGACCGCCGGATCGACGAAGGCGGTGATCGCGCCGAACGGAATGGTCAGCTGCGCCGGGATCTGGTTGAAGGTCAGGCTGACCTGGAAATAGCTGTCATAGACCTTCAGGTCCCAGAATTTGTTCTGGAGGACGATGGTCATCTCGTCCGGGAAGCGCTCCACCAGCTGGCGGGGAATGTCCACGCCCGGTCCCTGCGTCTTGAAGGTGATGTAGAAATGATGGTCGCCCGGCAGGCCGCCGGTCCGCTCCACCTGCCCCAGCACGCGGCCGACGACGGCGCGCAGCGCTTCCTGCACGATCTCGTCATAGGGAATCAGGCTTTCGGGCAGGTCGTCGCTCATGCCCCTTTCCTAACGCAGGCATGATCGTGGTCAACCCTTTTGGCGGTCGGGAAAATGCGCCCGCCCATCCCGTGCGGGGCATGAGGCAAATGATTGCACGGTCGCGAAAGCGCGCTATAGGGGGGCCATGCGCACAGCCGAAATCCAGCGGACGACCGGGGAGACCTCGGTCCTTGTTTCCCTCAATCTCGACGGGACGGGCACCTATGACGTCTCGACCGGCATCGGGTTCCTCGACCATATGCTGGAGCAGCTGTCGCGCCATTCGCTGATCGACCTTGTGGTGAAGGCGGAAGGCGACCTGCATATCGACCAGCACCACACCACCGAGGACACCGGCATCGCGATCGGCGAGGCGCTGAAGAAGGCGCTGGGCGACAAGCGCGGCATCACCCGCTACGGCACCGCCTATTCGCCGATGGATGAGACGCTGTCCCGCGTCGCGCTCGACATTTCCGGGCGGCCCTTCCTCGTGTGGAAGGCGGAGTTCACCCAGCCCCGCCTCGGCGCGATGGACACCGAGCTGTTCGAGCACTGGTTCCACAGCTTCGCGGTGGCGGCGGGCATCACGCTGCACGCCGAATGCCTCTACGGCCAGAACAACCACCACATCGTCGAGAGCCTGTTCAAGGGCCTCGCCCGCGCGCTGCGGCAGGCGGTGGAGATCGACCCGCGCAAGGCGGACAGCATCCCCTCGACCAAGGGCGTGTTGGGGAGCAAAGACGCGGAATGAGCATCGCCCTGATCGATTATGGCGCGGGCAATCTCCATTCGGTGCATAATGCGCTGGTCAAGGCCGGGGCGCAAACGGTCGAGCTGACCGCCGATCCCGATGTGGTGGCGAGGGCCGACCGCATCGTCCTGCCCGGCGTCGGCTCCTTCGGGGCCTGCCGCGACGGCCTTGCCGCGCTGCCCGGCGTGATCGACGCGATGGCCGAGGCGGTGCAGGCGCGCGGCGTGCCCTTTCTCGGCATCTGCGTCGGCATGCAGCTGCTGGCCGATGCGGGCGAGGAGTTCGGGCGGCATCAGGGGCTGGGCTGGGTGCCCGGCACCGTGCGCAAGATCGAGCGCGCCGACCCGGCGATCAAGATCCCGCACATGGGCTGGAACAGCGTGACCCCGGCGACGCCGCATCCGCTGATCGAGGAAGGCGAGGCCTATTTCCTCCACAGCTATCATTTCGATGCCGCCGACCCGGCGCATGTCGTCGCGACCACCGACCATGGCGGGCCGCTGGTCGCCGCCGTCGCGCGCGATTCGATCATCGGCGTGCAGTTCCACCCGGAAAAGAGCCAGCGCTACGGCCTTTCCTTCCTCTCCCGCTTTCTCGACTGGAAGCCCTGACCCATGAGCATCGCCCCATGAGCATCATCGTTTTCCCGGCCATCGACCTCAAGGGCGGACAGGTCGTGCGCCTCGCCGAGGGCGACATGGAGCGCGCCACCGTCTATGGCGACGATCCGGCGGCGCAGGCGACCCTGTTCGCGAATGCGGGCGCGCAGCATCTGCATGTGGTCGACCTCGACGGCAGCTTCGCGGGCAAGGCGGTGAACGGCGCGGCGGTGGAAAGCATCGTGCGCACCTTCCCCGGCCACGTCCAGCTGGGCGGCGGCATTCGCAACCGGGATGCGGTCGAGCGCTGGTTCGACCTCGGCGTCTCGCGCCTCGTCATCGGCACGGCGGCGCTGAAAGACCCGGAGTTCGTCAAGGGCGCGGCGCGCGACTTCCCCGGCGGCATCGTCGTCGCGGTCGATGCGCGCGACGGCATGGTCGCGACCGACGGCTGGGCGGAAAAGAGCGACATGGAAGTCATCGACCTCGCCCGCCGCTTCGAGGATGCGGGCGTCGCCGCGCTGCTGTTCACGGACGTAGGCCGCGACGGCCTGCTCAAGGGCTGCAACGTCGCGGCGACGGTGGACCTCGCCCGCTCCGTGTCGATCCCGGTGATCGCCAGCGGCGGCGTCGCGGGCATTTCCGACATTCGCGTGCTGGCGTTGCATGCGCAGGACGGGATCGAGGGCGTCATTACGGGGCGCGCGCTTTATGACGGGCGCCTCGACCTCGCGGCCGCGCTCGCCGTCGCGGCGGCGGAGTGAAGAGTTCGAAATGAGGTATCCCAGCGCATACAGCACCGGTCCGCACCCCCAGCCGGCCGTTCATTCCGATAAGCTGGCGGGCGGCCGGGTGGGGGTGTGGGCCGGTGCGGCCCCCGAGCGCGAGCGAGGTCAGGAATGACCGTCCGCACCCGCGTCATTCCCTGCCTCGACGTCGCCAATGGCCGCGTGGTGAAGGGCGTCAACTTCGTCGAGTTGCGCGACGCGGGCGATCCGGTCGAGCAGGCGAAGCTCTATGACGCGGCGGGCGCGGACGAACTCTGCTTCCTCGACATTACGGCGAGCCATGAGGCGCGCGGCACCATCATCGACGTGGTGCGGCGCACGGCGGAGGTGTGCTTCATGCCCGTTACCGTCGGCGGCGGCGTGCGCAGCGCCGAGGATGCGCGCGCGCTGCTGCTCGCGGGCGCGGACAAGGTGGCGGTGAACAGCGCCGCCGTCTCCCGCCCCGAAGTGGTCGCCGACATCGCCGACCGCTTCGGCAGCCAGTGCATCGTCGCCAGCGTCGATGCGCGCCGGGTGGAGCCGGATGCGCAGGGCAATCCGCGCTGGGAAATCTTCACCCATGGCGGCAGGCGCGCGACCGGCATCGACGCGCTGGAGCATGCGGCGCGACTCGCGCAGTTGGGCGCGGGCGAGCTGCTCGTCACCTCGATGGACGGCGACGGCACCAAGCGCGGCTATGACCTCGCGCTGACCCGCGCGATCGCCGATGCCGTGACCGTGCCGGTGATCGCCAGCGGCGGCGTCGGCACGCTCGACCATCTGGTCGAAGGCGTTCGCCAAGGCCATGCCAGCGCCGTGCTCGCCGCCTCGATCTTCCATTTCGGCCAGCACAGCATCGGCGAGGCGCATGCCGCGCTGGCCGCCGCCGGCATCCCGGTGCGCACGCCGATCCTCTGACTTGACCTGCGTTCCCTGGGGCGCGAAGAAAGACCCACTATGCGCGACAGCCTCGACCGCCTCGAACAGACCATAAAGGACCGCCGCACGGCCGACCCCGGCTCTTCCTATGTCGCGAAGCTGACGGCGCGCGGCCGCGCCAAAATCGCGCAGAAGGTGGGCGAGGAAGCGGTCGAGCTGGTTATCGCGGCGATTGCCGACGACAAGGCGGAAGCGGTCAAGGAAGGGGCGGACCTGCTCTTCCACCTCACCGTGCTGCTGGCTGACATGGGCCTGTCGCTCGACGATATCCGCGCGGAGCTGGACCGGCGCGAGGGCGTTTCGGGCCTCGCCGAAAAGGCCAGCCGCCCCAAGGAATAGACGCGGAGAAAGACCGATGCCGATAGACGCCACCCTTCCCTATGACGACGACAATATCTTCGCGAAGATCCTGCGCGGCGAGATTCCGTGCAGCAAGGTCCATGAGGATGAGTGGGCCTTCGCCTTCCACGACATCAACCCGCAGGCGCCCACCCATATCCTCGTCGTGCCCAAGGGCCGCTATGTCAGCTGGGACGATTTTTCCGCCCGCGCCTCCGACGCGGAAATCGCCGGGTTCGTGCGCGCCGTCGGGCGGATCGCGCGCGACCATGGCCTTGTCGAGCCGGGCTATCGCCTGCTCGCCAATATCGGCGGGCATGGCGGGCAGGAAGTGCCGCATCTGCACGTCCATCTCTTCGCCGGGCACCCGCTCGGCCCGATGCTGACGCGCTGATCCGTTCGACGGCCCCTTGCGCATCGCGTATTAGCCTATAGTCTCCCCTCTCCATAACGGCGCTCTGTTCAGACGCGCTTCATGGGAATAAAGGGGCCATCCGCATGATCTTCGGTCGTATCAAACCGCTGGACGCCATATTGGCGACGGCGGAAAAGAAATCCCTGCACCGATCGCTCGGCGCGTTCCAGCTCACCATGCTGGGCATCGGCGCGGTGATCGGCACCGGCATTTTCGTGCTCACCGCCGAGGCCGCGCAAAAGGCCGGACCCGGCATGATGATCAGCTTTGTCATCGCCGGTTTCGTCTGCGCTGTGGCCGCGCTCTGCTATGCCGAAATGGCGTCGATGGTGCCGGTGTCCGGCTCCGCCTATACCTACAGCTATGCGGTGATGGGCGAGTTGATCGCGTGGATGGTCGGCTGGGCGCTGATCCTCGAATATGCGGTGGCGGCAGGCGCCGTCTCGGTCGGCTGGTCGGGCTATATGATCGGCTATCTCGAACATGCGCTGGGCACCGACATATCGGACGCCTGGACGCGCGGGCCGTTCGACGGCGGCCTCATCAACCTGCCGGCGATGGTGATCGCCGGGCTGGTCACGCTGCTGCTGGTGCGCGGCACCAAGGAAAGCGCGACCGTGAACGCGGTGCTGGTGGCGATCAAGATCGTCGCGCTGCTCGCCTTCATCGCGCTGTCCGTGCCGGTGCTGAACATGAAGCAGTTCGATCCGTTCGCGCCGCTGGGCTTCGGCGGCATTTCGGCGGCGGCGGCCTCCATCTTCTTCGCCTATGTCGGCTTCGACGCGGTGTCGACGGCGGCGGAGGAGACCAAGAACCCGCAGCGCAACATGCCGATCGGCCTGATCGGCAGCCTCGGCATCTGCACCGTCTTCTATCTGCTCGTCTCGGCGGGCGTGATCGGCACGGTCGGCGCGCAACCACAATTCGGGACCCATGGCGAGGCGCTGGAGCCGGGCAGCCGCGAACTCGCCGCCCAGTGCAGCGCGATCGCCGACCAGGCGGTTGTCTGCTCCAAGGAGGCGCTGGCCTGGACGCTGCGCCAGATCGGCTGGCCGCAGATCGGCAACCTCGTCGGGCTTGCCGCCATTCTCGCGCTGCCCTCGGTCATCCTGATGATGATGTTCGGCCAGACCCGCATCTTCTTCGTGATGAGCCGCGACGGCCTGCTGCCGCAACTCTTCTCGAAGGTGCATCCGCGCTACAACACGCCGCATGTCATCACGCTGCTGACCGGCCTGTTCGTCGCGCTGTTCTCCGCCTTCTTCCCGGTCGGGCAGCTGGCGAACATCTCCAACTCCGGCACGCTGTTCGCGTTCATGGCGGTGTCGGTCGCCGTGCTGGCGCTGCGCCGGACCGACCCGACCCGGCTGCGCCCGTTCCGCACCCCCGCCATCCTGCTGGTCGCGCCGCTGTCGATCGCGGGCTGCCTCTATCTGTTCTTCAGCCTCGACCAGAAGAGCAAGATGCTGTTCCTCGGCTGGGCGATCATCGGCCTCGCCGTCTATTTCCTCTACAGCCGCAACCGCAGCCATGTGGGCCGCGGCATCATCGACGTGCACGAGGACGACGCCGACACCCCGCCCCAACCGGTGCCGCCGCTGCCGGGCGTGCACACGCCGGGCGGCAAGGACGCCTGAACGGATGGAGGAAGGGATGCCGGGTGGTCCGGCGTCCCTCTTCCTTTCGGGGTTCGTTGCGGCCGGTAACGGGCAATAGCTGACCTCCGCCTTCATCGTCACCCCAGCGAAGGCTGGCATCTCATGAGGCGGCGCGCGACAAGGCCTGCGACCCCAGCCTTCGCTGGGGTGACGGTATAGGCGAAGGCCCGCCCCCCACCCTATAGCCGCCATGTCCGCATCGATCCGCAAGTCGCCCACGCCGCCCTCCGCGCCCCTGCGGCAAAGCGACCATCGACACCCCGCACGCGCCCGCCCGATCGTCTCCCCATGGCGCGGCCCGGCGCTATAGGCTAAGGGCGCATCCATGCCTGTTCCCGTCGCGCCCTTTTACGCCATTTCGATCAGCCGCCGCGCCCATGAGCTGAAGCAGCAGGGCCGCTCCATCATCCATATGGAGTTCGGCCAGCCCTCGACCGGCGCGCCCGCCGCCGCCATCGCCCGCGCCCATCAGGTGCTCGACAGCGACGGCATGGGCTATTGGGAAAGCCAGCCGCTGAAGGAGCGCATCGCCCGCCACTATGCGGAAAGCCATGGCGTAAGCGTGGACCCGGAACGCATCTTCCTGACCTGCGGCGCCTCGCCCGCGCTGGTCGTCGCGCTGCATTGCCTGTTCGATCCCGGCGCGCGCGTCGCGATGGCGCGGCCGGGCTATGTCGCCTATCGCAACGTCACCCGCGCGCTGCATATGGAGCCGGTCGAGCTGCCCTGCGGGCCGGACACCCATTACCAGCCGTCCGCCGCGATGATCGCCGCGATCGACCCGGCGCCCGATGGCCTCATCCTCGCCAGCCCGGCCAACCCGACCGGATCGGTGATCCCGCCCGAAGAGCTTGCCGCGATGCTGCGCCTGTGCCGGGACCAGGCCATCCGCGTCATCTCGGACGAGATCTATCACGGCCTCAGCTATGTCGGGCCGCTGCCGACCGCGCTGTTGCTGGATGAGGAGGCGATCGTCATCAACAGCTTTTCCAAATATTACAGCATGGCCGGGTGGCGGCTGGGCTGGGTGATCGTGCCCGACGCGCTGATCCCCAATGCCCGCGCGCTGATGGGCAATCTGTTCCTGACGCCGCCCTCGCTCGCCCAGCATGCCGCACTCGCCGCGTTCGACTGCGCGGAGGAGCTGGAGGGGCATGTCGCCAGCTATCGCCGCAACCGGGAGCTGATGCTCGACGCGCTGCCCCGGCTCGGCCTCACCCGCATCGCGCCGCCGGACGGGGCCTTCTACATCTATGCCGACATCGGCCATCTGACGCGCGACAGCCTGTCCTTCTGCCGCGCGCTGCTGGAGGACACCGGCGTCGTCACCGCGCCCGGCATCGATTTCGATCCGGTGGAGGGCCATCGCCACATGCGCTTCAGCTTCGCCGTCTCGACCGCCGAGGTGGAGGAGGCGATCGCCCGGATGATCCCGTGGTTCGCGCAGGCCGCGGCGGAAGCGGGGCGCGGCCCGGCGTGACGCATTTCTGTAACGCAACCGGGCTAGGCGCGCGGCGATGACGAGCAATTACAACCGCAGACAGGTCGCCTTCGGGCTGACCGGCATCGCCTTTGGCGGCATGGCGCTCTACGCCGGCACCATCCACGCGCTGGGCCATAAGGGCGCGTCCGCCGCCAAGGCGACGGCGAGCGGCTACGGCCCGTTGCAGGCCGACCCCGATGGCCTGCTCGACCTGCCGCGCGGCTTTTCCTACCGGGTGATTTCCGCCCATGGCGACCGGATGAACGACGGCCTCGTCGTGCCGGACAATTGCGACGGCATGGGCTGCTTCCGGCTGGACGACCGCCGCATCGCATTGGTCCGCAACCATGAATTGCGCCCCGAATCGCTGAAGGACGGCGCGGCGGGCAAGGCGGGCTTGCGGACGGGCGAGGCCTATGACCGGCTTGGCAGCGGCGCCGCGCTGCCGGGCGGCACCTCGACCATCGTGCTCGATGCGAAGAGCCTCGCGGTCGAGGATCAGTATCTCAGCCTCGCGGGCACCATCCGCAATTGCGCGGGCGGCGTCACCCCATGGGGCAGCTGGCTCAGCTGCGAGGAGGATGTGAGCCGCGCCGGACAGGACGGCCTGTCGCAGGATCATGGCTGGGTGTTCGAGGTGCCCGTCGCCCATCGCGGCCTCGCCCGGCCGGAGCCGCTGCGCGCGATGGGCCGCTTCAATCATGAGGCCGCCTGCGTCGACCCCGCGACCGGCATCGTCTACCTGACCGAGGATCGCGACGACAGCCTGCTCTACCGCTTCCTGCCCGCCGAGCGCGGGGCGCTGGCAAAGGGTGGCCGGTTGCAGGCGCTGGCGCTGACCGGCGCGCCCGCCGACACGCGCAACTGGGGCACGCTCGATTTCACCCCCGGCACCTGGGCCACCGCGCGCTGGATTGATCTGGACGGGGTGGACAGCCCGGACGACGACCTGCGCCTGCGCGGAGCGAAGGCGGGCGCGGCGATCTTCGCGCGCGGCGAGGGCATCTGGTTCGGGCAGGGGGAATTCTATTTCTGCTGCACCAGCGGCGGCAAGGCGGGCCTCGGCCAGATCATGCGCTATCGCCCCTCCCCGGCGGAAGGACAGGCGGGCGAGGCGGATGCGCCCGGCACGCTCCAGATCTTCATCGAATCGCAGGACAGGACGATGTTCAACTATGGCGACAATCTGACCGTCGCCCCCAATGGCCATCTGATCGTCTGCGAGGATCAATATACCTCCGTGGTCGACAATCATCTGCGCGGCGTGACGCCCGACGGCCTGCTCTACACGCTGGCCCGGCTGCGCACCCAGACGGAGCTGGCCGGGGCCTGCTTCTCGCCCGACGGGTCGACGCTGTTCGTCAACCTCTACCGCCCCGGCAAGACCCTCGCGATCCGGGGGCCGTGGTAGAGGGCGGTTTGGGTGGCTTTGCGATATAGTCCAATCGTCATGCTGAACTTGTTTCAGCATCCATCAAGCCCCACGCTCCTCCGCTCAATCCGGTGAAATGGACCCTGAAACGAGTTCAGGGTGACGGTAAAGGCTAAGGTATGCCTCTACCTGCAAGCCGCCCGCTGCAAGCCATTGACCTCCAACACCATTCGGCGATGATGCCGTCATGGCCTTCGCCCCCGACCTGTCCCGCTTCGTCGTCGCCCAGCAGCAATGTTGGGATCGCGTGCTGGCGGAATTGCGTGAGGGGCACAAGCGGAGCCATTGGATGTGGTTCGTCTTTCCGCAGATCGCCGGGCTGGGCCACAGCGCGACCGCGCGCCATTATGCGATCGCCGATCTGGCCGAGGCGCGCGCCTGGCTGCGCCATCCGCTGCTCGGCGCGCGGCTCCGCGAGGCGGTGGAGGCCGTGCTGCCCTGGCAAGACAGTCGCACGGCGGAGGCGATATTCGGCGGCGTCGACGCGATGAAGCTGCGCTCGTCGATGACCCTGTTCGAACGGGCCGCGCGGGAAGAAGGCCTTGACCCCGCCCCCTTTGTGGCGATGCTGGAGGGCTTCCACGCGGGGGAGCGCGATCCGGCCACGCTGAGTCGGCTGGGCTGAGTCGCGGCCTCCGCGATGGAATGACGGCAATGGCCGGTCGTCGACTGATCGCGCGGCTTGCATCCCCTTTACGGCAGCGCGTCCGGCCTTCTGCATTGTGTTGGGCACGCCGGCGCCGAAACGCGCCCGGCGCCCCTCGGCTTCATCACAGGAGACTGGATCATGACCACCAATAGCGCATCCGCCCGTTACGAGGGCCTCGGCAAGGACGGGAAGGGCCATATCTGGACCAAATCCGGCGTACTCGACGCCCAGCCCTATGGCTTCGGCACGCGCTTCGAGGGCGAGCCCGGCACCAACCCGGAAGAGCTGATCGCCGCCGCCCACGCCGCCTGCTTCACCATGGCGCTGTCCTTCGCGCTGGCCGGGGCCGGGCACAGCGACGGCCAGCTCGATACCGAGGCGCGGGTGACGCTGGAAAAGGATGGGGACAGCTTCACCGTCACCCGGTCCGACCTGAAGCTGACCGCCCGCGTGCCGGGCATCGACGAGGAGACGTTCGCCTCGCTCGCCTCCGGCGCCAAGGCCGGCTGCCCGATCAGCAAGCTGCTCAACTGCGAAATCTCGCTCGACTATGAGCTGAAGGACTGATTCTTTTCCGGGCGGAGGGCACCGCTACGCCATCCGCCCGAACAAATCGGCCATGCCGATCAATGTGACAGAAATAATCGGCTGGATGAATTTGCGAACGATTCCTAAACACGTCCTGTACCGATCATCGCCGATCAACAGGAATTTCCGGCCATGTCTACCGACCTGCTCAAGACGCTGACCTATCTTTCCGTCCACCTGACGGTCGGATTCTCGGTCGCCTATGCGCTCACCGGGTCGGTCGGGATCGCGAGCGGCATTGCGCTGGTCGAACCCTGCATCAACGCGGTCGCCTTCTTCTTCCACGAAAAGGCATGGCAGCACCATCAGGCCAGGCCCATCCGGGCGCAAGCCCAGCGGGACAGGACGTCCGCCCTGCACCACGGCCCGGCGCTGGCCTGAGGCTCCTACTCCGCCTTGGGGCAGGGCGCGGTCCGCACCTCTTCCTTGCCGCCCTTGAACCAGCGGGTCTTGCCGGGGGCGGCTTCCTCATTGACGTAGCAGATCTCGGCCGCGCCGCTGACGGCATCGATCATCGTCGTCCAGTTATGCGGCCCGCAATTATGCGCCTCGCACGCCCAGGACAAGACCCTGCCGTCCTTCTCGACTATGGGGGAGGACGGCCCCTCGGCTTCGAGCACCAGCTGACGCACCTTCGCGTCGCCGACCGCCGCCGTCACCGCCGAGACGACCGCCGGATCGTCGTTCCAGCTGTGGCCGCCCACCTTGTCGAACGGATATTTCCCGACATAGCGCGACAGGCCGGATGCGGCAGCGGCGGCATTGGCCGCGTTGGCGGCGGCCATGGCATTGTCGGCGGCCGCCTGCGCATTGTCCGCCGCATTGGTCATATTCGACGCGGCATTTTCCGCGCCCCTGTCTCCGCCGCAAGCCGCCAGCGCCAGCATGGCGGCCAGCGCCGCCGGGGTGAACATCCTGATTGTCATGATCCTCCTTCCCTTGTCCGGTGCGGCATCATCCTATTCCGCCGCGGGAATGTAAACCTCCCCGCCCTGCTCGCGGAATTTCTCGCTCATCGCCGCCATGCCCTTCTCGGCTTCCTCCGCCGCGATGAAAGCCCCGGCGGGCTGGTTCTGCCGCGCGGCGAACTCGCGCACCTCCTGGGTAATCTTCATCGAGCAGAATTTGGGGCCGCACATGGAGCAGAAATGGGCGGTCTTGGCGCCCTCGGCGGGCAGCGTCTGGTCGTGATATTCCTCGGCCGTGTCCGGGTCGAGCGACAGGTTGAACTGGTCGCGCCAGCGGAACTCGAACCGCGCGCGGGACAGCGCGTCGTCGCGCACCCGCGCCGCCGGGTGCCCCTTGGCGAGGTCCGCCGCATGCGCCGCCAGCTTGTAGGTGACGACGCCGACCTTCACGTCGTTGCGGTCGGGCAGGCCCAGATGCTCCTTGGGCGTCACATAGCAGAGCATCGCCGTGCCGAACCAGCCGATCTGCGCCGCGCCGATCGCCGAGGTGATATGGTCGTACCCCGGCGCGATATCGGTGGTGAGCGGCCCCAGCGTGTAGAAGGGCGCCTCGCCGCAGGCTTCGAGCTGGCGGTCCATATTCTCCTTGATCTTGTGCATGGGCACATGCCCCGGCCCCTCGATCATCACCTGCACGTCCTGCGCCCAGGCCCGTTTCGTCAGCTCGCCCAGCGTATAGAGCTCGGCGAACTGCGCCTCGTCATTGGCGTCGGCGATCGAGCCGGGACGCAGACCGTCGCCCAGCGAATAGGCGATGTCATAGGCGCGCATGATCTCGCTGATCTCGTCGAAATGCTCGTAGAGGAAGCTTTCGCGATGATGGGCGAGGCACCATTTCGCCATGATCGACCCGCCGCGCGAGACGATGCCCGTCACCCGCTTCGCCGCCAGCGGCACGAAGGGCAGGCGCACGCCCGCATGGATGGTGAAATAATCGACGCCCTGCTCGGCCTGCTCGATCAGCGTGTCGCGGAAAATCTCCCACGTCAGCTCCTCGGCGATGCCGCCGACCTTCTCCAGCGCCTGATAGATCGGCACCGTACCGATGGGGACGGGCGAGTTGCGGATGATCCATTCGCGCGTGTCATGGATATTGCGCCCGGTCGAGAGGTCCATCACCGTGTCCGCGCCCCAGCGGATCGACCAGACCATCTTGTCGACCTCGCTCGCGACGTCGCTGGCGACCGCCGAATTGCCGATATTGGCGTTGATCTTGACGAGGAAATTGCGGCCGATCGCCATCGGCTCGGATTCGGGGTGGTTGATGTTGCTGGGGATGATCGCCCGCCCGCGCGCCACCTCGTCGCGCACGAATTCGGGCGTCACATAATCGGGAATGGCCGCGCCCCAGTCATTGCCGTCGCGGACATAGTCGGCCAGCCGCTCGCGCCCCAGATTCTCGCGCTCGGCGACATATTCCATCTCCGGCGTGATGATGCCCCGGCGCGCATAATGCATCTGGGTGACGTTGCCCCCCGCCTTCGCGCGCAGCGGGCGCTTCACGACGTGGGGGAAGGGCTGGACGCCGCCGCTGCGATCCGGGCCGAGCTGCCCGTTATCCTCCGGCCGCACCGCCCGCCCGTCATAGGCCTCCACATCGCCGCGCGCGAGGATCCAGTCGCGACGCAGCGGCGGCAGGCCCGCATCGATGTCGATCGCCGCCGCCGGATCGGTATAGGGGCCGGAGGTGTCATAGACCCGCACCGGCGGCTCGCCGCTCGACGGTTCGAGGTCGATCTCGCGCATCGCGACGCGGATGCCGCTGCCCGATTTGGCGGCGACATGGATCTTGCGGCTGCCGCGAATGGGGCCGGTGGTCACGCCGATCAAGGGCGCTGCGGGGCTGTCTGCCATGGAAATTCCTTCATTCTCAGGGGGATTACAGGAAACGGACGAGGCCGGCCGCGATCAGCGCCGCGCCCGCGATCAGGCCGACGAGCGCCCAGCCGCGCGCGCCAGTGCCCAGCGCGCAGCGCCACAGCGGCAGCAGCCGGTCGGTAAAGGCGGTGATGACCAGCGCCTCGATGATCATGAAGCCGCCCAGCACCATCATCAGCACCGCCAGCCAGTCCGGCGGTCCGGATGCAGGCGCGGGCGCCGCGCGGTTGCAGAGATAGACGGCGATGCCCATCGTCAATTCGATGAGGCCGGTCAGCATCTGGAGCGCGGGAGATGCGCCGATCTCCTCGATCATCCCGCGCCACAGGCCGGGGCGGCGCAGTTCGCCGAAAGAGCAGACGAACAGGAACAGTCCGAGAAACAGGGCGGACCATGCGGGTGCTTCAACCATCGCAGCCTCTCCTTCCCACGATGGAGGGAGACCTGATGCGCCATGGCCCCATCGGCCCGCGCGCCCGTCCACTCCCTCCGACCGTATTAGCGGTTTCAGGTTCAGCGGGTCGTGCGGCGTTACCCGCACCTCTCAGCCACATGGCTCCCCGGTGGTAGGCGGCAAGGATAGCGCGGCGCGCGCCGTCAGGGAAGCCCTATTGTCGACGCCCCGTCGTCATCGCCGCAGTGCGCACGGGACAGCGCCCGGCGCTGCGCCTGCCAGGTCATCAGGCCCGCCGCGACGATCAGCAGCGCGCCGAGCAGGGTCATCCCGTCCGGCCAGTCGCCGAAGAACAGCGTGCCCAGCACCACCGCGCCCAGCAGCTGCACATAGGTGAACGGCGCGATCTGCCCGGCGGAAATCCGGTCCGTCGCCATGATGATGAGCGCATGGGCGCTCGTCGCGGTGAAGGCGACCGCCGCGCAGCCCAGCAGCACCAGCGGCGAGGGCAGCGAGAGATGCAGCCTTTCCACCCCGGTCAGGTGGCCGCCCAGCGCGATCGCCGAGGAGACAACCAGCGCCGACAGCGAGATCAGGAACTGGGTGTGCAGAATGTCGCCGGACCCGGCCGCCACGCGGTTCATGATGACGAACGAGGCCATGGCGAAGGCGGTGACCAGCGGCAGCAGCGCCACCCATTGCATATGCCCGACATCGGGGCGGACCACGACCACGACGCCCGCGAAGGCGAGGATCGTCGCCACCCAGGCGATGCGCGGCACCTGCTCGCCCAGCAGCAGGCGGGACAGGAAGACGATGAGGATGGGGCTGAGATACATGATGACCGTCGCCTCGGCGAGCGGCAGGAAGCCCAGCGCGACGAAGAAGGCCGCGGTCGCCACCGCCACCGCGCCGCCGCGCCCGATCTGGAGCCAGGGCCGGGGAAAGCTGCGGAAGGTCCGCGGATCATGCCGCCAGGAGGCGACGCCGAGAACCAGCGTGCTGACGATATAGCGCCACAGGGCGATGCCGGTGCCGGGGTAGAAGGGCGCGACGCCCTTCACCACCGCATCGCCCACCGAATAGAGGCTGTAGGCGCCGATCGCCAGCGCCATGCCCGCCATCGCGCGCCGGTGCGCTTCGGCGCTCAATGCCGCCGCCGGAGGTCCGGCCGTGGCCGCGCTCCGCCCTGTTCGCCTGTCATGCCCCTCGTCACGTCCCTAGCCATGCCGCCCTGCATACAGCCGCCCGCCCGCTTGGCAATGAGGAGATAGCGGTGGCGCCGTCAGTCGGGCCAGCGTTCGACGGTGACATGCACCATATTGCGCAGCGCGCCGACGGCCGCGCGGATTTCCCCCGTGTCGCCGCCCTGCCCGGCGATGGTGACGATCGCCGCATGGGCATGCGGGCCGACGCGCCAGACATGCAGGTCCGCGACCGTGCCGCCCTTCTCCTCGGCGATGGCCCGGACCGCGAGCGCCAGCTCCGGCTCGGCGGTGTCGAGCAGGATCGCGGCGGTATCCTTCATCAGCCCCCAGGCCCAGCGGGCGATGACGACCGCGCCGACCAGCCCGATCAGCGGATCGAGCCACACCCAGCCGAGATAGCGCCCGGCCAGCAGCGCGACGATCGCCGCGACCGAGGTCAGCGCATCGGCCAGCACATGCAGATAGGCCGCGCGCAGATTATTGTCGCGCGGGCCGCGTGTCCTGTCGTCCGACGCGCCGTCATGGGCGTGGTAGTGGTTATGGGAATGGCCGTGCGCATGGTCGTGGCCATGGCCATGCCCCGCATGCCCATGATCCTCCATCAGCATCCACGCGCTGACCAGATTGACGACAAGGCCGATGGCCGCCACCAGCGCCGCCTCGCCGAACCGGACAGTGCCGGGGTGCAGCAGCCGCTCGCCCGATTCGAACGCGATGCCGAGCGAGGCGATTCCCAGCATCAGCGCGGAGGCGAAGCCCGCCAGATCCCCGACCTTGCCGGTGCCGAAGGTGAAGCGCGCATCATGCGCGTGCCTGCGCGCGAAGCTGTAGGCGACCGCCGCGATTCCCAGCGCCCCGGCATGGGTGGCCATGTGGAAGCCGTCGGCCAGCAGCGCCATCGATCCGGTCATCCAGCCCGCGACGATCTCCACCGCCATGGTCAGCACCGTCAGCACGATCACCCAGCGGGTGCGGCGCGCATTGCGGTCATGCCCTTCGGGCAGATAGACATGATCGAAATAATGGGTGTGTTCGGGCGGCTGGCGGGTCATGGCAAAGCACTATGCAGCCCCGCATCCTCCCGTCAATCATGCGCGGCTGGCGGGGCCGCGCCTGTTTCCGGCCCAATCCCGGTCTTGTGCCCGGCGGCGCCAATGCGCATAAGGGCTCGGATGCAGACAGCAAAGCAGCGGAAAGGCGCATGACCCCGGCACCCCACGCCGCCGACAGGACAAAATCGGCGATCGTCATCGGCTCCGGCTTCGGCGGTCTGGCGCTCGCCATTCGCCTGCAATCGGCGGGCATCGCCACTACCGTGGTGGAAGCGCGGGAGCGGCCGGGCGGCTGCGCGGGATACCGGCAGCAGGACGGCTTCACCTTCGACGCCGGGCCAACGGTCGTCACCGATCCCGATTGCCTGGCCGAGCTGTGGCGCCTGTCCGGGCACGACATGGCGCAGGACGTCACGCTCGATCCGGTGTCGCCCTTCTACCGGCTGAGCTGGCCCGACGGCACCCAGTTCGATTGCAGCGCCGACGACGCCACGCTGCGGCAGGAGATCGCGAAGCTCGATAGCGGCGACCTGCCGGGCTATGAGCGCTTCCTCGATTATAGCGGCGCGATGATGCAGGAATGCTACCAGCATCTGGCCCGCGCGCCTTTCCTCGACATGCGGGCGATGGCGCGCGCGCTGCCCGCGCTGATCCAGTCGCAGGCGTGGCGCTCCGTCCACTCGATCGTCTCCGGCTTCGTCGGAAACGAGAAGCTGCGGCAGGCGCTGTCGTTCCAGACGCTGCTGATCGGCGGCAATCCGATGACCGCCAGCGCGATCTACGCGCTCATCCACAAGCTGGAGAAGGACACCGGCCTGTGGTGGCCGCGCGGCGGCATCAACCGGCTGGTCGCGGCGATGGTGACGCAGTTCGAGCGCATCGGCGGCACGCTGCGGCTGGGCGATCCGGTTGCGCATATCGAAACCGTCGGCGACCGGGCGAGCGCGGTGGTGACGCGCGACGGCTGGCGCGGCGAGGCGGATGCGATCGCCAGCAATGCCGACCTGATCCACAGCTACGGCACGCTGCTCGCCGACCATCCGCGCGGCCGGGCGCAGGCGGAAAAGCTTTCCCGCAAGCGCTGGTCGCCCAGCCTGTTCATGGTGCATTTCGGCATCAAGGGCACCTGGCCGGGCATTCCGCACCATATGGTGCTGTTCGGGCCGCGCTATCGGGAATTGCTGACCGACATCTTCCAGCATGGCGTGCTGAGCGCGGATTTCTCGCTCTACCTCCACCATCCGACAATCACCGACCCCGGCCTCGCGCCGGACGGCTGCTCGGTGTTCACGGCGGTGGCGCCGGTGCCGCATATGGGCAAGCTGCCGATCGACTGGGCGGAGATGGGGCCGCTCTATGCCGAGCGCATCCTCGACGAGATAGAGCGCCGCCTGATCCCCGATATCCGGGCGCGCATCGTCACCCGCTTCCACCATGCTCCGCCCGATTTCGCGGCGGATCTCCACGCCTTCCGGGGCAGCGCCTTCTCGCTGGAACCCTTGTTGACGCAAAATGGCTGGCTGCGCCCGCATAACCGCGACGATGTGATCTCCAACCTCTATCTGGTCGGCGCGGGCACGCATCCGGGCGCGGGCATCCCCGCCGTGGTCGGCAGCGCGCGGATCACCGCCCGGCTGATGCTGGACGATCTGGCGTGACAGCGATGGGCGGGAAGATGGAGCGCATCGCCGTCTATTGCGGCGCGGCCTCGCCCGCCGACCCGATCTTCCTCCAGACCGCGCGCGACGTCGGCGCGGAGCTGGCGCGCTGGGGCGTGACGATCATCTATGGCGGCGGGCATCTCGGCCTGATGGGCGCGCTCGCCGACGCGGCGCTGGCGGAAGGGGGCGAGGTGGTCGGCGTCATCCCGGAGGCGCTGGTCGAGGCCGAAGCCGCCCATCGCGGCCTTACCCAATTGCATGTCGTGCCGGACATGCACACGCGCAAGGCGCTGTTCACCAGCCTGTGCGACGGCTTTCTGACGCTGCCCGGCGGCGTCGGCACGATGGACGAGCTGTGGGAGGCAATCAGCTGGGCTCAGCTCGGCTATCACGCCAAGCCGGTGGGGCTGCTGAATGTCGCGGGCTTTTACGACCAGTTGCTCGGCTTTCATCGCCACATGATCGAGACCGGCTTCATCCGCCCCGGCCATGCGGGCATATTGATCGCCCGCGACACCCTGCCCGCGCTGGTCGACGCGATGGAGCGCTACGAGGCGCATGACAGCCTGTTTTCCGCCGCCGCCCGCGCGAAGGGCGCTCCGCCCCGGCCCGCCTGAAAAACCGCGCGACTGCATGGAATCGGGCGGTTGCGCTGCGGCGCAAAATACTATAGGGGCCGCCGCGATAATCTTCTCCTCAAAATTCAAGTCAGGACCTCTATGAGTCTCCGCAATGTGGCCATCATCGCGCACGTCGATCATGGCAAGACAACGCTGGTCGACCAGCTTTTCCGCCAGTCCGGCACCTTTCGCGACAACCAGCGCGTCGAAGAGCGCGCGATGGATTCCAACGATCTCGAAAAGGAACGCGGGATCACGATTCTGGCCAAGTGCACCTCGGTCGAATGGCGCGGCAACCGCATCAACATCGTCGATACGCCCGGCCACGCCGATTTCGGCGGCGAGGTGGAACGCATCCTCTCGATGGTCGACGGGGTGATCCTGCTGGTCGATTCGTCCGAAGGCGCGATGCCGCAGACCAAGTTCGTCACCGGCAAGGCGCTGGCGCTGGGCCTCAAGCCCATCGTCGTCGTCAACAAGATCGACCGCCCCGACGGCCGCCCGGTCGAGGTGCTGGACGAGGTGTTCGACCTGTTCGTCAGCCTCGACGCCAATGACGAGCAGCTCGATTTCCCGGTGCTCTACGCGTCGGGCCGCAACGGCTATGCCAGCGACGACATCGACGCGCGCGAGGGCGACCTGACGCCGCTGTTCCAGAAGATCGTCGATCACGTTCCACCGCCGCATGCGGTGCAGGAGGACGCGCCCTTCACCTTCCTCGCGACGCTGCTCGACCGCGACAATTTCCTCGGCCGTATCCTGACCGGGCGCGTCCAGACCGGCGTGGTGAAGCTGAACCAGCCGATCCACGCGCTCGACGCGAGCGGCAAGGTGATCGAGCAGGGCCGCGCCTCCAAGATCATGGCGTTCCGCGGGCTGGAGCGCGTGCCGGTGGAGGAAGCCCATGCGGGCGACATCATTTCGCTGGCTGGCCTCACCACCGCGACGGTGGCGAACACCATCGCCGATCTCAGCGTCACCACGCCGATCGAGGCGCAGCCGATCGATCCGCCGACGCTGTCGATGCGGTTCGCGGTGAACGATTCGCCGATGGCGGGCCGCGAAGGCGACAAGGTGACCAGCCGCATGATCCGCGATCGCCTGATGCGCGAGGCCGAATCGAACGTCGCCATCCGCGTGACCGAGAGCGCGGACAAGGACAGCTTCGAGGTCGCCGGGCGCGGCGAATTGCAGCTGGGCGTGCTGATCGAGACGATGCGCCGCGAGGGCTTCGAGCTCGGCATTTCCCGCCCGCGCGTGCTGTTCCGCGATGGCGAGAACGGTCGCGAGGAGCCCTATGAGACGGTCGTCATCGACGTGGACGACGAATTTTCCGGCACGGTCATCGACAAGATGGCGCTGCGCAAGGCGGAAATGACCGACATGCGCCAGTCCGGCGGCGGCAAGACCCGCATCACCTTCTCCGCTCCGTCGCGCGGCCTGATCGGCTATCATGGCGAATTCCTGTCCGACACGCGCGGCACCGGCATCATGAACCGCCTGTTCGAGAAATACGGCCCCTATAAGGGCGTGATCGAGGGCCGCCCCAACGGCGTCCTCATCTCCAACAGCACCGGCGACGCGGTCGCCTATGCGCTCAACGCGCTGGAGGATCGCGGCGTGCTGTTCGTCTCGCCGGGCGAGCCGCTCTACGAAGGCATGATCGTCGGCGAGAATGCGAAGCCGGAGGACCTGGAGGTCAACCCGCTCAAGTCGAAGCAGCTCACCAACTTCCGCGCCAGCGGCAAGGACGAAGGCATCCGCCTGACGCCGCCGCGCCGCATGACGCTGGAACAGGCGATCGCCTATATCGACGAGGACGAGATGGTGGAGGTGACCCCCAAGTCGATCCGCCTGCGCAAGCGCCACCTCGACCCGCATGAGCGCAAGAAGGCGAAGCGCGCCGTCGCCGCCTGATCCGGCCGGGCGGGAACGAAGCGTCCCGCCCCGTCTGACCTACTGCGCCCGCATCGACTGCACCGCCGCCAGCGTGTTCTTCACATGGTCCTTATAGCTCAGCGCGCTGTGCACATAGGCGATGCGGCCCGTCGGCGCGATCACATAGGAGGTGCGGTTGGTCATCCCCGCCTTCAGCGGCAGCGCGACGTCGAAGCCCTTGATGATCGCGGGACCGGCCGAGGCGACGGCGAACTTGTTGCGGCATTCCTCGACCGAGAATTTGGCGAGCTTGTCCACCGGGTCCGCCGACATGCCGATGACGGTCGCGCCCGCCTTTTTGAACTCATCGCTCATCTCCGCGAATTCGCGCGCTTCCGCGGTGCAGCCGGGGGTGAAGGCGGCCGGGAAGAAATAGAGCACCACCGGCCCCTTCTTCAGCTGATCCGACAGCTTGAGCGTGAAGACCTTGCCCGCGAGCGCACCGCGCGTCGTGAAATCGGGCGCCTTCGCCCCGACCGGCAGCGCGCTCGTCGCCGCCTTGGGCACCACCAGCAGCGCGATCGCGCCCAACACACCGGCGGCGGCCAATCCTTTCTTCCAGCGTCGCATCTTCCACTCTCCCTTCGGCAGCGATGCCCCATCTTATATCAGAGGAGGGACCAAAAGCGACTCGCCTTGCCCTTTTTCGCTGCCCCCGGTAAAGCGCGGCCATCATGACCGCTCCACTCATCATCGCCGTGCCCAAGGGGCGCATATTGGACGAGGCGCTGCCGCTGCTGGCGCGCGCCGGTATCGAGCCGGAGGCGGAGTTTCACGACAAGAAGAGCCGCGCGCTGAGATTCGCGACCAACCGCGAAGGGATGTCGATCATCCGCGTGCGCGCGTTCGATGTCGCCACCTTCGTCGCCCATGGCGCGGCGCAGGTCGGCATTGTCGGCTCGGACGTGATCGAGGAATTCGACTATTCGCAAATCTATGCGCCGGTCGATCTCGACATCGGCCATTGCCGCCTGTCGGTCGCCCAGCCCGCCGACGCGCTCGATGAGGACGAGGCGGCGATGAGCCATGTGCGCGTCGCGACCAAATATCCGCACCTGACCCGCCGCCATTATGAGGCCCGCGGCATTCAGGCCGAATGCGTGAAGCTGAACGGCGCGATGGAGCTGGCGCCCTCGCTCGGCCTGTCGCGGCGGATCGTCGATCTCGTCTCGTCGGGCGCGACGCTCAAGGCCAACGGCCTCGTCGAAACCAGCATCATCATGCAGATCAGCGCCCGGCTGATCGTCAACCGCGCGGCGCTCAAGATGCGGGCGTCCGAGCTGGTGCCGATGATCGAGGCGTTCCGCGCGGCGGTGGAGGTGCGCGATGCTGCGGCTTGATGCGAGCCGCGCGGATTTCGCCGCGCAGTTCGACGCACTGGTCAATGCCCGGCGCGAGGCCGACGCCGATGTCTCCGACACGGTGCGCGACATCATCGCGAAGGTGCGGAACGGCGGCGACGCGGCGCTGGCCGAACTGACGAAAACCTTCGACCGGCACGATCTCGACGCAACCGGCTGGCGCGTGAGCGAGGAGGAGATGCAGGCGGCGCTCGACGGCCTGCCGACCGAGCTGCGCACCGCGCTGGAACTGGCGGCGGAGCGGATCGCCGCCTATCATGAAAAGCAGCGGCCGGAGGACCGGGACGAGATCGATGCGGCGGGGGTGCGGCTCGGCGCGCGCTGGGGCGCGGTCGATGCCGCGGGGCTCTATGTGCCGGGCGGGCGTGCCGCCTATCCGTCCTCGGTGCTGATGAACGCGATCCCCGCCAAGGTCGCGGGCGTGCGCCGCATCGTCATCGTCACGCCGACGCCGGGCGGGGAGATGAACCCGCTGGTCCTCGCCGCCGCGCGCATCGCGGGCGTGACCGAGGTGTGGCGCGTGGGCGGCGCGCAGGCGATCGCCGCACTCGCCTACGGTACGGAGCGGATCGCGCCCGTCGATGTGATCACCGGCCCCGGCAATGCCTGGGTGGCCGAGGCCAAGCGCCAGCTTTACGGCGTGGTCGGCATCGACATGGTGGCCGGACCGTCCGAGATCGTCGTCGTTGCCGATGCGCAGAACGATCCCGAATGGACCGCCGCCGACCTGCTCAGCCAGTCGGAGCATGACCCGACCAGCCAGTCCATCCTGTTCACCGACGATGCCGCCTTCGCCGATGCGGTGGCCAGCGCGGTGGACGCGCAGATCCCGCAGCTTTCCACCGCGCAGACCGCGCGGACGAGCTGGGACGCCAATGGCGCGATCATCCTCGTCCCCACGCTGGAGGCCGCGATGCCGCTGGTCGACCGGCTCGCGCCCGAACATCTGGAGCTGGCGGTGGACGATCCCGACGCGCTGTTCGCGATGGTGCGCCATGCCGGTTCGGTCTTTCTGGGCCGCATGACGCCCGAAGCGGTGGGCGATTATGTCGCCGGGCCGAACCATGTGCTGCCCACCGGGCGGCGCGCGCGCTTCTCCTCCGGCCTGTCGGTGCTGGACTTCATGAAGCGCACCAGCTTCCTCGCGCTCGACAAGGCCGCGATCGAGGCCATCGGCCCCGCCGCCGTCGCGCTGGCGCGGGCGGAGGGGCTGCCCGCCCACGCCGCCTCGGTCGCGCGACGCCTCGGCCTTCCCTCCTGACACAGCAAAGGACTGCCCTTCATGCCCATTTCCCTTTATGACGCGCTGGTTCCGTCCTGGCTTCAGATCGCGCAGGCGGTGCGCGGCCTGCTGGACAAGGCCGAAGGCTGGTGCACGGAAAAGGGCGTTGCGGAAAGCGAGATATTGAACGCCCGCCTCGCCGACGACATGTTCCCGCTCACCTTCCAGATCGCCTCGGTCGCCAATCACAGCTTCGGCGCGATCAAGGGCGCGCGCGCGGGCGTCTTCTCGCCCGTGCCCCCCGCGACCCCGCCCGCGAGCATCGCGGACCTGAAGGCGATCCTCGACGAGGCGATCGCCGGGCTCAAGCAGGTGACGGCGGAGGAGATGGAGGGCTTCATCGGCCGCGACATGCGCTTTTCCGTGCCCGCCCATGGCATCGAAATGCCGTTCACGGCGGAAAATTACCTGCTGTCCTTCGCCCAGCCCAATTTCTATTTCCACGCGACGACCGCCTATGACATTCTGCGCGCCAGGGGCGTGGAACTGGGCAAGCGCGACTTCCTCGGCGCCGTCCGCATCAAGGCCGATTGACCCATATGAACGACCGTTCCCGATCCCGCTCCGCCGCGCGGCTGGCCGCCGTGCAGGCCCTCTATCAGAAAGAGATGGAGGGAACGCCGCTGCCGGTGCTGCTGACGGAGTTCCACAACCACCGGCTCGGCGCGACGATCGAGGACGTGACCTATGCCGAGGCGGAGGTCAGCTTCTTCGACGATGTCGTTTCCGGCGTCGATGCGCGGCGGGAAGAGATTGACGGGCGCATCTCCGCGCGCCTGTCGAAAGGCTGGTCGCTCGACCGGCTCGACCGCCCGATGCGGCAGATATTGCGCGCCGGCACCTATGAGCTGATCGCGCGGATCGACGTGCCGACCGGCACCGTCATCAGCGAATATGTCGATGTCGCCAAGGCGTTCTACGACAAGCGCGAGGCGGGCTTCGTCAACGGCCTGCTCGACGCGGTGGCGAAGGACGTGCGCGCCTGAGCATGAGCGAGGAGGGCGCCTTCATCGCCCTGATGCGCACCCTCGCCACCGCCCCCGGCGCGCGCGGCCTGATGGACGACGCGGCGGTGCTGGATCGCCCGGCGGGCGGCCTCGTCCTCACCCATGACATGATGGTCGAGGGCGTGCATTTCCTGCCCGGCGACCCGCCCGAAAGCGTCGCGTGGAAGCTGTGCGCGGTCAATATGTCGGACCTCGCCGCCAAGGGCGCGACGCCGCTCGGCGCGCTGATCGGCTATGGCATGGCGGGCGATCCCGGCTGGAACGAAGGATTTGCACGCGGGCTGGGCGAGGCGCTCGGCCATTTCGGCGCGGCGCTGCTGGGCGGCGATACGGTGCGGATGCCCGATGGCGGCCCGCGCACGCTGGGGCTGACCGCGATCGGCGCGGCGCCCGCCTGCGGCGCGCCCGCGCGCAGCGGCGCGCGAGCGGGCGACCTGCTGTTCGTCACCGGCACGCTGGGCGATGCGGGCGCGGGCCTCGCGCTGCTGCTGGGACAGGCGGACGCGCCGGAGGAGGCGCGCGCGCGCCTGATCGAAGCCTATCGCCGCCCCCGCCCCCCGGTCGCGCTGGGGCCCGCGCTCGCGCCCCATGTCTCGGCGATGGCGGACGTGTCGGACGGCCTGCTGATCGACGCGAACCGGATCGCGCAGGCGAGCGGCCTTGCCATCGCCATCGACCTTGCGCGCACGCCGCTCTCCCCCGCCCTTGTCGCGGCCCGTGGGGAGGACGCGCAAGGCCGCCTCGCCGCCGCGACGGCGGGCGACGATTATCAGCTGCTGTTCACCGCCCGCCCGCAGGAAGAGGCCGCGATCCGCGCCCTCGCCGCCGCGCGGGGGATCGCCGTCACGGCGGTCGGCCGATGCGAGGCAGGGCCTGCGGGCCTGACGCTGACCCATGCGGGCGCGCCCGTGCCGCTGCCCGGACGGCTCGGCTATGAACATGGCGCCAGTTGATCCGGACTGACCGCAAAAGCGAAGCGAAATCAAAACCGGCTTGACGCCCGGCGCGCTGCCGATAGGTTCCTCCTCCAAAGGATCAGCCCCAAAAGATCAGCAAGGTCAGGACCAGCCTGTGACCGAAAAGACGCTGAACGCTTATAGGAGGGACGACCCCGCCGGCACCGCAGGCGGCATCGCCTGCTTTCGTGCTTGCGCGACCCTGTCCTGCCCGCCATGTGCCGGGCGGCCCCTCCTGACCGAACCCATCACGATCATAACGGGGGAGAGGATTTTTTCATGACAATCGCGACATTCGCCATGGCGTGCGGCATATTGGCCGTACTCTATGGATTGCTGACCAGCAGGCAGGTGCTTGCCAGTCCCGCCGGTAACGAAACCATGCGCGGCATCGCCGCCGCCATCCAGGAAGGCGCGCAGGCCTATCTGGGCCGCCAATATCGCACGATCGGCATTGTCGGCGTGGTCGTGGCGGTGCTGGTGCTCTATTTCCTGGGCGTCACCTCCGCCATCGGCTTCGTGCTGGGGGCGATCCTGTCGGGCGCGGCGGGCTATATCGGCATGAACATTTCGGTGCGGTCCAACGTCCGCACCGCCGAGGCCGCGCGGCAATCGCTGCAATCGGGCCTGACGGTCGCGTTCCGCGCGGGCGCGATCACCGGCATGCTGGTGGCGGGCCTCGCGCTGCTCGCGATCGCGACCTTCTTCTGGTATCTGACCGGCCCGGCCGATCTCGCGCCGTCCGACCGGACGGTGATCGACAGTCTGGTCGCGCTGGCCTTCGGCGCCAGCCTCATCTCCATCTTCGCCCGTCTGGGCGGCGGCATCTTCACCAAGGCGGCCGACGTGGGCGCGGACCTCGTCGGCAAGGTCGAGGCCGGGATACCGGAGGACGACCCGCGCAACCCGGCGGTGATCGCGGACAATGTCGGCGACAATGTCGGCGACTGCGCAGGGATGGCCGCCGACCTGTTCGAAACCTATGTGGTGACGGTCGGCGCGACCATGGTGCTGATCGCGCTGCTGGTGAAGGGCGTCGGCGCGGCCGAGCTGTCGCAGCTGATGTCGCTGCCGCTGGCGGTCGGCGGGGTGTGCATCATCACCTCGATCATCGGCACCTATATGGTGCGGCTGGGGTCGAGCCAGTCGATCATGGGCGCGCTCTACAAGGGCTTCTGGACCACGGCGATCCTGTCCGTGCCCGCAATCCTCGCGGTGACTCACGTGACGCTGGGCGGCGACCTCAACGCCGTGTTCGGCGCCGACCTCGACGGGCAGGGCGGCTATACCGGCTGGGCGCTGTTCTGGTCGATGATGGTGGGCCTCGCCGTCACCGGCCTGATCGTCTGGATCACCGAATATTATACCGGCACCAACTACCGCCCGGTGCGCAGCATCGCCAAGGCCTCGGAAACCGGCCACGGCACCAACGTCATCCAGGGCCTCGCGGTGAGCCTGGAGGCGACCGCGCTGCCGACGCTGGTGATCTGCGTCGGCATCATCGTCGCCTATCAACTGGCTGGCCTGATCGGCATCGCCTTCGCCGCGACCGCGATGCTGGCGCTGGCCGGCATGGTGGTGGCCTTGGACGCCTACGGCCCGGTGACGGACAATGCGGGCGGCATCGCCGAAATGGCGGGGCTGGAAGATGACGTGCGCACCCGCACCGACGCGCTCGACGCGGTGGGCAACACCACCAAGGCGGTGACGAAGGGCTATGCCATCGGCTCGGCGGGCCTTGCCGCGCTGGTGCTGTTCGGCAGCTACACCGAGGACCTCAAATATTTCAACAGCGCCCTCGGCCTTGTCGAACCGCCGGATTTCAACCTGTCCAACCCCTATGTCATCGTCGGCCTGCTGCTGGGCGCGCTGCTGCCCTATCTGTTCGGCGCGATGGGCATGACGGCGGTGGGCCGCGCGGGCGGCGCGGTGGTCGAGGAGGTTCGCGGCCAGTTCCGCGACAATCCCGGCATCATGGCGGGCACGTCGAAGCCGGATTATGCGCGCACCGTCGATCTCGTCACCAAGGCGGCGATCCGCGAGATGATCCTGCCCAGCCTGCTGCCGGTGCTGGCGCCGATCGTCGTCTATTTCGTCATCGGCGCGATCGGCGGCACCGCCAACGGCTTCGCGGCGCTCGGCGCGCTGCTGCTGGGCGTCATCGTCTCCGGCCTGTTCGTCGCGCTGTCGATGACTTCGGGGGGCGGCGCATGGGACAATGCGAAGAAATATATCGAGGACGGCCATCATGGCGGCAAGGGATCGGAGGCGCACAAGGCGGCCGTCACCGGCGACACGGTGGGCGATCCCTATAAGGACACGGCCGGCCCGGCGGTGAACCCGATGATCAAGATCACCAACATCGTCGCGCTGCTGCTGCTGACGGCGCTGGCGCACGGCGCGGTCTGATATCGGCGGAAGCGGCGCGGCGGGCTTTCCCTCGCGCCCCTTCCTCTTTCTTTCGGCCCGGCGGCTCCATCGAGTCGCCGGGTTTCGTTTTGTCCCGACCTTGCTATAAGCCCCGCCATGTCTCCCCTCGCCCCCTATGCCCGCCAGATCGCCGCGCTGGATGCGCGAGCGCGGCGGCGGCGGCTTCTGCCGCGCGCGGGCGTGGATTTCTCGTCCAACGATTATCTGGCGCTCGCCGCCGATCCGGCGATCGCGCTGGCGATCAGCGAGGCGCTGGGCCGGGGCGTGCCGGCGGGATCGGGCGGATCGCGCCTGCTGCGCGGCAACGCGGCGGAGCATGAGGCATTGGAAGCCAAGGCCGCCGGTTTTTTCGGCGCGGAGGCCGCGCTCTACATGGCGAACGGCTTCGCCGCCAACCTCGCGATCCTCTCCGCCCTGCCCCGCAACGGCGACCTGATCGTCGCGGACGAACTCGCCCATGCCAGCATGCATGACGGCATCCGCCAGTCGAAGGCGCGGGCGGTGTTCGTCCGCCATAACGACGCGCAGGCGTTCGGGGATGCGATCGCCGACTGGCGCGCCAAGGGCGGCACCGGCACGCCGTGGATCGTCGCGGAGGCGCTTTATTCGATGGACGGCGACCGCGCGCCGGTGGACGACCTCGCCGCCATCGCCGCGCGGCACGACGCGCTGATGCTGCTGGACGAAGCGCATGCGACCGGCGTGTTCGGCGTGGACGGGCGCGGCCTAGCGGGGCATCTGGAAGGCGCGGAAAACCTCGTCACGCTGCACACCTGCGGCAAGGGACTGGGCGTCGAGGGCGCGCTGGTCTGCGCGCCGCGGCTGCTGATCGACATGCTGGTGAACAAGGCGCGGCCCTTCATCTTCTCGACCGCGCCCTCGCCGCTGATGGCGGTGGCGGTGGGCGCGGCGCTCGACCGGATCGCAGGCGCGGGCGGCGAGGCGTTGCGGGAGGAGCTGCGCGCGCTGATCGCGGCGGCGGCGGAGGCGATCTGCGCGCCGCTGGGCCTGCCGCTGCCCGAATCGCAGATCCTTCCCGTCATCGTCGGCGAGGACGCCCGCACGATGGAGATAGCGGCGGCGTGCCAGCAGGCGGGCTTCGACGTACGCGGCATCCGCCCGCCGACCGTGCCGCCGGGCACCAGCCGCCTGCGCCTGTCGATCACCCGCAACCTCACCGCGCGCGACATAGCGGCGCTCGCCGCGACGCTGGTGCCGCTGATGCAGGGACAGGCCGCATGACCCGCGCGCTGGTCGTCACCGGCACCGATACCGACGCGGGCAAGACGGTGGTCGCGGCCGGGCTGACGCTCTGCCTGCCCGGCGCGCATTATTGGAAGCCCGTCCAGTCCGGCACCACGCCCGCCACCGACACGGCGACCGTCCGCGCGCTGACCGGCCTGCCCGCCGACCGCTTCCTGCCCGAAGCCTATCTGCTGCGCGAGCCGGCCTCGCCGCATCTGTCGGCGCGGCTGGAGGGGGTGGAGATCGACCTCGACCGCCTCTCCCTGCCCGAAACCGACGCGCCGCTGATCGTCGAGGGCGCGGGCGGGCTGATGGTGCCGCTCAATGAACGGGCGCTCGCCATCGACCTGTTCGCGCGCTGGGGCAGGCCGGTGATCCTCGTCGCCCGCACCGGTCTCGGCACGATCAACCACAGCCTGCTCAGCATCGAGGCGCTGCGGGCGCGCGGCATTCCCATCGGCGGCATCCTCTTTTCCGGCGATCCGCATGCCGAGAATGAGCGCATCATCCCGCAGCTTTCCGGTATCCGCTCGCTCGGCCGCCTGCCGCGCCTCGCCTCGCTCGACGCCGCCTGCCTGCATGCCGCCATCGAGGCCCATATCGACCTCGCCGCGATAGAGGCGCTGCTCGCATGAGCCCCCCGTCCTCTGGCGCACCTTCTCCCATCTGGCACCCGTTCACCCAGCACGGGCTCGGCGAGGAATGTCCGCTGGTCGAGAGCGCACAAGGATCGCTGCTCCACTGCCGCGACGGCCGGGCACTGATCGACGGCATTTCGAGCTGGTGGGTGGTAACCCATGGTCATTGCCACCCGCCGATCGTCACCGCCATCCGCGATCAGGCGGAGCGGCTGGACCAGCTGATCTTCGCCGGCTTCACCCATGAACCGGCCGAGCGGGTCGCGCGCGGCCTCCTCCGCCTGACCGACGCGCATCTGCCCTCGCCCGATCCGCTGGCGCATATGTTCTTCTCCGACAGCGGCTCCACCTGCGTCGAGGTCGCGCTGAAGATGGCGCTGGGCTATTGGCACCACCGCGCCCGGCGTTCCGGGGAGAGCGAGGCGCGCCATCGCATCGTCGTGATGGAGCACAGCTATCATGGCGACACCATCGGCACCATGTCGGTGGGCGCGCGCGGCGTGTTCAACCACGCCTATGCGCCGCTGCTGTTCGACGTGACGAGCATTCCTTACCCCTCCGCCGGGCGGGAGCAGGCGACGCTCGACGCGCTGGAGGCCGCCTGCCGCGCGCCGGAAAAGCCCGCCGCCCTCCTCGTCGAGCCGCTGGTGCTGGGGTCGGGCGGCATGCTCTTCTACGGCCCCGCAACGCTGCGCGCCATGGCGCAGATCTGCGCCGCGCATGAGGTGCTGTTCATCGCCGACGAGGTGATGACCGGCTGGGGCCGCACCGGCACGCTGTTCGCCTGCCAGCAGGCGGGCGTCGTGCCCGATATCCTCTGCACCGCCAAGGGGCTGACCGGGGGCAGCGTGCCGCTCGCCGCGACCTTGTGCCGGGCGAAGATATTCGACGCGCACCTTTCGCGCGACCGGGCGGACATGTTCTTCCATTCGTCCAGCTTCACCGCCAACCCGATCGCCTGCGCCGCCGCCGCCGCCAATATCGCGATCTGGGAAAGCGAGGACATGGCCGCCCGCCTCGCCGCCATCGGCGCGGGGCTGGAGGCGCACGTCGCCGCCCTTGCCGCCCATCCCGCATTCGAAAACGTCCGCCGCCTCGGCACCATCGCCGCGCTCGACCTGAAGGTGGGCGGGGGCGCGGGCTATCTTTCCGAGGCCGCGCCCGGCTTGCGCGCCTTTTTTCTGGAGCGCGGCCTGTTGCTGCGGCCGCTCGGCAACACCATCTACGTGCTGGCGCCCTATTGCACCGACGCCGCCCAGTTCGACCGGATTTTCGCCGCCATCGGCGAGGCCGGGGAGCGCTTCGGCGCATAGCTCCACAAGGACGCAATAGCAGACGGCGCTCATCGCTTCCCTTTTTCGCGTTTTGGCGTTATGGCGGCGCCAATTCTCAGGATTTCAGGACTATATGGCAAAAGAAGAACTGCTCGAAATGCGCGGCACGGTGGTGGAGCTGCTCCCCAATGCGATGTTCCGCGTCCGCCTTGAAAACGACCATGAAATATTGGGCCACACCGCCGGCAAGATGCGCAAGAACCGCATTCGCGTACTGGTGGGCGACGAGGTGCTCGTCGAGCTGACCCCCTATGACCTGACCAAGGGTCGCATCACCTACCGCTTCAAATAAGGACAGGCGCGCCCATGCGCCCCGCTTCCCGTCCTCCGCTGATCCTGGCCTCGGCTTCGCCGCGCCGGGCGGACCTGCTCGCCCAGATCGGCGTGAGCGCCGACCTCATCGACCCCGCCGACATCGACGAAAGCCCGCTCAAGGCCGAATTGCCGCGCGATTATGCCGCGCGCATGGCTCGCGAGAAGGCCGCCGCCGTCGCCGCCCGCCACCCCGGCGCGCTGGTGCTGGCCGGCGACACGGTGGTCGCCTGCGGGCGGCGCATCCTGCCCAAGGCGGAGGATGAGGCGACCGCGCGGCGCTGTCTGGAACTGCTTTCGGGCCGCCGCCATCATGTCCTTTCCGCGCTCACGCTGGTCGATGCGCAGGGGCAGCCGCGCCATCGCCTGTCGGACAGCATCGTCACCTTCAAGCGGCTGCACCCGTCCGAGATCGACGCCTATGCCGCCAGCGGCGAATGGCATGGCAAGGCGGGCGGCTATGCGATACAAGGCCGCGCGGCGGGCCTCATCCGGGCGCTTCAGGGCAGCCATTCGGGTGTGGTCGGCCTGCCGCTTTACGAAACGAGGGCGCTGCTGATGGCCGCCGGATATCCGCTATGACGACCCAGATGCAATGGCTGTACGAGGAAGGCATCGGCGAATGCCGCGCCGCGCTGGTCGCCCATGGCCGCATCCTGGAGGCGCAGATCGAGCGCGAGAGCGAGCGCGTGCTCGCGGGCGCGGTGGCGCAGGGCCGCCTCGTCCGCACGCTGGTGCCGAAGAAGCGGGGCATAGTGCGCCTCCATTCGGGCGAGGAAGCGCTGCTGGAGCCGCTGCCGCCGCGTCTGGCCGAGGGCGGCACGGTGCTGGTCGAGATCCGCCGCGAGGCGCTGGGCGAGGCGGGGCTGGACGGCGAGCGCCGCGACAAGCTGGCCACCGCCCGCGCGGCACTGCCGGGGCAGAAGGCGCATCCGGGGCCGAGCCTGCTGCAACGCATCCGCGCGACCGACATTCCCGTCATCCCCTGCCCGGCGCATGAGGAGGATCATCTGGAGGCGCATGGCTGGGGCGAACTGCTCGACGCGGCGATGCGCGGCGAGGTGGGGACGGAGGCCGCCGCCCTGCGCATCTTCCCGACGCCCGCGATGGTGCTGATCGACGTGGACGGCAGCCTGCCGCCCGCGCAGCTCGGCCCCAAGGGCGCGAAGCTCGCCGCGCAGGCGATCCGCGCGATGGGCCTCACCGGATCGATCGGCATCGACCTGCCGACGATGAACAACAAGGAAGAGCGCAACATCGCCGCCGCGCAGATCGACAAATATCTGCCCCAGCCGTTCGAGCGCACCGCCGTCAACGGTTTCGGCTTCATCCAGATCATCCGGCGGCGCGAGCGCGCCTCGCTGATCGAGCTGCTGCGCGACGACCCGGCGCTGACGGCGGCGATGGCGCTGCTGCGGCAGGCGGAGCGCTGGACCGGCGGCCATGGCACCGGCGGCGGCGCGGTGACGCTGACCGCGAATCCGGCGGTGATCGAGCGGATCCGCCGCGGCCCCGACTGGGTGGCGCGCCTCGAAAAGCGGCGCGGCGGCGCGGTGACGCTGGCCGCCGATCCCACCCTCTCTCTGGAGCAAGGCCATGCCGGATAGGAAGAAGGAAAAGCGCTGCCCGGTCTGCAAGGCGCCCCGCAGCACGGAATTCTCCCCTTTTTGCAGCCGGGGCTGCCGCGACCGCGACCTGCTCGGCTGGTTCGGGGAAGATTACAAGATCGCGGGTCGCTCGACCGAAGAGGACGAACTGCAAAAAAGCAGCGATTATGGGCTGGACAGAGAGGACGGTTGATGCTTATAGGCCCCTCTCTCATCCGCGCGGGCGCTTCTGCCTGAGGCGAGGATGCCCGGGTAGCTCAGTTGGTAGAGCATGCGACTGAAAATCGCAGTGTCGGTGGTTCGATCCCGCCCCCGGGCACCATATTTCGAAAAGTTTGATCCCATACCGGCCAAGGCTTTCCTGACTGACCTTCAAGGAAAGCCGCCGATCTCCACTGTTGCGAAGCGGCTTCGGCCGCGATCAAGCGATGCATGGCAATCTATTCCGACAGCTTGGGCGAATGGCCGCGCGCCTGCCGCCAGGCGGGGACGGCTTCCGAAAGGACCCGGAATGCCGATCGCAGGAAGAGGATCGCGATAAGGGCGCCCACGGCGATGTCCGGCCAGGCGGATCCCGTCATGCCGACAAGGCCGGCGGCGATCAGCACGCCGATATTGGAGGCGACGTCGTTGCGTGAGCATTCGAAGGTGCTCGACATGTTCACATTGGCCGTGCGGAACCGCCACAGCAAAGCGAGGCAGGCGAGATTGGCGGCCAGCGCGATCCCGCCGAAGGCCAGCATCAGGCCGGAAGAAGGCGGCACGCCGTTCGCGATCTTGTCGGCGATCTCGGCAATGATCGCGATGCCGAAGAGGAGAATGATGCCGCCCTTGACGATCGCGGCGGCGGCTTCCCAGCGCGCGCCGCGATGCAGCGCATAGAGGCTGAGCGCATAGACGAACGCGTCGCCCAGCATGTCGACGGAATCGGCCATCAGCGCCGACGACCGGGCGATCACGCCGCCGCCGAACTCCGTGGCGAACATCGCCATATTGATCAGCATGACGGTGACGAGGACGCGGCGCTGCTCCTTCCTGCGCGCCAGTTCCGTGAGCATCCCGCTCTTCCTGGAGCAGCAGTCGTCCGCCATATTCCGGCCCTTCTCCTCGATAGGCATGGACCTATGCACCCTGAAGCCACTATAGGGTCAAGCATGAAAATCGGCGATCTGGCAAAGCGCACGCACACGCGCGTCGAAACCATCCGTTTCTACGAGAAGGAAGGGCTGCTTCCCGCGCCCGGCCGAAGCGGCGGCAATTATCGCATCTACGAGCAGGCGCATCTCAACCGGCTGTCCTTCATCCGCCGGTCGCGCGACCTTGGCTTCACGCTCGATCAGGTGCGCAAGCTAATGAAGCTCGCCGACGACCGCGATGCGCCCTGTGCGGAGGTCAATGCGATCACAGCCGCCAACATCGCGGAGATCGACCGCAAGCTTGCCGATCTTGGCGCGCTCCGCGCCGAACTCGTCCGCAGGCTGGAATGCTGCGAGGGCCCGACCATCGCCGATTGCCGGATCATCGAAGCGCTGGCGCCCGACACGCGGGAAGGAAAGCAACGGCCGGAGTAGCAGCGATAGGGCAGACATGCCCAAAACCCTCAACGGATTCAGCCGCGCCGCATAACCCCTACGCCACCGCCTGAAGCGCGGAGAGCTTCCGGCCAAGACCATAATCGCCCATGATCGTCGTGCGCTGCATGATGCGCACCTCGTCGGGGGCGGCGCCGCTCACGGAATGGGCCATGCGCCAATTGTCCCACGCCAGCATTTCATTCGGCTTCCAGCTGTGATGATAGGCCGGGCAGGACACCAGATGATCGACGAGCCGCTGCAGCAGCGCATGGCCCGCCTCATCATCGCGGCCCAGAATATGGAGCGCGCCGAAGGGAGAGATGTTGAGCACCTTGCGCCCCGTGTCGGGCTGGGTGAAGACAACCGGATGGACGACGGGAGGATAGTCCGTGTCCAGACGCGGCCCCACCGATTTCTCGAAGTCGCTCGTGCGAAGGGTGCGGACCTTGCTCCTGGTGCCATAGCGGGAATAGCCGGGATTGACGCAGAGCTGGTACACGATATCGAGCCCTTCGATCTCGGTCTTCAGATCGTCGGGCAGCAGGTCGTATGCCTGCACCTGATCGATGAAGCCGGTTTCCCCGCCCCAGGACGATATCTGCTTCGCGGTCAGGACGCCGCCATGGTTGATGCGGTCGGTAAAGACGAGGTCCGAATGCCAGGGCAGGAACGCGATCGAGGGCTTGCCGTCGATTTCGAACAGCCCTTCCCTGTTCTGGTCCGACACCAGCGTGATAAGCTCCGGCGTGCCGTCCGTCACCAGTTCCGGGATCGGGTGGACCTCCAGCTCGCCGAAGACGCGGCTGAGGTCGATCTGGAATTCCGGCGTCACCTCGCTGTCGCGGAAGACGAGCAGGCCGTCCTGAAGCCAATGGTGGCGCAGTTCCCGGCGGACTGCCTCATCCTCGATATCGGACGGAGCAAGGCCCGTGACCTGCTTGCCGAAACCCAATCCGTCCTGAAGCGGTGCAATTGCATAAACCATGGAAGCTCTCCTCTCCGCAGACTCTGGCTGCTGTCATCACCCTTCTGCCGCGCGCCGATCGCCTCTACAGCCCACATTTGGGGGTTTGATGCCGATCGATGACGGTTCACGAACCGGCATGGCCCATCGGATCAGGGATGTGACGATCTGCGCGGGATGTTTGACGAGGCTTGTCTTTCGGATGCGGCGCGGCTCTTCTGCTCATCATGGTTCCCGCTTCCACCATAGAGGAGCCGGCCCCGCGCGCCGTCTCGCATGAGGACCTGATCCTGAGCCTGCACCAGGGGGCGACGGAGCAGCCGCCCTGGGCGACATTCCTTAGCCAGATCAGCACCGCGTTGCAGTCCAGCTATGCCAATATCGTGTTCCGCCAGCCCGACGGGAAGTCCGTCCTCGCCGACCTCGCGCAGGGCGACCCCGACATATTGGCGGCGCGGCAACGCTATTCCGACACCCCCTCCTCCTTCCTGTCGAGCGATCGCGGGATGGCCATCGGCCGCTCCTACAGGCTGCCCGAACTGGTCGATGCCGATCATCCCCTCAAGCGCAGCTATTACCGCCATTTTCTGGAGCCTGCCGGGCTGCGCGCGATCCTCATCGCGCGGCTGGCGGAGGAAGGCGGCTATCAGGCATGGTTCACCGTGGCGCGCCGAAAGAGCGTTCCCGACTATTCCACGGCGGACCAGTCGCTGTTCGATGCCCTTTTGCCCCATCTCGGGGTGGCGCTGCGCAATTTCGCGCAGACCGATCGCTACCGGGTGAGGGCGGCGCTGGGCAGCTTCATCTCCTCCCGTTTCGAGCTGGCTGCGGTCACCGTCTCCCAGGACGGCCGCATATTGGGCATGGAGCCGGTTGCCCAGGCGCTGCTGGAAAATGCCGGGGGCGCGGTCGCGATTGTCGGCGGCCGCCTCCTTTTCAGCGAAATCCACCTGCAACAGCGCATGGCCGACGCGTTGCGGACGGCCGCCTGCGGCCAGCGTTCGAAGGCCATCATATTCCATGTCGGCGACGAGCGGGTCGAGATGCTGGTGCAGCCCTTCCTCGCCGCCTCGCCGCATGCGGCGATCCGCCCGGCCGCCGTCCTGTATCTGCACCGCGACCGGCCGCTGATGGGCCGCGAGGAGGAAATGCGCAGCGCGCTTAACGAGATGTACGACCTGAGCCCGGTCGAGGCGGACATCGCGCTGGGCCTTTCGCGCGGGCGGACGATGATGCAGCTCGCGGGCGACCTTGGCCTCAGCGAAAATACGATCCGCAGCTATTCCAAGCCCATCTATGCCAAGCTGGGCGTTTCGAGACAGGTGGACCTCGTGCGGCTTCTCCTCACCAGCCTCGCCCGGCTGGCCTGAGAGGGCTCCTCCCCGGAATCATCGTCTCCTCAGGATATCCGGTCGCGCAGCCGGGCCGCTTCCCGGTTGCGCTTCTTTTCCAGCAGTGCGCGGCTCGCGCCGTCCACCGCGATGCTGTCCGCCATCACCGCGCCGCGCTGGCCGATCGGGCGGTCGGGGCCGACGGTGGAATCCACCATCGTCTGCCGCTCCATCTCGCTGTTCACCTCCGCCCCGATCAGTACCGCGAACGAGGACAGGAACAGCCACATCAGGAAGATCACCACCGCCGCGAGCGATCCATAGGTCGCGTTGTAATTGGTGAAATTGGCGACATAAAAGCCGAAGCCGACGGTTATGCTCGTCCAGAGGACCGTCGACAGCAGCGACCCGACCGACAGCCACCGCCATTTGGCCGCCCGCCTGTCCGGCGCGAAGCGGAAGAAAATGGCGAAGGTCAGGCTGACCAGCGCGCCCGCCATCGCCCATGTCGCGATCTGCACCAGCAAGGTCGCCGCGCCGCCGATATAGGGCGAGAGGAACCGGGTGACATAGGTGAAGAGCGACATCGCGATGATCCCGATCACCGCCACCAGCACCATGCCGAAGGTGATGGCCGCCGCCACCGCCGTCTTACGGAAGATGTTGCGCGTCTCATGCTCTTCATAAATGACGTTGAGCGCCCCGATCATCGCGGTGGCGGCGCGCATCGCGCCGTAGATGGACACCAGCAGCGCGATAAGCAGGCCGAAGCCCTGCGCGGTCTTGTTGCTGTTCACGATGGCGAGCAATTGCTCGGACAGGATGCCGAGCACCTCCGGCGGGACGAAGCCGTCGAGCAGGTCGACGCTCTGCGCCACCGTCTGCGGATCGCCGACAAGGCCGTAGAGCAGCACGACCGAGGCGATCAGCGGCACGAAGGCGAGGAAGGCGAAGAAGGCGACCCCGGCCGCCAGCAGGCTGAGATTGTGGAAATCCACCATCACATAGACGCGCTTGACGATCGCCCACCAGGCGCGGAGCGGGAAGGCGGCGGGGGAAGCCCCCGTCGCGCCGGGCACGGTTTCCTCAAGACGGGCGATTTCCGCACCCGTCAGGGGCGTCCTCTCGCCATCATAGGCGATCGCCTGGCCCTGCGCCCCACCTTGGGCCTCGTCATGGCCTGTATCGTTCATGGCTGCATCCCGTTATCCTCCGGCATGGCGCGGCCGGTCGCCGCCTCGATCCGGTTGCGGGCCGCCATGCGGTTTTCCAGTTCCTGCTGCATGGAATTCGCCGCCGCCTCCAGATCCTCCGCCTTGCGCTGATAGCGTTCGTCGAAATCGGCCTCCCCCTTGCAGGACGCCAGCAGCAGCGCGGGAAGCGCGAAGGACAGCGGCAGCAGGAAGGACGCCCGGCGCATCAATAATCCTTCCGGTAGCGGAGGTTGACGCTGGACCCGCCGAAGCTGCCGACCTCGCTCAGCACCGACAGCGCCTTCGACAGCGCGATTTCGAGCTGGGTCGCGGTATAGCCGCGCGCATCGGTGACGATCTCCACATAGATGTCGTTGCTGATATACTGTCCGACGGCGACGGAGGTGCCGCGCCCCGTTTCCTCATCCGCGCCGAGCAGGCGCAGCCGGTCGATCCCGCTCGCCGATTGCAGCACGGACAGCGGGTTGAGGCCGCCCTTGCCGCCGCGCAGGCTGTTGAGCGACGCGGCCAGCTGCACCGCCTGCATCGGGCTCAGCTCGCCGACCGAATTGCCGAACAATATGCGCGCCATCAGTTCGTCCTGCGGCAGTTCGGGCGTGGAGCTGAGCGTGATTTCCGGGTTGGAGCCGGTGCCCGTGATCGCAATGGTAATGGTGACATCCTCGACCTCTCCCTCCGCCACGATGTTGAGGGTGGGGTCGGTCATGTCGCCGCCGCTGAAGGTGAGCCGCCCCTGTTGCAGGTCGAAGCTGTGCCCGGCAAAGCCCAGCGTGCCGCGCACCAGCCGCACGCCGCCGGCGATCTTCGGCGCGCGGCTCGTGCCGGTCATGCGGATATCGGCGGCCCACTCGGAATTGAGCCCCATGCCGGTGACGTAGATCTTGTTGTCCGCCACCACCCGCACGTCGAGGTTCCAGTTGGACGGCACCGTCTGCATCGGTTCCGGCGCGCCGCTGATCCGTTCTCGCCCCAGCGCGGGCTTGCGCCGCACGCCGGTCAGCGTGGCGACCTGCGTGCTGCCCTGATAGGCGATCCGGTAATGGGTTTCGGGCAGGCTGATCCGCCCCCTGATCGTCGGCGGCTGGCCCGCGCCGTTGACGATCTCGATGGTGCCGGACGCCTGCGCGGACATATCCTGCCCCTGCGCGACCTGCGCCTTGTCGAGATTGATGCCGAGCTGCATCGGATAGCCCTGCTCCGCGTTGAGGGAGACGAAGCCGCTCGCGCTCACCGTTCCCGCGCCCGCGCGGGCGGTCAGGCTTTCGACCTGAAGCCGGTCGTTGGTAAACCGGCCGCTCAGCTGCATGTTCGTCAGCTTCGTGCCGTAGACCGCGTTTTCATAGGTCAGCCGGTTCGCGCGCACCACGCCGGTCAGTTGCGGCGCACTCACATGCCCGCCGAAATCGGCGGCGAGGCCGATCGGCCCCTTCAGGCTCTGGTCCGCCAGCGCCGCCAGCGAGAAGAGCACGTCGGCCGGGCCGTTATAGCGCACCCCGCCGGAAAGCGGTGCCGCCATCAGGCGCGTGGACCAGCTTCCCGCACCGGCGGGCAGCGGGCGCAGATGCACCTGCATCCGGCCGATCGCCGCGCCGCGCCGCCGGATGATGGAACTGGCGCTGCCGCCCTCGGCCGACAGCCGCCCGACCAGATCGATATCGACCGGCTCCGAAACGGCGGCAAGGCTGGTGCGGGTGAAATTGTCGATCTTCAGCCGCGCGTCGGCGGTCGGGAAGGCGGCGGGGGAGGCCTGCGCGAAATCGAGGCTGCCGGTCGCCTTGCCGCCAAGGCCCAGCCCCGGCATGAACGGATTGAGCAGGGCCAGATTGACGTCGCTGAGCCGGGCCTTGAGGTCCGTCCCGCTGCCGTAGCGGCCCGCCAGTTGCAGCGCCCCGCCACCCACCGACAGGGTGGAGGGCTGCAAGGTATAGCCGCCCTTGCCGACCACGATCCGCATCGGCTCGCGCGTGGCGATATCCACGCCGTTCAGCCGACCGTTCAGCGCGACGCGCCAGAGCTGCGGATCGAACAGCGCATTGGCGGCGAGGCGGAAGGGATAGCGCGTGCGCCCCTCCGCCAGCAACTTCGCCTGCCCGCGCCCGCCGCGGTAGACGATATCGCTGCGGGCGCCCGCAAGGTAGAATTCGCCCATGCGCAGCCCCGCCACCTGGACATTGCCGACGATCTGCGGCTGCTGCGCCAGCGTCGCGTCCGCCTTGACGATCGCGCGGTCGATGGTGAGGCCCACCGGCCCTTCGAGCCGCGCCTGCGTCGCCGTCGCGTCGACGAGCGCGCGCTGGTTGCCGCCCGCATCGGAAAGCCGCACCTGCCCATCGATGCCGGATCCGCTCGCCAGCAGCGTTCCGGCGAAGGGACCGGCCGCGCTCTGGGTCATCCGGCCCGTCAGGGCGACGCCGGAAAAGCTGGTGCCGGGGCGCACGTCGATGGTCAGCGGCCCGCGCCCGGTGATGGCGGCGATATTGGCGCGCACCGGGCCGTAATCGCTGTTGCCCTGCCCGGTGACGAAATAGGTTCCGTTCTCGCCCCGGATCGTCGCCGTCACATCGGCAAGGCCGATGCCGACGCCCGGCCGGGGCGCGGCCAGCCGGACGAGCGGGCGGTCGGCGCTGCCCGTCACATCGACGCCGAGCGGACCATATTGGTCGGAGCTGGCGCGCGCGGTGAAGCGAACCGATCCGTCCGCACCGTAGCGCCCCTGCCCCCGCGTCACGCGGAAGGACGGCGCGGCCACCTGCAGGCGGTCCAGCGTGGCGACGCCGTTGCTGTCATAGCCGACATCGGCGACAATCAGCGCATTGCCGCCGAGGAATGTCTGGAGGCCGTCGTTGAGCAGCCGCGTCGAGCGCGCGGTCACCCGCCCGCCCAGCCGGAACGCGCCGTTCGCGCCGGTCTTGAGGTCCATGTCGGTCCGCACGTTGAAGATGCCGACGCTCTCGACCCTATAGCCGTTCACCCGGCCGTTGAACGCGCCGGTGTAGAGTGCGCGATTGAGGTCGGCGACGATCACCGCCGTCGCGTCGATCCGGTCGGTGCGCAGCTTCATATTGTCGGACATCAGCCGCCCGTTGGCATAGGCGAAGTCGCCGTCCAGCCGCACATTGGTCAGCAGCGGCTCCATGCTCGCATTGACGCCGGTGATGCGCCGGGCGCGGCCCTCGACCGGGATGCGCCATTGCTCCTTGTCGAGCGCGGCGCTGCCCGAAACGGCGAGGCCCTCCACATTGGTCGCGCCGAAACCGATCTGCCGCGCGGTCAGCCCATAGGCGATGCGCGGCGCGGCGAAGGCGCCGTTGAGGGTCGCCCGCGCGGCGATATCCGCGCCGCGCAGATTTTCCGCGATCACGCTCGGCTTGAGCAGGCGGAAATCCAGCGCGAGGTCCTTCATGCTGCTTTCGCCCAGATCCACGAGGCCGTCCGCGCCGAAGGTGAAATTGTCGCTTGACGCGCCGCCTTTCAGCTGGATGCGCCGCTCCTCCGCCCTTGCCGTCACGTCGAGCAGGGTGACGGGCTCCAGCATCCCCCGGCCGGGGCCGGTCAGGAACAGGCCGGGGCGGATCGGGCCCTTTGCCGCGAAGCTGCCGTCCCGCGCGGCCAGCGCCACATCGGCGAGCCTTTCCGCGCCCATGGTGCCGGACAGGCGGCCGTCCCATTTCTTCCAGTCGCCCTTGCCCGCGATGCCGAGGTCCAGCGCCTGCTCCACGCCCGTGAACCCGGCGACGAGGCCCTTGGCGGGCGCATGGACGCGCATGTCGATATCGAGCCGGTTGCTCTCCGGCACCGCATCCAGCACCAGCTTCAGCGTATCGCCGCCCGCCACGCCCGGCGCGGCGAGCGCCTTGCCGTCGGCGGTGATCTGCGCGCGCCGGTCGGCGATATGCACCCTGCCCGCGAAGGCGAGCAGATGGCGCCGGCCGGTGAAGGGCGGGTCGATCTGGAGCCTGCCGATTTCCAGCCGGTTCACGTCGATGTCGAGATCGGGCAGCAGCGGACCCTCGCTGGGCGGCGTCTCCCTGAACTGCGGCGCGCGGTGAAGACGCGCGGCGGGCACGAGCAGCGAGCGCACGTCGAGATGATTGCCGAGATAGGCCAGCGGCCGCCAGTCGAGGTCGAGTTGCGGCACGGTCAGGAACACGCCCTTCGGGTCGCGGAGGGCGAGGTCGCTGACCCGCATCTTGCCGAAGATCGACCCGTCGATCCGGCCGATGCCGATCTTCATCCCGTTTTCGAAGCTCAGCGCCTCCACCTGTCGCGCGACGAAGCGGCGGCCGCTGTCGGTGCCGAGCCAGGCATAGCCGCCCACGGCCAGCACGACGAGCAGGGCCAGCAGCGACAGCAGCGCGATGCCGATGCGCCGTCCCCATGAAGGGCGCCGCCCCTCCGTGCCGGAGGAAGCCGGGGCGCCGGGCGCGGTGTCGGTTATGTCGCTCTGCTGCGCCATCAGAAGGCCTGCCCGATCGAGATATAGACGGAAATGCGCGATTCACCCGGCCGCCGGTCGATCGGCGTGGCGACGTCCAGCCGCATCGGCCCGAAATTGGTGTAGAAGCGTCCGCCGATGCCGACGCCGAAGCGCCAGTCGGTGAAGCGCGGCAGGGATTCGGTATAGACCTGCCCGCCGTCGACGAAGCCCACGACGCCGTAATTGCCGAAGCGATAGCGCACCTCCGCCGCCGCCTCGACGAGGCTGCGCCCGCCTATGGGGTTGTTGTCCGGATCCTTGGGACCGAGTTCCTGAAAGCCGAAGCCGCGCACCGATCCGCCGCCGCCCGCATAGAAGCGCCGCGAGGGCGCGATCTGCGCGCGATCCGCCCCGCCGATCATGCCCACCCGCGCGCGGCCTGCAAGGACGATGCCGTCCGAAACCGAATAATAGCCGGTGCCTTCCAGCAGCGTGCGGGCATAGGCCTGCGCGCCGCTGCCCAGCGAGGCCTCCGGCGAGAGCTTCGCGGTGAGGCGGAAGCCCTTGGTGGGATCGAGCAGCGAATTGGAGGTGTCGAACGTCACCTGTCCCGGCAGCGCGATGAGCGAGAAGGTCCGCCGCCGCCTTTCCCCCGACGCGAAGTCATAATCCTGCTCGTTCGTGCCGATCAGCTCGAAACCGTAGCTGTAGGTGAACCGCTTCTGCCAGATCGGGGTGCTGTCATAGGAAATGCGGCCCGCGAGCCTGCCGGTATAGGCCTCATAAGCGTCGAAATCGCTGTGGTTGGCGCTCAGCGACAATTCGACCGTGCGGTCGCGCCTGCCCGCATTGGACCGCCGGAAGGTGCCCCCCAGCCCCTGTTCCTGCGTGCCCAGCGTGGCGGAGCCGATCAGCGCGCCTTCGGGCGGGAAGAGGTTGCGATGCGTCCAGCTTCCCTCCAGCTTGATGCCCTGTCCGGTCGCATAGCCCGCCTGCCCGGCGAGCGTGCGCGGCGGCCCCGCCTCCTGATTGACGACGAGGTTCGCATATTGGGTGTCGTCGCCGCTCGCTATCCCGGTCTGCTGCGGCGCGATCGCCACGGTGGAGAACAGCCCCGTCGCCACCAGCGCCCGCCGCAGATCGTCGACCTTGCGGCTGTCATAGGGCTCGCCCTTTTCGAAGCGCGCGATGGTCGCGATATGGTCGGGCTCGAACACCGCCTTGTCGCCGCTGATGACGATATCGCCGAAGCGGCTGCGCGGGCCGGGCGTTACCGGCAGCGTGTAATCGCCGGTTCGCGTCGCGGCGTCGAGCAGGATGTCGCGCTCCCCCACCTCGACGAAGGGATAGCCGTTTTCCGGCAGCTTCACCGCGATATTGGCCTCCGCGCCCAATATCCGGTCGGCGACGATCGGCTCGCCGCTCTTGGGCGCGAAGGCTTTTTCGATGAGGTCGGGCGGCGTCACCGGCGGCGCGTCGAAGCGGATCGCGCCCAGCCGGTAGCGCGGCCCCGGCGTCGCCTGGAGCAGCACGGCGATTTCCCCCTGCTGCGCTCCGTCTGCAGCCTGCTCCGGCAGTTCCAGGCTGCCCTGCACCGTCGCGTCGAAAAAGCCCTGCCCCGACAATATATCCGCCAGCAGCGTCTGGTCCGATTGCAGGCGCGCATTGATCATCGCGCCGTTGGCGGCCTTGCCCTTGCCTTCCTCAAGCGCGGAAAGGCTGCGAAACAGGGCTTTCACGTCGCTGGCGCCGACGGGCGCCACCTCGTCCTCGCCGGAAAGGTTGTCCAGCCCCTCCAAGCGATAGCCATAGCGCACCTCCGCCGATCCGCCGTCGTCGGCCTCGGTATAGCGGCTTTCGTCGAAGGCCTCGACGTCGAAGGCCTGAAGCGGGGTCAGCGGCCGGTCGATTTCGGGATCGATCGCGGGCGGCTCGCCCAGCGGCTCGGCGGCCCGTGCCTGCGCCTCCCAGTCGGCCACGCTGCCCATCGGCGCATCGGGATCGGCGTCGATCGGGGGAATGCTGCTGTCGAATTCCTCGTCGGAGATGATCGGCTCCTGCGCCGCCGGATCCTGCGCCCCGGCTCCGTCCTGACCGACATGCGCAGGTCCGGAGGCACCGGTGGAGACATCGGCTCCGGTCTGCGCAAGGAGCGGCGAAGGCAGCCCCATGGCCACCGCCATCACCATTAGGGAAACGCCCGACGATATGCCCGCCCGTTGGCCCATCACCTGCCGATGCCGAATGACAGAATAATACGCCAATCCCACACCCCTTTTTCTTCTGCCCGCACGGTCCCACCGGCCCGTATCAGCGGCTTTCCGTCATTCAACCGGGGATACCGCCACCCCGCCCCGACCGGAACCGGCCGATCCGCACCTTGGTATCGGAAAAACCTGCCCTTCCACCACCATCCCTTCTTCTCTCCGCCGCCGGACAGGCCGTCCGCCCTTTCCCTTTCAACCGGGAACTCCGCGCCCGCGTCGGCCGTTGCATCGGTTCCTGTATAGACAGGATGAAAGGCCGGAACTGGAATTCCGATATTCATGTCTGAAACATGAACACGGAAAGGCATCTCTGGTTCCGGCGGCGCCGGGCAGGCAGGGGCGAAGGGCCCGTTCTTCCTCTTGCTCGACGGGGGATCGATCGCGGCCGCATCGGACCGGCTGCCCATCATCAATCGCCCGATGCCTGCAACCGCTACGGCTGTTCAGTTTCGGTTGAACGACCGCGCCTATAAGGCGATGGCCATGAGGAACGGCCGGGAGGTGACAGATGCGCATATTGCTGGTTGAGGACGATCAGGGCCTCGCGGACGATATCGCCCGCACCCTGCGCGCGGAGAATTTCGCGGTGGATGTGGCCAATAACGGCGAGGACGGCGCGCATCTCGGCGCGACGGAGCGTTATGACGCCGCCGTTCTCGACCTCGGCCTGCCCAAGCTCGACGGCCTCAGCGTGCTCCATGGCTGGCGGTCGGGCGGGCATGACCTGCCGGTTCTGATCCTCACCGCGCGCGACGGCTGGTCGGAAAAGGTGGCGGGGTTCAAGGCGGGCGCCGACGATTATCTGATCAAGCCCTTCCGCGTGCAGGAACTGGTGATGCGCCTGCGTGCGCTGGTGCGCCGCGCCACCGGCCATGCGTCGACCCGCATCAGCTGCGGCCCGCTGGTCTTCGATGCGCAGCTGGGCCATTTCGAGCTGGACGGTCTGCCGCTGCGCCTCACCGCCTTCGAATGGCGGGTGCTCTCCACCCTCATGCTGCGGAAAGACATGGTGGTCGAACGGCGCGAGCTGATCGACCGGGTTTACGAATATGATGCCGACGTCGATTCCAATTCGCTGGAGGTGATCGTCGGGCGGCTGCGCCGCAAGATCGGCACGGAGATGATCCAGACCATCCGGGGCCGGGGCTACAGCCTGAGCTGCCCGGCCGGTTGATTCCAGCCCGCCATTGACACTGGGGGGGGGTCGAGATTGCGTTCAGGTGGAGCCGAGAAGCGTGCTCTTCGAGCATCGAAGCGCAGCGACCTGAAGGTCGTGAGCACCGAAGCGCAGGATAGCGCGGTTCGCAGGCCCGTATGAGCGGAATGTCGATCCGCCCTAGCCCGGCAGCAGCAGGTCGATCCTCAGCCCGCCCAGCGCCGACACCCCCAGCTCCAGCGCGCCGCCATGCAGTTCCGCCAGTTCGCGGGCGATGGGCAAGCCGAAGCCGTGGCCGTCCTCCCGCTCGTCGAGCCGCCGTCCGGGCACCAGCGCCTGCGCCCGCGCCTCCTCGGAAAGGCCCGGCCCGTCGTCCTCGATCGCGATGCGCCGCATCTTGCCTTCGGCCCGCGCGCTGACGAGGATGCGCGAACTTCCCCATTTCCATGCATTGTCGAGCAGGTTGCCCAGCATTTCGGCAAGGTCCTGCGGATCGCATTTGACGGCGAGGTCCGGCTCGATCCGCATATCGGCGGCGATGTTCTTTTCCGCATAGATCCGCCCCAGCGCCTGCAACAGATCCTGCACCGCCCCTGCGAGCGGCACCGCGGGCTGGCCCGGCGCGCCGGGGGAGGCGGCGCGGGCACGGCCCAGATGGTGCCGGATGGCGCCGTCGATCTGCGCCACCAGCGCGCCGAGCTGGCCATCGGGATCGCGGCCCGGCTCGGCCAGCCGGACGCCGAGGGTCGCCAGCGGCGTCTTGAGGCTGTGGGCGAGGTTGGCGACATGCCCTCGCGCCCGCATCAGCGCCGCCTCATTTTCGTCGAGCAGTCCGTTCAGCTCGCCCACCACGGAGGAAAGCTCCGCCGGCTGATCGGCCGGGATGCGGTCACGCTCGCCCGACCGCACCTCGGCCAGCGACTGGCGCAGGCGCTCCAGCGGGCGCAGGCCGATCTGCAACTGCAACAGCGTCGCGACCAGCAGCGCGAGGCTCAGCGCGGCGAGCAGCAGCAGCACCGGCCATATCGCGGCGTACCGCAAGCGGACGAACAGCGCGCGCGGCGCGGATACCGTGATACGCACCGTCCCGCCGCCGGTCCGCTTTTCCAGCGATCGCACATACAGCCCCTCGCCCTGGCTGGTGCGGGGACGGGCGAAGCCTTCCGTCCTGCCGCGCCCTTCGGAGGCTCCGCGCTCCGGCTTTCTGTCGGCATGCGCATGGCCCAGACGGGGGGGAATGATCTCGCGCGAGGTATAGCTGCCGCCGGGGGCGTCTATCCGCCAGCCCCAGCCGCGCCGGTGCTGGGTGAAGGGGCCGATTTCCTGCAACGCGGCGCGATCGATGCTGCCATCGGCGCGCACGCTGCGCGCGAGCAGCGCTATCTGGGTATCGAGCCGCTCGTCCAGCCCGCGCCGCACGAAGCCGTCCAGCACCTTGCCGATGGAAAGGCTGGCGAGCAGCAACGCGATGCCGGTGAAAAGCAGACCGGCGAGCATCAGGCGCGCGCGTATCGATTGCGGAAAAAACCTCATCTGCCGACTCCAGCCCCTTTGCCCTTTTCCCGCCTGCCCGGACCAGCTTCATAGCCCCTTCGGCCAAACCGAAACTGAATGGCCGGATTCAGCCTGCATAGGCCCCGGTTCGCTATGGGATTCGGCAGAAAATCCTCTCTCCGAGTTCCTGTTCCATGACCAAGCATTTCACGGCCATTTTGCTGCTGGGCGCCAGCGGCTTCACCATGCTCCCCCCGGCCGCCGCGCAGCAGCAGGCGGACGAGGAGCAGGAGACGATCATCGTCAACGGCCAGCGTCAGGCGCCGGGCAGCGTGCTGGGCGACATCACGCCCGAAGTCACGCTCAGCCCCGCCGACATCCGCTCGTTCGGCGTCAGCTCGCTGTCGGACCTGATCGGCGAGCTGACGGCCCAGACCGGCAGCGGACAGGGGCGCGGCGGCGAAAGCCCGGTCGTCCTGCTCGGCGGCAAGCGGGTTTCCAGCTTCGCGGAGATCAGGGACATTCCGACCGAAGCCATACAGCGGCTGGAGATATTGCCCGAGGAAGTGGCGCTCAAATATGGCTACCGGCCCAACCAGAAGGTGGTGAACATCGTCCTGCGCCGCCGTTTCCGCGCCTTCACCGGCGAGCTGGAAGGCGCCGCGCCGACCGAAGGCGGCCAGTTCAGCCCGGAGATCGACACATCCTATCTGCGCATCGGCGATTTCGGGCGCCTCAATCTGGCGCTCAAATATGAAAGCAGTTCGGCGCTTTACGAGGATGAGCGATCACTGACGCCGCAAGCGTCGCGGGCGCCCTATGATCTGACGGGGAACATCGCCTCCTCCCCGTCGGGCGCGGAGATCGACCCGGCGTTGAGCGCGCTCGCCGGGCGGACGGTGACGGTGGTCGGCGTGCCTGCTTCCGCCGCCAGCAGCACGCCGAGCCTCGCCGATTTCGCCGGCGGCGCGATCAATGAGAGCGACACGCGGCCTTATCGAACGCTGCTGCCCTCGACAAAGGACCTGACTTTCAACGCAGTGCTGGCGCGGACGATCTTCGGCACTGTCGCGGCCAGCTTCAACGCCTCCTTCGCCTATAGCGACAGCGACAGCGCGCAAGGGCTGGCGGGCGCCGCCATCGCCCTGCCGCAGGGCAGCCCCTGGTCCCCCTTCGCGGCGGACACGCTGCTCTATCGCTATCTCGGCGAGCTGGGCGCGCTGGGGCAGCAGAGCCGGGACATCGGCGGCCATTTCGGCACGACGCTCAGCGGCTCGATCGGAACATGGCTCTGGACCTTCACCGGCAATCTCGACCGCAAGTCCAGCCGGACGATCACCGATCGCGGTTTCGACCTCAGCGATTTTCAGGACGGCATCGACGCGCTCGATCCGCTGGTCAATCCCTATGCGCCGATCGACCGCAGCCGGATTTCCGCCCTGCTGACCGACCGCGCCCGCTCCACCTCCACCACCGGCGATGCGCAACTGCTCGCCAGCGGCACGCTGTTCGACCTGCCTGCCGGGGCCGTTTCGGCTTCCCTCACGCTGGGCGGATCGACCAGCGACCTGCGCTCGCGCTCGCTGCGGTCGGGGGTCGCGTCCCTCGCCGCCCTCTCGCGCGACGAGGCGAGCGGCCAGATCAGCCTCGACCTGCCGCTCGCCAGCCGGAAAAAGGGCTTCCTCTCCCCGCTCGGCGAGCTGTCCGCCAATTTCAACCTCGCCTATCAGGAGCTTTCCGACTTCGGCGGGTTGCGGACGATCGGCGCGGGCATCAACTGGATGCCGGTCAAGCCGCTGACCCTGATCGTCTCGTTCAGCGAGGATGAAGGCGCGCCCACGATGCAGCAGATCGGCAATCCGTCCGTCGCCACCACGGGGGTGCGGGTGTTCGATTATGTGCGTGGGGAAACGGTGGACATCACCCGGCTGTCGGGCGGCAACCCCGATCTGTCGGCCGACAATCGCCGCCTGTTCAAGCTGGGCATGACGTGGAAGCCGCTGACCGGCACCGACCTGTCGCTGGTCGCCAACTACACCAGCAGCCGCGTCCGCGATCCCCTCGCGAGCTTCCCCACCGCGACCGCGGCGATCGAGGCCGCCTTCCCCGATCGCTTCACGCGCGGCGCGGACGGGCGGCTGCTCCAGATCGACGGCCGCCCGATCAACTTCGCCCGGCAGGATCAGGAAGAGCTGCGATGGGGCGTCAATTTCTCGAAACAGCTTCGCTCGCCGCCCCGTCCGGCGGGCGGCGGCGACCGGCCGCCGCAGGGCGAGCAGCCCAATTTGCGGGACATCCTCCCGCCCGGCCAGACACCCGCGCAGAATAATACCCGGACCGGCGACGGCGCGCCCGGCGGCGAGCCGCGCGGGGGCGCCGACCGCTCCGGCGCCGGCGGCCCTCCCGGAGGACCGGGGAGTGGTCCTCCGGGAGGGGCATTCGGCCGGGGACCGGGCGGACGCGGCACACGGATGCAGTTGGCGCTCTACCACACCGTCCATCTGCGCGAGAGCGTCCTCGTCTATGACGGCGGGCCGGTGCTCGACCTGCTGAACGGCGACGCCATCGGCTCGTCCGGCGGCCAGCCGAGGCATGAGGTGCAGGCGCAGTTCGGCCTGACCCACAATGGCTTCGGCGGGCGGCTCAGCGCCAACTGGCAGGGCGCGACCACGGTGGCGGGCGGCGTCAACGGCGGCGAGGCGCTGCGCTTTTCCAGCCTGGCGACGGTCAACCTGCGCCTGTTCGCCAATCTGGGGCAGGATCAGGCGCTGGTGCAGAAATGGCCCTTCCTGCGCGGCGCGCGCCTCAGCCTGTCGGTCAACAACCTGTTCAACAGCCGCCAGCAGGTGCGCGACGCCGACGGCAACACGCCGGTCAGCTATCAGCCCGCCTATCTCGATCCGCTCGGCCGCACGGTGCGGATCAGCTTCCGCAAGCTGTTCTTCTGAGCGCTTGTTTGGAAATGCGCCTTATTGGCGCATAGCGGCACCGGTCCGCACGGGTGGAGATGTGGACGGAGCCGTGGGTACGGGCACCCTCACAGCGTGACGGTCGCGCGCAGGCCGCCTTCGGGCCGGTTTTCCAGCCGGATCGTGCCGCCCAGCCGGGAAATGGAGCGGCGAACGATCGCAAGGCCGAGGCCCGCCCCGCCGGTATCGCGATTGCGCGAGCCTTCCAGCCGCCGGAACGGCTCGAACACGGCGTCGAGCTGGTCCGGCGGGATGCCCGGCCCGCGGTCCTCCACGACGATGCGCACCGCCCCTTCCTCCCGCGACAGGCGAACCTCCGCCTGCCCGGCGTGGCGGATCGCGTTCTGGACCAGATTGGCGATGGCACGCTGGAGCTTGAGCGGCTTCGTCACCATCTCCAGCGCGGCGGGGCCTTCATAGCGCACATCGCCCCCGGCATCCTGCGCATCGTGCACGATGGTTATCACCATCGAGGCGAGGTCGATCAGCCGCTCCTCCTCCGGGTCGAAGCCGCGCAGATAATCGAGCAGCGAGCGGATGAACGATTCCATCTCGTCCAGATCGTGCCCCATGGCGGCGCGGGTCTCGCGGTTGCGGACGGTCGCCGCGCGCAGCCGCAGGCGCGCGATCGGCGTGCGCAGGTCGTGCGAGACGGCGGCCAGCGACTGTATCCGCTCATTGACCTGATCGAGCAGCCGCGCCTGCATCGCGTTGAACGCGGACGCCACCTGGCGCACCTCGCGCGGCCCTTCCACCGCCACCGGCATCGCATCTTCCCGCCCGACCCTGTCCGCCGCATCCGACAGCTTGCGCAACGGCCGCCCCAGCAGCCGCGCGAGCGCCAGCGCCAGCACGGTCACGCAGACGCCCAGCATCACCACTGCGCCGATATGGCCCTGCAACGGCATGGCGGTATCGAGATAGCCGGTGGCGCGGAAGCTCGCCCACGACCCGTCGGCCAGCCGCCACGCGCCGACCAGCGCCTTGCGCTCCGCCGCCATCCGGATCTCCCTGCCCGCAAGCCGGGGCTGGGCGGCGCGCAGGCGGCTGTCTATGGCCGCGAGGTCGGGCTTGACGGCTCCCCGCACCGGGGGAGCGGCCGCATGCCAGCCCATGGTCAGCGGCGCGCGCCACAGGCGGCGGGCGGCCTCGGCCCGCGCGGAGACCGGCGTTTCGGCGAGCAGGCGGTCGGCCACGCCGATCTGCTGGGCCAACTGGCTGGCGCGCTCCCGCGCGATCACGCCGGTTTCGATGCGGCGGAACAGCAGTTCGCTGCCGACCAGTTCCAGCAGCAGCGCGCCGAACAGCAGCAGCGCGATCCGTCCGGCCAGCCGGTCGGGCCAGAAGCGCAGCCGCTTCAAGACCGCTCCACCTCGGCGGCGAACATATAGCCGAGACCGCGCACCGTCCTGATGAGATCGGGCGCGCTGCCGTCCCCCAGCTTGCCGCGCAGGCGGCTGACCAGCACGTCGATGCTGCGGTCCGAAGAGCCCGGCAGGCGGAAACGCGACAGTTCCAGCAACCGGTCGCGGGCGATGATCTGCTGGGGGTGATCGACCAGATTGGCGAGCAGGTCATATTCCGCCGCCGAGAGGGTGACGGCCGCGCCCGACGGCGCGAACAGCTCGCGGCGGCGCAGGTCCATCGTCCAGCCGGCGAAGCGGACGACGCTCGCCTTCGCCTTGCGCCCGCTGTCCGCCAGCGGCGGCCGGCGCAGCACCGCCCGGACGCGCGCCAGCACCTCGCTGTGGCCGAAGGGCTTGGCGATATAATCGTCCGCGCCCAGTTCCAGCCCGGCGACCTGATCGGCTTCCTCGCCGCGCGCGCTGATGATGATGACGGGAATGTCGCCCCAGCCGCCCTCGCGGATTTCCCGGCATATGTCGAAACCGCTTCTGCCCGGAAGCATCACGTCCAGCAGGATCAGGGAAATGCTCCTGACCTCCAGCATCTCGACCATTTCCTCGCGATCGGCGGCGGTCACCACATGAAAACCGCTGCGCCGCAGGAGATTGGAGAGAAGAACGCGCATGCCCGGATCGTCGTCGACGACCAGAATAGAAGGCGCCGTCATCTTGTCGTCGTCGCATCTATTGCTGTTTTGTTGCTCATTTTTCACAAATGGTTTCTCATCTTTTTTCAACGACTTCATCATTGACAGTCCGTTCTCTTGATCGCCATGGGCTATTGCAACTGGTTATCATTAGAAAAGGGGTTATAGAGTGCACGAAGTCAGCCATGATTCACAGGGCCAATCCGCGCAGGGCGGCAATCGGAACCGGTCGGGCGCCTTCCTCGCCTTGAGTTGTGTCGGCCTGATCGCCGCGCCCGCGCTCGCACAGGAAAGCGGTTCCGGCGAAGAATCCGGCCAGACCCGGCTCGGCGGCGTGACCGTCACGGACACGGCGATCAACGACAGCTATGATCGCAAGGAATCCTCGTCCGTCAAGTTCACCGCGCCGCTGCTCGACACGCCCAAGAGCGTGACCGTCATCCCGCGCGAGGTGATCGAGGACCGCGGCTTCACCTCGCTGGTCGACATATTGCGCACGACGCCGGGCATCACGCTCGGTTCGGGCGAAGGCGGCACGCCGATGGGCGACCGTCCGCTGGTGCGCGGCTATGAATCGGTCACCGACATGCAGATCGACGGCCTGCGCGCCGTCGCGCGCTTCAGCCATGAGGTCTACAATCTCGAATCGGTCGAGGTCGTGAAGGGTCCGGGCGGCGCGTTCAACGGGCGCGGATCGACCGGCGGCGCGATCAACCTCGTCACCAAGACCCCGCAGGCGACGGATTTCGTCGCCGTTCGCGGCACCGTCGGCACCGACGAAACCAAGCGCGTCACCGCCGACATCAACCACCAGCTTACCGACGGCATCGCGGTGCGCCTCAATGTGATGGGTCATGACGGCGACGTCGCGGGACGCGACGCCGTGAAGGTCAGCCGCTGGGGCTTTTCCCCGTCCATCGCCTTCGGTCTGGGCGGCCCGGCGCGCGCGACCTTCGCCTATTCCTATCTCAAGACCGACGATATCCCCGATTTCGGTCATCCGTTCCAGAATTCCGGCACGGCCACGCCGCTCAAGCTGCGCCGCAAGAATTTCTACGGCTTCGCCAATCGCGATTTCCGCGAGACGGAAGGGCATTTCGGCTCCGCCGTGCTGGAATATGACGTGACCTCCGGCATCACGCTGCGCAACTCCACCCGCCTCGCCCGCACGACGAACGAATATATCGTCAGCCGTCCGAGCTTCAACACGACCACCGCCACCCCGGCGACAGGCCTTGTGGCGGTCGATTTCCGTTCCGCCAACATCCTGTCCGAAGGCTTCCTCAACCAGACGGACCTGCGCGGCAAGTTCAACACCGGCGGCATCGAACACAGCTTCATCACCGGCGTCGAATATAGCAAGGAAAAGCAGAGGAACCGTCCGGCCTGGGCGCAGACGCCGAACACCGGGCTGCTCCAGTCGCTCGACAATCCCAATCCCTATGCGACGTTCAACCCGCTCGTGAAGACGCCGTTCACGACGCCTGCCGTCCCGATCGTGCACGAAACCTATGCGGCGTTCCTGTTCGACACGATCAGCCTGAGCGAGCAGTTCCAGATCAATCTCGGCATCCGCTACGACGATTATGAAGTGTCGGACGCCGCGCGGAGCGCGAAGAACGACTTCTGGAACTATCAGGCGGGCCTCGTCTACAAGCCCGTGCCCTTCGGCAGCATCTATGTTTCCTACGGCACCTCGTCCAACCCCACGGGCGAATGCGCGGGCATGGCCGGCGGGGCCGAAGGGGCGGGCGCCTGCACGCTGACCGCCAACAACGTCAACCTGAAGCCGGAGCGCGCGAAGAGCTGGGAACTGGGCACCAAATGGGATCTGTTCGGCGAGCAGCTTTCGCTGACCGCCGCGCTGTTCCAGACCGAAAAGACCAATGCGCGCGCGACCGATCCCGTCACCAATACGGTCCAGCTGATCGGCAACACCCGCGTTCGCGGGTTCGAGGTCGGCGTGTCGGGCAACATCACGCCGGAATGGAACATCTTCGGCGGCTATACCTATCTCGATCCGGAACTGATCGACGATGGCGCGGGCAGCAATGACGGCAACCGGATCAAGTTCGTCGCCTCGCACAGCTTCAGCCTGTGGACGACCTACAAGCTCACGCCCGATTTCGATCTGGGCGGCGGCGTCAACTATGTCGGCCGGCGCTATGTGAACGACGCCAATACCCAGTGGTTCCGGCCCTATGCCCGTCTGGACGCCACCATCGGCTATAAGGTCAGCGACAATCTGGACCTGCGCGTCAATGTGCAGAACCTGACCAACAAGCTCTATTATGACGCATCGCATGTCGGCATCTTCGCCAACGTCGCGCCGGGCCGCTCGGCGCTGTTGACCGCGAACCTGCGCTACTAAGCCGGTTCCAGCCTCATTCTGTCGGGCCTGCGGGGTTTCCTCGCAGGCCCTTTTTGTTGCGCAAAAGCCACAGCCTGCGAAATCCAACGATAGGGATTGGCAACAAAGCAGAAATATTTCTTGCCATAAGCGAAAATCATTCTCATTAGCGCTCCCATTGAAACGGATTCTCAACAAGGGGGTTGCAGTGTCTCGACCGCGTCAAAATCACGCCGCCATGGTTCCGGCCTATCTCGCTCTGGGCTGTGTCGGCATCATCGCTTCTCCGGCGCTCGCGCAGGACAATTCGTCCGCCAGGGCGGACGCCACCCGGCTCGGCGGCGTGACCGTCACGGATACCGCCATCGAGGAACAGGGCTACAAGGTCGACAAGGCCGATTCGCCCAAATATACCGCGCCGCTGCTCGACACGCCCAAGACGGTCATCGTGCTGCCGTCCGAAGTCATCCGCGAGAGCGGATCGACCACCTTCGTCGAGGCGCTCCGCACCGTTCCGGGCATCACCTTCGGCGCGGGCGAAGGCGGCAACCCGCAGGGCGACCGCCCGTTCATCCGCGGCTTCGACGCGCAGGGCAGCACCTATCTCGACGGCATCCGCAGCGTCGGCGGCCAGTCGCGCGAAATCTTCGCGATCGAGCAGATCGAGGTCGTCAAGGGCGGCGATTCGACCATGGGCGGCCGCGGCAGCGCCGGGGGCAGCCTCAACCTCGTCAGCAAGATGCCGCATCTCGGCACCGAGGCCCGCGCCGACCTGAGCCTGGGCACCGCCGACTACAAGCGCGCCACGGTCGACGCCAACTACCAGATCGGCGACATGGCCGCCGTCCGCCTCAACGGGATGTGGCATGACGCGGACGTCGCCAAGCGCGATGTCGTGACCTACAACCGCTGGGGCATCTCTCCCTCCTTCGCGCTCGGCCTCGGCACCGCCACCCGCGCCTATCTCAACTATTATCACCTGCAAAGCGACGACATCCCCGATCCGGGCATTCCGTTCGAGCGCACCGCCGCGCAGGCCGCCGCCGCCGGTGATCTGGCGATCGGCCCGGCGGAGGTCGTCAACGGCCGGGATGTGCCGCGCAGCGCCTTCTACGGCCTCGCCAACCGCGATTTCCGCACCACCAATGTCGATGAGATGCTGTTCCGTTTCGAACATGACCTCTCCGACACGATCCGGATTCGCACCACCGGCAAATATGCCAATGTGAAGCAGGCCTATATCGTCACCCAGCCAGACGACAGCCAGGGCAATGTCGCCAACGGTCTGGTGTGGCGCCGCATCAACAGCCGCTGGAGCGACGTCGATTCGATGGTGGGTCAGGTCGATCTTTCCGGCCAGTTCGACACCGGCGGTATCGAGCACAGCTTCGCGGCCGGGGCCGAGGCGAGCTGGGAACGGTCGAAGCGCGGCAACTATGCCGTGAACACCAACTCCATTGCCGGCGCACCGGCGGCGCAGCGCTGCGCCGCCGCCAATATCGCCACCTTCAACTGCACCAGCCTGTTCACGCCCAACCCCTATGACAACTGGCAGAACATCCCTGCCGGCGGCACCACCGGGGTTCCGATCACCAAGAGCGGCGTCACCGGCATCACCGAGGCGACCACCTACGCCCTTTATGCGACCGATACGGTCACGCTGACGGATGCGCTGCTGCTCAACCTCGGCCTGCGCTACGACTGGTACAAGACCACCAGCGAGGCCGTCGCTGCCACCGGGATCACCGCGCTGGAGCTCAAGGACAATTTCCTGAACTATCAGGCTGGCCTCGTCTACAAGCCGATGGAAAATGGCAGCTTCTACGTCTCCTATGCGAAGTCCACCACGCCTGCGGGCAGCATGGTCGGCGAGGGGTCGGAAGGCAATGCGATCGCGGCCACGACGCTGAACGACCTGAAGGCCGAAGTCACCAAATCCTATGAAATCGGCACCAAGTGGGAATTCTTCGATGCGGCGCTGGCGCTGAACCTCGCCCTGTTCCGCACCGAGACGACCAACGCGCGTACGACCGGTGCCAACGGCCTGCCCGAATATGTCGGCGAACGCCGCATCGACGGCATCGAGGTCGGCTTCAACGGCAAGCCGCTGCCGTTCTGGAGCATCTTCGGCGGCTACACCTATATGGATTCCGAAGTGCGCCATGCCGGTCCGCTCGACGCGCAGGGGCGGCCGAACGTCGCGGAAGGGCGTCCGTTCCCCAATACGCCGAAGCATAATTTCACCGCCTGGACGACCTTCGACATCGCCGAGCGTTTCCAGGTCGGCGGCGGCGCCATCTACAGCTCGAAGCAATATGGCAGCTTCGGCTATGTTTCCGCCACGGACTCGCGCGTGATCGAGCGCTCGATCCCGAGCTACTGGCGCTTCGACGCGACGGTGGCGGTGGACGTGTCCGACGCTATCGCGCTGCGGGTCAATGTGCAGAACCTGACCAACAAGCGCTATTACGACCGCACCTACACGACGCACTATGTCAGCGCCGCGGCGGGCCGCTCGGCCTTCGCCACGCTGTCGCTGAAATACTGACGCCCCTTACCGGCGACAGGATAGCGCCCGCTCCCTTCCGGGGGCGGGCGTTGTTCATTCGCGCGGCGCGCGGCGAGGGTCAGTCCTCCAGCATCGCCAGCAGCGCGGGCGAGAGGATTTCGCGGGCGCCCCCTTCCTCCATCACGATCATCCGCGCGGCGATGGCGTGACGGGCGGCGAGTTCCATCCCTGTGTCCGGCCCCGCCACCGTCAGCGCGGTCGCCCAGGCGTCGGCCAGCATCGCGGAGGCGGCGATGACGCTCAGCGACGCGATGCCATTGTCCACCGGATAGCCGCCGGCCGGATCGATCGTATGATAGCCCCGCAGATAATTGCCCGACGTGGCGACGGCCAGCCCGTGCAGCGCGACGCGCAACGGAGGGATATCCGCGCCCGGCGGGTTTTCCAGATCGACCCACCATGGCTCGCCATCGGGACGGATGCCGCGCCCGGCCAGCTCTCCCCCGATCTCGACCAGCGCATGGCGCAGCCCGGCCCGGCTCAGCAGGTCCGCGACCGCATCGACCGCATAGCCCTTCGCGATGCCGGAAAGGTCGAGATGAAGCCCGCCCGGCTGGCGTAGCAGGCGGGCGGGCGCATCATAGGCAAGGCGCCGCCATCCGCAGAGCGCGCGCGCCTGCTCCACCATGGACGCCGTGGGCGGCGGCTTCGGCCCCGGCGGCCCGAATCCCCACAGGTCGACCAGATGCCCCATGGCCGGATCATAGGCCCCGTCCGTCCGGTCCGCGACGGCGAGCCCCGCCTCCATCACCGTGGCGAAGTCGTCGGGCAGCGCCGCCCATGATCCGCCGGGCGCGCGGTTGAAGGCGCACAGCAGCGAATCCGGCTCCCAATGGCTCATCTGTGCGACGATATGCGCCAGACGCTGCTCGATCAGCGCCCTGATCCGCCCGGCGTCGACGTCGGGCCGGGTGGCGAAGCGGACGCTCCAGCCCGTGCCCATCGTCTCCCCGCAAAGGTCGCCGATCGTACCGGACGGGTCGCGATCGGCGATCGCGGCGGCATCGATGCGGGCCGGAAGCGCTATCCGCACGCAAGGCGCCTCAGGGCGCGGGAACTTCGAGCGTCGTCGTATAGCTCATCCGCCGCTCGCCCGCATTGGCGGTCGAGGAACGGGCATCGGTGGCGGTGACGTTCAGCCAGTACATGCCCGGCATCGCCCATTTCACCTCGATCATGCCGTCGGCGCCGGTGGTCAGCTCCTGCGCGCCTTCCTCGTCGCGGAACCGCTTGCCGCCCGGAACCAGCGTCACCTTGAGGCCCGGCGCGGGCTTGCCGTCGATCAGGAAGCGGAACTTCGCCGGTTCGTCGGCGACCAGATCGTCCGGATGGGTCTGCGGATCGAATTCCAGCCCCTTGCCGGTCGGGCGCAGCACCGTGTCGGTCGGCTCGCCGACGGTCACGAAAATCTCGTTGCGGCTGATCGATTCGGACAGCTTGATGTCGGTCGCCCCGGCCGGAATGTCCGCGACGGTCGCGACCGAACGCGCAGGCGCCGCGTTGGGCGCGCCCGGACCTCCCGGACCCGCCGGACGTCCGGCCATCGCCGGACCAGCCGCACCGGGGCCGCCGGCACCAGCGCCGGGGGGCGGGCCGCGGCGGCGGCCGACGGTCCAGTCCTCGCCGTTCAGCTTGAAGGTGCCGCTCACATTGGTCGCGAACGTCCCGATCTTCCACGTCCCCGGCTTGTCGAGCTGCACGTCGAAGGTGGAGCGATAGCGCCCCTGCGCGGCGTTGCGAATTTCCCCGGCGCTGCCGTCAGGCTGGGTGACCTTGATGCCGCCGGTCGGCATCGGCATGTGATCGGGGTCGAAAAGGTCGTTCGACACGGCGGCGTCCACCGTCACCCAGCTGTCCGTGCCCGAAACAGTGGTGACCGAGGGCAGCAGCCATTGACGATGCGCCGATGCGCCGGCCGGTATCGCGAGAAGGGCCACGGCGGCCAGCAGGCGGGGTGCGAGTGATTTCATCGGGCAGATCCTTCAGCGAGAGAAAGAAACCGGGCCGAGTTCGGTCCGGCCACTGGCCTTGCCGGACCCGTTCGGAACGGCGACCGGCAGGCTGACGAGTTCCCGGCCGCCCGTCTCGCGGGCCGCCTCGACATTCAGAATATAATTGCCGGGGCGCAGGTCGCGGGGCAGCGGGATGGTATATCGCCCCGGCGCGCGCGTCGCGCCGCTCACCCCGTCGGCGGGCATCTTCAGGCTGCGTCCGCCCTTGCGCCACCATGCGCGCAGGTCGGAAAGCCATTTGGTGCCCGGCTCGTTGCCGCCCTTCTTGATATCGTACCAGACCGCGATGGTGCGCGCCGGGCCGCCGCCTTCCGGCTCCAGCCACACCGCGACATAGGGGCGGTGATATTCCGCGACGTTGAGGCGGGGGATGGTCACGGTCACGGTGCCGGCGGCGGCCGGTGTCGCGATCGCGCTTCCCAACAGCAGAAACGGCGTCGTGCGCATCACAATATTCCCTTCAATGAACAAACAGCAAGGCAAGCAGCGCCGGCAGGGCGAGGCCGGCGGACACCAGCGGCCAAGTCGATCTGCGGCGTTTGGAATGGATCTGGAGCAGCAGCAGGCCCGTCAGCGTGAAGACGATGCACGCGACCGCGAACAGATCGATGAACCAGAACCACACAATGCCCGAATTCCGGCCTTTGTGCAGGTCGTTGAGATAGGATATCCAGCCCCGGTCGGTGATTTCGGCGGTCAGGCGTCCGGTCGCGCGATCGATGCTGACCCAGGCGTCGCCCCCCGGACGGGGCAGGGCGACGTAGATTTCCTCGTCGGACCATTCCGCCGGGCGCCTTGCCGCGTCGAGGCCCACCGCATCCCTGACGGCCTGCGCGACCGGTTCGGGCAGCGGGGCGTCCGGCGCCGCGGGGCGGACGAGCATCTCGACCATCCGCCGGGGCAGGTCGCCCTGCCGCTCGACGACCGAGGGCGCCGCCGGAATCGAGGCGGCATGATTGAGCGTTATTCCCGTCACCGCGAAGAACAGCATGACGACGAGCGAGATGGCCGCGCTGATCCAGTGCCAGCTGTGGAGTTGCCGCACCCACCAGTTTCGCCACGCCTTTTTGGAAGAGTCCCGACGGACCGAAGGAGATGTCACACCAATGCCTGATTCTGGAATAGCCGGTTCATGTAGTAGCAGTTACGAATCGTTTGCAAGATAATAGAGCGGCGGCGACCGGGGCTGAATCGGCCCGTTCAGCTTCGGTTCAGCCGGTCGCCGGGCCATGCGGCTTGCAATTCTGGCTCGACGGATCGCACCCGATCCGCTATGCGAATGCCTCGCATTAATAGCAGGCGGCTATTCTCACCCAGCGGGGGCGTGATCAATTGAACGGCAAGACCCTCTCCCTGCGTCCGGTCGAAACGGACGAGATGCCAGAGGCGGCGAGGCCCGCCGCCCAGGTGATTCCCATGCAGCTGCCCCGGCTGGCGGGCCGCTACGGCGAAGGCCGGAAACCCAATTTCGTCGCGCTGGCGGGTTCGATCGCGATCGTCGGCGGCCTGATATTCTCGATGCTGGCCTTCCATGTCGTCACCGTGCACAAGGCCCCGTCGACGATGACGCTGGTCGACATGGTGCCGGAACCCACGCCCCCGCCTCCCCCGCCGCCGCCGGCACCCCGGCCGAAGCAGGACGTGCCGCAGACGGCCTCTCCGGTGGTCGCGCCGAAAACGATCGTGGAAACGCCGCCGGTCTCGGTGCAGGTGGCGACCTCGCCGGTGCCGCAGCCTTCCCCGGTGGCCGTTCCGGGGCCGCCCACTCCGGCGCCCCCGGCTCCGGCCCCCGCTGTCGAAAGCGTGGGCGACCTTTCCTCCAAGATGATCTCGGCGACCCCGCCGCGCTACCCGATCGAATCCCGCCGCAAGCATGAGCAGGGCGTGGTCTCGCTGATGGTCGTTCTGTCGGTCGAGGGAACCGTCGTCGATATCTCCGTCGCCAAGAGCAGCGGCTTCGAGCGGCTGGACAGGGCGGCGCTGTCGGCGGTAAGGACCTGGCGCTGGTCGCCCACCCGTCGCGGCGGCGTGCCGGTGATGGTGCGCGGCGTGGTCGAAATTCCGTTCATCCTGAAGAGCTGACGAAAAGGATGGACGCGTGATCCTGTCGATTCCCGGCCTGCTGTCGCCGGATGACCTGCGCGAATGCCGCCGCATCCTGACGGAGGCGGCATGGGAGGACGGGCGCGCGACCGCCGGTCATCTCGCCGTGAAGGTGAAGGACAATCTCCAGCTGCCGCTCGACAGCCCGGCCGCGAAGCAATTGGGCACGCTCATCCTGACGCGGCTCGGCCAATGCCCGCTCTTCATCGCCGCGGCGCTGCCCCTGCGCGTGCTGCCACCCCGCTTCAATCGCTACGAAGGCGGCGGCACCTACGGCAACCATGTCGACAATGCGCTGTTCCGCCTGCCGGGCGAGGATGTCTATGTCCGCACCGACATTTCCTGCACCATATTCCTCAACGAGCCGGAGGAATATGACGGCGGCGAACTGGTGATAGAGGACAGCTACGGCGATCATCGCGTGAAGCTGCGCGCGGGCGACATGGTGGTCTATCCGGGGACCAGCCATCATCGCGTCACCCCGGTGACGAGGGGCGCGCGCCTCGCGTCCTTCTTCTGGACGCAGAGCCTCGTGCCGTCCGAGATCGGCCGCCGGACCCTGTTCGAACTGGACAGCGCGATCCAGAAGCTGACGGCGGACCATCCCGATCATCCCAGCGTCGCGGAACTGACCGGCGTCTATCATAATCTGCTGCGCCAATGGTCGGTGACATGAGCGGGGATGGGCCCGCCGGCGACGATCGCGAGGATGCCGCCCCCCGCCCGCCCCTGACCGCCATCCCGCCTCATTTCCGCGCCTTGGCCGATTATGAGCGTCAGGCGCCCGCCCATCTGGCCGGGGAGGTCTGGCGCCATATCGAATCGGGCGCGGGGCCTGAGCGCTCGCTGGCGGCGAATCGCGCGCAGTTCGACCGCTATCGGCTCGTCCCGCGCATGCTCTCCGATCTGCGGGGCGGGTCGACGGCGGTGACGCTGTTCGGCCAGCGCCATGCCGCCCCCATTCTGCTGGCGCCGGTCGCCTATCATCGCCTCGCCCATCCGCAGGGGGAGATCGCGACGATGAACGCGGCGACCGCGCTCGACACGACGATGGTGGTCAGCACGCTTTCCAGCTTCACGCTTGAGGATATCGCCGCCACCGCCCGCGCCGCCGCCGCCGAACTGGGCAGGGCCGCGTGCCCGCCGCTATGGTTCCAGCTCTATTTCCAGCCCGACCGCGCCCATACGCTCGAACTGGTGCGCCGGGCCGAGGCGGCGGGCTATGGGCTGCTGATGGTCACCGTCGATGCGTCGGTCAAGCATTCCACCTTCACCCTTCCCCCCGGCGTCGAGGCGGCGAACCTGCGCGCCATGCCCCGGATCGCGCATCAGGCCGACCCGATCGGTGGGAATATCCTGTTCGGCACCGCGCTGATGGATGCCGCGCCGACATGGGACGATATCGACTGGCTGCGGTCCCAGACCCGCCTGCCGCTGGTGCTCAAGGGGCTGTTGTCCGCCGAGGACGCGAGGCGCGCGCTGGATCACGGCATCGACGGCATCGTCGTTTCCAATCATGGCGGCCGGGTGCTGGACGGTCTGGTCGATCCGCTCGACGCCCTGCCCGCGATGGCGGACGCAGTGGGCGACCGGATGCCCCTGCTGCTCGACAGCGGCGTCCGGCAGGGGACGGACATCCTCAAGGCCCTGGCGCTGGGGGCGAAGGCGGTTCTGGTCGGCCGGCCGCAACTGCACGCGCTCGCGGTGGCGGGCCTGCCGGGCGTCGCCCATATGCTGCATATCCTGCGCGCCGAACTGGAGCTGGCCATGGCGCAGACCGGCCGCCCGTCCCCGCGGGCGGTCGATCGGACGATACTCTCCGCCTGACCGGCAGGATATTCCCTAAACCATTGATCGAATTGGCTTTGTGACCAACCCTTTCCGATGATAGAAAAGCCGTGCGGCGGGCTGTTGTGCACGGAAGGCTGTCGATGGACAGGAAGTTGGCGAGCGAACGCGATTCCGAACAAAAGGCGCTGGCGGCGCGGTGGAGCATCGCCGCCGAGGCGATTGAGGCGCTCGCCGGCGCGCGATCGCTGGAGGCGGTGGTCAGCGTGCTGCGCGCCTTCGCGCGGCGCGCGGTGGGCGCGGACGGTATCGCGATCGTCCTGCGCGAGGAGGATCACTGCCATTATATCGCCGAAGACGCGATGGAGCCGCTCTGGTCGGGGCAGCGCTTCCCGATCGCCAGCTGCGTGTCGGGCTGGGCGATGGAGCATCGCGAAACGGCGGTGATCGCCGATATTTTCGACGATCCGCGCGTGCCGGTCCACGCCTATCGCGACACCTTCGTCCGCTCCATGCTGATGGTGCCGATCGGCCGGACCGAGCCCATCGCCGCGGTCGGAGCCTATTGGTCCGAAGCCGGGCAGCCGACCGACAGGGAAATCGGCCTGCTGGAAGCCCTGGCCCGCGCCGCTTCCCTCGCCCTCGATAATGAGCGGCTCTCGCGCCGCGCATAAAGGCTATAGGCCCGCCGCGTTCTCCAGCGCTTCCATATCGGCGTCCGACAGGCCGAAATGGTGCCCCACCTCATGGATGAGGACGTGCACCACAAGGTCTTCCAGCGTCACCCCGGTCTCGATCCATTCGTTGAGGAGCGGCATGCGGAACAGCGAGATCATCGGCGGCATGTCGCCCGTCGACCAGATCGACTGCTCGCTCAGCGGGCGGCCCTGATAGAGGCCGGTCAACTCCCACGGGTCCTCGATCCCCATGTCGCGCAATATGTCGTCGTCGGCGAATTCCTCGACCCGGACGACGATGTCCGCGAGATGGTCCGCAAAGGGGGCCGGGAGGCTTCTGATCGCGTCGGTCGCCAGTTTTTCGATGGTTTCCCCGTCCGGGGCCGGGCCAATTCTCTTCGCCATGGCCGCACTATAGGGAATATTCCAGATGCGGGCGAGAGGCAATGCGCCGTATCCGGGAAGGACGCCGCCCTGCGGCGCCGGTAGCAGGCCGCTCCGTCAAGCGGCCTGCTTCTGGCTTGCTCAGCGTTGCTGCTGCTGGCCCTTGTCGCGGCGTTCGGCATTGCCGCCCTGCTGCTTGCGCTGGTCGTTCTGCTGCTGTTGCTGCTGCTGATCGCGCTTCTGGCCGGGCTGCTGGCCCGGCTGTTGGTTCTGGTTTGCCATTGGTTCATCCTTCCTGACAAGCGCCGGGGGGTGGCGCCCTGAACGAACTGGCGGCCGGGGGATTATGTTCCGCTCGGTTCACCGCAAAGCGGAACCATGCCCCGGCTGTTTCATTGATCTTCCACCATTTATTGGAGAGGCATCATGCGCGGCGAGATATGGAGCATCGTTATCATCGGCGGCCCGATCCTGCTGGCGCTGGTCCTGCTGTACGCGCTGTTGAGAAACAGGACGCAGCGGAACCAGCCGCCCATGGACGTTACGGAACGCGGCACCCGCGAATTGCGGGAACAGCTGGATCGCGACGACAAGCAGGGCGGCTCCTGACGGATTCACCCCGCATAACCGCTAGTAAATCTGGCCCAGCCCCTGATTATTGCCTTCGGCCACTTCCCCCTTGCGCGCGGCCGGAACCTCCGGTGCTTCCTCTTCGGGCGATGCGTCCCCACTCCTCCGCAGCCGCACGGTCATGCCGGTGGCGGCCGCATCGTCCAGCACCTGCTGATCGTCGGGAATCTCCGGCGGCGGGGCTTCCTTCGGCGCGGCCTGCACATTGCCGGGCGCGGCTTCGGGTTCGGGCGGCGGCGGCGCCTCGTCCGGCACGGCCGGGGCGGAGACGGCGTTCTCCTCGCCCGCATCGGACTGTTCCGGCTCCCGGTCACTACAGGCGCCGAGGGCGACGGCGGCCGCCAGCGGCAGCAGCAGGGCAAGGCGGCGATAAGGAAAGGGCATGGATCAGGATTCCCTTGAAGCGGCGGCGGCGGCCGGTTGGGCGGTGCGGCGCGAGGCCTCTATCTTCGCGGCGAGCAGCCGGTCCCAGCCATACGGATCGTTGCGGAAGTTCATCACCCCGTTATTGCCCGCAAAGGCCGTCCAGTACAGCAGATAGACCGACACCTGCCGCGACAGGGCGAGGCGCTGCGTCTTACCGGTATCGATCAGCGCCTGCACGTCGTCGCTGAAATCCGGGTTGCCGCGCAGCATCAGCTCGGCCAGCGGGATCGGCTTTTCCAGCCGGATGCAGCCATGGCTCGCCAGCCGGTCATAGCTGGCGAATTTCCCGCGCGCCGGGGTGTCGTGCAGATAGACGGCGAAGGGATTGTCGAAATCGAACTTCAACCGGCCGAGCGAATTGGACGGGCCGGGCGCCTGCTGGAGCCGCTCGCCGCCGTCGGGCGTCTTGATGAAGCGATAGCCCTTTTTGATGAGCGTCTGACGGCCCTGCGGCAGCAATTCCTTGCGGGCGATGGAGGTCGGCACGTTCCACGGCGGATTGACGACGATGGAATGGATGCGGCTGACCAGCATCGGCGTTTCGTTGCCCGGCCGTCCGGTGACGGCGCGCATGGACATGACGGGCCTGTCGCCCTCGAACACGGTCAGCACGGCCGCCGCGATGTTCACCTGCACGCGGTTGACCGGCATGTCGCGCGGCATCCAGCGCCACCGCTCCATATTCGCCATGATCGAGGCGATCCGGTTTTCGACCGGCACGTTGAGCGCGTCGAGCGTGGCGGCGTCGAGCACCCCGCTGGGCTTCAGCCCATAGCGGCGCTGCGCCCGCTGGAGCGCGGCGGCGAGGGTTTCGCCGGGCGCGCCGGTCTTGTCCTCGATCGCCAGCCGCTGGCGTATCGCGCTCTCGCCCGCCCCGGCGGAGAGCACCGGCCAGCCGCCCGCCTCGCGGATGCGCCGATAGGTCTGCAAGCCCTGCCGCAGATCTTCATAACCGGAATAGGGCGGCGCCTGATCGTCGATCCATTGTTGCAGCCTGTCCTCCACCACGGCCCTGGCAAGGCCGGGGCGGGGATCGTAGGCGGCGGGGCGAAGCGCCCAGATGGACAGGAAATCGGCGGGGGCCACCCGGCCGTTGTGCAGCGCATGGGCGCGGTCGAGCACGGCCTCGATCAGCGCGTTTTCCGGCAGGGACTTGCCGTCGAGCGGCGCCTTGCCGATGCCCTGCGCATCGATGCTCTTCACCCATTTGGTCAGCAACGCCGCCTGCGCGGACGAAAGCGGCGGTATCGGCACCAGCGCCGGAGCGGTCGGCGCGATGGCCGGGGGCGGCGCGACCGGCGGCGCGGAGGACGGTTGCGCGGGCATCTGCTGCGCGGACACGGCGATGGAAAAGACTGCCGCGATCAGGGTTGCGGCGGTTGGGAGGGGTCTGAAACGGAAGTGCATGACGCCCTCGATAGACCATCTCCGCCCGATCCTCAAAGCCTGGTTGTCGCAAAGCCGGGTTCGGCCGCAAAATCATGGCGATATCCCTTGCGAACCGGTCCGGGTGGCGACCTTTCGGCTGAATGCCGGCATCGATCCCCCCTTCCCTGAAGGGGAGGGGCCTAAGCCGCTTCACCACCCCGGTCCGGCTTTCAAGGAAATATAATCGCCAGAATCATGCCCTTGAACGCGCGATGCCGGTCGGGCATGCTCCGCCGCGCATCGCTGGCGCGGTGCGACCGGGCGGGGGGCCGTTCGCGAAGGAGGCGATCCCATGTCGAAAGTCAGCACCTGTCTCTGGTTCGGAAAGGACCTCGAAGCGGCGGTCCGCTTCTATGTCTCGCTCATTCCCGGCTCGGCGATCGGCCATGTCCAGCGCGCGCCCGGCCCGTGGCCCGGCGGCGAGGCGGGCGAGGTCATCCTGATCAGCTTCACCCTCGACGGGCAGCAATATCAGGCGCTCAACGGCGGCGCGCCCGCCGACTACGGCACCGCCGCCTCGATCTCCGTCGAATGCGCCGATCAGGCGGAAGTGGACCGGCTGTGGACGGCGCTGACCGAAAATCTGGGGTCGGAGATCGCCTGCGGCTGGCTCCGCGACCGCTGGGGCGTGCCGTGGCAGATCGTGCCGGCAATGCTACCGCGCCTCCTCGCCGACCCCGACCCGGCGGTGGCGGACCGCGTGTTCCGGGCGATGCAGACCATGGTGAAGCTCGACATCGCCACGCTGGAGCGCGCGGCGGCGGGGGAAGGCCCGGAAAGCTAAGGGGAAGGCGATGTATGATTTCCGGCCCTCCAACCCGGCGGACAAGGCCGCGCTCTATGCCGATCTGCTGGCGGCGGCGCGGGCGCTGGTCGCGGGCGAGGAGGATGCCGTCGCCAACATGGCCAACATTGCCGCGCTGCTGTGGCAATTGCTGCCGGACCTCAATTGGGCGGGCTTCTACCGGCTGGCCGGGGACGAGCTGGTGCTCGGCCCGTTTCAGGGCAAGCCCGCCTGCATCCGCATCCCGCTGGGCAAGGGCGTCTGCGGCAGGGCGGCGGCGAGCGGCGAGACGCAATGCGTGCGGGACGTAGCCGCCTTTCCCGGCCATATCGCCTGCGATGCGGCATCCGCGTCGGAAATCGTCGTGCCGATCCGGCATGAAGGCAGACTGATCGGCGTGCTCGACCTGGACAGCCCCCTGCTCGCCCGGTTCGACGAAGCGGACGTCATGGGGCTGGAAACGCTCTGCGATGCCCTCGCCCCGGCCCTTTCGCGCCAGGGGCGGCTTTTAGAACCTTGAAACCGGGTTGGGGCAGGAAGCAGGCGCGCAAGCGTCGTGCCATATGAGTTCACGCGGAGGCGCGGAGATAATGTCGCGACGCGCAGGTCTCATGCTGGCGGCGGGAACTGGGGCAATATGGACTCAAGGAGCCTGCGGCTCGTCCCTCTCTTCGCGTCTCCGCGCCTCCGCGCGCTCCGATTCTGCTTTGCCGGCCGTGTCCGCTCAGCCGAAGAGGCCGTCCCCCGAACCTGTGTGCAAGATATGATCGCCGCTAAATGCCTCCGACGATCGCGGGCCACCCGCCCGCATCCAGCCGCGCGGCCAGATCCGCCGCGCAGGCGTCCAGCACCTGGCGGCTGGTCGAGCGCACGACGAAATTGCACCCCACCCGCCCTTCGCGGAAAAAGGGATAGCTGCCAATCTGGCTGCCTTCATGCGCATGCTCGGTCGACACCAGCAGGTCGGCGATCTCGCTTTCCGCGACCCAGCAGCCGATCTGCTCCGACAGCACCGGCGCGCCGCCTTCCAGCGATCCGGTCAGCGCGTCGAGCATGCCGGCGGTGATGTGCGGCACCCCCGCCATGATGAAGACATTGCCGTGGCGGATACCCGGCGCGCCCGAAAAGCGGTTGGGGATGAGCGAGGAGCCTTCCGGCGCGCGCGCCATGCGCAGCCGCATTTCGGTGAGGCCGCCGCGCTCGGCATAATAATCCGCCAATATCGCCTGCGCGTCGGGGTGGACGACCACCGGCACGCCCAGCGCCCTTGCGATCGCATCGACGGTGATGTCGTCATGCGTCGGACCGATGCCGCCGGTGGTGAAGAGATAATCGTGCCGGGTGCGCAGCTGGTTCACCGCCTCGACGATCGCGTCCTCGACATCGGGCACGACCCGCACCTCGCGCAGCCTTATGCCCTGCACGTTGAGCCAGCTCGCGATCTGGGCGATGTTGCGGTCCTGCGTGCGGCCGGAGAGGATCTCGTCCCCGATCACCACCAGCGCGGCCGTCCAAATCCGTTCGCTCATGCCCGTCCATTCCCCTGCAACACCGCCTTCAGCCGCGCATATCGATCCGGCGGCAACAGCTCCGACGGCCGGTAGAAGGCCTCGAACGCCGGCACCCCTTCCGGCAGGGGAACCCAGGGCAGGCGGGTGGCGACATAAATGGCGGCATCGGGCGTGACGCCGCCCGGATCGTCCAGCGTCCCGGCGCGGACCGCCGACATGCCACGGCCCAGCCCGCCATAATGGCTCCACAGGGCGGTGCCGCAGGCCCGGCACCGGACGATCGCCTGCTCCGCCCCGCTGCCGGTCGGCACGCTGCTTTCCGTCACCTCGCCGGACAGCAGCGCGACCTCCTCCGTCTCCACGAACAAATTGACGGCGAAGGCGGAACCGCTCTGCCGCCGGCACAGCGAGCAATGGCACTGGTTGACGAAAATCGGCGCCGCCGACACGCGATAGCGCACCTGCCCGCAGGCGCAACCGCCTTCCCTCGCTGTATCGGACATGCTCGCCTCCTCGACTTGAACCGACCCATGCCCCCTTGCGGGGTGCGGATCAAGCCCCCGTTGCGACCGGCGGCGCGCCAACCCCCTCGTCAACCGGCCTCATCCTGTCTATATTGGCGGGATGACCGATTATATGACCATGACGGCGAGTTCGCCGCCGACCCGTTCGACCGCGATCAAGCTCTACGACGAAAGCGGCTTTGAGGGCATGCGCAGGGCCGGACGCCTCGCCGCCGAGATACTCGACGCGCTGGTGCCGCATGTGGCGCCCGGCGTCACCACCGGGGAGCTGGACGACATCGTCCGCCGCCTGACGATCGAGGGCGGCGGCGTGCCCGCGACGATGGGCTATCGCGGCTATACCCACAGCTGCTGCATCTCGATCAACAATGTGATCTGCCACGGCATTCCCGGCGACCGGGAATTGAAGGACGGCGACATATTGAACATCGACGTGACGCCGCAGGTCGACGGCTGGCATGGCGACAGCAGCCGCATGTACATCGCCGGGGAACCGTCGATCAAGGCGCGACGGCTGGTCGAGGTGACCTATGAATGCCTGATGCTCGGCATCGAGCAGGCGAAGCCGGGCAATCATCTGGGCGATATCGGCCATGTGATCCAGAGCCACGCGGAAAAGCACCGCTACGGCGTGGTGCGCGATTTCTGCGGCCACGGGCTGGGCCGGGTATTCCACGATTCGCCGGAGGTCGTCCATGTCGGCCGCCCCGGCACCGGGCCGGAGCTGAAGCCGGGCATGTTCTTCACCATCGAGCCGATGATCAACATCGGCAAGCCCGGCGTGCGCCTGCTGGACGACGGCTGGACCGCCGTGACCCGCGACCGCAGCCTGTCGGCGCAGTTCGAGCACAGCATCGGCATCACCGAAACGGGCTGCGAGATCTTCACCAAGAGCCCCAGGGGACTGGACTGCCCGCCTTATCTATAGGCGATCCCTTTCCTCTACGGTCACCCCAGCGCAGGCTGGGGTCGTAGGCCATGTCGCGCTCCCTCTCCGCAGATGCCAGCCTGCGCTGGCATGACGCGATGAAAATGGCTGCAAAACAGCTACGATCAACGACGGACAGACAAACGAAAAAGGGGCCATGAAGGCCCCTTTTTTCCGCTTTATCCGATCGCCCGTCAGGCCTGCCGCGCCATCAGCCGGTCGCCCAGCGCCTGCAAGGTGATGTCCGGCAGGACCGCGGCGGGATTGTCGGCGCGCATCAGCTGGGCGAGCCAGTGGCAGCGCTGCCCCATTTCGTCGAGATGCTGCAACCGGGTCATGCAGCGCAGCATCACGTCCTCGTCGTGGCACAGCTCCACCCCAAGCTCCTCCAGATCCGCGCGCAGGCTTTCCAGCTCCGCCGCGATCTTCAGCCGCAGGTCGGCGGAAAGGGCGCATGGCGGCGGCGCGGAAAGGCGCTGGTCGAGGGAAGGCGGGACTTCAGGCGGCAATATCTCGTTCCTCGCAATGGGCCAATATCCTGGCCGCCAGATCGGGAAGCGGCAGTTGCGCCTCCACCGCGCCCTTGGCGATGGCCGCGGCCGAGGCCTCGAACAGCATCGCGCTGTCCTTGTCCTGGCACAGGGTCAGCCCGCCCATCTGCTTGACGGCGAGCATGCCCGCCGCGCCGTCGGTGCCCGCGCCCGACAGGATCACGCCGACCGCCCGGTCGCGCGCCGCCTTTGCGATGGTCGTCAGCAGCAGGTCGGCGGAGGGGCGCATGCCGTTCACCGGATCGCGCGCGATCAGGCGGATCGCGCCGCCCGGCCAGCGATCGATCAGCCCGTGCCGGTCGGGGTGGGACAGCACATAGACATGGCCGGGCTTCAGCGCCATGCCGTCCTCGGCCAGCTTGACCTCCGGCGCGATCGCCTTGTTCAGGCGCGAGGCGAACGGCACCGCCAGCCCGTCCTCCAGCTGTTGCAGCACGATCGTCGGCGGGCAATCGACCGGCCAGCCCGACAGCAGCTCGATCACCGCCGGGCCACCGCCGGTGGAAGCCGAAATCGCGACGAGGCTGCCGTTCCATTTATAGGCGGAACCGTCGCTGACGGCGGCCGCCTTCTCGGCCGCGGCGGCCTTCGCCGCGACGGCATCCGCGTCATAGCGCTTCACCTTGCTCTTCGCGGCGGTGGCGACCAGCTTGCACAATTTGCCCGCGATGCTGGCGAATTCCTCGGTCGTCGCGCGGGCAGGCTTGTGGAAGCAGTCGACCGCGCCCAGCTCCAGCGCGCGCAGCGTCACTTCCGCGCCCTTTTCGGTCAGGGTGGACAGCATCACCACCGGCATCGGCCGGGTGGTCATGATCTCCTCCAGGAAATCGATGCCGTTCATGCCGGGCATTTCGATATCCAGCGTCACCACGTCGGGGCGCAGCTCCGCGATCATGTCCCGCGCTTCGTCGGCATTGGCGGCCGCGCCGACCACGACAAGATTGCCGGCCTGTTCCAGCGCGCTGGAAAACAGCGCGCGCATCGTGATGGAATCGTCGACAACCAGAACCTTGATAGCAGCCATTTTATGCGTCCCTGATATTCGGTATTCTTCGATAGTCTGAAAAGGGGTCGGTCAGGCCCGGCGGCCGCCCACCGCGCCGCGCCCGCCGCCATGCCGCCGCCCGTAGTTCAGGCCGCCTCGGGCAGAACCGCGTCGGCCGTCAGGCCCGGCAGGTCGAGCACCATCACCATCCGGTCCTCCAGCGCCAGCAGGCCTTCGAGATAGGGCACCACCGCGTCCGATCCGGTCGCGGGGGCGGGCTGCATCTCTTCCTCCTGCGCGGTCACGATGTCGCTGACCGCATCGACGATCAGCCCGCGCAGCTGCGTGCCGACCTGCGCGACGATGATCACATGGCGGTCGGTCGGGTTCGCCGGTTCCCACCCCAGGCGGGCGGCCAGGTCGATGACCGGCAGCACCGTGCCACGCAGGTTCACCACGCCCGCCACATAGGGCGGCACATGGGGCAGCCGGGTCGCGGGCGACCAGGCGCGAATCTCGCGAATCGCCATGATGTCGAGGCCGAAGCTCTGTTCGCCCAGGCGGAATGTGATCAATTGACGTGCCATGTTTCCGATCCTTGCCTCAAACGGCTTATCAATGGGTTACCCGGCGCAGCGCCGTGTCCAGCTTGTCCGCGTCGAACGGCTTGACGATCCAGCCCGTCGCCCCGGCCGACCGGGCGCGCGCCTTCTTCTCGTCGGAGCTTTCGGTCGACAGCACCAATATCGGGCAGTCGCGAAAGCGCACCTGGGAGCGCAGCGCCTCGATCAGGCCGAAGCCGTCCATGCGCGGCATGTTGATGTCGGTCACGATGACATCGATTTCCTCCGCACTGTCGGACAGCCATTCCAGCGCCGCCACGCCGTCCTCGGCCTGCGTCACCATATAGCCGCGCGATGTCAGCGCCGCCCGCAACAGGGCGCGCATGCTGGCGCTGTCATCCACCGTCAGCACATGAATGGTATCAGACATTTTTTCCGCTTTCCCTCACCTCAAAACAATTCCACTTCACCGCCGACCTGCCTGGGCCGGACGACGGGTTTCGCCGCCGGAGCGGCAGCCGCCTCGATCACCCGGCACCGCGTCCTGCCCAGCACGGGGTCGAACTCGATCCGCCGGGCCGATTCGCCCCCGGTATCCTCCCGCACCAGCGCAATCCCCTCATCCCTGAGGAAACCGCGCGCGAACAGCGCATTGGCGTCGCCGATCCGCGCCATGCCCGAATGCATGTTCGCGCCCCCGTAGACATGCGCCTTCATCCGCGACTTTACGCCGCCACGTGTCATCATCTGGTTAATAAGCAGTTCCATCAGATAAACGCCGTAATTTCTGTCGGCTATCGTGCCGCTGCCGGGGCTGGGCTCGGCCAGCAGGAAATGGTTCATCCCCCCGACCTGCGCGACCGGATCATAAAGGCAGCAGGCGATGCAGCTGCCCAGCACGGTGGTCAGCATTTCCGGCTCACCGGTGCCGACATAGACCTGTCCCTGCATGACGGTGACGCGGCGCACCCGCCTTCCGCCCTGCACATCGGTCGTCACGAACATGGTTACAGCCCCGCCACGGCCAGCGCGCGCTCGGCGATGCGGGGCAGCGGCAATATCTTTTCGGCCGCGCCCATGTCGGCCGCCGCGCGCGGCATGCCGTAGACGGTGCTGGTCGCCTGATCCTGCGCGATGGTATGCGCGCCTGCCTGCCGCATCGCGAGCAGCCCGCGCGCGCCGTCCTGCCCCATGCCGGTCAGCAATATGCCGACCGCCGCCGGGCCGAGCGAGCGGGCGACCGATTCGAACAGCGTGTCGATGCTGGGGCGATGACCCGAAACCGGGTCGCCCGGCTTCATCGTCGCGGTGAGGCGGCCTGCGGTGCCGACGACCGCGTGCCGGTCGTTGCCCGGCGCGACATAGACATGGCCGGGCAGCAGCGGCATGCCCGATTCGATCAGCCGCACCGTGACCGCGCATTGCTTGTCCAGCCGGTCGGCCATCGCCGGGGCGAAGGCCGCGCTGATATGCTGGACGATGACCGTCGGCGGGCAGTTCTGCGGAAAAGACGGCAGGATATGGTGCAGCGCCTCGACCCCGCCGGTGGAGGCGCCGATCGCGATCAGCTGCGCCGGGACGCCGGTGCGCCCGGCGGAAATCCCGGCGGAGAGGGCGATCGCCTCGCGCGACACCGCCGCCGCGGCCGGGGACGGCGCCGCCGCCCGCCCGCCCGACCCGCGCCACTGGCTCGCCCGCGCGGCGGAGCGGACCATATTGGCCAGCGCGCCGCCGTCATGATCGAGCAGGTTCATGATCGACCCGTCGGGCTTGGCGTAGCAATCGACCGCGCCCAGCTCCAGCGCGCGGATCGTCGTTTCCGCGCCCTTGCGCGTGACGCCGGACACGATCACCACCGGCATCGGGCGCAGGCGCATGATCTTTTCGAGGAAGTCGAGGCCGTTCATCCCCGGCATCTCGACATCCAGCGTCACCACGTCCGGGTTCATCTCGCGGATCATCACCCGCGCCTGCTGCGCGTCGGCGGCGGTGCCGATGACCTCCAGATCCGGCTCGCTGCCCAGCATGCGCGACAACAGCGCCCGCATGGTCGCGGAATCATCGACGATCAGTACCCGTGTCTTCACGCCTGGTCCTTTCGATAGATGGTGCTTCCCACCAATGACATCACCTGCTGGGCAGGCCCCCCGACCCGCTCGCTGTGGCCGATATAAAGATGCCCGCCGGGCAGCAGCTGGTCGGCGAAGCGGGCGACCAGCCGGTCCTTGGTCGGCTGGTCGAAATAGATCATCACGTTGCGGCAGAAGATCACGTCGAAGCCGCGCTTCATCGGCCAGGCGTTGAGCAGGTTCAGCCGCCGCACGCGGATCATCCCGCGCACGGCAGGCGCCATTTCCGTCTCGCCGTCGCGGGTGGAGGACCAGGCGCGGACCAGATCGGCGGGCACGTCCTTCAGCGCCTCGGCCGGGTAGCGCGCGGCCTTCGCCCCGGCGACCGCATGGTCGGCCAGGTCGGTGGCGAGGATGACGGTATTGCCCTTCAGGAACGGCTGCGCCTGCCCCTTGTCCGGCCCGAGCAGCGTCATCGCCAGCGAATAGAGCTCTTCCCCGGTGGAGCAGCCCGCCGACCACAGCCGGACCGGCTCCCCCGCCCGCGCCTTTTCCAGCAGCACCGGGCGCACATGGCGCGCCAGATGCTCGAAATGATGCGCCTCGCGATAGAAGAAGGTGTGGTTGGTGGTCAGCGCGTTGATCGCCTTGCGCAGCGCCGCCTCGTCGCCGCGGATCAGCTCGATATAGCGGGCGAAGGTCTGCCGCCCGCTTTCCCGCACCAGCGGCGCGAGGCGGGAATAGACCAGCGTCGCCTTGCCGGGCGGCAGGACGATGCCCGCTATCTCGTAGACGATGTCCCGGACGGCCTCGAAATCGGCGCGCGAATAGATTTGCGCGCTGATCCCCGGAAAGGGGGCGTAGCCGTCAGCCTCTGCCGCGATCATGCTGCCGCCAGCGCCCCGCTTTCCGCCGTGAAGTTGTCCGCGACCAGCGCGTCGACATCCAGGATCAGCGCGACCTTGCCGTCGCCCAGGATGGTCGCCCCGGCGACGCCGCTGATCGGCTGGTAATGCGCCTCCAGGCTCTTGATGACGAACTGGCGCTGGTCGACGATGCTGTCGACCATCAGCACCGCCTGCCCGTGGCTTTCGGTATCGACGACGATCAGCACCGCCTCGTCCGCGCTCTTCACCGCCTCGACCGCGCCGACCGCGAGGTCGAGCGGGACGATCGGCAGGAAGCGGCCGCGATTGTTCAGCACCATCAAGTTCTTGCCGACGAACTGCACATCGGCCTGTTCGGGCCGCAGGCTTTCGAGCACATGGGTGAGCGGGATCACCACGGTCTGGTCGCCCACGGTGACAATCATGCCGTCGGCGATCGCCAGCGTCAGCGGCAGCGCGAGGGTGAAGGTGCAGCCTTCGCCCGGTCGCGATTCGATCGAGATGCGGCCGCCCAGATCCTTCACATTCTGGCGCACCACGTCCATGCCGACGCCGCGCCCGGAAATGTTCGACACCTGCTGCGCGGTCGAGAAGCCCGGCGCGAAGATCAGATGGTCGATCTCCTCATTGGAAAGCTGCGCGCCCGGCGCGACGAGGCCGCGCTCGATCGCCTTCTTCAGCACCACCTCGCGGTTGATGCCCGCGCCGTCGTCCGAAATGGAGATGAGGATGCGGCCGCTGCGCTGCTCGGCGGAGAGGTGCAACCTGCCCTCGGCGGGCTTGCCCCGCGCGAGGCGCACGTCCGGCGTTTCGAGACCATGGTCGACCGCGTTGCGGATGAGGTGGGTCAGCGGCTCGCCGAGGCGTTCCACCACCGTCTTGTCCAGCTCGGTGCCCTCGCCGCTCATCGTCAGCTCGACGCGCTTGCCGGTGCTCGCCTCCAGCTCGCGCACGATGCGCGGCACGCGGGAAAAGACCGAGCCGATCGGCTGGGCGCGGATCGACATCGCGCTTTCCTGAATCTCGCGCGTCAGATGATCGAGCATGCCCATTTCGTCCATCGCCGACAGGCCGTGGCCCGCGAGGCGCTGGGCCATCATCGCCTGCGCGATCACCAGTTCGCCCACCGTGTCGATCAGCCGGTCGAGCTTGGCGAGATCGACGCGGACGGTCTGGCCGACCGCATTGACCGCGCGGGGCGCGGCCTGCGGCACCGCCGCTGCCGGAGCGGGATCGGCGGCCGGAGCGGAAGCCGGAGCCGCCTCGGCAATCGGCGCGGCCTCGACCGGCGCGCTGGCGACGGGAGCCGGAACCGGAGCTGGAGCCGGGGCGGGAACGGGCGCCGGAACGGGGGCGGCCGCCACGGGCGCCGGGGCCTCTTCCGCTTTCGCTTCCGCCGCCACGGCGACCGGCTCGACCGGCGCCAGCGCGACCGTCGCGCCGCCGAGGCCCACCGGTTCCATCGCGGCTTCGATCGCCAGTTCGCAATCGGTGCCGATGAAGTCGAAAATCTCTTCTATCTCTTCCTTCGTCGCCCGCGCGGGCAGGTGGAAGGTCCAGCCGAAATAGGCCTTTTCCGCATCCAGCGCGTCGAGCGTCGGCAGCGTGGCGGCATCGACCGCCAGGCAGCGTCCGCCCAGTTCGCCCAGCTCGCGCAGCATCAGTAGCGGTTCGCTGCCATTGGCGAGCGCGCCGTCGAGGAACCGCAGCCTGACATACCAGCCATAGGCCGCCTGCCCGTCCGCGCCAGCGGCGGCGGCAGGAGCAGCGGGAGCGGGCGCCTCGGCCTGCGCCGGGGCCTCGGCCGCAAACGCCGCGATATCGTCGCCCTGCTCCATGCGGCGCTCGACCTCGGCGGCGGCGGCTTCGATCGCCGCGGCTTCCTCGGCGTCGACCGAAAGATCGCCCATCAGTCCGTCCAGATCGAAATCCAGACCCAGTTCATCCTTTTCTTCGGCGTCGTCGTCGGGGGCATCGGCACCGTCCGCCTGCCCTTGCGGGGCCGCGTCGCCGACCGGCAGGCCCGCCGCGACGCGGGCCGCGATCTCCTCCAGTTCTGCGCTGATCGCGGCATCGTCAGGCGCCTCGCCTTCCCCGCGCGCGGCCGTCACATGGTCGGCCAGCACGTCGAACGCGCGCAGCATCAGCGCATTGAGCCAGTCGCCCAGCGGCAGGTCGCCGTCGCGCACATAGGACAGCACCGTTTCGAACTTGTGGGTAAAGGCCTGTAGCAGCGTGAAGCTGAACGCGCCCGCGCCCCCCTTGATCGAATGGACCGACCGGAAGATGCCGTTCACCGTCTCGGCATCCGCCGTGCCGGACTGGCACGCCATCAGCCCTTCCTCCGCCTGGCTCAGCGCTTCCTCGCACTCCAGGAAGAAGATGTTCTGGATTTCCTCGTTCGTCATCTCGTTATTCCGTTTCCTGGCCCGCCCATAGGAATGCGCCGGTCAGCCCGGCAATGCGCGCCGCCCCCAGCATCGCGGAGGACGGGTGCACCGTCATCGTCACCGACCGGGCCAGCGCGGTCTGCTGCGCGCTCAGCAGCAGTTGCAGCCCCGCCTGCCCGATGCGTTCGACATCGCGCCCCTCGACCGTCACCTGCTGCCCCGGCACCAGCGTCCGGTCGAGGTGGGAGACGAGCGCCCCCGCGGTCGTCCTGTCGATCATCGAAGGTAAGGTTATCATCGTCATCGCTGCCGCCCCCGTTGATTAGAATTCCGACCAGTCGTCATCATCGACGACCATCGCGAGATTGCCCGCTCCGCGCTGCGAGGGCGCGGGAAGGGCGGCCGGCGCGACGGGTGCAGCGGACGGGCGCCGGCCCTCCGCCGCCCGCGTCCGACCGTGGCCGCCGCCGGAAGAAACGGAGGCCGGAGCCGCCGCCGGAACCGCCACGCCGTCGAGACGGAAGCGCCCGACCAGCCGCGCCAGCTCATCCGCCTGCGCGGCGAGGCTGCGCACCGCCGCCGTCGATTGCTCGACCATCGCGGCGTTCTGCTGCGTCATCTTGTCCATCTCGCCGACCGCGACATTGGCCTGCTGCAACCCGGCCGACTGGGTTTCGGCCGATTCGGAGATCGCCGCGACCAGCGAGGTGACTTCCCCCACCCGCGAGACGATGCGGTTGAGCATCGCGCCGGTTTCCGCGACGAGGCTCACGCCCTGCTCGACCTGCTGCGCGCTGGTCATGATGAGCGAGTTGATATGCTTGGCCGCGTCGGCGCTGCGCTGGGCGAGCGCGCGGACCTCGTTGGCGACGACCGCGAAACCCTTGCCGGCATCGCCCGCGCGCGCGGCCTCGACCCCGGCATTGAGCGCCAGCAGGTTGGTCTGGAAGGCGATACCGTCGATCACGTTGATGATCTGGGTGATTTCCTGCGCCGATTGCTCGATCGCCCCCATCGCCTGCACCGTGCGCTCGACGACCAGCCCGCCCTCGCTCGCTTCCCGGTGCGCATCGCCGACCGCCTGCGCGGCGCGGCGGGCGCTTTCGGCGCTCTCCTTCACCATGCCGGTGATCTCGTTCATCGAATGGGCGGTTTCCTGAAGCGAGGCCGCCTGCTGCTCGGTGCGCAGCGAAAGGTCCTGCGTCGCCGCGCGAATCTCGCTCGCGCCGGAATGAAGGCCGCGCGTCGCCTGGGCGAGGGAGCCTACCGTGTCCGACAGGCTGCCCATCGCTTCGTTGAAATGGCGGCGCAGATGCTCATAGGCGGCGGGGAACGCCTCCCTTATGCGAAAGGCGAGATCGCCCTCGGACAGCCCGGCGAGTCCGCGATCGATGACGGCCGCGACCTCTTCCTGCTGGCGCGCGCCGTCGCGCGCGGCCCGCGCCCGGCCGCACAGGGCCGAGCCTGCGCGCGCTATCTTGCCAGCGGCGCCTTCATGGTCGAGGAACGGGACAGCGCCGTCCATATCGCCTGCGGCCATGGTTTCGAACCGGGCGCCCAGCGCCTGGTAGGGACGGCCGATTCGCGCGGCGCGAAGGGCGACTCCGCCCCCGGCGCCGACGACCCCGGCGACCGCGCATCCGATTCCCACAAGCGGCATGCCATAGGCGGCCAGCCCCGCGCCCACCGTTCCCAGCGCGGCCCAACCGCCCGCGAGCCAGGGCAGAACCGCGAATTCCCGCGACAAACCGGCCTCATTACCCAATGCTTCATTCATGCAAAAAACAGCTCCGGCATCAGGTCGGGCACGGTGCGATCCGGCGACGCGACCCTTCCTCAATCAATTCAACGAGGTGACGCTAGGAGAAATTGGTTAATGCACCGTATCCTTTACCGGAAAGACGAAGCATCGCGGGAAAAGCCGGTCCGCGCGGACCCGCGATGGCGCGCCAACGCATGGAATCCACCGCATCGCAGGATGCGGCGGAGGCAGGCGGAGGCGCATCCCGCGCTTTGCTATTCGGCGATTTCCGGTTCCGCCCGGTCGTCCTCGCCCTCTGCTTCCGGCCGGGCCAGTTCCGCGACGAAGCGGCGCAGCCACCAGGTGACGTCCTCGCGCTGCACCCCGTCCCTCAGCGCCCGCCAGCGTTCCAGCCGCTCCTCCTTCGGCATGACGAGCGCGCGGGCGATCGCGTCGGCCACGTCCTCGGCGCTGTGCGGATTGACCAGCAGCGCCTCCTGCATCTGGCGCGCCGCCCCCGCGAAGGAGGACAGGATGAGGACGCCGGGATTGTCCGGGTCCTGCGCCGCCACATATTCCTTGGCGACGAGGTTCATACCGTCGCGCAGCGGCGTCACCAGCCCGATGCGCGCCGCGCGATAGATGCCCGCGAGCTGCGTGCGCGGATAGCCCTTGTTCACATAGCGGATCGGCACCCAGTCCACGGTCGCGAACTCGCCGTTGATATGGCCCGACAGCGCGTCGAGCTGCGTGCGGATTTCCTGATAGCTGCGCACGTCCTCGCGCGTGGGCGGCGCGATCTGGAGGAGGAACACCTTTTCCTGCATTTCGGGATAGGTGGACAGGAAGCGCTGATAGCCCAGGAACCGGTCCTGAAGCCCCTTGGAATAATCGAGCCGGTCGACGCCCAGGATCATCGCGCGGCCCTTCGCGCTTTCCTCCATCTTGCGGCAGGCGTCGAGCGCCTCCTGCCCATGCGCCATTTCGGTGAAGGCGTCGCAATCGATGCCGATCGGGCAGGCGATCGCCTTCAGGCTGCGTCCCTGATGGGTGACGATGCCGTCCGCGCCCACGTCCGCGCCGAGCTTGTGCTGCGCATAGTGGAAGAAGGAATCGAGCCAGTCCTGCGTCTGGAAGCCGACGACATCATAGGAAAAGAGCGATTCGACCAGCTCGCGATGATGCGGCAGAGACAGCAGCAGGCGGGTCGGCGGCCACGGGATATGCAGGAAGAAGCCCAGCCGGTTGCGGATGCCCCGCGCGCGCAGCTCGCGGCCGAGCGGGATCAGATGATAGTCGTGCACCCAGATCAGGTCGTCCTGATGGATCAGCGGCGTCAGCGTCTCGGCGAAACGGGTGTTGGCGCGCTGATAGCCGCCCTCGAACTCGCGCTGGAATTCGGCGAGGTCGATGCGGTCGTGGAACAGCGGCCAGAGCGTGCGGTTCGCATAGCCGTTATAATATTCGTCGATGTCCTGCGCCTCCAGGTGCATCGTCGCGGTGGTCACGCCCTCATTGCGCTGGAAGTCGATATGGCCGTTGAAATTCTCCGTCTCCTCGCCCGACCAGCCGAACCATATGCCGCTGCTTTCGCGCAGCGCGGCGGACAGGGCGACCGCCAGCCCGCCCTGATTGCCCGCCCCTTCCCCGGTGGGTGGCTGCACCCGGTTGGAAACGACGATCAGGCGTTTGGGCGGCGGGGTATTCATCTTACGGTACTCCACGGTTTACTGAGCAGGACCGCGCAATTGATCGTGCCCACCAGCGAATAGGTTTGCGGGTAATTGCCCCACAATTCGCCGGTTTGCGGGTCAATATCCTCCGACAGAAGCCCCGCGCCGGTCCGGCGGCTGAGCATTTCCTCGAACAGCGTGCGGGCGTCCTCCAGCCGTCCGGTCGCGTGCAGGGCCTCTATCAGCCAGAACGTACAGACATTGAATGCGGTTTCCGGCAGGCCGAAATCATCTTCGGTCGCATAGCGCAGCATGTGGCTGCCCCGCCGCAACCCGTCCTCCACCGCCTTGAGGGTGCTGCGGAAGCGGACGTCGTCGGGCGGAAGGAAGCGCAGGTCGAGCAGCTGGATCAGGCTGGCGTCCAGATCGTCGCCGGTCAGCGTCGCGGACAGGTGCTGCGCCTCTTCCCGCCAGGCCTGCTTCTCGATCAGCTTGCGGATCTTGTCCGCCCGCCTGCGCCAGAAATCGACGCGCGCGGTCAGGCCGAGCCGCTGCGCGATCAGCGACAGCCGGTCGCACGCGGCCCAGCACATCGCGACCGAATAGGTGTGGACGGAGCTGCGCGTGCGCAATTCCCACAGCCCCGCATCGGGCTTGTCGTGCACCTTCCACGCATGCTCGCCGATATTCTCCAGCGCGCGGAAATCCTCCTCCCCCGCCATGCGGTATAGGCGCTGGTCGAAAAAGGCCTGTGCGTTGGACAGGATGATCTGGCCATAGGCATCGTGCTGGATCTGCTGATAGGCCTGGTTGCCGACCCTGACCGGCCCCATGCCGCGATAGCCGCTCAGCCCCGGCTCGATCCGTTCCTCCAGCCGCGTCTCGCCGCCCACGCCGTAGAGCGGCTGGATATGGCCGCCTTTGGCGCTGTCCACCACATTGCGCAGATAGGCGAGATAGCCTTCCAACACGTCGAGCGCGCCCAGCCGGTTGAGCGCCTGCACCGTGTAATAGGCGTCGCGTATCCAGCAATAGCGATAGTCCCAGTTGCGGCCCGAATTGGCATGTTCGGGGATCGAGGTGGTGAGCGCGGCGACGATCGCGCCGGTTTCCTCATGCTGGCACAGCTTGAGCGCGATGGCGGCGCGGATCACCGCGTCCTGCCATTCCACCGGCGTGGCGAGGCCACGCACCCAGTGGCGCCATTCCTTGATCGTGCGGTCGCGCATCGCCTCGATCGAGATGCGCGGGTCGCCCGCGAACGTCTCGTCCGGGCCGAGGAAGAAATAGAGCGCGCCTTCCACCCGGAAACGGCGCTCGTCCACGATCCAGCCGACCGGCGCGGTGGTGGTGAGGCGCAGCACCATCTCGTCCACCAGATAGCGGATATGGTTGGACCCGCGCGTATGGGGCGCCTGCTCCGCCCCCCAGTTGCGCGACGGGCGCAGCCGCACACGGATGCGCGGCGATCCCTTGAGCGGGCGGACGATGCGGGCGAAGGCGACCGGGCGATAGACCCGCCCCTCGCCGGTATAGCGCGGGCAGAAATCGACCACCTCCAGCTCGTTGCCGTCGGCGTCGGCATGGGTGGTCACCAGCACCGGCGTGTTGCGCAGATAATGCTGGCGCGTGCGCACGCAATTTTCGAGGTCGATCTCCCAGAAGCCGTGCGCGCCCTCGCCCGCGCGCGGCGCGGCGTCGAGCAGCGAGGAAAAGACCGGGTCGCCGTCGACGCGCGGCACGCAGCCCCAGACGAACCGCCCGGCGCGGTCCACCAGCGCCGACACCTGGCAATTGCCGATGGGCCACAGGTCCAGCGTTGCGGTCATATGCTCAGTTCCTTCAACCAGTTGCGTACCATCGGCGGCCCGGCGAGGCGAAACCGCGCGGCGCTGGGCCGCGCCTTTCCGACCAGCACGCCATAGCCGCCCAGCGCCGAGGCCATCGCGAAGCCGGCCTCGTCGGTCAGGTCGTCGCCCACGAACACCGGCGGCGCGTCGGCGAAGGGTGGGGCCGCCATCAGATGCCGGATCGCGAAGCCCTTGTCGTGGCCGGTCGGGCGCAGCTCCACCATGTCATGGCCTTCCTGCACGAACAGGCCATGCTCCCGCCCCAGCGCCCGCGCCAGCGCACGCGCGGCCTCGCCTTCCTCCTGCGCCATGCGGTAATGCAGGCCGACGCCGAAGCTCTTCACCTCCAGCAGCACGCCTTCATGCCGGTCGGCGAAGGCGCCCATGGTCCGCGCGACGGCATCGAGCGCGCGCGGGCGGTCGGGCGCGTCGATGCGCTCCTGATGGCGAAACTCGGCCCCGTGACTGCCCGCCAGCGCCAGATGAGGGGCGACCGGGCCCAATATCCGGTCGAGCTGAGCGAGCGAGCGGCCGCTGACGATCGCGAGCCGCCCGTCCAGCCGTTCCCGTGCGGCCAGCAGCAGCGCCCTTAATTCCGTATCGGTCGTTACATTATCCGGCCGGTCGATCAGATCGACAAGGGTTCCGTCCAGATCGAGGAAAAGGCTGACCCCCCTGTCCACCGGCGGCGGCGCGGAGGGATGGTTCGCTGTCTTGTCTGCCTCTTGCACGGCTCGGATGGTTCGTCTCCCCGGATCGGAAGGTCAATACGAGGGCGGCCCGGCAATTGTTCCATCAGCCGGAAGGGAGAGCGAGCGCCCCGCCCGTCATCCGCCCGGAAACGACGGCCGCCTGGCCCGCGTTTCCTTCCCCCGATCCTATTCGCTATGAGCCGGAAGGCAAGGGGCTGGCGGAAAGGAGGGGGAAGGGGCCGCGATTTTCGCATGGCTTTTCAACTGCCCCCACCCGGCCGGGACTCGCTGCGCCGCAGCCCGCTTCCCATCGCCGCGCCGCTGCGATATGCAGGCGCAAATTTGCGAGGACGCGCCTTGTTGGAACTATTCTCTGCCGCCGCCCACCATATCCGTTTCGAGGATCTGGGGCTGGATCCCGTCGCTATCGATCTCGGTTTCTTCGGGATCAAATGGTATTCGCTCGCCTATCTCGCGGGCATATTGGTCGGCTACTGGTATCTGCTGAAGCTGATCGCGCAGCCCGGCGCGCCGATGGCGCGCCGCCATGCCGACGACATGATCTTCTATGCGACGCTGGGCATCATCATCGGCGGGCGGCTGGCCTATGTGATCTTCTACCAGCCGGAAATCCTCGCCCATCCGCTCGATATCCTGAAATTGTGGAACGGCGGCATGTCCTTCCACGGCGGCGTGCTGGGGGTGACGGCGGCGATCCTGCTGCTGTGCCGCAAGGAAGGGCTGAACTGGCTGCGCGTCCATGATTATGTCGCCTGCTGCGCGCCCTTCGGCCTGTTCTTCGGGCGGATCGCCAATTTCATCAACGGCGAATTGTGGGGCAAGACCACCGATGTAAGCTGGGCGATGATCTTCCCAACCGGCGGCCCGCTGCCGCGCCACCCCAGCCAGCTCTACGAGGCCGCGCTGGAAGGGCTGCTGCTCGGCGCGACCCTCTGGTACGCCTTCTGGCGGACCAAGGCCCGCTACGAGCCGGGCAAGCTGGTCGGCCTCTTTCTGCTGGGCTACGGCCTCGCCCGCTTCGGCGTCGAATTCTTCCGCGAGGCCGACGCGCAACTGATGGAATTCGCGCAGCGCACCGGCCTCCACATGGGCCAGTGGCTGACCCTGCCGATGATCGCGGGCGGCCTCTATCTGATCCTGACGGCGAAGCGCCGCCGGGTACGGGTGGAGCCGACCGCCGGGACCGCCAGTGTCGGCTGAGGGCATGCCCGGCAGCGGCTTCGGCCGCCGCCAGCTGAGCCTTGTCGAAAGGCTGGCGCGCACCATCGCGGCGGGCGGGCCGATGACGCTGGCGCAATATATGGCGCAGGTGAACGCCCATTATTACGCCACGCGCGACCCGCTGGGCACGGCGGGCGATTTCACCACGGCGCCGGAAATCAGCCAGATGTTCGGCGAGCTGATCGGGTTGGCGCTGGCGGACGTGTGGATGCGGTCTGGCCGGTCGCAGCAGGCCTGTTATGTCGAGCTGGGGCCGGGGCGCGGCACGCTGGCCGCCGACGCCTTGCGCGCGATGGAGAAGGTGGAATTGCACCCGCCGGTCCATCTGGTCGAAACCAGCCCGGTGCTGCGCGGGCGGCAGCAGGCGCTGCTGCCCCATGCGCGCTTCCATGACGATATCGACAGCCTGCCCGCCGACCGGCCGCTGCTGGTCGTCGGCAACGAATTTTTCGACGCGCTGCCGATCCAGCAGTCGATCAGGACCGCCGAGGGCTGGCGCGAGATGATGGTCGGGCTGGGCGAGGATCGCCCCTTCGCGCCGATGGCGGGAGAGCGACCGGTGGATGCGCGCGTGCCGCAGCCGCTGCGCGACGCGCCCGAAGGCTCGATCCACGAAAGCGCGCCCGCAGGCGCGGCGATCATGATGGGCCTGGCCCGCCGCCTGCTGCGCCAGGGCGGCATCGCGCTGTTCATCGATTATGGCTATGAGGGTCCGGCGCTGGGCGACACCTTGCAGGCGGTGCGCGGCCACCGCTTTGCCGATCCCTTCGCCGATGCGGGCGACAACGACCTGACCGCCCATGTCGATTTCACGCTGATCGGCAATGCCGCGCGGCAGGAAGGGCTGAAGGTCTGCGGCCCGGTGGGGCAGGGAGAATTCCTCGCCCGCCTCGGCATCGACGCGCGCGCGCAGATGCTCGCCCGCTCCGCGCCGGACAAGGTGGAGGAGATAGAGGCGGCGCGGCGGCGGCTGGTCGACGCGGACCAGATGGGCACGCTGTTCAAGGTGATCGCCGTCGTCCACCCCGACTGGGCGCTGCCCGAAGGATTTGGGCCCGAAGGATTTGGGCCGGAAGGGGAAGCGGCATGAGCGGCGTCGAGACATGGACCAGCGCAGCGCTGGGCGAGGTGCCCCATGGCTTTCTCGGCCGCGCGGGCGGCGTTTCGACCGGTATCCATGCGGGCCTCAATGTCGGGCTGGGGTCAGACGACGACCGCGCGGCGATCCTCGAAAACCGCAGGCGCGCGGGCGAGGCCGTGCTGCCCGGCGCGGCGCTCGTCACGCTGCATCAGGTCCATTCCGCCGATGTGGTGACGGTCGACGCGCCGATCCCCGACGATGCCCGTCCGCCTGCGGACGCGCTCGTCACCGCGACGCCGGGGCTGCTGCTCGGCATCCTCACGGCCGATTGCGTGCCGGTGCTGTTCGCCGATGCCGAAGCAGGCGTCGTCGGCGCCGCCCATGCCGGGTGGAAAGGCGCGATCGCGGGCGTCACCGACCGCACGCTCGACGCGATGGAGGCGCTGGGCGCACGGCGCGAGCGCATCGGCTGCGCGATCGGCCCGTGCATCGCCCGTGCCTCCTATGAGGTCGACGCTGCTTTCGTGCAGCGCTTCCTCGATGCCGATCCGGGCAATGAACGCTTCTTCGCCGACGGCGGACGCCCCGGCCATGCGCAGTTCGACATAGAGGCCTATGTCGCCGCGCGGCTGGCGGCGGCGGGTGTGCAGCGCATCGAGATGCTGGGTCAGGACACCTATGCCCAGCCCGACCGGTTCTTCAGCTATCGCCGCTCCTGCCACAAGGACGAGCCGGACTATGGGCGGCAGATCTCCCTCATCGCAGTGCGCTGAGCGAAAGTTGCGCGGCGGGAAAAGTTGCGCCGCGCAACTTCTTCAGGATCGCCTGCTATTTCGTTCAGGCGGAGCCGAGAGACGTGCCATTCGAGCATCGGAGCGCAGCGGACCTAAAGGTCCGTGAGCACCGAAGCGCGGAATAGCGCGGTTCGCAGGCCCGCATGGGCGGAATAGCAGGCGATCCTGTCAGCTCCAGTCGAAGCGGCCCCATCCCCGCTCCTTCGCCATCGCGGCGAGCGGCGGATGCGGGTTGGCGGCATAAGGCTCGTCGGCGAATTCCAGCATCGGCGCGTCGGACACATGGTCGGAATAGGCGCGGATATGCGCATGGTCGCGCTCTATCCCCTGCCCCGCCATCCAGCTGCGGATCATCGCCAGCTTGGCGGCGTCATAGCAATTCTCGCCTGCGATCTTCGCGCGCACATATTCGACGTCCTGCCCCAGATGGTCGGTCGCGATCACATCGTCGAACCCGGTCCGCCGCGCGATCGCCTCCACATAGAGGCGGTAGGAGGCCGTCGCCAGCACCAGCCTGTATCCCTCCGCCCGGTCGTGCGCGATCCGCTCCAGCGCATCGCGGCGGATATTGTGCGCCATCACATGGTCGGCATAGCTTTCGATATGCGGGGCGAGCGCGGCGCGGCTCACCCGGCCGCCGATCATCAGATGCTGGTTGATCTCCTTCAGCCGCGAACGCGGGATCAGCCGGAGGATGTAGGCCAGCATCGCGAAGGGCACCAGCGGCGCGAATATCAGCCGCCAGGGCGCCATCCGCCAGGCGACATGGAGCAGGAACGGCGTGTAGGTGCCGCGCACCGTCACCGTGCGGTCCATGTCGTAAATGGCGATCTTTACCGGTTCATCGTCCTTCACTATGGATGCAACCTTCGACAATTCCCTTACGTTGGAGCATGCGGATGGGCCGTTTCGGCTTGCCGTGCAACCGATAATGGACCAGAAACCAGCCTGATGACGGAATTGGCACATTTTTCGCTGGAAAATGAACGGGGGAAGGAGGGAGCCGAACGGCCGGTCCTGCGCTTTTCCGGTTCGCTTTCCATCAGCCGGTTCGGGTCGCTGCCCGCCGACCTCGAAAAGGTCGAGGGGCCGGTCGCGGCGATCGATCTCCACGATGTCACCCATATCGACACCATCGGCGCCTGGCTCGTGCACAGCCATGCGCTGAAATGGGATTGCCCGATCGAGGGCGCGGACGAGGACGCCAGCCGCCTGATCGAGGCGGTGAAGGCCGGGGACGGCTCCGCAGGCGAAGTCGCCGTCCACGCCCATACAGTGCCGCCGCTGCAACGCATCCTTGCCCAGATCGGCGAGGCCACCATCGTCGCAGGGCAAACGCTGATCGGCCTGATCGGCTTTTTCGGCGCCACGCTCATCACCGGCTGGGACCTGATCCGCCATCCGTCCCGCATGCGCTGGAACGCGGTGATCCAGCGGTTCGAGGTGGTGGGCGTCTCGGCGCTCGGCATCATCGGGCTGATGAGCTTCCTGATCGGCATCGTCATCGCCCAGCAGGGCGCGGTGCAGCTGCGGCAGTTCGGCATGGAGGTGCTGACCGTCAACCTCGTCGGCCGCCTCACCTTCCGCGAACTGGGCGTGCTGATGACCGCGATCATGGTCGCAGGCCGATCCGGCTCCGCCTTCGCCGCGCAGATCGGCACGATGAAGCTGACCGAGGAAATCGACGCGATGCGCACCATCGGCGTTTCCCCGATGGAGGCGCTGATCATGCCGCGCATCCTCGCCGCCGTGGTGCTGATGCCGCTGCTCGGCTTCTATTCCTCGGTCATTGCAATCATCGGCGGCGGCTTTCTGTGCGCGGTGTCGCTCGACATCCCGCCGATCACCTTCATCCAGCGCCTGCGCGAGGTGGTGCCGATCACCGACCTGTGGGTCGGCCTGATCAAGGCGCCGGTATTCGGCCTCATCATCGGCATGACCGGCTGCTATCAGGGCTTGCAGGTCAAGGCCAATGCCGAGGAAGTGGGCCTGCGCACCACCTCCGCCGTGGTGCAGGCGATCTTCGTGGTGATCGTGCTCGACGCCTTTTTCGCGGTGTTCTTCACCTGGGTGGGCTGGACATGAGCGGCGGGCTGGACATGAGCGAGGAGCGGGCAAGCGCCCCGGCGCACGACGACAACGGCATCGCCATCCGCGTGCGCGGGCTGCGCACCAGCTTCGGCCCGCAAGTGGTGCACGAGAATCTCGACCTCGACGTGTACAAGGGCGAGATATTGGGCGTGGTCGGCGGGTCGGGCACCGGCAAGTCGGTGCTGATGCGCGCGATCATCGGCCTGCAACAGCCCGACGAGGGCGAGATCAGCGTGTTCGGCCAGTCCACCATCGGGCAGGTCGACGAGGATGTGCTGGCGCTGCGCAAGCGATGGGGCGTGCTGTTCCAGGGCGGCGCGCTCTTCTCCACGCTGACCGTGGCGGAGAATATCGAGGTGCCGCTGCGCGAATTCTATCCGCAGATCGGGCCGGAACTGCGCGACGAGATCGCCGCCTACAAGATCCGCATGACCGGCCTGCCGCCCGAGGCCGGCCCGAAATTCCCGTCCGAGCTGTCCGGCGGCATGAAGAAGCGCGCCGGCCTCGCCCGCGCACTCGCCATCGATCCGGACCTGCTGTTCCTCGACGAGCCGACCGCGGGCCTCGACCCGATCGGCGCGGCGTCGTTCGACGAGCAGACGCGGCAGTTGCAGCAAACGCTGGGGTTGACCGTCTTCCTCATCACCCATGACCTCGACACCCTCTATGCGATCTGCGACCGGGTGGCGGTGCTGGCCGACAAGAAGGTGATCGCGGTCGGCACCATTGACGAGCTGCTGGCGACCGAGCATCCGTGGATACAGGAATATTTCAACGGCCCGCGCGGCCGGGCGGCGACCTCCTCGCGGGGGGCCGGCGGCAAGGCAGACAATGGGGCAGGCGACGGGGCAGGCAAGACCGAAAAGGCGCGGGCCGGAAAGGACGAAGGCTAGATGGAAACTCGATCCAACCATGTGCTGGTGGGCAGCGTCGTGCTGGGCCTGTTGCTGGCGGTGATGGTCGCGGCCTTCTGGTTCTCGCGTCTGTCGGACGGCGACAATCAGGAATATGACATTTTCTTCAAGCAATCGGTGAACGGCCTCGCCAAGGGCTCCGGCGTGTCCTATTCCGGCGTGCCGTCCGGGCAGGTCAAGGCGATCGAGCTGTGGCGCCGCGACCCCAATTTCGTGCGCGTGCGCATCGTCGTGAAGAAGGACACGCCGATCCTTCAGGGCACCACCGCCACCATTCAGGGCGTGGGCTTCACCGGCGTTTCGGAAATCGTGCTCGACGGCGCGGTCAAGGGCGCGCCGCCGATCGTCTGTCCGGAGCAGCAGCGGGAGGACGCCTGCCCCGAAGGTGTGCCCGTCATCCCGACCAAGCCCGGCGCACTGGGCGAGCTGCTCAACAACGCGCCGCAATTGCTGGAGCGGCTGACGACGCTGACCGAGCGGCTGACCGAATTGCTCAACGACCGCAATCAGGCGAGCCTCGCGGCGATCCTGAAGAATGTCGAGACGCTGACCGGCGCCCTCTCCGCGCGCGGACCGGAGATTGCGGCGACGCTCGCCGAAACGCGGGTCACGCTGCAAAAGGCGGGCGTCGCGATCGAGGAGATCGGCAAGATGGTCGGCACCACCAACGACATGCTGAACGAGGAAGGCCGCCCGCTGATCAAGGACCTGCGCGGCACCATCCAGTCCGCGACGCGCAGCCTCGACACGCTGGATTCCACGCTGGCCGAGGCGCGGCCGGGCATGCAGACCTTCTCCCGCGATACGATGCCGGAGGTCAACATGCTGGTGCGCGACCTGCGCGAAATGTCGCGCAGCCTGCGGGCGATTTCGGAGAAGATCGACCATCAGGGCGCCGGTTCGCTGCTGGGCGATCCGCCGCTGCCGGATTACAAGAAATGAGGAACGCCGCGATGCCGATACGCCCCTTTTCCCCGCGAACGCGCCTGACCGCGATGGCCCTCGCGCTGGGCGCTGCCTTGAGCGGCTGCGTCAGCTTCGGCTCCAAGCCGCCGCCGCAGCTGCTGACCGTCCGCACCGAGGCGGCGGTGGCGGCGGGGCGCGACCTGCGCAGCCAGGGCCTGCCCGCGATCGCGGTGATCCTGCCCGAAGTGCCCCGCGCGATCGCGACGACGCGCGTGCCGGTACAGGTGGACGCGACCAGCGTCGCCTATGTGAAGGACGCGCAATGGACCGAGGCCCCGCGCGACCTCTTCCTGCGGCTGCTCGGCGAGACGATCACCGCCGGAGGCGCGCTGTTCGTGATCGACGAGGATCAGTACGGGCTGACCCCGCAGCGCCGCCTGTCGGGCAGCCTGGTCGAATTCGGCGTCGACGCGCGGACCAGGCAAGCGGTCGTCACCTATGACGCGGTGCTGACCGACAGCGCCAGCGGCCAGGCGCTGCGCCGCCGCTTCACCGCGCGCGAGCCGGTTTCCGACATCCGCGCCGACCGCGTCGCCCAACCGATCAGCCGCGCCGCCAATCAGGTCGCGCAACAGGTGGCGGACTGGGTGAAGGGCTGAGGCAGCCCCTCTTCGTCATGCCAGCGCAGGCTGGCATCGTTCCAGATAGGACGGAACCAGGCCCCGAACGATCCCAGCCTTCGCCGGGATGACGTGTCTCGACCGAATCGCTTGCCCGAATCGTTCCCTTTATGTTCTTATGCTCCATGCCTGCGATCAAGGGGCGTGGAGCGCCCGCCAATCCTTCCAGCGCCCGTTTCAACCTGCCGCAACGGGAGGCCGACGGCGACTGGCTCGACGAGGCGGAGGCCATTGACGGCGCCGCCCCGCCGCCGCGCACCAGCGTCACGGTCGAGCATCCGCGCACGATCATCACCCGCAACAGTTCGCCCGACATCGGCTTCGACCGCTCGCTCAACGCCTATCGCGGCTGCGAACATGGCTGCATCTACTGCTTCGCCCGGCCCAGCCATGCGTGGCACGACCTGTCCCCCGGCCTCGACTTCGAAACGAAGCTGTTCGCCAAGCCCGATGCCGTCGCGCTGCTGCGCGCCGAGCTGGGCAAGCCGGGCTATCGCGTCGCGCCGCTCGCCATGGGGACGAATACCGACCCTTATCAGCCGATCGAGAAGGACTGGCGCATCACCCGCCAGTGCGTCGAGGTGCTGGCCGAATGCCGCCATCCGCTGTTCCTCACCACCAAGTCGGACCGGGTGCTGCGCGATATCGACCTGCTTCAGGCGATGGCCCGCGACTCTCTGGTCGTGGTGATGATCTCCATCACCAGCCTCGACGCGCACGTCGCCCGCACGCTGGAGCCGCGCGCGCCGCATCCGGAAAAGCGCCTCGCCGCCGTGCGGGCGCTGAGCGAGGCGGGCATTCCCGTGCATGTGAACGTCGCGCCGGTCATCCCGGCGATCACCGATCATGAGATCGACGCGATCATAGCGCGGGCGGCCCAGGCGGGCGCGCGCGGCGCGAATTTCATTCCGGTGCGCCTGCCGCACGAGGTCGCCCCGCTGTTCCGCGCGTGGCTCGACGCCCATTATCCCGACCGCGCGGGGAAGGTGATGGCGATCATCCGTGAATTGCGCGGCGGGCGCGACAATGACCCGCGCTTCCACAGCCGGATGAAGGGACAGGGCGTCTGGGCCGACCTGCTGCGCATGCGCTTCCGCAAGGCGCTGGCGCGGCACGGCCTGCCCCGGCCCGCGCCGCCGCTGCGCAGCGACCTGTTCCGTCCCCCGCAGGGCGCGCAATATTCGCTGTTCTAGGCAGGGATGAGGGGCTGGAATGCGCGCGATTCCTGCTTATGTTGGGCGCACCTTCCCTTTGCCGAGGACCGCGCATGATCGATCTTTACAGCTGGCCGACCCCCAATGGCCTCAAAATCTCCATCTTCCTCGAAGAGGCCGGGCTGGAGCACCGGGTCCACCCGATCAACATCGGCAATGGCGACCAGTTCACCCCCGAATTTCTCGCCATCGCGCCCAACAACCGCATCCCGGCGATCGTTGACCGCGATCCCGCCGATGGCGGTGAGCCGATTTCGGTGTTCGAAAGCGGCGCGATCCTCACCTATCTCGCCGACAAGACCGGCCGCTTCCTGCCCAGGGACGCACGCGGCCGCGCCGAGGTGATGCAATGGCTGTTCTGGCAGATGGGCGGCCTTGGTCCGATGGCTGGGCAGAACCATCATTTCAATATCTATGCGCCGGAGAAGATTCCCTATGCGCAGGAGCGCTATGTGAAGGAAACCGCGCGGCTCTACGGCGTGCTCGACAAAAGGCTGGCCGACCGGGAATTCGTCGCGGGCGATTACAGCATCGCCGACATGGCGATCTATCCGTGGATCGTGCCCCATGAAAACCAGCAGCAGCGGCTGGAGGACTTCCCCCATCTGAAGCGCTGGTTCGAAACCGTCGCCGCCCGCCCCGCCGTGGTCCGCGCCTATGAGACGAAGGAAAGCCTGTACCCGAAGCCGGAACCGCTGAGCGACGAGCAGAAGGCGAAGCTGTTCGGGTTGAAGCAATAGGCGGCACGGGAGGGGCGGATCAGTTCGCCCCTCTTTGCATGGCGATCGCATTCGAAAGGGCGGGTTTGGGTGGAGAGCGGACCTTCCCCAACCGTTCGGGCTGAGCTTGTCGAAGCCCTGTCCTTCTTTTCTGCATTGAGAAAGAAGAAAAACAGCCGTTGAGCTTCGCTCGCCCTTCGGGTCGACAAGCTCAGGGCGAACGGAGGTGGGGTTTCTGGCTTTGGCCCCAAACCGCCCAACCGTTCGCCCCGTCGCCGCCCTATCCCACCAGCCGCAGCGGCTCGCGCGGAGGCACAGACACCTGCGCGACGCCGGGGATGACGGAAAGGCCCTCCATAACCTCGGCGTTGATCTGGTAATCGCGGCCGAGCAGCAGTTCCGCGACGCGCCCATCATCCAGCAGCGCGCGCAGCCGGGCGACGCCCCGCCCGCCCCGGCTGGCCCGAAGCACCGCCGCGATCTGCGGCACGGCGGCGGGGTCTTCCACGTCGATCCACACCTCCATGCGCATGCCGCTCGACACTGAGGCGAAGGACTGCACGGTGCGGATGGTGACGCGGGGCACGTCCTCGCCCGGCTGGCGTTCCAGTTCCACCGTCATCAGCGCGCAGTCGCCCGCCTCGGCCATGTCGGCGATCGCCTTGCAGCCCTCTTCCTCGAAGCAACTCGCCTGGAACTGGCCGCTGCTGTCGGAAAACACCGCCGAGACATAGCGCGCGCCGCGCTTCGTCTCGCGCCAGCGTACCGATTCGACCTGCGCGGCCATCACCGCGCCGGTGCGCACGCTCGCATCGCCTTCGGGCGCGGGCTGCGCGCACAGGTCGCCGAAGCTCTTCGCGCCCTTGGCCTGCGCGATATGGCGATAGCGGTCGACCGGATGGGCGGAGAAATAGAAGCCGAACGCCTCCTTCTCCTGCGTCATCCGCTCCGAATTGGACCAGGACTTGTGCGGCGGGATGCGCACGTCGGCCTGCTTCACATCCTCGCCGCCGAACAGGCCGCCCTGCCCGCTGGTGCGCGCCTCGGCCGCGCTCGATGCGACCGAGAGGATGGTTTCCGCCGCCGCATGCACCCCCGCCCGGTCGGCATGGATGCCGTCGAAGGCGCCCGCCGCCGCCAGGCTTTCCAGCTGCCGCCGGTTGAGCAGGCGCGGCTCGATGCGGTTGGCGAAATCGTCGAGGCTGGTGAAGGGGCCATGCGCCGCGCGCTCCTCGACCAGCTGCTCCATCGCCTTTTCGCCGACGCCCTTGAGGCCGCCCAGCGCATAGCGCACCGCGACGCCGAGGCGCGGGTCGGTGCCCGGCTCGATCTCCACTTCCTCGACCGAAAAGTCCGCCTGCGCCTTGTTGATGTCGGGCGGCAGGCACTGGACGCCGGTGCGCCGCATATCATCGACGAACACGGTCAGCTTGTCGGTCAGGTGGATATCATAGGCCATGGACGCGGCGTAGAATTCCGCCGGATGATGCGCCTTCAGCCAAGCGGTGTGATAGGCGAGCAGCGCATAGGCGGCGGCGTGCGACTTGTTGAAGCCATAGCCCGCGAACTTGTCGATCAAGTCGAACAACTCGTTCGCCTTGGCCTTGGGAATGTTCGATTGCTCGGCGCAGCCCTTGACGAAGCGCTCGCGCTGCGCGTCCATCTCCGCCTGAATCTTCTTGCCCATCGCGCGGCGCAGCAGGTCGGCATCGCCGAGGCTGTAGCCCGCGAGGATCTGCGCGGCCTGCATCACCTGTTCCTGATAGACGAAGATGCCGTAGGTTTCCTTGAGGATCGGCTCCAGCAGATCGTGCGGATATTCGATCTTCTCCTGCCCGTTCTTGCGGCGGCCGAACATCGGGATATTGTCCATCGGGCCGGGGCGATAGAGCGACACCAGCGCGATGATATCGCCGAAATTGGTCGGCTTCACGGCGGCGAGCGTCTTTCTCATGCCCTCCGATTCGAGCTGGAACACGCCGACCGTGTCGCCGCGCTGAAGCAGAGCGTAGACCCCTTCGTCATCCCATGGCAGCGAGGAGAGATCGACCTCTATCCCCCGCCCGGCGAGCAGGTTGACCGCGCGTTGCAGCACCGAGAGCGTCTTGAGCCCAAGGAAGTCGAACTTCACCAGCCCCGCGCTCTCGACATATTTCATGTTGAACTGCGTCACCGGCATGTCGGAGCGCGGGTCGCGATAGAGCGGCACCAGTTGCGACAAGGGCCGGTCGCCGATCACCACGCCCGCCGCGTGGGTGGAGCTGTGGCGCGGCAGCCCCTCCAGCTGCATCGCGAGGTCGACCAGCCGCTTCACCTGCCCGTCGGCCTTATATTCGGCGACGAACTCCGCGCTGCCGTTCATCGTGCGCTCCAGCGTCCACGGGTCGGTCGGCAGGTTCGGCACCAGCTTCGCCAGCCGGTCCACCTGTCCATAGCTCATCTGGAGCACGCGGCCGGTGTCCTTCAACACCGCGCGCGCCTTCAGCAGACCGAAGGTGATGATCTGCGCCACATGGTCCGCGCCATATTTCTCCTGCACATAGCGGATCACCTCGCCGCGCCGCGTTTCGCAGAAGTCGATGTCGAAGTCCGGCATGGACACGCGTTCGGGGTTGAGGAAGCGTTCGAACAGCAGGCCCAGTTCCAGCGGATCGAGATCGGTGATGGTCAGCGCCCAGGCGACGAGGCTGCCCGCGCCCGAACCACGGCCCGGCCCGACCGGAATACCCTGTTCCTTCGCCCATTGGATGAAGTCGGCGACGATCAGGAAGTAGCCGGGAAAGCCCATCTGGATGATGATGCCCAGCTCGAATTCCAGCCGCTCCCAATAGGGCTTGCGATTCTCTTCGTCGGTGATGCCCGCCTTGGCCAGCCGCGCCTCCAGCCCGGAGGTCGCCTGATCGCGCAGCATCTTCTCCTCGCCCTCGCGGTCGCCCGCGAGGCTGGGGAGGATGGGCTTGCGCTTGGGCGCCATGACGGCACAGCGCTGCGCGACGACCAGCGTGTTGGCGATCGCCTCGGGCAGATCGTCGAACAGGCGCTGCATCTCGTCCGCCGGCTTCATCCACGCATCGGGCGAACTGGTGCGCCGGTCCGCGCTTTCGACATAGGCGCCGTCGGCGATGCAGAGCATCACGTCATGCGCCTCGTGGAAATCCGGTTCGGCAAAGCAGGTCGGGTTGGTCGCCACCAGTGGCAGGTTCCGCGCATAGGCGAGGTCGATCAGCGCCTCTTCCGCCTGCTCCTCTACGGACTCGCGGCGGCGGCACAGCTCTATGTAGAGGCGGCCGGGAAACAGCCGTTCCAGCGCATCGGCATAGGCGCGCGCGGCGGCAGGCTGGTCCTCCGCGAACAGGCGGGCCAGCGCCCCCTCCCCGCCCGCCGTCAGGCAGAGCAGGCCGTCGCTATGCCCTTCCAGCGCCGAGAGCGGCACATGCGCCTGTTCCTCGACCGGGCGGTCGAGATGCGCCATCGACACCAGCGCGCACAGATTGTCATAGCCCCGGTCGGTCTGCGCATAGAGCGCCAGCCAGTCGTAGACGGGCGCCGCGCCCTGCGGCCGGTCCGGGCGGGCGACGCACAGCATCGTGCCGATGACCGGCTGCACCCCCTCGCCCTTGCAGGCGTCGGAATAGGCCATGGACGCATAGAGGCCGTTGCGGTCGGTCAGCGCGGCGGCGGGGAAGCCGAGCTTCTTCGCCTGCTTGGCGATCGCCTTGGGGTCGATCGCGCCTTCCAGCATGGTGAAGGCGGAAAAGACGCGAAGCGGAACGAAGGGAGCATGGGCCGATGGGGAAGACATGGACCGGAATCTAGTCGGGCGCGCGGGCCGGCGCAATGTCTCCGCGCGACTTATCCACAGATGAACGCCGTACCCCCGCCGGGGACCGATAATTTGACAGGAGCGCATGGGCATGATCTGTTCCCCCGCGGGTCGCGTCGTCAGGTTGCAGGGGAGATTTTCCATGACCACTTCCGATTCCGCGAACGGTTCCGGCGGTTCCACGAACGAGCCGGGGACGAAGCCGCCCGGCCTGATCCAGCGCGTCAAGGCGCTGCTGATGCAGCCGCGGGCGGAATGGCCCGTCATCGAGCGCGAGGCCACCGGCATCGGCGATCTCTACCGGCGCTATGCGCTGCTGCTCGCCGCCATTCCCGCGCTGGCCCTGTTCGTCCGCTCCGCGCTGATCGGCTATGGCGGCTTCGGCTTTCATTATCGCGCCTCGGTCGGCGCGGCGCTGGGCGTGGCGATCAGCCAATATGTGATGGCGCTGGTGTCGGTGGCCGCGCTCGCCTTCATCGCCGATTTCGTCGTGACCAAATTCGACGGCGCCTCCCATCGCGTCAACGCGTTCAAGCTCGCCGTCTATTCCTCGACGGCGGCCTGGCTGGCGGGCATCTTCGTCGCCATTCCCGGCCTGGGGCTGTTCGGCCTGCTGGGGCTGTACAGCTTCTACCTGCTCTATACCGGCCTGCCCGTGCTGATGAAGGTGCCGCAGGACAAGGCGATGCTGTGCACCATCGCCATCGCCGCCGCCGCGATCTTGCTCGCCATCGTCGTCAGCGCGCTGCTGCGGCCCGCCACCGCGATGTTCGGCGGCATCGGCGGGGTGGAATCCGCGCTCCACAGCGGCGGTGAGGTGACGGTGCCCGGCCTCGGCACCATCGACACCGCCCGGCTGGAGGAGGCGGGCCGCAAGCTGGAGGAAGCCACGCAGCAGAACGCCCATGCCAGGCCGGTCGATTCGGCGCAGCTCAGGACGCTGCTGCCCGAAACGCTGGGCGGTTATCGGCGCGTATCGATCGAAACCCGCTCGATGGGTGCGGCGGGCGTCGGCGGCGCGCAGGCGAGCGCCGATTATGAGCGGGACGGCCGCCGCATCCGGGTCGAACTGACCGACATGGCGGCGGCGGGCGCGCTGGCCGGGCTGGGCGCGGCGTTCAACGTCACGCAGGAGCGGGAGGATGATTCGGGCTTCGAGCGGACGCGCACCGAAAATGGCCGCATGGTGCGGGAAACATGGGATGCCACGGAGCGCCGGGGCAGCTATACCACCACCCTCGACAACCGCTTCCTGATCTCCGTCTCCGGCGATGCCGACAGCTTCGAGGCGCTGAAGGCGATCGCCGCCGCCATCGACCCGGCGAAGCTGACGGCGCTGGCCCGATAGGCTGCGACCGACGACTCAGGCCGGTTCCAGTACCCCATCATGCAGGCGGGCGACTCGATCCATCCGCGCGGCCAGCCGCTCATTATGGGTGGCGACCAGCGCGGAGGAACCTTCCCCACGCACCAGCCGGATGAACTCGTCGATCACGATGTCGGACGTGCGCTCGTCCAGATTGCCGGTCGGCTCGTCCGCCAGCACCAGCGCCGGGCGATTCGCCAAGGCGCGGGCGACGGCGACGCGCTGCTGCTCGCCGCCGGAAAGCTGGCTCGGCCGATGCTCCAGCCGGTGGCCGAGGCCGAGGCTGCTCAGCAGCGAAACGGCGCGCGCCCGCGCTGCCGTCTCGTTCACGTCGCGCACCAGCTGGGGCAGCATCACATTCTCGGTCGCGTTGAAATCGGGCAGCAGGTGGTGGAACTGGTAAACGAAGCCCAGCGAATCGCGGCGCAGCCGGGTGCGCCCGTCATTGTCCAGCTGCGCGGCCTCCTCGTCCAGGATGCGGATCGATCCTTCGAATCCGCCCTCCAGCAGGCCCACCGCCTGCAACAGCGTCGACTTGCCCGATCCCGACGGCCCGACCAGCGCGACGATCTCCCCCGGCGCGATCGTCAGGTCCACGCCGCGCAGCACGTCGATGGTCACGTCGCCCTGGGTGAAGCTGCGCCGCAGCCCGGTCACGTTCAGCACATCATTCATAACGCAGCACCTGCACAGGGTCGGTATTGGCGGCCTTGAACGCCGGATAGAGCGTGGCGAGGAAGCTGAAGATCAGCGCCATCGCGCAAATGACGACGATCTCCACCGGATCGGGCTTGGACGGCAGGTCGGTCAGGAAGCGCACCGAGGGATCCCAGATATTCTGGCCCGTCACGATCTGGATCAGCTTCAGCACATCCTCGCGGAAATAGAGGAAGATGAACCCCAGCACCACGCCCGCCGCCATGCCCAGCGTGCCGATGGTGACGCCCACCGTCACGAATATCTTCAGCATGCTCGACCGCTTCGCCCCCATGGTGCGCATGATCGCGATGTCGCGCGTCTTGGCGCGCACCAGCATGATGAGCGAGGAGAGGATGTTGAACACCGCGACGAGGATGATCAGCGAGAGGATGACGAACGACACCACCCGGTCCACCTGCAACGCCTCGAACAGGCTGCTGTTCAGCTGCCGCCAGTCGGTGACGACCGCGCGCCCTTCCACCTTGTCGGCAAGCGGGGTCAATATGTCCGCGACCTTGTCGGCGTTGACCGTCTGCACCTCGATCATCCCGACGACATCGCCCAGCAGCAGCAGTTGCTGCGCATTTTCCATCGGCATGATGACGAACGCCTTGTCGTAATCATAGATGCCGACCTCGAAGATCGCGCCGACCTCATAACCGATCTCGCGCGGCACGGTGCCGAACGGGGTGGCCCGGCCCGCCGGATTGATGATCGATATGGTGCTGCCCACGGTCGCGCCCAGATTTTCGGCAAGCCCCGATCCGATCGCGATGATGTTGTGGCCGGGCTTGAGCGAATCGAGCCGCCCCGCCTGTACCTTGCCCTTCAGCGTGTCGTTGCCGAGAATGTCCGGCATCGTCATGCCGCGCACCAGCACCGCTTCCACCCGCCCCTGATAATTGGCGAGCAGCGGCTGCTCGATCAGCGGAGTCGCGCTGGTGACGCCGGGGGTCGCCTTGGCTTCCTTCAGGACGTCGCGCCAGTCGGGCAGGCGGCCGCCATAGCCCTGCACCACCGCATGGCCGTTGAGGCCCACGATCTTGTCGAACAGCTCCGCGCGGAAACCGTTCATCACGCTCATCACGATGATGAGCGCGGCGACGCCCAGCATCACCGCGACGAGGCTGATTCCCGCGACCAGGAAGATGAAGCCTTCGCCCTTGCCGGGCAGCAGATAGCGTTTGGCGATGGTCCGCTCGAAACGGCTGAGAATCATGAGAGGCAGGTTCCCCAAGGTGAGGCTTGATGCTCTAGAGCATCGAACGCGGAAGTGGGAACGGCTTTTTGCTTCTGAGGCCCGGCGGACCGTTTCGACATGTTGCGGATTTGACACAGGGGCGTCGCGAAAAACGACAGAAGCCAATTTTGCTGGTGACAGGCATGCCCCCCTCGCGATAGCTCTCTTCTTCGGAACACAGGCATAATAAAAATCCGCCAGGGTTCAGGGATACCGGATCAACCGCGCGTATAAAAAAGGGGCGCGATTGGGGGGCCGGACAATAGGGGAATGTGCATAGCACACACACCCGGATCGCGAAAAAGGGCGCGATCCGGGTGTTTTCCGTTCTGGCGACGGGTGCTTGCGAATCCATCGTCCGTTGGTGGCGGATTACGGCTGATTTCTGCCTTCCTGTCATGTCATCCCAGCGCAGGCTGGCATCTCAGAAGGCTGCGCACCATGGCCGGCGTCCCGGCCTGCGCTGGGGTGACGGAAAAGATGGAGGGGGACCGATCCCACCAAAGCAGCGATCCTCAAACCGCTTTGCAAGCCGCAAAACCGCCTTGTCTTTTCAGCGAACGAGGCAGCCTCTAAAGACTCCTCCATTTCCGCCGCCTTCCTCCTCCACAGTGAAAGGTTTCCGATGATCGCCCCGTTCCGCCCTGTTGCCGCCGCCGCCATGCTGATGCTGCTCGCCCTGTCCGCCTGCGCCAGCCCGGAAGCGCGCCTGCGCACGGGGCTTGTCGATGCGGGCCTGCCCGACCGGACGGCCGCCTGCATGGCCGAATATATGGCCGACCGCCTCAGCGTCACGCAATTGCGCCGCCTCCAGTCGCTCGCCTCGGTCAAGAAGGTGGACTATCAGCGAATCACGCTGGACGACTATCTGCACAAGGTCCGCGCGCTCAAGGATGCGGAGTTGATCGCCGTCACCGGCAAGGCCGCGTTCCACTGCGCCTTTTGATGCGCCGGCCCCGCGCGGCGGCATTTTGCAACTTTGCAAAGTCCATTTGCAAAGTCCGGCTTTCCTTGGGCGTCCGCCTGTGCTTTAGCGGCGCCGTCTTTTCTCCCGCTGGTGACGAGGATTTCATCCGATGAACATTCATGAATATCAGGCCAAGGAACTTCTGGCGAAATTCGGCGCGCCGATCGCGGCCGGCCATGCCGCCTTCACCGTCGAGGAAGCGGTCGAGGCCGCCGGCAAGCTGCCCGGACCGCTCTATGTCGTGAAGGCGCAGATCCACGCCGGCGGCCGCGGCAAGGGCAAGTTCAAGGAACTCGGCCCCGACGCCAAGGGCGGCGTCCGCCTCGCCAGGACGGTGGAGGAAGTGCGCGCCCATGCCGCCGACATGCTCGGCAACACCCTCGTCACCGTGCAGACCGGCCCCGCCGGCAAGCAGGTCAATCGCCTCTACGTCACCGACGGCGCCGACATCGCGAAGGAATTCTACCTCGCGCTGCTGGTCGACCGCGCCACCGGCCGCGTCGCCTTCGTCGTGTCGACCGAAGGCGGCATGGACATTGAAGAGGTCGCGCACTCGACCCCGGAAAAGATCCACACCTTCGCCGTCGATCCCGCGACCGGCTTCATGCCGCATCACGGCCGTTCGGTCGCCGCCGCGCTGAAGCTTTCGGGCGATCAGGCGAAGCAGGCCGCGAAGGTCGCCGCCTCGCTCTACAAGGCGTTCCTCGCCACCGATGCGTCGCAGATCGAGATCAACCCGCTCGCCGTCACCGAGCAGGGCAATCTGCTGGTGCTCGACGCCAAGGTCGGCTTCGACAGCAACTCTCTGTTCCGTCACCCCGACATCCTCGAACTGCGCGACGAGACCGAAGAAGACCCGGCCGAACTGGAAGCGTCGAAATACGACCTCGCCTATATCAAGCTCGACGGCGACATCGGCTGCATGGTGAACGGCGCGGGCCTCGCCATGGCGACGATGGACATCATCAAACTCAACGGCATGTTCCCGGCCAACTTCCTCGACGTCGGCGGCGGCGCGAACAAGGAGAAGGTGACGGCCGCGTTCAAGATCATCCTGCAGGATCCGGCGGTGAAGGGCATTCTCGTCAACATCTTCGGCGGCATCATGCGCTGCGACATCATCGCCGAGGGCATCGTCGCGGCCGCCAAGGAAGTGAACCTGTCGGTTCCGCTGGTCGTCCGCCTCGAAGGCACCAACGTCCAGCAGGGCAAGGACATCCTTGCCGCCTCCGGCCTGCCGATCGTCTCGGCGGACGATCTGGGCGACGCGGCGAAGAAGATCGTCGCGCAGGTCAAGGCGGTCGCCTGACTTTCAGGACGACAGAGATCACGGGGGCATCGGGCAGAAATGCCCGGTGCCCTTTTGCGATGGACTTGCACGGCAGCGCAAAGCGACGCATGGGAAGAAGCGTTTCCCCGGTACTGCCGTTGCGCGGGTCCATGGATGATGCGGAAGGACATGGAAGATGAAGCTATTGGTGCCGATAAAGCGTGTGATTGATTACAATGTGAAGCCGCGGGTCAGGTCGGATGGATCGGGAGTTGATCTTTCGAACGTGAAGATGAGCATGAACCCGTTTGACGAGATTGCGGTGGAGGAGGCGATCCGTCTGAAGGAGAAGGGTGTCGCCTCGGAGATCGTGGTGGTGTCGATCGGGGTGGCGAAGGCGCAGGAGACGCTGCGCACGGCGCTGGCGATGGGCGCGGACCGGGCGATCCTGATCGAGACCGAGGCCGGGGTGGAGCCGCTGGGCGTGGCGAAGCTCTTGTCGAAGGTGGCCGGGGAGGAACAGCCGGGCCTCGTGATATTGGGCAAGCAGGCGATCGACGACGACAGCAACCAGACCGGGCAGATGCTGGCGGCGCTCTTGGGCTGGGCGCAGGGCACGTTCGCGAGCAGGGTCGAGGTCGAGGGCGAGAGCGTCGCGGTCACCCGCGAGGTCGATGGCGGGCTGGAGACGGTGAAGCTCGCCCTTCCGGCGATCGTCACCACCGACCTGCGGTTGAACGAGCCGCGCTATGCCTCGCTGCCCAACATCATGAAGGCGAAGGCCAAGCCGCTCGCCAACCGCAAGCCCGAGGAGTTCGGCGTGGACATTTCCCCGCGTCTGGAGACGCTCAACGTGGCCGAGCCGCCGAAACGCTCGGCCGGGATCAAGGTGGCGGATGTCGATGAACTGGTGGGCAAGCTGAAGGAACTGGGAGTGGCGGCATGAAGACGCTGATATGGGTCGAGCATGAGGGCGGCGTGCTGAAGGACGCGACGCTCTCTGTGGTGAGCGCGGGCGCGCAGCTGGGCGAGGTGCATCTGCTGGTCGCGGGGCAGGATGTGGGCGGCGTTGCGCAAGCCGCCGCGCAGATTGCGGGCG
>NZ_JACIDT010000002.1 GCF_014196495.1 Sphingobium jiangsuense
CACCGCAAGATCGCCGCTTAATATCAACCCCAGGACGAGGCCCGCACTCCGCTAATTTACGCCGCGAGTTGTGCCAAATGTTCTGACGACGGACAGTCTTTCCATTCCCGATGGACCTCAAGGATTTCCTGAACGCACTTCCGCGTGGCGGGAAAGAGAATGGGGATTCCCTGTGAGGGCTGCAAACCGTCCTTGCAGGCGCGAAGCCGCGCGGATTCCGAGGGAGAGTGAATATCCCTCAAATCACTGATTTAACATGAGAATATGGTGCCGCAGAAGGGACTCGAACCCCCGACCCCATCATTACGAATGACGTGCTCTACCAGCTGAGCTACTGCGGCGTTCCGACGGATGGTCCGTCCGGGACGGCGCTGCGCATAACAGCACCGGCCGGTGCTGGCAAGCCGGATCGTTCAGTCAGCGCAACGGTTGCTGCAAAACGGAGGTGAAAGGCGGTCCGCCGTCGCCCCTCCGCCGCGGTCGGTCGCTTTCTCCTCGCGCTTTCCGCGCGAAGCCTTTCTTTTATCAGAGTGTTAACCATGGCCATGCGACATTCGGGAAAGACTTATCGGCTCGTTGCAGCAGCTTGAACGGAAACCCTATGGACAGCTTACGCGGTCAGAACGAAATCGAGGCCAGCGCTCCTTATGAGGATGAGGCGATCGAGGCGCCGCCGGTCATCGCCGGGTCGGAACGTCGTATGCAGGTGCGCGCCTATAATTACTGGGTTTCGCTGCTCGGCAATCGGGGCTTTCCGTCGATAGAGGATCTGAACCCGGAGGAGATGGAGGATTTCGGCGCCTTCAGCGTGCTGCTGGACTTTTCGCTGGGGCTGGAAAATCCCGCGATCATCTATCTCGGCTCGGCGCTGCGCGACGAATGCGGCATCACCGGCACGATCGAGCGCATCGACCAGGTGCCGCCCCGTTCGCTGCTCTCGCGCCTGACGGACCATTATCTCCAGATCATCGCCAACGCCGCTCCGGTGGGATTCGAGGCCGAGTTCACCAACCAGCGCGGCGTCGAGATCATGTATCGCGGCATTTTGATGCCCTTTTCCTCCAATGACGAGACGATCGACTTCATCTACGGCGTCATCAACTGGAAGGAAGTCGCCAGCCAGACGATGCTCGACGGGCTGGGGGAAGAGATACGCGCGGCGCTCGCCAGCCCGGATGCGGCGCGGCAGGGGGATGGGGCGATCTGGGCCGAGGGGCCGTCGGCCACCGCCGATTTCGACCTTTCCGAACCGTTGGATGCGGAAGTGCTCGCCGTCGAAGCCCGGCAGGAAGAGGGCGCGGAACTGGACCTTGCCGCGTTCGAGCGGGAGGAGCCGCTCGACCTGGTGGATGTCGCGCCGGAACCCGCGCGGGACGAGCCGCTTGTCGATGTCGCGGACTGGGAAGCCGCCGTCGAGCACGATCCCATCGGCATAGAGGATATCGATCCGGTTCTGGATGCGGAGATGGATGCGGCCCCGCCCATGCCGGCCGAAGCGGCGGAGGAAGGGCTTTCCGCGCGGCTGACCCTCGCCCGGCAAAGCGCCGCCGAGGCGGGCGAGAATGACGCGCGCAGCCGCGTCGCCCTGTATCGCGCGATCGGCAACGCCTATGATTTCGCGCTCGAAGCCCGCGCCGCGCCGGAGGATTATGACGCGCTGCTGAAGGAGGCGGGCATCGCCGTGCAGGCGCGCAGCCCCAATACGGCGGTGATCAAGCTCGTCTTCGGCGCCGATCACGACAAGACGCGGATCGCCGAATATGCCTGCGCACTGGATTACGCCTTTGCGCGCGGCCTCGCCGGGGGAGAGCTGCCGGGACAGCTGCTGTCGCACGAAGGCGGCCTCAAGGGGCTGGTGCGCGATATGCGCGCCGAACGCCGGGCGGAAAGCGCGGCCGGAAAGACGGACCGCCCCGTCCGCCGGATCGACCGGGCGGTGCGGCGGCTGAGCGATGCCCATGCGGTGGACGCGGCGGCGCTGCCGTTCGACGAGCATGGCCTCGCCGTGGTGGTCGCCCGGCGCGAGGCGGATGGCGGGATCGCGCTGGTGGCCGGGGTCGACATGGCGGACAAGGCCGCACAGAAGATATTGATCGAGGCGAGCAAGGGCCTCTGAGGCCGGTCCGGTGGGCCTTCGCGCGCCGTCATCGCCTGAGGCCCGCCTGCCCGAAGGGGCGGCGCACCGGGCGTTGCCGTCGGCCGATGGCCCCTGCAGCTGTTGCCTTCCTGATGTTTACCGGCATGATGGAGCGGTCGAGGCCGGGACAGGCCGCCATGCCCCTTGCGGGCCGTGGCCGCGCTTTCCTTTCCTCGCACCATCGGAGCGATCATCGAAGCGTTTTGCAGGAGCGGATCGGATATGGCCAGGAAGGTTGCGGCGGAAGAGTCTCCGCTGACGGGCGCATTGGGCGAAGCGCTGGCGCAGGGCAGCCTGCCCGGCGAACGCGAGGATTTCAGCGCCGGGGAAATCCATGAGGCCGCGCTGTTCATGGCCCGCGCCGCCGCCACGCGGCACAATGGCGCGCCGTCGATCCTGATCGAGCAGAGGGGCGCCACCGACGCTGCGGCGAAAAAGGGCGACGCCGCGCGCGGCGGGCAGAAGCTGCACATCGCGATCGTCAATGACGACATGCCGTTCCTGGTCGACAGCATCGCCAACTGCCTCGCCCGGCAGGGCCTCATCATCCGGCGGCTGATGCATCCGGTGCTGAGCGTCGAGCGGGATGCGAAGGGCAGGCTGACCGGGATATTGCCCGACGACAGCCCCGGCGCGCGGCGGGAATCGATGATCTATATCGGCGTCGAGCGCACCACCGCGCGCCAGCGCGAGGGGCTGGAGGCGGAGATCGCCGGCACACTCGCCCATGTCCGCGCCGCCGTCGCCGACTGGGGGCGGATGCGCGAGGAACTGGCCGCCGACGCCGACCGGCTGGCCGATGACGAAGGCGCGGCGCTGCTGCGCTGGCTGCTCGCCCGCAACCTGACCCAGACCGGCTATCAGCGCTGCCAGCGCGACGGCAGCTGCGAGGCGACGCTGGGCATCGCCGCACTGGAGAGCGACCCGCTGCTCGCGCCCTCAACGATAGAGGCGGCGTTCAACTGGTTCGAGGAAGGCGGCCGCGCGCCGCTCATCGTCAAGAGCAACCGCGCCTCGCGCGTCCATCGCGCCGGGCTGCTCGACCTGTTCATCGTGCCGGTGCGCGAGGGCAAGACGATCCGCGCGCTGTCGATCCATGCGGGCATGTGGACCAGCGCCGCGCTGGCGACCGCGCCCGACCGGGTGCCGATGCTGCGTTCCGCGCTGGCCGCGCTGATGGAGAAATACGGATTCGATCCGGGCGGCCATGCGGGCAAGGCGTTGTTCCATGCGCTGACCGTGCTGCCGCACGACATCGTGATCGGCTTCGACCGGCACACGCTGGAGCGGCTGGCGCTGACGCTGATGTCGCTGTCCGACCGGCCCCGGCCCAAGCTGGTGCTGGCGACCTCCTCGCTGGCGCGGCATCTTTACGCCTTCGTCTGGATCGGCCGCGACGATGCGACCACCGCGCGCCGCATCGCCATTCAGGAAATGCTGGAAAAGGCGGCCAATGCGCCGCTGCTCGCCTGGTCCACCGCGCTGGAGGAAAGCGGCCTCGCGCTGCTGCGCTTCACGTTCGACCTGCGCGACGGCGGGGCGACGCCGGACGAGGCTCCGCTGGACGCGCAGATCAAGCATATGGTGCGCGGCTGGGCGCCCGCGATCGAGGATGCGCTGGCGCGGACCGAGGGGGCGGAGCGGGCCGAGCGGCTGGCCGATGTATATGCGGAGGGCTTCCCGCCCAATTACCGCTTCGGCTCCGGCCCGGAAGAGGCGGCGCTCGACATTGTGGAAATGGCAAAGCTGCGCGACGACGGGGACCGCCGCGTCCGCTTCTATCGCCGCGCCGAGGACCGGAGCGACGAGCTGCGGCTGAAGCTCTACAGCCGCGCGGCGATCACCCTGTCCGACGCGGTTCCGGCATTCGAGAATTTCGGCTTCCGCGTGATAGAGGAGATCACCACGCCGATCGCCGGGGGGGAATGCGGGCATATCCACCGCTTCCTGCTCGCCCGCCGCGATCGTGAGGCGGCCGCGCCCTTGCTCGACCGCGCCGGCATATTGCAGACCAGCCTTGCCTGCGTGCTGATGGGCGAGGCGGAGGACGACCGCTTCAACGAGCTGATCGTCTCGGTCGAGCTCGACCCGCGCGCCGCCGTGCTGCTGCGCGCCTTCTACCGCTATTTGCGGCAGACCGGCATGCCCTATGCGATCGATACCTTCGTCGAGACGCTGCGGCGCGAGCAGGCGGTGACGCGCGCGCTGGTGGACCTGTTCCACGCGCTGCACGATCCGGCGTTCGCGGGCGACCGGGAGGAGGTCGCGCACATTGCCGACGAGGCGGTGGTCGCGGGCCTCGCCGAGGTGTCGGCGATCGACGAGGACCGCATATTGCGCCTGATCCATGCGGTGATCCATGGTTGCCTGCGCACCAATTTCTTCGTCGACAGCGGGCGGCTGGCGCTGGCGTTCAAGATCGACAGCGCGCAGGTGCCCGGCCTGCCGAGGCCGGTGCCGTGGCGCGAAATCTGGGTCTATTCGCCCCGGCTGGAGGGCATCCACCTGCGCTCCGGCCCCGTGGCGCGAGGCGGGCTGCGCTGGTCCGACCGGCGCGACGATTTCCGCACCGAGATACTGGGCTTGATGAAGGCGCAGCGGGTGAAGAACGCGGTGATCGTGCCCGCGGGCGCGAAGGGCGGCTTCTACCCCAAGCAATTGCTCAGCCCGGCGGCGGACCGCGACGCGTGGCTGGCCGAGGGGACGGAAAGCTATCGCATCTTCGTCCGCTCGCTGCTGTCGGTGACGGACAATATCGTCGCCGACCAGGTGGTGCATCCCGACGGCATGGTGATCCGCGACGGCGATGACCCTTATTTCGTCGTCGCGGCGGACAAGGGCACGGCGAGCTTCTCCGACGTCGCCAACGCCATCGCGCTGGAGCGGGAATTCTGGCTGGGCGACGCGTTCGCCAGCGGCGGTTCCCACGGGTACGACCACAAGGCGATGGGCATCACCGCGCGCGGGGCATGGGTGTCCGTCACCCGCCACTTCGCGGAAATGGGCGTCGATGTGCAGAAGGACGCGGTGCGCGTCGTCGGCGTGGGCGACATGTCGGGCGACGTGTTCGGCAACGGCATGCTGCGCAGCAAGGCGATCAAGCTGGTCGCCGCCTTCGACCATCGCCACATCTTCATCGATCCGGATCCCGCCGACCCGGCGAAAAGCTGGAAGGAGCGGGCACGGCTGTTCAGGCTGCCCCGGTCGAGCTGGGACGATTATGACAAGGGCCTGATTTCGCAGGGCGGCGGCGTTTTTTCGCGCGGCCTGAAGAGCATCCCGCTCTCGCCCGAAATGCGCGCGCTGCTCGACGTGACCAACGAGGCGATGGACCCGGCCTCGCTCATCTCCGCTATCCTGCGCGCGCCGGTCGACCTACTGTTCTTCGGCGGCATCGGCACCTATGTGAAGGCGGCCGGGCAGAGCAACAGCGAGGTGGGCGACACCACCAACGACGCGCTGCGGGTGAACGGCGAGGATCTGCGCGCGAAGGTAGTGGGCGAGGGCGCGAATCTGGGCGTCACCCAAGCCGGGCGCATCGCCTTCGCGCTGAAGGGCGGGCGGATCAACGCCGACTTCATCGACAACAGCGCGGGCGTCGATTGCTCCGACAATGAGGTCAATATCAAGATCGCGCTCAACCGCGAGATGCGCGAGGGGCGGCTGAGCTTCGAGGATCGCAACGCGCTGCTGGAGGAAATGACCGACGCGGTGGCCGATCTGGTGCTGGAGGACAATCGCTTGCAGGCGCTGGGCCTTTCCATCGCCGAGCAGGGCGGGGTCGAGGCGCTGCCGAGCTATGTGCGGCTGATCGAGATATTCGAGGAAAGCGGCACGCTCGATCGCAAGGTGGAGGGGCTGGGGACCAACGACCAGCTGCTGCGCCGCGCGCAGGACGACAGGGGGCTGACCCGCCCGGAGCTGGCGGTGCTGCTCTCGACCGCGAAGCTGACCTTGCAGGACGCGATAGAGAAAGGCCCGCTGGCGGGCGACGAGAGCATGGGCGGCGACCTCGCCGCATCCTTCCCGCCGCAGATGCGGGAGCGGCAGGCCGAGGCCATCGCCCGCCACCAGCTGCGCGGCGAGATCATCGCGACCGAGCTGGCCAACCGCATCATCAACCGGCTGGGCCTCATCCATCCGTTCGAGCTGGCGGAGGAGGAAAGCTGTTCGCTCGCCGACATGGCGAGTGCCTTCGTGATCGCCGACCGCACCCATGACGTGCAGGCGCTGTGGGACAGCATCGACGCCCGCGACATGGCGGAAACCGGGCGGCTGGAGCTGCTGCGACTGATCGCGGTGGCGATGCGGGCGCAGATGGCCTCGATCATCCGCATCCTGCCCCCCGGCTTCACGCCGGGCGAAGGGGTGGCGGCGCTGCACCCCGGCATCGCCGCGCTGGCGCAGAAGGTGGACAGCCTGCTGACGGAGAATATGCTGGCGCTGGCCGGAGGGCTGGAGCGCGATCTTCAGACGCAGGGCGTGCCGCAGGATCTGGCGCAGCGTGTGTCGCTGCTGTTCAAGATGGACGGCGCCGTCGGCATCGCCAGCCTGGGCGCGCGGCTGGGCGGGGATGTCGTGCATCTGGCGAGCGCCTTCGTGCGGCTGGGCGATGCGTTCGGCATCGACTGGCTGCAATCGGTGGCGGCGCGGCTGCAACCGAGCGACCCGTGGGAGCGGCAGCTGCTTTCCGGCGTCACCCGCGATGTGCAGCAGGTGCGGCTCGACCTCTTGACGCGGCTGGGCGCGCACGATCCGGAGGCGGCGGTGCAGGCATGGCTGGAGGAGCATGCGGCCCGCATCGCCCAATATCGCCAGCAACTCGACCGCGCCCGTGCCGCCCCCGCGCCGCATGTGGCGATGCTGGCGGAACTGGCGGCGCATATCCGCACGCTGATGTCGCGGTGATCAGGAGGCGGTGAAAGCGGGATGATAGGCGACGGTTCCGGCGGGACTGTCGCCGTCGAAAGCGAGGCGCTGGAAATAGGCGGCTGGAACGCCCGGATAGCGCAGCGCAGGATCGGCGCGGAAGCCGAAGCGGCCATAATAGGCCGGATCGCCTAGCACGACGCAGCCTTCCGCGCCGCGCTCACGGAGTTGCCGCAACCCTTCGGCGATCAATGCCCGGCCGATACCGCCGTGCTGCCGGTCGGGCCGGACGGCCACCGGGCCAAGTCCGAACCAGCCGTCCGGCGATCGGTCGATGGTGACGGGCGAGAAGGCGGCATGACCGATGACATTGTCGCGCTCGGCGGCGACCAGCGACAGCGTGAGCGCGCCTGCGTCCCGCAGGGCGTCCACGATCGCGGCTTCCGTGCCGCTGCTGTGCGGCGCGCCGGTGAAGGCTGCGGTCACGAGGCTGCGGATGGCGGCGGCGTCGGACGGGCGTTCGGGACGAATGATCATGGCGCTCTTTATGGGGGAAAGGCCCGGCGTCTGCAAAGGCGGGAGGGGAATTATGCCTGGGATAAGAGCGGCTGCCCCGGCACCCTTCACCCTGCGCCGTTCGACAAGCTCAGGGCAGGCTGCTGACCCGGAGGGGGCGGACGCCCAAGGGCTGCTTTTCTCTTGGGGCAAGAAGAAGGGCAGGGCTTCGACAAACTCAGCCCGAACGGTTTTTTGTTCCTTTTAAGACCCGCAATAGCGCGCCCAGAGCCAGCTGCGGATCGCGCTCGCGAGATTGGCGGGCGGGTGCGTTTCCGTCGCGGCGCGGGTCAGCGCCTCGATCCGTTCCTCGTCGATGCGCGCGACCAGCGCGTTGAGCGCCAGCCCTTCCTCCGTTGCCGCGCGGCGCAGCGCGTGCCAGAACAGCGGTTCGAGGCTGATCGAGGTCTGATGACCGGAAATGGTGATGCTGTGCTTGACCGGACCAGCGAAAAGGGGACCGGCAGGAAGGGACGGGGCGGGGTCGCCTTGCGAGGGGGCGTCTTGCGCCACGTCTGCCGATCCCGCCCGTCCCGTTGCGTCAGTACATATGCTGGCCGCCGTTGATCGACAATGTCGACCCGGTGACGAAGCCCGCATCCTCGCTGCACAGGAAGGCGACGCCGCGCGCGATTTCCTCCGCATGGCCGAGGCGGCCGACCGGGATCTTCGCGACGATCTTTTCCAGCACGCCCTGCGGCACGGCGGCGACCATGTCGGTGTCGATATAGCCGGGCGCGAGCGCGTTCACGGTGACGCCGTATTTCGCGCCTTCCTGCGCCAGCGCCTTGGTGAAGCCGTGGATGCCGGATTTGGCGGCGGCATAGTTGACCTGCCCATATTGGCCCGCCTGCCCGTTGATCGAGCCGATATTGACGATGCGGCCCCATTTGCGGTCGCGCATGCCGGGGAAGATCGCCTTGGCCATGTTGAAGCAGCCGCCCAGGTTGACGCGGATCACCTCGTTCCAGTCGTCGAAGCTCATCTTCTGGATCACGCCGTCGCGGGTGATGCCCGCATTGTTGACCAGCACGTCGATCGGTCCATGGTCCTTTTCCACCTGCGCGCAGCCGTCGAGGCAGGCCTGATGATCGCCCACGTCCCATTTATAGGCGGCGATGCCGGTGCGGTCGGTGAATTCCCTGGCCCGCTGTTCGTTGCCGGCATAGTTGGCAACCACCGTCATCCCCTTGTCGCGCAGCGCGAGGCTGATCGCCTCTCCGATGCCGCGGGTCCCGCCGGTGACGATCGCAACTCTGCTCATACAGCTCTCCTGCTCAGTCCAAGGATGGAGGAGGCAACCAACCGGAAAGCTCCCGACGGATCATCCTCTCATAGAGATTTGTAGCCTCGGCTCCCGCGTTCAAACAAGGAAAATAGTGGAGCTTTTCCCCCCCATTTTCGCGAAAAAATTCCTCGCCCCGCAGGGCGATTTCCTCTAGAGTCTCGACGCAATCCGCAGAGAATCCGGGCGTCGCCACGGCAATCCGGCGCAGCCCCCTTGCGGCCATTTCCGCCAGCCTGGTTTCAGTCGACGGCTCCAGCCATTTGGCGCGTCCGAAGCGCGACTGGAAGCTCGTTTCGATTGGCCCCGCAAAGATATCGCGCAGCGCTTCTGTCAGCAGGCGCGAGGTGGCGAGGCAGTGCTCATAATAGGGGTCGCCCAGCGTGCGCGTGCGCTCCGGCATGCCGTGATAGCTGAGCAGCAGCGCATCGGGCGCGCGGTCCAACGTGGCAAGGCCGGCGCGGATGGTGGCGGCGATCGCCTCTATATAGGCGGGCTCGTCATGATAGGGCGGCAGCGTCCGTACCGCCGGTTGCGCGCGCAGGCCCGCCAGCACGGCGAACAGCGCGTCATTGGCGGTGGCGGTCGTCGCGCCGCAATATTGCGGATAGAGCGGCGCGAACAGCAGCCGCTCGACCCCGGCATCCAGCATCGCCCGCACCCGGTCCGCGATCGAGGGATTGCCGTAGCGCATCGCCCAGTCGACCCGCACGCCTTCGCCCGCGAAGCGTTCGGCCAGCGCGGCGGCGGTCGCGCTGGTGTAGACGGCGAGCGGCGAGCCTTCGTCCATCCACACCTGACGATAGGCATGGGCGGATTTCTTCGGCCGGGTGGTCAATATGACGCCCCGCAATATCGGCTGCCAGAGTAGGGGGGGCAATTCCACCACCCGCCGGTCGGACAGGAACTCCGCCAGATAGCGCCTGACCGCGCCCGGCTCCGGCGCGTCGGGGGTGCCGAGATTGACGATCAGCACGCCGATCTTCGGGGAGGAAGTGGAAGGGGCAGGGGACATGAGGATGGCTCCCGTCAGGCGGGGGGGATGAGCGGCAGGCTGCGGTGCCGCCGCCCGGTCAGGGTGAAGAGCGCCCCGGCGAGCGCGGGCGCCAGCGGCGGCACGCCGATCTGGCCGACGCCGGCCGGTTCCCCGTCGCCGGGGAGCAGTTCGACATGGATGGCGCCGACATGGGCGAGCCGGGGCAGGCCCAGCCGCCCCAATATCGCGCGGGCGGGCAGGCCCTGGTCATATTGGGCCGCGCAGCCCATCGCGGCGGCGAGGCCGAAGACGATGCCGCCCTCTATCTGCTGGCGGGCGATGTCGGGATGGGGCTGGGCACCGACATCGGCGACGGCGATGATCGATTTCGCCCGCAGCGCGCCATTCTCCATCCCGGCCTCGACCAGCAGCGCGATCGCGCCGCCGTCCATCCGGTGGCAGGCCAGCCCTTGTCCGCTGCCCGCGACGCCGCCCTGCCAGCCGCCCATGGCCGCCGCCGTGGTGAGGCATTGCGCCAGCTTCGGGTCGTGGCCCAGATGCTGCACGCGGAAGGACATCGGCTCTATCTCCGCCTTTTGCGCCAGCTCGTCCATGAAGGCCTCGGTGAAGAAGCAGGTGTAGCTGTCCGCCTGCCCGCGCCAGCGCCCGGTGGGCAGACCGATGGCGGCGGGATAATGATCGACGGCGATATTCGGGATCGCATAGGGCGCGGGCAGGCCCGACACCGCGCGCGCGTCAGCCTGCGCGGAAGCGCGGGCGGCGGCCTCCGTCGCGGGCGTGCGATGGGCGATGCGCGCCCATGTCTCGGCATCGGCGGCAGGCGCAGCGATCTTCACCGCCAGCCCGTCGATCATCCCGCCGGTGACGAGGCGCGCCGTCATGCGCGCATGGGCGGGCGGGCGCGGCCGGTCGGTGATGATGTCCTCGGCCCGCGACCAGAGCAGCTGCACCGGACGCTTCATCTCCCGCGCGATCAGCGCCGCCTGCACCGCCGCCTCATGATCCATGCGCCGGTCGAACGATCCGCCCGCCGACAGCGGGTAGAGGACCACTGCCTCCTCCGCCATGCCCAGCGCGTCGGCGACGGCGCGGCGGCAGAAGGCGGGCGCCTGGCTCGCGACCCAGATTTCCGCGCGGCCGTCGGAAACCCGCGCGGTGGCGCAGGGCGGCTCCATCGCCAGATGCAGCGCCGGGGCGACGCGATAGTCGGCGTGCAGCAGCCTTGCGCCGGAAAAGCTTTTGGCGAGGTCGCCCCGTTCGTGGATGCGCCTGCCCCGGTCGCCGTCGAACGCGTCCTCCAGCGCCTGCGCGATCGCCTTGCTGTCGGCGGGCGGCGTGTCCGTCTCGAATGTCGGATCGAGCAGGTCGAGCGCCTTGTTCGCGGCCCACCAGTTGGTCGCGACGGCGGCCACCCACTGGTCGCGCTTCACCAGTTGCAGGAAGCCCGTGATCTTCGCCGCCTCGGCCTCCTTCGTAGAAACGAGGCGCACCGCGCCCGGCGGCCCCTGCCGGATCGAGGCGAACAGCATGTCGGGCAGGCGGATGTCGGCGGCGAAATTATGCGATCCGTCGACCTTGGAAGGAAGGTCGAGCCGGGGCACGTCCTGCCCCAGCAGCCTTTTATTGTCATCGTCCGGCGAGCGTTCGGGCAGGATGTCGGGCAGGGAAAAGCCCGCCGCCTCCGACGCCAGCTCGCCGATGCGCAGCTTGCGCTGTCCGTCGGTGACGAGGCCGTCGACGATGGAGCAGCTTTCCCACGACACGTCCCAGCGCGCCGCCGCCGCCTTGCACAGCAGCACCCGTGCCGCCGCGCCCGCGTCGCGATAGCTTTGCGCGAAGGCCCGGACGGAGGTGGAGCCGCCGGTCAGCATCATCGCCTCGCGCGTCGCGATTTGTTCCAGTACCCAGTCGCCCGCGCCGCCCGCAAGGCGCGACCAGTCGTTGGCGAGGAACTGCCTGGCCAGCAGCACATTGGCGTAGAGCGGGCTGATCGGCGCGCCCTGCACCGCAACCGTGCGCCAGTCGGCGCCCAGCTCGTCGGCGAGGATCTGCGGCAGCACGGTGGTGACGCCCTGGCCCATTTCCAGCTGCGGCACGACGACGATGATCTGCCCGGCGGTGTCGATCTTCAGAAAGGCGTTGATCAGGGTTTCGTTGGCGCCCTTCGCCAGATTGGGGCGATAGCTGCGCGGCCAGACGCCCCACGCGATCAGCAGCCCCGCCGCCGCGCCCCCGCCGATCAGCAGCATGCGCCGGTCGATGGCCGCGCCGATCGCCCCCCCGATCGCCTCCACGCCGCCGCTTTTCCTGTGCTGCCCTGATGATCGACGCATGCCGCCTGATAGCCAGCGCGCGCGGCAAAGGCAAAGGCGAAACGGCGGGTCGGAGCAGGCGGGATGCTCGCCGCGAGGTAACGGATTGGTCTTGAAGCGATATCGCCATTTGCGAGGGGGATTTGATAGGGAACGCCATGCTCCCTTCCCGTCCGGAACCTTCCTCCGTTCGGGCTGAGCGTGTCGAAGCCCTGTCCTTCTTTTGGAGGGAGGAAAGAAGGAAGGACAGCCCTTCTACAGGCTCAGGGCGAACGGATGTTGTGCCGGAAGCGGGCGGGCTCGCTGCGTAATGAAGCCGTCTGTCCGGGCTTCCCGCTCAGCCCACCGGCGGCAACCCCAGCCGGGGGATATCGATCGCGGGGCAGCGGTCCATCACCACCTTGAGGCCCGCCGCCTCGGCGCGATCCGCCGCCGCCGGGTTGATGACGCCCAGTTGCAGCCATACCGATTTCGCGCCGATGGCGATGGCTTCGTCCACCGTTTCCCCGGCGGCCTCGCTGTTGCGGAAGATGTCCACCATGTCGACCGGCTCGCCGATGTCGGCAAGGGCGCCGATCACCGTCTGGCCGTGGAGCGTCGTCCCGGCCAGCTTGGGATTGACCGGGATGACGCGATACCCCTGCGCCAGCAGGAAATGCATCACCCCGTTGCTGGGCCTGCCGACGCGCTCCGACGCGCCGACCAGCGCGATGGTGCGCGTCGAGGAAAGCAGATCGGCGATATCCCGGTCGGTCGAAAGCGGCATGGCGCGCTCCTGTCTCATCCCGTCATGGCGGATGAGGCAGGGTAGGGGTTAAGCCTGCCGCCTGTCCAGCCATTCCTTGACCCGCCCGGCCAGCGCCATGAACGGTTCGGCGTCCGGTCCGGTTCCGGCGGCGGGCGGCGTTCCCGCGTCCGACGCGGTGCGGATGGCGATGGAGAGCGGGATGCGGGCGAGGAAGGCCATGCCCATCACTCCGGCCGCGCTTTCCGCGCCGCCCGATCCGAACGGGTCGGAAATCTCGCCGCAATGGGGGCAGGCATAGCCCGCCATATTCTCGACGAGGCCGATCATCGGCACATGCGCCTGCTCGAACAGGTTGACCGCGCGGGTGGCGTCGATCAGCGCCAGGTCCTGCGGGGTGGAGACGATAACGACGCCGGCGGGCTTATGCTTCTGGATCATCGAAAGCTGCACGTCGCCGGTGCCCGGCGGCATATCGACGATCAGCACCTCGGCATCGTCCCAGCGGGCGTCGATCATCTGGCCGAGCGCATTGGCCGCCATCGGCCCGCGCCACGCGATCGCCTGCCCCGGCTGGACGAGGTGGCCCATCGACAGCATCGGCACGCCCGCGCCCCGGATCGGGATGAGCTGCTTTTCCTCCGCCTGCGGCTTTTCGCCCTCGCTGGCGAGCAGGCGCGGCTGCGACGGGCCGTATATATCGGCATCGACCAGCCCGACGCGCACCCCCAGCTTCGCCAGCGCGATCGCCAGATTGGCCGAGACGGTCGATTTGCCGACCCCGCCCTTGCCGGAGGCGACGGCGACGATCGCGCGATCCCGCTTTTCCGCCGTTTGCGCGATTCGAACGTCCTCGACGCCGGGGACGGCGCGAGCTTCCCGCTCCACCGCCTCGGCCATCGCCACGCGCGCGTCGCGGGCAAGGCCGCTGACGTCCAGCACCAGCGTCAGCACGCCGTCGCGCAGGCGCGGGGTGCTGGTGCGGTTGCCGGTCAGGCTCGCAAGGCGTTGGGAAAGGGCGCTCAGGTCGGTCATGAATTGCCCCATATGCGATTAATCATGGCAAAGACACTGTTTTTCCCCGGCGGGCCTACCTATAGGAAAGGACATGATGAGAAAAAGACGTTCGCTTCGCAGGATAGCCGCTTCCATCTGGCGCACGCCGGTCAATGCCATGGCGCAGGGGCCATGGGGTGGAAAAGGGGGAGAAGATCAGCCCGGTCAGGGCGGAGGCAATGACGCCGGCGGCGGTTCCGGTAACGACGGGCCTCGCAACCCCTGGACCCAGCCGCCGGGAGGCGGCGGTCGTCCCGACCGGGGCGGCGCGCCGGGCGGGCGGCCCTCGCTGATCGAGGACCTGCTGCGCCGCAGCCGCGAGGGGCTGGGCAACGGCCGGGGCGATGGCGGCGGCCCGTTCGGCGGCGGCATTCCCGGCGGGCCGGGCGGCCGCACGCTGTGGCCGATCGCGCTCGGCATCATCGTCGTCCTGTGGATCGCGCTGACGAGCGTGCATCGCATCGGGCCGCAGGAACGCGGCGTCGTGCTGATGCTCGGCAAATACAGCCGCACGCTTTCACCCGGCATCGGCCTCACCCTTCCCGCGCCGTTCGAGACGATGGAAAGCGTCGATGTCGAGGAAATCCGCACGATCGATATCGGCTCGGTTGCCAACGACGCGGAAAATCTGGTGCTGACCGGCGACCAGAACATCATCGACCTCGCCTATTCGGTGCGCTGGAACATCCGCGATCCGCAGCAGTACAAGTTCCAGATCGCCGACCCGGACACGACCATCCGCGAAGTGGCCGAATCGGCGATGCGCTCGGTCGTCGCCACCGTGTCGCTGAACGACGCGCTGGGTGCGGGGCGCACCGCGATCGAGCAGCAGGTCGAGCAGCGCATGCAGGAAATCCTCGACTCCTATCGCGCCGGCATCAAGGTGCAGGGCGTCGCGATCAAGCAGGCCGACCCGCCGGAGGCGGTGAACGACGCGTTCAAGGAAGTGTCCGCCTCGCAGCAGGCCGCGCAGACCTATATGAACGAGGCGCGCGCCTATGCGCAGCAGCTCAATGCCCGCGCGCAGGGCGAGGCGGCGGCGTTCGACAAGGTGTACGAGCAGTACCGGCTCGCGCCCGAAGTGACGCGCCGCCGCATGTATTATGAAACCATGGAGGCCGTATTGGCCGATGTCGACAAGACCGTGATCGAAGCGGGCAATGTGACGCCCTATCTGCCCCTGCCCGAACTGCGCCGCCGCGCCAAGGCGGCGGAAGGGGCCGCCGCGGCCGCGCCCGCGACGGGCCAGCGCGCGCAGGGCGCCCAGCAGCAGGGAGGCGCGCAATGACCGGCTCCCGCAACCCCGTCGTGCTGGTGCTGATCGCGCTGGCGGTGCTCATCCTGATCGGCAGCACGGTGGCGATCGTGCCCGAAACGCGGCAGGCGGTGATCGTCCGCTTCGGCGAGCCGGTGCGCATCATCAACCGCTACAAGCCCAACGAGGTGTTCGGCCATACCGGCGCGGGCGTCGCGCTGCGCATCCCGTTCGCAGAGCAGATCGTGTGGATCGACAAGCGCATCCAGTCGGTCGAGATGGAGCGCCAGCAGGTGCTGTCCACCGACCAGCTGCGCCTGCAGGTCGACGCCTTCGCCCGCTATCGTATCGTCAACCCGCTGCGCATGTACATCTCGGCGGGCAGCGAGGAGCGGGTGTCCGACGCGCTGCGTCCGATCCTCGGTTCTGCGCTGCGCAACGAGCTGGGCAAGCGGCCCTTCGCCGCGCTGCTCAGCCCGGAACGCGGGCAGGTGATGAACAATATCGAGGCGGGGTTGAACCGCATCGCCCGCCAATATGGCGCGGAGGTGATCGACGTGCGGATCAAGCGCGCCGACCTGCCCGACGGCACGCCGTTGCAGAGCGCGTTCCAGCGCATGCGCACCGCGCGCGAGCAGGAGGCGCTGACCATCCGCGCGCAGGGCGAGAAGCAGGCCCAGATCATCCGCGCCGAGGCGGACGCCGCCGCCGCGAAGGTCTATGCCGACAGCTTCGGCAAGGACGCCAGCTTCTACGACTTCTATCGCGCGATGCAGGCCTACCGCCGGACCTTCAGCAGCCAGAACGGCAGCGAGACCAATATCATCCTGTCGCCGGACAATGATTTCCTGCGGGAATTCAGGGGGCGCTGAACGGGAAGGCTTGATCCGCGTCCGCGCCCATTCAAACTGCGTTAAGGCGGTTTTGGGCATGGGAAACGGTCTTTGTCGGGGGCGGGATGCCGCTTCCACAGGCAATGAGAGGAATTTCGATAGTGCGTTACGCTTATGCCATAACCGCCGCTCTGCTGCTGGGCGGCACCGCCGCCGCCCTCACCACGCACCAGTCGCTGGAGGCGCAGACGGCACAGAACGAAGGCATGCAGGCCGCCGCGCCGCGCGGCGCCCCGGCGAGCCTTGCGGACATGGTCGAGCGCCTGCAACCGGCGGTCGTCAACATCTCCACCAAGCAGCGCGTGCAGGTGCAGAACCCGTTCGCGGGCACGCCCTTCGGCGATCTGTTCGGCGGCGGGCGGCCGCAGACCCGGCAGGCGCAGTCGCTCGGCTCCGGCTTCCTGATCTCGGCCGACGGCTATGTCGTCACCAACAACCATGTGGTGTCGCCCGGCGCGCGCGGCGCGAGCGTGGACAGCATCACCGTGACCCTTACCAATGGCGAGGAATATGAGGCGAAGCTGGTCGGCCGCGACGCGGCGACCGACCTCGCGGTGCTGAAGATCGTCGGCTCCAAGCCCTTCCCGTTCGTGAAGTTCGGCGACAGCACCAAGGCGCGCGTGGGCGACTGGGTGGTCGCGATCGGCAACCCCTATGCGCTGTCGGGCACAGTGACGGCGGGCATCATCTCTGCCGTCCATCGCAACACCGGCGGCACCTACGACCGCTTCATCCAGACCGACGCATCGATCAACCAGGGCAATAGCGGCGGCCCGATGTTCGACATGAACGGCAATGTCATCGGCATCAACAGCCAGATCCTCTCGCCGTCGGGCGGCAATGTCGGCATCGGCTTCGCGATTCCGTCCGAACAGGCGATCCCGATCATCGAGACGCTGCGCAAGGGCGAGAAGGTGCGGCGTGGCTATCTCGGCGTGCAGATCAGCCCGCTGAGCGAGGATATGGCCGATTCCCTCGGTCTCGCGAAGAACCGGGGCGAATTCGTGCAGGGCGTGGAGCCGGGCGAGGGCGCCGAGAAGGCCGGGATCAGGCCGGGCGACGTGATCGTGCGCGTCAACGGGCGCGAGGTGACGCCGGACGAGACGCTCTCGCTGCTGGTCAGCAACCTGCCGATCGGGTCGCGGGTGCCGATCGAGCTCATCCGCAACGGCAAGCGGATGAGCGTGACGGCCGTGGTGGGCGAGCGGCCGCCGGAGGACAAGCTGGCCCAGTTCGGCGGCAGCCCCGATGAGGATTTCTCCCAGTCCGACGACAGCGAAAGCGCGCAGGCCGCTTCGCAGGATCTGGGCGTCAGCGTGCAGGCGCTGACCCCGTCCATCGTGCGCCAGCTCGGCCTGCCCGCGACGACACGGGGCGTGGTGATCGCTGCCGTCGATCAGGATGGCGATGCGGGCGCCAAGGGGCTGCGCCGGGGCGACGTGATCCTGTCGGCGAACAACCGGCCGACCACCAGCGAAGCCGAACTCGACGCCGTGGTGCGCGAGGCGAAGCAGGCCGGCCGCAACGCCGTGCTGCTTCAGGTGCTGCGCCGGGGCCAGCAGGCGGCGTTCATTCCGGTCCGCCTGCGCGGCAAATAAACGGACAATAGTTTACAGGCGCCGGGCCGCCCGCTTCCACGCGGCGCGGCCCGTGGCTTTTTCGAGACTTGGGCGGGCTGGTTTCGGCCAGAAGGGGCCTGATCCTCCCCGGTACGGGGAGGGGGACCATGCGGAGCATGGTGAAGGGGGGACAGGCCGCCGGACGTTACGCTTGAGGATGGTGCCTCTCCACCACCCTGCGGGTGGTCCCCCTCCACCAAGGGGGAGGAACGTTCGCTCCCCGACGAAAATCAGACATATATTCCCCGTCATGCCAGCGCAGGCCGGCATCTGGGGAGACGGCGCGCGACATCGCCTGCGGCCCTGGCCCGCGCCGGAGTGATGGCAGAGGCGAAGGTCCGTCAAGTCCCGCGCCCTCCCGTCATGCCGTTCCGGGGCTTTTCAGGAAGCCTCTGCGCCGCTATCCCGTAACGACCACAGGTGGGAGGGAATGGACATGGCGGACGGCATCTTTCTCGGCGCGGCGGGCGGGCAGCCGCAAATGCTCAACCTGAAGCGCGCCAATCGCCATGGCCTGATCGCGGGCGCGACCGGCACCGGCAAGACCGTGACGCTGCAAGGCATTGCCGAGAATTTCTCCGCCCAGGGCGTGCCGGTCTTCCTCTCCGATGTGAAGGGGGACCTGAGCGGCATTTCCATGCCCGGATCGCCGACCTTCAAGAACGCCGCAATATTGGAGGCGCGCGCGAAGGAAATCGGCCTCGATCCCTATGTCTATTCCGACAATCCGGCGATCTTCTGGGATCTCTACGGCCAGCAGGGCCACCCCGTCCGCACCACCATCAGCGAGATGGGGCCGCTGCTGCTCTCGCGCCTGCTCGGCCTCAACGACACGCAGGAAGGGGTGCTCACCATCGCCTTCCGCTATGCCGACGAGGAGGGGCTGCTGCTGCTCGACCTCGGCGATTTGCAGGCGATGCTGGCCTGGTGCGCGGAAAATGCCGACACGCTCTCGGCCCGCTACGGCAACGTCACCAAGGCGAGCGTGGGCGCGATCCAGCGCCAGTTGCTCAGCCTCGACAGCCAGGGCGGCAACATGTTCTTCGGCGAACCGGCGCTCGATATCCATGATTTCCTGAAGGTGGACGACAAGGGGCGGGGCACTATCAACATCCTCGCCGCCGACCGGCTGATGCAGAGCCCCAAGCTCTATTCGACCTTCCTGCTGTGGCTGCTGTCCGAACTGTTCGAGATATTGCCGGAGGTCGGCGACCCGGAAAAGCCGAAGCTGGTCTTCTTCTTCGACGAGGCGCACCTGCTGTTCGACGATGCGCCCAAGGCGCTGGTCGACAAGATCGAGCAGGTGGTGCGCCTGATCCGGTCGAAGGGCGTGGGCGTCTATTTCGTCACCCAGAACCCGATCGATATCCCGGAGGAGGTCGCAGGCCAGCTCGGCAACCGCGTGCAGCATGCGCTGCGGGCCTTCACCCCGCGCGACCAGAAGGCGGTGAAGGCGGCGGCGGAGACGTTCCGCGCCAACCCGGATATCGACGTCGCGACCGCCATCACCGAACTGAAGGTGGGCGAGGCGCTGGTGTCGGTGTTGCAGGAGGACGGCTCGCCCTCGATGGTCCAGCGCACGCTGATCGCGCCGCCGCGTTCACGCCTGGGGCCCGTCGACGCGAAGGAGCGCGCGATCATCCAGTCGATCTCGCCCTGTTCGGGCAAATATGACACGCCGGTCGACCGGGAAAGCGCCGAGGAAATCCTCGCCGCGCGGGGCTCGGCCGCCGCTGCCGCCGCGCAGGCGGCGAAGGCGCAGGCAGAGGCGGACAAGCTCGCCGCCCAGCAGGCGAAGGTCGAGGCAAAGGCCCGCGCCGAGGAACTGCGCGAGCAGAAGCGCGCCGAGGCCGCCGCCGCGCGGGAAGCGGCCAAGCCGAGCGCGCTCGACCGGGCGGTGCAATCGGCCACCCGCTCGGCGGCCTCCTCGATCGGGCGGCAGGTCGCCAACGAGCTGGGCAAGTCGATCCTGGGCGGCGGCGGCAAATCCTCGCGCGGCGGGGGCCTTGTCGGCGGACTGGTGCGCGGCATATTGGGCGGCCTGTTCAAATAGGAAGGGCGGCGCGGGCGGTGGTCTGCGCAGGCAGAACATTCCATGAACTTTTCGCTGGACTCAGCGGATCGGAACATAATATGAACATCTGGCCGGGGCGCGGTTCGGAAGGAAGAGCCGCGTCGCGGGCTTATTAAGATCCGTTTCGGATGAAATATCCGTTCGATCCTGAGGGGGCGACGCCAGCAAATCCCGATGGATCGCCCCCTGCCGAAGCGTCGCTTTCGGATTCCATGGGGTTATCGGAAAACATCCCTCCGTTTCGGATTAATGTTGGCGGGTGAATCTGGCATCTGTCGCCATATTGGCGGAAAGGGTGTTGGTCGGGCTCCGGCTCCGGTCGGGGCGAAATGGGGTACAGGGGATGAGTGGTTACAGGGGCTTTCCGGCGGATGGCGGGTTTGCGGCGGCATTTCCCGGAGCCGGGCAGGATCATGGCGGCGGGGCCGGGCGGGATGGCGCGGCCGTGCGGAACTGGGACGATTTCGCCCGGCAGGCGGAGCAGCCCTCGCTGCTGATCCTGGCGGACGGCCTGTGGACGGTGCCCGGCGCGGAAGCCGGGGACGACGTCGCCGATCTGGCGCAGGCGCTGGGGTTCCGCATTCTCGACCGGGTGCCGCTGGGCGCCGCGACGGAGCGGCTGTCCCGCATCGTCGATGTCGACGCGGTGCTGGTCCGCTGCACCGGCGCCGAACCGGGGCTGGACCTGCTGCTGGCCCGGCTCGATACGATGGCGGGCAATCAGGGCATGTATCTGGCGGTCGCCGTCGATCTGGAAGGGCTGGACCATGTCCACGCCATCGTCAACGCGGACCGCGCGGCCATATTGTGCCGCCCCGACCGCGAGGACATAGTGGCGACGCTGGCCGCGCTTGCCGGGCGGGGGCAGGACCGCGCGCGCCTGCACGATATCGGCCGGGGCGAGAATGCCGATCCCCGGCTCGACAAGCTGAGCGACGAACTGGTGCGCCTCAGCCGGACGATCGAGGCGCTGGTGCAGAACCGCTCGCCCAGCCAGTTCGCGCTGCCCGCGCAGAATGAGGGGCGGGAACCGTCGGTGCAGTCGCCTGCGCGCGCCTATGCCGCGCTGTCCGCGCCGGACGGGATCGGGGCCGGAGCCGGGGCGGTGACCGCCCGGCAGGTGAGGGCGGTGCTGCGCGCTCGCCGCCTGCGCGACGGCATCTTCCCCGCCGACCTTTTCGCCGACCCGGCCTGGGACATATTGCTCGATCTGATGGCGGCCCGGCTGGAGAATGTGCGGGTATCCGTCTCCAGCCTCTGCATCGCCGCCGCCGTGCCGCCCACCACCGCGCTGCGCTGGATCCGGCAGCTGACCGAACGCGGGCTGCTGGAGCGGCAGGCCGATCCCGACGACGGGCGGCGCATCTTCATCGCCCTGTCGCAGCAGGGCGTCGCGGCGGTGACGCGCTGGTTCGAGGAAAGCCACGACCTGCTGCTGCAAGCCGGCGGGCGGGGCGACGGCGGCGGGGGCCGGGGCAAATCCCTGTCCTGACCGATATCGTCGAAGGAATGGTGGGCGATGACGGGCTCGAACCGCCGACATTCTCGGTGTAAACGAGACGCTCTACCAACTGAGCTAATCGCCCTCCCACGCATTGCGCGGTGATTGTCAGTGCCGCTATCTCGACAGCCTCATGCGGTCAAGTTGTTTCGGTCGAGACTCGACTGCCTGATGAACGGTGCGCTCTGCAATGCTGAGGAGCGTATCTGGCCGAACCGCTGCCTGAGCGTGTCGGCCCAAAGGGTAAATTCACTTAACGGCTGTTTCTCTGTTGTTCCAGGGCAATGCGGGGCTTCGACAAGCTCAGCCCGAACGGTTGAAAATGCCCGCTTCCTTTCAGGAATGCCGATGCTCGCATCGAGCCAATGCCTGTGGCCTACTTATGAGGGACGGGATCAACCTTCTCCCTCTCCGGCAACCGGACTGGTGCGCTGGATCGGAAAAGCATGGATCGCCGATATAGCCCTCGCTCTATCCCCAATATTCTTGCCCCTTGGCATCAATAACATTCGTTTGCCTGACCGGCCCATCCAGTTCCATCATGCGGGGACAAACCGGCGAGGGCCACGAAGAGGGCCGATAATCCATGCCGGGGATGGGAGAGGATGCCCATGGAGGAGCCCGCGCCGCGCCATTCGCCTGTTCGCGCCCCGTTCGCCGCGCGCGGTATTTTCTGGATGCTTGTCGCGGCCGCCGCATGGCTCGGTTTCGCGCATCTTCGTCAGGGCAATGTGCTGGGCGAGCAGCAACTTCTGCTCATGCTGTTCCTCGCCGTGCCGATCGGCGCCTTCCTGCTGTCGGGCGCGGGGCAGGATGCGCCGGAAGGGGACGATATCGAAACCGACGAGGTGCACGGCCGCTGACCGCCACACCGCGCACAGCCCCATCATGCAAAATATTTGTGCTTATCCATCAATATTTTGATCTACGGCCCGGCGCCCGCGCGCGACTATGGAGCGTTCCCGAATCCAAGGGAGGGTAGGCCCGATCGCTGGTGATCGCGACAATCCCGCAAATATGTCACGGTCGCCAAGATGAAGCCTGTTGCGGATCGCGGTATCAGCCTGTCGCTGCCTGCCCCGGTCATCGATCCCCAGAAACTGCTGTTCTCGCTGAGCAGCTTCATCGCGGCGGCGATCACCCTCGCCATCGCCTTCAGCGCCAGCCTGCCGCGCCCGTGGTGGGCGCTGCTGACCGTCTATGTGACGGCGCAGCCGATGGCGGGCGCGTTCCGGCCCAAGGTGCTCTACCGGCTGGGCGGCATCGCGACCGGGGCGGCGGTCACGATCCTGCTCGTGCCCAATTTGCAGAATTCGCCGGAGCTGCTGGTGCTGTGCCTTTCGAGCTGGACTGGCCTGTGCATCTATCTCGCGGTGCTGGATCGCACGCCACGCGCCTTCCTGTTTCAGATGGCGGCGTTCAGCTCGGCGGTGATCAGCTTTCCCTATCTCGACGACCCGGTGAACATCTTCGACACCACCATCGCGCGGGTGCAGGAGATGACGGTCGCGATCCTGTGCGTGACCGCCGTGCACGCGCTGCTCCAGCCGTGGAGCGCGACGCCGGTGATCCGCGCCCGCGCGCAATCCTTCCTGCGCCATGCCTGCCGCTGGACGGCCGAGGCGCTGGCGGGCCGCCACACGCGGCTGGAAAACGAGCATCGGCGCACGCTCGCGGCCGACATCACCGAACTGGGGATGATCGCCGTCCACCTGCCGTTCGACCAGCGCTGGGCGCCCGCGACGCAGCGGCGGGTGAGGGCGTTGCAGCAGCAGCTGGCGAACATCCTGCCGCTGGCCTCCGCCGCCGCCAACCGGCTCGACCTGCTGCGCGGGCAGGACGCGCTGCCGCCGCCGCTCGCGCAGTTGCTCGACGATATCGCCGCCTGGCTGGCCGACGAGGGCAGCCCGGTCCATCGCGCCGGCTTCCTCATCCGCCGCTGCGAGGCGCTGGCCGACGAGGCGGAGGCGCGGGCGGACTGGACCTCGTTGCTCACCGCCAGCGCCTGCGTCAGGATCGCGGAATTCCTCGCCGCTCTCGCCGCGAGCCGCAGGCTGGCCGCGCGGATCGGATCGCCCGGCAGGCCCGGCTTCAAGGCGCTTTCGACCGAGCCGTTCGCGCTCGCCCGCGACCATGGCGTCGCCGCGCTCGCCGGGCTGGCGACGGCGAGCGCGATCGCGCTTTACTGCGCGGTGTGGATATTGCTCGCCTGGCCCAGCGGATCGGCGACGGCGGCGTTCGCGGCGCTGATCACCTGTTCCTTCGCCACGCAGGACGACCCGGCGCCGGTCATCGGCCGCTATCTGTCGGCCACGCTCAGGACCTTCCCGGTCGCCGCGCTCTATCTCTTCGTCATCCTGCCGCGCGTCGACGGCTATGAGATGCTCGTCATCACGCTTGCCCCGGCGCTGCTGTGGATGGGCTATATCCAGGCCGACCCGGCGCGCTCGCCGCAGGCGCTGCCGATGTTCTCCTGCTTCATCGTCGCCATGGGATTTCAGGCGCGCTTTCAGGGTGATTTCGCGGTGTTCGTCAACACCGGGCTGGCGCAGCTGGGGGGCATCGCCTCCACCCTGGCCGTCACCAAGATGTTCCGCTCCGCCAATGTGCTGCGAACGGCGCGGCGGATATTGCGGTCCAACTGGGCCGAGCTGGCGCAACTTGCCGACATCAGGCGGCCGTTCCTGCCGGATCGCTGGACGATGCAGGCGGTGGACCGGCTGGGACAGGTCGCCGCGCGCATGGCGGTGGCCCCGCCGGGCGACGCGCTGCACGCGGCGGACGGGCTGGCGGACCTGCGCATCGGGCGCAACATCATCCCGATCCGCCGGGCATTGCCGCATGTGCCGCACGATGCCCGCCACCGTCTGGGCGCGGTGCTTTCCGGCCTGTCGGGCTTCTACGCCGCGCGCTGGCGCCACGGCCGCGCCGATCCGCCGCCGCCCGGCATGCTGCGCGCGATAGACGAGGCGCTGTCCGCGCTGCTCGCGCTGGGGCCGGACGAACCGCGCCGCGCCGCCCTGCGCGCGCTGGTCGGCATGCGGTGCAACCTCTTCCCGGCGGCCGCGCCGCTGGCCGGAGGGCAGGCGCGCCCATGATCGAGGAAATCCATGTGCTGGGCGTCTACATGCCCGCCGCGCTCGTCTGGGCGATAGGGGCGGCGGTGCTCGTCTATCTGCTGCGCGTGCCGATCCAGCGCCTGCCGATATATCGCCTGCTCTGGCACCCCAGCCTGTTCGAACTCGCGCTCTTCGCGCTGCTCTGGTGGGGGTTGAGCGCTTCCGCCGATCTCCTGCTTCCTCACGGTGTCCTGTCCTGACCATGCTTCATCGCCACAATCTGCTGCGTTCGATCGCGACGCTGCTCGTCCTCCTTGTCATCCTCGCGGCCATCTACGCGCTGTGGATCCGCTATCAGGTCGAGCCGGTCACGCGCGACGGCAAGGTGCGCGCCGACATGGTGCCGGTCGCCGCCGATGTGAGCGGCCTCGTCACCGAGGTGCGGGTGGCCGACAATGGCGAGGTGAAGCGGGGCGATGTCCTCTTCGTCATCGACCGGCCGCGCTACCGGATCGCGCTGGAGCAGGCGCAGGCGGTGCTCGCCAGCCAGCAGGCCGCGCTGGCGCAGGCGGTGCGGGAGGATCGGCGCAACCGCGCGATGACCGATGTGATCGCCGCCGAGGCGATCGAGCAGGGCCGGGCGCGCGTCGAGGAGCTGCGCGCGGCGATCGGGCAGGCGAGCGCCGCGCGCGACCTCGCCCGCTTCAATCTGGAGCGGACGATCGTGCGCGCGCCGGTCGACGGCACGGTTTCCAATGTCTCGTTGCAGCCGGGCGTCTATCTGACGGCGGGCAAGCCCGCGCTGGCGCTGGTTTATACCCGGTCGATGCGGGTGGAGGGCTATTTCGAGGAAACCAAATTGCCCGCCATCCGCGTGGGCGATCCCGCCAGCGTCTATCTGATGGGCGTCGCCGACGAGATAAAGGGCCATGTCGAGAGCATAGCAGGCGGCGTCGAGGATCGGGAGCGGGCGGGCGCGGACGGCCAGCTCGCCAATGTGAACCCGTCCTTCACCTGGGTGCGGCTGGCGCAGCGCATTCCGGTGCGGATCGCGATCGACGCGATACCGGCCAATGTGCGGATGATCCCCGGCCAGACCGCCACGGTCGTCGTCCACCCCCGCGACGACGGACGCGCCGTGCGGCGGAGCCTGCCATGGTGAGGCGCGGCCTTGCGAGCCTGTTCGCCGCCGCGCTGCTCGGCGGCTGCGCGACGGTGGGGCCGGATTATCATCTGCCCGAAGCCGCGAAGATCAACGCCCCGGCGGCGCAGGGCGCTTTTCTGTCCGGGGCGGCGGTGACCGGGGCGGAGCCGCTGCCCGACCGCTGGTGGAAGCTGTATGACGACCCGGTGCTCGACGGGCTGGTCGCGCGGGCGCTGGCGGCGAATACCGACCTGCGGGTGGCGCAGGCCAATCTGGAGCGCAGCCTCGCCCTGCTGGACGAGCGCGGCGCGGCGCGCGAGGTGCAGGGCATGGTCAATGCCGAAACCAGCTGGGCGCAGCGTTCGGCCGAAGCGGAATTGCAGCATGTGAAGCCTCCCGTCCGCCAGATCTACAATGCGGGCGCCGCGGTCGGCTATGATCTCGACCTGTTCGGCGCGATCCGGCGCGGCATCGAGGCGGCGAGCGCGGATGCCGAGGCGGCGGTGGCGGCGCGCGATCTCGTTCGCGTCACCGTGGCGGCGGAAACCGCGCGGGCCTATGCCGATCTCTGCAATGCGGGGCATCAGATCGAGGTGCTGGGCCGCGCCATCGCGGTGCAGGAGAAAGGCATCGCCCTGACGCGCGCGCTGATCGCCCATGGCCGGGCGGCGCGGTTCGAGCTGGACCGGCAGCAGGGGCTGCTGGAGGCGAGCCGCGCAGGCCTGCCCCGGCTGGGCGCGCGCCAACGAGGCGCGGCGTATCGGCTGGCCGCGCTGACGGGCGGCACCCCGCGCGAGGCCGACCCGGCGCTGCCGGGGTGCAGGCGGCCGCTCGAACTGACGCGCCGGATCCCGGTGGGCGACGGTCGGGCGCTATTGAAGCGCAGGCCCGACATCCGCATGGCGGAGCGGCGTCTGGCCGCGACCACGGCGCGGATCGGGGTCGCCACCGCCGCGCTCTACCCGGACATAAGATTGGGCGCGTCGATCGGATCGACCGGCGCGGCGGCGGATTTCCTCTCGCCGCTGACCAACCGTTTCGGTCTGGGGCCGCTGATCGGCTGGACGCTCAACCGGCACGCGGCGCGGGCGCGGATCGAGGCGACGCAGGCGCAGGCGCGCGCCGACCTCGCCGCCTTCGACGGGGCGGTGCTCAACGCGTTGCGGGAGGTGGAGACGGCGCTCGACGGCTATGCGGCGGGTCTGGAGCAGCAGCGGGGGCTGGAACGCGCGCGGGACGAGGCGGCGCGGGTCGCCGCGCGCACTGCGCAGCTTCGGCGCGGCGGCAAGGTCGGGGCGCTGCCCGCGCTGGAGGCGGATCGCGATCTGGTCGCCGCCGAGCAGGCGCTGGCGCAGGCGAAGGCAGCGACGAACGCGGACCAGATCGCGCTGTTCCTCGCGCTGGGCGGCGGCTGGATGGAGGAGGGGACGGAGGGTGCCTCCGGGAGCCGATAAGGAGTAGCCGCTCCCGGAGACAAGATCGGGATCGGGTAGACATTTGACTCATGCGGGCCTGCAAAGCCCGCTTTCCTGTGCTTCGGTGCTCACGGACCTTAAGTCCGCTGCGCTCCGATGCTCGGAAAGCGAACTTTTCGGCTCCACCTGAGCCAAATGTCTACCCGATCCTGCATAGTTTTCAGAGTTCCACCATCCGCAGATAGGGCTTGAGCGTCTTGTAGCCTTGCGGGAACTGGCGGCTGGCTTCCTCTTCCGACAATTTGGGCGAGATCACCACCGGGCTGCCCGGTTCCCAGTTGACCGGCGTGGCGATGCTGCGCGCGTCGGTCAGCTGGAGGCTGTCGATCGCGCGCAATATCTCGTTGAAATTGCGGCCGGTGCTGGGCGGATAGGTGAGGATCAGCCGCACCTTCTTCGACGGGTCGATCACGAATACGGAGCGCACCGTCACCATGGGGTCGCTTTCCGGGTGGATCATGTCGTAGAGGGTGGAAACCAGCGCGTCGGGGTCCGCGATCATCGGGAAATCGAGCTTGGCGGCCTGCGTTTCCTCGATATCGACCTCCCATTTGTGATGCGCCTCGACCGGGTCCACCGACAGGCCGATCGGTTTCACGTTGCGCTTGTCCCATTCGGGCCGCAGCTTCGCGACCTCGCCCAGTTCGGTCGTGCAGACGGGCGTGAAATTCTTCGGGTGGCTGAACAATATGCCCCAGCTCGATCCGAGCCAGTCGTGGAAGCGGATGCGGCCGTGCGTGCTGTTCTGTTCGAAGTCAGGGGCGACCTGACCGAGTTGGATGGACATGGGGACTCCTTCATGCAGAGACCCGCAGTCTGAAACAGCGAAAACCATTAAACAAACGAATGTTATATGGATTTATATGCAATATTTATGATAATAAATCCGTATCGGTAGGAAGGTGGCATCCTGCCTGCCGCTCTTGTGGTCGGGCAGGCTTTGGCCTATCATCCATCATAAACTGGAATGATAACATCTATTGAAATGAAAGAATTTGCTTCATGGACATCAGCGTCGCCCGCACCTTTCTGGAGGTCGTCAAGACGGGCAGCTTCGTCAGCGCGGCGGCCAATCTCAACCTGACGCAGACGGCGGTGAGCGCGCGCATCCGGGTGCTGGAGGACCAGCTCGACCGGCCGGTGTTCATCCGCAACAAGGCCGGGGCGAAGCTGACCCCGGCGGGCGAGCAGTTCCTGCGCTTCGCCACCACGCTGGTGCAGGTGTGGGACCGCGCGCGCCGCGCCGTCGCGCTGCCGCCGGGGCGCGAGACGGTGGTGACGGTCGGCGCGGAACTCAGCCTGTGGAGTCCGCTGCTGCGCCACTGGCTGCTGTGGATGCGGCGGGAATGCCCGGAAATCGCGGTCAGCACGCAGATCGCCGCCTCCGACCGGCTGATGGAGCAGGTGCAGGACGGCGCGCTCGACGTCGCGGTGCTCTATGCCGCGCCCAGCCGCCCCGGCGTGATCGCCGAGCTGCTGTTCGAGGAAAAGCTGGTGCTGGTCCGCACCACCCCGGCCAGCCGCCCGCTCGGCCCGGAGGATCATGTCCAGATCGACTGGGGCGAGGATTTCGCCGCCAGCTATCAGGCCGCCTTCCCGGACCAGCCCAATGCGGTCGTTTCGATCAGCTATGGGCCGCTGGCGCTGGATTATATCCTCGCGACGGGAGGCAGCGGCTATTTCCGCAAGGGCTTCATCCGCCCCTATCTGGAGGAAGGGCGTCTGGCGCTGGTGCCGGACAGCCCGGAATTCTCCTATTCCGCCTATGTCGTGCATTCGACCAAGGCCGATCCGGGGGTGATGGACAGGATCCGCAGCGGCCTGCGCGCCGCCGCCGCGATAACGGCATGAGCGGAGCCGGGCCTGCCGGTGGCGAAGAACTTGTCGCGGCGCTCGACGAGTTGCTGGAGGCAGAGCGGGCCGGGGCGCGGGTGGCGCTCGCCAGCATCCGGGACGCGTCGGGCGAGGCGCTTGCCGCGCTGATGCGCCATGTGCGCGGCGACGAGGCGCGGTGGTGCGCGATGCTCTCGCGCCATGTGCGGCGGCTGGGCGCGCGGCCTTCGCGCCGGACCGGCGCCTTTTACGGCAAGGCGATGGCCATTGCGGACCCGTGGGAGCGGCTCGCCTTCCTCAATCGCGGCCAGTCCTGGGTGGTGCGCAGGCTGGAAGCGCTGCTGCCGCAGGTGGAGGAAGAGGGCCTGCGCGCCGACCTGCTCGACATGCTCGAAAGCCACAGGGTGAATATCGAGCAGGCCGCCGACCTGCTTCGCGCCGGCCGCTAAACATCGCGCTTGCGGCCGATGAAGCGGCTGCGCCCCGTTTCCGCCGCGCGATGGGCGCTGCGTATCTTGAGCAGGTCCTGACGCGACAGCAGGCCGACGATCCGCCGCGTGCCATGGGCGACGATGGGGATCCGGCCGATGCCGGATTCGATGATGAGGTCCGCCACCACGCCCGCGGGCGTATCGGGATAGGCGACCGGCTGGGCGGCGTCGGACACCGCCTCGGCCAGCGGGACCGGCGCGGCGTCCGCGTCCATCTGCCAGCGCAGCGCATCGGCGCGCGACACGAGGCCGAGCAGCCTGCCCTCGCTATCGACCACCGGATAGCTGCGGTGCACCGCCTCCGCCGCGAAGAAGGCGACCGCCTCGCCGATGGTCATCGATCCGGGCAGGGTCGCGGGATCGCGCGTCATCACCTGCTCGGCCTGCAACAGGTCGAGCGGATCGACCGTATATTCCTGAAGGATATGCCGCCCGCGCCGGGCGATCTTCTCGGTCAATATGGACCGGCGCATCAGCAGCACGCTGACGCCGTAGGCGCCGCCCGCCGCCGCGATGGTGCAGGGCACCGCGTCGAACGCGCCGGTCAGCTCGACCGCGAACAGCGCGCCGGTCATCGGCGCGCGCATTGCCCCGCTCATGATTCCGGCCATGCCGATCATCGCCCAGAAGCCCGGCTCGCCCGGCAGATACTGGCCGAGCAGGAAGCCCGCCGCTCCGCCGAGGATCAGGATCGGCGCCAGCACCCCGCCCGATGTGCCGGAGCCGAGCGCGACCAGCCAGACGACCGCCTTCACCACCAGCAGCGCGGCGATCGCCCGCATCGGCAGCGACGCGTCGAGCAGGCCCTGGATGCTCGCATAGCCCGCGCCCAGCACATGCGCATCGATCAGGCCGCCAAGGCCGACGACGACCGAGCCGATGGCGGGCCACCACATCCAGTGGACGGGCAGCCGGTGGAACAGATCCTCGATGCGATAGAGCGCGGTGGAGAGGAACGCCGCCTCCACCCCGACCGCCATGCCGATGGCGGCGGCGGCGAGCAGATCCCACGACGTGCCGGGCAGCGGCAGCGCGGCCGCGAACATCGGGCCGGAGCCGATGAGGAAGGGCCGCCACGCGAACGACACCAGCGCGCCGACCACCACCGGCACGAAGCTGCGCGGCTTCCATTCGAACAGCAGCACCTCGACCGCCAGCAGGATCGCGGCCAGCGGCGTGCCGAATATCGCGGTCATCCCCGCCGCCGCGCCCGCGACCAGCAGCGTCTTGCGCTCGGCGGCGCTCAGGTGGAAGCATTGGGCGAAGAGCGAGCCGATCGCCCCGCCGGTCATGATGATCGGCCCTTCGGCGCCGAACGGGCCGCCGCTGCCGATCGAGATCGCCGAGGAGAGCGGCTTGAGCAGCGCGACCTTGAGCGAGAGGCGGCTTTCCCCGAACAGGATCGTCTCGATCGCCTCCGGTATGCCGTGGCCGCGTATCTTGTCCGACCCGAAGCGCGCCATCAGCCCGACGACAAGCGCGCCGATGACGGGAATGAGCGGCAGCAGCAGGCCGACCGACGCGTCGGTGATCAGGCTGTGATCGGCGGAAAGCCGCCCGAACCAGAAGAGGTTGGTGGCGATGGCGATCAGCTTCACCAACAGCCACGCGCCCAGCGCCCCGCCGGTGCCGACGACGATCGCCATCAGCGCGAGCAGCGCCATGCGCCGGTCGACGCTGTGATCGGCCAATTGATGTGTCTCGACGGCGCGCATTGGGGTAAGCGACATGGGCAGGACGGGCTTTCCGGCTATTGGGTTGGCGGCAGTTATATCGTATTGCGATATAATTCAACGGTGGAGATCAATCGATGGGGCGCGACGGGGAACTGGACGACGCGGATTATCGGGCGCTGGCTGATTTCCGTCACGCGATCCGCCGGTTTCTGGCGTTCAGCGAGACATGGGCGGCAGAGATGGGGCTGACGCCGCAGCAGCATCAGGCGCTGCTCGCGATCCGCGCGGCGCCGGTGGGGCAGGCAACGGTCGGCCTCGTCGCCGAGCGCCTGATCCTGAAGCCGCACAGCGCGACCGGCCTTGTCGACCGTCTTGTGGCGCTGGGGCTGGTCGTGCGCGAACCGGCGGCGGACGACCGGCGCCGCGCCTGCCTGCGCCTGACGCCCCGCGCCTATGAGATATTGGACGCGCTGTCGGCCATCCACCGCGAGGAAATCCAGCGCATGCGGCCGGTTCTTTCCCAGTTGCTCGACCAGATTGCGTGATTAAGTGCAAATATATTGTGTTTAAACACAAATAATAGTCGTTTGCCTTATGCTATTGCCGCGCGCACAGTCGGGGCCTGAGTGAAAGACGCTGCCTGTTATCCGGCGCCCGGAGAGGATCCTGTTGCAGGCCGGAGCGCGGGGAAGAGGCGCGGAACGCCGAGGATAAGCGCGAATGACGACATCGGAATTTCCGGGGAGTGCCTTGACCCCGGAGCAGGTGCGGCTGGTAGAGGAACTGTCCCGGTCGCTGGATCCGATGCAGGCGCGCTGGATCAGCGGCTATTTTGCCGGGTTTGACGCCGGTTTGCGACGCCCCCTGTCGCAACCGGCGTCATCCGCCGCTGCCGCGGACGCGCGTTCGCTGACCATCCTTTACGGAACGGAAACCGGCAACGCCGCCGGTCTGGCGCTGGCGCTGGAACAGGCCGCGCAGGCCGCCGGTCTGGCATGCAAGCGGATCGACATGGCCGATTACAAGGTCCGCCAGTTGGGGCAGGAGCAGGATCTGCTCGTCATCGTCAGCACCTATGGCGAGGGCGATCCGCCACAGCCCGCGACCGGCTTTTTCGAATTCATCGAGGGCCGCAAGGCGCCGAAGCTGGAGGGAGTGCGCTTCGCCGTGCTGGCGCTGGGCGATTCGACCTATGAATATTTCTGCCAGGCCGGAAAGCGCCTGGACCAGCGGTTCGAGGAACTGGGCGCGCAACGGCTCGCCGGGCGGGTGGATTGCGACGTCGATTATGAGGAGCCCGCCGCCGCCTGGACCGGGGCGATCGTCGCGCAGCTCGCCGCCGAAACGCGCGAAGCCTCCGCCGCCGTTCCCGCTTCGGCGGCCGCCCCCATGACACAGGCCGCCGTCCCGCTGTTCGACAAGCGCAACCCGTTCCCGGCGCGCATCCTCGACAACATCCCGATCGTCGGCCGGGGGTCGAGCAAGGAAACGCGGCATATCGAATTTTCGCTCGAAGGCTCCGACCTGCGCTATGAGCCGGGCGACGCGCTGGGCATCGCCGCCTCCAACGACCCGCAGCTTGTCGCCGCGCTGCTCGACGCGCTGGCCCTCTCCGCCGATACCGAGTTCGAGCATAGGGGGCAGAAACTGGCGCTGGGCGAGGCGCTGACCCACCGGTTCGAGATCACCGCCGCGACCCCGCGCTTCCTCGATTACTGGGCGCTGATCAGCGAGGCGGGGGCGCTGCGCCAGTTGCAGCAGGAAGACCGCGCGGGCGAGCGGTCCGTGTTTCTGCGCACCCACCACATCATCGATATCGTCCGCCGCTATCCGGTGTCGCCGGTGATGCCGCAGGGCTTCGTCTCCGCGCTGCGCCCGTTGCAGCCGCGCCTCTATTCGCTGGCGTCGAGCCTTGCCTCGGTATCGGACGAGGCGCATCTGACGGTCGCCCCGCTGCGCTATGAGCTGCATGGCGAAACGCGCTGCGGCGTCGCCTCCTGCCTGCTCGCCGACCGGGCGGAGCCGGACAGCGAGTTGCCCGTCTATATCCAGAGCAACGCGCATTTCCGCCTGCCCGGCGACGACACCCCGATCGTCATGATCGGCGCGGGCACTGGCGTCGCGCCCTATCGCGCCTTCCTGCAAGAGCGCGAGGCGCGCGGGGCGGGCGGCAAGAGCTGGCTGTTCTTCGGCGAGCGCAATTTCCGCACCGACTTCCTCTACCAGACGGAATGGCAGGGCTGGCTGAAGGACGGGACGCTGGGGCGGATGGACGTCGCCTTTTCCCGCGACGGGCAGGACAAGGTCTACGTCCAGCACCGGATGCGCGAGCAGGCGCGCGACCTCTTCGCCTGGCTGGAGGAGGGCGCGCATGTCTATGTCTGCGGCGACGCGTCCAATCTCGCGCCCGACGTGCATCAGGCGCTGATCGATGTCGTCGCGCAGGAGGCGCACACCGGGCGCGAGGCGGCGGAGGATTATGTCCGCTCGTTGCAGGCCGACCATCGCTACCAGCGCGACGTCTATTGAGAGGGCAGAGCATGACCAGCCAGACCATCGACCGCAGCCACGACCTCTCGCAACCGCTCGACCGGCTAAGTGCCGACGAGCGGATGAAGGACGCCAGCGATTATCTGCGCGGCACCATCAAGCAGGGCCTGCTCGACCGGATCACCGGCGCGGTGCCATCTGCCGATGACGTCAAGCTGATGAAATTCCATGGCATCTATCAGCAGGACGACCGCGATGTGCGCGACGAGCGGCGGCGGCAGAAGCTGGAGCCGGCCTTTCAGTTCATGATCCGGGTGCGCCTGCCCGGCGGCGTGTGCACGCCCGCGCAATGGCTGAAGCTCGACGAACTGGCCCGCGCCCATGGCGGGCGGACGCTGCGTATCACCACGCGCCAGACCTTCCAGTTCCACTGGGTGCTGAAGGACAGCTTGCGCCCGATCATCCAGGGGCTGCACGAAACGCTGCTCGATACCGTCGCGGCCTGCGGCGACGACAGCCGCGGCGTGATGTGCACGGTCGATCCGCAAAGCTCGCGCTTCCATGCCGAGGTCGCGGCGATGGCCAAGCGGGTGAGCGATCATGTGATCCCCAGGACCCGCGCCTATCATGAAATCTGGTATGGGGACGAGCGCGTCGCGTCCTCGGAATCGGAGGAGCCTTTCTACGGGCGCACCTACATGCCGCGCAAGTTCAAGATCGGCTTCGCGCTGCCGCCGTCCAACGATATCGACGTCTATGCGCAGGATCTGGGTTTCATCGCGATCGGCGGGCCGGAAGGGCTGGAAGGCTTCAACGTCGCGATCGGCGGCGGCATGGGGCGGACGGATCAGGCGCCCGAAACCTATCCCCGGCTCGCCAGCGTGATCGGCTTCATCCCCGCCGACCGGATGATCGCCTGCGCCGACGCGGTGATGACGGTGCAGCGCGACTATGGCGACCGCAAGGACCGGGCGCGGGCGCGCTTCAAATATACGATCGACGACAAGGGGCTGGGCTGGATCAAGGCGGAGATCGAGCGGGTGATGGGCGCGCCGTTCGAGGAGGCGCGGCCCTACGCCTTCACCTCCAACGGCGACAGCTTCGGCTGGAACGAGACGCCGGACGGGCGGCTGCATCGCACCGTCACTATCCAGAACGGGCGGCTGGACCTGAAGCTGCTCGATGCGTTCCGCGACATTGCGCATATCCATCGCGGCACGTTCCGCATGACGCCGAACCAGAATGTCATCATCGCCGGGGTCCGGCCGGAGGACCGGGCGGCGATCGACGCGGTGCTGGCCGAGCATGGGCTGGAGGAGGAAAGCGTCTCGCCGATCCGTCGCAACGCCATCGCCTGCGTGGCGCTGCCCACCTGCGGCCTCGCCATGGCGGAGAGCGAGCGTTATTTGCCCGGCCTGCTCGACAAGGTGGAGGCGATGCTGGCGCGACACGGCCTTTCCGAAGAGCCGATCACGGTGCGGATGAGCGGCTGTCCCAATGGCTGCTCCCGTCCCTATATCGCGGAAATCGGTTTTACAGGGCGCGCGCCGGGCAAATATAATCTCTATCTCGGCGGCGGCTTCCACGGCGAGCGGCTCAATCGCATGATCCGCGAAAATGTGGGGGAAGGGGTGATATTGGAGGTGCTGGACGAGGTGCTGGGCCGCTATGCGCGGGAGCGCCAGCCCGGAGAGCGCTTCGGCGACTTCACCATTCGCGCCGGGATCGTGCGGGAAGTGACCGAGGGGCGCTATTTCAACGATTGAAGGCGCGCGCCGCCTCTGGCAGATCGGGCCGGTCATGAAGAAGAAGCGGCGCTATCTGACGGCCACCATGCCCGACGGCTATGTGAAGACGATCGGCCCCACCACCGACGCCTTCACCCATTATTGGCGCATCGTCGCCGAGCTGGAGAACGGCAAGACCGAGGTGTTCTGGGGGCATAGCCGCTCCCTCGCGGAGGCCCGCAAAAAGCGGATCGCCACCGAGGAAGCCGCCCGCATGCGCGGCTGGAAAAGCTACGCGTTCGAGATCGTCGAACTGGTCGAAACGCCCGCCTGAGGCGCCCTCATTCCTGAAATATCGCCGGTGTCCCCGCCTTCACCATCTGGGCGAGGCGCGCCGCGTCCCAGTTGGTCAGGCGGACGCAGCCATGGCTTTCGCTCTTGCCGATCATCGCCGGTTCGGGCGTACCGTGAATGCCGTAATGCTCCTTGGACAGGTCGAGCCACGCCACGCCGACCGGATTGTTGGGGCCGGGCTTCAGCAGATGGTCCTTCGCCGCGTCGCTGACATCCCAGAACAGCTTGGGGTTGTAATGGAAGTCGGGATTGCGGCTGACCCCCTGGATCGTCCATTTGCCGATCGGCAGCGGATCATGCCGGCTGCCCATGGTGGCGGGGAACTGCGCGAGCAGCGCGCCGTCCTCCGCATAGGCGCGCAGCGCGCCGTCGGACTTGTCCACCACCACGCGGGCGGCGGTGGGCTGATCCGGCGATACGCCCAGCATCATCAGCGTGCGGTTCCAGCCGCGCTCGTCCGTGCCGAGTTTGGTCGGGTCGGCATCGGCGACATTGGGCACGCGGATGACCGCGCCGGGGCCGGGTTTCAGTTCGGGACCGTTGAGCACCTTCAGCGTTTCCGGCGTGGTGTGGAACCGCTCGGCCAGCGCCTCCATCAGGTCGCGATAGCCCAGATGGTCATATTTGGCCTGCGCCGCATTCTGGTGCGGCAGGTCCGGCACGAACGGACCTTTCGCGAATTCGGCGGGAATGGTGACGAGCCGGACCGGCGCGACATCCTTCCAGCGCAGCAGCGCGGCCTTGGTGGCGTCATCCAGCTTGCCGGTGGGCTGGAGCTTGTGGGCGGTCTGGAAACCGCGCAGCGCCAGCTCGTCCAGCGGCGTCGCCTTGCCGTCGATCACCCCGCTGGAAAAGCCCAGCCGGTCGAGGATCACCTCCACCTGCATCATGTCGGGCGGCCGGTAGTCGCCGCCGCCTTCCTTCGCATCGGCAAAGCGCAGCGCCTCGAACTGGGCGTTGGGGGAGGGCTTTTCCGGCGGATTTTGCGGAGGGGTGGTGTCGGCGGGCTGCTGGCAGGCGACAAGGAGGCACAGGGTGGCGGCGGGGAAACAGGCGCGGATTTTCAAGCAGGGTCTCCTTCCTTTTGGGAAGGGAACGCGCCGGGAGTCCGTCGGGTTCCTGCGCGCGCTGCCTGTCCGTTCAGCGGCGCGCGTCACTCCCGCGCATATTTATCCTCATAGCGGACGATATCGTCCTCGCCGACATAGCCGCCGGTCTGGACCTCGATGAACACCATCGGGATCTTGCCGGGGTTTTCGATGCGATGGACAGCGCCGAGCGGAATATAGATGGACTGGTTCTCCGTCAGGATCTTGACCTCCTGATCCACCGTCACCCGCGCCGTTCCCTCCACCACGATCCAATGTTCGGAGCGGTGGAAATGGCTTTGCAGGCTGAGCGACGCGCCCGGCAGCACGGTGATGCGCTTGACCTGGAAACGGGAGCCGACGAGCAGGCTTTCGTACCAGCCCCAGGGGCGGTGATCCTTGGGGAAATGCGTCGCCTGCGCCACCTGCTTCTGCTTCAGCAGGTCGACCACATCCTTCACATCCTGCGTGCGGCTCTTGTCGGCGATGAGAACCGCGTCGTTCATCGCGATGGCCACGATGTTGCTCAATCCCAGGCCGACGACCGTCAGCCCCTCGCTGTCCGAGCGCAGCAGCGTATCCCGGCAATCGAGCGCATTGGCCGACCCGGAAAGGGCGACGCCGTTCTCATCGGCGTCGGAATGGCGCCAGACGGCATCCCAGCCGCCCAGATCCGACCAGCCGGAGCCATAGGGCACGACCGACAGGTTGGACGCCCGTTCCATGATCGCATAATCGATGGAAATATCTTCGACCTCCTCCCACGCACCGGGCGCGAGGCGCAGGAAGTCGAGGTCGGTTTGCGCCTGCTCCACCGCGCCGCGCACGGGGCCGACAAGGCTCGGCGCATGCCGTTCGAACGCGGCGATCAGGTCCTTGACCGCGAACAGGAAGATCCCCGCGTTCCACATATAATTGCCTGCCGCGAGCATCGCCCCGGCGCGCTCCGCATCGGGCTTCTCGACGAAGCGGGCCAGCTTGACCGGCGTGCCGTCCGCGTCCGGCTTCGCCGCCAGCTCCAGATAGCCATAGCCGGTTTCGGCATGGGTCGGCTGAATGCCGAACGTCACCAGATCGCCGTTGCGCACGGCTTCGATGCCCTGCGCGACGGCGGCCTGAAAGGCGGGGGCATCGGGAACGACATGATCCGACGGCGCGACCAGCATGATCGCTTCGGGGTCGGATGCCATGAGATGCAGGGCAGCGGCCAATATGGCGGGCGCGGTGTTGCGGGCGGCGGGCTCGATCAGCACGCCGCCGGGCTCGATGCCTTCCAGCCCCAGCTGCTCCATCACGATGAAGCGGAAATCGGTGGCGGTCAGGATGACCGGCCTTTCGAAATGCAGCCCGTCGGCTTCGCCCGACAGGCGCCGCACCGCCTGGCGGAACAGCGTCTCCTCGCCCAGCAGCGGCACGAACTGCTTCGGATAGGATTTGCGCGACAAGGGCCAAAGGCGCGTGCCCGATCCACCGGCCAATATGACGGGAACGATATTCTGGCGGATCATAAACACACTCCGTTGCACCTGACACAGGCCCTGTAGCCACGAAGGCTTCAAATCCCGAAATTTGCTGTGGCGCAACCAAAAATTCCTATCGGCGCATCGATATCCGTCATCCGGCGCTTAGCCAAGCGCCGCACGGTCGTTGCGATAGGCGATACCTTGCTTGCCGCGCTACAGGCGGCGTTCAAGGCGCGCACTTCCATGTATGTGATCGAGCGCGGTGGTAAGCGGGTTGCGAACATAAAGAAGGCGTTCCAGGCCGCCAGCGAAAGGAGCGGTGTCCATGCGACGCCCTATACCCTGCGCCATACTGGCGCGGTTTGGGCCGCCGAATCGGGTGTCTCAATGCCAGAATCGGCGCAAATGATGAGCCATGACGACGACCGGACGACGCAGAAATATTATGCGAGGTTCAGCCAGGACCATCTGCGAGCGTTGTCAGCGCTATCGAGCGCAAGGCCCAAGGTTCAATATGAACCGTTGGATCATGTCTTTATTGGGATAACAAAATGGAATATCAAAGGTTTTTTGGTCGGGGAGAGAGGATTCGAACCTCCGGCCCCTGCCTCCCGAAGACAGTGCTCTACCAGGCTGAGCTACTCCCCGACCGGGCCGAAACGCTTGGTTTCGGCAAGACAGGGGGGCTCCATAGAATGCTGGATTCGATTGTGCAAGGCCAAATCGGAGAATTCTTCGGTCTTGCAATCTCCACGGGTTTCAGGCCCTGTTCAGCAGCGGGCCGATGAAGTCGATCAGCCGGCGATAGCTCCTCTCCGGCACGAAAATCTGGGTGAAGATCATCAGCGCCAGCCGGGGCGAATAGCATCCGCGCGCCAGCGCGTTGAGATAGAGCCACAGTGCCTTGGCGCCCTGTCCCTCTCGGCGGTAGGAGCGGGCGATGCTCCAGCCCCGGTCGCCATGATAGGCCCTGTCGGTGATGATGGGCCTGACGCTGTCCAGCCATTCCGACCGCCTTCCGGCGACCGCCTTGCTCGATACGCGGTCGGGATCGAAGCCGTCGGCCCAGATCGCCGCCGGGTCCGGCAGCATCCGGAACCGGACGCCATGGTCATAAAGGCGGATGGCGAAATCCTTGTCCTGTCCGTAGGGCAGCCCGGCGCCATATTGGGTGGCCAGCGCAAGTTCCCTCGGCAGCACGAGCGTCGAGGTCTGGATGAAGCCCCTGTCGCGCAGGAGATAATCGGCGATATGCTCTCCCTCCCGTGGCGCGCGCGGAGGCTTAATGAAGCGCTTGTCGTTTCCCCTGTCGACGATGACGGGGCTGAACACCGCGATATTGGCGGGGGCGGCGTCGAGGGCCGCAACCGCGTTTTCGAGATGATGGGGCAGGAATTCGTCGTCGGAATCCAGCATCGCCACATATTTGCCGCGCGCGGCCATGATGCCCCGGTTGCGCGCCGCGTTCGCGCCCGCATTGTCCTGGCGGAGGATGCGCACGTCGCAGCCCCGGCACTCGACATCCGCCGCCTGCAGCGGTTCGGTCGATCCGTCGTCGACGATGACGACTTCGAAGGCCCGGAAGCTCTGGTCCGCGATCGACCGCATCGCCCGGTCGATGGTGTTCCTGCGGTTATAATAGGGGATGACGATGCTGACGACGGGGGCGCTCAAATCCTGATCTCCATCCTGGGCCTGTGCCTGAGGGGTTCCGCGCATGAAGACCTCAGGCGCGGGGAAGCGAGCTGGGGACGGCGGGGCTTCCGGGGCGGGGAAGGCGAAGGCCGCCACGGGCGCTGGCCCTGCCCACCGGATCGCGCAGGGTCGCCACGATTATGAACATGATCCACAGCAATCCGTCATCGCTCAGCACGGATTGCTCCGTCATGTTGGTGATGAAGAAGAAGATCATGAAGGCCGCGTCGAACATGCAGAGCCCGTCGGGATATTTCGCCAGCAGCGTGAACTTCCGCACCAGCAGCTTCAGATAGCCATAGACCAGCAGCGCGCCGCCCAGCACGCCCAGCGCGACGACCGTCTGGAGCAGGCCGTTATGGGCATGGCCGGGCACGAAATAGCGCGGGTCGAAGGTCAGCATCGCGCCTTCGGGCGATGTCCAGAAGCCTTCATAGCCATAGCCCAGTATCCAGTGCGGGCCGCTGGTCAGCAGGTTGATCAGCTGTTCCCAGATGAAGGTGCGGTTGGTGAGGGTCGTATCCTTGCCCAGGCTGCCCAGCACCGATTCGATGATCAGGTCCACCACCTCGAAATAGAAGAGGAGCCAGACGGCGAAGCCCAGCAGCGCGATGAGGAAAAGGGCGACCTGCGGCTTCCAGTGATAGATTTTCAATATGGGGAACAGCGCGAACATCGTGACCATGTTGATGAGCGCCGAAGCCGAGAGGGTCGCGGCGATCCCGGCGGCGCAGCATGCCGTTACAAAGAGGCCGAAGCGCGGGAACTGCCGGGCGTAGAACAGGGACAGGCCGACGAGGATGCCGATGACATAGGTGCGTCCGGCCACGTTCTTGTGCAGGAACAGGCCGCGTATCGACGGGTAGAGCTTGTCCTGATGCTGGCCGATGGAAGGGGCGGCGAGGAAGGCGGCCATGCCCATGAGGAACACGATGACGAGGGCGAGCCCCACGATCAGCAGCACCTCCCGCCTGTCGAAGCGGGCGGAAATGGCGACCGCGAACAAGGTCGCCGCCACCAGGATGAGACTTCGGATCAGCGTATCGACCGGCGACAGCGACCAGAGGCTGGAGAGCACGCAGGCGAGAGTGAGGACGAGGAAGATGCCGAGCGAATTGAGCGTCTTCACGAAATGGGCGGGCGAAAGCAGCATCACATAGGCGACATAGAGATAGCCCGGAAAAGGCAGCAGGCGGGCCAGCCAGGAAGCCTGCCCGCTTTGCAGCCTGTCCACCAGCCCGACGGGATCGACGACCAGATGATTGAGGCCGCCGCTGCACAAGGCGATGGCAAAGGCGACATAGATCATTTCGCCGGTGAAGCGCAGCCCGCCAGCCCGCCTGAATCCCGCCCTTTTCACGATAGAAGTCCCTTTTTGAATTTGACGGCCTTGAAGAAAAGCCGCCGCATGTCCCCCGCATCGGTCAGCAGCACACCCGCGCCATAGGCCAGCCCCGCCACGCAGAACAGCCCCAGCGTCCTGACGAGGTTCATCCCCGGCCAGGCATGCTGGGCGGCGAGGATGGCCAGGGTCATGATCGCGGTGGCCGCCGCCGGCCGCAGCAGATGGGCGGGCGGTATCGGCAGCGGGAAGGAGCGGCGGCTGATGATGATCGAGGCGACCAGCGAAACGCTCTGCGACAGCACCGCCGCGACCGCCGCGCCCTTGAGGCCCATGGCCGGGATCAGCAGGAAATTCAGGACCAGCGTGGCGACGGCGGCGATCGCGGCGACGGTCGCCTGCCCGCCGGTATTCTCGCCCAACTGGTTGCCCTGGATGAAATAGAAGGTGTTGAGGCTGAGCAGCAGCGTCGACACCGCCACCAGCGGGAAGAGCTGCGCCGCCGTGTCGCGGAACAGCGGGCCGAGCATGATCTGCGCGATCTCGACGCGCATCACCGCCAGCCCGGCGGCGGCGGGCAGGGCGATCACCATCAGGAAGCCGAAATTCTTCGCCATCTGCTCGACGGCGGCCTGCGTGCCATGGTTCTTCAGCGCGCGGATCGCCAGCGGATAGCAGGCCAGCGTCACGCTTTGCAGCAGGGTGAAGATGCTCTGGCGGCCCAGTTCCACCGTCGGGCCATACAGCCCGGCCGCCTCCGCGCCGAGCAGATAGGCGACGATGAAGCGATCCGCCGTGACGCCCAGATTGTTGAGCATCAGCGCCAGCCCCAGCGGCAGCCCGTATCGCACGATCCGCCGCGTCAGTTCCGGGTCGCGGCTGAAATCCGGCCGGCCGAACATCGCGCCCATGAACGGGATCGGCGCGAGGAAATAGGCGAGCGCGACGCACAGCACCAGCACGAAGCCGCTGCCGGTCAGGTAGATGCCGGCCGAGCCGAGCGCCAGCGCCAGCAGCGCCCGCACCGCGAAGGACAGCGAATAGCGCACCGGCTGAAGCGCCGCCCGCTGCAATTCCTGGGTGAAGTCGAACCACGACTGGGCCAGCGTCATCACGCCGCAGGTGATGGCAACGATCCAGGGCAGGCCGAATGCGGGCAGGAGGAAGCAGAGCGCGACCATCAGCAGCGTGCAGACCAGCCCCTGCGCCAGATACAGGCGCGTTATCGTGCCGATCACCCTGGGCGCGTCATCGCCCACGGCATAGCGCAGCACGCTCATCCGCAACCATTGGAACAGGCCGGCGCTGCCCAGCTGCGCGGCGGCGACCGACAGCACCAGCGCGGCATAGTCGCCCGGCGCGGCAAGGCGCGTGAAAATGGCGGTCGCGACCAGATTGAGCAGCGCGGGGCCGATGCGGCCGAACAGGTAGATCAGCGTATGCCGGTACAGGGGGGACGACATCGGGAGGTCAGGCCTTCCGCTCTTGCCGTTGCGCCATGGCCCAGCGGATCATCCCCTCGCGCGGCCAGACGAGCGAGACCGCCCGCGGCTCATACTTCCCCGCCTCGTGCAGCGCCCTGCGCGTCGGCGAAGTCTTGAGCGCGCGCGCGCGGTCGCCGTCCGACGCCTTGCGCGTGATGACGAAGGCGCCCGCCGACAGCGGGATGGTGGAGAGATGGGCGAGGCGCGGGCTGACCCTTTCCAGTTGCGGGTCCATGAACCAGCTCTTGCAGACGAAGCCGTACACGTCCGGGTGATGGACCAGCAATTCCCCGGCCTCGCGATAATAGTCGATCATGCCCTCGCGGTTGAACGCCTCGCGATAGCGGGGGTCGAGATAGAGGCGGAAGCAGGGGATCTTCCCTCCGGTGCGCAGGACCCGGAGCGGATCGCGGCGCGCGACGCCGAGCAGGATGGTGCCGCCCATGCGGCTGCGGATGTCGAGGATGCACGCGCCTGCCGGAACGCCCAGGCCGAGCACCAGGCGCAGATCCTTGATGAACAGCTCGTCGTCGAAATCATAGGGATCGGGCATCGCCTCCAGCGTGTCGGCCAGCCGGTCGAGCGCCAGTGGATAACGCGCCAGCAGTGCGGGGGTGAGCGACCTTTCCCGCAGCACGTCGTCGATGGCGAGCGCCTTTTGCGCCAGATAGAGGGCGGCGAACTGCCTGCGCTGCGGCGGGGCGAGCGGGGCGGTGATCTCCCGCCATGTCCGGGTGAAGGCGGGGCCGAACTCCCGCATCAGCGCAGGGGTCTTCCAATGCTGCAATGCGGTATCCAGCCGGGCGATCTGCTCCAGCGTCGCGGGGGGAAGGGCAAGGCGATTCGTCGCCGCGATCTGCTGGAAGCGATCGATCCGTTCAGCGCTCATCCCGTTTCCCGTGCTGGAGCAATGGCGCTTATGGCCGATATCCCCGGAAGATGAAAAAGAAGTTTCCGTCTGCATAGACCATGCTGTCATTGTCGTTCCGGGCTTGAACTGGATGGGCCGGACAATAACATCCTTTCTCTTTTCATAGCCATATTATTTTGCGACGCACAGTGACAGGCGCGGGACGGGCAGGCGGTTCACCCCTCCCTGCGGGCCGGATGTCGAAGGTTCGGAAAGGCCGTTTGCGATGATCGATCTCTGCATGAACCGGCGGGCCATGCTGGCCGGGCTTGCGCCGCTGGCCGCCGGCGTCGCCGGGACGGGCGCGGCCGCCCAGGCGGCGAAGGCGCCGCGCCTGCGGACATCGGGCAACCGCCTGCTGCTGGGCGACGAGCCCGTCCGGCTGCGCGGGGTGGTGGTCGGCGATCTGCTGAAGCCCGGACGGCCCGCGCTTTTCCCCTATCGCGATATCGCGCGGACATGGGGCGCCAATGCGGTGCGGATCAGCGTCCACCCCGGCTATTGGAACGCCGACACGCCAGGCGCTCGGCGCAGGGTGGCGGACAATGTGCGCGCCGCGCGGGCGGCGGGGCTGTTCGTCATCCTCTGCTGGCACGCGCTGGGCTTTCCCGACGGCTTCACCTTCCGCCCGCCCGCGACATGGGGCACCCGCGCGGACGCCTTCGACACCAGCATCGCGAAATGCCGCGCCTTCTGGTCCGAAATGGCGGAACTATACGCCCCTGACGGCGGCATCGCGTTCGAGCTTTTCAACGAGCCGATCCGCGATCCCAGGAACCCGGATGTCGAATACCGGCTCTGGCCCCGGTTGCGCGCGGTGTGGACCGACATCGTCGGCACCGTCATCCGGCCGCGGGCGGACAATGTCGTCATCTGCTCCGGCAATCGCTACAGCTACGACCTGCGCGGCATTGCCGAGGCGCCGGTGGAAAGCGACAATATCGCCTATGCCTGGCACGTCTATCCGCGCCAGGGGCGGCAGAGCCTGCCCGACTGGCTGGTCCGCCTCGACAATCTGCAAAAGCACCGGCCGGTGATCGTCACCGAATGGGGGTTTGCGCAGGTCGGCGACCCGCAATTCCTCGCGACGCCGCAATCCTTCGCCGATCCCCTGCTGCGCCTGCTCGATGCAAACGGAATGAGCTGGTTCGCCTACAGCTTCAGCCCGCGCGCCCAGCCCAGCCTGGTCGAAAAGGACTGGAAAACCCCGACCGCCTATGGCCGCTATGTGATGGCGCGGCTGGCGGAGAGCGGGGCGGGCTGAACCTGCTTGCCGCGATGCGGGAGCGGCCGGGCCTATCGCTCGATCGGGCGGCGGCGGGTGTGGACCAGCAGGCGGTAGAAGGAATGCGGGTTGGTCGTCAGATAGCGCCAGGCGAGGCGCCTGGGGTCCTTCATCGTGCGGAACAGCCATTCGAGGCCGAAGCGCTGCATCCATTCCGGCGCGCGCGGGGCGTCGCCGCAGAGAAACGCGTATAGCCCGCCGCAGGTCTTGAGCCAGCCAATGCCCCCAAGGCGGTGGCGGTTGCGGACGCTCCATTCCTCCTGAAGCGGCTTGCCGAGCCCGACCCACAGCACGTCGGCGCCGCTTTCGCGGATTTCCGCGCAGATCGCTTCCTCTTCCTCCGGCTTGAAATAGCCGTTGCGGCGTCCGGCGATCTTCAGGCGCGGATAGAGCCTGCCGATCGCGTCGGTCGCCGCCGCATTCTGCTTTTCCGAGCCGCCGAAGATGAAGAAGGACAGGCCATGTTCGATCGCCGCCTGGGCGGCGTCGTGGAAGAAATCGGTAGTGGCGATGCGCTCGGGCAGCGGCGCCTGGGTCAGCTTGCTGGCGATCACGATCGACTGTCCGTCGCCGTGGATCCATGCGGCCTCCAGCATGGTGTCGCGGAATTCGCGGCTGCGCCCCGCGAGCGAAACGCCCTGGCCGTTGGAGGAGAATACCAGCTTGGGCGGCACCTGCCCGGCGGCGGCGCGCGCCCGGACGCAGTCTTCCACCATCATGTCCGCCAGCCCCGCGCGCGTGACCGAAACGGTCGGCAATCCGCCCACTATGACGCGGGGAGGCCGTTTCCTGTCCTTGTCGGGGTCAAGGCGAAAAGACACGTGGCTGGTCACGGGGATCGGTCTTCCTGTCTGAACGGATATCGCCCGGTAAATGCAGGAAAGTTCGCCGCACCGCAAGATGCTCTGTCGCGGCGGTCGCGGCGAATTGCCGGATTTCTTGGAGGAATTGGGCGCTTTGGGCCATGAGTGCCTCTGGTTCCGGACGAGAGAAATAACCTATATGGATAAAAACTATGTCCTACACCATGCTATTGTGGATACCCCACCTCTTCGCCGGCACTCCCGCCGGTCGATGGAGACACCGCATGACCAACCCGTTCAACTCCTTTGCCGACGCCCCGGCCGCCCCGTCCTGCGCGCCCTATACGCTGGTGCCGCACGACACCGACGAGCTGACCCTGGTGCCCAAGGGCATCTATGTGGGCAGTGGCGGCGATGTCACGCTGCGCGGCGTCGACGGCGTGGCCGACGTCACTTACAGGAACCTGCCGGACGCGAGCTATATCGCGGTGCGCGCGCAATATGTGCGGGCGACCGGCACCACCGCCTCCAACCTGATCGCGGAGGCCTGACCGATGACGAGGGCATCAGGCAGCCTCGGCTTTTCGAGCCGGGCGGCGGCGCGCTGGGCGAGGCGGCAGGGCCTTCCCGGCCTTTCCGCGCCGCTCGCCCGCCCGCGCAGGATCATGCTGCGCGGGGACAGCACCGGGATCGGCTATATGACGGCCTATCCCAGCGGCAATGCGGCGGCGCAGCGCTGCGGGCCGTCGCGGCGGATGCGCGACGCGCTCATCGCGGCGGGCTGCTATGCGCAGGACGAGTTCGTCGCGGGCAGCGGCGGCTATACCAGCGCGAGCGGCTTCATGAGCTTCGACCCGCGCATCAGCATGACCGGCAGCGGCTGGGGCTATTGGGCCGTCACCACCGCCGTCTTCGGCACGATCCGCAACAACACCGACACCACCAGCATCTGGACCTTCGCGCCCGATACGCAGTGCGACAGCTGCATATTCACCTATGCGCGGGACAACAGCCGCAGCACCGGCGAAATCAGCTTCGGCGGCGTCACCAAGGCGTTCAACCAGTATAACGCCACCGCGGGCTTCGGCTCCGTCACGATCGGCCCTGCCGACGGGGTGGCGCTGGGCGCGCACAAGGCGGATATCCGCCGCACCGCCGCGAGCGGCAATGTGTCGATCGATTCGATCTGGTGCTACAACAGCAGGCTGCCCGGCTTCCAGATATTGAACGGATCGGCCAGCGGCATGAAGGCCCAGAACCTCGCCAACAGCACCGCCGCCAGCGCCTCGCTCTATTATCCGGAGCAGATATTGGCGGCGGGAGACGAATGCTGGTGGCAGATCGGCGTCAACGACTGGAAAAGCTCGGCGCCGACCGACCTCGCGGTCTTTCAGGGCTATGTGCAGGCGTGGGTCGATCAGTGCCAGTCCAGGGGCATCGTGCCGCGCATCATCCTGCCGATCCGTTCGGCGCTGACCGACACCACGGTGGAACTGATGCAGGCCTATGACGCGGCGCAGATCGCCGTCGCGCAGGCGAAGAACGTCGCCGTCTACAGCTTCGGCGACCGCTGGGGCAGCTATGCCGAGGCGAGCGCAAGGGGGCTGATGGCGGACGCGGGCGATGCGTTCCACGCCAACTGGTTCGGCGCGCAGGATCAGGGGCAGTTCTACGCGCAGATCGCGCTGTCCGCCTGATCGCCCCCCGCTGATGGACCCGCCCGGCCCTGTTCCCGCGCCGGCCATGAGGCGGCGCGCGGCGCAGGGCAGGCGGGGCGAGCGGCGGCGGCGCCGGAGGACTTTCCCCCGGCTGGTCCGAAATGGCTCCGCCGCCGTTCCCCTGCCGCCCGAATGCAATTCTTTTTGAGACAGAAAGGCAGCGAAAACGGGTTTTCAGACGTGCGCAGATCGCGTACCCGGTTCTTCGGGTGGCCGGAGCCTGATCCGCTATGGAAAAGGCGCGGCGAAGCGGGTTTGTCGTGCCGGGCAGTCCGGGATATCATCCCTCCGTCCTGATGCGTCTGGCCACGAGCCGCCCCGTTGGTTAAAGGAATTTTTAGGCGACGCTGCGTAGCCTGCTGGTCTGCACATGGAGGACGTCTGCAGTTTCGAGGGAATGGAATGAACTCTGATACCGTCTTAGTGGGAGGGATCAGAAGTTCCAGGGCGACCCGGCGGGAATTGGCGCAGCAAATGGTCGATGACGCCATGGCCGCGCGCGCCGGCCTTTCCACGACTCCCAAGCTGATCGTGGCGTCCAACGGGCTGGTCATCGCCAAATATCATCAGGACAGCGAGTTCCGCTCCCTCATCGCGCAGGCGGATATCGTCGATGTGGACGGGATGCCGTCGGTGCTGGCGACGCGCCTGCTGTGCCGGGAGCCGCTGAAGGAGCGGGTGGCGACCACCGATTTCATTCTCGACGCCTGCGAAACCGCCGCGCGGGAGGGCATCCGCTTCTATTTTCTCGGCGCGCGTCCGGGGGTGGCGCGCAAGGCGGCCGAGCAGTTGCAGGCGCGCTTTCCCGGACTCCAGATCGTCGGCGTGCGGGACGGCTATTTCAGCGCGGACGAGGAAGAGGCGCTGTGCGCCGATATCCGCGCAAGCGGCGCGGACGTGCTGTGGCTGGGGCTGGGCAGTCCGCTTCAGGAGCGATTCGCCGTCCGCAATCGCGCGAGGCTGGCCGGGGTCGCCTGGATCCGGACCTGCGGCGGCCTGTTCGATTTCTATTCGGGCCGGATTCCGCGCGCGCCGCTCTGGTTGCAGAAGATCGGCATGGAATGGCTCTACCGCGTCTGGCAGGAGCCGTGGCGGCTGGGCAAGCGCTATGTGATGACCAACCCGGTGGCGCTCTATCATCTGCTGACCAAGACTCGCGGATGACGCCGCGCCTGTGCCGGTGCGGTGCGAAGGAAATCCTGCTGCAATTGCGTATCGCGCGCGCCGCCCGCCGATGGCGGGCCGGCCGGCGGAAGGCCGTAAAAACGCCCCTTTCCCGCCGCCTTATGTCGAATGAGACGAATCGAGTGGCAGGGATGTTGCCTATCTTTCTGAATCTTATATCTTATTTTCGGTCGAAGGGCGGATTGAACCGCCGTGGATAAATGAGGTTCAGCCCCCCGATGAGCGCAGGCCCCCATCTCCGATATGGCGGTGTTCTTGTTGCTGTCGCAGCAATTCTGGCATTGCTCGCCGATTGGACGGGGCTGGCGATGGTGCTGCGCACCGGGGGCGTGACGCCCGCGACCTCGCCGCCGCCGCCTCTGTCGGCGGCGGGACGCCCGGTGCCGGGGGAAAGCTATGTGTGGAAGCCGGTCGCGATCGGCGGCGGCGGCAGCGTCACCGGCTTTGCCAGCGATGCGCGGGGCGGTACGCGCATCGTGCGCACCGATGTCTATGGCGCCTATATCTGGCGCAAGGAGGCGGGGCGGTGGGAGCAGCTCGTCACCGCCCGCTCCATGCCGCCGGAGGATCGCTGGCAGGGCAGCATGGCGCAAGGCGTCTATGAGATCGCCGTCGCGCCCGGCAACCCGCGCCGCCTCTATATGGCGCTGCGCGGCAGGATATATCGGTCCGACGATCACGGCCGCAGCTGGACCCGCCCGGCGGGCGGGCCGGAGTTCCGCTTCTCGCCCGATGGCGCCCATCGCTTTCGCGGCGCCTTTCTGGCCGTCAGCCCGGACGACCCGGACCTGCTGTTCCTGGGGACCGAGCGGCAGGGGCTGTGGCGCTCCACCGACGGCGCGCGCAGCTGGCAGGCGGTGGCTGCGGTGCCGCCGTCCGCCGCGCAGGGGGACGAGGCCCCCGCGCCCATGCTGGTCTGGTTCGCGCCGCCCGGCCCGGAACAGCCGAAGCGCGCCGCGCCGCTGCTCCTCTTCTCGCCGGGGCATGGCCTCTATCGATCGACGGACAAGGGGCGCAGCTTCGTGCCGGTCGGCGCGGACCAGGGCGCCGCGCCCCGCGATCTGGCGCGCGGCGCCTTCGCGCCCGGCGGCGATTTCTTCGCGGTGTCGAGCACCGAGCGGTCGGTCTACCGGCTGCATCAGGGGCGCTGGCGCAATCTGGTCGCGGAAGGGCGCGTCGCCGCCCATGGCTTCGTCGGCGTGGCGATAGACCCCCGTTCGGGCCGGATCGTCGTGGTGGACGACGGCGGCACGGCCTTCGCCTCGGCCGATCAGGGCGAAAGCTGGACCCGGCTGAACCACCGGGCGCGCGTGGGCGAGGGAGAGCCGCCCTGGCTGCGCGTGACCGATATTTCCTATTTCGCCACCGGCGCGCTCTTTCCCGATCCGGTGGTGCCGGACCGCCTGTGGGCGATGACCGGGGCCGGGCCCTATTATGCCGATTGCCCGGAAGGCTGCACCGATCTGGTCTGGACCAGCGCGGTGCGCGGGATAGAGGAACTGGTGGCGAGCGACGTCATCCAGCCCGCGGGGCGCGCGCCGCTCTTCGCCGCGCTCGATTTCGGGATTCACCTGAAGGAGGATCTGGACGCCTTTTCGACCGGCTATGGCCCGGCCGAGCGGGTGCTGATCGCCGCGCAGCAGATTGCGTGGACCCCGGCCGATCCCGACTTCATCGTCACCAATGCGTCGGACACGCGCACCTTCTGCTGCTCTGGCGACGGCAATGCGGTGATGGCGGGATATAGCAGCGACGGCGGGCGGAACTGGCACAAATTCCCGACCCTGCCGCAGCCGCCCGGAACCCGCGCCGACGACCCGTGGCGCATGGCGTTCGGCACCATCGCCGTCGCGGCCGACACGCCGGACAATATCGTCTGGGTTCCCGGCTATGACCGCGCGCCCTTCTACACGCTCAATCGCGGCCTCACATGGCATCGCGTGGTCTTTCCGGGGGAAGTGCCGCCCTATAGCGGGTCCTACCCCAATATCTGGGTCCAGCGCAAAACCCTCGCCGCCGATCGCGTGCGGCCCGGCACCTTCTATTTCTATCATGGAGGCAACGCGTCCAACCCCGGCCTTGCCGGGCTGTGGCGCACGGTCGACGGCGGCCGCGGCTGGGAGCAGGTCCATAAGGGCAGGCTGTCCCCGCGCGACGGCTTCGGGGCGAAGCTGAGGGCGGTGCCGGGGCGGGCCGGGCATCTGTTCTTCACCTCGGCGCAGCCGGGGGAGAGCGAGCAGCTGCTGCGCTCCACCGATGGCGGCGAGCATTGGAGCCGCATCGACACGGTGTCGCAGGTCGACGACATCGCGTTCGGCAAGGCCGCGCCGGGCGTCGATTATCCCGCCATCTATATTTCCGGCAAGGTGGAGGGACGCTATGGCATCTGGCGCTCCACCGATGCGCTGGGCAGCTGGCGGCGCATTGCGGATTTTCCGCTCGACCGGCTCGATCAGGTCGTTGTGATGGAGGCGGACAAGGATATATTCGGCCGCGTCTATCTGGGGCTGATGGGGTCGGGCTGGGTCTATGGCGAGCCGGGGCCGTGCGCGGCGGCGAAAAGGGGGAATGCGGAACGCATATGCAGGGCGGTGAATTGATCCTGGCCGGGCAGCGGCCGGGCGGAGCCGGAGCGCGCCGATGAACGCGGACGGGCCTGCCCTGGGGCTTCAGGTGCGCGGCGCGGTGAAGCGGCGCGCCCGCCCGGCGGGGCTGCGCGCGCTGTGGACGCCGGTGCGCGATCAGGCGCCCGCGCTCGCCGCGCTGCTGCTGTCGCTGGGCGCGCTGCTGGGCGGCTTCAACAGCCTGCTGGGGCAGGCGGTGGCCTATATCGTCAATGCGGCGCTGCTGATTTTCCTGCTGGTCGTCTATCGTCCTGCCGGGCGCTTCTGGCGGCGGGTGATGCCGGTGCTGCTGCTCTGCGCGGCGGCGACGGGCTGGGTGTGGCTCGTCAACCAGGGGGTGCGGATGATACCGGGCGCAGGGCCGCCCGTCGCCTTCGCGCGCGATCTTTTCGGGCCGGAGATGCTGGGCTTTCTCGCGGGCGTGCTGGCGCTGACGTGCGGGGCGCTGATCGGGCGGCATCCCGATGCGGCGTCGCGTTTCCTGCGCTGGCTGCTGCTGTTCAATGCGGCCTGGGTGCTGTGGGGGCTGGCGTTGCGCGCCAGCGACATGGACATGGCGTTCGACCTGTGGACGGTGACGCGGCAGGGGCGGTTCACCGGAACGATCGGCAATGCGAACGTCACCGCCGCGCTGGCGGGGGCGATGGCGATCCTCGCCGCGGGGATGGTGTTCGGCTATCTGCAACCGGGCCGCAGGCGCAGGCCGGTCGCGGCGCTGCTGGCGGGGGCGGGCTTTTTCCTGTTCGTCGGCGCGATGATCGCGACCGCTTCCCGCTTCGCGGCGCTGGTCGCCGTCGTGCTGCTGCTGGTGCTGGGGACGGGCCTGATCGGAAGCCGCGCGCGCAACCGGATCCGGGCGGCGACGCTGCGGCGGACCGTCCTCGCGCTGGCGGCGGCGGGCGTCGTCCTGCTGGCGGCGGCGGGCGCGATCCTGATGGACCGCTTTTCCTCGGCGGGCGGCGATCTGGGCGATCGCTTCACCATGTGGCGCCATTATGCCGAACTGGTGGGCAAGGCGCCCTTTTACGGCTATGGCCTCGGCGCCTTTCCCAGCCTCAACGCCCATTTCCTGTCGAACATCGAAATGGCGCAGTCGGTGTGGAACGTGAATTCCGCCCATAACATCATGCTCCAGCTGCTGCTGAACGGCGGCTTTCCCTATTTCGGCCTGCTGGCGCTCGCCTTTCTCTATGTCGGGGCGGCGATACTGACGGGGCTGCGGAACGAGGGATGGCCGCCGGGGCGGCTGGCAGCGCTGCTGGCGCTGGTGCAGATATTCTGCTGCGCGCTGGTCGATATCTGCCTCAACGTGCCCGCGCTGGCGATACTCTTCCTCGCCATGGCGGGCGTGCTGTGGGGAGGAAGGGCCATCGGCAGGAGGGAGCCTGCGCTGCTGACCGGCCCTGCCGCCCCGGCCGATCAGGGGCGCCTGTACAAATTCTGATCCCTGAGCCGCACCTCGCGCCAGCGAAGCAGCAGCGGCTTGTAGGCGTCGGTCCCGCGCGCGAGGTCCATCACCTGCGGGTGCTGGTCCGGCTTCAGCCGCGCGAGCCAGACCGCCTCGTCGATCAGATGCGCCTGTATCGCGGGGGATAGCTCGCCCCAATGCTCGATGCCGAAGCGCCACCGCCAGGCGGCGGCGTTCAGCAGATAGGGCGAGCTTTCATAGCTGCGGGCCAGCGCGGCCAGCGCCTCCCGCCGCCCTGTCGGGGCAAGGCTGGCGATATAGGCGCGCACGACATCGGCCTCGCCCCAATAGGGACGGCTGGCGGCGATGGCGTCGATTTCCTGCCGGGCTTGCTGGAGCAGGGCCGCCCGCTGGGGGGCGAGCGGCGCGGCGGCGGCCTGCTGCGCGTGGATCAGCGCGGCGGCGAGGAGGAGACGGGGCGGATCGCCGGGGCTGCCGGCGGAATAGGGGCGGGCAAAATCCCGCTCGCCCCCTTCCGCGCCCAGCACATGGTTGCGCTCGATCCGCTCCTGCGCGGCGAGGACGGCCTGTTCCTGATGGATGAAATCGAGGCCATATGCGCCGGGAAGGGCGCATATGGCCAATGCGAGAAGGGCGGTCCTGTGCGTGCGTCCCCAGGCTGTCGCGATTGCCATCTTTTCCACATGATGATCCTCGATCACCCGGAAAGGATGACCCTATTCGCCCTGATAATAGGCCGAATATTTCTTCGAATAGTAAAGACCGCCGATCGCCTCCGCGGAAGAATCGACCATCGTGTAGATGGCGCCGATCGGATTGGCCCCGTCGGACCGCATCCAGCCCAGCGCGGAAGCCGCCGCGCTGGACGGGGTCGCGTTCCAGCGGATCGCCAGCACCGCCGCATCCGCCATCGTCGCGAGAAACCGGCCGTCGGCCAGCCCCACCAGCGGCGGAAGGTCGAGCACGATGCTTTCATAGCGGGAACGCAGCCGGCGCAGCAGCTCCTCCATCTTGCCGTCGCCGAAGAGATTTTCGGAACTGAAGAAGGGGGAACGCACCAGCAGCTGGTCGAGATTGTCGATGCCCGAAGGCTGGATCGCCGCATCCAGCGGCGCTTCATCGTGCAGCACCTCGACCAGACCGGCGCCGATCGCCGGATCGCCGACCATGTGACGCAGCGCGGCGCGGCGCACGTCGCATTCCAGCAACAGCGTCTTGGCGCCGTTGAGGGCCAGCGTGCGGGCGAAGGCGAGCGACGTGGTGGTCTTGCCTTCGCTCGGCAGCGCGGAGGTGAGGGCGATGACCTGCGGCGGCCGCGATTCGCGCACGCCGAGGATCGACGCGCGCGCGATCCGCAGCGATTCCGCGAACAGCGATGTCGGCCGCTCGATCAATATGTCCGCCGGGTTGGCGGACTTGGCGACCTTGGGCACCGCCGCCAGCACCGGGATGCCGAGCGCGGTTTCCACTTCCTCGACTGTCTGCATGCCGGTCACCAGCATTTCCTGCACCGCGATGGTGCCGCCGCCCGCGACCAGCGCGGCGACCAGGCCGAGGGCCAGGATGAGCGGCTTGTTCGGCGCGGAAGGCTGCATCGGCGGCTGCGCCCGCTCGACGATCACCGCCTGCGAGAGCGAGTTTTGCGAGGCCTGCGCGCTGGTCAGCGCCATTTCCGACATCTTGTCATAGGCGGCGCGCTTGGCCACCGCGTCGCGCTCCAGGCTCTGCGCCATCGCCTCGTTGCGGGTGTTCTGGGCGCGCGCGCCCTCCAGCTGCGAGAGCGAATTGCGCAGGCTGGCGGCGCGCGCCTGCGCGGACACCGCATCGGCCGCGAGCGAATTGACCACGCGGGCCGCCTCGTCCCGGATCTGTTCGTCGATCGAGGCGAGCTGGTCGCGCACGCGGATGCTTTCGGGGTGCTTGTCGCCATAGCGGGCCTGCACCTCGCCCATGCTGCGCAGGATCTGCGCGCGCTGGCTGCGCAGGTCGGCGATGACCGGCGAGTTGCGGACCTCCGAGACGGAATCGATGCCGCCCCGCGAGATCTGCTCGCGGGCCGAGGAATAGGCGGCCTGCGCCGCCGCCGCGTTGGATTCGGCATTGGCCAGCGAGCCGGAAAGCGCCGGGATCTGCTGGTCGACGACGGTTCCGCTGGAGCGGCTGTCGGTGGCGACGAGGCCGGTCCGCGCGCGATAGTCGGCCAGTGCCGCCTCGGCCGTGCGCATTTCGTTGCCCAGCTCGGCCAGGCGCTGCTCATACCATTGGGTCTGGCGCGAGGCGGTGCCCACGCTCATCCCCGTCTTGGCCTTGAGATAATTGTCGGCGAAGCTGTTGACGATCTTCGCCGACTTCACCGGATCGCGCGAGCGGAAGCGCATCGCGATGATGTAGGTCAGCTTCTCGCGCCCGACGCTCAGCTTCTTGAGCACCGCCTGCGCGACGAGCGTCTCGCGTTCCTCCGCCCCCATGCGCGCCGCGTCCGGGCCTTCGTCCAGCCCCTTGGCGAATTCCGAATCATTGGCGAGGTTGAGCTCCCTCACCACGGTGCGCGCCACGTCGAGCGAGGACATCGCCGAAACCTCGGTTTCGATGGCTTCGGGCGACAGGGTCGTCTGGTCGCTCTGCTGCTTGTTCGCAAGTGGGTTCTGGGAAGGGTCGATGCGGATGCGCGCCACCGATTCATATTGCGGCGTCATCAGCATCATCAGCGCGACGGCCAGTGCCAGCACCCCCGCCGCGACCAGTCCGAAGGTAAGGCGACGGCGCCGCAGCACGTCCCGCACCAGTTGCAGGATGTCAGAAAGCTGTCGCTCATATCCGTCAACTTTATGAGTGATTTCCATGCAGTTGGTAACCTTATCTTGGGGGTGGGGAGGGAGGGCCGCTATTTCTGGACGATCAACGAGAGCTGGCCGCGGAAATCCTGGAAGCCGCTGGAAAAACCGGCCTGCGTGGTGCGGCTGGTATATTGCGCGCTCAGGCCCAGCGAGAAGCGGTTGTCCACCAGATAGCGGGCGCCGGTCGACGCGCGATAGAGCCAGTTGTGACGGCGGCTGCCGACATAGTCGAGATATTCGACCTCGCTGCGGGCGTTGAGGATGAGGTTGCGCAGCAGTTCATGATCGACCCGCGCCGAAAAGCTGTTGGAGAAGAACACCGTGGTCTGGTTGATGTTCGAATCCTCCAGCGCGCGGCGCGCCTGCAGCGTGACGGTGGTCAGCTCGCTGGGGAACATCTCCACCCGCGCCTCGACCGACAGGCCGCTGACGGTGTTGTAGAGCGGCGAGTCGAAATTGCGGCGGATATAGCCCGCGCCCAGCGTGCCGCGCAGCAGGCCCGCAAGGTCGAAATTGAAGCCGCCGATCAGGCGGAATGCCTCGGAATCGCGGTTGTCCTGCCCCGACAGGAGCAGCGCGCGGTCATAATCGGTCCAGTCGTAGGTGCCCTGGCCATAGATGGAGAGGCTGGGGGTGAACGCATATTCGACCTGGCCCACGGCGCGCGTGACGTCCCTGTCGCGATCGCCCTGATCGATGCCGGTGCCGTCCGACAGGGTCATGTTGGAAAAGCGGAACGACGTCCGGTCGGCGCTGACGAAGGAGCGGAACTGGCCGGAGCGATATTCGCCCCGCAGCCCGTAGAAATCGCGGCGATAGCGGGAAAAGGCGGCGAGCTGGGAATCGATCGCGCCCGACAGCGTGTTTTCCGCCAGCTTCGCGAACTGCGCCTCGCCGGTCAGGCTGAACGCGTTGTTGACGTCCACCCGGCCCAGGGCGCCCAGGTTCCAGGTCGTCTCGTTGCGGTCGGATTCGCCCAGATAGCGGCGCAGGTTGCTGGACGCGGTGAGGTTGAGCGCATGGCGGGACCAGGCGGAGCTGGCCTGGATCGACGGGGAGAGGACGGCATAGGCGGCGTCCGTCTCATTCTCCTTCATCAGGTAGATGTTGCTGTCATAGCCGAGGCCGAGTTCCACCCGCGGGCGCAGGACGAAGCTGCCGGTGTTGATGCCGATGGGGTCGTAATCCGGGCGCGCCCGCTCGGTCACGCTTTCGTTGCGGCCCCGGTCGAAATCGTCCGGCACGACCGGGCGGAGCAGCACGCTGTCGTCCTGCGCGAAGCCGGGGGTCGAAAGACCGATGCTCCCGGCCATCCCCGTCAGGATGAGTTTTTTCCAGTTCATTGCAGCCCCTTCGTCTCGCCGATCCTGTCTTTTCGCCGTGCGGCCGAAATCATTGCGTATAATTGGTGGACCCGCCGCCCAGGCCTATCGAGGGGGAGGAGAAGCTGGAGGAAACCCCGTCCCCCAGCGCGCCCGTTCCCCGGCCGAGCTTCTTGCGGCGGAGCGACTTGCGGATATTCTCGATCGCCACCTTCAGCGTTTCCGGCAGGTTGGGGCGGGCATCGGCCATGTCGAGCGCGGCCAGCACGACCTCGTCGGTGGCGGTCTGCTGGCTGATGACGAACATGATGCTCGCCTCATAATCGCTGATCGAGGAGGTCGGGGCCAGCCTGTCCACTTCCGCGTTGATCGCCGCCGCCAGCGCGGGCGCGTCGACCGCGTCCTGCTGCCCCGCCGCCGCCGGGGCGGACGCCTGTTCGGCCGCGTACAGGATCGCGGTCGGAACCGCCGCGATGAGCAGCGCGGGCGCCAGCGGTATGAGATTGAACTTGGCCGCCATTACCTTAGCCATTGATGAGACCCCCCATTATGGTGATTGCCGCCGGGCCGGCATTGCGGCCCGCGGGACTTTAGAAATAGCGTTCCCCGACCCGGATCGTGTCGCCCGGCCACACCCGCAGGTCCGGGGTCAGGCGGAAGCTTTCCTCGACCGCGGCGCCCGACCGGCGGATATAGGCGACCTTGCGTTCGGCGCGCGGGGAAAAGCCCTGCGCGGTGGCGATCGCGTTCAGCACGGTCATGCCGCTGGCATAGGGATATTGGCCCGGCGACTTGACCTCGCCCAGGATGAAGAAGGGGCGGTAGCTGACCACCTCTATGTTCACCTTGGGATCGCGCAGATAGCCGTCGGCCAGCTTGGTCTGCGTCTCTGTGGCGATATCCTGCGTCGTGCGGTTGTCGGCGGCGATGTCGCCGATCAGCGGGAAGGAAAGGACGCCGGAGGAGCTGACCGAAAATTCGCCGGACAGGGTCGGTTCGTTATAGACCGTCAGCCGGACCTTGTCGCCCGCGCCGAGCTTATATTCCTCAGGCCCCGATATTTCCGCGGTGTAACGCGGGCCCGAAACGCTCATTTCCGAAACGCTTGCGGAACAGGCTGCGGTCAGCAACCCAAAAATCAAGGCAATGAGCAGTTTCATTTTCATGCGGACAGTCCCGGATTGCGAACACATACGAATCCGGCATATACGGGATGACGCGATGCAGCAAGATTGCTAACCATTTCGATAATCTTTTGATGTTGCGATACGGGACGATTAACGGGAAGCTAATGAGAAGGGGGATTGCCGCATTTCGGGCGGGCGCGGCAAGGGACGATGCGATCAATGCAATTTTTCTGTCGGCGGGCGACGGATTTGGGGGAACGGTTCATTCCGGGTGCATTTCGCTTCTGCCACCAAAGGCGGACGGAACGGGGCGAGTCCCTGCGCCGGAGCGGGCCCGGTTTCGGATGGCGCGAAAAAAGCCCTTGATACAGGAAGGTGGACGGATAGGTGGTGTTGGGTAGACTGATCGGCGCATTCAGAACCGGACCGGAGGCGCGCTATTCGCCGCCGCGGACCGCCGAGGGCGAGAGGATCTATGCGGTCGGCGACGTTCACGGCCGGCTCGACCTCCTGACCGAGTTGCTGGAAAAGATCGATCGCCATTCCCGCAGCCTGCCGGACCCGCGCACGCAGCATGTCATCCTGCTGGGCGACCTGATCGATCGCGGCGAGCAGTCCTCGCAGGTCGTCGACTATGTCTACAATATCCAGAAAAAGACCGATCAGCTGATCGTCCTCATGGGCAATCATGAGGAATTGATGTTGCGGGCGCTCAATAGCGAATATGGCATCTTCCGCGCGTGGATGCGCATCGGCGGCGACGCCACGCTGCGCAGCTTCGGCATGGAGCCGCCGCCGCGCGGGGGCGATTACGAGCTCTACGCCCGCCGCTTCGCCGCGACCATTCCGCAGCAATGGGTGGCGTGGCTGTCGCGGCTGCCCTATTCAGCGCGATCCGGCGACTATTTCTTCTGCCATGCGGGCATACGTCCCGGCGTGCCGCTCAAGCGCCAGAAAAAGGCCGACCTGTTGTGGATCCGAGATGAATTTCTGGATGACAGGCAGGAGCATGGCGCCGTCGTCGTCCATGGCCACAGCATCGCGGACGAGGTGGAATATTGTGGCAACCGCATCGGCATCGACACCGGCGCCTATCGCACCGGCGTGCTGACCGCGCTCTATCTGGAGGGCGACCGGCAGGAGATACTCGCCACCGGCCAGGGCGCGGACAGCGCGCCGCTGCCGCTGATGGTCGGCGGCTGACGCGCGGCCGATCCGTTGTTCCCCGTTCCTGACATCATGGTGAATGGCCGATGCTCGTTTCCCTGACCGCCCTTGCGCTGGCGTCCGCCGCCGCGCCGATGCCGCGGGCCGCCGCTGGAAGCGCCCCGCCCCCCGCGCAGCCGTCCGCCCCGATACCGGCACCGACCCCGGCACCGACCCCGGCACCGGCGCCGCCTCCACCCGCTCCGCCATCGGCCGGGACGGGCGAGGCGGGCAATATCGGCTTTTTCACCGCCGCCACCCTCGCGCGGCGCTGTCAGGACAGCAGCCCGGCCGCCATTTCCTATTGCTACGCCTATATCACTGCCGTGCACGATACGATGAAGGCCTATGAGATCTGGCTGAGCCAGCGGGAATTCTGCATCGGCGGCGGCAATGCGCAGGCGGACCTGCGCCGCGCCTTCCTCACCTATCTCAGCGCCTATCCCGAAAATGGCAGCGGACAGGCCGCCTCGGTCGTCGCGGTGGCGCTGAAGCAGACCTTCACCTGCCCGCCCGATCCGCGCCCCGTGCCCCCGTCCGTGCCGGAAAAGATGCCCGCCGCACCCAAATCGCCCGATTGAAAGGGCGGGAGGGGCTTCAGCGCTGCGTTGCGCGTGGCCCGTTGGCGGAAACCTGCCGTAGCAGACGTTCGCCTTTTTCCGCGAGCTTCCAGCGGCGGCGGCGATAGAGGCCGGTCGCCGTGAGCAGCGCGGGCCACAGGATCGTCAGCGCCACGTCAGCCAGCGTGTCGGGCCAGCGCCATTCGCCATAATGGAGCCGCTGCATGCATTCATGCACCAGCTCGGCCACGATCACCGCCTTGAGCGCGGTGACGGACGCGCGGCGCTCGCGCAGCAGCAGCTGCACCAGCACATAGATAGCCAGACCGGCATGGATATGGAGCATGGCATGGCTCGCCCCGCTGGCTTCGGCAAGCCAGTCGAGCGTGTCGATATAGGAGGCGATCGGCGACATGGGTCGCTGATACCCCGGACATGGCTAAGAAAAGGTAAAGCGGGGTATGAAGAGCGGTCAGGGGTGCGGCTGGCCCGGCCGGGCGGAAGCGGCGGGCGGCGCGGCCGCTTCCGCCGTGTGCGCCGGCGCGGCGGCGGAGATTACCCAGCGGTTCGCCCCGACCTGCGCCGTGGGGTGCGCGGGCGGCCTGGCGGCGTCCTTGTTCATGTCGGCCAGCGGCACCGCGCCCGCCGGCAGCCTGCCGTCGATCGGCAGCACGGTGCGCTCCTGCGACGGTGCGCCCGTTTCGGTAAGGGCGGCGAGCGCTTCGGCGGGGGCTTCCTGCCCCGGCAGCAGCGGCAGGCCGTCCCCGGTTTCCGCCCCGGCATATTTTTGCTGGAAAGCGCGCGGCTGCCCCCAGCCGCCCGGCCAGCGATAGAAGATATGCGCGCCGACGACGGCGGTTTTCGTCAGCGTCGGCGCCCAATAGGGGGCAACCCAGTCGGTGTGATAATGGGTCGACCAGCCCACCGGCGCGAAAACCCGTCCGGCCAGCGCCTCCCCGGCGATGCGCCGCGCCCGCGCCCAGCCCGCCGCCGAAGGCTGCCGCGCGAGCGAGCCGTCGCAGGTGAAGCTGAACTGGCAGCCGGTCCGGCGTTGGGACCCTTCGAACACGACCCCGCAGACGCTGTTCGGGAAGGCGGGATGGCGCACGCGGTTGAGGACGACCTGCGCCACCGCGCGCAGCCCGTCGTCGCTCTCGCTCGCGGCTTCGTAATAGACGGCGCTCGTCATGCAATCGAGCGCGCGCAGGAAGGACTTGCCGTCGCCGACCGGGATATAGAGCGAGGCGGCTGCGGGATTGGCGGCGGCCGAGATCGGGATGGCCGCGTTGATCCGCTCCGCCTCCGTGCGGCTGACGTTGCGCAATGATTCCGGCGCGGACACGGGCAGGACCAGCGGCGGCGCGGAGGCGATCGGGGCCTTGAAGCCGAAACGGGACAGCGCGCGCCCGTCCGACCCGGCAAATCCGCTCCAGTCGCGCAGCGCGAGCGCGAGGCAGCCGCCGACGACCAGCAGCATGGCGATGACGACAGCCGCCGCTTTCGCGGCGCGGCGATTGCGCGGGGCCGCGCGGTCGCCTTCATAGCCGTAGGATAAGATCATCGCTGCAACGCTTCCATGGTTTGGGGCATGGCTCCGGGCGACGCATAGGCGAAAAGCGGCTGGGGATCAAACCGGTCTGGTGCATTGCAGCATGTTTTTCGACGTGACGTGCTGTCCCAGCGGGGGACAGACGGCCCTTGTGCGTTGCGCAAGCGGTGCCGCTTATCCTATGAGCAACAGGAGGAAAAACCGGGGAAGTCACTGGTGAAGCGCATCGAAACCGGCATAGAGGGCCTGTTCATCATCGAACCCAGGGTGTTCGACGATGATCGTGGTTTCTTCCTGGAAAGCTGGCATGCCGCGAAATTCGCCGCGATCGGGCTCGACGAACGCTTCGTGCAGGACAATCACAGCCGCTCGGCGCGAGGGGTGCTGAGGGGGTTGCATTATCAGAATCCCCATCCGCAGGGAAAGCTGATGCGGGTGGTGTCCGGCAGCGTCTGGGACGTCGCGGTCGATCTGCGTCGCGCCTCGCCGACCTTCGGCCGGTGCTTCGGGCTGGAGCTGTCGGAACGCAACCATCGCATGCTGTGGGTTCCGCCCGGCTTCGCCCATGGCTTCCTGACATTGGAGGACGGGACGGATTTCCTCTACAAATGCACGGAGCCCTATGAGCCCGCGCAGGAACATGTGCTGTTGTGGAACGACCCGGCGCTCGGCATCGACTGGCCGCTCGACGGCATGGAGCCGATACTGTCGGCCAAGGACAGCCGGGGCGCGCCGCTGGCGGCCTGCAAGGTCTTCGATTGACCGGCACGGTGGCGATAACCACCGGCGCGACCGGGCCCGCCGCGCCCGGCGGCATCATGACGACCGTTCAGGCGGGGCGGGGCATCGCGGCGGCGATGGTGGTGTTCCACCATGCCTCGACCATGTTCGCGCTGCCGCGATACGGGAATATGCCGGTCTGGAACGGCTGGGGGGAGCTGGGGCGGCACGGCATCGACTTCTTCTTCGTGCTGAGCGGCTTCATCATCTTTTCCGCCCATCGCCGCGACATCGGCAGGCCGGGCCGGATCGGCACCTATCTCTGGCGGCGGGCGATCCGCATCTATCCGGTCTACTGGCTTTATCTCTGCGGTTTCCTGGCGTTGCTGCTGCTGGGCATGGGACGGCAGGAGGTGCCGCTTTCCGCCGCCAATCTGCTGACCGCCTTCTCGCTCGTCCGCTTCACGCCGGAAATGCCGCCATTGCAGGTCGCATGGACGCTGTTCCACGAAGTCTTTTTCTATGCGATGTTCGTGCTGCTGCTCGCCTCGCGCAGGATGGGGGCGGCGGCGCTGGGGCTGTGGCTGGCGCTGATCCTGCTGTTCCACCAGTCGCGCGGGGCGGACTCCCCGACCTTCTTCAGCGTCGCCTTCGACCTCCTCAATCTGGAATTCTTCATGGGGATCGCGGTGGCGCTGCTGTGGCGGCATGTTTCGGCAAGGGCGGCGGCGGCAGCGCTGGGGCTTGGGCTTGCGGGGCTGGCCGGGGCGGCGCTGTCGGCCCAGGGCGGATGGATCGGCGGCTATCTCCCCTCCTTCTGCTTCGGCCTTGCGAGCGCGCTGATCCTGCTGGGGCTGGTGGTGCTGGAGGGGCAGGGGCGTCTGCGCGCGCCGCGATGGCTGAGCGCGCTGGGCGATGCCAGCTACACCACCTATCTGCTGCACACGACGATCCTCTCCGCCCTGCTGCGCGTCGCGGCGCATCATGTCGGGGGCGGAGCAATGGCGCAGCTTTTCCCGGTGCTGATCGCGCTGGCGGCGATCGCCGTCAGCCTGCCCTTCTATCATTATGTCGAACGCCCGCTGCTGGACGCGCTGCGCGGGCGGCGGCCATTTGCGGCGCGGCGCGAGGGAGCGGTGACGGCATGAAGGCGTTGATCGTCGGGGCGAACGGGCAGGTGGGGCGGTGCCTGCAGGCGGCGGCGCCGACGCAGGCGCGCCTCGTCTGCCGGGGGTCGGACGGACTCGATATCCGCGACAGGGCCGCCGTGGCCGCGCTGGTCGCGGAAGAGCGGCCCGACATCCTCTTCAACGCGGCGGCCTATACGGCGGTGGACAGGGCGGAGGGCGAGGAGGCGCTGGCGCTCTCGGTCAATGGCGGGGGCGTCGCGAATCTGGCCGAGGCGGCGGACCGGACGGGCGCGCGGCTCGTCCATATATCGACCGATTTCGTGTTCGACGGCGCATCCGGCACGCCCTATGCGCCCGATGCGCCGACCCGTCCGCTCTGCGCCTATGGCCGCACCAAGCTGGCCGGGGAAGGCCATGCGCTGGCGCTCGACACCGCGCTGGTGGTGCGCACGGCGTGGGTCTATGCGCCGGAGGGCGGGAATTTCGTGCGCACCATGCTGCGCCTGATGGCCGAACGGCCCGAAGTGCGCCCCGAAGTGCGCGTGGTCGCCGACCAGATCGGCACGCCGACCTATGCCCCGGCGCTGGCGCGCGCGCTCTGGAACCTCGCGCTGGGCGAGCGGCGGGGCGTCTATCACTACACCGACAGCGGCGTCGCCAGCTGGTATGATTTCGCCGTCGCCATAAGGGAGGAAGCGCTGGCCGGCGGCGTGCTCGACGGGGCGGCGCCGGTGCTGCCCATTCCCACATCGGCATTCCCCACCCCAGCGCGACGGCCGCCTTTCTCGGTTCTCGACAAGGAGGCGACATGGGCGGCATTGGGCGGTCCGGCCCCCCATTGGCGGGAAAATCTGCGCCTGATGCTGAAGGGCATCGCGGCCGGGGGCTGATCCGGCGCGGCGAGTGAGCTTAACCCTGCGGAGGCCGCACCCGGCCCAGCAGCGCGCGCAAGATGCCCTGCGCCCGTGCGCCATTGCCGTGGCGCACCGCATGGGCGGCGTCCTTCAGCATGCGCAGGATCACGAAGGGCATGTTGCGGGGCGCGAAATGACGGGCGAGCAGCAGGCGGCTGCGATAGAGATAGCCCGCCGCGCCGCGCGACATTGCATTTTCGGTGAAGCCGGTGCTCGCCCCCATGTGATGATAGACGCGGCTGTCCGTCGCGATGGCAAGCGGGAACAGTCCTTCGCCGCGCAGCACCCAGTCGGCTTCCTCATGATAGAGAAAATAATCCTCCCGCATCAGGCCGACGCGCGTCAGGAAATCGCGGCTGACCAGCATCGACGCCCCCACCGGATAGAGGAACTCGCCCGGCCGCAGCAGCGCGGCGACATCGGCGCGCTCCGCTTCCCGCGCGGGCAGGCCGGTGCCGAGATGGCGCGCCTTGAAGGTCTTGCGCCGCATCGCGCCCGCCAGCGCCTGAACCCGGTCGGGCCGTTCGAAATCGAGCAGGATCGATCCCGCCATGCCCGGCGCGGGCTGGGCCTCCATCGCCCGGACCAGCGCGGACAGCGCATCGGGCGCGGCCACCGCGTCGTTGTTGAGCAGCCATGCATGGTCGTAATCGCGCGCCAGCGCCCAGCGCAGGCCGATATTGTTGCCGCCCGCAAAACCGAGATTGCCGCCCGTCCGCACGATCAGCAACTGCGCGCCGCCGCCGTCGTCGCCCCGTTCGGCGGCGGCCCGTTCCATCAGCGCGACGCCGTCCGGCCTTTTGCCGGGGTCCAGCGACACGGGCGCGGCGGCGTCCGGCGGCGCGCCCTCTCCCTTCGCCCAGGCGAGGATCTGGTCCACCGACCCGTCCGCCGAGTCATTGTCGCACAGCATGATGCGGACCGGCCGGTCCAGCATCAGGCAGGAGCGGATGCAGGCGATGCTGTCGCGCCAGCCATTCCAGTTCACGATGACGACGAGGGTTTTGGGCATGCGGCCTTTGAAGCAATTTCCCGCGCGCGGCGCAATCGCCATCGACGGCGCCGGTCCCGATTGGTTCATCGCAGGACAGTGGCGCCCTGTCGGGATCGGTTGTGCTGCACCGGCGGCTGGTCTATCCTGCGCCGTGCATGGGGCTTTAACGGCAATGCCGCCGCCAGCGAAACCGGGAAAGGGTCTGTTTGAGTAACCTCTGCGATGACGAAGACAGGCGGATCAGGGTGCTGGCCGTTTCTTCTGCCGGAGGACATTGGGAGCAATTGATGCTGCTCCGTCCCGCGCTTGAGAAATTTTCCGTCACTTATGCGACGTCCAATCCGCAATTGGGGGAAAGGCACGCCATTCCCGATGTGCTGGACCTGCCCGAAAGCAACCGCAGCCGCCCGCTGCGCGTGCTCCGCTGCTGTTTTCGCGCCTGGCGTCTGGTGCGGCAGGTGCGGCCCGACGTCATCGTCACGACCGGCGCGCTGCCGGGGCTGCTCGTGCTGGTCTGCGGGCGGATGAGCGGCGCGCGCACCATCTGGCTCGACAGCGTCGCCAATAGCGGCCGCCTGTCGATGAGCGGGCGCTGCGCCGGGCTGTTCGCCGACCGCTGGATGACGCAGTGGGAGCATCTTTCCGGCGATGCGGGGCCGGAATATGCCGGGGCGCTGCTTTGATACTCGTCACCGTCGGAACCCAGTTGCCGTTCGACCGGCTGATCCGCATCGTCGATGCGCTGGCGGCCGAGACGGACGAACCCTTCGTGGCGCAGATCGGCGACGGCAGCTATCGGCCCGCCCATATGGAATGGCACCGCTTCATCGAGCCGGTGCGGTTCGACCGCCTGCTGACCGACACGCGGCTCATCATCTCCCATGCCGGGATCGGCACGGTGCTCAACGCCCGCAAGACCGGCAAGCCCGTCATCCTCTTTCCGCGCAGGGCGGAGCTCGGCGAGCATCGCAACGATCACCAGATGGCGACGATCGGGTCGCTAGAGGGGCGGCGCGGCGTCTATGTCGCGCAGGATGCGGCGGAAATCTCCGCCTATCTGAAACAGGACCTCGCCCGGCCCGAAGGGGATGCGGTGCTCGCCGCGCATCAGGACCTGCTCGATCGCGTGGCCGGGCATATCCGCCTGCTCGGCCAGCGCGGGCGCTAAGGCCGGGGCAGCCATGCAGGGGGCGGGCGAGCCTGGGGAAAAGCCGGTCGGCGTCGCGCTGCTGCTGTCCGAGGGTGCGGCCTCGCGCGGGGGCATCGGCCGCATCATGGCCAATCTGGACGAGGAGCTGAAGCGGAGGCACCCGGATATCCGCGCGTGCCGGCATGCGGCGCGGCTGACGGAGCGGCCCCTGCTCAACCATCTTTCCGTGCCCCTTGCGCTGGCGCGCTTTACCGCGCTCTGTGCGGCGGGGAAGGTGGACGTCGCCCATGTCAACATCGCCCCGCGCGGATCGACCTGGCGCAAGATGCTGTTCGCCCGTGTCGCGCGATGCTTCGGCGCGAGGCTGGTGCTGCACCTGCACGGCAGCGGCTATGACGAATGGTTCGGAGGGCTGGGCCCCGCCCGGCAAGGGGCGGTCGCCGCGTTTTTCCGCGGGGCCGACGCGGTGGTGGCGATGGGCGGGCATTGGGCGGGCTTCCTTGTCGAGGCGATGGGCGTGCCGCCCGGAAAGGTCCACCGCATCGCCAACGGGGTCGCCGACCGGCCGCCCTCGCCGGGCAGCCCGGAAGGGACGCCGCCGGTGCTGGTCGTGCTGGGCATCGTCGGCGAGAGGAAGGGCACCGACGTCCTGCTGGAGGCGCTGTCGAGCGAGAGGATAAGGACCCGGCCGTGGCGCGCGATCATCGGCGGCAATGGGGAGGTCGACAAGGCGCGCCGCCGGGCGCAAGAGCTTGGGCTGGCCGGGCGAGTCGATTTCGTCGGCTGGGTCGGCCCCGCCGAGGTGGACGCCATATTGCGGAAGGGCGATATCTATATCCTGCCCTCGCGGCAGGAAAACCAGCCCATGTCGATATTGGAGGCGATGGCCTGCGCGATGCCGGTGCTGTCGACCCGCATCGGCGCCATTCCCGAACAGGTGATCGAGGGCGAAACCGGGCTGCTGGTGCCGCCCGGCGATGCGGAGGCGCTGGCCGGGGCGCTGGAAACGCTGCTCGCCGACCCGGAGCGCCGCCGCCGCATGGGCCATGCTGGGCGCGAGCGCCAGCAACGCGTGTTCTCGATCCGCGCCGGGGCCGACAGCTTCGCCGCGCTCTATCGCGCGCTGGCGCGGTAGGAGAGAGCGGGGCGTTCAGCCCGCCCCGCCGCCAGCGGCGTTGTCCGCGCGGGCGTAGCTCGCTTCCGGCCGCGCGCCGCCGATCCGTGCCCAGAGATCGGGCTGGCCCGGCAATTGCTGGCGCAGCCAGGAGAAGCGCGCCTGCGACCACCGCACGATATGCGGCGTCATATTGTCCAGAATGAAGTCGCCGTCCGGCAGGCGGGCGACCAGCACGGTGTGCAGCCCCTTGGTCGGATGATAGACCACCGCGTAGAACAGGCGCGAGGCGGGAAAGCCCTGATCCATCAGGCGCACGCGCTTTTCTATCGCATAATCCTCGCAATCGCCCATCGGGCGGCTCTGGTCCGGCCGCTGCCAATATTCGCCGACGCCGTAGATGCGCTCGTCGACCATCGGATAGATTTCCCGGTTCACCCGCGCATTGACCTGCTTGAGCATCTTGAACAGCTGCTTGCGTGAGGGCTCCCCATCGTGCGCGGGCGGCGCCATGACGATGATCGGGGCCTGATCGGCTTCCGGCGCGGTGGCTTCACCGCGATCGGCCTTGCCGTTCGCCTGTCGGATGGCGCCGGTGGGGGACAGCGACGGATCGCCGCCAATGCCCGCTTCGGCCCGCGCGAACCGGATGCCCGCCGCATCGGCAAGGCTGTCGTCCCGGCCCAGATCGCAGAGGAAAGCGTCTCTTTCGCACATTTCGGCAAAGCCCGCCGGCGCGTCCGCCATCTCGCCGATGGGCAGAAAGGCGGGGGCGGCATTGCCGGCCAGCGCCGGAACCGGCAGCAAGGCCGCGCCGGCCACCGCAATGGCGTTCAGATACAAGGCGGATGTGGAATTCATATTTTTTCTCCGCGCCCCCACGAAGAAAAATGACTTCCAAATCCCTATATTGGCCTAAACGTTCTAATTAACGCCCGTTTCACCCTGTTTTTGCGTCACCCCCGGCCGCAGCCCCGTTATCGCAGGAAAGCCAGTCGGCCAGCAGGTCGCCCCATTTGCGGTCGGTCTGCAATCCTTCCCAGCAGGCGGGGGCCGCCCGCGACAGCGCCTCATAAAGCGGCGCGTCCGTCAGCAGCCGCTCGGCGGTGAGGGCGAGGGAGCGGGGATTGCGCTCGGCATGGACGGTCGCGGTGCGCCCGTCGACCAGATGGCCCGCGAACATCGGATGATCCGACGCCACGATCGGCGTGCGCGAGCAGAGCGCTTCATAGACGGTGAGCGGGAAACCTTCGGGATAGCTGTGCCTGCTCGGCACGGCGACCAGCGCGGCGCGCCGCATTTCCTCGGCGACCTGCGCATTGGGCAGGGTGCCGGTGAAGTGGACATGACCGGCAATGCCGCATCTGCGCGCCAGCGCTTCGAACCGGGCGCGATCCCCGCCGCCGACGATGCGGGCCTCGACCGGAAGGCCGCGCCCGCGCAGCAGGGCGACGGCGCGGATAAGGTCGCCTACCCCCTTGGAAGCGAGCAACGCGCCGACATACAGCATCACATAGGGGGGATCGCCCGGCCCCGTGCGGGGCGGCAGGTCGTGCGGCTTGCGGTCATGGGGGAAGTCCCACACGCGGATCTTCGCGGGGTCGACGCCGATCGCGCGCAGCGACCGGCAGGCATTTTCGCCGTGATTGGCGACCCATTCCACCTTGGGCCGGTTCAGCAGCGCGGGCAGCGCGCCATATATCAGGCGGCGGCGCAGCCAGCTGATCTCGAAGGAATCGGCGAAGATGCAGGCCAGCCGCCAGGGGCGTTGCAGCGTCCAGGCGAGCAGCCGGGTCATCGGGCCGTGCAGGACGAGATGGGTGGGGGCAAAGGCCTCGATCAGCCCGGCGATGTCGCGCCAGTCGCGGTCCGCGCTCGCCGCGCCGCCGATCACCGTCACGCCGTTGGGCAGGACCTCGCTATAGCGCTCCTCCGTCCGGCAGCAGAGCAGCCCCGCCGCGCCATGATCGCGCGCCAGCCCCGCCATGCTGTCGAGCACATAGCGATGCGCCTGATAGTTTTCCGTTCCGGATTCCGCGATCTGCCGCCATGCCTGGCGATAATCCCCGGCATATTGGACGACGAGAAGCCTTTTCACCCGCCTTGCCCCCGCCGCCGCGCCTATGTCGCCGCCACGGAGCGGTGGAAGGAGAAGCCCGATACCCGGCGCGAGGGCTGGCCTTCCCCCTTCAGGATGAGCGCGACGGTCAGCATCAGGAACATATTGATGATCGCGTCGCGGTCGAAGATCGAGGATTCGGTGAAGTTATGGCCGATGCAGAACACCATCACCGCCGTCAGCAACGCCGCGCGCTCCCCGCTGTTGGACTTGCCCAGCAGCAGGCGGACCAGCGGCCAGACCATGCAGGCGCCGATCACCAGCACCGCGCCGATGATGCCGGTCTGCACCAGCAGGTCGAGATAGCCGTTATGGCCGGTGCCGATGGTCGTCACCCAGCCCTTGCCATATTTATAGACGGGGGAATTGTCGCCGATGTTCCAGAAGGAACCGAACCCCGACCCGAGCCACGGGTGGTCCTGCCAATAGCGCACCATCATGTCCCAGATCAGCGTGCGCCCGGTGAACATGTCCGGCTTCGACCATTGCTGCTTCAGCGGGTTGTGATAGATGAAATTGAGCACGACCACCCCGATGCCGAGGCTCGTCAGCAGGCAGACCATCAGCGGCCGGTAGCGGAAACGGTAATGCCGCATCAGAAGGCCGACCAGTATCGCGGTGACGACCATGCCGACCGAGGTCTTGGACGTGGAATGCAGCAGGAAGAAGCCCGCCGCCGCGATCGCGCCGATGCGCAATGCGGGCCACATTCCGCGAGCGTGGAAGGTGAAGAACAGGACCGCCATCGCCATCAGCGCCCCGGCATAGTTCTTGTGCATCATCATCCCGCGCCAGTCGCCCGCGAGCCGCAATTCGATCATGTCGTTGGTCGAGTGGATCGCAAAGCCCGGATCGACCAGCAGCACGAGATAGTTGAGCGCAACGAGAAGGAGCAGCGCGGCGCGGACGAGCAGCAGCAACTGGTCGAGCTTCAGATGCGCGACGCAGAGAAAGATGCTCCACAGCACGATGGTGGTGAGGATCAGGTGCCGGATGGCCGAGCCCTTGTCGATCGCCCAGACGAGGCTCAGCCAGCACCAGGCGAGCGCCGCCAGTATCGGCCATTGCACCGGTTGCAGGCGGGACAGGTCCGCATCCGGCCGGACGGCGACCAGCAGCAGGATGAAGACGACGAGATAGGAAATCTGCCGTATCGGGCTGCTTTCGCCCATGCCCGGCAGATCCGACAGGATCATGAACGGGGAAAGAAGCGAGAGCAGGACGAGGAGGAAGAAGCCCGCCTGCATCAGTCCCTGGTTGACGGGCGCGCCGATTTTCCTTTTTTCGCCTTCGGGGCTGCTCATGACGCGGTGAATTCCTTGTCCGTGAAATAGGAGGGCCAGCGGGCGGCTCGGAAGCCGGGGGAGCGATGCCGTTTCATGAGGGGAAGGCGGCCTGCTCGATCAGCGCGGCATAGCTGTCGCACAGCGCATCGAAACCGTGATCGCCGCCGAGCTTGCGGGAAAGCGCGCTCCAGTGGCGGTAATGGTCGGGGCTGTCGATCAGCATGCTTATCCTTTCGGCAATTTCGGCGGGATTGTCCACTGCGGCGATCAGTCCGCACCGCGTTCCGTCGCGCGCCGTGATGCCTTCGACCTGCACCGGAACATCCGACACGACGAGCGGCAGGGCGAGCTTGGCGGCCTCGATCAGCGCGAGGCTGTGCCCTTCCCAGCGGCTGACCTGCACGAAAATGTCGGCGCGGGCCAGCCGCGCGAGCGTCTGCGCGCGCGGAAGCTGTCCGAGCAGGCTGACGCGATCGGCAACGCCCAGTTCGTCAATCAGCGCGGCGAGCGCCGCTTCGTCCGGCCCGCCGCCGATGATCTCCACCCGCAGGCCGGGGACGAGGGCGGCGGCGCGGATCAGGGCCGGGAAATTCTTCTGTTCGGTCAGCCGCCCCACCGCGCAGACCAGCCCGCCCGAAGCGCTGCGCGGCCCCGCGGGGGCGAGCGCGGCCAGCTGCGCCTCGACACCGGGCGCCATCGCATTGGGAACGACGCGGCATTTCGCCGTGTCGAGCGCGGGCGGCAGATCGAGCGAGCGGGCGACCGCGCGGGACACGCAGAGGATGGTGGCGACCTGCGGCGCCCTGCCGCTGGCGCGGGCAAGGCGGCGGAGCAGCGGATGATAGGTGCCGAGCGGCGTGTGGTGGGTTTCGATGATTCTCGTCGCGGGGCTGAACAGGCGGACCAGCGGCGCCAGCATTATATTGGCGAGCGGCATCGCCGACAGGATGACGGCGGGGCGCGTGCGCCGCAGCCAGGCGGCGAGGGCGGCGATCCGCCGGGCCGCGCCCCATGGCCCGCCGCGCGAATGGGGCACGACATGGGACCAGCGCTCTCGCCCGTCCGCCGGCGCTTCTTCCTGCTCATGGCGGTAGAGCGCCCACAGCCGGGCGTCGTATCCGCGCGCGGCAAGGCCCTCTTCCAGGCTTTCCCACAATTCGCGGATGCCGCCGGGGGCGGCATGGGTGGCGAACAGGATGACGGGGGACGGCCGCGCCGGGGCGGCGCTCGGTCCGGTGCCGGGGTGCGTCATGCCCTTTTCCGTGTCTCCCTCCGCCATTCGTCCGAAACCTGCCTCGTTCCGGGATGCAAAGCCCTAGCGCTCCATCAAGGGGATTGCGAGTCCTCTTGCCTTGTCATAGTGCAGAGCAATATCGGATTTAGCATATGCGGGGATGCGTGGCACCAGATCGGACTGACGGCCCATTGCCCCTGACTGTCGCCATAAAGGCGCTGAACGAGCAGGACCGTATCGCCGAAACCCTGCGCCATGCGGTCGCCGCCGCGCGATTATGCGGGGGAGAAGTGCTGCTCGCCGACAGCGGATCGGACGATGCGACCGTCGCGATCGCCCGGCAGTTCCCGGTGCGCATCGTCCAGCTTGCCCGGCGCGAGGATCGTTGCTGCGGTGCGGGGGCGCAACTCGCCTTTCAGGAGGCGCGGGGGCGCTATTTCTACCTGCTCGACGGCGACATGCTGCTCGACCCGGCCTTCCTGCCCGCCGCCATCGCCCATCTGGAAGGCAACCCCGATATCGCCGGGGTCGGCGGCGAACTGCGCGAGCGGGCGATCGCCAATTCCGAATTCGCGATTCGCGCGCAGGCCGCCGCCCGGCTGCGGCCGCAGGGGGAGGCGGTCGGCCATCTCGACGGCGGCGGGCTCTACCGGCGCAGCGCAGTGGAAAGCGTCGGCTATTTCGCCGACCGCAACCTGCGCGCGTTCGAGGAGCTGGACCTCGGTTGGCGGCTGCGCTCGGCGGGGTGGCGGCTGGCGCGCATTCCCATCCATGCGGTCGATCATTTCGGCCATGCGATGCCGGGCTATGCCCTTTTGTGGCGCCGTCTGCGGTCGGGCTATGCGGGCGGGGCCGGGCAGGTGGCGCGCGCGGCGCTGGGCAAGCCGTGGTTTCCCGCGCTGCTGCGCGGTTTCGGGCATATTCGCAACAGCCTCGTCGTCATCTTCTGGTGGTGCCTGCTCGCCGCGCTGCTGCTGGCCGGGGCGTTCTGGCCCTGGGGCGCGATCCTGCTGATCTTGCCGCTGGCGTTCCTGCTGGCGCGCAGGCGGTCGCTGCCGCTCGCCTGTTATACCTTCGTGGCGTGGAACGGCATCGCGCTGGCGACGATCGCCGGGTTCCTGCGCCCCCGCACCCCGCCGACCCTGCCGCTGGCGGCGGTGACGCTGGCCGAGGCGCCGCCGCTGCGCGCAGAGGAAGGCTGAATGCGGTCGGTCCGGTCCTCCTTCGCCTGGATGGGCGGCGCGCAGCTGCTGACCGTGCTGTTCCAGTTCGTCGCGCAGGTGGTGCTGGCGCGCTGCCTGTCGGTCCATGAGGCGGGCATCTACGCCTTCGCCCTGTCGGTGGTCGCGCTGCTGTCGCTGATCCAGGCGGCGGGGCTGAAGGCGCTCATCATCCGCGAGGAGGTTCTGAGCGAGGCGGTGGAGGCGACCGCCTTCACCATGAACGCGCTCATCACCATCGGGCTGTCGCTCGCCATCCTGCTGTTCGCGCTGTTCGGCGGCGCGTTCCTGCGGGAAGAGGGGGTGCGTCATGTGTTGCAGGCGATGGCGGTGACGCCGCTCTTCTCGATCTTCTTCTTCCTCCCCGCCGCCCGGATGGAGCGGGAGGGGCAGTTCGCCCGCATCGCGGTCATCGGCATTGCGGGCGCGCTGGCCGGGGCGCTGGCGACGATCCTGCTGGCGCTGCGCGGCTGGAGCTATATGAGCGTGCCCTATGGCCAGTGGGTGACGGGCGCGGCGACGCTGATCCTCACCAATATTCTCGGCGCACCTTTCATCCGGCTGCGCCTCAGCCTTCGTTCCTGGCGGCGGATCGGCGGTTTCGGCATGCAGATGCTGGCGGTGGCGGGCGTCAACACCGCCTCGTCGCGCCTGTCGGAAATCGCCCTTGCCCGCGTGCAGGGGCTGGAAACGATGGGCCTGTTCTTCCGCGCCAGCTCGCTGAACACCGTGCTCTGGGTCAATCTGCACACGCTGATCGGCCGGGTGATGCTGGTCGATTTCGCGCGGCTGCACCGGCAGGGCATCTCCCTGCGCGACCGCTATCTGCAAAGCCTCGACATCACCACCGGGCTGCTCTGGCCCGTATTCGCCGGCGGGGCGGTGCTGGCCGCGCCCGCGCTGAAGCTGATCTTCGGCGAGAAATGGGTGCCCGCCGCGCCCGCGCTGTCGATGATCCTGATCGCGTCGATGATCCAGATCTCCATTTCCATGACATGGGAGATTTTCGCCGCGAAGGATCGCCTCGCCATCCTCACCCGCATAGAATATATCCGCTCGGCGCTGACCTTCGCGCTGTTCGTCGCGGCCTGCTTCATCAGCCTGGAGGCGGCGGCGGCGGTGCGGATCGTCGATGCGCTGCTGGCGGTGGCGCTGTACCGGCGGCACCTGCACCGGATGACCGACACGACCGGGCGGGATTTCCTCCGCTGCTATCGGCGCGGCCTCGTGCTGACGCTGCTCGCCTGTCTGCCCGCGCTGCTGCTCGTCTGCTTTGCCGGGCGGCGGGCCGCCGATCTTGCGCCGGCGAGCCTTGCCGCGGCGGTCGCGCTGGGCGCGGCGTTCTGGCTTGGCGGGCTTGTGGTTTTGCGGCATGTGCTGCTGGATCAGCTGCGCGGCATGATAAGAGAGCGTGGCCCTGCGCGCGGTTCCCGCCTGCCGGGAAAAGCGCAATGACGGCCCCAGCCTTCCCTTTCCGCCCGGCGGCCGGGCGCTGATGGATAGCGGCGGAAAGGCGACGGGACGGCAATGTTTCTGAGGCGCAATTCTCGATGGAGGCAGCGGCCGGGCGGCATGGCGATGCGGTGCGCCGTGTTCGTCGTGCTGGTGGCGGTGGTGCTGAAGGCGTCGGGGCTGGGCGAGCTGATCCATCCCGATGCGGATATGCTCGCCCTTGCCGTGATGGTGGCGTCCGTGGCGATCTTCCTGCCGCTCTGCCTGACCGGCCAGCGCTATTTCCCGGCCTTCGTCGCGGGGGTCGTGGTGATAGCGATGTTCGTCCTCGCCCATCTCAACTTCGTCCGGCTGTCGGGGTCGGCGGTGAATTTCAACGCGATCTTCGCCTATTTCCCGGCGCTGGCCTTTCTGCCGCTCGCCCGTTCGCGCGTGTCGATCGACCGCAGCCTGCGCTATCTGGTCTGGATCTCCGCCGCCTATGTCCTGATCTATACGCTGGGCTATTCCCAGATCATGAACGCGGCGCAGAGCGCGGGTGCGCATATCCTGAAGCAGGGCGATTATGAACGCGGCGTGCGCCTGTTGTTCGCCCCGGCCTTCGGCGCGTTCCTCTTCTTCTTCATGATGGAATGGCGCAGGGGCAGCCTGATCGTGCGGATACCGCTGATGGCTCTTTCCGTGCTGGCGATCTGGCTCAGCAATTACCGAACGTTCCTCGTCATCTTCCTGCTGGTGCTGGTGATGCGGTCCGCCCGGCTGCTCAATCCGCTGGTGCGCTGGCTGATCTTCGGGGTGCTGGTCGCGGCCTATCTGGTGCTGCTGGCGGGTCTTGTCATTCCCGACTGGGAACCCTTCGCCTATTTCGTCGACGATGCGTCCGGGTTCGCCCGCCTGCTCGCCTATCGCCACATCACCCCGTTCGTGCTGGATCACTGGCTGACCGGCGTGGGTGTCGCGGGCAGCAACATGGCGCTGCAATCCTATCTGCGCTCGCCGAGCTTCTATTCGGTCTATCCCACCGATCTGGGGCCGATCGGGCCGCTGTTCGTTTTCGGCATCGGCGGGCTGGCGGTCTATGTGCTGCTGACCTGGTTCATGATCGTGCAGCGCCTGCCGATCCGCTTCGGCTCGACCCATCCCGAAAGAATGGCGCTTCACATGATAGCGATGGTGTACGGCATTCAGGGAATTATAAGCCCCTCCTTCATGATTGAAAACAATAGCCTTTTTGTCGCGTTCATGTTCGCGGGATGGATCCAGCTGCGCCGGGTGAAACCGGTGGGGAGCACCGGCCTTCATCCGCTTGCGTTCAAGCCGCAGCCCCGGATGCGGCGGACCGGACCCGATGAAGGCCATGGCGGCGAGGAGTGAGCATGCGGAAAAGCTATTTCCACGGTCTGATCGCGCTGGTTGCCGGGTTGTCGGTCGCGGCGGCCTGCCATGCGCTGATGCCCGATCAGGCGCAGCCTTCCGGTGCGCCCGCAACGCCTGATCTCTCCTTCCAGAATGTCGATGCGGCGTGGAGCGCGACCCCGGTCGAGCGCGGCTACCGTTTCGAGGTGCGGCAGGGCGACCAACTGCCCGGCGACATGGGAGCCGAGAGCAAGGAACGGTCCGAAGCCTATGACCGGATGAAGCTGGCCTTCGGTCAGACCTACGAGATCGGCTTCAGCCTGGAAATCGCGCCGGGCGCGGCGAACAGCGCGAAATGGATGACGCTGGCGCAGATCCAGTCGACCTTCGACCCCGGCGAACAGGGGCACAGCCCGCCCTTCGGCCTGTATATGGAGGGAGAGAAGATGGTCATCGCGGCGCGGTCCTCCCCGGTCGAGATCACGCCGCCGGACGGCTTCCTGTATATTCCGTTGTACAAGGACAAGGAGGATATCCGCCGGGGCCATCCCTATCGGATGAAGATAAGGGTGCGGTTCGACCGGGGCGGGACCGGGGCCGTCCGCGTCTGGCGGGACGACCGCCTGATCGCCTCTCACGACGGGCCGTTCGGGTTCAACGACCGGCAGGGCCCCTATTTCAAGATCGGCGTCTATCGGGCGAGCGCGCCCGAAAGCTATGCGATGACCGTGCGCGATCTGGCCTTGCGGCCGACAGCCTCGATCGATGGATAGCGCGGCGGCTTCCCCGATGCGGCTCTGCCTCTTCACCCGCGCATGGCGGGCATCGGGGACCGGCCTCTACGCCAGCGAACTGGCGCGCGGCATGGCCGAGGCGGGGCTGGAGGTGACGTTCGTCGCGCCCCGCTCTTCCGACCCGAAGCTGGAGCGCCCGATGGACGGGTTGCGCCGCCTGCGCCAGCCGCATGAGCGGCCGGGCGCCGGGCGGCTGCGCAATGCCGTGCTCAGCCTCAGCCGGATCGCCGCCGGTTTCCTGCTGCTGGCGCGGGCGCGTCTGGCCAACAGGGTGTTCGTCGTCACGATCATGGACCCCTTGCCCTTTGCGCTGGCGATGCTGCTGCTGCTGCGATTGAGCGGGGCGCGGATCATTTTCGTCGTGCACGATCCGCTGCCGCATGCCTGGCATCTCCCGCCCTTTCTGCGCGCCGTGGAACGGGCGGCATGGCATGGGACGCACCGGCTGTCCCATGCGCTGGTGGTGCTGAGCGAGCCGACGCGCGAAGTGCTGATGCGGGAATTGCCGGATTTTCGTGGCCCTGTCGCGGTGATCGACCATGGCATCGTCGCGGCCGACCGGGCGGCGCCCTTGCCCCGGCAGGGGGTGCTGCTGCTGTTCGGCACGCTGCGGTCCAACAAGGGGATAGTCGAGGCGATCGAGGGCGTCCGGCTCGCCCGCGCGGCGATGGCCGGGCCGCTCGCGCTGCTGATCCGGGGCGGCGGGCACCGGGACGAGGCGGCCTATCTGGCCGAGATTCGCCACGCCGCCGAGGCCGCCGGCGATGCGGTCGATCTGGAGGTCGGCTATGTCGGCGAGGAAGCCCTGCCGGATCTGATCGCGCGGTGCGATGCGCTGCTGATGCCGTACAAGGATTTTCATTCGCAAAGCGGCGTGGCGATGGTCGCGGGCGGCCATGCGCGGCCGGTCATCGCGTCGGCGGCGGGGGGCATCGCCTCGCTGATGGCCGAAGGCATGCCCTGTTCCCCCATCGCCCAGCCGGTGACGGGCGAGAGCGTCGGCGCGGCGATCCTCTCCTATTTCCAGCGCCCCTATGACGAGTGGGAAAGCAGCGCCCTGCGTTATCGGGACCATATGCTGGACCGCTATGGCTGGAAACGGATCGGCGCGCGCTTCGGGGAATTGGCGCGGCAGCTGTTGGCCTAGAGCACGCTGTATTTAATCGGATGCAGGCCGCGCGCTCTAGTTTTTTGTTTTCGCATCGTTTTAAGCGCAAAACCGGTTCCCACTTTTGCGCACGATGCTCTAGCCCAGCGCCATGGCGGGTCGGGGACGCCAGCCGCGCAGCGCCTTGCCGATGGGCCGTTCGATCCGCAGATGGATGAGGACCGAAGCGGCGATCGTGATGCCGATCGTCAGCAGCAGGTCGAGGGCGGCGGAGCCATGCCCCAGCCGCTGGCCGACCAGGATGACGGCGCCCACCACATACATGTGCACCAGATACATGGCGTAGGACGCATCGCCCAGCAGCAGCCCCGCCGGCGAGGCCGGAAGCCTGTGTTCGACGCGCAGGCCGAGGACGAGCATGGCCGCCGCCGCCAGCGTGAAGAGGCCGTCCGTCGCCGGATTGATCGCGCTGGCGGTGGGGATGAGGAACCCCGCGGCGATCAGCCCCGCCGCCGCGATTGCGAGCACCGGCGCCGCCGGGCTCCCCCTGTCCATGCCGCCGTGCAGATACCAGAGGCCGATTCCCATGCCGACGCAGAAGGAGAGGATCACCGGCTGGGTGAAGAAGGTGACGATGGCGCCGCCGCCGCCAATCGCCGTGCCCAACAGCACCAGCAGCAGGAAGACGCCGGTGACCGCCGCCACCCGCGCCGCCGCCCGCAGCCGGCTGGCGCAGGCGAAGACCAGATAGAAGAACATCTCGTAATTGAGCGACCAGCCCAGCTTCATCAGCGGCACGATCTCCCCGTCGCCGCGCGCATAGGGGATGAACAGGCAGGACAGGATCAGCTGGCGGACGGAAAATTCCGTATTCTTGAGCAGCCAGGGCGCGGCGATGGCAAGGGCCGCGACGGCGAAGGTCACCAGCCAGTAGAGCGGCACGATGCGCTCCATGCGGCGGCGCAAAAATCTCCACGGGTCGAAATTCGCCTTGCCGGTCGTGTAGACCATGATGAAGCCGCTGATGACGAAGAACAGCAGCACGCCGAAGGAACCGAGCCGCCGCAGCGAGGGGGTGGGGAAGGGCAGGGGATGCAGCAGGGTATGGGCGACGACGACCATCAGCGCGGCGACCACCCGCCAATAGTGTATCGACCGGATTTTCAACGCCGCACGCTCCCGTCCCGTTCGCCTTCCCGGCTATGACAGCCCGGTTTTCGCCCTGTCAAGCGCGGCGCGGCGGCAGCATCCTGTTTTGGGTCAGCCGCCTTCGTCCGGCAAGAGGGCCTCTTGGCGAAGAGGAGCGAGTGGGTTAGGGCGAATGCCGGTCCGAGGGGCAAGGATAGTGAGCGGTTGATCAGGAAGCGGCCTTTCCATGACTGAAGGCGGATCGGCGGCGGCGGGCGGCGGCGAGCGGACTTCGCTGTTGCACAAGATCATGTGGACGGCGGGCGCCTTCGGCGCTTCCTTCCTGTTGAAGATCGCGTCCACCGTCCTGCTGGCGCGGCTGCTGGCGCCGGAAATCTTCGGCGTCATGGTGGTGGTGCAGAGCATCCGCATCGGTATGGAATTGCTGACCGATGTCGGCATCGAGCAGAATATCGTCAATCACCGCCACGGCCTGACGCCGCGCTTCTTCAACACCGCCTGGACGATGCAGATCGTGCGCGGGCTGTTGCTGTCGCTGCTGTTCGCGGCCCTCTCACCCTGGCTCAGCGCCGTTTACCGGCTCGATCCCACGATCTTCCTCGTCGTCAGTTGCGCGCCGCTGCTCAATTCACTGGCCTCGACATCGATCTTCGTGCTGGTCAAGACCCTGGAGGTGCGCCGCCGCAACCTGTTCGAATTGCAGGCGGAGGTCATCAATTTCCTGCTCTGCGTCGGGCTGGCGCTGCTGATGCCGACGGTCTGGGCGCTGATCTGGGGCATGCTGCTGTCGATCGCCGCCCGCTCCGCGCTGAGCTATCGCCTGCCGCACCCGGCGCACCGCCTGCTGCTGGACCGGCAGCATGTGCGCGAGATTCTCGGCTTCGGCAAATGGATCATGGCGTCCTCGCTGCTCAACTACGCGTCGACCTATATCGACCGCCTGTTCATCGGCCGGATGGCTCCGATGCAGGCGCTGGGGCTTTACGGCATCGCGCGCAACATCTCCGACCTGCCGGGCAGCCTCGCCGGGCGGCTGGGCTATCGCGTGTTCTTTCCGCTGATCGCCCGGCTGAAGGCGAGCCGCGACGAAGCCGCGCTGCGGGAATTCGCCCGTGTCCGCCTGCTGATCGTGGCGGTGGCGGCCGGCGGGATCGGCGCCGTCGCATCCGGGGCCGACATCGCGATCGATATCCTCTATGACGACCGCTATCGCGCCGCCGGGCCGATCCTCTTCCTGCTGCTCCTCTCCGCATGGTGCACGGTGCTGGCGCAGCTCAACGAGGTCGCGTTGCTGGGGCTGGGCAAGGCCAGCACCATCAGCTACGCCAATGGCGTGCGCATCGCACTGCTGTGCCTCTTCATGCCGCCGGGTTTCCACCATTACGGCCTTGCCGGCGCGACCGCCGCGCTGGTGGCGAGCGAGGCGGGGCGCTTCCTCCACATGAGCCTTGCGAGCCTGCGCCAGCGCGCGCTCGGCATCGCCTTCGGGCGGCAGGATACGGGCGGGACGCTGCTGTTCCTGATCGTCGTCGGCGCGCTGACGGCCGCGCGCCACAGGCTGGGGCTGGGCGTTCCATGGGCCGGGTTGTGACAGGGCGGTTGACGCTCCCCGCGCAAACGGCGCATGGGGAAGGGCATCGGTGAGCGGGGAAAGGAACGACGTGGCGGGTCCAGCACATTATGAGCAGCAATATCTCGACCTGATGCGCCAAATCCGGGACACGGGCGACGAGCGCGTGGACCGGACGGGCGTGGGCACCCGGTCGGTGTTCGGCGCGCAGATGCGCTTTTCCCTGCGCGACGATGCGGTGCCGCTGCTGACGACCAAGCGCGTCTATTGGAAGGTCGCCGTGCGGGAAATGCTCTGGTTCCTCACCGGGAACACCAATATCCGCCCGCTGGTGGAGCAGGGCGTGCACATCTGGACCGACTGGCCGCTCGACAAATATCGCCGCGCAACGGGGGAAGAGATCGAGCGCGACGCGTTCGAGGCGCGAATCGTCGCCGACCCCGCCTTTGCCGAGCAATGGGGCGATCTGGGGCCGGTCTATGGCGCGCAATGGGTGAACTGGCCGCGCTATGAGGCGGCGGGCGACGGCCTTTATCGCCGGGCCGAGCAGGGGCATAACCAGATCGCCGATCTGGTCGAGGCGATCCGCGCCAACCCCGGATCGCGCCGCCTGCTGTTCACCGGCTGGAACGTCGCGGAGATCGCCGGGATGGCGCTGCCGCCCTGCCACATGACCTATCAGTTCCACGTGTCGGGCGGGCGGCTGTCCGGCCTCTTGTTCCAGCGCAGCGCCGATCTGGTGCTGGGGGTGCCGTTCAACATCTTCGGCCTGGCGCTGATTACCCGGATGCTGGCGCAGCAATGCGATCTGGAGCCGGGCGAGATCGTCTGGCAGGGCGGGGACGTGCACCTCTATCTCAACCATGCCGCGCTGGTGGACGAGCAATTGTCCCGCACGCCCGGCGGCGCGCCGAAGCTGCGCATCAACCGGCGGCCGGACAGCATCTTCGACTATCGGATCGAGGATTTCGAGGTGACGGATTATGCGCCGCAGGCCCATATCGCGGCGCCGGTCGCCGTGTAGGAGGCCGCAGGGCCGCGCGACGGCAGGCGCGGCCCCCGATTGCGGCGAAGGGGATCGCTGCGAGAATGGGGAGCAGGCGCCCGTACGCTTCGGGGCGGCGCGTCGTTCATGATGGAAATGAGGAAGGCGGGTGCGCCATTTTCCTGCTGTATCGATCAGGGAAAATGGCGCGAGTGACGGGGCTCGAACCCGCGACCTCCGGCGTGACAGGCCGGCGCTCTAACCAACTGAGCTACACCCGCGTTCGGTGTGGAGGGGCATCTATGGGAGGGGCGGTTGGCTGTCAACACCCCTCATGGCATTTTCTGTCCGCCGCACCGCATTTCTTCGTCTCATGCCCGCACGGGCACCGGTGAACGCCCGAAAATCCACGCTTTCCTATAGCATATGATTGGCGCGGAAGCTGAAATAAAGATTCCGGCTTAGGATGATATGATCGATCAGCCGTTGCCGCTGCCGGCGCAGATGGGCGCAGAGCAGGCGGGTGGCGGCGACATCGTGCTCGCTGGGGCGTGGGTCGCCCGAAGGATGGGTGTGGATCATCACGATCTGCCGTGCCCGCATCGTCAGGCTGTCGCGCAATATCTGCCTGACGGGCAGGATCAGCATATCCGGCGCGCCCTCGATGATCCGGGTGTCGATGATGTGGGAACGATGATCGGCGAACAGGATGGCGGCCATTTCCGGGTCGCCTTCGCGGCATTGGAAAAGCTCCGCCAGAAAGGCAGAAAGGGTCCGAACGGTCATGCGGACAGGTTTAGAGGAGGGCCGCGGGGCCGCTATTCCCGGCTTGATCCGATTGCGACGGCTTTCGCCCGCATATTGCTCCGATATGGAGGGAATTGGGGCGCTGCGGTGCCTAGATCCGCCAGCGTCCGGTTTCCATCCACAGCAGCAGCGGTTTCAGCGGTGCGATCCAGACGATGCCGCTCACCACATAAATGGGGATTTGCGCCCAGCCCGGCAGGCCGCCGATCTGGCGGGAGAAGCTGCCGATGATGAACGCCCACAGCGCGATCAGGCCGAGGATCATGAACATGCCCGCGGGCTTGCGCCAGCTCGGCTTGTGCGGTTCGATCAAGGCAGATCCTCCCCCTGCGCGGGCGCGAATATGCTGCGCTCCGTCATTACGCGATGCAGCGGCACGTCCCACGGGTCGGCGGGGACATGGGCGATTTCCTGCGCCGACCAGCCGAGGCCGATGCGGATCGCCCCTTCATGGCGGGCGAAGGCGCGGTCATAATAGCCGCCGCCCTGGCCCAGCCGCATCAGCCGCGCGTCGAAGGCGACCAGCGGCGCGAAGATCGCATCGGGCTCGCGCAGCGGGGCCGAGCGGGGCGGGTGGAGCGTGCCGAAGCTGCCCTGCTCCAGCTCGTCGCCGGGCGCCCATTGGCGGAATTCCATGGTGCCCATCCGGTCGACCACATGGGGCAGGCACAGCGTCTTGCCCTCGGTCAGCAAGGCTTTGGCGAGACGCAGCGCGGGGGCTTCGTCCCCGACCGGGCAATAAAGGGCGACGGTCGCGCAATCGGCGATCAGCGCGCGAATCGGACTGGGCAGCGCATGAAAGGCGAGGCGGTGCGCCATCGGATCGAGCGCGGCGACGAACGCCCTGCGCGCCGCCCGCGCCGCCTGCCGCGCGGCATCCTTGTCCGCCATGTCGGAACCGGCTGTATCAGACATGGTGAAAACTTCCTGTCTTGTCGGACCAAGGGAGACGCGCCCTTTTGATTTCAGATGGAGCCGAGAAGGGTGATTTTCGAGCATCGGAGCGCAGCGGGCTTATGGCCCGTGAGCGCCGAAGCGCAGAAAGGCGCCTTTCGCAGGCCCATATGAAACCAAAAGGGCGGGTGGCGGGACCGCCGTGGTCGTTTGCTGGAATATCCTCTGACGCCTCAACGTCAGGTGGGAACCATGTGCATCGGGCCAGGGCCCGGACAGGGACAGTCCCCTTGGATGTCTTTATCGCCTCAGGGATGTTCGCTAAAGCTCGTGCCGGGCAGTACCCGCCGTCCTCCATCTAGGATGCCCCGTCGCTTTCCGCAAGCTTCTCCGCGAGCTTTTCGATTCGGGCGGCGAGGGCGTTGAGGCGTCCCGCCATCATCTCCTCGGCGGCGCTGTCGTCGATCGGCGGCAGGTTGAGCGAGGACTGGCCCTTGTTCCGCTCCAGTCGCAGGTCGTGCACCTCGTCGGCCAGCAGCACGGCGGCGAACAGCAATTGCCGCACCTCGGTCAGGCCGGGCGAGGATTTGCGCGCCGTCATCGTCTTGGCGTCGATCATCTCCGCCAGCCGGAGGAGGTGGCTTTCCTCCCCGTCGCGGCAGTTGACGTCATATTGACGGCCGCCGATGGTCAGCGTCACCTCAGCCATCGCCATTCTCCCGCAGCGCGGACATCAACTCGTCTATCTCCGTCATCGCTTCGGTGATGAGGGCGTCGCGCCGGTCGGCATTCCGCCGCGCGCGGCTTCTGGCTTCCTGGAATGCGGCTTCGGCGCGGCTGATTGCCTGATCGAGGCGGTTGATCGCTTGCAGCAGGGCGGGACTGGGCATGGAAGGACCATAGCAAGGGAGCGGCGGCCCGCACAAGCTTTGCCGCACGAAGCGCGCGAGTTGCAGATTCGTGGTTGCCGCGGTTGACGATTCGGCCCCGCCGCGACAAAGGAACCCCAAGCCATCGACTCGCGCACTTCGCGCCGCGCGGAGTCATTCCTGACCAGTCCAAGAGTGAGAGCCTTTTCCGATGACCGTTCCCGAGCAGAAGCTGGCCAATGCGATCCGGGCATTGGCGATGGATGCGGTCCAGGCCGCGAACAGCGGTCATCCCGGCATGCCGATGGGCATGGCCGACGTCGCGACGGTGCTGTTCCGCGACTATCTGAAATATGACGCCGCCGATCCGCGCTGGGCCGACCGCGACCGCTTCGTGCTGTCGGCGGGCCATGGCTCGATGCTGATCTATGCGCTGCTCCACCTCACCGGCTATGCCCGGCCGACGATCGAGGACATCCGCAATTTCCGCCAGCTGCACAGCCCCTGCGCCGGCCACCCGGAAAATTTCGAGTTGCCGGGCGTCGAATGCACGACCGGTCCCTTGGGGCAGGGCTTCGCGATGGCGGTCGGCATGGCGATGGCCGAGCGGCATCTGAACGCCGTCTATGGCGACGATCTGGTCGACCACCGCACCTGGGTGATCGCGGGCGACGGCTGCCTGATGGAAGGCATCAACCATGAGGCGGTGGGCCTTGCGGCCACACTGGGCCTCGGTCGCCTCAATGTCCTCTGGGACAACAACAACATCACCATCGACGGCGACGTGTCGCTGTCGTCGAGCGAGGACGTGCCGGGCCGCTATCGCGCGTCGGGCTGGCATGTGACGGAATGCGACGGCCATGATTTCGCGGATATCCGCCGCGCGCTGGCCGAGGCCGCCGCCGATCCGCGCCCGTCGCTCGTTTCCTGCCGGACGATCATCGGCAAGGGCGCGCCCAACAAGCAGGGCAGCCACAATGTCCACGGCTCGCCGCTGGGCGCGGAGGAAATCGCCGCCGCCCGCGCCGAACTGGGCTGGAGCGATGCGCCGTTCGAAATCCCCGCCGATATCAAGGCGGAATGGGAGCAGGCGGGTCGTCGCGGCGCTGCCGCCAAGGCCGAATGGGAAGCGCGCCTCGCGGCTTCCCCCCGCAAGGCGGAGTTCGAGGCGCAGATGGCGGGCAAGCTCGACGCCGCGACGCCGACCAGGGCGTTCATCGACGGCCTGATCGCCGCCCCGCAGAAGGTCGCGACCCGCAAGGCGAGCGAAATGGCGCTCGGCCCGCTCACCGAGACGATCCCGGCGATGATCGGCGGCTCGGCCGACCTCACCGGCTCCAACAACACCAAGACCAAGGCGACCGCGCCCTTCACCAAGGACGATTATTCCGGCCGCTACGTCTATTACGGCATCCGCGAATTCGGCATGGCCGCCGCGATGAACGGCATGGCGCTGCATGGCGGCGTGGTGCCCTATGGCGGCACCTTCCTGGTGTTCAGCGACTATTGCCGCAACGCGATCCGCATGTCGGCGTTGCAGCGCCAGCGCGTCGTCTATGTGCTGACCCATGACAGCATCGGCCTCGGCGAGGACGGCCCGACCCATCAGCCGGTCGAGCAGGTGATGACGCTGCGCATGATCCCCAATCTGGAACTGTTCCGCCCCTGCGACGTGGTGGAAACCGCCGAATGCTGGCAGTTGGCGCTGGAAAATGAGGACAAGCCCTCGATCCTCGCGCTGACCCGGCAGAACCTGCCGCAGCTGCGCACCGAAGCGTCGGAAAATCGCAGCGCGCGGGGCGCCTATCGCTTGCGCGGGGCGAAGGCCGCCCGCAAGGTGGTGCTGGTCGCCACCGGCTCCGAGGTCGAGATCGCGGTCGCGGTCGCGGATCGGCTGGAGGCCGAGGGCATCGGCGCCGATGTCGTCTCGATGCCGAGCATGTCGCGCTTCCTCGCGCAGGGCGCCGCCTGGCGCGCCGACCTGCTGCCCGGCGACGCGCTGACCGTGTCGATCGAGGCGGGCACGACCTTCGGCTGGGAAACGATCACCGGCGGCAAGGGGCTGCGCTTCGGCATCGACAGCTTCGGCGCGTCGGCGCCGATCGACGCCCTTTATGACCATTTCGGCCTGACCGCCGAGAAGATTGCTCCGCAAGTCCTTGCGGCGCTGAAATAAACAGGAGGCTAGTGCAGTGGCTGTCAAAGTAGCTATTAATGGTTTCGGTCGTATCGGTCGTCTGGTCGCGCGCGCGATCCTGGAGCGCACCGATCATGATCTGGAACTGGTGGCAATCAACGATCTGGGCGATGCCAAGTCGAATGCGCTGCTGTTCAAGCGCGACAGCGTGCACGGCAATTTCCCCGGCGAGGTGAGCGTCGATGGCGATGCCCTGGTCGTCGACGGCAAGCGCATCACCGTCACCGCCGAGCGCGACCCGGCCAATCTGCCGCATGCGAAGCTGGGCGTCGATATCGCGCTGGAATGCACCGGCATCTTCGCGGACAAGGCGAAGGCGAGCGCGCACCTGACCGCCGGCGCGAAGCGCGTCATCGTCTCCGCGCCCGCGACCGGCGTGGACAAGACCATCGTCTACGGCGTCAATCATGAAACGCTGACCGGCGACGACATCGTGATCTCGAACGCCAGCTGCACCACCAACTGCCTCGCCCCGCTGGCGAAGGTGCTGCATGAGGCGGTGGGCATCGAGAGCGGCTTCATGACCACGATCCACAGCTACACCAACGACCAGAACACGCTGGACCAGCTGCACAAGGATATGCGCCGGGCCCGCGCCGCCGCGCTTTCCATGATCCCGACCACCACCGGCGCCGCCCGTGCGGTGGGTGAGGTGCTGCCGGAGCTGAAGGGCAAGCTGGACGGCTCGTCGGTGCGCGTGCCGACGCCGAACGTCTCGGTCGTCGACCTGAAGTTCATCGCCAAGCGCGACACCACCATCGAGGAAGTCAACGGCCTGCTGAAGGCGGCGTCGGAAAGCGGCCCGCTCAAGGGCGTGCTGGGCTATTCGGAAGAGCCGCTGGTGTCGATCGACTATAATGGCGATCCGCGCAGCTCCACCGTGGACAGTCTCGAAACGGCGGTCATCGACGGCAAGCTGGTGCGCGTGCTCAGCTGGTACGACAATGAATGGGGCTTTTCCAACCGGATGATCGACACCACCGGCGTGGTGGCGAAGTTCCTCTGATCCGATGCCGCCCGCCGATATGGATCGGCGGGCGTCTTCGCATATGAACGGCAGCAGATGACGCAACAGGGTGATTGCAACGTGAAATCCTTCAAGACGCTTGACGACATGGGCGATATACGCGGCAAGGCCGTGCTGGTGCGCGAGGACCTGAACGTGCCGATGCAGGATGGCGTGGTGAGCGACGACACCCGCCTGCGCGCCGCGATGCCGACGGTCAACGAACTGTCCGACCGGGGCGCGAAGGTGCTGATCCTCGCCCATTTCGGCCGCCCCAAGGGGCAGGCGAACCCGGACATGTCGCTGGCGATGGTGACGAAGCCGCTGTCCGATGTGCTGGGCCGCCCGGTCGCCTTCATCGCCGATTGCCAGGGCGCCGAGGCCAAGGCCGCCGTCGATGCGCTGCCCGAAGGCGGCATCGCGGTGCTGGAAAATACCCGCTTCCACGCGGGCGAGGAAAAGAACGATCCGGCGCTGGCCGAAGCGATGGCCGCGCTCGGCGATTTCTATGTCAATGACGCTTTCTCCGCCGCCCACCGCGCCCACGCCTCGACCGAGGGGCTGGCGCACCGGCTGCCCGCCTTTGCCGGGCGCTCGATGGAAAAGGAACTGGATGCGCTGGAAGCCGCGCTCGGCAAGCCGGTGAAGCCGGTCGCCGCCGTGGTCGGCGGGGCGAAGGTTTCGACCAAGCTCGACGTGCTCAACAATCTGGTGGCGAAGGTCGATCATCTCATCATCGGCGGCGGCATGGCCAACACCTTCCTTGCCGCGCGCGGGGTGGATGTCGGCAAGTCGCTGTGCGAGCATGATCTTGCCGAAACTGCCGAGAAGATCATGGACGCGGCCGATGCCGCCGGATGCACCGTGCATCTGCCCTACGACGTGGTGGTGGCGAAGGAATTCGCGGCCAATCCGGCGTCGCTGCGCACCTGCAACGTGCATGAGGTCGCGGCCGACGAGATGATCCTCGATGTCGGCCCGGCGGCGGTCGAGGCGCTGGCCGATGCGCTCAAGACCTGCCGCACGCTGGTATGGAACGGACCGCTCGGCGCGTTCGAGATCGCGCCCTTCGATGCGGCGACGGTGGCGCTCGCCCGCACGGCGGCGGCGCTGACCAAGGAAGGCTCGCTGACCTCCGTCGCCGGCGGCGGCGATACGGTGGCGGCGCTCAACCATGCGGGCGTGGCCGGCGATTTCAGCTTCGTTTCGACGGCGGGCGGCGCTTTCCTCGAATGGATGGAAGGCAAGGAACTGCCGGGCGTCGCCGCGCTGACCGCCTAGGGGCGATGCGCCGCGCGCGGGCCTCTTCCCGCGCGACCTGTCCCGAAATGGGCCTGTCATCGCGCGCGGGCGGCAGGTCGACCGTCTTTGTCGCGCCGCAGCATTGAGCGGTGCGGTATCTTGGGCTAGAGCGTTTCCAAGTCAGATGGAGCATCTGACGGCTCGGAAAACGCGGAAAACAAAGAATTCCAGGTCATTTGTCGGTTTTTTCGATCAACTCTCCTTTGTGCAGAAAAGGGATATACTCATGAACTTCGCGGAAATGCGTGACAAGATTGCGGGCGGCAAGGGCTTCATCGCGGCGCTGGACCAGAGCGGCGGCTCGACGCCCAAGGCGCTGGCGGGCTATGGAGTGGAGGCGGATGCGTGGTCGAGCGAGGAGGAGATGTTCTCCCTCATTCACCGGATGCGCAGCCGCATCATCACCTCGCCGGCGTTCACCGGCGACAAGGTGCTGGGCGCGATCCTGTTCGAGCGCACGATGGACGGTCAGGTCGACGGCAAGCCGACCCCGCAGGCGCTGATCGACAAGGGGGTGGTGCCGTTCATCAAGATCGACAAGGGCCTTGAGGACGAGGCGAACGGCGTCCAGTTGATGAAGCCGATGCCGGAACTGGATGCGCTGCTGGCCCGCGCCAGGGGGCTGGGCGTGTTCGGCACCAAGGAGCGCTCGGTGATCAACCTCGCCAACCGCGAGGGCATCGCCGCTGTCGTCAAGCAGCAGTTCGAGGTGGGGCAGCGGGTGCTGGCCGCAGGGCTGGTGCCGATCATCGAGCCGGAGGTGAACATCAAGAGCGCCGAGCGGGCGCAGGCCGACCAGATCCTGCTGGACGAGACGCTGAAGGCGCTGGACGCGATGACCGGTGACGCTCAGGTGATGCTGAAGCTGTCGCTGCCCGCCCGGCCGGGCCTGTTCGATCCGCTGGTCGCCCATCCGCGCGTGCTGCGGGTGGTGGCGCTGTCGGGCGGGTTCAAGCGCCCCGAAGCCTGCGTCGAGCTAGCGAAGAACAAGGGCATCATCGCCAGCTTCAGCCGCGCGCTGCTGGAAGACCTGCGCGCGCAGATGAGCGATCAGGAATTCAACGCCTCGCTCGGCAGCGCGATCGACGAGATCTACAAGGCCTCGACCGAAAAGACCGTGACCGAAGCGGCCTGAGGACACAGGCGGGCGGGCGCGCTTTTCGCGCCTGCCGCCGAAGCGATAGAGCGTTTTCAGGTCAGATGGAACATCTGACGGCTCGGAAAACGCGGCAAACAAGGAATAGCCACACTCTGTCCGGTTCAATCTGAACAGGATAGAGTCTGGCGAGGGCCGGACGTCGATGGGCGTCCGGCCCTTTGCTATTCGGCCCCGTTATTCAGGGCGCGTCCGCCACCCGCACCGTTCGCGCCGCCGTCAGCACCGCCCCGGCGGAGGCCGTCATGACCGCGCAGATCGCAACCCAGTGCAGCAGCGGCAGATGCTCCTGCAGCGTCAGCGCGCCGAGCATCGCCGCGATCGCCGGTTCGAGGCTCATCAATATGCCGAAGGTGCCCGGACGCATGCGGCGCAGCGCGACCATCTCCAGCGTATAGGGGATCGCGCCGGAAAGCAGGCCGACGGCCAGCACCAGCGGCAGCACGGGCAGCAGCACCGAGACAGGGCTCGCCGTCGCCACCCCGAAGGGGAGGGCGAGCGCCGAGGAGATCAGCATCCCGGCGGCCGCGCTGCGCGAGCCGTGATCCTGCCCCGCCCGCTTGCCGGCGAGGATATAGATGGCCCAGAAAAGACCGGCCAGCAGCGCGAAGCTCATGCCGACAGGGTCGAGATCATGGCTGTCCGGTCCCAGCGGCGTCAGCAGCGCCAGCCCGGCGATCGCCAGCAGCGCCCACAGGAAATCCACCGCCCGGCGCGACGTCGCGATCACCACCCCCAAAGGCCCGACAAATTCTATCGCCACCGCAATGCCCATCGGAATGCGCTCCAGCGCCTGATAGAAGGTGAGGTTCATGCTCCCCAGCGCGAGGCCATAGAGCAGGAGCGCACGCCAGTTGCCGCGGTCCAGCCGGATTTTCCACGGGCGCAGCGCGATTGCCATGAAAAGGGTGGAAAACAGGATGCGCAGCACCGCCATGTTGGTCGCGCCGAGGATCGGGAACAGCGCCTTGGCGATCGACGCGCCCCATTGCACCGACAGCATCGCGACGAGCAGCATCGCGATCGGCACAGCCGGGGAATGGCCGCCGCTTCTTTCCGGTGCTTGGCTGTGCTGCTCGGTCATGTCGTCTTTCGCCGGAGGGGCTGGAGTCGGCCCGGCCGTCTCATTCCTCTCCTTGCATTCGAATGTCACGCCCTTTTTCGGCCTGTATGGTGGTTGCGAACTGTCTCCTGTTAATGGTGGGTTTCGGCCAAAACGGGCTTAAGAAACCGTTCGCCCTGAGCTTGTCGACCCGAAGGGCGGGCGAAGCCCAACGGCTGTTTTCAACCTTTAGAAAGTACAGGGCTTCGACAAGCTCAGCGAACGGTGGGCAGCATGACCGCTATCAACCCCAATAGCCCTTTCTTTCGGAACGGTGCGCTCTTCCCCGCTGGCTTCGCGATGCCGGGCGCGATATGGGGGGGCATGACCGACTTTTCCGACGACGACCTGAAGCTCGACCCGAATTTCGCCACGCGTTTCGAGCGGGATGACGAGCGCCCGCCGTGCCAGCTCTACCTGATTTCCCCGCCGCGCATCGGCGCCGATTTCGCGGAGCAGTTGAAGCAGGCGCTGGAGGGCGGGCCGGTCGCGGCCTTTCAACTGCGGCTCAAGGATGTGGACGAGGAGGAGATTGCGCGGGCGGCCGGGCCGTTGCAACGGCTCTGCGCCGAGCGGGAGGTGGCGTTCATCGTCAACGACAGCATGGAACTGGCCAAGCGGCTGGGCGCGGACGGCGTGCATCTGGGGCAGGGCGACGGCGACCCGAGGGCGGCCCGCGCGCTGCTCGGCCCGTCGGCGCAGATCGGCGTGACCTGCCATGACAGCCGCCATCTGGCGATGGAGGCGGGGGAGGCCGGGGCGGACTATGTCGCCTTCGGCGCCTTCTACCCGACGACGACCAAGGAGACGGCGCACCGGCCGGACCCGTCGATCCTGAGCTGGTGGACGGCGCTGTTCGAGCTGCCCTGCGTCGCCATCGGCGGCATCACCGCGCACAACGCCGCCCCGCTGGTGGCGGCGGGCGCCGATTTCCTCGCGGTGAGCGGCGCGGTGTGGGGACATGAAAGCGGCCCGTGCGCGGGCGTCGGGGCTTTTGCCGGGGTGCTGGGCTGGTAGGCTTGGAGCCGGCAGCGGTTTTTGTGGCGGATTACGGCCATTTCCAGACAGTACTCCGTTCGCCCTGAGCCCGTTGGAGGGACGTAGTTCCTCTCTTTAAGAAAGGGCAGGGCTTCGACAAGCGCAGCCGAACGGCAGGAGGAGTGGCTTCTCATCCATCTCCAACCCGCTATCCCTTTCCCGTCATGCCAGCGGAGGCTGGCATCTCAGGAGACGGCGCGCGACATGGCCTGCGACCCCAGCCTGCGCCGGGGCGACGACAGGGCGGGACTTCCGCTTCCCATCCCAACCCGCCATTGCGCGCCGATGTTCGGGAAAACCGCGCCCGATCAGCCGCGCCCGTAATAGTCCCTGTACCAGCTGGCGAAGCGGTCCAGCCCCTCGGCCAGCATCACCTTCGGCCGATAGCCGCAGATCGCGTTCAGCTTCGACACGTCCGCATAGGTGGCGGTGACGTCGCCCGGCTGCATCGGGCGCATGATCTTTTCCGCCTCGCGGCCGATCGCCTTTTCCAGCGTCTCGATCATCTCCATCAGGCCGACCGGATGGCTGTCGCCGATGTTGAGCACGCGGTGCTCGCCCTGTTGCGGCACATGGTCGAGCGCGCCCAATATGCCGTCGACGATATCGTCGATATAGGTGAAGTCGCGGGCCATCCTGCCCTCGCCATAGACCTCGATCGGCTCGCCCCGCAGGATCCTGTCGGTGAAGCTGAAATAGGCCATGTCCGGCCGCCCCCAGGGGCCGTAGACGGTGAAGAAGCGCAGGCCCGTCTGCGGGAAGCCGTATAGCTTCGCATAGCTCTGGCTCATCAGCTCGCAGCTGCGCTTGGTCGCGGCGTAGAGCGAGACGGGGCTGGTCGCCGGTTCCTCCTCGGTGAAGCCTTTGCCGCCCATCGGCCTTTCGCCGTAGACGGAGGAGGAGGAGGCATAGACCAGATGCTCGAAACCCGGCGCGTGGCGGCAGGCTTCCATGATGGAGAGGTGCCCGGCCAGATTGCTGTGCTCATAGGCGAACGGGTTTTCGAGGCTGTAGCGCACCCCCGCCTGCGCCGCGAGGTGGATCACCCGGCGCACGCCATTGTCGCGGACCAGCGCGGCCATGGCGGCCGCATCGGCGACATCGGCGCGGTGGAAGGCGAATTCGCGACGCCCGTTGAAGGTCGCGAGGCGCGCTTCCTTCAACGAGGGGTCGTAATAGTCGTTGACGATATCCACGCCGATGACCGTCTCGCCGCGTTCCAGCAGCCGGTGCGCGGTGGCGTGGCCGATGAACCCGGCGACGCCGGTGACCACTATGGGGGACCTGTCGGTCATCGGTTCATCGCCCGATCGCGCTGTAGGTGAAGCCCGCCTTTTCGACCATTTCGCGCGGATAGATGTTGCGCAGGTCGATCAGGATCGGCTGCGACAGCAGCGACTTGACGCGATCGAGGTCCAGCGCGCGGAACGCATCCCATTCCGTCACGATGACGAGAGCGTCCGCGCCCTCCATCGTCTGATAGGAGCCGTCGCAATAGGTGACGTTCTCCAGCACCTTCTTCGCCTGCTCCATCCCTTCCGGGTCATAGGCGCGGATGGACGCGCCCGCGTCCTGCAAGGTCTGGATGACCGCGATCGCCGGGCTGTCGCGCATGTCGTCGGTATTGGGCTTGAAGGTCAGGCCCAGCACCGCGATGGTCTTGCCGCGCACATCGTCGCCGCAGGCATGGATGACCTTGCGGCCCATCGCGCGCTTGCGGTTGTCGTTGACCGCGACGACCGCCTCGACGATCCGCTGCGGCGCGTCATAATCCTGGCTGGTCTTGAGCAGGGCCAGCGTGTCCTTGGGGAAGCAGCTGCCGCCATAGCCGGGGCCGGCATGGAGGAATTTGGAGCCGATGCGATTGTCGAGGCCGATGCCGCGCGCGACATCCTGCACGTCGGCGCCCACCTTCTCGCACAGGTCGGCGATCTCGTTGATGAAGGTGATCTTGACCGCGAGAAACGCATTGGCCGCATATTTGGTAAGTTCCGCGCCCCGGCGGCTCATCTCCACGATCGGCGACTTGTTGAGGTAGAGCGGGCGATAGACCTGCCGCATCACCTCCAGCGCGCGCTGGTCGTCGCCGCCGATCACGATGCGGTCGGGCCGCTTGAAATCGTCGATGGCCGCGCCTTCGCGCAGGAATTCGGGGTTGGAGACGACCGCGAAATCGGCGTCGGGGTTGGCGGCGCGAATGATCCGCTCGACCTCGTCGCCGGTGCCGACCGGGACCGTCGACTTGTCCACGATCACGGTGAAGCCGGTGATCGCCTGCGCGATCTCTTCGGCGGCGGCGTAGACATAGCTGAGGTCGGCATGGCCATCGCCACGCCGGGACGGAGTGCCCACGGCGATGAACACGGCATCCGCGTCGCGCACGCCCTCGGCAAGGTCGGTGGTGAATTTGAGGCGGCCCGCCGCGACGTTGCTGGCCACCAGATGATCGAGGCCGGGTTCGAAGATCGGGATACGTCCGGCCAGCAGCGCGTCGATCTTGCTCTTGTCCTTGTCCACGCAGACCACGTCATGGCCGAAGTCCGCGAAACAGGTGCCGGATACCAGGCCGACATAGCCGGACCCGATCATCGTAATCTTCATTCAACCAAACTCCTTGCCCCAGATGTGCAACGCCCACCGGCAACCGCCCGCCGCATCGGAAAGCAGCGACGCGGGCGGGTGCCGTCAATAGGCGTTCTGATGCTTTATAACCTTCGCCGTTGCAAACAATATGACCAGATCGAGCCACAGGCTCCAGCCGTTGACATATTCGAGATCGGACCGGAGCCGCATCTCCAGATCCTGGCGCCGCAACGTGGCGCCGCGATAGCCGCGCACCTGCGCAAGGCCGGTAATGCCGGGCTTCAGCGCGTGGCGGACCCAATATTGCTCGTCCACTTCCCAGAACAGCCTGTCCCCGGCGAGGGAGCCGAGCGCATGGGGGCGGGGGCCGACGAGGCTCATGTCGCCGCGCAGCACGTTGATGAGCTGCGGCAGCTCGTCGATGCTGGTGCGGCGGATGAAGGCGCCGACCCTGGTGATGCGATCGTCGTCGCGCGAGGCGGAGCGATGCCCGGCGGCGTCGCACAATTCGGTGCGCATGCTGCGGAACTTCAGGATGCTGAAAACCGAGTTGGAGCGGCCGATGCGGCCCTGCTTGAAGAAGATGGGGCCGGGGCTTTCGAGCTTGATCGCGATGGCGACCGCGACCATCAGCGGCGTGAGCAGGATGAGGAGGGGCACGGTGATCGCCAGATCGAGCGCCCGCTTCTGCGCGCGCGAACGGAGGCTGAGCGGGCCGTGGGAAACCACCAGCGTTTCGGCGTCGCCGAACCGGCTGAGGCCGATGGCGCCGACATTGTCGTTTCGCTGGAGCAGCAATTCGCCGCGGATGTTCGATCCCTTCAGCAGCAGCGACCAGGCCTGCTGCCGTTCCGGCGGGCAGGCGACGACGACGCGGTCCACGCCCTGAAGGCAGGAGGCCAGCCGGTTGATCATCGCCGGGTCCTGCAAATCGGGCTGGATCGACGCCTTGTTCGCGTCGATCACCTGCCGCCCGCCGGCGTTGCTGAACGGAACGTCGTCGACGATGACAAGCTCGTTCAGCAACCCGCCCGCATAGCGCTTCAGCACCAGCCGGTCGAAGGCGAAGCGCACGCAGATGAGGAGGAAGCCCGTCCCGGCGATGCCGAGCGCGACCGACCCGCGCGATGCGATCGGACGGGAATACATGAAGAAGCCGGCGAGCAGGATGAAGGCCGCCGTGACCGCCCAGGCGATCAGGCTCCGCCGCAGGCTTTGCTGCAGCGACTTGAGCGTGCTGAGGCTGTAGGCGTTCTGGTTGGCGGCGAGGAAAATATAGGTGGGAATGACGAGAAAGGCGAGGTTGATGCCGTTGGGCGCGGCCCAGGTATAGCCGCCGAGATAACCGCCAACCAGAAAGCCGACGGCAATGGCCATCATGTCCAGCAGCATTAACTGAAAGTAAAGCAGGAGCCTGACCGATTGACGGGAGATCATTCGACGGCTCTGGCCATGCATCAGCTCTATCGGCGCAAAGCTTTCTATCACCGACACTGCTCCCTGTCTTTTTTGCTGCCTTGCCGACCCAGGAAAGGTCTCACCCGTTCAGACAGGTAAAATCTATACCCTTTGAGAAAAGCAAAGCGCAATGCCTTCGCTCAGCTTTTGCTGTGCCGCAATGTCCTACTATGGAACGTGGAATTGGCGAGTGCAAAGACTGCAAGGCGTTCGCAAGATACGATGAATCCACAGGAAGCGGGCCTTTTGGGGGTCAAAAGGCCGGTCCGGAAAGAGAGAAGGCGTGTGGTCCGCCGGCCGGGCGACTCATTCGACGCTGCATTGCGGAAGCGGAGTCGCGGGCGCGCAGGGGGACAGGCGGCGACGGCGGCAGCGCGCGGTCGCCTTGCTTCCTGTCAGAAAATCAGGTCGAGTAGCAGGATCACCCCGGCGATGCCGAGCGCCAGCGCGACATAGCCGCCGGTGCGCGAAAGCCGGGAAACGATGGTTTCCAGCCTGCGGTCCGCCCTGCCTTTCCTATGGGTGCCTGACGGAGTGAAATTATCGTTCCGTAACGTCTGCATAAGGAACCCCTCCTGTACTTGCCCCTTATTGTGTGAAATTTCCTGATCATATGGAAATTTCGATATTATTCGTTTCTATTTTTAAATATCACAAATACCCATATGACAATATTCAAAAGGCGGTCGTATAATGTTTTTTACATCTCCTGTAATATACTGATAATATACCGGAAAATCGACTGTCCGTAAATTGCTTTTTCGGATGGCGCCGGCGGTTTTTCTTTTGCGTTGCAGCGAATTCATCCCGCTACGTGACGCGCCTGTCCATCGCGCGCGGTCGGTTGCCGGCGGTTCCTGCGCGGGACTTGCGCGGGATCGGGTCCGCCGCCTAATAGCGCAGCGACGGAACGTCGCTGCCCCGGCGTCCGCGCGAGGCGAAATCCGAAAGGCGGCCCTGATGGCGATCATGCTCCTGCTCCTGGCCATGGCCTCCATGGCGTTGTTTTTGCATCCTTATCTCTTCTACCCTTTGTCGCTGCGTTGGTTCCGTGAGGTTCCGGTCCGATGGGACGACAGCGTTCCTCTGCCCAGTGCGACGCTGATGTTCAGTGCCTATAATGAAGAACGCGCCCTTCCCGCGAAAATCGCCAATCTGCGTGAAATAAAAAACCGCTATCCATGGATCGAAATATTGGCCTATTCGGATTGCAGCAGCGACAGGACATTGGAGATATTGTCGGCGGAACCGGATCTTCTGCGCGTGGTCCCTTCGCGTGAACGGACCGGCAAGGCCACGGGCATGCGCAGGATGGCGGCCGAGGCGAAGGGGGAGATACTGATCTTCACCGACGCCAATGTCCTGCTCGACCCGGCGGCGATCGAGCCGCTGCTGCGCTATTTCTCCGATCCGGCGATCGGCGGCGTGGCCGGCGCGCTCCATTATGTGAACGAGGATGCGAGCGCGACCGCTCGCGTGGGCGGCCTCTACTGGCGGCTGGAGGAGGCTCTCAAGCAGCGCGAATCCCGCGTGGGGTCGATCATGGGCGCGGACGGATCGATCTTCGCGGCCCGCAAGGCGCACTATCCCGAAGTGCCGCCGCATCTGCTGGACGACATGACCGTGTCGATGAGCGTCACCTTCGCGGGCCTGCGCCTGATCCACGCGACCGACGTGCCGGCCTATGAGAAGAACGCGACCTCCAGCGCCGACGAGTTCCGCCGCAAGCGCCGCATCGCCTGCCGCTCGTTCAACACCCATCGCTATCTCTGGCCGCGCATCCGGCGGCATTATGGCGCGGGGGACATATACAAATATGTCTCGCACAAGCTGCTGCGCTGGTTCGGCCTGGCGTCGCTGGCGGCGGCGCTGGTGCTGGGAGCGGCGGGGCTGATCGCGGCGGGATGGCCCGGACTGGCGCTGGCGGGCGCGGGACTCGCGCTGGTCGCGCTGCTGCTGGGCATGGCGGGCATGCCGCTGTTCCGGGGCGTCTACCAGATCCTGCTGTCGATCGTGGCGACCTTTCTGGGGGTGCTGGATTCCTTCGCGGGCAGGACCTACCAGACGTGGAACCCCGCGGTTTCGCGGAATTGAAGGGGGCCTTCCCGGCCGGGCCGGTCAGAACAGCAGGCGCGCGACCACGAAATAGCCCGCGATCAGCAGTACCGGACCGAGCGCGCGGGAGAGGAGGCTGACCGCGCGCTCGGACCAGTGGACCGGCTGGGCCGGTGCCGCAAGCCGGGCTTCCGCCGCCAGCCTTTGCTCCAGCGTTTCGTGGAGCGCGCCGATCGAGCCGCCCGCCTGATAGCCCGCCTTTGCCGGACGCGCGGCGGCGGGCATTTCCTTGGCGATGTCGGCGGCGGTGGCGGCACTCTGCAACGGCATGGCGAATCTCCAGAACGTGCGCCCTTGCGGCGCCCGTGCACACGCCACCCGCTTTACCGGGACAGCCTTAAGAAAGACTGACTCCGTATCGTTAACGGAGCTTCAGGAAAGTCGCGGAAAGGATCAGGCCCGCCGGGTCGGGCCGGGCAGGAGGAAGGGCGCATGCCCGCGTCGGCGCTGGGCGCGCCTCTACCTATGCAGCGCGGCCTGCCGCCCCGCAACCGGCCGGTCTCTCCATCCGGCTCGAAAAACCGCTAGTTCGCCGAAACGCTGCCGCCATCGGCCGACTGGGGCGCCGTGTCGACGGTGCGCGACGCCTGCGGCGCGGCGGGGCTGCCGAAGTCGAAATCGAACAGCTTGCCCTTCACCCGCTCATAATTGACCGTGGGGTCGTAGAGCGGTCCGCCGGTGTCGAGGTTGAGGTCCGCCGCCTCCGCCCGGCCCATCGCCGCGAGCAGGGAAAAGCCCGCGACATAGGCGTCGCGCTGGGCGGTCACATATTGGACCTGCGCGTTCAGCAGGTCGCGCTGCGAATCCAGTATGTCGAGGATGGTGCGCGTGCCGACGCTGTTTTCCGCGCGCACGCCCTCCAGCGACAACTCGCCCGAACTGATCGCCAGCCGTGTCGATTCGATCGTGTGCAGCGACGCCTGCCACGCCGCATAGGCCGAGCGGGTCTGCGCGATCACGCTGCGTTCGACCGCGATCTGGTTTTCGATCGCCTGCGATTCCCGCGCGATGCTCTGCCGCGTCTGCGCGCCGGGCTGGCCGCCCTGATAGAGCGGGATGGTCAGCTGCACCCCGGCCGACGCCGCCTTGACCGCGCCATCGGGTGCGAACTGGGTGCCGGCGAGCGGGCCGCCATTGTCCTGCGAACCGAGATAATCCGTGTAGGAGCCGCTCGCGACCGCGGACAGGCGGGGGCTGACGAGCCCTTTCGCGGCATTGACGTCATGGCGGGCTGCCAGCCGGCTGTGCTCGGCCGCCAGCAGATCCGGGTTGTCGGAAAGCGCGGTGGCGACCGCCTGGTCGACCGAGGGGGGCAGGCCGGGCAGCGGCGGCGGCGCTTCGAGATTTTCCGGCTCCACCCCGACCAGCGCGATGTAATTTTCCTTCGACGCGATCAGCTGCGCTTCCGCCGATTGCAGGCTGGCGCGGGCGAGGGCGAGGCGGGATTCGGACTGGGCGACGTCGGTGCGGGTGAGGTCGCCGACCTCGAACCGGTCGTTGCTGGCTTGCAGGTTGGTTTCCAGCGAGGCGACGTTCTGGCGGTTATAGGCGACCACCGACGTGTCGCGGATCACATCCATATAGGCGGCCACCACGGCGGCGAACACGGAGGCTTCGGTCGCGCGCAGATCCTGCTGCCCGGCCTTCACGCCCTCCGTGGCGGATTTGATGCGGTTGCGCACGGTGCCGCCCTGGTAGACCGGCACCGACAGCGACGCCTGCCCGCTTATGTTGCGCCGGGGCGTGGAGTCGGGAAACTGGCGATGAAGCTGCTCGGTAAAGCTGCCGTCGATGCCCGCGGCCGGGCGTCCCGGCGCCTTGGCGAGAGCGACGTTCTCGTCGAGCGCGCGCTGCCCCGCGCGGGCAGCGGTGAGGGTGGGGTTGTTCCGATAGGCGCGGGCCAGCGCCTGTTGCAGCGTCTCGGCCGACAGCGGCGCCGGCGTGGCGAGGCCGAGGCAGGGCACGCCCAGAAGCAAGGCGCGGAGGGAACGATAATGATGCATCAACTTCCAGAATCCCTTGATTGCACGGCGCGCAAGGCCGTGCGGCTGTTCCGTCCCGACGCGCCTAGATACGCGGAGTTGAAGGCATTGCAAACAGCATCCGTGCCGTTATTGCTGCAAGCGCACGGGATTTTGCGGAGGAGTGCTTTATGACGACCAGGCCTGCGGTGCTGGTGACGGGCGGCGGCGGCTATATCGGCAGCCATGCGGTGCTGGCGCTGCTGGATAAAGGCTGGCCGGTCGTCGTGATCGACAATCTGGTGACGGGCTTCCGCTGGGCGGTGCCCGAAGGGGTGCCCTTCGTCGAGGGCGACATCGCTGACCAGCCGCTGGTCGAGGCGACGCTGCGCGAGCATGGCATCAAGGCGATCATGCATTTCGCCGGGTCGGTCGTCGTGCCCGAATCGGTCGAAAATCCGCTGAAATATTATCACAACAACAGCGCCAAGACCCGCAGCCTGATCGAAAGCGCGGTGCGGTGCGGCGTGCCGCATTTCATCTTCTCCTCGACGGCGGCGACCTACGGCATTCCCGAAACCAGCCCGGTGCGGGAGGATTGCCCGCAGCGGCCGATCAACCCCTATGGCATGTCGAAGCTGATGACCGAGATCATGCTGAAGGATGTGGCGGCCGCGCATCCGATGAATTTCTGCGCGCTGCGCTATTTCAACGTCGCGGGCGCGGATCCGCAGGGGCGCAGCGGCCAGTCGACGGCGGGCGCGACGCACCTCATCAAGGTCGCGGTCGAGGCGGCGCTGGGCAAGCGCGATCATGTCTCCGTCTTCGGCACGGATTTCGACACGCCGGACGGCACCGGTGTGCGCGACTATATCCATGTCAGCGATCTTGCCGCCGCCCATGTGCTGGCGCTGGAGGCGCTGATCGCCGAGCCGGAGCGCAATTACATGCTCAACTGCGGCTATGGCCGGGGCTTTTCGGTGCTGGAGGTGCTGGATGCGGTCGACCGCGTCACCAACCGCAAGGTCGAGCGGCGGCTGGAAGGGCGCCGGGCGGGCGATCCGCCCGCGCTCATCTCCGACAATGGCGCGATCCTGAAGGCATTCCCGTGGAAGCCGCAACATGCCGATCTCGACCGCATCGTCACGGACGCACTGGGCTGGGAACGGAAACTGAGCGAGATTCGCGGCGGCTGACCCCGGCTTGCCCTTGCCCAAGCGGGCGAGGGCGGCTAAAGGGCGCCACCAGCTCCTTGAAATTCAGATACAGGCAGAAAAGCGCTATGGCGAAGATCAGCGGCGTCGAAATCCGTCCCGGCAACAATATCGAATATGATGGCGGCCTCTGGCGCGCCGTGAAGATCCAGCACACCCAGCCCGGCAAGGGCGGCGCCTATATGCAGGTGGAGCTGAAGAATCTGATCGACGGGCGCAAGAACAACGTCCGCTTCCGTTCCGCCGAAACGGTCGAGCGCATCCGCCTCGACACCAAGGATTTCCAGTATCTCTACGCCGAGGGTGACATGCTGGTGTTCATGGACACCGAAACCTATGAGCAGATCAGCCTGCCCGCCGATCTCGTCGGCGACGCTGCCGCCTTCCTTCAGGACGGCATGATGGTGATGCTCGAAATGTACGAGGAGCGCCCGATTTCGGTGCAGCTGCCCGAACAGGTCGAGGCGACCGTGGTGGAAGCCGACGCGGTGGTGAAGGGGCAGACCGCCTCGGCCAGCTACAAGCCCGCGATTCTCGACAATGGCGTGCGCGTGATGGTGCCGCCGCACATCGTCACCGGCACGCGCATCATCGTCGATGTGTACGAGCGCGAATATGTGAAGCGCGCGGACTGACTTTCCGCGCTATAAGGTCCGGCCCTCGATCCCGTTGCGACAGCGGGGAGGGCCGGTTTTTCTTTTGGGATGAAAGCGCGCCAGTGGATGCGCGCGGGAGTTGAACGATGGTTTCGCATTCGGGCTTGCCCACCGTTACGGAACGCGCCGCGCGCACCATGGCGCTTTCAGGAAAAGTGGGAACCGGTTTTCCGTCCGAAAGCGCCCGAAAAGCCGCCTTGCGCGTGGGAGAAGAATAATGGTTTCGCATTCGGGCTTGCTCACCGTCATGGAACGCGCCGCGCGCAAGGCCGGGGCCAAGCTGCGCCGCGACTTCGGCGAGGTCGAGCATCTTCAGGTCAGCCGCAAGGGACCGGCGGACTTCGTGTCCAAGGCCGACCAGCAGGCGGAACGGACGCTGTTCGACGAGCTGCGCAAGGCGCGTCCGGACTGGGGCTTCCTGCTTGAGGAAGGCGGCGAGATTCCCGGCGACCCGACCAAGCCGCGCTGGATCATCGACCCGCTCGACGGCACGACCAATTTCCTCCACGGCATCCCGCATTTCGCGATCTCCATCGCGGTGGAGGAGCCGCTGCCCAACGGACGGCGCGAGGTTTCGACCGGCCTCATCTATCAGCCGGTCACTGACGAGAGCTATTGGGCGGAGCGGTCGCGCGGGGCGTGGCGGCACGACCAGCGCCTGCGCGTGTCGGCGCGGCGCGACCTCGGCGATGCGCTGATCGCGACCGGCATCCCGTTCCTCGGCCATGGCGACCTGCCCCAATGGACGCGGATCTTCGGCGCGGTGGCGCCGAGCGTAGCGGGCATCCGCCGCTTCGGCGCGGCCTCGCTGGACCTCGCCCATGTCGCCGCCGGGCGCTATGACGGCTTCTGGGAAAGCGGGCTGCAGCCCTGGGACGTCGCGGCGGGCATATTGCTGGTGCGCGAGGCGGGCGGCTTCGTCACCGATTTCCGGGGCGGCGACCAGCCGATCGAACGGCGCGAGGTAATCGCCGCCAATGACGGCATCCATTCGAAATTGCACAAGCTGGTCGCGGGCGCGCTGCGCTAGGCGATTGTCCTTCACGGGACTCGCCGGGCGGCTGCTTCGGGCCAGAAGCTGACCTTAGCCTTCATCGTCACCCTGAACTTGTTTCAGGGTCCATTTCACCGAATTGAACGGAGGAGTGTGGGGCTTGATGGATGCTGAGCCGAAGGCCAGCGCAGCTAACCAAGTTCAGCATGACGGTTGAAGCTATGTCAGTTTCCCACCCAAACCCGCTATTCTGCCGCATCATGCCAGCGCAGGCTGGCATCCTCCCCATTCCTGCTCTTCGGCATTCTGGGCAGTGCTGGACGGGTCAACCAGGTATTCTCAATCGCGGTCGGGCGCGCCGAGGGGGAAATAGGTCCGATAGGGACGCGCTTCCTCCACCGCCCTCGCGAAGGATGGCCGCTCCAGCAGGCGGGAGCGATAGGCGCGCAGTCGGGGAAAGGCCTCGTCGTCGATCCGGTGCACCCAGTCGGCATAGAAGAGCGACGGCGCGGCGGAGCAATCGGCCATGGTGAAGGCTTCCCCGGCCGCCCATGGCCTGCCGCGCAGCCTTTCCTCCAACCACGCATAGGCGGTGCCGAGCGCCTCGCGCGCTTCCCCCAGCGCTTCCTCGGTGCGGGCCGGGTCGCCGCGCAGCGCGGCGAAGACGGGCTTCTGCATCGGCGTCATCACATGATTGTCGAAGAAGCGGTCCATGAAGCGCGCTTCCAGCGCGGCCTCCGCCTCCTGAGGCAGCAGGCGCGGTTCGCCGGGATGCGGGGTGTCGAGATATTCGATGATGATGCTCGATTCCGCGACAACGCGGCCCGTGCCGTCCACCAGCACGGGAAAGCGCTTCACCGGCCAGAGCCGCGCCAGTTCCTCGGCAGCGCCCGGCTCCTCCAGATGGCGATAGGTGAAGGCGATATCCTTTTCCCACAAGGCGACCAGAACCTTCTGGCAATAGGAGGAGAAAGGATGGGCGTAGAGCGTTGGTGGGGCCGGTGGCATGGGGCGCCTTTCTGGCTGCGGTCCGGCGGGGTCGGCTTGAGCGGCTTCCCCTTTTTCTCCTCTCCCTCCCGCGCCCGGTGCTGCGAAGGCAGAGGGCGCGGAGAGAGGAAGGTCAGTCCTGCTCCTTCGCGGATTCGGAATTGAGCTGGATATAGTTTTGGATGCCGATCCGCTCGATCAGTTCGAACTGGGTCTCGATCATGTCGACATGCTCTTCCTCGCTTTCGAGGATATGGTTGAACAGGTCGCGGGTCACATAATCGCGGATGCTCTCGCAATAGGCGATGCCTTCGCGCAGCACCGGCAGGGCTTCCATTTCCAGCTCGAGGTCGGCCTTCAATATCTCCTCGACGGTTTCGCCGATCTTCAGCCGGCCGAGAAGCTGGAAGTTCGGGATGCCGTCGAGGAACAGGATGCGCTGCGCGAGCTTGTCGGCATGCTTCATCTCGTCGATCGATTCGCCATATTCGAATTTCGCGAGCTTCTGCACGCCCCAATGTTCGAGCATGCGATAGTGGAGGAAATATTGGTTGATCGCGGTCAGCTCGTTCTTGAGCGCCTCGTTCAACAATTCGATGACCTTGGCATCGCCTTTCATGGGTTTTGGCTCCGAATGGGATTGCAAAACCCTAGTATAGCCCGCAACATGGGAATGTTAAGCGGGATAATGATTTATAGTAATTCTCAAGTCTATTGTGATAATATTTCGCAATAGACCTGTATCAGGCGCTCACCCGTTCATCGGCAATAATGGTTTTTGCAAAGGAGACGCATTGTCCGCACTTGGGGCGATGGCCGATGCGATTATAGGCGGAGCAGGGGGTGGAAGCCCCCTCGCGCACGGCGGCCCGAAAGTCTTTTTCCCGTATTCCGTTACAAACGCAAACCAACATCTGCCTTCAATCCTCTGCCGGGCATGATTCGAGTTGTGATAATCAATATCAATAGCCTCTTTGTTGCGAAAAGAAAAGCGATTCGTTCGCAATAAGAAAGGCCGCCTGCATGCAGGAAGGGCGCGCGAATCGCGGGGCGGGTCAGGCGAGCGCCAGCACGCTCGTCAGCAGGGTGCGCACCAGCTCCGCCTGTCCGCGCGCGCCGGTTTTGGCGTAGATTTTCTTGGAATAGTTGCGCGCCGTCTCGACCGACAGGCCCAGTTCCTTCGCCGCTTCCGCGATGCTGAGGCCCTGCGCCATCGCCCAGGCGAGTCGCGCTTCGCTGGGCAGCAGGCCGAACAGGTCGACAAGCTGCTCGTAGCGATCGACGTTCGACTGGCTGTCCCCGCGCAGATAGAGAATGGCGACCGGCGTATAGTTGGTGGAGACGGAGCGCTCGCTGAACGGGGCGACCAAAATGTCCATCCACGGATCGCGATTGATGTTGATGGCCTTCGGGCGACCCCCTTCCCCGCGCGCGAAGGAGCGGACAAGCTCGGCGATTTCCCGGTCGATGGCGGGAAGGGCGGGGGTCAGCCGGTTGTAGCGGCCGCGTTTCAATATGCCCGATCGTTCCAGCAGCCGTTCCGCATGCTCGTCGCTGTCGACGATCCGGCATTGCGCGTCGAGCGTCAGCCAGCCGAAATTCAGGTTGCGTATCGCCCGCGACGTCACGGCGGAGCGGAAGCGTTCCCGTTCCAGCGCGACGAAGCTGCGCAGCGCGATGCGGACATGGGGCGCCAGCACCGCGAGGCGCGCGGCGATGGCGGCGCTGAAATCCCGGTCGGAGGCGATGCTGAGCCAGGCGGTGACGCCGTTCGGTTCGGTAATGCGCATGGTGCGCAGATAGCGCATGCCCGACGGCACCAGCAGTTCCTCGTAAAACGCCTGCTGCGTCGCATTGTCGGGGTCAAGCAATTCTGTCAGCGCATAAACTCTGCCTTCGCGCATCTGCCGATGGGGCAGGGGATCGCGCTCGAATTTTTCGAAGAAAAGCTGCCGCAGATGTTCCGGCGGGCGCTTTCCGGCGTAGAGCTCGACGAAGCTGTTCTGGTCGTCGATCGGGCGGAAAATAAGGGTTGCGTAGGATGCGCCGGTCCTTGCACGGAGCTTTTCGAGGAAGCTCTGCCACAAGGGCTGCTCGAACATGCCTTCGTAAAGGGAGGTCAGGAGGTCGCCGTCGTCCAGTCGCATGCGGCTGATATACATACTCCCATATGGGAGTTCCAGCCCTGTCGGCCTTCTGTCATCCCCGCCGCAAGAAAAATGGAAGAGACGATGGCAGACGCGAAAACACTTACCCATCTTGAGCGCCTGGAGGCCGAGAGCATTCACATCATGCGCGAGGTCGTGGCGGAGGCCGAGCGTCCCGTTATGCTCTACAGCGTGGGCAAGGACAGCGCGGTGATGCTGCATCTGGCGCGCAAGGCCTTCTATCCCTCGCCGCCGCCCTTTCCGCTGCTCCATGTCGACACGACGTGGAAATTCCGCGCGATGTACGAGCTGCGCGACCGGATGGCGAAGGAAAGCGGCATGGAGCTGCTGGTCTATCACAACCCGGAGGCGCAGGAGCGGGGGATCAACCCGTTCGACCATGGCGCGTTGCACACCGACATGTGGAAGACCGAGGGGCTGAAGCAGGCGCTCGACCTCTACGGCTTCGATGCGGCGTTCGGCGGCGCGCGGCGCGACGAGGAAAAGAGCCGGGCGAAGGAGCGCATCTTCTCGTTCCGCACGGCCTCCCATAGCTGGGACCCGAAGAACCAGCGGCCGGAGCTGTGGAACCTCTATAATGCGAAGAAGAACAAGGGCGAGAGCATCCGCGTCTTTCCGATCAGCAACTGGACCGAGCTCGACATCTGGCAATATATCCAGCTCAACGACGTGCCGATCGTGCCGCTCTATTTCGCGGAGGAACGCCCGACGGTGGAGCGCGACGGCATGCTGCTGATGGTCGATGACGAGCGCTTCCCGCTGAAGCCCGGCGAGGAGCCGGTGATGCGCTCGATCCGCTTCCGCACGCTGGGCTGCTATCCGCTGACCGGCGCGGTGGAGAGCAAGGCGAGCACTCTTTCCGAGGTCATTCAGGAAACGCTGCTGACCACCACCTCCGAACGGCAGGGCCGCGCGATCGACAAGGACGCGGGCGGCGCGGGCATGGAGAAGAAGAAGCAGGAAGGGTATTTCTGATGGTGGCGCCGGGCCGGGTTTTCACGCGGAGACGCGGAGACGCGGAGTGCACGCGCCCGTGGCGAAGCCACGCTGTCAGACAGGCAGCTTCCCCGGACGCAAGGTCGGAGTGGATCGGGGGGCCTTCGGCCCGTTCCACCTTCTCCGCGCCTCCGCGTCTCCGCGCGAACCGATAATCACAGCCCTGCCCGCAGGGAAGGATCAAGCCAATGACTGATGTCACCGACGAACCCATTTACAAGACCGACGCGCTGATCGCGGAGGATATCGACCGTTATCTCGACGTGCACCAGCACAAGTCGATGCTGCGCTTCATCACCTGCGGCAGCGTGGACGACGGCAAGTCGACGCTGATCGGCCGGCTGCTCTACGACAGCAAGATGATCTTCGAGGATCAACTGGCCGCGCTGGAAGCGGACAGCAAGCGCGTGGGCACGCAGGGACAGGAGATCGATTTCGCGCTGCTGGTCGACGGCCTCGCCGCCGAGCGCGAGCAGGGGATCACCATCGACGTCGCCTATCGCTTCTTCACCACGGAAAAGCGCAAGTTCATCGTCGCCGACACGCCGGGGCACGAGCAGTATACCCGCAACATGGTGACGGGCGCGTCCACCGCCGATCTGGCGGTGATCCTCGTCGACGCGCGCAAGGGCATCCTCACCCAGACGCGGCGGCACAGCTATCTCTGCCATCTGCTGGGCATCCGCAACATCGTGCTGGCGGTGAACAAGATGGATCTGGTCGGCTACGACCAGGCGGTGTTCAACCGCATCGTGATGACCTATCGCGCCTTTGCGAGCGAGATCGGCATCACCCATTTCCTCGCCATCCCGATTTCCGGTTTCAAGGGCGACAATATCACCGGGCCTTCCGACAATACGCCCTGGTATAAGGGTCCCTCGCTGATCGAGCATCTGGAGACGGTCGAGGTCGATCAGGCCGCGGACCGGGCCAGGCCCTTCCGCATGCCGGTGCAATGGGTCAACCGCCCCAATCTCGACTTCCGGGGCTTTTCCGGGCTGATCGCGACCGGCACGGTGAAGCCGGGCGACGCGATCCGTGTGCTGCCCTCGGGCAAGACCAGCACGATCAGCCGCATCGTCACGCTGGATGGCGATCTGGACGAGGCCGTCGCGGGCCAGTCGGTGACCTTGTGCTTCGCCGACGAGATCGACTGCTCGCGCGGCGACGTGATCGCGATCGCCGACAGTCCGCCGCAGGCCGCCGACCAGTTCGAGGCGACCATCGTGTGGATGGCCGATGAGGAGATGCTGCCGGGCCGTTCCTATTGGCTGAAGATCGGCACGCAGACCGTGTCGGCGAGCGTGCAGGCGCCCAAATATCAGGTCAACGTCAACACGATGGAGCATCTGGCGGCCAAGACGCTGGACTTGAACGCGATCGGCGTCGCCAACCTGTCGACCGACAAGCCGGTGGTGTTCGAGCCCTATGCCGACAATCGCGCGCTGGGCGGCTTCATCCTGATCGACAAGATCAGCAATGCGACCGTCGCGGCGGGCATGCTGCACTTCTCGCTTCGCCGCGCGCAGAATGTGCACTGGCAGCCGACCGACATCGGCCGCGAGCATCATGCCGCGCTCAAGAACCAGCAGCCCGCTGTGCTGTGGTTCACCGGGCTGTCGGGCGCGGGCAAATCCACCATCGCCAATCTGGTGGAAAAGAAGCTGGCGCGGATGAACCGGCACACCTTCCTGCTCGACGGCGACAATGTGCGCCACGGCCTCAACCGCGACCTCGGCTTCACCGACGCCGACCGGGTGGAGAATATCCGCCGCGTCGGCGAGGTGGCGAAGCTGATGACCGATGCGGGGCTGATCGTCATCACCGCCTTCATCTCGCCCTTCCGCTCGGAGCGGGACATGGTGCGGCAGATGATGCGGCCGGGCGAGTTCGTCGAGATCTTCATCGACACGCCGCTGGCCGAGGCTGAGGCGCGCGACGTCAAGGGCCTGTACAAGAAGGCGCGGGCCGGGGAACTGAAGAACTTCACCGGCATCGACAGCCCCTATGAGGCGCCGGAGAACCCGGAGATCCGCATCGACACCACCGGCATGAGCGCCGAGGAAGCCGCCGAGGCGATCGTCGCGAGGCTGATCCCTTGAGCGGGGCGGCCTTGAGCGGGGACGCGTTCGATCCCGCCGCGCTGACCGACGCGGAACTGGCCGCCCATCTGGCGCATCATGCCGGGCGCATCCTGCTCGCGGTGCGGGAGGCGGGCGTGTTTGCGGAAAAGTCGCTCGGCAAGGCGGGAGACCAGACCGCCAACCAGTTCCTCGTCCACGCGCTGCGCGAATTGCGGCCCGACGACGGCCTTCTTTCCGAGGAGAGCAAGGACACGCCCGCGCGCCTGGCCAAGCGCCGGGTATGGATCGTCGATCCGGTCGATGGCACGCGCGAATATGGGGAGGGGCGACCCGACTGGGCGGTGCATGTCGGTCTTGCGATCGACGGCGTGCCCGTCCTCGGCGCGGTGGCGCTGCCGGGGCTGAACGCGGACGGCACGGGCGGCGGCGCGGTGCTGCGCTCCGACCGGGTTGCGCCGCTGCCGCCCGCCGGAACGCCGCCGCGCATGGTGGTGAGCCGCACCCGCCCCGCCGCCGAGGCGCTGGCGGTCGCGGGCAAGCTGGGCGCGAAGCTTGTCCCCATGGGCTCGGCCGGCGCCAAGGCGATGGCGATCCTGCGCGGAGAGGCCGATATCTACCTCCATTCCGGCGGCCAGTATGAATGGGACAGCTGCGCGCCCGCCGCCGTCGCTCTTGCCCACGGCCTCCACGCCTCCCGCATCGACGGCTCGCCGCTCGTCTACAACCAGCGCGACGTCTCGATGCCGGACCTGCTCATCTGCCGCAAGGAACATGCCGGCCCCATCCTCGATCTCCTCGCGGAGATTGCCGCCTGATGGATTTCCTGCATCCGGTTTGCGGGTTCATCGTCGGGATCATGGTGGGATTGACCGGGGTAGGGGGCGGATCGCTGATGGCGCCGCTGATGATCCTGCTGCTGGGCGTCGCGCCGACGACGGCGGTGGGAACGGATCTCTGGTTCGCCGGCATCACCAAGATGGTCGGCGGCACGGTGCATCACGGGCAGGGGCATGCCGACTGGCAGATCGTCCGACGCCTCTGTATCGGCAGTCTGCCCGCGGCCGGGCTGACGCTTTATTATCTGTCCTCGTCCCACATGCCGCAGGTGAAGGGCGGCCTGATCGTGCAGGTGCTGGGCGGCATATTGATCGTCACCGCCGCCGTCACCCTGATGCAGAAGAGGGTGCGCGACGTGGCGCTGTGCCTGGAAGGCGCGCATATTGCGTTCCTGCGGCGCATCCTGCCCGCGATGACGGTGCTGGCCGGGGTGGTTCTCGGCGCGGTGGTGACGCTGACCTCCGTGGGCGCGGGCGCGCTGGGGGCGACGATGCTGGTGATGCTCTACCCGCTACGCATGACGCCGGGGAAGGTGGTCGGCACCGATATCGTCCATGCCGTGCCGCTGACGTTGCTGGCCGGGCTGGGCCATTTCTGGATGGGCCATGTCGACCTGATGCTGCTGGGCTCGCTGCTGCTCGGCTCGATTCCGGGCATCGTCATCGGTTCCCGCCTTACCGGCATGATTAACCCCGCTTATTTGCGCACCGCGCTGGCCGCGATGCTGCTTTTGTCGGGCATCCGCCTGCTGGGTTGAGCGCGCCCGCGCGAACTCGCCAATTGCGAGTCATTCTCATGGGTCCACCCCCTTGCTTCGCATGTGCAGCGGGCCTAAAGCGCCCCGGTAAACACCCACACTCGTGTCGCAGGGGATGAACTTGGTCGACCTCGCCCAATATCTGCCGATCCTCCTATTTCTGGCCATCGCGCTGATCCTGTCCAGCGCCTTCGTGTTCCTGCCGATGATCGTCGGCCGCCTGACCGGGGCGCACAAGCCGGATCCGGAAAAGCTCAGCGAATATGAATGCGGCTTTCCGGCGTTCGAGGATCCCCGCAACCAGTTTGACGTTCGATTCTATCTGGTCGCGATTCTCTTCATCATCTTCGATCTGGAGGCGGCGTTCCTGTTCCCCTGGGCGGTCAGCCTGGAACAGATCGGCTGGACCGGGTGGGCGACGATGATGGTGTTTATCGGCGAGCTTGTCCTCGGCCTCATCTATGCGTGGAAGAAGGGAGCACTGGATTGGGAGTAGAGCTAGAGCGGCCCGCGACCGGCCGGGTGCCCGCGCCCGGTACGCAGCCCGACCCCGACTTTTTCAAATCCCTTTCCGATGAGGTGGGCAACAAGGGCTTCCTTGTCACCTCGACGGAAGAGCTGTTCCAGTGGGCCCGCACCGGCTCGCTGTGGTGGATGACCTTCGGCCTCGCCTGCTGCGCGGTCGAGATGATCCATGTGAACATGCCCCGCTACGACATGGAGCGCTTCGGCGCCGCCCCGCGCGCGTCCCCGCGCCAGAGCGACGTGATGATCGTCGCGGGCACGCTGTGCAACAAGATGGCCCCGGCGCTGCGCAAGGTCTACGACCAGATGAGCGAGCCCAAATATGTCATCTCGATGGGCAGCTGCGCCAATGGCGGCGGCTATTATCATTACAGCTACAGTGTCGTGCGCGGCTGCGACCGGGTGGTGCCGGTCGACATCTACGTGCCGGGCTGCCCCCCGACCGCCGAGGCGCTGCTCTACGGCGTGATGCAGTTGCAGCGGAAGATCCGCCGCATCGGCACGGTCGAGCGGTAAGGAGGACGCGTCATGGGTCATAATGCTCCTGCCGTCGTCAATCCCGAAGGCATCGCGGACGAACTGCGCGCGCTGGTCGGCGCCGATCTGATTGCGCTGGTCGAGGCGCATGACGAGATCACGCTGATCGTCGCCCGCGAGTCGATCGAGCGGGTGATGGTGAAGCTGCGCGACGAAGCCGCCTATCAGCAGCTGATGGAGATCGCCGGCGTCGATTATCTCGACCGCGCGGAGCGGTTCGAGGTCGTCTATCATCTCCTCTCGGTCACGCGGAACCATCGTGTGCGGGTGAAGGTCAGCACCGACGAGGCGACCCCGGTGCCGTCCGTCACCGCGATCTGGCCGGTCGCGGGCTGGCTGGAGCGCGAGGTGTACGACATGTACGGCGTCATCTTCTCCGGCAATGAAGACCTGCGCCGTATCCTCACCGATTACGGCTTTTCCGGCTATCCGCAGCGCAAGGACTTCCCGCTCACCGGCTATGTCGAGCTGCGCTATTCGGAAGAGGACAAGCGCGTCGTCTACGAGCCGGTGAAGCTGGCGCAGGATTTCCGCAATTTCGACTTCATGAGCCCGTGGGAAGGCGCGCAATATGTGCTTCCGGGCGACGAAAAGGCTTCGGAGAACGCCTCGGAGAAAAAGGCATGAGCGCCGAGACTCTTGAACAGGCCGGAAAGGCCGCCGCGAGCGGCAAGCGCACGGTGACGGTCGGCAACGGCGCGGGTTCCGACATTGACGGCATCGAGAATTATACCGTCAATTTCGGTCCGCAGCATCCCGCCGCGCACGGCGTGTTGCGCCTCGTCATGGAAATGGACGGCGAGATCGTCGAGCGCTGCGACCCGCATATTGGCCTGCTGCATCGCGGCACCGAAAAGCTGATCGAGCACAAGACCTATTTGCAGGCGCTCCCCTATTTCGACCGGCTCGACTATTGCTCGCCGCTCGGCATGGAGCACAGCTATGTGCTGGCGATCGAGAAGCTGCTGAACCTCGAAGTGCCGCTGCGCGCGCAATATCTGCGCGTGTTCTTCGCGGAGCTGACGCGCATCTGCAACCACATGCTGAACCTTGGCAGCCATGTGATGGACGTCGGCGCGATGACGCCGAACCTGTGGCTGTTCGAAATCCGCGAGGATTGCCTCAACTTCTTCGAGCGCGCGTCCGGCGCGCGCATGCACAGCGCCTGGTTCCGCCCCGGCGGCGTCCATCAGGACGTGCCGCTCAAGCTGCTGACCGACATCGGCGAATGGCTCGACACCCGCCTGCCGCGCCTGTTCGAGGATGCGATCAGCCTCGTCGCCGACAACCGCATCTTCAAGCAGCGCAATGTCGACATCGCCGTGGTGTCGAAGGAAGACGCGCTGCGCTGGGGCTTTTCCGGCCCGATGATCCGCGGCTCCGGCATCGCCTGGGATATCCGCAAGGCGCAGCCCTATGACGTCTACGACCGGATGGAATTCGACGTTCCGGTCGGCACCAATTACGACTGCTACGACCGCTTCATGGTCCGCGTCGAAGAGGTGCGCCAGTCCGCCCGCATCATGAAGCAATGCCTTCAGCAGATGCCGGAAGGGCCGATCGCCTCGCTCGACCGCAAGGTGGTGCCGCCCAGGCGCGCCGAGATGAAGAGTAGCATGGAAGCGCTCATTCATCACTTCAAGCTCTACACCGAGGGCTTCCACGTTCCGGCGGGCGAGGTCTATGTCGCCACCGAAAGCCCGAAGGGCGAGTTCGGCGTCTATCTGGTCAGCGACGGCAGCAACAAGCCCTATCGCTGCAAGATCCGCCCGACCGCCTTTTCCCACCTTCAGGCGATGGATTTCCTGATGAAGGGCCACATGCTGGCGGACGTCACCGCCGTGCTGGGCGCCATGGATATCGTGTTCGGGGAGTGCGACCGATGAGCGCAGCAGATCGTCTGGCGACGGCGGAGGCGATGATCGCCGCCTATAACGCGCAGGACGCCGACAAATATGTGACCTACATGACGGACGACGCCTGCGAGGCGGGATATCGCGGTGCGGTGGTGCGCGAGGGCAAGGAAGGCACGCGCGCGGGGCTGAACGCGATGTTCGCCGATTTTCCCGAAAACCGCGTCGAGATCGTCGGCCGCCATGCGTTCCCCGATTATGTCGTGCTGCATGAGCGAGTCACGCGCGGCGTGAAGAAGGGCGATAGCGAGCCGACGCCGGGCTTCGACGTGATCGCCGTCTATAGTTTCGAGGGCGAGAAGGTTTCTCGCGTGGAGTTCATTCGCTGATGGCTGACGCACCGCAAATTCCCGATGAAGCCGAGGTCCGCGCCCGCTGGGGCGGGTTCCAGTGGACGCCGGAAAATGCCGAGCAGGCGAAGAAGGTGATCGCCCGCTATCCCGAAGGGCGCCAGCAGTCGGCGGTGATGCCGCTGCTCGACCTCGCCCAGCGGCAGGTCGGCGCGGAAACGCAGACCCAGGGCTGGCTGCCGGTGCCGGTGATCGAATATGTCGCCGACCAGCTCGACATGCCCTATATGCGCGCCTACGAGGTCGCGACCTTCTACACCATGTACAATCTGGCGCCGGTCGGCCGCTATCATGTGCAGGTCTGCGGCACCACGCCCTGCATGCTGCGCGGGTCGGACGATGTGCTGGCCGCATGCCGGAACAAGGGGCTGGTCAAGGGCCACACCACGCCCGACGGCCTCTTCACGCTGACCGAGGTGGAGTGCCTCGGCGCCTGCACCAACGCGCCGATGGTGCAGATCAACGACGATAATTTCGAAGACCTGACCTATGACAGCATGACCGCGATCCTTGAGGATCTGGCGTCGGGCAAGCAGCCCAGGGTCGGGCCGCAAATCGACCGGCAGACCAGCTGCCCCGAAGGCGGGCCGACCACGCTCAAGGAAATGGTCAGCGAAAATCACGATTACAGGGGGCAGTGGTAATGAGCGACGCACCCGCACCGGCCCCGGCTCCGTTCGTAGGGCCGCTGGACGACAAGGACCGCATCTTCACCAACCTCTACGGCTTCCAGGACTGGGGCATAGACGCGGCGATGAAGCGCGGCGACTGGGACAACACCAAGGCGCTGCTGGAGAAGGGCCAGGACGCGATCATCGAGGAGATGAAGGCGTCCGGCCTGCGCGGGCGCGGCGGCGCGGGTTTCCCGACCGGCATGAAGTGGAGCTTCATGCCCAAGGAAAGCAAGGACGGCCGCCCCAGCTTCCTCGTCATCAACGCCGACGAGTCAGAGCCCGGTTCGTGCAAGGACCGCGAGATCATCCGCCACGATCCGCACAAGCTGATCGAGGGCGCGCTGGTCGCCGGCTTCGCGATGCGCGCGCGCGCCGCCTATATCTATATTCGCGGCGAGTTCATCTATGAGGCGAAGGTGCTCTTCGCCGCCGTTGAGCAGGCCTATGAAAAGGGCTTCATCGGCAAGAACGCCTGCGGCTCCGGCTATGATTTCGACGTGTTCGTCCATCGCGGCGCGGGCGCCTATATCTGCGGCGAGGAAACCGCGCAGATCGAGAGCATCGAGGGCAAGAAGGGCCAGCCGCGCCTGAAGCCGCCTTTCCCGGCGGGCGCGGGCCTCTATGGCTGCCCGACCACGGTGAACAATGTGGAATCGATCGCCGTCGCGCCGACCATCCTGCGCCGGGGCGCGTCGTGGTTCTCCGGCTTCGGGCGGGAGAACAACAAGGGCACCAAGCTGTTCCAGATCAGCGGACATGTGAACAAGCCCGCCGTGGTCGAGGAAAGCATGGGCATTCCCTTCCGCGAACTGATCGATCGCCATTGCGGCGGCATTCGCGGCGGCTGGGACAATCTGCTCGCGGTCATTCCGGGCGGCTCCTCGGTGCCGCTGGTCCCCGCCGAGCAGATCATGGACGCGCCGATGGACTTTGACGGCCTGCGCGCGCTGGGCTCCGGCCTCGGCACGGCGGCGGTCATCGTGATGGACAAGTCCACCGATATCGTCCGCGCGATCAGCCGCATCAGCTATTTCTACAAGCATGAAAGCTGCGGCCAGTGCACGCCCTGCCGCGAAGGCACGGGCTGGATGTGGCGCGTGATGGAACGGCTGCGCACCGGCGACGCCGATCCTTCGGAAATCGACATGCTGTTCGAGGTGACGAAGCAGGTCGAGGGGCACACCATCTGCGCGCTGGGCGACGCGGCGGCCTGGCCGATCCAGGGCCTGATCCGCCATTTCCGTCCGGAAATCGAGCGGCGGATCGCGGAAAACAGGGGCGGCGCACCGATAATGGAGGCTGCGGAATAATATGCCTAAGGTTACAGTCGACGGCGTGGAAATCGAGGTCCCGGCGGGCGCCACCGTTCTTCAGGCGTGCGAGCTGGCGGGCAAGGAGATTCCGCGCTTCTGCTATCATGAGCGGCTCTCCATCGCCGGCAATTGCCGCATGTGCCTGGTCGAGGTGAAGCCGGGGCCGCCCAAGCCGCAGGCGAGCTGCGCGCTTCCGGCCGCCGACGGGCAGGAAATCCGCACCGACAGCGAGATGGTGAAGAAGGCGCGCGAAGGCGTGATGGAATTTCTTCTCATCAACCATCCGCTCGACTGCCCGATCTGCGATCAGGGCGGCGAATGCGATCTTCAGGACCAGTCGGTCGCCTATGGCCGGGGCGGCAGCCGCTTCCACGAGAACAAGCGCGCCGTCACCGAGAAATATATGGGGCCCATCGTCAAGACGGTGATGACCCGCTGCATCCAGTGCACCCGCTGCGTGCGCTTCGCCGAGGAAGTCGCGGGCGTGCCGGAAATCGGCGCGATCTATCGCGGCGAGAACATGCAGATCACCACCTATCTGGAACATGCCGCGCAGAGCGAGCTTTCCGGCAATGTGGTCGACCTCTGCCCGGTCGGCGCGCTGACCTCGCGCCCCTATGCGTTCGAGGCGCGGCCGTGGGAGCTGAAAAAGACCTTCGCCATCGACGTGATGGATGCGCTCGGCACCAATATCCGGCTCGACAGCCGGGGCCGCCAGGTGCTGCGCGTGCTGCCGCGCGTCAACGACGACGTGAACGAGGAATGGGCGAGCGACAAGACCCGCCATCATGTCGACGCGCTGGTGCGCAAGCGGCTGGACAAGCCCTATGTGCGGCGCGACGGCAAGCTGGTTCCGGTCAGCTGGGACGAGGCGTTCGCCGCCGTCGCCGAGGCGGCCGGGAAGGCGGGCAGTTCGGTCGCGGCGGTCGCGGGCGACCTGCTCGATTGCGAGACAATGTATGCGGCGCGCGAACTGGTGCGCGCGCTCGGCGGGACGATGCTCGAAGGGCGGCAGACCGGCCTTGCCTATGACGTGTCGAACCTCGCCGCGGTGAATTTCAACAGCACCATCGCGGGCGTCGAGACGGCGGACGTCATCCTGCTGGTCGGCACCAACCTGCGCTGGGAAGCGCCGCTGGTGAACACCCGCGTGCGCAAGGCGATCAAGAAGGGCGCGAAGGTCTATGCCGTCGGCCCGGAAACCGACCTTACGTACAAGGCGGAATGGCTGGGCAATGACGCGTCGCTGCTCGGCAAGCTGCCGGACGCGGTGGTCGAGGCGTTCAAGGGCGCACAGCGTCCGCTGGTGATCGTCGGCGGCGGCGTGCTGGCCAAGGATGGCGCGCATGGCGACACGCTCGCGCTGGTCGAGACGCTCGGCCTCATCAAGGACGGCTGGAACGGCTATAATGTGCTGCATTTCGCGGCGGCGCGCATGGGCGGGCTGATGCTCGGCTTCGCGACCGACGGCGGCATCAGGGCGATGGCGGCTGCTGCGCCGAAGCTGCTCTTCTCGCTGGGCGCGGACGAGGTCGATTATTCGGCCTTCGCGGGCAGCTTCAAGGTCTATGTCGGCCATCATGGCGACAAGGGCGCGCATGCGGCGGACGTGATCCTGCCCGGCGCGAGCTATGCCGAGAAGGCGGGAACCTATGTGAACCTCGAAGGCCGGGTGCAGCGGGGCGAGAAGGCGGTGTTCGCGCCCGGTGACGCGCGCGAGGACTGGTCGATCTTCCGCGCCCTTTCCCAGGTGCTCGGCAAGACGCTGCCGTTCGACAGCTTCGAGCAGCTGCGCGCGCGGATGTTCGCCGATGTCCCGGCGCTGGCGAGCGAGGGGCTGGTCGCCTGTGACTGGGCGCCGCCGAGCCTGCCGACCGGCGCTTCGGGCGAATTTTCCTATCCGATCAAGGATTTCTACCTCACCAACAGCATTTGCCGCGCCAGCCCGACGATGCAGCGCTGCTCGGCCGAACTGCTCCATGGTGAAGAGTTTGCGGAGGCCGCGGAATGACCGCCTTCTTCCAGTCCCTCGGCCTTCCGTTCGAAGGCGCATGGCTGCTGTCGACCATCATCGGCATCCTGCTGATCGCGCTGCCGCTGATGCTGGCCGTCGCGATGATCATCTATGTCGACCGCAAGATCTGGGCGGCGATGGCGCTGCGGCGCGGTCCGAACGTGGTCGGCCCCTTCGGCCTGCTGCAAAGCTTCGCCGACGGCGCGAAGGTCTTTTTGCAGGAAACCATCATCCCCGCCGCCGCCAACAAGGGCCTGTTCCTGCTGGCGCCGATCATCACCTTCTCCGTGGCGCTGCTGTCCTGGGCGGTGCTGCCGTTCCAGGCGGGGGTGGTGCTGGCGGACATCAATGTCGGCCTGCTCTACATCCTCGCGATCAGCTCGCTGGGCGTCTATGGCGTGGTGCTGGCGGGCTGGGCGTCCAACTCCAAATATCCGTTCTTCTCCGCGATGCGCGCCAGCGCGCAGATGATCTCCTATGAAGTCTCGATCGGCTTCATCCTGATCTCGGTCGTGCTGTGGGCGGGCAGCTTCAACCTCGGCACCATCGTCGAGAGCCAGAAGGGCTATTACGGCTTTTTGAACGGCAACGGCTTCAACCCGCTGCTCTTCCCGATGGCGATCATGTTCCTGATCTCGGCGCTGGCGGAAACCGCGCGCGCGCCGTTCGACCTGACCGAGGCGGAATCGGAACTGGTCGCGGGCTATCAGACCGAATATTCGTCCATGGCCTTCGCGCTGTTCTGGCTGGGCGAATATGCGAACGTCATCCTGATGTGCGCGCTCAATGCGATCCTGTTCTGGGGCGGTTACCTGCCGCCGTTCGACTGGGCGCCGCTCTACATGGTGCCGGGCATCATCTGGCTGTTCGCGAAGATTTTCTTTTTCTTCTTCGTCTTCAGCTGGGTGAAGGCCACCGTCCCGCGCTATCGCTACGACCAGCTGATGCGGCTGGGCTGGAAGGTGTTCCTTCCCGTGTCGCTGTTCTTCGTGTTCCTCGTTTCCGGCTTCCTGATGCTGACGCGCTATGGAGGCGCCGCATGATCGCCTATTATCTCAAGTCCTTCACCCTTTGGGAGTTCGTGAAGGCGCACGCCCTGACGCTGAAATATTTCTTCAAGCCCAAGGCGACGATCAACTACCCTTACGAAAAGAACCCGATTTCACCGCGGTTCCGGGGGGAGCATGCGCTGCGCCGCTATCCCAATGGGGAAGAGCGCTGCATCGCGTGCAAGCTGTGCGAGGCGATTTGCCCGGCGCAGGCGATCACCATCGAGGCGCAGCCACGCGAGGACGGCAGCCGCCGCACCACACGCTATGATATCGACATGACCAAGTGCATCTATTGCGGCTTCTGCCAGGAAGCCTGCCCGGTGGACGCGGTCGTCGAAGGGCCGAATTTCGAATTTGCCACCGAAACGCGCGAGGAGCTGATCTATGACAAGGCCAAGCTTCTTGAGAATGGCGATAAATGGGAGAGGGCGATCGCGGCTAATCTTGCCGCCGATGCGCCCTATCGTTAAGGCGGCGCGCAAGAAGGGATGAACCTCCAGTGATCCATATCTTCGCCTTTTATCTTTTCGCCTGCATCATGATCGCGTCGGGCGCGCTGACGATCTTCGCGCGCAACCCGGTGCACAGCGTGCTGTGGCTGATCCTCGCCTTCTTCAATGCGGCGGGGCTGATGATCCTCGTCGGCGCCGAATTCATCGCGATGCTGCTCGTCATCGTCTATGTCGGCGCGGTCGCGGTGCTGTTCCTCTTCGTCGTGATGATGCTGAACATCGATTATGCGGAGCTGCGCGCCGGTTTCGTCAGCTATCTGCCGTTCGGCATCCTCGTCGCGATCATCCTCGCGGCGGAGATCCTGCTGGGCGTCGGCATCTGGTCGGCCGGGCCGATCGAGCTGGCGCAGCGCGCGGCCCCGGCGCCTGTCGACATGCCCAATGTGCAGGCGATCGGCGCGCTGCTCTATACGCGCTACATCTTCCTGTTCGAGGCGGCCGGCATCGTGCTGCTGGTCGCGATGATCGGCGCCATCGTGCTGACCCACCGGGCGCGCGGCGGCGTGCGCGGCCAGAATATCGCGCGGCAGAACCAGCGCCGCCCGCAAGACGCCATCGTCAATGTCGCCCAGCCCGTGGGCAAGGGGGTAGAGCTGTGATCGGCCTGCAACATTATCTGGTGGTGAGCACGATCCTCTTCGTGATGGGCGTGCTCGGCATCTTCATCAACCGCAAGAACATCATCGTCATCCTGATGGCGATCGAGCTGATCCTGCTCAGCGTGAACATCAATCTGGTGGCGTTCAGCGCGTTCCTCGGCGATCTGGTCGGGCAGGTGTTCAGCATGTTCGTGCTGACCGTGGCGGCCGGTGAAGCCGCGATCGGTCTGGCGATCCTCGTTATCTATTTCCGTTCGCGCGGCACCATCGCCGTCGACGACGCCAACCGGATGAAGGGCTGAGCGCAGGCATGATCCAGATAATCGTTTTCCTGCCGTTGCTGGCCGCGATCATCGCCGGGCTGGGCAACAAGGCGCTGGGCAATGTGCCGGCCAAGATCGTGACGACCGGCGCGCTGTTCATCTCCTGCGCGCTGAGCTGGCCGATCTTCATCTCCTTCCTGATGGGGGGGCATGAGGAAGGCTTCGTCGTCCCGGTGATGACGTGGCTGAACAGCGACAGCTTCAACGCGATGTGGGAATTGCGGGTCGATGCGCTGACGGCGGTGATGCTGGTCGTCATCACCAGCGTGTCGGCGCTCGTCCACCTCTACAGCTGGGGCTATATGGACGAGGACCCGGATCAGCCGCGCTTCTTCGCCTATCTTTCGCTCTTCACCTTCGCGATGCTGATGCTGGTGACGGCGAACAACCTGCTCCAGATGTTCTTCGGCTGGGAAGGGGTGGGGCTCGCCTCCTATCTCCTCATCGGCTTCTGGTTCCGCAAGCCCAGCGCCAATGCGGCGGCGATCAAGGCGTTCGTCGTCAACCGCGTCGGCGACCTCGGCTTCATGATGGGCATTTTCGCGACCTATCTGGTGTTCGACACCATCTCGATTCCCGAAATCCTCGCGGCCGCGCCGAACATGGCGGGATCGACCATCGGCTTCCTCGGCTATCGCTTCGAGACGATGACGGTGATCTGCCTGCTGCTGTTCATCGGCGCGATGGGCAAGTCGGCGCAGCTCGGCCTCCACACCTGGTTGCCGGATGCGATGGAAGGCCCGACCCCGGTGTCGGCGCTGATCCACGCGGCGACAATGGTGACCGCGGGCGTGTTCATGGTCTGCCGCCTGTCGCCGATGTTCGAGGTGAGCGAGACGGCGCTGCACGTCGTCACCTATGTCGGCGCGGCGACCTGCTTCTTCGCGGCGACGGTGGGCACGACGCAGCAGGACATCAAGAAGGTCATTGCCTATTCGACCTGTTCGCAGCTCGGCTACATGTTCTTCGCGGCGGGCGTCGGCGCCTATGGCGCGGCGATGTTCCACCTGTTCACGCACGCCTTCTTCAAGGCGCTGCTGTTCCTCGGCGCCGGTTCTGTCATCCACGCGATGCATCATGAGCAGGACATGCGCTATTATGGCGGGCTGCGCAGGCATATCCCGATCACCTTCTGGACGATGATGGCGGGCACGCTGGCGATCACCGGCGTCGGCATTCCCGGCACGCTTTTCGGCTTCGCGGGCTTCTTCTCGAAGGATTCAATCCTGGAATCGGCCTTTGCCGCAGGCGGGCCGGGCACTTTCGCCTTCTTCCTCGGCGTGACGGCCGCGCTGCTGACCAGCTTCTACAGCTGGCGCCTCGTGTTCCTCACCTTCTACGGCCAGCCGCGCTGGGCGGGGTCGGAGCATATCCAGCATGCGGTGCATGACACGCACGGCCATGGTCACGACGATCATGCCCATGACGCGCCTGCCGACGAAGGGCCGACTCATGACGACCACGCGCATGACGCGCGCGGCCATCATGCGCCGGTCACCGGCACGGCGGGCTATCATCCGCATGAAAGCCCGTGGGTGATGCTGCTGCCGCTGGTGGTGCTGACCGTCGGCGCGGTGTTCGCTGGCTTCGCCTTCCACCATTTCTTCATCGATGCCGAGGGCGGCGAGCATTTCTGGCATGCCAGCACGCTGTTCTTCGACGAGCATCTGATGCATGCGAGCCACGAAGTGCCGCTGTGGGTGAAATGGTCGCCCTTCGCGGTGATGGCGACGGGGCTGCTGGTGGCCTGGCTCGCCTATATCAAGAATACCGACTGGCCGGCGAAGTTCACCGCGCAATTCTATGTGTTGTACCAGTTCCTGCTCAACAAATGGTATTTCGACGAACTGTACAACGCGGTCTTCGTCAAGCCGGCCTTCGCCATCGGCCGCTTCTTCTGGAAGGCGGGCGATGAGGGCACCATCGACCGCTTCGGCCCGAACGGCCTCGCCGCTCTGGTCGTCGCGGGCGGCAAGGTGACCCGCAGGCTTCAGTCCGGTTATGTCTATTCCTACGCGCTGGTGATGCTGCTCGGCCTCGCCGCGGCGATAACATGGGCGATCACACGATAATGAATCAGCTCGGCTTTCCCATTCTTTCGCTGATGATGGCGCTGCCGCTGGCAGGGGCGCTCGCGTGCCTGTGGAGCAGCGCCGCGACCGCGCGCCTCATCGCGCTGGCGATCACGCTGGCCGATCTCGCGCTCGGCATCGTGCTGTGGCTCAGCTTCGATCAGGGCGCGAGCGCGCCGCAATGGCAGTTCACCGAATATGCGCCGATCTTCGGCCGCTTCGCCTGGGCGATGGGCATAGACGGCATCGCGCTGATGCTGATCGCGCTCACCGTGTTCCTGATGCCGATCTGCATCCTCGCGAGCTGGGAGTCGGTGCAGAAGCGGGTCAGCGAATATATGGCGGCGTTCCTGTTCATGGAAACGCTGATGATCGGCGTGTTCACCGCGCAGGACCTGTTCCTCTTCTACATCTTCTTCGAGGCGGGCCTCATTCCGATGTATCTGATCATCGGCATCTGGGGCGGCGTGAACCGCATTTACGCGAGCTACAAATTCTTCCTCTACACGCTGTTGGGGTCGGTGCTGATGCTGATCGCGATGCTGTGGATGGCGCGCGAGGCGGGCACCACGGACATTCCGACGCTGATGGCCTATAATTTCGACCCGAAGGTGCAGAGCTGGCTGTGGCTGGCCTTCTTCGCCAGCTTCGCGGTGAAGATGCCGATGTGGCCGGTGCACACCTGGCTGCCCGACGCGCACGTTCAGGCGCCGACCGCCGGGTCGGTCATTCTGGCGGGCGTGCTGCTGAAGATGGGCGGCTACGGCTTCATCCGCTTCTCGCTGCCGATGTTCCCGGACGCCTCGGCGCAGTTCGCCTGGCTGGTCTACGGCCTGTCGATGGTCGCGGTGGTCTATACCAGCCTCGTCGCGCTGGTGCAGAACGACATGAAGAAGCTGATCGCCTATTCCTCGGTCGCGCACATGGCGATCGTCACCGTCGGCCTGTTCGCGTTCAACCAGGCGGGCATCGAGGGCGCGATGATGGTGATGCTGGGCCACGGCCTCGTGTCGGGCGCGCTGTTCCTGTGCGTCGGCGTGATCTACGATCGCCTGCACACCCGCGAGATCGACCGTTATGGCGGCCTGTCGATCAACATGCCGAAATATGCGGTGCTGTTCCTGCTGTTCACCATGGCGTCGGTCGGCCTGCCGGGCACGTCCAACTTCGTCGGCGAGTTCCTGTCGCTGATGGGCGTCTATCAGGCGTCGAGCTGGGTCGCGCTGGTGTCGACCACCGGCATCATCCTGGGCGCGGCCTATATGCTCTATCTCTATCGCCGCATCTGCTATGGCGACCTGACCAAGGACGATGTCCGCGCGATGCCGGACCTCAACGCCCGCGAGATCGCGATCCTCGCGCCGATCGCCGCGGCGGTGTTGTGGATGGGCGTCTATCCCGAAAGCTTCCTCGCGCCGATGCGGGCGGATGTGCGCGCCGTGGTCGCGCGCATGGAGCCGGCGAAACATCCGGGCGACGCGCATCTGACCGCCGGCAAGCCTGCCGCGCCCGCCACCCATGGCGCCCACGGGGCCGGGCATGGCGAGCAGGGCGCGGCCACCCATGAACCTTCCGCAACAACCGAACACGCCGGGGAGGCGCACTGATGTTGGATATGGCTTCCCTGTTGATGACGGCGCCGGAGCTGGTCCTGACCGCTTCGGGGCTGGTGCTGCTGATGGTCGCGGCGTTCGGCGGAGATGCCAGCGCGCGCATCGTCGGCTGGCTGGCGGTCGCGGCGCTGGTGTCGGCGGGCCTCACGCTGTGCGGCATTGCGGGCCATGGCGGCGACGCCTTCGACGGCCTCTATCGCGCCGATGCCTTCTCCTCTTTCTCCAAGGTGCTGATCTACGCGACGGCGGCGCTGTCGATCGTGGTCGCGCCGCGCTTCTTCGCGACCGGACGGGCGGTGCGCGCCGAATATCCGGTGCTGATCCTGTTCGCGGTCGCGGGCATGGGCCTGATGGTGTCGGCGAGCGACATGCTGACGCTCTATATCGGCCTCGAACTCAACAGCCTTGCCTCCTATGTGCTCGCCAGCTTCATGCGGCAGGACGGGCGCTCGGCCGAGGCGGGCCTCAAATATTTCGTGCTCGGCTCGCTGGCGAGCGGCATCCTGCTCTATGGCATTTCGCTGCTCTACGGTTTCACCGGATCGACCAGCTATGCCGGGATCGCCACGGCGATGACCGACGGCCTGTCGAACGGGGAGCTGTTCGGGCTGGTGTTCGTGCTGGCGGGGCTGGCGTTCAAGATCAGCGCGGTGCCGTTCCACATGTGGACGCCGGATGTCTATGAAGGCGCGCCGACCCCGGTGACCGCTTTCTTCGCCACCGCGCCGAAGGTCGCCGCCGTCGCGCTGTTCGTGCGCGTCACGATCGAGGCGATGGGTAGCGCGTTCACCGCGTGGCAGCAGATCATCATCTTCCTGGCGCTGGCGTCGATCTTCTTCGGCGCGGTCGCGGCGATCGGCCAGACCAACATCAAGCGCCTGATGGCCTATTCGTCGATCAACAATGTCGGTTTCGCGCTGGTCGGCCTTGCGGCGGGCACGCCCGAAGGCGTCGCGGCGGTGCTGAGCTATCTCGCCATCTATGTGGTGATGACGATGGGCAGCTTCTACTGCATCCTTCAGATGCGCGATGCCGACGGCAATCCGGTCGAGGATATCGCCAGCCTCGCGGGCCTGTCGCAGAGCCGCAAGGGGCTGGCCGCCGCCTTCGCCATCTTCATGTTCAGCCTCGCGGGCATTCCGCCGCTCTTCGGCTTCTGGGCGAAGTTCCTGGTGTTCGACGCGGCGGTGGGCGCGGGCCTTGCGGGCCTCGCGGCCTTCGGTATCGCCGGGTCGGTCATCGGTGCCTTCTATTATCTGAAGATCATCAAGACGATCTATTTCGACGAACCGGCGGAAGGCTATGCCCCGGTCGGCAGCCCGTTGGAAAATGGCTTGGTGGCGGTCGGCGCGGCGGTGATTGTGCTCGGCTATCTGCTCAACCCGTTCCTCGGCAAGGTCAGCGCCGCCGCCGCCGCGGCGTTGCTCTGACCGGCAGGTGCCGCCGCTGTCCCAATCCGCCGGCCCGGCCATCGAGATCCGTTTCCTGCCCGAAACAGGATCGACCAACGCGGATCTGCGCGCGCTGGCGGCCGGGGGTGCGGCGGAGGGCCTGTGGCTTCGCGCCGGACGCCAGAGCGCCGGGCGCGGCCGGATGGGGCGGCCATGGGAAGGCGAGGAAGGCAATCTCTACGCCTCGACCCTGATCCGCCTGCGCCCCGCCGATCCTCCCGCGCCGACGCTGGCGCTGGCGGTGGCGGTGGCGGTGCATGAGGCGCTGGCGGATTTCGTCGGCGCGGAGGCCATCGCCATCAAATGGCCCAACGATATCATGGCGGGCGGCGCCAAGCTGTGCGGAATGCTGCTGGAACGGGCGGGCGATGCCGTCATCATCGGCATCGGCGTCAATGTGGCCGGCGCGCCCGCATTGCCCGACCGGCAGGCGGCCAGTCTGCGCGATCTGGGCGCGGAAACGGCCGATGCGCAGCGCGTGCTGGAGGCGATCGCCCGGCATTTCGCGCGGCAGGTGGAACAATGGCGCAGTTTCGGGGTCGAACCCATTGCCCGCGCCTGGCAGGACCGCGCCCATGCGCCGGGCACGCCGCTCGCCGTGCTGCTGCCCGACGGGGAACGGATCGAAGGGACGTTCGAGACGCTGGACCGGGACGGGGCGCTGATCCTGCGCCTGGCGGACGGGTCCAGCGATGTCATTCACGCAGGTGACGTGTTTCTGATCTGAAGCATGCATCAGGGAGAGGGTCGATGCTTCTGGCGATAGATGCCGGGAATACCAACATCGTTTTCGCGCTGGTCGATCCGGGGGTGGACGGGCAGGGCGCGACCATATTGACGCGCTGGCGCATCGCCACGGACGCGCGGCGCACGGCGGACGAATATGCGGTCTGGCTCCATCAGCTGCTGATGCTGGAAGGCTATGGGATGACCGATGTGGACGCGGTCATCATCGCCACCGTCGTCCCGCGCGCGCTGCACAATCTGAAGGTGCTGGCGTCGAAATATTTCAAGGTCGACGCGCTGGTCGCGGGCGAAGGCAAGGCCGGCTGGGGCATCGCGCTCGACGTGGTGGAGCCGCAGTCGGTCGGCGCCGACCGCGTCGTCAACGCCATCGCCGCCCACAGCAAGGCGGAGGGCGATCTTCTCGTCGTCGATTTCGGCACCGCCACCACCTTCGACGTGGTCGATTATGCGGGCGCCTATAAGGGCGGCATCATCGCGCCGGGCCTGAACCTGTCGCTCGAAGCGCTGGTGTCGGCGGCGGCGAAGCTGCCGCGCATCGCCATCGAGGCGCCGGAAAGCACCTCGGTCATCGGCCGCACTACGGAGGAACAGATGCGCATCGGCGTGTTCTGGGGCTATGTGGCGATGATGGAAGGGCTGGCGCAGAAGCTGCGCAGCCAGATCGGCCGCCCGGTGAAGATTATCGCCACCGGCGGCCTCGCCGTATTGTTCGACGAACATACGGATCTTTTCGACATCATCGCCCCCGATCTGACGATCGAGGGACTGGCGATGATCTATGCACGGAGTTTGCGGAACTGATGACGGCAGGTGACGAGCTTCTCTTCCTGGCCCTTGGCGGGTCGGGAGAGATTGGCATGAATGTGAATCTTTATGGCTGTCGCGGCAAATGGGTGATGGTCGACCTCGGCGTGACCTTCGCCGATCCGCAATATCCCGGCATCGAGCTGGTGTTGCCGGACCTCGCCTTCATCGAGGAACGGCGCGAGGATCTGCTGGGCATCGTGCTGACCCACGGGCATGAGGACCATATCGGCGCGGTGCCCTATCTGGCCGCCGATCTCGGCGTGCCGCTCTATGCGACGCCGTTCACCGCGGGCCTCATCGCGGGCAAGCTGGAGGAGGAAGGGCTGCTCGATCAGGTCGAGCTGAACGTCATCGACAATGGCGGCGAGTTCCGCCTGGGCGAATTCGGCTTTCGCTATGTGCCGCTCGCCCATTCCATCGCCGAGGGCAATGCGGTGCTGATCGACACGCCGTTCGGCCGCATCTTCCACACCGGCGACTGGAAGCTGGACGCCCAGCCGCAGATCGGCGCCCCCGCCAGCGAGGCGGATCTGCGGGCGATCGGCGACGAGGGCGTGCTCGCGCTGGTGTGCGACAGCACCAATGTCTTCAATCCGCAAGCCAGCGGATCGGAAGGGGATGTGCGCGACGGCCTGATGGAGACGGTGAAGGGCGCGAAGGGGCGGGTGGTCGTCACCACCTTCGCCTCCAACGTGGCGCGCATCAAGACGCTGGGCGACGTGGCGAAGGCGACCGGGCGACGCCTGTGCCTCGCCGGGCGCTCGCTCGACCGGATCGTGCAGGTGGCGAAGGCGAACGGCTATCTGGGTGACCTGCCGCCGATGATCGACTGGGATCTGGCGATGGACCTGCCGCCGCGCGAGGTGCTGATCGTCGCGACCGGCGGGCAGGGGGAAAACCGCGCGGCGCTGGCCCGCATCGCGCAGGACATGCACCCGATCAAGCTGGACGAGGGCGATCTGGTCGTGTTCTCGTCCAAGGAAATCCCCGGCAACGAGATCGCGATCGGCCGCGTGCAGAACGCGTTTGCCGCGCGCCGCGTGCGCATGGTGACGGAGCGGCAGGCGCATGTCCATGTCTCCGGCCACCCCGGCAGGCCGGAGCTTCAGGCGATGTACGACTGGATCCGGCCCGACATCCTGCTGCCCGTCCATGGCGAGATCCGCCATATGATGGAGCAGGCGCGGCTCGGCCTCGCCCACGGCATCGCGCGGGCGGTGGTGCAGCGCAACGGCGACGTGGTGCGCCTGGCCCCCGGCGCGCCTGAGATCATCGGGCATGAACAGACCGGGCGGCTGGTGCTGGACGGCGACGTGATCCTGCCCGCCGACGGCGCGACCATCAACGAGCGGCGCAAGCTGTCGCTGCACGGCCAGATCAGCGTCGCGGTGGCGCGCGACGGGGCCGGGCGGCTGAAGGGCAAGCCGGTGCTGCGCCTGCAGGGCGTGCCGCTGGAGGAGGACCGCGAGGCGTTCCTCAGCGAGGCGCAGGACGAGGCCGCGGCGGCGGTGGCGACGGGCAATGGCGATGTCGAGGCGCTGCGCGAGCGCGTCCGCCTCGCCGTGCGGCGGACCGCGACGCGCTGGACCGGCAAAAAGCCGGTGGTCGACGTTCTCATCATTGACATCTGATGGCCAGGCGGCGGAAGGTGGCGCCATGAAAATCACGTCGATCATCGCCATCTACGCCCTGTTCTGGGTCATGAGCGCCTTCCTGCTGCTGCCCATCGGCGTGCGCACGCCGGACGAGACGGGGGAGGCGCTGGTGCCGGGGCAGGCGACCAGCGCGCCGAGCAATTTCCGGCCGGGGCGCATCCTCCTGCGGGCGACGCTGCTGTCGTTCGTGCTGTTCGGCCTGTTCTACGCCAATTATGTGCAGGGCTGGATCACGGCCGAGGATATCGACTTCATCTCGTGGAAGGGGCGCTGACCTTCCTGTGACGTCATGCCAGCGCAGGCTGGCATTTCGGGAGGTTTGTTCCTCCGCCGCCGGGAACGATGCCAGCCCGCGCTGGCATGACGGTCGTGGGGCTGACGGTCGGCGGACGACAGGTCAGTTCCGCAGTCGGTCGATCGCCTGCGCCAGCGCGACATAGAGCTTGCCGATGTCCGAGGACAGCAGCGTCACGCCCAGCGAGCTGCCTTCGCGGGCGGCCAGCACCGTGCGCAGCATCGCCTCGAAATCGTGGATGTAGCGGTTCACATTGTCGCGGAACAGGCTGTCCTCGTCGTAGAGCTGGCCGATCGACCGCGCCTCGCCCGCGTTGAGCAGCGACACCGCGCGCCGGGTGAACACGCCGCGATCGCCCTTCAGATAGGCCGCCCAGCTCGCATCGCCAACCTCCTGTGCGAGCAGCTTCGTCACGTCGATGGCGATGCTGTTGAGCGATTCGATCAGGATCGCCGAGCGGTTGGAGAAATTGTCGCGGTCCCGTTTCTCGGCGGCTTCGTCCGCCTCGGCGATGCGCTGCTCGATGCTGGCGGTGGTGTCGGCGATGGTGAGAAGCTGGCGCATGAGCCGGTCGGAGGCGACATGGGCGGCCTGCACCGCGCGATCGGCGACCGCGCTGATCTCCTCCATGCGGGCCTGGAACTGGTCGCCCAGCCGCTGCGACAGCGCCTGCTCGCTGGCCTCGCCCAGCTCGTCGGTCGCCTGCGCGATGGCGCGTGAGAGCGCCTGCCGCGCCCGCTCGCCCGCCTGATCCGCCGCTTCCCGAATGCGCAGCAGCGTCGCGACCAGTTGCGGGCCGGAGCTGTCGGCCAGCCGCCGCGCGTCGGCATCCGCCGCCTCCAGCGCGAGGCGCAGCGCCGATACCTGTTCCTTGTTGGCGACCAGCGCGCGCTCGCCGCTTTCCAGCCACGCGGCGAGCTTCTGGCTCTGGCCGCTGAGCAGCTGTTCGGAGTCCTTCGCCTGCCCCAATATCGCGGCGGAAATCGCCTCCAGCCGCTCTATCTCCGGCGCCACGGCCATCAGCAGGCGGCGGCTCTGGTCGACGCGCTCGTCGAGCCGGGCGAGGGCGGCGGGATGGCCTTCGTCCAGTTCCCGCACGCTGGCGTCGAGCGCCACCAGCAAGGCCTCGGACCGCGCGATCATCGCCTCGGCGGTGCGGTTGCCCGATTGCAGCGCCTCATCGAGCTGGGCGGTGCGGTGGGTCAGCCGGTCGAATGTCGTCGCCAGCCGCTCGGCGCCCGACGCGCCTTCGGCCTCGAACTGGCTGAACCGCTCGCCCGCGCGGTCGATCCGGCCGGTCAGCTCGTCGCCGATATTCGCCAGCAGCTCGTTCTGCGCGCCGATCATCCGGTCCAGCTCGCCCAGCCGCGCCTCGATGCGGTCGATGCTCTCGCCATAGGCGGCGACCGCTCCGCCGCCTATATCGTCCAGCGCGGTGCGGGAGCGCTCGACCAGATGGCTGAGATCGGCCATCTGCGTGTCCAGCGCGGTGCCGGTCTCGTCGAGCGCCCGGCGGGCCTGCTCGATCGTCGTGCCGATCCGGCTGGCGCTCAGCTCGGCCATGCCGGTCACCTCGTCGCTGGCGGAGCGGGACGCATCCTGGATCTGCATCAGCTGGGCGACGAGGCTCTGCGTCGCGTTCATCGTGCGGGAGCGGGTGTCCTCCAGCAGGCGGGAGAGGGAATCGAGCTTCGCCTCCAGCCGGTCGACCTTGTCGGCCAGCGCGCTGCCGCCCTGATCGAGCGAGGAGGCGACGCGATCCGCGCGTTCTTCCAGCAGGGGCATCGCCTCGACCAGCTGGCCGAACTGATGGGCGAGGGAAAGGCCCGCCCGCTCCACCATTTCCGCCTGCTTGGCGGAATTATGGGCATGCTGGGTCATCGTCCGCGCCGCCGTTTCGAGGTTGAGGCTGGCCGATGCGCCATACTGTTCGAGCAGGCTAGCCTGTTCGCGCATGGTTTCGCGCGCGGTGTCGAGTTGCTGGTTGACGATGGCGAGCCGCAGGTCCAGCGCCTCGCTTTCCCGGCGCAGCTGGGACGTGATCCGGGCGAAGCGGTCCGCCTCGCCCATGCTGGTGCGGAGTAGCAATTGATAAAGGACGGCGAGCAGGATCAGCGGGATCGCGACCAGTGTCACCGCATAGGGAATCTGCTCGACGGCGGGCAGGCGGAAGTCGCGCCGCGCGAGCAGCCATAGGGCAAAGCCGATCCAGCCCGCGGCTCCGGCGATCAGCGCGATCCGGCCCGCCTTCAGCAGCGGCTGGGTCGCGGGCGGGGGCATGTCGGCCACGTCGATTTCCTGATAGCCGAGCAATTCTTCGGCGTCCGCGTCCAGCGGTGCTTCCACTTTGGAATCCAGCAATAATTCATGGCCTTCCAGAGCGGTACGCTGCGCCATTTCTTCCTCGCGCTTCAGGCTGACCACATTCTTTTCCCTGTTCATGGCCCATTGTGTAGCAGCTTTTCCGAAACCGCAAATGCGATTTTGCAACCGCCTCTTAACCTTCTGCGGGTTATGATGGGCCCATGTCCTACGAAGCTGGCAATCTGGATATGGCTCTGACCGCCGTGGTGGGGGACGACCCGTTGCTGATTCACGATCTGCGCCGGGCCTTTCTCGAAAGCGCGGACCGGCAGATCGACATGGCGTCGCGCGCCCGCGACGAAGCGGCCTGGAAGCAGGCGCTCTGGCGGCTGCGGGGACTGAGCGGCAGCTTCGGCATCCTGCCGATGATCGCGCTGGCCGAGGAGGCCGAGCAGGCGCGTCCGGGCGATGCGAAGATGCTGAAGCGGCTGCGCGCCGTGCTGGACGAACTGGCGGCGGGCTGAAAAAGCCCCGCGCGGGCGGCTCGCGGCGGCGGCACCTTGCGAACGACTTGCATATCGCGCCTCATGTTGCGAAGAGAAGGGTCTGTTCCATCAACATGGGTTCCTTCATGCCTTTGGCGGCGATTCTTTGTGCAAGCGCTCCTTCCGTGGATCGGCCCGAGATATTGCGCGGCCAGATCATCTTCGCCGCGCAGACGCTGATCGAATATCAGGCGCGGCAGGCGACCGGGGCCGGGGCGCGGGAATTGTTCATCATGGTGGAGGCGGTCACGCCCCAGCTGTCGCGGCTGGTGGACCGGCTGATCGCCGACGGCATACAGGTGCACCTGATCCGCGACATGCCCGCGCTGATGCGCCAACTGCCGCGCAACAGCGACATATTGCTGTTCGCCGACGGGATGGTGGTCGATCAGGATCATGTGCGGGACCTCGCCTCGATGGAGGGGAACGGGCTGTTGCTGGTCGATGACGGCCCGGCGACCGGTCATCTGGAGCGGGTCGACAGCCATTATCGCTGGGCCGGCGTCGCCCGCCTGTCGCCGCAGACGCTGTTCAACACGCTCGACCTGATCGGGGACTGGGATCTGGTGCTGACCCTGCTGCGGGCGGCGGTGCAGGGGCAGCCGCGCCGCGTCGTCATCCCTCAGTCGGAGGTCGCCGAGGGCCGGATCGCGCTGATCGACCGGCAGGAAACCGCCGATCTGGTCGCCCGCGCGCTGGTCGCGCCGCTGGCGAAGGGCGGCGTCGAGGCAGGGGCGGAGCGTTATATATTGGGGCCTGTGGCGCAACTGATCGCGCCGCGCCTGCTGCGCTTGCAGATACCGCCGCGCCACCTGCTGCTGGGCGCTGCGGGCATTGCCGGGCTGGGGCTGGCGTTGCTGGTGCCGGGCTGGACGGTTCCGGCGGTCATCCTGTTCCTGATCGCGCTGACCGCGAACCTCGTCGCCGGACATATTGCGACCATGGGACGCATGGCCGGGCGCAAGACGCTGATCCGGCTGCTGCCCGATGCGCTGGTGCTCGCCGGGGTGGCGTGGATCGGCGTGGAGGCGGACATGCATGCCGACGGCCTGCACCTCGCGCTGCTGTCCGCGATCACGGCGGTGGTGCTGTACCGGGGCGACCGGCTGGCGCTGCCCGCATGGGCCTATGTGACGCCCGGCAGCGTGCTGCTGCTGCTGCTCGCCGCGCTGCTCGTCGGCCTGCTGCCCGCCGCCCTGTCCCTTGCGGCAGTGCTGGGCATCGCGTCGCTGGCGGCGCTGCTGCTGCTGCCCGACAGGCTCGCCGCGACGGCCTGATCCGGCGGCATTCGGCCAGTGACGGACCTGATCCTCCCCGGTACGGGGAAGGGGACCGCCCGCGGGGTGGTGGAGGGGCATCATCCCCAAGCGTAACGTTCGGCGGCCTGTACCCTCCACCATGCTTCGCATGGTCCCCCTCCCCCAGGGGGAGGATTGGCAACTAACCACCCCAACCGGCCTTCAAGGCCCGTGTTCGCGGGGGACATGACCGCCCCCGAAAAAGCCCACCACAAAAAAGATCTTCGGGTTTAACGATAATTTACCCTGGCGGGATAAGCCGGATGGCATGAGCGAGATGCCGCCTCACCCGCACCGGCGCCCCGACGAAGGGCGCTGGCCGTTGTCGCCTGTGCTGCTGGGCGTGCGGGAGAATGGCGCGCGTCCGGCCTCGCTGCTGCTGGAGCGGTGCTTCGGCGGCGACGATGCGCGCTGGAGCGACGCGCTGGTGACGCGCATGCGGCGGCATATCGGCGGTTGCGTGACGGCGGTCGAGGTCGCATTGCGGGATCAACTCGTGTTATCGGGTGAGGAAGGGCGCGCGCTGGTCGCGGCCCTGCCCGAAGCGGTCGGCTGGGCGGCGCTGCAACGGCGGCCGGATCTGCTGGGCGGCCGCCTTATCGCCCATTTCCGCGATCGCGCGGCGGTCAGTCTGATGACGCAGGAAGAGCTTGCCGATGGCGCACCCGGCAATGCCGAGCCGCCGGAAAGCCTGTTTCCGTCCGCCCTGGCCCGCGACCTCGCCTCGCTGGCGCTGGCCGAGCGGCGCTGGTGCGACGACCGGCCCGACGAAGCGCCGATGGTCGCCGACCTGCCCGCCGAGGATATGGAGCAACTGGTCTGGACGGTCATGGCGCTGCTCGCCGATGCGGCGGCGCCGGTCCGCGCCTTTCCGCTCGGCGACATGGTGCGGCTGGCCGATCGCGCCGGGTGCGCGGTGCTTGCCCGGCATGACGAGCAGACCGCGCCCTTCGTCATGGCGTCCCTCGTCGCGCACAGGCTGCGTGGCACGGGGGCGGGGGAGGAGCATCTGCTCTGGCTGGGGCGGCACCGGCAGGTGCTGGCGCTGCTGGCGATCCTCGCCGACCGCACCGGCATGGAGAACGCCGCGCTGGTCGGCCGGATCGTCGAGGGGCCGGAGCATCTGCTGTTCCAAATATGCCGCGCCGCCGATTTCCCGCGTGAAGTTGCCGTCCGCCTCATGCTAGGGCGAAGGGGCATCGCGCGCGGAGTAGAGGATTCGGTGCTGATCGAATATGCGGAAGGATATGATCGCATGTCGCGGGAGCAGGCGGCGCTGGCCGTGGCTCCGCTAGGGCTGTCCCTCCGTTTCCGGGAAAAACTGTCCGCGCTGCGGAACCGGCCACCGGGCGATGACTGCTGAGCGCGGCCCGTTCGAGCGGAAGGACGCGCCGGTCGTGACGGCGCGGCTGGACGCGCAGGATCATATCCTCGCCGCCGATGATCTGGTGCTGCGGTTGCAGGCCGCCGCCGGGGGCGAGCCGGATGGGCGCATCGCCATTCCGCAGGTCGCGGCGGTGGCGCGGCTGGCGCGGCGGCTGGGCCTGCTGATCGCGCGGCCGCTGCTGATCGGCGGGCAGGACTATGACATCCGCCTCTGGGTCCGGGCGAAGCCGGTCGAGGACGGGGTGGAGCTGGAATTTTCCGAATGGCAGGAAGCGCCCCATGCCGACGCGGATTCGATCGCGGCGTTGCGGGCGGCGCAGATTTCGCTGGCACCCGACGGGGCGGAATGGCGCACCGACGCGCAGATGCGCTTCCTCCATCTGGGGGCGGAGGCCGGGATCGCCGCGCCCGGTGACGAATTCTTCGCCGCCTTCACCGGCGGGAGCGACGGGATGAAGCGCCTGGCGATGGAAGTCGCCGCGCGCCGGGCCTTTTTCGGGCTGAGGGTCGGCCTGAGCAAAGGACTGTGCGGGGATGGAGGCCGGATGGTCGATCTTTCCGGTCATCCGCTGTTCGATGCCGACGGCTCCTTCCTCGGCTATCGCGGCAAGCTGTCCTTCTGCAAGGAGGAGCGGGTGCCCGCGCAAGTCGTCCCTCTGCATGAGGATGCGCGCGCGGGGGATGGCGAGGAGGCGGACGAGGCCATCACGCTGCCGGATTTCGGGCGCCGCCTCGACCTTGCGCTGCGCCAGCCGCTGGGGCGCATCATCGCCAATGCCGAAACCATCCGGGGCCAGATCGAGGGGCCGCTGCGCAGCGACTATACCGCCTATGCCGCCGATATCGCCGAGGCCGGACGGCATCTGATGGAACTGGTCGACGATCTGGCCGATCTGCAGGCGATCGATCGCGTCAATTTCACCGTCGCGCGGGAGGATATCGACCTCGCCGATCTGGCGCGCCGGGCGGCGGGCCTGCTCGGGGTGAAGGCGGCGGACCGCCGCATCACCATCAGCACGCCCAAAGCCGGGGAGCAGGCGCCCGCTGTCGGAGAATTCCGCCGGGCGTTGCAGATCATCGTCAACCTGCTGACCAATGCCGTCCGCTATTCGCCGGAAGGGTCGGACATCCGCATCGCCACGGAAAGCCTGGGCGATCGGGCGATGCTGTCGATCACCGACCAGGGGCCGGGCATCGCGCCGGAGGACCGCGAGCGGGTGTTCGACAAGTTCGAGCGGTTGGGCCGCAGCGACGTCGCGGGCAGCGGCCTCGGCCTTTATATCTCCCGCCGCCTCGCCCGCGCGATGCAGGGCGATATCCTCATCGAGGGCGGCCCGGCCGGGAAGGGCGCCCGTTTCGTACTGCAATTGCCGACGCGTTGAGGGAAGGCGTAGCGCCCGCTCAATGCTTGGTCTGCGTCATCCTGTCGACATAGGCGATGCCGATGGCCGAAAGGATGAACAGGCCGTGGATGATCGCCTGCCACATCACCCCCTGTTCGGTGACGCGGGCGTTGGCGGTGCCGAGCGCGGTCGCCTCGATGAAGGTGCGCAGCAGGTGGATGGACGAGATGCCGATGATCGCCATCGCCAGCTTGACCTTCAAAATCCCCGCATTGACATGGCTCAGCCATTCGGGCTGGTCCCGATGCCCTTCGAGGCCGAGGCGGGAGACGAAAGTCTCATAGCCGCCGACGATCACCATGATGAGCAGGTTGGAGATCATCACCACGTCGATCAGGCCGAGGACCATCAGCATGATCTGTTGTTCGGTGAATTCAAAGGCATGCAGGATGAGGTGCGAAAGTTCCTTGAGGAACAGGAACACATAGACGCACTGCGCGGCGATGAGGCCGAGATAGAGCGGCAACTGAAGCCAGCGCGAGCTGAAGATCAGCAGCGGCAGGGGGCGAAGGGGTCGGTTGAACGGATCGTCTTGCATGGGGCGGTTCTTTAAGCGGCGAGGCGGCCGCTGTCACCCCATTGGATGGCCTGCGTTGTGGGCTTGCCCTGCCGGGAGGGGATTCGGTCAATAGCTGACACGGTCAGCCAAGTAGATGTTGAGCACGCGGAGGCGCGGAGACGCGGAGGCGCGGAGCGGGGTTGAGCCGCAGGCTCTTTGTCCCCATGCCACCTCTGCCGGTATGAACAGGAACGCTTCGCGATATTTTTCTCCGCGTCTCCGCGCCTCCGCGTGAAACATCGTTTCAACGCCTGACGTCCGCTCCCCACCCAAAGCCGACTTTCCCTGATGGTCTCAACCGGCATCCGCCGAAAAGAAAAAGGCGGACCCTGCGGCCCGCCTTTCCCTTGTTATCTTGACCGGAAAGCTCAGCGCTTGTCGACCGGCACATAGTCGCGCTGCGTCGGGCCGGTGTAGAGCTGGCGCGGGCGGCCGATCTTCTGCGCGGGGTCGGAGATCATCTCGTTCCACTGCGCGACCCAGCCCACGGTGCGGGCCAGGGCGAAGAGCACGGTGAACATCTCCGTCGGGAATCCGATCGCCGACAGGATGATGCCCGAATAGAAGTCGACGTTCGGGTAGAGCTTCTTCTCGACGAAATAGGGATCGTTGAGGGCGATCTGCTCCAGCTCGCGCGCGACGTCGAAGATCGGGTCGGTCACGCCCAGCTTGGTGAGCACTTCGTTCGCGGTCTTCTGCATCACCTTCGCGCGCGGATCGTAATTCTTGTACACGCGGTGGCCGAAGCCCATCAGGCGGAACGGATCGTCCTTGTTCTTCGCGCGGGCGATATATTCGGGGATGCGATCCACCGTGCCGATCTCGCGCAGCATGTTGAGCGCGGCCTCGTTCGCGCCGCCATGGGCCGGGCCCCAGAGGCAGGCGATGCCCGCCGCGATGCACGCGAACGGATTGGCGCCGGAGGACCCTGCGAGGCGCACGGTCGAGGTCGACGCGTTCTGCTCATGATCGGCGTGGAGGATGAAGATCTTGTCCATCGCATCCTCGATCACCGGATCGACCACATATTCCTCCGCCGGGACCGAGAAGGTCATGTTGAGGAAATTGCCGGTGTAGCTGAGGTCGTTGCGCGGATAGACGAAGGGCTGGCCCACCGAATATTTATAGGCCATCGCCGCGATCGTCGGCATCTTCGCGATCAGGCGGTGGCTGGCGATGCGCCGCTGCATCGGGTCGTTGATGTCGGTCGAATCGTGATAGAAGGCCGACAGCGCCCCCACCACGCCGCACATGATCGCCATCGGGTGCGCGTCGCGACGGAAGCCGCGATAGAAGGTGGTCAGCTGCTCATGCACCATGGTGTGGCGCGTGATCGTGCGGGTGAACTCCTCCAGCTCCGCCTTGGACGGCAGCTCGCCGCGCAGCAGCAGATAGGACACCTCCATGAAGCTGGACTGCTCGGCCAGCTGGTCGATGGGGTAGCCGCGATGCAGCAATATGCCTTCGTCCCCGTCGATATAGGTCAGGCCGGATTCGCAGCTTGCCGTCGAGGTGAAGCCGGGGTCGTAGGTGAACATGCCGGTATCGGCATAGAGCTTGCGGATGTCGATGACCTGAGGTCCGACAGAACCGTCCTTCACCGCATAGTCGTGGCCTGTGCCACCGATATCGAGCCTGGCCGAACTGTCTGCCATAGTTTTCTCCCTAAGTTGATCGCTGGACGCCACGCAGCGACTATGCGGCGTCCGATAATCTTGCCAATGTCTCTTCCCTGCCCAAAAGGAAGAGAACGTCGAATATCCCCGGCGATGTGGTGCGGCCGGTCAGGGCGGCACGCAGGGGCTGCGCCACTTTCCCCAAACCGAGACCGGCCCTTTCCGCAACGCCGCGAATGGGATCCTCTATCGCCTCGGGCGTCCATTGCCCGACGGCGCCGAGCGCCTGCACGCAGGACGCGATCAGCGCCCGGCCCGCCTCGTCCAGCAGCGCGCCCGCCTTTTCGTCCGGAACGAGCGGGCGCTGCGCGAACAGGAACAGCGCGCCGTCGGCGATCTCGTCCAGCGTCCTGGCGCGCGGCTTCAGCGCGGGCATGGCCTGTTGCAGCAACGCCGTGTCGGCTTCCGCCAGCTCCCGTCCGATCAGCTTCGCGACGCGGGGCGCGACCAGCGCGGCAAGGCGCGCATCGTCGGCCTCGCGGATATAATGGCCGTTGAGATTTTCCAGCTTCTTGAGGTCGAAGCGGGCAGGGGAGCGGCCGACGCCGGCCAGATCGAACAGCTCGACCGCGCGCTCGCGGCTGATGATCTCCTCGTCGCCATGGCCCCAGCCGAGGCGCAGCAGATAATTGACCACCGCTTCGGGCAGCAATCCCATCTCGTCGCGATAGGCATCGACGCCCAGCGCGCCGTGGCGCTTGGAAAGCTTCGCCCCGTCCGCGCCGTGGATCAGCGGGATATGCGCATAGACCGGCTCTTCCCAGCCTCCCTCGATTTCGGCCATCGCGCGGATGATGCCGAGCTGGCGGAAGGCGTTGTTCAGATGGTCGTCGCCCCGGATCACATGGGTGACGCCCATGTCCTGATCGTCGACCACCACCGCCAGCATATAGGTGGGCGTGCCGTCGGAGCGCAGCAGGATCATGTCGTCCAGTTCCGCATTGCGGACGACGACGCGGCCCTGCACCGCATCCTCGATCACCGTCTCGCCTTCGCGCGGGGCCTTGAGGCGAATCACATAGGGCGCGCCTTCGGGCGCCTCGTCGGGCGCGCGATCGCGCCAGCGGCCGTCATAGCGCATCGGCTGCTTCGCGGCGCGCTGCGCCTCGCGCAGCTCGGCCAGCTCCTCAGGCGTGGCGAAGCATTTATAGGCGTGGCCGCCAGCGAGCAACTGGTGCGCGACCTCGGCATGGCGCGCGGCGCGGGCGAACTGGTAGACCGGCTCCTCGTCGCTCCCCAGGCCGAGCCAGTCCAGCCCGTCCAGAATCGCGTCGATTGCCTGTTGAGTCGAGCGCGTCCTGTCCGTATCCTCGATTCGGAGCAGGTAGCGGCCGCCATGATGCTTGGCGAAGAGCCAGTTGAACAAAGCCGTCCGCGCGCCGCCAATATGCAGAAATCCGGTGGGGGAGGGAGCAAAACGCGTTACGACTGCTCTTTTTTCACCGGTTGCGTTCACCCAGAAATTCTCCGACTATTTTCTATCGGTTCGCACCGGGCGAACCGGAACATGGTGTTGCCGCACGCCCCCTAGCATGGCTTTCCAACTATCACAAATGTATGTTGCACCGCACCGGGACCGGCCTTTTGCCATAGCGCTGGACCGGGTGGAACGCTGGCTGGAGGCGGAGCGGGAGCGGATCGCCCTGTGGGTGCCCGTGGCGTTGGGAATCGGCATAATCGCGTGGTATTCCCTGCCCGATCCGGCACGCTGGGCGGCCTGGGCGGGCGGTTGCGCCATCCTCGCGCTGGCCTTTCTGGCGCTGCCGCGCGGTGGACGGCTGCGAATGATGCTGGTCACGGGCGCGCTGCTGGCGGCGGCGGGCTGCGTCCTGATCTGGGGCAAGGCGCTGGTCTGGGGTGAAAAGCCCCTCGCGCGGCCGGTGTTCATCGAGGTGCGGGGCGAGGTCCTTTCGGTCGAGCCGCAGCCCGCGATGGAGCGGACGCGCATCACCGTCGCGCCCGACCCGGCGCTGGGGCTGCCCGCCCGCATCCGCGTCAACGTGCCGGAAAAGGACTGGCGCGCGGAGATGGGCCGGGGCGCGCTGCTCTCGTTCCGCGCGCGCCTGATGCCGCCCGCGCCGCCCGCCGTTCCGGGTGCCTATGATTTTGCCGAGCGCGCCTATTTCCTCGGCCTCGGCGCGACCGGCCGGGCGCTGGCGCCGATCGAGGTGTTGCGCCCCGCGTCGCAGCGGGAAGGGACGATGCGGCTGCGGCTGGCCGATCATGTCCGCTCCCGGCTGGAGGGCGGGGAGGGGGCGATCGCCGCCGCGCTCGCGACCGGTGACCGGGGCGCGATCAGCGAGGAGGATGCCGATGCGATGCGCCGCAGCGGCCTTGCGCATCTGCTGTCGATCAGCGGGCTGCACGTGTCGGCGCTGATCGGCGCGGTGGTGATGCTGGTCTATCGCCTGCTCGCGCTCAGCCCGCGACTCGCGCTGGGGCTGCCGCTGATGCTGATCGCGGCGTCGGCGGGCGCGGTGGCGGGCATCGGCTATACGCTGCTGACCGGGGCCGAGGTGCCGACGATCCGTTCCTGCATCGCCGCGCTGCTGGTGCTGGGCGGGCTGGCGCTGGGGCGGGAACCGATCAGCCTGCGGCTGGTGGCGGCGGGCGCGCTGGTCGTGCTGATCTTCTGGCCGGATGCGCTGATGGGGCCGAGTTTCCAGATGAGCTTCGCGGCGGTCGCGGTGCTGATCGCGCTGGCCGAGGCGCCCTGGTTCCGCCGCCTGACGGGCGCGCGCGACGAGGGCTGGGGGATGAAGGCGGGGCGGGCGCTGCTCGCCCTGTTCCTGACCGGCGTGGCGATCGAACTGGCGCTGATGCCGATCGCCCTGCATCATTTTCATCAGGCGGGGATATTGGGATCGCTCGCCAATCTGATCGCCATTCCGCTGACGACCTTCGTGGTCATGCCCGCCGAGGCGCTGGCATTGCTGGCTGATGTCGTGGGTCTGGGCGCGCCGTTCTGGTGGATCACCGGCAAGGCGCTGGCGCTGCTGTTGCTGGTGGCGCACCGCGTGGCCGACCATCCGCTGGCGACATGGGCGCTGCCCGTCGCCTCCGGCGTGCCGTTCGCGCTGATGATGCTGGGCGGGCTGTGGCTGCTGATCTGGCGGACCCGTGTGCGCCTTGTGGGGCTGGTCCCGCTGTGCGCGGGGGCCGCCGTGCTGCTGACGATGCCCGCGCCCGATGTGGTGGTGACGGGCGACGGGCGGCATATGGCGGTGCGCTTCGCCGACGGCCGCATCGCGCTGTTGCGCGACGGGGCCGGGGATTATGTGCGCGGCATCATCGGCGCAGCGGCGGGGGAAGGTGGTGGCAAGGAGGCGGGCGCGGCGATGGGCGCGCTGTCGCGGGCGCCTGAGGCGCGGTGCAGCCGAGACATGTGCGCCGTGCGGATCGCGGGGAGCCGGCGCGACTGGATGATCCTGGCGACTCATAGCGACATGACCGTGCCATGGCAGGCGCTGGTCGACGCCTGCGCCCGCGCCGACATCGTGGTGAGCGACCGCCGCCTGCCCCCGGCCTGCTCCCCGCGCTGGCTGAAACTCGACCGGGCGAGGCTGCGGCAGACGGGTGGCGTCGCCCTTTATCTGGAGCAGGAAAGCTGGAGCGGGGTCAGGCGGCCGGGGGATCGCCATCCTTGGGTAGCGCCGTGAGGAGGCGCGGGTTGGGATGGCGGTTGGCCTGTGCGGTTACCGGGTTGATTGAAATGCCGGTCCCAAGGCATTGTTTTCACGGGGTTGGGGGCTGGCTCGATATTGGGACGGTTGGTGAGCAGCATCATTCGTGCCCCATCAATGATTGAAAGTTCACGCGGAGGCGCGGAGACGCAGAGATGAGAAGCGCGAAGCGGAAAGGCACTGAAGCGAAGATCGCTGAGCCAGAGAAACACTGGGCGCGAACGCGCTGAGTTCCCACGCGGAGTAACTTTGCTGCTTTCCTCTTTCAGGTCCGTGCAACGCTATGGGCGAGCCTACAGCTCATCCCTTCACTCCGCGCCTCCACGCGAAACTCAATGCGATCGGCCTGAACGGTTCCCGCGCCCTATCGATCGAAGCGCCATTTTCCTGAACTGCAAAGAAGGGCAGGGCTTCGACAAGCTCAGCCCGAACGATTCTCCCATGTCAGCCCATAGGCCGAAAGCCGCCTATAGGTGATCCGCTGCAAGCGATGCTCGCCGGGGAGGAGAGGCACGACCGCAGCCGCGCCTCTCCCGATCAATTATAGCGTCGCAACAGCCCGGCCAGCTTGCCCTGGATACGCACCTGTCGCGGATCGTAGATTTGCGGCTCATAGGCGGCGTTGGCCGGGTCGAGGCGGATGCGCGGGCCCTCGCGGCGGAAATATTTGAGCGTCGCTTCGGCCTCGTCGATCAGGGCGACGACGATCTGGCCTTCGCGCGCATTTTCGGTGCGCTGGATCAGCGCATAGTCGCCATCCAATATGCCCGCCTCGATCATCGAATCGCCGGACACCTCCAGTGCATAATGATCGCCCGAACCCAGCAATGCGGCGGGGACGGAGAGCATGGTCTGCCCCTCCATCGCCTCGATCGGCACGCCCGCCGCGATGCGGCCGTGCAGCGGGATTTCGATCACGTCGTTGGCCGCGACCGGAATTTCCCGGATCGGCGCGGCGCGCGGCGGCTGGAGCGGCGTGACGGCGGAGATAGACGGCGACGCTTTGCCGAGCCCTTCGGGCAGCTTGACGATTTCCAGCGCCCGCGCCCGGTTCGGCAACCGGCGGATGAAGCCGCGTTCTTCCAACGCGCTGATAAGGCGGTGGATGCCCGATTTCGACTTGAGGTCGAGCGCGTCCTTCATTTCGTCGAAGGAAGGGGATACGCCGCCTTCCTCCAGCCGCTTGTGAATGAAGAGCAGCAATTCCTGTTGTTTGGCCGTCAGCATCGCCCATCCCGTCTGTAAGGAACGAATGCGGAACGTATAGGAAACGTTTGGGAACAAGTCAAGCGCGCCGACGCGCGCCTCAAATGGGAAGTACGGCGACGCTTTCCCCGGCGCGGGCGGCGGGGCTGGCCGCCGGGCGCAGGATCAGCGCCTCGGCCATGGAAAGGCCGAGCGTGGCGGCGCTGTCCTGCTGCGTCAGGGGGCGGATGCGGCCCTCCGCGTCCCATGCGGCGCGGACATAATCGTCGCGGCCGCCGACGGCGGGCATGTCCGCGCCCAGCACCGCCTCGCGCCGGTCGGGCAGCGGGGCCGGGCATCCCGCCATGTGGCGGACCAGCGGCAGCAGGAAGAGATGCGCGGTGACGAAGGCCGAAACCGGATTGCCCGGCAGGCCGAGGAAAAGCGCCTTGCCGTTCATCCCGCATATCAACGGCTTGCCGGGGCGCATGCGGATTTTCCAGAAGTCGATGCTGCCCCCGGCCGCCTCCAGCGCCGGTTTCACCAGATCATGATCGCCGACCGAGGCCCCGCCGGTTGACACGATGATATCGTGGTCGTCCAGATCGCGGAAACAGCCGGTCAGTGTTGCCAAATCGTCGGCGATGATGCCGCAATCGCTGGTTTCGCAGGGCAGGCCCGAGAGCATCGCCTGCAACATCACGGCGTTGGAGGCGGGCAATTGGCCGGGCCGCAGCGGCGCGCCGGGCGGGACCAACTCTGAGCCGGTGGACACCAGCGCGATGCGGGGACGGCGGGGCAGCCTCAATGCGCCATGGCCCGCCAGCGCGGTCAGCGCGACATGGCGAGCGGTGAGGAAGGTTCCGGTGGGAAGGATCGGAAATCCCTCGGAAAAATCCGAACCGGCCTTGCGGACATTGCGGCCGGGATAGCCTGGCTCCTCGCCGGAAAGGGTGAGGCGCTGCCCCTCGCGCGTCACCTCTTCCTGAATGACGACGCAGTCCGCGCCGGGGGGCATCGGCGCGCCGGTATAGATGCGCACCGCCTCGCCGGGCGCGACCGCTCCGCCAAAGCCCGCGCCCGCCGCGCTTTCCCCGATCACGGTCCAGGGGCCGGGCAGGTCGGCATGGCGGATCGCATAGCCGTCCATCGCGGAAAGATCGGCCGCGGGCTGGGAGCGCAGCGCGCCGACCTCTCGCGTCACCCAGCGCCCGGCCGTTTCGGCCAGCGCCGTTTCCTCCGGCGGCAGGGGGGCAGCCATGGCCAGCAGCCGGGCCTGCGCTTCCGCGACGGGGAGGAGGGCCATCAGCGCCTCATTCCTGTTCGTCCGCGCGCCAGTCGCCGGACTTGCCGCCGCTCTTTTCCAGCAGACGGATATCTTTAATGATCATCGCCTTGTCGAGCGATTTTGCCATATCGTAGACGGTCAGCAGCGCCACCGAAACCGCCGTCATCGCCTCCATCTCCACTCCTGTCCGGCCCTGCGTGCGGACGGTGGCTGTGGCGACGAGGCCTTCATCATCGACCTCAAGATCGAGCGATATCTTGTTGATCGGCAAGGGATGGCAGAGCGGGATCAACTCCGACGTCTTCTTCGCCGCCATGATCCCGGCGATCCGCGCGACGGCCAGCACGTCGCCCTTGGCCGCGCTGCCCCCGGCAATGGCGCGCAGGGCCTCGCCGTTCATCACGATGCGGCCGGTGGCGACCGCCTGCCGCACGGTTTCGGCCTTGCCCGACACATCGACCATATGCGCCGCGCCCTTGTCGTCGATATGGGTGAGGCGGGGCATCGGCTTCTCCTTACGCGCCGGTCAGCAGCCTGCGGGTCGCCGCCTCGACATCGGCATGGCGCATCAGCGCCTCGCCGACGAGGAAGCAGCGCACGCCATGCCCGGCCATCGCCTGTAAGTCGGCATGCGAGGAGAGGCCGCTTTCGGCGACGAAGGTGCAGCCTTCGGGCGCATGGCCGATCAGTTCGTAGGTGCGCGCGAAATCGACGGTGAAGTCGCGCAGGTCGCGATTGTTGACGCCGATCAGCCGGGATTTGAGACGGCTCGCCCGCTCCATCTCCGCCGCGTCATGCACCTCGACCAGCACGTCCATGCCGAGGTCGAGCGCGGTCTGCTCGATCTCCTGCATCTGCCCGTCCTCCAGCGCGGCGACGATGATGAGGATCGCGTCCGCGCCGATCGAGCGGGCCTCCAGCACCTGCCACGGATCGACCATGAAATCCTTGCGCAGCACCGGCAGACGGCAGGCGGCGCGGGCGGCGATCAGATAATCCTCATGCCCCTGGAAATAAGGCGCGTCGGTCAGCACCGAGAGGCAGGCTGCGCCCCCGGCCTGATAGGCGGCGGCATGGGCGGCGGGGTCGAAATCCTCTCTTATCAATCCCTTGGATGGGCTTGCTTTCTTCACTTCCGCGATCAGGCCGAAGCCCGTTTCCGCCGCCTTGTCGAGCGCGCGACGGAACCCGCGCGGCGGCGTCTGCGCGGCGGCGCGGTCCTGGAGCGTGGCGATGCTGGTGCCCGCCTTGCGCGCGGCGACTTCCTTCCGCTTGGTGTCGCAAATTTCGATGAGCTTGTTCGTCATTTCCACGCAATCCAGCAGTCCAGTAGGGCGTTGGCCAGCCCCTTGTCGATGGCTTCGGCCGCTTCCTCGATCGCCTCGCCCCAATCGGCGGCATGGTCGGCGACGATCAGCGCGCCCGCCGCGTTGAACAGCACCGCGTCGCGATAGGCGCCCTGCTCGCCCAGCAGCAGACGGCGCAGCGCGTCGGCATTATAGGCCGCATCGCCGCCCTTGATCGCCTCATGCGGATGGCGGGGCAGGCCGATATCGGGCGCGTCGAGCGCATAGGTGCGGATCGCGCCGTCCTTCAGTTCCGCCACGCGATTGGGCGTGCTCAGCGACAACTCGTCCATATTGTCCTCACCCGCGACCAGCATTGCATGGGTCATGCCCAGCTTCTGCATCGCCTCGGCGCAGATGGTCACATAATCGGGCCGCGCGATGCCGACGATCTGGCGGCGGACCTGCGCCGGATTGGCGAGCGGGCCGGTGAGGTTGAAGATGGTGCGCCGCCCGATCGCCTTGCGGATGGGCGCGAGGCGGCCGAGCGCCGGATGATGGCGCTGCGCGAAGAGGAAGCAGATGCCGAGGTCGGCCAGTTGCCGCTCGGCCTCTTCCTGCGAGATATCGAGCCGGACGCCCAGCGCCTCCAGCGTATCCGCGCCGCCCGCCTTGGACGAGGCCGCGCGATTGCCATGCTTGGCGACCGGCACGCCGCAGGCCGCGACGACGATGGCGACGGCGGTGGAGACGTTGAGCGTATGGAGGCCGTCGCCCCCGGTGCCGCACACGTCGATCGCGCCTTCGGGCGCCTGCACGCGGATCATCCGCTCCCGCATCGCGGCGGCGGCGGCGGCGATTTCCGTCGCGGTCTCGCCCCGTTCGCTCAGCCGCGTCAGGAAATCGCGAATGGTGTCATCCGAGGGGCCGCCGTCGAGGATTGCGGCAAAGGCACCGGCGGCCTCCGTTTCGGAAAGCGGGGCGCCCGGATCGGGCAGGCCGGTCATGCGCTTGTCCGCTGCGCGATCGGCTGCGGCGTCATGCCCGCCAGCGTCATGAAATTGGCGAGCATCGCATGGCCATGCTCGGTGGCGATGCTTTCCGGGTGGAACTGCACGCTGTGGATCGGCAGCTCCCGGTGGCGGAAACCCATGACCGAGCCGTCGTCGCTGGTCGCGTTGACGATCAGGCAGTCGGGAATGTCCTCGACGATCAGCGAGTGATAGCGGGTCGCGATGAAGGGCGAGGGCAGGCCCTGGAACAGGCCGGTGCCGTCATGGCTGACCGGGGAGGTCTTGCCGTGCATCAGCCCGCCGCGCACCACCTTGCCGCCGAAATGCTGGCCGATCGACTGATGGCCCAGGCACACGCCCAGCAACGGCTTGCCTTCGCGCGCGCAGGCGGCGACGAGGTCGAGGCTGATGCCCGCCTCATTGGGGGTGCAGGGGCCGGGGGAGAGGAGGAACGCCTCCGCGCCGGTGGCGATCGCCTGATCGGCGGTGAGCGCGTCGTTGCGCACGACCTCCACCTGCGCGCCCAGCTCCATCAGATAATGGACGAGGTTCCAGGTGAAGCTGTCATAATTGTCGATGACGAGGATCATGCTATTGCCCGTAGCGCCCTTCGCGGGCGAGTTCCACCGCTTCCTTGGCGGCGGCCATCAGCGCGCCGGATTTCGCCTCGCATTCGCGCTGCTCATAGGCGGGGTCGCTGTCCGCGACGATGCCCGCGCCCGCTTGCGCGTGCATCACCCCGTCCTTGAGCACGGCGGTGCGCAGCACGATGCAGCTGTCCATATTCCCGTCGGGCGAGAAATAGCCGACCCCGCCGGCATAGGCGCCGCGCGTCTCCGGCTCCAGCTCGGCGATGATCTCGCAGGCGCGGACCTTGGGCGCGCCGGAGACGGTGCCCGCCGGAAAGCCCGCGAACAGCGCGTCGAGCGCGTCCTTCTTTTCATCGAGCCGCCCGACGACATTGGACACGATGTGCATCACATGGCTGTAATATTCGATCGTATAGCTGTCGGTGACGGTGACCGTCCCCGCGCTCGCCACCCGGCCCACATCGTTGCGGCCGAGGTCGAGCAGCATCAGATGCTCGGCCCGTTCCTTGGGATCGGCGAGCAGCGAATCGCGGTTGGCGGCGTCCTCGGCGGCGGTCTTGCCGCGCGGCCGGGTGCCCGCGATCGGGCGGATCGTCACCTCTCCGTCGCGCACGCGCACGAGGATTTCCGGGCTGGAACCGATCAGCGAGAAGCCCGGCATGTCGAGGCAATAGAGGAAGGGCGACGGGTTGATCCGCCGCAGCGCGCGATAGAGCGCCAGCGGCGGCAGCGGGAAGGGCGCGGTGAAGCGCTGCGCCAGCACCACCTGGAAGATGTCGCCCGCGAAGATATAGTCCTTCGCGCGATTGACCATCTCCTCATAGCGGCCGGCGGGCAGGACCGGCGTGAACTGCGCGTCCTCAAGACTGTCGGGCACGGGCTGTTCGGGCAGCGGCCCGGCAAGGCGGGCGGCGGCGGCATCGAGCCTGTCCCGCGCCTCGTCCAGCGCGCGGTCGATGTCCGCGCTCTTTTCCTTCCAGAGTGGCGCGACGAGATAGAGCGCGTCCTCCAGCCGGTCGAAGACGAGGATGACCGTCGGGCGCACGAACAGCATGTCCGGCATGTCCAGCGGATTGGGCGCCGGGCGGGGCAGCTTTTCGACGAGGCCGATCGTCTCATAGCCGAAATGGCCGACGAGGCAGGCGAGGGCCGGGGGCAGCGCGACATCGGTATCGGCCTTGCATTCCTCCACCAGCGCCCGCAGCGCGGCCAGCGTGTCGCCCGGCGCGTCGGTGAAGGCGGCGCGGTCGGTCTGCCAGTGCCGGTTGAGCTGCGCCTTGTCGCCCTCGGCGCGGAACACGAGATCGGGCGCGATGCCGAGCAGGCTGAACCGCCCGCGCACCGATCCGCCCTCGACCGATTCGAGCAGGAAATCGCCCCGTTCCGGCTGCATCAGCTTGAGCGCGGCGGAAATGGGCGTTTCGGTGTCCGCGATCTGCTTGCGCCACAGCAGGGCGGAGCGCCCCGCGTCCAGCGATGCCCTGATGGCGGCGATGTCCGATGCTCTGGCCTTGGTCATGATCGCTTACTGGGCTGCGCCGTTGATCTTGCGCAGTTCCTGCGTGACGCGGGAAAGGGTCGCCGGGTTGCGCTTGACGCCCAGCGAACGCTCGATCGCGCGCTCGAACTGGTCGCCATATTCATTGGCGACCACATTGGTGAGGTCGGCGCGCACCTGATCGACCAGCCCCGGCACCTTGGCGGCGTCGCCCTGCTGGATCTTGTCGAGCATGACGAGGAAATAGCCGCGATCCTCCGGGATGGGCAGGATCTTCGCGGTGCCGCTGGCCATCGCGAACAGGATCGAGATTTCGGCGGGCGGGCGGCGGTCGCCGCGCAGCAGCTCGGCCCGGCGTCCGGAGACCTTCTGCGCGGGCGGCAGGGCGACGCCCGCACCGGCCAGCGCCTTGTCGAACGGCGTGCCCTTGTCGATCTGCGCCTTCAGCTTGTCGGCCAGCGCCTTCGCCTTCTGCGCGCCCTGATGCAGCAGATAGTGCTGGACGATCACCGGCTTCACCTTCTCCAGCGGGGGAGGAGCGGCCGCGACGATATCCGTCACGTCGACCAGCGCATAGCGCTGCTCCTGGACGATCGGCACGAACTGGGCGTCGTCGTCCGCATCCATGCCGAAGGCGGGCTGGAGCAGCGGCTTCACATCGTCGGCGACCGCATAATCGGCCTTTTCGACGCTCTGTCCGGTGGCGAGCAGCAGCGGCGTGGTTTCGACCTTCAGGCCGTTGTCCTTGACCGCCTCGTCGAAGGTCGCGCCATTGGCGATCTCGTCCTCCACCTTCGACGTGAAGTCGGACAGCAGCGCCTTGCTCTTGTCCGCCTTGAGCGCGGCGGTGATCTCGCCCTTCACCGCATCGAGCGGCCGTTCGGCGATCTTCTGGACGGCGGTGACCTGGAACACCGCCCAGCCGAGCGCGACCTTCACCGGTCCGGCGATCTTGCCCTGCGGCGCGGCGAAGGCGGCGTTGGCGGCCTCCGGCGACGCCTGCTTCGCGAAATCCGCCTTGCTTACCTGCGCGGCGGTGGAGACGGAAAGCCCGTCCTTCTTCGCGGCCGCCGCCAGCGATCCCGCGCCCAGCGCGGCCTTCGCCGCGCTTTCGCTCGGCAGGATCAGCTGTTCGATGGTGCGGGTTTCGCGCGCGCCATATCTGTCCTTGTTGGCGGCGTAATATTTGGCGATGTCGCTGTCGGTCGGGGCCGCCGCCGCCGCGAAACGCTCCGCATCGACGATCGCATAGCGCAGGCGGCGCTGTTCCGGCACGGTGTAACGGTCCGCGTTCTTCTTGTAGAAATCGGCGAGCTGCGCGTCGGTTGGCTTGTCCGCGCTGGGGAAGGCGGCGGCGGGAATGGCGGCGATGCGCCCCTCGCGCGCTTCCAGCAGCAGCGAGGCATAAGGCAGCACGAGGCTGTCGGTCAGCCGCGCGCCCAGCGTCGCCGGGGTGACGACCAGCCGTCCGGTCATTTCCTGCTCGATATCGGCGCGCAATTCCTTCTCGCTCAACCGTTGGGAGGTCAGCAGCTGGCGGAAGATATTCTGGTCGAACTTGCCGGTCGCGTCATGAAAGGCGGGAATCTGCGCGATCTGCGCGTCGACCATCCGTTTCGAGACGTGAATGCCCTGCCGGTGGGCGAATTCATTGAGCGCGATGCCCGCGACGAGCTGGTCGTAGATCTGCGGCACTGCGCCAAGCTCTATGAACTGGGCGATCTGCATGCCCGGATTGTCCCGGCGCTGCTGTTCGAACACGCGCTGGACGCGGGCCTGCACCTCCGAATCGGTCAGCTTGCGGCCGCCGATCTTCGTCGCGTTGCCGCCGCCAAGGCCGCCGAACGAGAAATTGCCGCTGGACGTGATGTCGCCCGCCGCGAAGGCGAAGGCGACCAGCGCCAGAAAGGCGATGCCGATGCCCGCGCCCACTTTGGATCCGATGAGGCGGCGAAAGAAACTGATCATGGAAGCGTCCTGAACATCCCGGATGGCAGCTGGCCGGAAGGCAGCCGAAAAATCATGTGCTGCTTTAGGGGCAGTCGGCCTTGCCTTCAAGCGGGGACTGGACTTTGGGAACAGGGACGCTATCGCCCGGCGGCATTCGGATCATCCTTGGTGCAGGAGTAAGGCATATGGGCCGGCGCAAGCTCGTCGTGGGCAATTGGAAGATGAACGGGCTGCGCGCGCAGCTCGGCGAGGTGGAGGCGATCGGCCGCGCGGCGGGCGAGCATCCGGCGGTCGAGGTCGGGCTGTGCGTGCCCGCGACGCTGATCGAGCCAGCCCGCGCGGTGGCGGGCGCGGCCTTCATCGGCGCGCAGGATTGCCACGGCGCGCGCAGCGGTGCGCATACCGGCTGCCTGTCGGCGGAGATGGTGAGGGAAGCGGGCGCCGGCTGGGTGATCGTCGGCCATAGCGAGCGGCGCACCGACCAGCATGAAAGCAGCGCCGACGTCGCCGCCAAGGCGCTGGCGGCGCGGGAAGCGGGCCTCAAGGTCATATTGTGCCTTGGCGAAAGCCTCGACACGCGGGACGGCGGCAAGGCGCTCGACTTCGTGCTGGAGCAACTGGCGCGGTCGCTGCCCGAAGGGGCGGGCGCGGACTGGCTCTCCATCGCCTATGAGCCGATCTGGGCGATCGGCACCGGCCGTATCCCGACCATGGAGCAGATCGAGGAAATGCACGGCGCGATTCGCGGCGCGCTGCGCGAGGCGCTGGGCGCGGACGCGGCGGACGGCGTGCGCATCCTCTACGGCGGGTCGGTCAACGCGGGCAATGCGGCGGATATCTTCGCGCTGCCCGATGTAGACGGCGGCCTTGTCGGCGGGGCGAGCCTGAAGGCGGAAAGCTTCGCGCCCATCATCGCCGCGGCCGCCTGAACCCCGGACGGCGGCGCGGGACATGGAGGGGCAAGGGAAATTCCCGGCCCATGGTTGAGCCCATGGTTGAATAGCGCCGCCTTCCCGGCTAAGGGCCTTGGCAACGGATTTTCGAGTTTGCGGACAGCATAACCATGTTCACCTTTCTTCTTGTCGTGCAGGCGATCATCGCCGCCTGCCTTGTTACCGTCATTCTGATGCAGCGGTCCGAAGGGGGTGGGCTGGGTGTCGGCGGCAGCCCCTCGGGCTTCATGTCGGCGCGTGGGGCGGCGGATTTCCTCACCCGCTCCACCACCGTGCTGGCCACGCTGTTCGTGGGCCTCAGCATCGTGCTGGCGATCATCGCCTCGGTGAAGCATGCGCCGACCGATATCGACACCTCGCTGGTGAAGCAGGCCCCGGCGACCTCGCCCGTGCCGCAGGCCCCGGCCTCTGGCGATCCGCTGTCCGGCGCGGCGCAGCAGGTCGGCGGCGGCGCGGAAGGCGCGGCCAACGGCGCGGTTCCGCTCGCCCAATAAGGGCACCGGACATCTTCCGATAATTTTTTGCAGGCGCGCCGCAACGCGCGCTTGCCCTTCCTCATGAAATAAGGGTAAGCCTCCTCTCCCATGGCGCGGTATATTTTCATCACCGGCGGCGTGGTCTCCTCGCTTGGAAAGGGCCTCATGGCCGCTTCGCTTGCAGCACTGTTGCAGGCGCGGGGATATCGTGTGCGCATTCGCAAGTTCGATCCCTATCTCAACGTCGATCCCGGCACGATGTCGCCCTATCAGCATGGCGAGGTCTATGTGACCGACGACGGGGCCGAAACCGACCTCGACCTTGGGCATTATGAGCGCTTCACCGGCGTTTCGGCGCGCCAGTCGGACAATGTGACGCAGGGGCGCATCTACCAGACGATCATCACCAAGGAACGGCGCGGCGACTATCTCGGCGCGACGGTGCAGGTGATCCCGCACGTCACCGACGAGATCAAGGCGTTCGCCAGGGCCGATACCGAGGACCTCGATTTCGTGCTGTGCGAGATCGGCGGCACGGTCGGCGATATCGAGAGCCTGCCCTTCATGGAGGCGATCCGCCAGCTCCACAACGATCTGGGGCGGGGCCAGTCGATCTTCGTCCATGTGACCTTGGTGCCCTATATCGCGGCGGCGGGCGAGTTGAAGACCAAGCCGACCCAGCACAGCGTGCGCGAGCTGACCTCGCTCGGCATCCAGCCCGACATATTGCTCTGCCGCTGCGAGCAGCGCCTGCCCGACAGCGAGCGGGCGAAGATCGCGCTGTTCTGCAACGTCCGGCCCGAGGCGGTGATCCCCGCGCTCGACGCGCCCAGCATCTATGCGGTGCCGGAGCAATATCACGCCGAGGGGCTGGACGACGAGGTGCTGCACGCCTTCGGCATCACCGACGCGCCGCAGCCGGAAATGGACCGCTGGGTCGACATCATGGACCGCTACGCCAATCCCGAAGGGGAGGTGACGATCGGCGTCGTCGGCAAATATGTCGGCCTGCCCGATGCCTATAAGTCGCTGCACGAGGCGCTGGTCCATGGCGGCCTCGCGAATCGGGTGAAGGTCCATGTCAAATGGATCGACGCCGAACTGTTCGAACAGGACGACAACGACATCGCCGCCCGGCTGGAATCGATGCATGGCATTCTTGTGCCCGGAGGCTTCGGCGTGCGCGGGTCGGAAGGCAAGATCGCGGCGGTGCGCTTCGCGCGGGAACGCAATGTGCCGTTCTTCGGCATCTGCCTCGGCATGCAGATGGCCTGCATCGAGGGCGCGCGCAACACGGCGGGCATCGCCAACGCCTCCACCACCGAATTCGGCGAAACCAGCGAGCCGGTCGTCGGCCTCATCACCGAATGGATGGCGAGGGAAGGCTTGCAGCAGCGCAGCGCCGACGGCGATCTTGGCGGGACGATGCGGCTGGGCGCCTATCCGGCAAAGCTCGCGCCGGGCAGCAAGGTGGCGGGCATTTACGGCGCGCAGGACATCAGCGAACGCCACCGGCACCGCTATGAGGTGAACATCGGCTATCGCGACGCGCTGGAAAAGGGCGGGCTCCTCTTCTCCGGCCTGTCGCCGGACGGGCGCCTGCCGGAGATCGTCGAGCGGCCGGACCATCCGTGGTTCATCGGCGTGCAGTTCCACCCGGAACTGAAATCCAAGCCGTTCGATCCGCACCCGCTGTTCGCCAGCTTCATACAGGCCGCGGTCCGCCAAAGCCGCCTCGTCTGACAAGTCGCCTCATCCGAAAAGCCGGTCGTCTGGCGGTGCTTTCCCTGTCGCCGCCAGCGGCGGCGGGCGTGCGCGCGGTTGGTAACTGATTGGAAAACCAGGTCTTTCCTGCCCGGATCAGGCGATTGCATCCGACGCAATTAATGTTGCATGAATGGATTGCGTGGCGCTGATAAAATAGTTATACCCCCTGAAAGCCAGGGTTTGAAGGCCTGCGGAATGGTGCAGCATACGCAGTAGTTCATGGTCGACCGGCGGATGGGAACCTGCCGGCTTTGTGCGTTGTTCGCATATGACCACATGCTGACGTGCGATTATCCATTTCCATTTCAGGTCTTTGCATCCGGCAGGCGCAGGCATCGCCTTCGTTCGCCGGATGAGACTGGGTGACGTCCCGTATCAGCGCCCCATGGGCTGCGACGGCGGGGTGTCTGGCCAGGTGAAGGGGTAGGAGAGGAGAACGGGGGGCGATCCAGCAATGGATCGCACCCCCGTCTCAATTTTGGGGTATTTTTTGCTTTCCCTCTCACGTCATGCCAGCGAAGGCTGGCATCTCAGGAGGTGACGCGCAACCTTGTCTGCGACCCCAGCCTGCGTTGGGGTGACGGTAAAGGCAAGGTTCGCTTTCATCCTGGCCAGCCATCCGCCTGCAAACGGAAAAGCGCGCCACCATGCCAGGCGGCGCGCTCCTTCTTATTCGATCAGCCGGTCCTCAATCCCGCGCTCAGGCGGCGTCGCGGTTTTCCCTCGCATTGATATCGACGAGAGTGCCGCCGTTGATGGCGATCTTCTTCGGCTTCATCGCTTCGGGCACTTCGCGGACCAGTTCGATCACGAGCAGCCCGTCGGCAAGGCTCGCATTGTCCACGCGGACGAAATCCGCCAGTTCGAAGCGGCGCTCGAAGCTGCGGCTGGCGATGCCGACATGCAGGAACTTGGCGCGATCGTCGTTGCTGATCTCCGCCTTGCGGCCGGAAACCTGGAGGAGATTCTGCTGGGCGACGATGTCCAGCTCATCCTCACGGAAACCGGCGACGGCCAGCGTCACGCGATAGCGGTCCTCGGAAAGGCGTTCGATATTGAAGGGGGGATAGTTGTCGCTCTGCGCGAGCCGGGCATTGTTTTCGATAAGATCGAACAGACGATCGAAACCGACAGTCGAGCGGCGATAAGGGGTAAGATCAAAACCACGCATTTTCAAATCCTCATCTTGAGCGAAGTGAATACTCCCCGGACCCATATCGGCATCCGGTCTTTACATCCGTCCCAACGGGACCGGACAGCATTGATGTATGCGCGGGTTTTTCTATTTCAAGGGGGAGGCGCTCTTCCTCAATTGCTGATGTGGCGATGGATGGCGGTATAGGGCGGTTGCAGATAATCCAGCCCTTCGCCGATCGCGCGGCCGACCCGGCTACGGCTGTCGCGGAAGAACAGTTCGCGCAGGTTGATGCCAACGCCCACGAAGATCCGCCGCTTGGGCTCTATCCCCATCTCGCGGTCGCGCAGCGTGAAATCCTTCGCATAATAGCCCGCATGCAGTTCCAGAAACCGCAGCGGCCCCTTGTTCAGCCCCTCGAACCCCGAAAATTTGAGCGCGAAAAAATAGCGCTGCTGCTCGAAATGGCGCTTTCCTTCCGTCGAGATGAAGCCGGAATGCGGGACGATCATCAACCGGAAATCGAGCTTTTCATCCAGCTTCGGCACCGAGTTGCGCAGCACCGAAAAGCCTGCCCCCAGCGAGTTGAACGCCACATCCTCCCACGACCATCCGGCGGTCGGCTCGATGCTGTCCCACAATTCGGTATAGAGCATCGTCGCGGAGGCGAGCGCGGCGGCGGTGAACTGGATGCCGGGGGCGTCGTTCGTCTTGCGCTTCAACCGCGCATAGAGAATTTCCGAAACCACATAGGCGCTGTAGCTGTGCGCCAGCTTGTCGATGCCGACATTGTTGGTCGATTTGCCGAACCAGCCTTCCGAATGGAAATGCGGCCATTGCGGATCCTTGAACAGCTTCGTCCCGTTGATCGCGGTATAATAGGCGAGGATACCCGCCATTTCCCATTTGACCGCGCCCGCCTGGCTGCCGAAGGATCGATACCGGCTTTCGGCGGGGGCGGGGAGGGCGGCGCTGTCCGGCGGGCCGGAATGGCCGGGCGGCGGATCGTGGCGCCCGGCCTCTTGCGCGAAGGAGAGAGGGGCGAAGCAGGATGAGGTCAGCGCGCAGGCCGTGCCCGAAGGCATGGAAGACAGCGGCTGGTGCTGCGCGTCGCCATGGTGCTGAGTCCCGGCGGAGACAGGCAGGTGGAAGGCCGCGTCCTGTGGCTCGGCGAGGCTATAGTCTTCCACCCCCGGCAGCAGCCGAAGGGGCGCTTCTTCCGCCTTCAAATTCCCGGAAAACCCGATGCAGAGCGCCAGCAGGCCGATCACGGGAAGCCGATGGCCGGGAAAGGGAAAAGGGCGCGGCGGGGCAGCGCTACAGGATCTGTTCTTCATTGTCCTCCCCGAAAGGCCAAGAGGCCGAGACCGGCCGGCAAGGATAGGGAAACGCGGCGGACGGCACAATCCGGGCCGTCGCCCCGCCATTTTCCGGCGCGGCGGACGGTTCCCTATACCGGTTCACCGGTGAGCAGGCGCGGCAGGGGCCCGGCCTCTCCCCGCGCCTCGGCCATGAAGCGGCCCTTGAGCGGCCCCATTCTCTGCACCGCCGCCAGCCCGAAGCGCCGCACGGCGGAGGCCGCCTTGCCCGGCACGTCGAACAGGCGGACGAGGCCGTCCATCGCGATGGTGACGGACAGCGTGTCGAGGCTGCGCCAGCGCTGATAGCGGGTGAGAAGCTGGGCGTCGCCCGGCTCCAGCCCCAGCCGCATGCCGTCGACGATCACCTCGATCAGCGCTGCGACATCGCGGAAGCCGAGGTTGACGCCTTGTCCGGCGATCGGGTGGATCGCATGGGCGGCATCGCCCACCAGCGCGAGGCGGGTGTCGGTGATCCGCGCCGCGCGATGATAGCCCAGCGGATAGGAGGAGCGCGCGGCGGCAACCTCGATCTCGCCCAGAAAGCCGCCGATCCGCTTCTGCGCCTCATGCGCCCAGCCGCGCTCGCCCAGCGCCAGCAGGCCCTCGGCCTGATCCCTGGGCACGGTCCAGACGACGGCGCTGCGGTTGCCCGGCAGCATCGGCAGCAGCGCGAAGGGGCCGCCGGGGTAGAAAATCTCATAGGCGGTGTTGGCGTGCGGCACCTCATGGGTGATCGCGCCGACCATCGCGACATGATTGTAATTCCACTTGGCGACGGTGATCCCGGCTGCTTCGCGCGTCGGGCTGGCGCGGCCTTCCGCCCCGACCAGCAGCGAGCCGCGCAGCTCCGCGCCGCTTTCCAGCACCACGTTGACGCCGTCGAGCGTGCGCTCCACCCGCGCGGCCTTGTCGGGCTGGAACAGCGTCAGATTTTCGGCGGCGAGCGAGGCGTCGCGCAGCGCGAGGCGCGTCTCGCGATTCTCGAACATGATGCCCATCGGCCCGCCTTCCTCCTCCGGCGGGGCGAAATCGAGCGCGCCCGGTTGCAGCCCGTCCGACACCCAGATGCGGTCGATCGGGCAGCCCTTGCCCTCCAGCCGCTCGGCGATGCCGATCGCCTGGAACAGCTTCCAGCTGGCGCTGGCGATGGCGGACACGCGGCCGTCGAACTGCGGCGCGAGGGTCCTGGCCGGGTCGGCGGGGTCGACCACCGCGCAGGCGACGCCATGGCGCGACAGCCCGATGCCGAGCGTCAGCCCGACCAGCCCGCCGCCCATGATGATGACATCGAAATGCTGTGCCATGCTTCGCCTGCCCCTGTTCGCCTTGCCTGCTTGCCTGATCTATGCCGCCGCCGTGCCGCCCACGGTCAGCCCGTCGATCAGCAGCGTGGGCTGGCCGACGCCGGCGGGCACGCTCTGCCCGGCCTTGCCGCACATGCCGATGCCTTCGTCGAGCGCCATGTCGTTGCCGATGCCGATGATCTTGCCCATCGCGGTGGGGCCGTCGCCGATCAGCGTCGCGCCCTTGATCGGGTCGCCGATCCTGCCGTCCTTCACCCGATAGGCCTCGGTGCAGGAAAAGACGAACTTGCCGGACACGATATCGACCTGTCCGCCGCCGAAGCTCCTGGCGAAGATGCCGTTCTTCACGCGGGAAAGCAGTTCCGCCGGATCGTCCTCGCCGCCGCGCATGAAGGTGTTGGTCATACGCGGCATCGGCGCATGGGCGTAGCTTTCGCGGCGGCCGTTGCCGGTCGGCTCGACGCCCATCAGCCGCGCGTTCATCCGGTCCTGCATGTAGGAGCGGAGGATGCCGTCCTCGATCAGCACATTCTCGCGTGTCGGCGTGCCCTCGTCGTCGATGGAGAGGGAGCCGCGCCGCTGATCCATCGACCCGTCGTCGACTACGGTGACGCCCCTGGCCGCGACCTGCTGGCCGATGCGGCCGGAAAAGGCGGAGGTGCCCTTGCGGTTGAAATCGCCCTCGAGGCCGTGGCCGACCGCCTCGTGCAGCAGCACGCCGGGCCAGCCGGGGCCGAGCAGCACGGTCATCTCGCCTGCGGGCGCCGCGACCGAGCGCAAATTGGTGCGCGCCTGCGCCAGCGCCTCGTCGGTCGCGCGGTTCCACACCGCCTCGTCCATCACCCGCTCGTAGAGATAGCGCCCGCCAATGCCGAAGCTGCCGGTTTCGCGGCGGCCATTCTCTTCCAGAATGACCGAGACGTTGAGGCGCACCAGCGGGCGGATGTCGGTGGCGATGAAGCCGTCGGCGCGGACGATCTCCACCACCGACCAACTGCCTGACAGGCCGACCGACACCTGCGCGACACGCGGGTCGCGGGCGCGGGCGGCGGCGTCGATGGTCGCGCACAGATTCACCTTCTCGGCGAAGGGCACCAGTTCCAGCGGGTTGGCGTCGGTATAGAGATGGCGGTTGGTGCGCTGCGGCGGCGGGGCGGGGGGCTGCTTCGCGGGATCGAGCAGCGCCAGCGTCTGCGCCGCGCGGGCGATGGCGGCCTGGCTGATTTCGTTCGCATGGGCAAAGCCGGTCGTCTCGCCCGAAACGCCGCGCAGCCCAAAGCCCTTGTCGGTCGAATAATCGGCGGTTTTCAGCCGTCCGTCATCGAAGCCGAAGCTTTCCGACGCACGATATTGCAGGAACAGCTCGCCATCGTCGCAATTGGAAAGGGCGGCGGCGGTCAGGCGGCGCGCGCCGTCCGGGTCGAGCTGCCCGTCGCGATAGAGCAGGCCACGGGCGTCGGTGAAGGCGGAGGCGGAAAGCGGATCGGTCATGCCCACCGATATAGTGGGTTCAGGCCGTCGCGCCACCCCCGATTGCGTCGCCCTGCGGCGGGGCGACATCGGCCGGGCCGCCGATCAGCACGAAACGGCGGTCGCAATAGCCGCAATCGACATAGCCCTTTTCATCGATTTCCAGATAGACGCGCGGATGGCCGAGCGCGGCGGGAATATCCCCCGAACCGTCACAGGAAACGCGGGTCTTGCTCGTGCGGATGATTTCAGGCGGCTGGATCATGGGCAGCGCCTCTATCACCGTCCACCGGGCGGGGCAATATCGCAGATGGGGGTGAAGGGCCCCGCTTCTTCCTTTGCGCGCTGTTTTTTAGGCGCTATGAAGCCGCCGATGACAGGGAACAGCATGACAGACGCCGCCATAGAGATCGAAGGGCTGACCAAGGTTTACGAAGGCGGCAAGCGGGCGCTCGACACTGTGAGCCTTTCCATCCCGCGCGGGCAGATTTTCGGGCTGCTCGGCCCCAATGGCGCGGGCAAGTCGACGATGATCAACATCCTCGCCGGACTGGTGACGAAAACCGCCGGTTCTGCGCGGATCTGGGGCTTCGACATAGACGAGCATCCGCGCAACGCGAAGAACAGCATCGGCATCGTCAATCAGGAAATATTGTTCGACCCCTTCTTCACCCCGTTCGAAACGCTGGAGAATCAGGCGGGCTATTACGGCGTGCCCAAGGCGCAGCGGCGGACGATGGAGCTGCTGCGCGCCGTGCATCTGGAGGACAAGGCCGACGCCTATGCCCGCACCCTGTCGGGCGGCATGAAGCGGCGGCTGATGGTCGCCAAGGCGATGGTCCATTCGCCGCCCATTCTCGTGCTCGACGAGCCGACGGCGGGCGTCGACATCCTGCTGCGCCAGCAATTGTGGGACTATGTGCGCGGCCTCAACGAACAGGGGGTGACGATCGTCCTCACCACCCATTATCTCGAAGAGGCCGAGGAGCTGTGCGACCGCATCGCCATCATCAACCATGGCCGCCTGATCGCCAACAAACCGACGCGCGAACTGGTGAACATGGCGCAGGAGAAGATCGTGCGTGTGACCGTCGACCGCCCGATCGATCAGGTGGTCGAGGATCTGCCGGACCATCCCTGCTTCGACCGGGTGGAAAGGACAGGCGACCAGATGCTGTCGATCACCTATCACAAGGACCGGACCAATGCGGGCGAGGTCCTGAAGGCGGTCAACGACCTGGGCTTTCACATCATCGACGTCGCCACGCAGGAGCCGGATCTGGAGGACGTGTTCCTCCATCTGACGGCGCCTGCGGAATGACGGCGGCCCGCTGAAACGGAGTGGCGTTATCCATGCCCATCAAGGAATATGATGTCGTCATCATCGGCTCCGGCGCGGCCGGGCTGACCGCGGCGATCCATCTGGCGCAGGACAAGAAGGTGCTGGTCATCGCCAAGGGCGCGCTGGACGGCGGCTCCACCGCCTGGGCGCAGGGCGGCATCGCGGCGGTGCTGGACGCGGGCGACAGCTTCGAGCAGCATGTCGAGGACACGATGGTCGCGGGCGCGGGATTGAACGACCGCGCGACGGTGGAATTCGTCGTCTCCAACGCGCCCGCCGCGATAGAGGAACTGGCTCGGCTCGGCGTGCCGTTCAACGAGGGCGAGCAATTCGGCGAACGCTGGCACCTGACGCGCGAGGGCGGCCATTCGCACCGCCGCATCGTGCATGTGGACGACGCCACCGGCGCGGCGGTGCAGAAGGCGCTGGTCGCGGCGGCGCAGGCCAACCCCAATATCACGCTGCTGCCCGACATGGTCGCGATCGACCTCATCACCAGCCGCCATGGGGAGCGCTATTCCGGCGACGGCCATGTCTGGGGCGTCTATGCGTTCAACCGCCAGACGAAGCATGTGGACGCCTATATCGGCCGGGCGACCATCCTCGCGACCGGCGGGGCGGGGCGCGCCTATCTCTTCTCCACCGCGCCGCGCGGGGCGACCGGCGACGGCATCGCGATGGCGTGGCGCGCGGGCTGCCGCGTCTCCAACATGGAGATGAACCAGTTCCACCCGACCTGCCTCTACAATCTGGAGGTGAAGAACTTCCTCATCACCGAGGCGGTGCGCGGCGAGGGCGGCCTATTGAAGCTGCCGCCGGGCGTGCCGGGCGGGGGCGAGCGCTTCATGGATCATTTCGACGCGCGCGGCGAACTGGCCCCGCGCGATATCGTCGCCCGCGCGATCGACCATGAGATCAAGCGCCTCGGCCTCGATTATGTGCATCTCGACATCAGCCACAAGGGGCCGGCCTTCGTGCGGGAGCATTTCCCGACCATCCATGCGCGGCTGCTCGACCTCGGCATCGACATAACGCAGGAGCCGATCCCGGTCGTGCCCGCGCAGCATTATACCTGCGGCGGAGTGATCATCGACCTTGACGGGCGCACCGACCTGCCGGGCCTCTATGCGGCGGGCGAGGTGACGGAAAGCGGCCTGCACGGGGCCAATCGGCTGGCGTCGAACAGCCTGCTCGAATGCCTCGTCTTCGGTGAGGCGGCGGCGCGGCACATTTGCGAGCATTGGCAGGATCTGCCCGTCCCGCCCGCGATCCGCGCCTGGGACGAAAGCCGCGTCACCGACAGCGACGAGGAGGTGATCGTCCAGCACAACTGGAAAGAAATCCGCCGCTTCATGTGGGATTATGTCGGCATCGTCCGCACCACCAAGCGGCTGGAGCGCGCCCAGCATCGCATCGACCTGCTGGCGCAGGAGGTCGACGATTATTACGGCAATTTCCGCGTGACGCCTGACCTGATCGAGCTACGCAACCTGGTCGACGTGGCCCGCCTCATCATTCGCTCCGCACTGAAGCGCAAGGAGAGCCGGGGGCTGCACTATACGCTGGACTATCCCGACATGCTGCCCAATGCGGAGGATACGGTGCTGGCGCCTTAGGGTCGATCGACATTCAGCCCATGCGGGCCTGCAAATCGCGCTTTTCTGCGCTTCGGTGCTCATGGACCTTAAGTCCGCTGCGCTCCGATGCTCGAAAACCACGATTTTGACCTACGGTCGCCTTCGGCTTCGGCTCCACCTGAACTGAATGTCGATCGGCCCTAGGATCGGGCTGTGATGGAGCTTGTGGAATATCGGTTGCGGGGGGGCTGACCTTCGACCCTTACCGTCACCCCAGCGCAGGCTGGGGTCGCAGGCCAGGTTGCGCGCCGTACCTTGAGATGCCAGCCTGCGCTGGCATGACGGGAAAAATGCCCTCGCATCCGTTCGCCCTGGGCTTGTCGACCCGTAGGGCGGGCGGAACCCAACGGCTGTACTTCCTTTCTGCGTTGGAGAAAGAGAAGAAGGACAGGGCTTCGACAAGCTCAGCCCGAACGGGTTCTTTATGTCCGTTTATCGCCGCAACCCGTCACTACAGGCGGTGGGGTAGGGATCACTCCTCCGGCCGGGGCGGCAATTCATCGGGCCCGCGTCCCGGTTCGTCCACGTTCGGCGCATCAGGGACGATCTCCGGCGGCTCCCGGTAAGGGGTTTCGTCCGGCGGATCGACCGGCGGCGTTTCCGGCGGGGACTGGGGATTGATCGTGTCGGGCGGCGGGATTTCGGGTTGGCTGGCCATGGGCAAGGCTCCTTCGTTACCGGAAGAAGCGCATGCCCGGAGCAAAGGTTCCGAGCCGTGCGCCGCCGCCCGCGATGCCGGCTTGCGCCGGCATGACGATCCCCCCTAGATCCCCACCCGCAGCGTCAGGCGAATGTCGCGTCCGGCGAGCGGTGCATAATCTTTCATCACGCTGGCCGCGCGGCGGACCATGGTGTCGAAGATGTTGTTCGCCGACAGGGTCAGGCTCGTCTCCCGGTCCTCGAACGGGCGGAAGCTGAGCGAGGCGTTGACCAGCGTATAGGCCGGCGTTTCCGTTTCCAGCGCCGCCACCCGCTTCTGCGCGAAGCCGTGCTCGATCTCGGCGCGGCCGGTCCAGCGGCTGTCGGCGATCTCCGCCCCGCCCTGAAGGCGCAGCGGCGGGATGAACGGGGCGGGCCCCGCGCCGACGATGCGCGCGCGCACATAATCGGCGGCGGCGTCCAGCGTCAGGCGGGCATCGCCCCGGCGCGCCACGGTGGCACTCGCCTGCGCCTCGAAGCCGTAGGTGCGCGCATCCGCCTGCGCATATTGATAGCAGGGGAATTCCAGCTCGCTCTCGCCGCTCGCCGCGAGGCAGGCGTCGTCGGGCACCGGCGCGTTGTAGATATAGCCGCTGAACCAGTTGTGATAGGCGCTCAGCGACAGATTGTAATCCGCGCCCGACCCGCGCAGGCTGGCCTCCACGCCCCAGTTCTTCTCCTTGCCGAAAGCGGGATCGCCCAGCTCATAGGCCTGCGTGCCCGCATGGGGGCCGCGCGCGAACAGCTCCTCGGCGGAAGGCGCGCGTTCGCTGCGGGCGACATTGAAGCCGATGCGCCATTGCGGCGCGAGCGCATAGCTCATCCCGGCGGAGAAGGAGAAGGCGTCGAAGCTGCGCGTCGTCGGGTCGTCGAGGCCCAGATCCTCGTCCGCCTTCGCGGCGACCCGGCTATGCTCGTAACGGCCGCCCGCCTCCATCCGCAGCGCGCCCAGATCGAGCGCCTGAAGCGTGAACAGGCCGAATTGCGTCGTGCTGTTGGCGGGCAGGAATTTCTCCTCGCCGATCACATGGAAATCGCGGGCGAGGAACTGCGCGCCGATCACCCCGTCCCAGCCGCCGCGCTTCGCCTGCACCAGTTCAGCGCGCGCCTCGATCCCCTTGTTGTAGAAGGTCGTCCCGACCTCGCCGGTTTCCTCGATTTCCTGATGCCGATAGTCGGCGAAACCGGCGCGGAAGCGGACCCGGTCCACGAAGGCGCCATCGGGGTGCAGTTCGGCGCGCAGGTCGGCGCGGGTCTGCTTCATGTGCAGGCGGACCTGCTCGGCTTCCTCGCCCGGTTCCAGCGCATAGCGGACGGGCACGCCGTAGAGATTGTCGATATGGTTGACCGAAACGCCGATGTCGCCGCCGTCGCCCACATAGGCGAGCGCGCCTGCGATTTCCCAGCTTTCCGCCGCGCTGTTGGGCAATTTGCCCCTGAGGTCCGCGAGCGCGGCGATATCCGCATCACCGCTCGCCGCCGCTTCCGCGCGCAGCGCGGGGGCGAGGATGTGCCCGCCGGTGCGCAGGTCGCCGCTCTTCGACCAGCTGCCGTCGGCATGGGCGACGAAGCCGCCGCCCAGCGGGGCTTCCACCTTGCCGGAAACGGTGCGCTCGTCGGCAGCCGATCCATAGGTCGCGAGCGCGTCCAGATGCACGGCCTCGTCGGGGACATGGTGCGGTATGCGGGAATCGATGACGTTGACGACGCCGCCGATCGCGCTCGATCCGTACAGCAACGCGGCAGGACCGCGCAGCACCTCGACCCGCTCGGCGGTCAGCGGGTTGATCGCGACCGCATGATCGACCGAGGTGTTGGAAACGTCGAAGCTGCCGATGCCGTCGGTCAGCACGCGCACCCGCTCGCCCTGAAGGCCGCGCAATATCGGGCGCGAGGCGTTGGGGCCGAAGGAGGTGGAGGAGACGCCCGGCTGGCGCGCCAGCGTCTCGCCGATCGTGCCGCGCAGCTCCCTTTCCAACCGGCCGCCCGACAGGACGGAAATGCCCGCCAGCACATCGTCCTGCGTGCGCGGGATGAGGGCGGTGACGACGATCTGGTCGGAAAGATGATCATGATGGCCGCCGGTGTCTGCGCCGTCCTGCGCGTGCGCGGGGATGGCCGGGGCGAGGGCGCTGCCTGCAAGCAGGGAAAGGAGGACAAGCTTCCGGCGGGGGGAGAAGTTCATGAGGCGCGATCCCTTTATTATCGCCCGGCGCCTAGCGGAGATGATACAACATATCAAATGCAAAATATGCAACCGGACAGGTGGGGCATCAGCGGAAGAGGAACTCCGCCAGCGCCAGCAGCGCGGAATCGTTGCGCAGGTCCGGGCGGACCGCCTGCCGCACCTGCACTTGTGGCAGGCCCTGTGCGAAGCCGAGGCGGGTGATGCCCGGCATCTTGCCGAAATCCCGCGCCATCGACCCGAAGGTCGCGAAATAGCAGGGATGGTTCTGCATATATTTCATGATCTCGTAGAGATTGTCGGTTTCCAGCACCGCCGGGCCGACGCGGAGGCCGCAGCGGGCCAGCGCTTCTTCGGCGAGCAGGCGGGCCATGTTGCCGCCAGCCAGCGCGATATAGGGGACGGTGGTCAGATCCTCCGCCAGCGCGGCGTCCTGCTGGGCAAGCGGATGGTCCTTGCCGACGAAGAGCGAGATGCGCTCGCTCCACGCATAGCGGCTGGCCAACCCTTCCGGCTCCTCCAGCGCATAGAAATAGGCGATGTCGGCCTTTTTCCGGGTGAAGAGATCCTGCACGCGGTCTTCATCCATCGCATCGAGGTGCAGCGTGATGCCGATATCCGGGCTGGCTTCCTCGAAGGCGACGAGCGCTTCCTGAAAATGGCTGAAGATCGCGGGATGGGAAGCGAGCATGATATGGCGAAGCGGCTCCGGCCGGGAGGGCCGGGGTGGGTGCGTGTCCTTCTCCGCCGGCGCGGTTTCGGCTTCGGACCGGCCGGCGGGCGGAGGCGCCGGAGGGCTGGCCTCTTCCGGTTCCTCTTCCTCGATTCCATTCTCCGGCGGCCGGGCCTGCTCTTCGGCGTCCTCCTGCCGCAGGCCGGGGGGAGGGGCGGCCTCTTCCGCCTCGTCCGGCGCTTCTTCCGTCTCCTGTTCTTCCCCCGTTTCCCCGTCGCCGCCCGGCGCCTCGCCAGCCAGCAGGCCGGTGATCCATCGCTCCTGCGCGTCCAGCGACAGCGCGCCCAGTGCCTGCACCAGCTTCTGCCCGGTCGCGGTCAGCTCGACCGCGCTGCCTTCCATCGCGAACAGACGGCAGCCCAATCTTTCCTCCAGTTGGTCCATCGCCTCCACCACATCGGCGGCGGGCAGGTTCAGCGCCCTGGCGCTGGCGGTGATGCTGCCCGAGGCGACGAGCTGGGCGAATATGTCGAATTGCTGGATGACGGACGCGACCATGGGCGCACGATAGGGCAAGGCGCAGAAGAGCGTAAGAGGCCATGCGCGGAAATCGCGGCGGGGCCGGGCAAAATGCGGGCGGCGGGAATTTGCCGTTGACGAAAACCCCCGGACCATGGCAAAGCCCCGCTCCACAAGCGGGTATAGCTTAGTGGTAAAGCCCTAGCCTTCCAAGCTAGTTAGGCGGGTTCGATTCCCGCTACCCGCTCCAGAAATTTCCTTATTTTCCAATGGATTGCCTGTAACGGCCGAGCCGCGCCCCGTTCGCCGACAGGTGGTTTCCGCCGCCGGAAGGGACGACGCCTGCCGCCCCTTCCGCGAGCCGTCCCCTCAATGGGTGCGGGCCGGTGCGTTGCCGACGCTGCTTTGCAGTTTCGCGCCATAATGATCGGCCAGTTCCGCGCCGGTGAAACCATGGCTGAAGGATGCGGGGTCGAGCGGCAGCATGGTCGCGTTCCATGCATCATAGGCGGCCTTCAGCTCGGCGAATTTCTCCGGGAAGCGATCCTTCAGGTTGCCGCGCTCGGTCGGATCCTCGGCCAGGTTGAACAGGAAGCTGTTCTCCAGGATCTTCAGATATTTCCATTGCCCCTTGCGGCATGCCTGCTGATCCAGATTCTTGTACCGCCAGCACAGCGTGCGCTCCTGCTGCAACGCCGGGTTGGCGACGAACGGCGTCAGGTCGATGCCGTCGGAAGGATAGGCCGGATCAGGCGCGCCGCCCGCCGCCGCGAGCAAGGTCGGCAGCCAGTCCATCGACATGATCGGCTGGTCGCTGGTGGAACCGGCCGGGGCATGGCCGGGCCAGCGGACGATCGCCGGCACGCGCAGGCCGCCTTCCAGCAACTCGGTCTTGCGCCCGGTCAGCGGCCAGGTGTTGGAAAAGCGCTCGCCGCCATTGTCGCTGGTGAACACGACGATGGTGTCGTCGGTCAGGCCCAGTTCGTCCAGCCGCGCCAGGATCGAGCCGATCCGCCGGTCGAGATGCGTCACCATTTCCGCATAGGTCTTCATCGACCCGCCGTCGAAATGCGCGATGGCGAATGGGTCCTTCCTGGCGTCCAGGCGCTGCGCCTCCGCCTGGTCGTTCGGGCCTTCCCACGGCCAATGGGGCGCATTGAAATGCAGCGAGAGGAAGAAGGGGCGGTTGCTCTTCGCCTGTTCGTCGATCACCCGCAGCGCGCGGTCGGCCAAGAGGTCGGTCAGATGGCCTTCCTGCTCGACCTTGTTGCCGTCGTCCCACAGGTCAAGCTGTCCCCTTATCTTGTGCGTGAAATAATCGACGCCGCCGCCGCGAATGCCCCAGAAATGATCATAGCCGCTTTGCTGCGGCCCATATTTGGGCAGCGAACCCAGATGCCATTTGCCGACCAGCGTGGTGCTGTACCCCTGCTTGCGCAGCAGCGAGGGCAGGGTCGGGTGCTCCGGTGGCAGGCCGAGATCGCGCGCGCCCAGCGGCTCTTCCAGCCCGACGGGCAGGCGGGTCTGATAGCGGCCGGTGATGAGCGCGGTGCGCGTCGCCGAGCAGACCGCCGAATTGGCATAGGCCTGCGTGAAGCGCAGCCCCTGCCGCGCCAGCCCGTCGATCGCGGGCGTCTGGTAATCGGTCCGCCCGTAGCAGGAAAGGTCCGCATAGCCCATGTCGTCGACGAGGATGAACAGGATATTGGGCCGCTTGCCCTTGCCACCGCGCGTCACGCGCCCAGTCACTTGTGCGGTGACCCTGTCGGGAACGAGCAGGGTCGCGGCGGTCAGCAGGGCCGAGGTCTTGATGAGCGAACGGCGGGAAAGGGTGGTCATGATCTTCCTGGCTCCAATTATTGATCCCATGGGGAGGATGATTTTTTGGGGACATGACGCGGAATCGTGCCCGGCGGTACTCTATTGCCGCGGCCGGATTTGTCGAACGGCTTTTTGCAGCGCCGTTTTTTCATCCCATTTTTCCCGCTTCGCCGGGGATGCGTCCTCCCTTCCATTGCCCTATAGGCGATGGTCGCGATGATGGGCCATCCCCGGAGCGGGATAGCGGAGGAGACATAATGTTCAGGCTTTCGGCGCTTCATGACCGGCGGTCGATGATGAAGGCCGCGGGCGGCCTCGCGGGGCTGGTTGCGCTCGACGCGCTGTTCCCCGGTTGGGCCGCGATCGGCAGCGCCGGGGCCGCGACCGGGGCGGGGGTGCTGTCGGGTGACCATATCCGCCTCGACATCGGCCATGGGCATTTCGGCTTGGGCGGCAGACAGGTCCACGCGATCACCGCCAACGGCACGGTGCCGGGGCCGCTGTTGCGCCTGAAGGAAGGGCAGCATGTCCGCCTGACCGTCGCCAACGCGCTGGACGAGGACACGTCGATCCACTGGCACGGCCTCCTCGTCCCGTTCCAATATGACGGCGTGCCGGGCATCAGCTTTCCGGGGATCGCGCCGGGGCAGGCGTTCGATTATCATTTCCCGGTGCGGCAGGCGGGCACCTACTGGTATCACAGCCATAGCGGCATGCAGGAGGGGATGGGCCTTTACGGGCCGATCATCATCGACCCGGCCGGGCCCGATCCCGTCGCATTCGACCGCGAGCATGTGATCCTGCTGTCCGACTGGAGCAGCCTGCACCCGCATGCGCTGCTGCGGCGGCTGAAGCAGCAGGGCGGTTATTTCAACCGGCAGAAGCAGACCTTGGCGGGGCTGCTCGCGGGCCGGGACCAGACGCTTGGCGAGCGGATCCAGTGGGGCGGCATGCGGATGGACCCCACCGACATTTCCGACGTCACCGGCGCGACCTATCGCTATCTGGTGAACGGGCATGACAGCGCAGGCAACTGGACCGGCCTGTTCGAGCCGGGGGAGCGGGTGCGGCTGCGCATCATCAACGGGTCGGCGATGACCAATTTCAATGTGCGCCTGCCCGGCCTCGCGATGACGGTGGTGCAGGCCGACGGGCAGGATGTCGAGCCGGTCGAGACCGACGAGTTCCAGATCGCGGTCGCGGAAACCTATGACGTGATCGTCCGGCCGGAGGAGGCGCGGGCCTATTCCTTCATCGCCGAGGCGATCGACCGGTCGGGCCTGTGCCGCGCCACGCTGGCGCCGCGCCTCGGCATGGCCGGGCCGATGGTGCCGCTGCGGGAGCGGCCGCTGCTCGGCATGAGGGACATGGGGATGGGCGCGCATGTGGCGCAGGGCCATGGAGCCGCGCATGGGGGGCATGCTCCCTCCGCCGATGCCAGTCACGGCGGCATGAAGATGCGCGACAAGGCGCTCGCCCCGCCGGGCGTGAAGATGGGGCCGGGGGTGGCGACCCTCTCGCCCGCGCCCGCCGACCGCGTGGGCGACCGGCCGACCGGGCTGGAGCAGGCCGGGCATCGCGTGCTGACCTATGCCGATCTGCGCGCGCTGGTGCCCGTGCCCGGCAGGCGTGCGCCGGAGCGGGAGCTGGAGGTGCACCTCACCGCCAATATGGAGCGCTATATGTGGTCCTTCGACGGCGTGAAGCTGAGCGAGAATCCGGAGCCGCTGGCGTTTCGCCATGGCGAAAGGGCGCGTGTCACCCTGATCAACGACACGATGATGCCGCACCCGATTCACCTGCACGGCCATTTCTTCGAACTGGTGAACGGCGCAGGCGAGAGGCAGCCGCGCAAGCACAGCGTCAACGTGCTGCCCGGCGGCAGGCTGAGCTTCGATTTCACCGCCGATGCGCCGGGCGACTGGGCGTTTCATTGCCATATGCTGCTGCACATGCATGCGGGCATGTTCCGTGTCGTGACGGTCAGGCATGATGGGCATGGACATGGGGAGGCACCGGCATGAGCAGGGCGTGGATGCTCGCGCTGCCGCCGCTGCTGGCGGCCGCTCCCCCGGCATTGGCGCAGGAGGATCATTCCGTCCATGGCGGGCATGAAAGCCATGATGGCCATGCCGGGCACGGCGCCCCCGCGCAGCCCTTCGGCTCCGCGCCATCGCCCGCCCCGTCGCCGCCCGCAGATCATGCGGCGGACGCCTGGTTCGACCCGGCGGCGATGGCGGCCGCCCGTGCGGTGCTACGCAAGGAAAGCGGCGGCATGGGCGCGTCGATGCTGATGATCGACCGGCTGGAATGGCGCCCGGCCAGGGGCGCGAACGGCTATGCGTGGGAAGTGGAAGGCTGGGCGGGCGGCGATATCGACCGCCTCGCCTTCAAGTCGAAGGGCGAGGGCGTGTCCGGCGCCCGCCCGGAACAGGCGGAAGTGCAGGCGGGATGGAGCCATGCGCTCGACCCGTGGTTCAACCTGCGGCTGGGCGTGCGGCAGGATCTGCGTCCCCGGCCGATGCGCACGCAGGCGGTGCTGGCGGTGGAGGGGCTGGCGCCCTATTGGTTCGAGGTCGAGGGGGAAGCCTTCGTCTCGCACAAGGGCGAGGTGACGGCGCGCGCCGAGGCGAGCTACGACCAGCGCATCACGCAGAGCCTCATCCTGCAACCGGCGGCCGAGCTAAATCTGTCGGCGCAGCACATGCCCGAACTGGATACGGGCGCGGGGCTGACCTCGATCGAGCTGGGCCTGCGCCTGCGCTATGAGGTGGTGCGCGAGTTCGCGCCCTATGTCGGCCTGCACTGGGAACGCAAGCTGGGCGAGACCGCCCGCCTGCATCGCGCGAAGGGGGAGGATCCCGACAGCCTGCGCCTCGTCGCGGGTGTCCGCTTCTGGTTCTGAGAAAGGCGGGGGCTTGTCCCCCTTCATGGCTTTTCATGCTATGACAAGCAGGTTGCCCGAAGCGGCGCAGGAGGATCGGACATGACCGGCCGGACAGTCATCGCGAGCTATGCCCGCACGCCGATAGGCGGATTTCAGGGCGTCTTTTCCACGCTCAAGGCCACGGAACTGGGCGCGGCCGCCGTGAAGGCCGCCGTCGATCGGTCCGGCGTCGATCCCGATGCGATCGACCGCATCCATATGGGCTGCGTGCTGCCCGCCGGGCTGGGGCAGGCGCCCGCCCGTCAGGCGGCGCTCGGCGCGGGGCTGCCCCGCTCGGTCGAGGCCACGACCGTCAACAAGATGTGCGGATCGGGCATGCAGGCCGCGATCATGGCCCATGAGGCGCTGGCGTGCGGCGCGGCGGAGGTGATCGTCGCCGGCGGCATGGAGAGCATGACCAACGCGCCCTATGCGCTGCCCAGGCATCGCGCGGGCGCGCGCATCGGCCATGACCGGGTGATCGACACGATGATGATGGACGGACTGGAGGACGCCTATCAGCCCGGCAAGGCGATGGGCGTGTTCGCGGAAGAGGCCGTCCGCGCCCATGGCTTCACCCGCGAGGAGCAGGACGATTATGCGCTCCGCTCGCTCCAGCGCGCGCGAGAGGCGATCGCATCGGGCGCTTTCGTGCGGGAAATCGTGCCGGTCGTGGTGCCGGGCCGTGGCGGCGAACAACTGATCGACTGCGACGAGCAGCCGGGCCGGGCGGACCCGGACAGGGTGCGGTCGCTGAAGCCCGCCTTCGTCGCGGACGGCACGATCACCGCGGCCAATGCCTCCTCCATCTCCGACGGCGCGGCCGCGCTGGTGCTGGCCCGCCAGCCCGCCGCCGCGCGCCTCGGCATGCCGGTGCTCGCCCATGTGGTGGCGACCGCCGCCCATGCGCGGGACCCGGCGGAATTCACCACCGCGCCCGTTCCGGCGATCCGCAAGGTGCTGGACAAGGCGGGGTGGAGCGTCGCGGACGTCGACCTGTTCGAGGTCAACGAAGCCTTCGCCGTGGTGGCGATGATCGCGGCGAGGGAGCTTGCCATTCCGTCCGAAAGACTGAACGTCAACGGCGGGGCGACGGCGCTCGGCCACCCGATCGGCGCGTCGGGCGCGCGCATCATCGCCACGCTGCTCGCCGCGCTGGAGCAGCGCGGGCTGCGGCGCGGCGTCGCCAGCCTCTGCATCGGCGGCGGCGAGGCGACCGCCATCGCGATAGAGCGCGCCTGAGGCGCCGCCTATACCGGCACGGCGGTCGTATATTTGGTCATCGACAGCGCGAAGTGGGACGCCGCCCCGGCGACCGAGGGATGCGCCAGCAACGTGCGCATGAGGAAGAGATTATAGTCCGCCACATCGGCGACGACGATGCGCAGCAGATAATCCCACTCGCCCGACATGGAAAAGCATTCGACGATCTCCGGGTGTCCGTCAACGAACGCCTCGAACGCGCTGCGGGCGTCGAGGCTGTGGCTGCGCATGCGGATGTTGCAGAGCACATTGACCCCGCGCCCGACCTTTTCCGCATCGACCAGCCGCACCGCGCCCTTCACGATGCCCGCGGCCTCCAGCGCCTTGATCCGCCGCCAGCAGGATGCGACCGACGCGCCGACCCGTTCCGCCAGATCGGCATGGCTGATGAGCGCGTTCCTCTGAAGTTCCGACAGGATCCTGCGGTCGATCTCGTCGATCTGATCTTTCGGTTTCATGATTGCCGGAATCCTGATTGATCCGTTTCAGAGAATGCGCGTTTTGCGGGCAAATTGGAACCCCATTTCTCCGCCGTCATGAGATAAGGGGGCATGGCCCAGGCTCTTCCCCCGCCGCCCGCAGGCGCCGCCGCCGACTGGACCGTTCCGCAGGAATGGCATCTTTACGGCGCGGCGGAGCATGCGATGTGGGACCGGCTGTTCGAGCGGCAGTCGCGCATGCTGCGCGGCCGCGTGGTGCCGGAATTCATCGAGGGGCTGGACATATTGCGGATGACGAAGCCGGGCATTCCCGACTTCGGCGAACTGTCCGAACGGTTGATGCAGCGCACCGGATGGCAGGTCGTCGCCGTGCCGGGGCTGGTGCCGGACCGGCTGTTCTTCGAGCATCTGGCCAACCGCCGCTTCGTCGCGGGCCGCTTCATCCGCTCGCCCGGCCAGATCGACTATCTGCAGGAACCGGACGTGTTCCACGATATATTCGGCCATGTGCCGCTGCTGACCCATCCGGCCTTCGCCGACTATATGCAGGCCTATGGCGAAGGCGGGCTGCGCGCCGACGGGCTGGGGGCGATCGACCGGCTGGCGCGGCTCTACTGGTATACGGTCGAATTCGGCCTCATCCGGCGGGACGGCGCGCTGAAACTATATGGCGCGGGCATCGTTTCCTCGCATGGCGAGTCGATCTTCGCGCTGGACGATCCTTCGCCCCACCGGCTGGGCTTCGACCTGCGGCGGCTGATGCGCACCCGCTATCGCATCGACGATTATCAGCAATGCTATTTCGTGATCGACAGCTTCGAGGACCTGCTGCGCCAGACGGCCGAAACCGACTTCGCGCCGATCTACCGCGAGCTGGAGGGGGAAGCGGATCTCGATCCCGCCGAGATCGTGGCGCAGGACAGGGTCTTTCACTGGGGGACGCAGCATCGCGTGGGGGAGCATTCGGGCAATTCCGCAGAGGAGAGGTCATGACCACCACCACCGAAAATCCGCTCGGCCTCAACGGCTTCGAATTCGTCGAGTTCACCTCGCCCGATCCCGATGCGATGGCGGAGCGCTTTCTGGCGCTGGGCTTCGTGCCGACCCATCGCCACCCGACCAAGAACATCACCCGCTACAAGCAGGGCCGCATCAACCTGATGCTGAACCGCGACGATGCCGGGCGGGTGGCGGCATTCCGGGGCGAGCATGGCCCGTCGGCCAGCGCCATGGCCTTCCGCGTCGCCGACCCGGACGCGGCGATGCGCTGGGCGCTCGACCATGGCGCCAGGGCGACCGAGGAGGAGGACACCGTCATTCAGGGCATAGGCGGCTCTTACCTCTATTTCGTGCGGGACGGCGAGGACCTTTATGCCGACTGGGCCGAATTCCCCGGCTGGAGGGCGGAGGAGGCGCGCAACAGCGTCGGCCTCGACCTGCTCGACCATCTCACCCATAATGTCCGGCGCGGGCAGATGCGGGTGTGGAGCGAATTCTATCGTCGCCTGTTCAATTTCGAGGAGCAGAAATATTTCGATATCAAGGGGCAGGCGACCGGCCTTTTCAGCCAGGCGATGATCGCGCCCGACCATGCGATCCGCATCCCGTTGAACGAAAGCCAGGACGAGCAGAGCCAGATCGAGGAATTCATCCGCGACTATAAGGGCGAGGGCATCCAGCATCTCGCGCTCACCACCGGCAATATATACGAAACGGTGGAAAAGCTGCGCGCGCGCGGCGTGCGCCTTCAGGATACGATCGACACCTATTATGATCTGGTCGACAGCCGCGTGCCCGGCCATGGCGAGGATCTGGAACGGCTGCGCCGCAACCGCATCCTGATCGACGGCAGCGTGGAGCGGGGCGAGGGCATATTGCTCCAGATCTTCACCGAGCCGCTGTTCGGCCCGATCTTTTTCGAGATCATCCAGCGCAAGGGCAATGAGGGCTTCGGCAACGGCAATTTCCAGGCCCTGTTCGAAAGCATGGAGCTGGATCAGATCAGGCGCGGCGTGCTGAATGTGGAAGGGGAGGACGGATCATGAAGAGGGAAGGGGCGATGCTTCCCGGCTTCGGCAACCATCATGCGACCGAGGCGGTGGCGGGCGCGCTGCCGGTCGGGCGCAATTCGCCGCAGCATGCGCCCTACGGTCTTTATGCCGAGCAATTTTCCGCCACCGCCTTCACCGCGCCCCGGCACGAGAACCGGCGAAGCTGGCTCTATCGCCTGCGCCCGTCCGCCGCCCATGCGCCCTTCGCGCCTTATGACGGGGCAGGCCTGCTGCGCTCCGGCCCCTTTGCGGAGCGGCCCGCCTCGCCCAACCGGCTGCGCTGGGATCCGCTGGCGCTGCCGGAGGAAGCGCGCGATTTTGTCGACGGGCTGGTGACCTATGCGGGCAATGGCGATGTCGCTGCGGGCAGCGGCTGCGGCGTGCATCTCTATGCCGCCAACCGGTCGATGACCGACCGCGCCTTCTTCTGCGCCGATGGCGAGATGCTGATCGTGCCGCAGCAGGGGCGGCTGCGGATCGTGACGGAGATGGGGGCGATGCCCCTCGCGCCGTTGCAGGTCGCGCTGCTGCCGCGCGGCCTGCGCTTTCGCGTGGAACTGGTCGACGGACCCGCGCGCGGTTATGTCTGCGAGAATTACGGCGCGCCTTTCCGCCTGCCGGAGCTTGGCCCCGTCGGTGCCAACGGCCTCGCCAATGCGCGCGATTTCGAAACGCCGGTGGCGGCGTTCGAGGATGGGGAGCGGCCGTTCGAGCTGATCCAGAAATTCCAGGGGCGGCTCTGGACGACGCGTCTCGATCATAGCCCTTTCGATGTGGTCGCGTGGCACGGCAATGCCGCGCCCTGCCGCTACGACCTCACCCGCTTCAACACGATCAATACGGTGAGCTACGACCATCCCGACCCGTCGATCTTTACTGTGCTGACCAGCCCGAGCGAACGGGCGGGGACGGCCAATATCGATTTCGTGATCTTCCCGCCGCGCTGGATGGTGGCGGAGGACACGTTCCGCCCGCCCTGGTTCCACCGCAATGTGATGAGCGAGTTCATGGGCCTGATCGAGGGGGAATATGACGCGAAATCGGGCGGCGGTTTTGCGCCGGGCGGGGCGAGCCTGCACAATTGCATGGCGGCCCATGGGCCGGATGCCGCGAGCTACCGGAAGGCCGTCACCGCGCCGCTCGCCCCGCAACGGATCGAGGGCAGCATGGCGTTCATGTTCGAAAGCCGCTTTCCGTTCGTTCCCACCGCATGGGCGATGGAAACCCCGTTGCTGCAATCCGGTTATGACGCCTGCTGGGCCGGTTTCCCCAAGGCCCGGCTTCCCTGGACGGCGAGCGGGGACGAGGAGGACGGGCAATGAACTGGTGGCGGACCGACGAAACGCACGATCCCGCCCGCACGAGCTGGGTTGCCAGCGCGCAGGGCCATGCCGACTTCCCGATCCAGAACCTGCCCTATGGGCTGTTCTCGCGCGAGGGGGAGGAGGAACCGCGCCTCGGCGTCGCCATTGGCGAGGCGGTTCTCGACCTGCGCGCCTGCTGCGAGGCGGGGCTGCTCGAAGCGGCGGGCGCCGACGCCTGCCGCGCGGCCGACGCCAATCGCCTGCTCGCGCTGCCGGTGGAGCGGCGGCGGGCCTTGCGGCGGCGGATCAGCACGCTGCTGTCCGACCCCGGCTGGCGCGGGACGGTGGAGGGCCTGCTGCGTGATCGGGCCGGGTGCACGGTGCACGTTCCGGCGCGCATCGGCGATTACACCGATTTCTATGTCGGCATTCACCATGCGACCAATGTCGGCAGGCAGTTTCGCCCGGACACGCCGCTGCTGCCCAATTATAAATATGTGCCGATCGCCTATCATGGCCGCGCCTCCTCGATCCGCGCGTCGGGCGTGCCGGTGCGGCGCCCTTCCGGCCAGCGCAAGCCGCCCGATGCCGACGAGCCGGTCTTCGGGCCGACGCAGCGGCTGGATTATGAGCTGGAGCTGGGTGTCTGGATCGGCGAGGGCAATGCGCTGGGCACGGCCATTCCCATCACCGGCGCGGCGGATCATGTCGCGGGCTTCTGCCTGCTCAACGACTGGTCGGCGCGGGATTTCCAGGCATGGGAATATCAGCCGCTGGGGCCGTTCCTCGCCAAGAATTTCCATTCCACCATCTCGCCATGGATCGTGACCGCCGAGGCGCTGGCGCCGTTCCGCATCGCACAGGCCCCCCGGCCGCAGGGCGACCCCAGCCCCTTGCCCTATCTGTGGAGCGAGGAGGATCAGGCCCATGGCGCGCTGTCGCTGGTGCTGGAAGCGAGCCTGAGCACCGCCCGGATGCGGCGGGAAGGGGTGGCGCCGTTCCGCCTCAGCCGGGGGCAGGCCGCCGCGATGTACTGGACCGTCAACCAGATGGTGACGCATCACGCGTCGAACGGCTGCAACCTCAACCCCGGCGACCTGCTGGGTACCGGCACGATCTCCGCGCCCGGCCGCGAGGGCTGCGGCAGCCTGCTCGAACTGTCGGAGGGCGGGAAACGGCCGCTGTCCCTGCCGACCGGCGAAACCCGCGCCTTCGTGGAGGACGGCGACGAAATATCCTTCCGCGCGACCGCCATGGCCGAAGGCTTCGTTTCCATAGGTTTTGGCGAATGCCGCGCGATGGTGCTGGCCGCTTCGTCATAAGCGTTTCATTTTCAACGCTTATTGACAGCGGGTTGGGCCGCCCCGAATATCTGGCGGCAGATGGGCGCAACCCCATGAGGGGACGACGCCCGCCGCGATTGCTGATACTATCCGCCCCGCTCGCCATCGGCCGCACACCATCGGCGAACCTCCTTGTCCCCGCCATCCAAGCCATGAGGACGATATGGTTACATTGCTTTCCCAACAGGATATGAGCGAGCATCTCGCCGAACTGACCCGCTGGACCTATGACGCCGACCGGCGCGCGCTGCACCGGCAGATCCGCCTCAAGAGCTTTTCCGAAGCGATAGGGGTGATCGTGCGCGTGGCGCTGGAGGCCGAAAAGACCGACCATCACCCCGAATGGACCAATGTCTACAACAAGATCGACATCTGGCTGACCACCCATGACGCCGGGGGCGTCACCGCCCGCGACGTGGCGCTGGCCAAGAGCATCGACGCGATCGTCGGTGCCTAAAGGGGCAAGGCGGTGGTCATCTTCACGCACCCCAGCGCGAAGCGGGAATTGACCGAGGCGACGCCCGGCATGTGCAGCAGCATCTTCTTGAGCAGCCACTCATAGGTCTCGATGCTGTCGGTGATGATCCGCACGATATAATCGCTTTCCCCGCTGACGGAGAAACATTCGACGATCTGCGGCAAGCGGGCGATCGCGGCCTCGAACGCCAGCAGCGTGTCCTCGTCATGCTGGCGCAGGCGGATGTCGGCATAGACGTTGACGGTCAGCCCCAGCGCCTTCGCGTTGAGCAGCACCGCGCGCCCGGCGATGATGCCGTCCGCCTCCAGCCTGCGGATGCGGCGCCAGCAGGGCGTGGTCGAAAGGCCGACCTTCTCCGCAACCTGCGCCGCGGAAAGATCCGCATCCTGTTGCAGCACGGATAGGATTTTTCGATCTGTCTCGTCCATGAAAAATCATTCCAACGAAACGGGCGAAATTGGAACCGGCTTTCCCCAATATCCGTTAATATCGCAGGATATGCAATGGAATTGACGCGCCGGATTTGCGATAAGAAGGGCAGGAGAGAGGCCATGAAAAAGCCACCCTTGAGTCTCTATATCCCGCAGCCTCCGGCCCGGCCGGGGGACAAGGCGCGCTTCGACCATCTGTCCTTCGACCTCGGCGCGGCCGCCCGGATGCCCGACTGGCGGACCCCGGAGACGGAACTGCGCGACCTGCCCTATGGCCTCGTCCGTGTGCTGGGCGTGGAGGGCAGCGCGTGGGACCCGCATCTCGCCCCGGAGGTGATGCGCAAGGGGCTGCGCGCGATGGTGCAGACCCGCCTGTTCGAGGACCGCTTCTTCCGCGCGCACCGGCAGGGCAAGGTCAGCTTCTTCATGAAATCGACCGGCGAGGAGGCGATCGGCGTCGCCCAGTCCATGGCGCTGGAGCCGAGCGACATGTGCTTTCCCACCTATCGCGTGCAGGGCTGGTTGCTGGCGCGGGGCTATCCGCTCGAAAAGATGATCAACCAGCTTTATTCGAACGAGCGCGACCCGCTGCACGGGCGGCAATTGCCGGTGCTCTATTCCGCGCGCGATTACGGCTTCTATTCGCTGTCGGGCAATCTGGGCAGCCGCTTCGGCCATGCGGTCGGCTGGGCGATGGCCTCGGCCTATAGCGGCGACACGCGGATCGCGCTGGGCTATGTGGGCGAGGGGACGACGGCCGAGGGCGCCTTTCACGAGGCGCTGACCTTCGCCAGCGTCTATCGTGCGCCGGTGATCCTGGCGGTGACCAACAATCAATGGGCGATCTCCACCTTCGCCGGGGTGGCGGGCGCCGAACGGACGACCTTCGCGGCCAAGGCGCTGGCCTATGGCATTCCCGGCCTGCGCGTGGACGGCAACGACTTCCTCGCCATCTGGTCCGCGACCTGCTGGGCGGCATCGCGGGCGCGGGCCAATCTCGGCCCGACGCTGATCGAGTTCGTCACCTATCGGGTCGCGGGCCACTCCACCAGCGACGACCCGACCCGCTATCGCCCGAAGGACGAGGGCGAGCACTGGCCGCTGGGCGACCCGGTGGAGCGGCTGAAGGATCATCTGATCGCGGCCGGCCACTGGACGGCGGAGCGGCAGGAGCAGATGGAGGCGGAACTGTTCGACGAACTGCGCGAGGCGCAGAAGGCGGCGGAGATGGTCGGCTCCTTCGGCAAGTCCAAGCCGCCCGTCTCCGAAATGTTCAACGACGTGTTCAAGGACCCCGACTGGCGCGTGACCGAGCAGCGCCGCGAGCTGGGGATATAGCCGCCATGCCGTCGATGAACATGATCCAGGCCCTCAATTCCGCGCTGGACGTGAAGCTGGCGGACGACCCGCGCACGCTCGTCTTCGGCGAGGATGTCGGCTATTTCGGCGGCGTCTTCCGCGTGACCGAGGGGTTGCAGGCGAAGCACGGGACGAAGCGCTGCTTCGACACGCCGCTCAGCGAAGGGGGCATCATCGCCACCGCCATCGGCATGGGCGTCTACGGCCTGCGTCCGGTCGCGGAGATCCAGTTCGCCGACTATATCCTGCCCGCCTTCGACCAGATCGTCAGCGAGGCGGCGCGGCTGCGCTACCGCTCCGGCGGGGAATTCTGGGCGCCGATCACCATCCGTTCCCCTTATGGCGGCGGCATTTTCGGCGGGCAGACCCACAGCCAGAGCCCGGAGGCGCTGTTCGCCCATGTGGTCGGGATCAAGACCGTCATCCCCTCCACCCCCTATGACGCCAAGGGCCTGCTGATCGCCGCGATCGAGGAGGACGACCCGGTGATCTTCTTCGAGCCCAAGCGGCTCTACAACGGCCCGTTCGACGGGCGCCACGATCAGGCGCTGCGGACATGGGCGGGCCTGCCGGAGGCGGAGGTGCCGGAGGGGCATTATAAAATCCCGCTCGGCAAGGCAGCGGTGGTGCGGGAAGGCGCCGAGGCGACGGTGCTCGCCTATGGCACGATGGTCCATGTGGCGAAGGCGGGCATAGCGGACAGCGGCGTCGATGCGGAGCTGATCGACCTGCGTTCCATCGTCCCGCTGGATATCGAGACGGTCACCGCCTCGGTGCAGAAGACCGGGCGCTGCGTGATCCTGCACGAGGCGTCGCGCTTCGGCGGCTATGGGGCGGAACTGTCGGCGCTGGTGCAGGAGCGCTGCTTCTGGATGCTGAAAAGCCCGATCGAGCGCGTGTGCGGCTGGGACACGCCCTATCCCCATGCGTTCGAGTGGGATTATTTCCCCGGCCCGGCCCGCCTCGCCAGGGCGCTCCTCAAGGTGATGGAGAATAGCTGATGGGCCGCTTCCTCTTTCGATTGCCCGATGTCGGCGAAGGCGTGGCGGAGGCGGAGATCGTCGCCTGGCATGTGAAGCCGGGCGACCGGGTGCGGGAGGACCAGAACCTCGCCGATGTGATGACGGACAAGGCGACGGTGGAGATGACTTCGCCGGTCGATGGCGTGGTGGCCGCGATCCATGGCGAGATAGGTGCGATGCTGCCGGTCGGCGCGGTGCTGGTCGAGCTGGAGGTGGAGGGGCCGGGCAATGCGGGCCGGGAGGACGCCGGGAGCATTGCCGCGCCGCAGGGTAAGGCCGAGGAGAAGCCGGCTCCGCCTCCGGCCGTGGAGCAGGTGGAGGAAGAGGCTGCGCCCGCCCCGGCGCCTGAACGCATGCCCGAACCCGCGCCGGTGAAGAAGGCGGAAGGCGGGCCTGCCGCGCCTGCTCCTCCGCTCGCCTCGCCCGCGACGCGCCGGCGCGCGCTGGAACTGGGCATTGCGCTGGAGGAGGTGCGCGGGACCGGGCCGGGCGGGCGCATCATCCCCGACGATCTCGACCGCCATGCCGCCCGCCGCGCCGCCGCGCGCCCTTCCGCGCCGACTCCCGCAGGCGACGAGGACCGGGAAGGCGGGGAGGAGATACCGATAACCGGCCTGCGCCGCCGCATCGCCGAGCGGATGCAGGAGGCGAGCAGCCATATTCCGCACATCGGCTATGTCGAGGAAATCGACGTCACCCAGCTGGAGGGCCTGCGCCACGACCTCAACGAGCATCGCGCGCCCGGCCACCCCAAATTGACCCTGCTGCCCTTCCTCATCCGCGCGCTGGCGCGGACCCTGCCGGATTTCCCGTGGTTCAACGCCCATTATGACGAGGAGGCGGGGGTGCTGCGCACCTCCCGCGCGGTCCATGTCGGCATCGCCACCCAGACGCCGGGGGGATTGATGGTGCCGGTACTGCGCCATGCCGAGGGCCGCACGATATGGGACCTCGCGTCGGAGATCGCCCGCCTTGCCGATGCCGCGCGCGCGGGCCGGGCGACGCGGGGCGACCTTTCCGGTTCCACCATCAGCATCACCAGCCTCGGCGCGCTGGGCGGCCTCGTCACCACCCCGATCATCAACCGCCCGGAGGTCGCGATCATCGGCCCCAACCGGATCGTCGAGCGCCCGGTGGTCGAGGGGCATTTCCTGTCCGTGCGCAAGATGATGAACCTGTCCTCCTCCTTCGACCATCGCATCGTCGACGGCCATGACGCAGCGCGCTTCATCCGGCAGATCAAGCGCCTGATCGAGCAACCGGCGCTGCTGTTCATGGAATGAGCGGGCAGGGGCGGTGACCTGATGGCTTGCCGCATTGCTGTTTCCGGCCAATCCTTGCCATTCCTATTCCGTCATGCCAGCGAAGGCTGGCATCTCACGAGGCGGCGCGCGGCATGGCCTGCGACCCCAGCCTTCGCTGGGGTGACGGTATAGGCGAAGGTCCGCTCGCCACCCAACCCCGCCATTCCGCCGTCGCAAGGACAGGACCGTCAATTTTTTCCTTTCCCTTTGCATCCGATCGGGCAGGACGACAGTTTACAGCCTGTGCCACTGGATCACCGGGGTCGCATGCTTTAGGGAAGGCGGAAGGATCGTGCGTCGGTCTGTGCCGGAACGGGAAGATTTGCCGGTGGGGACAGGTGGCGGTCGATAAAGAGAGAACAGACTATTGAGCGTTACGGCCTTTACCACCGCGATATTGCTGGGCACGACGGCGGCCCTTCCCGACGCGGTTCCCGCGATACCGACCGAACCCGTATCCGCGCTGGCGCTGGCGGCGCCGCAGGACGGCATTCCGCCCGGCGAAGAGGCGGGGGCCGATCAGGCCGCCCCTCCGGCGCAAGCCGTGGAACCGGCGCAGAGGGAGGCGGCCGCGCCGCTGCAGGACGGTTCCGGTCAGGCGCCGCCTGCGCCTCTGTCTTCCCCGCCCGCATCCCCCGATGCCGCCGCTGCCCCTCAGGAGGAGGAAGAGGCGGGCGAGATCGTCGTGACGGCGCGCCCGCGCTTCGTGCCGGGCGATCCGTTCCTGGCGATCAACGCCCAGACCTTCTCCGTCATCCAGTCGGTGGACAAGGCGTTCGTGGGGCCGGTCGCGCTCGGATATAAGGACACCGTTCCCCGCCCGATCCGCAGCGGGCTGCGCAATTTCCTCAGCAATCTTCAGGAACCGGTCGTCTTCCTGAACTATCTGCTCCAGTTCAAGATCGGGAAGGCGGCGGAAACGGCCGGGCGCTTCGCCATCAATACCACGCTGGGCATCGGCGGGCTGTTCGACACCGCGAAGAAGCATCCGTTCAACCTGCCCCACCGCAATAACGGCTTCGGCTATACGCTGGGCTTTTACGGGGTGAAGCCGGGGCCGTTCCTGTACCTGCCGCTGATCGGGCCGACGACGCTGCGCGACGTTTTCGGGCGCGTGATCGACATATCGATATTGCCCTTCGCCGTGGGGAGGCCGTTCGACGATCCCCTGTATGTCATACCGACCACCATCATCCGGCTGCTGGACGAACGCGCGGAAAGCGACAGCGAACTGCGCGCGCTGCGCGATGAGAGCGGCGACCCCTATACCGCCATCAAGGAGGATTATCTGCGGCGGCGGCAGGCGGAGATCGATGCGCTGCGCGGCAGGCCCGCGCGCGACGAGGGCGGGGCGGCAGGCCCGATGCCGGTGCCCGCCTCTCCGCTGGAGGGGATGACGCCGGAAAATGTGCGCCCGCTCGCGCAGGAGCCGCCGCCGGTGGTGACGACCCTGCCCGACATGCCGGTGCTCGACGGGTTGTCGGGTGATATGGCGCCGATCGAGGTGCCCGTTGAAACGGAGGTGCCGGAAACCGTCCCCGCCGACGAGGCGAAAAGCCCGGTGCTTCAACCACAATAAGGCGGCGCACTCGCGCAGGAGTGGGCCGGGAAAGGGAACGATCCCCTCCCGGCCCGCCGCTGCGCGGTTTCTCAGTGCGAGCTTTTCCTGACCGTGTCGCCCACCTTGCCGGACGCCACGCCGGAGGGCAGCGCGTTGATCGGCACGGCGCCGTCGGGCAGGTCGGTCCCGCCCATGTCGAGCATCCGCCTGTTGGCTTCGGCCCGCGTCTGCGGCGGCGCGGGCGCCGGCGTCGCCGCGGAGCCGCTGCCGCCGCCTTCGGCGGACGGGCTCTGGCTCCACGCCAGGATGATCGACATGCGGCGGTTGCGCGGGTCGTAGATATCGTTGACGATGAAGGGATCGCGGTCGGCGACGCCCTCGATCTTCATGAAGCGCCCGTTGCCGATGCCGTTGTCGGCCAGCGCCTTGCGGGTCGCCTCGGCGCGGGCGGAGGACAGCAGCCAGTTGTTCATCGTCCGCCCCGCCGCATAGGGCAGGCCGTCGGTATGGCCGCGCACGATCACATTATTGGGCACGCCGGAAATCACCTTCGCGACTTCCCCGATCAGGCTGCGCGCCTGCGGCACGAGGCGATCCGTGCCCATGCCGAACATCGCGAAGTCCGCCTCGTCGATCAGGTCGATGCGCAGGCCCTCGCGCGTTTCGGTCAGGCGGACGTTGCGGGCGAGCTTGCGCAGCGCCACACTGCTGGCGAGCTTGCGCTCCAGCTGCTCCTTCACCTGCTCGAACTTGGCGCGGTCCTCGGCCACCCGGTCCTTGTGGTTCTTGCCGCCCCGGTCCTTGACGCCGGTGGCGTCGCGCGGGATGGTGATGGACAGGGTGCCCTGGCCGCCGGAGGTCGGATAATTGTCCTTCGCGGTGAAGCTGTCGCCGCCGAACATGCCGTTCGCGCCCGCGCTGCCCTGCTTCATCTGGACGAGCGTGGGCGTGAAATAGTCGGCGATGCCCTTGCGCTGCTTCTCGGTCGTCGCGCCGAGCAGCCACATCAGCAGGAAGAAGGCCATCATCGCCGTCACGAAGTCCGCATAGGCGACCTTCCATGCGCCGCCATGATGGCCGCCATGCCCGTCGGCGATGATCTTCTTGACGATGATCGGCCGTGGTTCGGGCTCGTTCGCGCCTTTCTTGCCTGCGTCCGCCATCGCCTACTTGCCCCGCATGCCGTCGAACACCTCGGCGAAGGCCGGCTGGTTCGCGTGGGGCAGGTTAGAGCGCGCGGCCTCGATCACCAGCGGTTGCGGGTGGCCGTGCAGCGAGGCGATGATGATCTGCTTGACGACATGGTAAATGGCGGCGTCCGCCTCGATCACCTGGCGGCAGCGGTTGGCGAACGGGCCGACCATGCCGTAGGCGAGCAACACGCCGAGGAAGGTGCCGACCAGCGCCGAGCCGATCATGCCGCCGAGAATCGCCGGGGGCTGGTCGATCGCGCCCATGGTCTTGACCACGCCCAGAACCGCCGCGACGATGCCGAGCGCGGGCAGCGCGTCCGCCAGCCCTTGCAGGTTGTCGGCCGGGCGGATCACCTCATGGTGATGGGTCTTCAGGGTGTTGTCCATCACGTCCTCGACCGCGTGCGGATCGAGCGTGCCGGAGGAGACGACCACGAGGCGCAGCGTGTCGCAGATCAGCGCGATCAGCGCATGATCCTTCATCAGCACCGGATATTCGGCGAAAATGGCGGAATTCTTGGGGTCCTCGATATGCGGCTCCAGCGCCACCGGCCCTTCCACGCGCAGGCTCTTCATCAGCCGCGAGACGAGGAAGATGCAGTCGAGATAATCCTTCTTCTTGTATTTCGGGCCCTTGAACACCTTGCCGAGGCCCGCGCCGAGCGCCTTGAGGTCCGCCCCGCTGTTGCCGATGATGAGCGCGCCGACGGCCGCGCCGCCGATGATGAGCATTTCATGGGGAAGGGCATGCAGCACCGGACCGATATCGCCGCCGGTGAACATGAAGCCGCCGAATACCATGGCGAGCAGGACGACAAGGCCGATAATGGCGAACATGGAAATCCCCGTAAAACTGATCTCTGGCAATCCGGGCGGGCGGATCGCCCCCCTGTGCATTCTTATAGAACGACCTGCTTCCGATATGGTTTAGCGGGATGGTTAATGCTTTTCGCCCGGCGGACGGAACGCATCGGACGCCTCACCGGATCAGGTCGAACAGGGTCTGCTGGTTGATCTGGGAATAGGTGATCTGCGCCGCCTGCAACGACACCATCTTGGACTGGAGCGTCATGATCGCGGTGGAAAGATCGGTGTCCTCCAGCGTGGACCGGCGCTCGGCAAGGTCGAGCGATACGCTGTCGATGCGGGTCGACGCCTTTTCCAGCCGGTCGGAGCGCACGCCCTGAAGGGTCAGCGCCAGCGTGATGTGGTCGCCCCCGGCGGTCACCGCGGTCATCGCATCGGCCAGCGCATCGGCGTCGCCGCTGTTAACGGCGGTAATCGCCTGTTGCAGGATCGAATCCAGCGACTGCGGCGCGCCATTGACGGTGATGCCCTGCGACAGCGATTCCTGCGTCGGCACCGCGTCGACCGCATAGTTCTTGCCGACCGGGATCATCGTCGGCGCGCCCTGATCGAAGATCGGCACGCCCAGATAATCCTTTTCGGCGAGCAGGTCGGCGATGCTGACACGGATGCCTTCCAGCTCGGAGGCGATCGCGACGCGGTTGGTTTCGTCCAGCGTGCCCGTCTTGGCCGTCACCATCAGTTCCTGCGCCCGCGTCATCAGCGAGCTGATGTCGTTGAGGTTCGTCTCCGCCTTTTGCGCGCGCGACTGCGCATAGGCGATGTTCGTCGCCCATGCCGATTGCTGCGCCTGCGCGCGGCCGATCTCCGAAATCTGGACCCAGGCCTGCGGGTCCTGCGACGATTTGGTGAGCATCTTGCCGCTGGAGATCGCCGCCTGCAAATCGGTGATGCTGGTCGCCAGCTTCTGCTGCCGGCGGATTTCGTCGGCCATCGTCTGGGCGGTGATCGCAACCATCAGTCAGTTCCTTCCGGCGGTTATCTCAGGTTGAGAATGGAGTCGATGATATCGCGGGCGGCCTGCACCACACGCGCGCAGGCCTGATAGGCCTGCTGCACGCGCAGCAGGTCGGCCGCCTCCACGTCGAGATTGACGCCGCTCACTTCCTCGCGGGCGTTGCGGGCGATCTCGTCGCGGTTTTCGGCCAGCACCTGCTTGTCCGTCACGGTCGAGACGAGATTGCCCTGCGCGGTGACGAGCTTGGTCCATTGCGATTCGATGTCGCTCGCCTCGCGCACCGCGCCGATGCCGACCAGATTGCCGTTGATCGTGCCGTCGGCCGATTTCACCGCGATGTCGTCGATGCTGCCGATGGCGACGGAAAGGCTCGCGGCGGTCGTGCCCACCGACAACAGATCGATATTGGTGGAGCCGGGGGTGCCGTCGGTATAGCCCTGACGGTGCCAGGCGTTGAGGTCGTCGGCCAGCTGCACCGCCATCGCGTCGAGCGAGTTCAGCCGGTCGCGCGCATTGGCGGATCCGGCGAAATCGCCGCCCAGCGTGCCGTTGGTCGGCGCGGCGACCGCCGTGCCGCCCAGCGAAAGCGCGATCGTCTTGTCCGGGTTCTGGCTGACGGAGAAGGTGGCGGCGGTGGTGGTGCTGGCGATGGTCTGGCTGTCGTAGGTGACGGTCGCCGCGCCGCTGCCGGAAAAGCTGATCGACACGTTCAGCTTCGAGGAAATGGTCTTGAGCAGCGAATCGCGGCTGTCGAGCAGCTGCGCCTTGTGGGCGGAATTGTCCGCCGCGATGTTGATCGACTTGTTGATGTCCTGCAACGCGCTCAGCGCGTTGTTCAGCAGGCCGATGTCGCTTTCGACGCTCGCATAGCTCTGGTCGAGCACGCTTTCGAGGTCGCTGGAACTGGTATGGAAGGCGGAGACCACCTGTTCCAGCCGGTAGAGCATGCTCGTGCGCAGCGAGGAATCCGCAGGGTTGGCCGCAAGCTGATCGACCGAGCTGTAGAAATTGGTGAGCATCGTGCCCACGCCCGTCTCATCGTCGTTGAGCGCGCTTTCGACGTTGTTCACCCATTTGAGGTAGGATTTGGCGTAAGACAGGTCCGCGCCGGTGGAGCGCACGCGCGCCTCCAGATAGCTGTCGCTGGACCGGGTGATGCCGGTCGCGTTGGCGCCGCCGAAATTCGCATATTGCTTGTAGAGGATGTTGCTGGAGCCGGAGATGACCGACTCGCTGATTGTCGTCGTGCGGCGGGTATAGTTTTCCGAGCCGACATTGGCGATGTTCTGCGAAATGGTCGCCAGCTGCGTCTGATAGGCGCGAAGGCCCGACGAGCCGAGCAGGAAGATGTCCGATGCGCTCATGGGGCTTTCCCTTTCGCTGCGGTGGCAGCCATGGCGGCGGCGTCGCCCTCGACCGCCGCGATGCCGCGCAGCGCGGCCTGCGGCGAGGCGGCGGGCTTGTCCCAGCCGAACTGGCGGATCAGGAGGTCGGCGATGCCGAAGCTGCCGGTCTTCGACATTTCATCGGCGGTGCGCGCGTCCGCCATGTCGCGGAACTGGTCGCTCGCGCTCGAATCGAACATCCCTTCGGCAAGGCTGGACGAGCGCATGGAGCCGATCATCTGGCGCAGGAAGATCGCCTCGAACTGCTGGGCGACCTTCAGCTTTTCAGGATCGATGGCGCTTGCGCCGCTCGCCGCGCCGGCTCCGCTAGGGGCGCTGCCCGCGCCGATGGTTCCGATACCCTGTGTCACAGCACGACCAGCTCCGCCTTCATCGCTCCGGCCTGTTTCAGGGCCTGGAGGATTTCCACCATGTCCGAGGGTGTCGCGCCGATCGCGTTCACCGCCTTCACTATATCGGCAAGAGAGGCGCCACCTTTAAAGCTGATCATCGGTTTCTTTTCCTCCGTCACCGAAAGCGCACTCGATTGCTCCACCGCCGTCTGCCCGGCGGAGAAGGGGGCGGGCTGCACCACGCGGGGGCTTTCCTGCACCGCGACGGTCAGCTTGCCGTGCGAAATGGCCGCAGGCGAAATCCGCACCGCGCCGTTGATGACGACGGTGCCGGACCGGGCGTTGACGATCACCTTGGCGGGCGCATCGGCGGGCTTCACCTCGATATTCTCGATGAGGCCCATCATCAGGATGCGCTGTTCGGCGCCCGCTTCCGCGGCGATGGAGACGGTGACGGCATCGACGGCGCGCGCTCGCTTGTCGCCGAAGGCGATGTTGATCGCGTCGGCCACGCGCAGCGCGGTCGTCAGGTCCGCCTCGGCCAGGTTGAAATCGAGCTGCGGCGCGGTGTCGAAGCCGGTCGCGACGGTGCGCTCCACCGTCGCGCCGCCGGGAATGCGCCCGGCGGACGGCACGTTGACCGACAGGTGGCTGCCGTCCGCGCCGGTGACGCCGAGGCCGCCGACCGCGAGGCTGCCCTGCGCCATCGCGTAGATCTGGCCGTCGGCGCCGCGCAGCGGGGTCAGCACCAGCGTGCCGCCGCGCAGCGACTTGGCCTTGCCGATCGCGGAGACGGTGACGTCGAGGCGCTGGCCGGGCTTGGAGAAGGCGGGCAGTTCCGCCGTCACCATCACCGCCGCGCTGTTCTTCAGCGACGGGTTGACCCCGGCGGGCAGCGTCAGCCCGAAGCGGGAGATCATGCCCTTCATGCCCTGCGTCGAATAATCGAGGCTGTCGTCCCCCGTTCCCGCAAGGCCGACGACGATGCCGTAGCCGGTCAGCTGGTTGGGGCGCACGCCCTGGAACGAGCCGAGGTCCTTGATCCGCTCCGCCTGCGCGGCGGGCGCGGAGACCAGACCGGCGACCAGCGCCAGCACGGTCAGGAACAGCGAGAGGGAGGGGAAGCGAATGCGGGTCATGATGGCTGTCCGTATCCTGTCAGAAGGGGCTGATCATGCTGAAGAAGCGTTGCAGCCAGCCCTGACGGCTGGCGCGGGCGATTTCGCCCTTGCCGGTATAGGTGATCTTCGCATCGGCGACGCGGGTGGAAAGCACGCGGTTGTCGGGCGTGATGTCCGCCTGCCGCACGAGGCCGGAAATCTGGATATATTCGTCGCCCCGGTTGAGGGTGAGCGCCTTTTCGCCCTTCACCAGCAGCGTGCCGTTGGGAAAGACGCGGGCGACGGTTACGGTGATCTCGCCCGACAGGCTGTTCGACTGGCTGGCCGCGCCCGTGCCCTTGAAGCTGTTGGAGCCGCTCGCGCCGATGTCGCTGGCGGAAAACAGCTTGGAGAGCAGGCCCGTGCTGGGCGGGTTGAGGCCGATATCGCCGGTGCGGCTGGTATTGGCCGCCGTGCTCTTCGACGCCTGCGTGCTTTCGACCAGCAGGATGGTGATGATATCCCCAATCATCGCCGCGCGCGCGCCGCTGGTCAGCGGGGCATAGCCATAGGCGGCCTGAAAGATCGAGCCGTTGGCCGGTGCCGCTTCGGGCATCGGCATGGAATAGGTCGGCGCGAAGGCTTCGTCCGCTTCCTTCTTTTTCTTCGCATCCGCCGGGGCCGCGACGATCAGCGCGGCGGTCGCCAGCAGCAGGAGGGGGGCGCGTTTCATCCGTCCGGTCCTCACGAGATCTGCTGGTTCACATATTGCAGCATTTCGTCGGTGGCCTTGATCATCTTGCTGTTGACCTCATAGCCGCGCTGCGTCTCGATCATGTCGACCAGCTCCTCGACGATGTTGATGTTCGACCCTTCGAGGCTGCCCTGCGCGATGGTGCCACGGCCTTCCAGCCCGGCCACGCCCACCTGCGGCGCGCCGCTGGCGGCGGTTTCGAGCATCAGATTGTCGCCGATCGATTGCAGCCCCGCCGGGTTGGTGAAGCTGGCCAGTTCGATCTGGCCGAGCTGCGTCGGTTCGGACTGGCCGGCGACCGTCGCCGACACCATGCCGTCGGTGCCGATGGTGATGCCGGTGGTGCCTTCGGGGATCTGGATCTGCGGGATGACCGGCAGGCCGTCCGAATTGACGAGCGTGCCTTCGGCCGTCTGCGTGAAGCTGCCGTCGCGGGTATAGGCGATGGTGCCGTCCGGGCGCTGCAACTGGAAGAAGCCGTTGCCCTGAATGGCGAGGTCCAGCGAATTGCCGGTCGGCGTCACCGTGCCCTGCGTCATGATCTTGCTGGTGCCAGCGATCGAGACGCCGGTGCCCAGCGACAGGCCGGTGGCGAACTTGTTCTCGGTGTCGGAGGCCGCGCCCGCCGCCACCAGCTGCTGATAGGCCAGCGTCTGGAAATCGGCGCGGTCCTTCTTGAAGCCGGTGGTGTTGACGTTCGCGAGGTTGTTCGCGATCACCTGCATCTTCGTGTTCTGGGCGTCCAGCCCGGTGCGGGCGACGTGTAGAGCTGCGTTGGTCATTGCTTCAGTTCCCTGTCATTCCGGCCCGGTTCAGGAGGGCAGTTGCATCAGGCTTGCGCCGCTGTCGTCGATCTTCTTCGCGGTATCGATCAGCTTCACCTGGGTTTCCCAGGCGCGGCTGGCCTCGATCATCTGGACCAGCGCCTGCGTGGCGTTGACGTTCGATCCTTCGAGCGATTCCGGCGTGACGCTGGCCAGCGGATCGTCGGGCAGCACCCCGCCGTTGACCTCGCGGAACAGCCCGTCCGCGCCCTTGGCGATCTGCGATCCCGTGGGGTTGGCGAGCTTCAGCCGGTCCACCTGCTGCGGCGCATTGGGATCGCCGCCGGTCGGCACGATGCTGATGCTGCCGTCCTTGGCGATCGAGATGCTGTCGTAGGAGGGCAGGGTGACAGGGCCGCTCTCGCCGATGACGGGGATGCCGTCGCCGGTGGTGAGCAGGCCGCTGTCGCTGACCTTGAGGTCGCCCCGGCGGGTATAGGCTTCGCTGCCGTCCGCCGCCTGCACCGCCAGCATCGCCTGATCGTTGATCGCGACGTCCAGCGCATTGCCGGTGTGGGTGACGCTGCCCTGCTTCATGTCGGCGCCGAGCACCTGCTCGGTGCTCTGCGCGCGGCTGTTGTAGGTCTGGCCGTTGATCCACAGGGTCGAGGCATTGGCGATTTCCGCGCGGAACCCCGTCGTGTTGGCGTTGGCGAGATTGTTGGCGATCGTCGCCTGCCGCGACATCGCGCCGCGCATTGCCGTAAGTGCCGTGTTGACCAGCCGATCCATGGCTCAGACCTTCCCTTGGCTATCCCGTGTCAGCGCAGGTTGATGATCGCGCTGGCGACGGCGTTCTGGGTTTCGATGGCCTTCGCATTGGCCTGGAAATTCTGCTGCGCGGCGATCAGCGAAACCAGTTCCTCGGTCAGGTCGACGTTGGAGCGTTCGAGCGCGCCGGAGCGGATCGTGCCGAACAGGCCCGCATTGCCCGCGCCATAGGTCGGCTGGCCGGACGACAGCGTCGTCTGCCAATGCGCGTCGCCCTTCTGGCGCAGCCCTTCGGCCGACGGGAAGGCCGCCAGCGCCACATTGCCGAGCATGATCGTGTGATCGTCCGCGAAGGTGGCGGTGACGAGCCCCGCCTCGTTGATCTCGATGCTGGAAAGCTGGACCCAGGTCGACGGGGTCGTGCTGGTGTCCTCATAGCTTTGCGGGATCTGGAGGTCGGTCAGATCGCCGGAGGTGTTTCCGGTCGGCACGCCGTTGGCGTCGACCGGCAGCACCTGAAGGCGCGCGCCGGTGGTGTCGGTGACATAGCGGTTCGCGTCGAGCGAGAAGGCGCCGTTGCGGGTGTAGCTGGTCTGCGAGGTCGGCGGCGCGGTCCTGACGGTGAAGAAGGATTCGCCGGTGATCGCAAGGTCCAGCGTCTTGTCGGTGGTTTCGACCGTGCCCTGTGTGAACTGCTGCTTGATGCCCGCGATGCGCGTGCCCTGGCCGGCGACCTGCGTGGTCGTCTGCATCGGCGCGGCGGCGAAGATGTCGCCGAAATTGGCGAGGCTCTTCTTGAACGCGGTCGAGTTGACGTTGGCGACGTTGTTGGAAATGGTCGAAAGGTCGGCCTGGGCGGCCTTCAGGCCGGAAAGCGAGATGTAGAAGGACATGGTGGTGGCTCCTCGTTGAAAGGCTGGGAAATCAAAGCAATTTGATGGCGTCGGCGGGATCGTAGGTGCCCAGCGTGGTGATCAGCCGGGCGCTGCTGTCGTCGGCGGGCGACTGCACGGCGGCGATGCTGGTCCATGTCGCCATGCCGGACGCCTCGGCGCCCTCGACCTGAACCTTGTAGGTTCCGCCGCCGACATAGTTGCCGCCTTCGTCCTTGCCGTCCCAGTAGAAGGTGACCTCGCCGGCGGGCTGCGCGCCCAGATCGAGGGTCTTGACGACGGTGCCGTCGCTGCCGACCAGATTGACCTTCACCGCGTCGGACGCGGACTTGATCGTGAACTGGCCGCTGTAATCGCCCGCGGTGTTGGGCGCGGCGGAATCGCTGCTGACCAGCATCGCATGGCCGATCCAGCTGGCCGCCGTGCCGAGGCGCGAGGCGCTGAGCTGGCTTTTCAGCGAACTGATGGTGTCGGCGATGTTGGCCAGGTTGGTGTTCATCTCCGAAATGCCGCTGGTGTTGGTGATCGTCGCCATCTGCGCGACGAGATCGGCATTGCTGGTCGGGTTGAGCGGATCCTGCGCCTGCAGTTGCGCGGTCAGCAGGGCGAGGAAGTCCGACTGGTCCAGCGTCTTTTGCGAAAGACGGCTGGTGGACGTGTCGCCCAGGCTGGCGGCGCTGCCGCTATAGGTGGTTACGCCGTTGGCGGCGGTGTTGCTGGTTACTGTGGTCATTTGCCCATCTTCACTGTTTCGAGCAGGAGAGATTTCGCGGTCTGGAGGACCTGAACATTATTCTCGTACATGCGGGCGGTCTCGACCATGTCGACCAGCTCCGCGCTGCTGTCGACGGCCGATTCCCACACATTCCCGTCCGCGTCGGCGAGCGGGTGGTTGGGGTCGTGCCGCTTGATCGGCTCCGCCCTGGTGGTGACGATATTCTCCACCTTCACCGTCGACACGCCGGGGCTTTCCGTGACGGAGCGGAAAACCGGCTTGATCGCCCGATAGGCTTCGGCGGCGGACCCGGTGACATTCCCGGCATTGGCCATGTTGGACGCGGTCGTGTTCAGACGCACGAGCTGGGCCGACATGGCGCGGCCGGCGATATCGAAGATGTTCATGGGGGTGTCGGCCATGCTCATTCTCCCTTCAGCGCGCGCGTGATGGTGTTGATCCGCCCTTCCAGAAAGGAGAGGGTGGTGCGGTATTTGACGGCGTTTTCGGAAAACAGCGTCTGCTCGGTGGAAAGCTCCACCGTGTTGCCGTCGAGGCTGGGCTGGATTGGCACGCGATAGCCCATGGAATTGTCGATGGCCTTGTTGACGCTGGCGTCGCCCTGCGTGGCGTCGCGCAACGCGGCCTCGAAGTCGATGTCGCGCGCCTTATATCCCGGCGTGGACGCGTTGGCGATGTTGGAGGCAAGCAGGTTCAGCCGCTGGGACCGCAGCTCCAGGGCCTTTCCGTGCACACCGAACAGATCGTTTTCCAGACCCATTTCCCGTTTTCACCTTCGTTCCGACTAAAGTTTCGGGAAGCCTTGCCGTTTTCCGTGATGGACATCGGGTGGCTCCCGCCTGTCAGGATTAAAGCAAAGGGCGTGCCAATTTTGGCTATTGGCGGAAATGCGTCATTTTTTCGCGGGCGCCCGGTGACGGGATGAGGCTGCCGGGCAAGGGCGGCAGGCTTTTGCCGTGAGGCGGCAAAGTTTTGCCGTCTTGGTGATTTGGTAAGATGTGTCGGGCAAGAAGGTGGAACCATGCAGATACTCCTGAACCTCTTTGATCCCATCACGCTGGTGCTGATGATCGCCGGGTGCGTGGTTCTGGCGACGGCGCAGAACGGCTTTGCCGCGCTGTGGGGCGCCTTCGCCGCGATGCCGGTGCTGTGGCGCGCCGATCCCGATCGCGACATGCTGCTGGCCCGCGCGACGATGACGCGGGTGGATCATATCGCCAATCTGCGCGGCCTTTCCTGCACCGACCGGGTGCGCGCCGCCAATCCCTTCCTGGCGACGGCGATCCGCAAGCTGTCCGATACCGAGAGCGTCGACCGGTTCGAGCTGTGGGCGGAGCAGACCATGGCCGACCGCCGCGCCCGGCATGAAAAGGTTCACAAATTCTGGCTTTCCATCGCCGACAGCGCGCCCGCGCTGGGCATGGCGGGCACCATCGTCGGCCTTGTCGGCATGTTCAGCGCGATGAACGACCCCGCGAAGATCGGCCCGGCGATGGCGCTGGCGCTGCTGACCACCTTCTACGGCCTGCTGATCGCCAATCTGGTCGCCGCGCCGATCGCCGCGCGCCTCGCCAACCTGTCGGAGCGCGAGCTGTTCTGGCAGGGCGAGCTGTGCGACCGGATGATTCGCGTGGCGCGCCGCGAAACCGCGCCCGTCCGCCGCGCCTCCATCAGGGAAGTCGCGTGAAGGCCGCGGCGGACCCGGCTTTTCTCCGTCGCGGCCGCTGGGCGATCAGCTTCGCGGACCTGTGCCTGCTGCTGCTGGGTTTTTTCGTGCTGCTTCAGGCGAGCGCGGGAAACCGGCAGGAGGTCGTCGAGGGCGTCGCGCAGCAATTCGGCGCGCCGGTCGGCCAGACCGAGCGGCTGGCCGCAGCGAGCCTGTTCCAGCCGGGCGAGGCGATCCTCACGCCTGCGGGCGAGGCGCGGATGAAGGCGCTGGCGCATCAATATGCAGCGGGAGGCGCGAAGGTGGAGATACGCTCGGTCGGGCTCGATCCGGCCGCCAACCGCTTCGACAACTGGGATCTGGCGGCTGCGCGCGTCGGCTCCGTCGCCCGCAAGCTGGTGCAGGAGGGCATTGCCCGCCAGCGCCTCGTCATTCGCGGGCTGGATCAGGATCAGGGAACGGGCGGCGCGTCCGGCCAGATGCTGATCCTTACCGCGCGCCCGGCGGACGCCGCGCGATAATCGCCGCTTGCTCACCGTGCCTTTTGAAAATGGCACGATTCCTGCTTTATGATCTTCGACAAGGGTTCGTTCGCGCGAACGGAATGGGAGATCGTATATGGCACGCATCGCCGCGAAGTTGCTGGCTGTCCTCGCCTTGCTGCCGGGCGCGCCCGCGCTGGCGCAGCAGCAGCGGTTCGAGAATCTGGACCGGCTGGACAGTCTGGTCGCGATGACCGTCGGCGCCGCCATCGGCCAGCCCGGCGGACCGGTCGCGCCGGTGGACCGCCGCCTGCGGCTGGCCGCCTGCCCGGATCTGCCGGAAGTGACAGGTCCCGCCTTCGGCGCCGCCATCGTGCAGTGCAAGGCGATCGGCTGGCGCATTCGCGTGCCGTTGCAACCGGGCGCGGGGGAAGCGTCGATGGGTATGGCCGCGGCCCGTCCCGCCGCCTATGGCCGCGCGGCCGCGCCTGTTGTGCGCAAGGAAGTCATCATCAAGCGCGGCGACCCCGTGCAACTGGTCGCCGGAGGCGCGGCCTTCACCGTTTCGCGGCAGATGATCGCCGACGAGGATGGCGCGGCGGGCGACCTGATCCGGGTGCGCAATGACTCGAAATCGGATCCGGTGCTGGCGCAGGTGATGGAAAACGGTATTGTTCGCGTTCCGGGATTTAAGGAATATTAAATTCGGCCGTTATCAGACGCGATAGTCGGAAAGGATTTGTAATGATCAAATCGATCAATCAGTCGATCGGATCGCCCGTCGATCTGGCAAAGCTGCGGGAAGGCGGCAAGGCGCGGTCCGCTTCGGCCGCGACGGATGGCATCACGGGCGGTGGCGCGCCGGTCGCGGGCGCCTCCACGCCGTCCGCGCGCATGGCCGCCGAAGGCGCGCCGGTGGATATGGACCGGGTGGCGGCGATCAAGGAAGCCATCGCCTCGGGCAATTATCCGGTCAATGCCGATGCCATCGCGGAAAAGATGATCGCGCTGGATCTGGATCGCTAAGATGGCCCGCGAACAGGTGCAGGCGCTGGAGCAGGCTTTCGACGACCTGCGCCTGGCGCTGGGCGGCGGCGATCCCGCGCGCATGATTTCGGCCGGAGAAGCGGTGCGGCTCGCCTGCGAGACCGTGCGCACCGGCGCGGGTGCGGAGCTGGACGGCGAGACGCGGCTGGCGCTGGAAAATCTGCTGCCGATGGTCGAGGCGACGCGCGTTCACATCAACCTTGCCGCCGACGACGCGCGCCAGCGCATCGACCTGCTCGCCCAGCAGGGCATAGAGACCGCCGCCGCGACCTACGCGCGCTGAGCGATCCTTGCCGATAACGGTTCGAAAGCGCGGGGTTCCTCCGCGCTTTTTCGTTGGGATGACGTTTTCTGATCCCCTCTCCGTTCGGGCTGAGCTTGTCGAAGCCCTGTCTTCTTCCAGCCCCAAGAGAAAAGCAGCCCTTCGACAAGCTCAGGGCGAACGAGTGTGGACAGGGCGACCGGTTAGGATGGTTCGCCCGTTTCTCCCGATCATTCCCTGAAAACCCGCCCAAAAAACTGGCATGGTTATTGCTTTATAACCAGTGCAAGTTTTTCAGGGTTAGGGAATGTCCGTTTTTTCCGATCTTTCCGTTGGCGGCACCAGCCGCAATCGCGTGACGAACGCGATTGCGATGGCGAGCCAGCGCACGGGGATGGATTTCGCCTATCTGCTGGGTCAGGCGAAGATCGAAAGCAGCCTCAACCCGACCGCGAAGGCCTCGACCTCCTCGGCCAAGGGGCTGTATCAGTTCATCGACCAGAGCTGGCTCGCCGTGATCGACCGGCACGGCAGCGATCATGGGCTGGGCTGGGCGGCCGATGCGGTCCAGCGCGGGGCCAATGGGCGCTATTATGTGTCCGACCCGACCTTGCGCCAGCAGATACTCGACCTGCGCAACCATCCGGAAACCGCATCGGTGATGGCGGCCGAGCATGCCGCCGACAACAAGGCCTATCTCGAAAGCCGCCTTGGGCGCGAGGCGGAGCCGGTAGACCTCTATCTCGCCCATTTCCTGGGCGCGGGCGGGGCGGCCAAGTTCCTCGCCGTCCATGACAGCAATCCCTATGCGGGCGCCGCCTCGATGTTCCCGTCGGCGGCGGCGGCCAACCGCTCGATCTTCTACGACAGGTCCGGCAATCCGCGCAGCTTTGCCGACATCCGGCAAAAATTTGCCGCCAAGCTGCAAAACGGCGTCGAAAGCGCCCTGAATGGCCAGACGGGCGGTTCCGGCTGGGCGGCCTCTTCCGCCGCCGCCGACCTGCCGCAGGGCAAGACGGTGCAGCCGGCCGATTATGTCCGCGTGGAGACCGAACGGCTCCAGCAATCCTCGCAAAGCCTGACGGAGGATGAACTCCTGCGTCCGCAACCGGCGACCGCCCGGCTCGCCTATCTCATGCTCGCCACCTTCGGAAGGTAAGACCACCCCATGACCCGTACCCAAATGAACGGCAAAGTCTGGATGAACACGGCGAGAGGGGCGGTGCTGCCGTTCGCGACGCTGCTGATGGTCATGTTCATGGTGGTGCCGGTGCCGTCGATCCTGCTGGATATCGGCTTCATCGGCAATATCACGATCAGCCTCGCGGTGCTGATGGTCGCGCTGAACGCGGCGCGCCCGCTCGACTTTTCCAGCTTCCCGACGGTGCTGCTGTTCGCGACGCTGATGCGCCTCGCGCTCAACGTCGCGTCCACCCGCGTGGTGCTGGTCGACGGGCATAACGGGCCGGACGCGGCCGGGCATGTGATCGAATCCTTCGGCAATTTCCTGATCGGCGGCGACTATGTCGTCGGCCTGTTCGTGTTCGCGATCCTGATGATCATCAACCTGGTCGTCATCACCAAGGGCGCGGGGCGCGTGTCGGAAGTGTCCGCCCGCTTCACGCTGGATGCGATGCCCGGCAAGCAGATGGCGATCGACGCCGACCTCAACGCCGGGCTGCTCAGCCCCGAAGAGGCGAAGCTGCGCCGCGCCGAAGTCGCGACCGAGGCGGATTTCTACGGCTCGATGGACGGCGCCAGCAAGTTCGTGAAGGGCGACGCCATCGCAGGCGTGCTCATCCTCATCATCAACATCATCGGCGGCATCATCCTCGGCACGGTCAGCCACGGGCTGTCGCTGTCGGAAGCCGCACAGACCTATGTGATCCTCGCCATCGGCGACGCGCTGGTGGCGCAGGTGCCCGCGCTGATCCTGTCGATCGCGGCGGCGAGCATCGTCACCCGCGTCAACAGCGAGCACGACCTGGGCGGCCAGATCGCCAACCAGTTCGGCAGCGGCAAGGCATGGACGCCGGTGGCGGCGATCCTCGGCATCATGGGCGTCATCCCCGGCATGCCGCACATGGTCATCCTGCCGACGGCGGCGCTGTGCGGCTTCGTCGCCTGGCGCCTGCGCAAGGCCGCCAGGGTGCAGGCCGAAGCCGCCGCCGCCCCGGCCGCGCCGGAGCCGGAAAACCCGGCGAAGATCGACTGGGCGGACGTGTCGGACGGCGCGGTACTGGGGCTGGAGGTCGGCTATGCGCTGATCCCGCTGGTGGACGACCGCAAGGGCGCGCCACTGATGGCGCGCATCACCGGCATCCGCAAGCAGCTCTCGCGCGAGTTGGGCTTCGTCGTGCCGCTGGTGCGGGTGAAGGACAATCTCTCGCTCGAACCGCACGGCTATCGCATCACCATCGGCGGCGTTATCGTCGGCGAGGACGAGGTGTGGCCGGAGGACCTGCTGGCGCTCGACAGCGGCGCGCTGGAAGGCACGGTGCCCGGCCGCGCGGTCAAGGACCCGACCTTCGGCCTCGACGCGGTGTGGATCCGCCCGGAAATGCGCAGCGAGGCGGTGGTCGCGGGCTATACCGTGGTCGATCCCTCGACCGTGGTGGCGACCCACCTCAACCAGCTCATCACGATGAACGCGTCGGAAATGTTCGGCATGGACGAGGCGCGCAAGCTGATCGACAATCTGAAGGAAGCCGCGCCGCAACTGGCCGACGGGCTGACGCCGGGCCTGCTGAACCTCGCCCAGATCACCGCGCTGTGCCGCGCGCTGCTGGCCGAGGGCATTCCGCTCAAGGATTTCCGCCGCATCTGCGAGGCGATGATCGACGCGGTGAAACCGGACATGACGCCGGAGCAGCTGGTCGAGGCGGTGCGCCAGCGCATCGGCTCGCTCATCATCCAGACGCTGGTGCCGGTGAAGATGCCGCTGCCGGTCATCACCCTCGACGGCGATCTGGAAGGCTTGCTGGCGCAGGCGATGCGGGTCGCGGGCGATGCGCGCCACCCGATCGAACCGGCGCTGGCCGGGCGCATCACCGAGGCCGTCATTCAGGGCGCCCGCCCGCTGATGGCCGAGGCGCGCAATTTCGCTATCGTCACCTCGCCGCTGGCGCGCCGGGCGCTGGCGCGGCTGTTCAAGCCGCACCTGCCCGAAACGCCGGTGCTGTCCTTCCTCGAAATCCCGGACGGCAAGCCGGTCGAGGTGGTCGCCGTCGTCGGCGGCGTGGACAAGCCGAAGCCGCGCCACGATCCGCTGCCGGGATCGGCGGCCCATCATGAGAGAATGGCGTGATCATCGCCGGGATGATCGCCGGACAGGCAATGAAGCGTTGGAATAAGGGACTGATTTCAGCATGTTCATGAACCGGATTGCAGCCGATGGGGATGCGCTGACATATGGCCGCACCGCCCGATCGCCGAGCCCAGAGCAACTGGCGCGGCAATATATGCCGCTGGTGCGCAAGATCGCCTGGCATGTGCATGGCCGCGTATCGAGCGCGATCGACATCGAGGACCTGCTCCAGATCGGCATGGTCGCGCTGGTCGAAGCCGCCAACAGCTTTGAGGATCGCGGGCTTGGCTTCGCCTCCTATGCGCAGATGCGCATTCGCGGCGCGATGATCGACAGCCTGCGCCGCCAGGCGACGATCTGCCGCTCCGCCATGGCCAAGCGCAAGCAGTTGACCGAGGTGCGCCGGCGGCTGGAGCAGCGGCTGGGGCGGACCCCCGGCGAAACCGAGATGGCGGCCGAGATGAACCTCGACGCCGCCGCCTATCGCGAGATGGTCGACGCGGCGGAGATGGTGCAGGAACAGAGCATGGACGAGGTCTATTCCGACCAGTCGATGTGGTTCGCCGATCTGGAGGAGCGCGCCGACGAGAAGCTGGAGCGGGAATCGCTGAAGGCGATGCTCGCCGGTTCCATCCGCCAATTGCCGGAACGCGAGGCGATGGTGCTGCAGCTCTATTTCGTCGAGGAGATGAACCTGGAGGAGATCGGCGCGACGCTGGATATCGGCGCGGCGCGGGTGTGCCAGATCAAGAAGGCCGCGCTCGACAAGCTGCGCGGCATGCTGCGCGAGTGGAACGACTGAACATGGTCCGGCTTCCCCGCGCGGCAGAGGGCGGGGAAGGGGGATGGTAAGAGGGCTGGAAAGCGTCATGGGCCGGGCTGGCCATTGACCGGCACGGCGTTCGGCCCTTATGCCTTGCGGGATGACCGGGATGAATAGCCTCAAGGGAAAGACCCGTCTGATTTTTGCCGGAGCCGTCGCGGCTCTCGTCGTGCTGACCTTCGGCATCATGCTGAAGGGCGTCTATCTTTCCCTGCGCGACGGCGCGGGCGCCGCAAAGACGGAGGGCGCGGGCAAGCAGGCCGCGGGCGTTTCTCCGGCCGTTTCCTTGGCTCCATCACCCGCCGCCGCAAGCGCCCCTCAATCCTTGCCGGACGCGAACGCGGTCGCCGCCGCTTTCCGGGTGAAGCGCATCCTCAAGATCGACAGCCCGCTGCGCCATGGCGATTATCATTGGGACGACAAGGACGTGCCCGCCGGGCCGGTGGTCGTCACCGTCGACCTGAAGGCGCAGACGCTCTCCGTGTTCCGCGCCGGGTACGAGATCGGCGCGGCCGTCATCCTCTACGGCGCCACCGACAAGCCCAGCCCGCTCGGCGTCTTTCCCGTCCAGCGGAAGATCGCCGACTATCATTCGCGCACCTATGACAATGCGCCCATGCCCTTCACCTTGTGGCTGACCAATGACGGCGTGGCGATCCACGGCAGCGACGTCGAATGGGGCAGGGCGACGCATGGCTGCATCGGTGTGCCCACCCCGTTCGCGAAAAAACTCTTCGCCGCCGTCCAGCCGGGCGATCCGGTCATCATCACCGACGGGAAGATGATGCAGGTGAATTGAGGTTGTGGGGCGGGTGTTTTGGGGGCGGCTTGCGAACCGAAGCGGAGCGTAGCCCTTACCGTCACCCTGAACTTGGTTAGCTGTGCTGGCCTTCGGTTCAGGGTCCATTTCACCGGATTGACCGACGGTCTGTTGGGCCTGATGGATGCTGAAACAAGTTCAGCATGACGATTGGATTATGGTACTCCCACTCCCAAATAGCTATCCCAAGGCCGGAACCACCAACAAAAAAGCAGGCCGGCGCTATTCGCCAGCCTGCCCTTTGCTTTCGCTGGGGTAATGCTTCGGTTCAGGCCACCTGACGCAGCGGCTGCTGCCGGGCCTCCGCCGCCGCCGTGTCGCGCAGCAGGACCGGGCGGAAGACGAGGTGCAGCATATGCGGCTCGTCCTCCGCGACTGAGGGCGGCGTGAACATCAGGAAGGCGCTGGCCTGGGTGCAGTGATAGAGGCCGGGAGCGCTCTGCTCCATGCCGTCGCAGATCGGCGCGGCGGGCAGCGCCGCCCTGTGCGTCTGCACCGACATATAGGACCCGACCATGCGGAAGCTCGCCTCCTCGATCTGGAACCAGTCGCACAGCTGGCCGATCATCACGATCGCGGTGAAGCGGCCCGCCCCGATCGGCACCAGCGCGCGATAATAGCCCTCGCTGGTGGGATAGGCGGTGATGTCCATCTGCGTGTGGCTCCCGCCCGCCGTCAGCAGCACGGGCAGGCGCAGGCCGCCGGTCTGGAAATCCGTCGCCTTCAGGTCCAGCCCGAAGCGGCGGGTGAGCAGCAGCGACAGCGTTTCCGCCATGCCGTAGCCGCGCAGCTCGCCGGGCTGGTAGATGCGCTCGCGCACCGCCATCGTGTGGAAGGCGCCGTGGCGGCGCATGTTGCGGGCGGCCGCCTCGCAATCCATCAGCCTGATCTTGTCGGTGCTGCCCATGTTCACGTCATGGACGAAGGACTGGATCATCGCGATCTCGTCCTGCGTCGGCAGGAACAGCAGCCGCGCGAGGCTGGCCGTGGCCATGCGCCGCGCGCTCTCGTCGCCCCATGAGGCCGGGGCGGCGTGCCAGCCGCGATCCTCCTGCCCGACGAAGGCGAAGCAGGCGGCCTGCGCCTTAGCGCGCATCGCATTCTGCGCCGGGTCGCCTTCCGCATTGTCGCGGCGGGGCTGGCCGTCCTTGCCGTAATAGAGCACCGACCCCTGCGGGATGGTGCAGAATTCCTCCATCAGCGCGATATATTGGAAGATCGCGAACAGCCCGTCCGTTTCATAATGGCGGAAGTCGATCAGCCCCTTCTTGTCGAGGCCGGTGAAGGATTCCTCGCGCAGCAGGAAATAGCGCCCGGCCACGCGCAGGTTCATCTCGCTTTCGAGCACGGACGTCAGCACGTTCTGGATCGTGCCGACGCTGCCCAGGTCGACCAGCATCACCGCATCGCCATCCTCGACGCCGTGCAGGCGGAGATGGGCGAGCAGCCCTTCGCGGAACTGCGCGGAGCGGGTACGGATGCGCTCGATATTCTCCGGTTCCAGCAGGGTCTGGAGGAAGGTCGGGCCATCCTCTTCCCGCGCGATCTTGCGGGTTTCCTGCGCGGTGAAGAGCAGCTGGTTGCAGGCCATTTCCCGCGTGCCCAGCATCGACGCGCCGCTGAACTTCATCTTGCCGGTGAGCAGATAGTTGCGGATCGCCCGCTCGTCGGTGAAGCTGGAGGCGAGCGCGGTGAAGCGGCTGACCTCCGCCATGCCGATCTGGCCGGCCCGGTGCGGATAGGCCCGCTCGAACGCCTTGGCGAGCAGATAGCCGTCGCGCAGCAGGAAGAGCAATTTCGGCTTCTTGCCGGTTTCCGCCTCGAAGGCGTCGGCTTCGGCCGCCAGCCAGTGGGTGAAGCCGCGCATGATCGGGCCGAGCACGCCATAGCCGAAATCCTCGACCGGATCGTCGCTGTGGTGCAGGGCGATCTGCGCCCGGTGCGGCTGGAACACCGGCATGGTGCGCCGCGCGTCCCGCTCCATCAGCGTGGAGGCGATCGCTTCCAGCCGCAGGCGGGTGGCCTGATGCTCCTGGAATTGCAGGAAATGCACGGCATGGATGCCCAGCTCGCGCGGCGCCTCGACGTCTGCCGCCTGGTTGTCGCCCAGATGGGCGATGGCGTCGGGCGATACGCCCAGATCCTCCAGCACATGGCCGAACAGGCCCTTATATTTGCCGCAGCCATAATCGCAGGAGCAATAGATCCGGTCGATCCGGTCGAGCAGTTCCTGCCCGGCGGTGCGGGCGATCAAGTCCCGCAGCTGCGCTTCGGGCCAGTAGATGTCGGAGACGATGATGACCTTGAGCCCGCGCTTCTTCGCCTCCGTGATGAGGTCGACGACCGGACGGAAGGCAAAGCAATGCCGCGCCTCTGCATCCAGTTCGGCGGCGATCAGGCCGGAATGACGGTCCTCACCGGCGCGGGAAAGGTTGCGGTAAATATCCTCGATGAAGATTTCCTCGCGCTCCGGCTCCAGCTGGAGCGCGCGGCGGGCTTTCTGTTCCGCGCGGACGCGCACTTCCATGCCGCGTCCGTCGGGGAAAAGCTCGTGGAACACGTCGTTGGGCCGATGCACGTTACGCCAGATCAGCGTGTCGAAGCAGTCGAGCGACAGGATTTCGACCGAGTCCGGCAGTTGGTCGAGAAAGCCCTCGATTTCCCAGGCGTGGATGGCGTCTTTCATCGGATTTGCGTCTCCCCATCGACCCTCATCCCTGCGGGATCGGGCCCAATACGCCTGCCCTTATTAAGGAATAAGGTTTCCCAAGGGTTAATTATGGCGGCCGGGAGAGGCGGCCGCGCGAGGTAAGGCGATGCTATTCTTCGCGGATATGGGCGCGGAGGGCTGGCTTGGATGAAGGGTGGACCTCCGCCTTTACCGTCACCCCAGCGCAGGCTGGGGTCGCAGCCCATGGCGCGCGTCGCCTTCTGAGATGCCAGCCTTCGCTGGCATGACGCGATAGGAATGGCAAGGATTTGGCCCAAAGCCGCCGTCCACCGAAACCTGCCTGCAACGGTCGCCGAAAACGAAAAAGACCCTCGTTCCAGAGGGGGAACGAGGGTCCGTTCGTGCCCGGCGGCACTGGTGCCGTTCGGGCCTTTTCCCTTTGCAGGGACACCCCTTCGCCACATGGGGGACTAAAATGTACCGAAGAGGCGATCGACCGGCCGGTGGATGGACATGCCACCGGCCGGTCTGGGGGAGGTGCGCTGTCTTACTGGATCAGCTTGAGAACATTCTGCTGCGTCTGGTTCGCCTGGGCGAGCATCGCGGTGGAGGCCTGGCTCAATATCTGGGCCTTGGCGAGCTGGGTCGTCTCGGCCGAGAAATCGACATCCTCGATGCGGGAGCGCGCTTCGGTCAGGTTGGTGACGGTCGCGTCGATATTGTTGATCGTGGCCGACAGGCGGTTCTGGCTGGCGCCGAGGCTGGCCCGGTTGGCGGCCACGGCGGTCAGCGCGGCGTCGAGCTGGGCGAGAGCGTCCGAGGCATTGGCGGCGGTGGACAGGTCGATTTCCTTGCCGCCCGTGCCGGCGCTGGCATCCCATGCGGTGCCGGTGTCGGGGGTGTTGTCGGCCGACTTCTTGATGCCGAGCGCCGCCGTCGAGCTGTTCTGGATGCTGATCTGCACCGTATCGGTCGCGCTGGTGCCGGTCTGGATCGTCACATTGGTGCCGACCGCGGTGCCCGCACCGGATCCGTCGAGGTCGGTCACGCCGCCCAGCAGGTTGACGCCGTTGAAATTGCTGTTCTTGGCGATCTGGTCGATCTGGTCGAGCAGCGCGCCGGCTTCGGAATTGATCGCCTTGCGGTCGCTGTCTTCCATCGTGCCGTTGGCGGACTGGACGGCCAGTTCGCGGACGCGCTGGATCAGGTCGCTGATCTGGCCGAGCGAGGCTTCCGCCGTCTGGGCGAGCGAGATGCCGTCATTGGCGTTGCGCTGCGCGGCCTGGAGGCCCTTGATCTGCGCGGTCATCTTGGTGGCGATGGCGAGGCCCGCCGCGTCGTCCTTCGCGCTGTTGATGCGCTTGCCCGACGACAGGCGCTCCATCGACGCGGCGAGCGAGTTGCTGGCGGAAGTGGACGCCGTGTTGGCGCGCATCGCTGAAATATTCGTTCCGATAACAGTCATGGTTTAAGTCCCTCTATTCCCTCTGATTTCCCCAGACCGTCGGTTTCCCGTCGGCCATATCCATCAGAACGGCAGGGCGCGGGCATTCTTTAATGACCGGCGGAAAAAAATGGAAAATTTTCCATTTACCATTAAAATTCAATGCTTTAGATAAGAAAAACCCTCGCTCCAGAGGGAGGAGCGAGGGTTCAGAATAAGGCTATATATATTTATGGGCCCGTCCTTTGGGGAAAACCCCCCGCCACGTTGGGGGACTATGATGTGACGAAGGGTTGACCGGGCGCCGGCGGGACGGCCGCCGCCACCCGGTCTTGTCAGCCGATGCTTAGCCGATCAGCTTGAGCACGTTCTGCTGCGTCTGGTTCGCCTGGGCGAGCATCGCGGTGGAAGCCTGGCTCAATATCTGGGCCTTGGCGAGCTGGGTCGTCTCGGCCGAGAAATCGACATCCTCGATGCGGGAGCGCGCTTCGGTCAGGTTGGTGACGGTCGCGTCGATATTGTTGACCGTCGCCGACAGGCGGTTCTGGCTGGCGCCGAGTCCCGCACGGTTGGCGGCGACCGCGGTCAGCGCGGAGTCGAGCTGGGTGAGAGCAGCCGAGGCGTTGGCGGCGGTGGACAGGTCGATTTCCTTGCCGCCCGTGCCGGCGCTGGCGTTCCAGGCGGTGCCGGTGTCGGGGGTGTTGTCGGCCGACTTCTTGATGCCGAGCGCCGCCGTCGAGCTGTTCTCGATGGTGACCGCAACCGTGTCGGAGGCGCTGGTGCCGGTCTGGATCGTCACATTGGTACCGACCGCCGTCGCACCGCCCGAACCGTCGAGGTCGGTCACGCCGCCCAGCAGGTTCACGCCGTTGAAGTTGGTGGTCTTGGCGATCTGGTCGATCTGGTCGAGCAGCGCACCCGCTTCGGCGTTGATCGCCTTGCGGTCGTCGTCGACCATCGTGCCGTTGGCGGACTGGACGGCCAGTTCGCGGACGCGCTGGATCAGGTCGCTGATCTGGCCGAGAGCGGCTTCCGCCGTCTGGGCGAGCGAGATGCCGTCATTGGCGTTGCGCTGCGCGGCCTGCAGGCCGTTGATCTGCGCGGTCATCTTGGTGGCGATGGCGAGGCCCGCCGCGTCGTCCTTCGCGCTGTTGATGCGCTTGCCCGACGACAGGCGCTCCATCGACGCGGCGAGCGAGTTGCTGGCCGACGTCGATGCGGTGTTCGCACGCATCGCCGAAATATTCGTTCCGATGACAGTCATGGTTGTTCCCTTTCTGCTTTCCTGGATCGCGGCCGAGGGGGCTGTGGCGACCTCAAGCCCGATAACGGTGACCGGAAGAAAAGATTTAGGGGCGACCCGGCAGAATTTTCCGGCAGGGTTTTGCCGGGCGGTGGCAGACCATGCGGATACCCGGAACGCTCGCGCGCGCGACGCGGAAGAAACGGCGGAAGCGGCGGATTTTTTAACGGGGAAAGCCCCTGTTAACGACGATTTTGCCGGTGGGGCCTCGGCCTCGTTTCCATAAAAATCATTGAAAAACAGTCAGTTGAAAAGATGCAGGATTCTTTTGCCGGAAGCGGAAAAAAATTGCCGTCCGGGCGGCAGAACCGGCCTTTGTTAACCATATACTAAGTGTTTGGGCGCAGAAACGGCTTCATCGGATGGATGGCAGCAAGGCGCGGGGGCGCCGGACCATCCCTAAAGATGGGGACTGAAAAAAGATGTCGAATTTTGGCATCAGCGACGCGCTCTGCGCCCAGGTGCCTGCCTTGCAGGCGTGGCTGGAGCATGCGTTTCTGGATATCGCACCGGTGGCCGCCGCCGCGCCGCGTGATCGCAACAGCCGCCATTTGCTGCTGGCAGGGGAAATCGCCCATGCGACCTGCCGCGACATATTGATCGATTACCGGGCGGGCGAACCGCTCTATGTCCGGGCCGCGAACGGCATGCCCGCCCGCGTCGAATTCGGCGCCGAGGATATCGGCTTCGCCTGCGCCCTGATCGCCGAGCTGCTGCGTCCCGCCGGGCTGCCCGCCGTGGGCGACGACAGCAGCATGCGCCTGATGTCGCTGGCCTCGCGCATCGCGGCGAGCGACGCCACCGTCCTCATCCAGGGCGAGACCGGCACCGGCAAGGAAGGCATGGCGCGCTTCCTCCATGTCCGCTCCGCCCGCAAGGACAAGGATTTCATCGCCGTCAACTGCGCGGCGCTGCCCGAAACCATGATGGAAGCGATGCTCTTCGGCCACCGCAAGGGCAGCTTCACCGGCGCGGCCCAGTCGGCCGACGGCCTGTTCCTCGCGGCCGATGGCGGCACGCTGTTCCTCGACGAGATCGCCGAACTGCCGCTCAACCTTCAGGCCAAGCTGCTGCGCGCGCTTCAGGAAGGCGAGATCCTGCCGGTGGGCGCGACCCATCCGGTGCCGGTCAACGTTCGGGTGATCGCCGCGTGCAACCGCGATCTGGTCGCCGAGGTGGAGGCCGGGCGGTTCCGCAGCGATCTTTACTGGCGCCTCAACGTGATGCCGCTTCAGCTCTCGCCGCTGGCGAGCCGTCCGGGCGATGTCGTCGCGATCGGCGCGGCGATGTTGCTCCGGCTGGAGGACAAGGGCGCGGACGCCGACAGCCTCGCCTGGCCGACCGCCGAGGCGATGGAGGTTCTTTCCCGCCACAGCTGGCCGGGCAATGCCCGCGAGCTGGGCAATGTGCTCCAGCGCGCCGTGGTGCTGCGCGAGGGCAAGCGGATCACCGCCGCCGACCTCGCGCTGATGATGGCGACCGCCGTGCCGCCGCAGGCGCAGCCGCGCGGCATCGCCGCGCTGGCGCCCGAACCGAAGCACAAGCCGGTGAAGATGCAGGACATCGCCCGCGCGTCGAAGCTCGACGCGGTGCGCCGGGCGCTGCGCGAAACCGATGGGCACCGCGCGCTCGCGGCCCGGAAGCTCGGCATTTCCGAGCGCACCTTGCGCTATCGCCTCGCCGAGCTGCGCGAGTTGGCCGCGGCCTGAGCGGCCTTTAGGGGGACAAGCCGATGAACGGGATTACCACCGACAGCATCATGGCGCTGCGCAGTGCGATCCTGCAACGCAATGCCGCGCTGCGCGATGTCGCCTCGACCGGCGGCGCCGCCGACGCCGCGGGGGTGCAGGGCGCCGGGTCGGGCCAGAAGGCCGACTTCGCCGACAGCCTCAAATCCGCGCTGGAAAAGGTCAACGGCCTTCAGGCCGAGGCGAGCGAGGCGTCGGCCGCGTTCGAACGCGGCGAGACCACCGACATCGCGGCGGTGATGCTGTCGAAGCAGAAGGCGTCGCTGGGGTTCGAGGCGACGCTTCAGGTCCGCAACAAATTGCTGTCCGCCTACAAGGACATCATGAGCATGCCGGTATGACGGCGGGTCGTAGCAAGGAAAGTTGGCAATCATGAGTGACAGTGCAGCAACAGCCGCCCCGGCGCTGCCCGCCGTTTCCGCTTCCGGCGGGGCCGTGGGCAAGGGGGGCGTGGATGCGCTCCGCGCGCGGTTCACCGGCCTGCTCGGCCAGCCCGCCGTCGCCCGCAGCCTGCCCATGCTGGGCCTGCTCGGCGTGGTGGGCGCTGCCGCGCTGGCGTGGATGGCCCTGCGCGAGCCGCCGCAGCGCGACCTGTTCCGGGGCCTGCCGGATGGCGACAAGGCCGCCGTCGCCGATGTGCTCGACAAGAATGCGGTGCCCTACAAGTTCGACAGGAACAACGGCTCCATCACCGTGGCCGAGGACGATTATTTCAAGGCGAAGATGATGCTCGCCTCCGAAGGGCTGCCCAAGAGCGCGCCCGACGGCAGCAGCATGATCGACAATATGCCGATGGGCGCCAGCCGCGCGGTGGAGAATGAAAAGCTGCGCTCGGCGCGCGAAATGGACCTCGCCCGCACGATCGAGGCGATCGACGCGGTCGAAAGCGCGCGCATCCATCTGGCCGTCGAGGCGCCCAGCGTGTTCCTGCGCGACCGGAGCAAGCCGCAGGCGTCGGTGATGCTGCGGCTGGCGCAGGGGCGCAGCCTGTCGGACGATCAGGTCCGCGCGATCGTGCATCTGGTCGCGTCCTCGGTGCCCAATCTGGCGCCGGAAAATGTGTCGGTGGTCGATCAGAACGGGCATCTCCTGTCCAATGTCGACGGCGCGGAAGGGGAAACCAACCGCCAGATCGCGGTGCAGGCGCGGATCGAGGAGCGCTATCGCCAGGCGGTCATCGCGCTGCTGACGCCGATCGTCGGCGCGGGCAAATTCTCGACCGAGGTGCATGCCGAGGTCAATTTCAACGAACGCCAGGCGACGCGCGAAACCTATCCGCAGGAAGAGGCGCGGTTGCGCGCCGAAACCGGCAGCTGGCAGGCGACCAAGCCGGGCGATCAGGCCAATGGCGAGGCGGGCGGCATTCCCGGCGCCCTTGCCAACCAGCCGCCCTTGCCCGCGCAGCCCGGAACGCAGGCCGCCAACGTCCAGCAGGCCGGGGCCGCGACCGATCCGCAGTCGGCCAGCGCGAACGGGCAGGCCGTGCCGGAACTGGCGCCGATGCGCACGCAGGAAAGCTATAACCGCAATTTCGAGCTGGGCCGGGAAATCTCCGTCACCCGCGACGCCATCGGCACGGTCAAGCGCCTGTCGGTCGCGGTGGCGCTCGACAACGGGCCGGACGGCAAGCCGCGCAAGGCGGAGGAAGTCGCCGCGCTTGAAGCGCTGGTCAAGAGCGCGGTCGGCTTCGATCAGGCGCGCGGCGACGTGGTCGCGCTGTCCGCCCGCGGTTTCGCGAAGCTGGACGAGGATGCCGGGGCTCCGCCCGTCTATGAGGCTGACTGGTTCAAGATGCTTGTGCGCAATCTTTCCGCCCTCGCGGTGGTCGCGGTCCTCATCTTCGGCATCGGCCGGCCGATGCTGAAGAAGATGGGCGGCGGCAGGAAGGCCGATGGCGCGCCGGGCGCGCCCGGCGCCGCCGGTGCCGCGCCCTCGGTCGAACGCACCGCGCTGGGCAACGAGATTTCGCAGGAGCTGCTGCGGTCCGCTCAGGAAAACCCGAACCAGACCGTCACGCTCGACATGATCAGCTCGACGCCGGACTACGCCCAGCGCGCCGACCTGATCCGCAACTTCGTGAAGCAGGATCCGGATCGCGCCGCTCTGGTGGTGCGCGACTTGCTCCGCGAAAACCGCAAGGCCAAAGAAAATGCCTGAAGCCGCTCTCGCCGACGAAAACAGGGAAGCCAACCCGCTGCACGGCAGCGCGGCGGCGGCGGTGCTGCTGATGCTGTTCAGCGAGGACGAGGCCGCCGAGATCCTCTCCCGCCTCGAACCCGACGAGGTGCGCCAGCTCGGCTTCGCGATGTACGATGTCGCCGATGTGGAGATTGACGAGGTCAATCAGGCGCTCGACCAGTTCGTCAACAAGGCGAAGCGGCGCACGACCATCGGCTACGGCGCGCCGCGCCATATTCGCGGCGCGATGCACAAGGCGCTGGGCCCCGAGCGCGCGGACAATATATTGGCGCGCATCACGCCGCCGACCGCCTCGACCAAGCTCACCATGCTCAAGTGGATGGAGGCGCGCGAAATCGCCGCCATCATCGAAAACGAGCATCCGCAGGTGATGGCGGTGGTCCTCACCCATCTGGAACCGCGCGTCGCGGCCGACGTGCTCTCGATGCTTCCGGCCGCGTGGCAGGAGGACGTGGTCTATCGCGTCGCCACGCTCGGCCCGGTGCCGCTGGAGGCGCTGGACGAGCTGGAGATCATCCTCGCCAACGCGCCGATAGCGACCAGCACGGGCGCCACCTCGCAGCGGGGCGGCACCAGCGAGGCCGCCGCGATCATGAACAATGTCCGCAAGGACATGGAACAGCGGATCATCAAGGCGCTGAACAAGCGGGACAAGAACGTCGCCCAGACGATCGAGGAGGAGATGTTCATCTTCGACAACCTGATCGACCTCGACGACAAGAATATGGGCGCGCTGCTGCGCGGCGTCGATACCGAGCTGTTGACCATCGCGCTCAAGGGGGCGAACGAGATGCTGAAGGCCAAGATGCTGGGCTGCATGTCCCAGCGCGCGGCCCAGTCGATCCAGGACGAGATGGAAGAACGCGGCCCGATGCGTCTGGCCGAGGTGATCGAGGCGCAGAAGGCGGTGGTCTCGCAGGCGCGCCGCCTCGCCGAACAGGGCGTCATCATGCTTGCCGCGAAGGGGGACGAATTTGTCTAGAGTTCTTGCTGCCTGTCATCGGGACGAGGCCCTCCCGGTCGCCATCGGCGCATTGGCCGGGACGCGCAACCAGCCGATCTTCCTCGAACGCTTCACCGGTGCGCAGCCGGTCGCGAACGGGCGGCCGCTCATTCCCGCCGCGTCCGGGCCGATGGTCGGCGTGGACGAGCCGGCGATCGACCCGGTCGACCAGATCCGCGCCGAGGCGTTCGCGCAGGGTTTCGACGAAGGAATGCGGCTGGCGGGCGAAAACATGGCGGCCGATCAGGAAATCCGCGAGCGCCTCATCCATGCGCTCGAACAGATGGCGCCGGTCGCCAATGGCGAGCTTTCCGCGCTGCTGTCGGTGACGGTGCTGCGGCTGGTCGAGCAGATCGTCGGCAAGGTGTCGGTGGACCCGGAGCTGCTGGCGAAGCGCGTCGCAGCGGTCGCCGCGTTCATCGAGGAGGAGCAGGGACGCAACCAGTTGCGCGTGCATCCCGACGATATCGCGCTGCTGGCGGGGCATGAATTCGGCATCGTGCTGACGCCCGATCCCGCCATCGCGCGCGGGTCGGTCCGGCTCGAAACGTCCGAGGGATGGATCGAGGACGGCCCGGACGTGCAGCTTTCGCGCCTCAAGGCGATGCTCGACACGATGGAAGGGCAGGGATGATCCGCGCCGCTCTTGCCCATGCCGAGGATCTGCTGGGCCAGGTGGCGCTGACCGAAGGCGCGCCGCGCCCGATCGGCCGTCTGGTGAGCCATGAGGGCGGCATGCTGGAGGTGACGGGCTTCAACCGCCCGATCGGCACCGGCGCCCGTGTGGCGGCCTCGGACGGCAGTTTCGCCCGCGCCGAGGTGATCGGCTTTCGCGGCAACAAGGCGATTCTCGTGCCGCTCGACGAAGGCGCGCCCTTGCGCTCCGGCGCGCGGGTGGAGCCGGACAGCGCCGCCAACATGGTGCAGGTGGGCGAAGGGCTGCTCGGCCGGGTGGTCGACGCGATGGGCCAGCCGCTCGACCGCAAGGGGCCGATCCTCGCCGAGGGGCTGTGGCCGCTGGGCGGGGTGCGCGGCAATGTGCTCGACCGCGGCCGCGTGACCGAACCGTTCGACCTCGGCGTGCGCGCGGTCAACGCCCTGCTGACGGCGGGGCGGGGCCAGCGCATCGCGATCATCGCCGGGTCCGGCGTCGGCAAATCGGTGCTGATGGGCCAGATGATCGCCGGGGCCGAGGCGGACGTGATCGTCGTCGGCCTGATCGGCGAACGCGGGCGCGAGGTTTCCGACTTTCTCCAGACCAAGCTTTCCGGGCCGATGATGCGCAAGAGCGTCGTCGTCGCGGTGCCCGCCGATCATCCGCCGGTGCTGCGCCTGCGCGCGGCCTCCCGCGCGACGGCCATCGCCGAATATTTCCGCTCGCGCGGCCTGCGCGTGCTGCTGCTGATCGACAGCCTGACGCGCTGCGCCCATGCCCAGCGCGAGATCGGTCTGTCGCTGGGCGAGCCGCCCGCGATGAAGGGCTATCCGCCCTCTGCATTGGCGCTCATCCCCCGGCTGGTCGAGCGGGCGGGCGTCGATACCCGCACCGGCGGCTCGATCACCGCGCTCTATACCGTGCTGGCCGACGGCGACGATACCGACGACCCGATCGTCGATGCCGCGCGCGCGATCGTCGACGGACATTTCGTGCTCTCGCGCCATCTGTCCGAACAGTCGATCTTCCCGGCGATCGATATCGGCAAGTCGCTGTCCCGCGTGATGGCGGACGTGACCGACGATGCGCATATGCGCGCGGCGGCGATGTATCGCTCGCTCTGGGCCGCCTATGAGGAAAATCGCGATCTCATCCTGATGGGCGCCTATCGCCCCGGCAACGATCCGCTGATCGACGAGGCGGTGTCGCGGCATCAGGAGGTGCTGAACTTCCTGCGCCAGAACCAGAAGGAACGGATCGACCTTGAAACCAGCATCAGCGCGCTGATCGCGGAGTTCGGGGCATGAGCCGCAAGCTGATCGCCCGCCGCAAGCGCCTTGTCCGCGTGCGCGAGGCGCAGCATGCGATGGCCGTCGCCGATACCGTCCGCGCCGAGGAGCAGGTCAACTCGCTGTCCAACAATGTGCGGCGGCTGGAGCGGGTGCGCAGCGAGCTGTTCGAGGATCGCTCGATGCAGCTGGGCGGCAGCCTCGCGGCCGCGCGCGAACTGGCGACCCGCCTCGAACAGGCGGGGCGGCAGCTGGACGGCGCGCTCTACGATGCGCGCAAGATTGTCGTGCAGAAGCAGCATCGCCAGACCGAGACGAACCGCGAGAAGGAAATCGCGCTGCGGCTGGAGGATCGCGCCCAGCGCGCGAACGAGCAGGCGCTGGAAGCGCGCCTCGCCGCCATTCCGCGCTATCGCAGCATGCAGCAAAGGGGGACCGAATGAGCTTGGATCTGCTGGGTCTTGCAGGGGGCGCCCCGACCGGCGCCGCGGCACTTCGCGTTCCGGGCGCGGCGCTTCCCGCCGGTCTGGAAGCCGAAGGCGAGAGCGCCGGTTTCGCCGGGATATTGGCGGAAGCGGAGGCGGCCGGTTCGCCGGGTGTCGCTATCCTTCCGATCAAGGTTGACGGGGCGCCAGCAGCCGATGCGGTCCCTGCGGTCCCTTCCGGTGGGGCAGGCGAAGGCGCGGTTCCGGCGGGGCAGGTTGCGGTCCCGATGCCGACCTCGCCGGTGCAAGGGCAAGGCACGGAAAAGGTCAAGGCTCCCGCCGCCGAACGGAAAATTCCGGTCGAGCTACCGTCTGCTTCGTCGATGTCCGAGGATGACGTCTCCGCTGCCGCTGAGGAGACGGGCGATGCCCAAACCCTGCCGGAAACGGCGGAAACCCCGGTATCCGCCGATGGCCTGCCACTTTCGCCAATGCAGCCGCCGCTGATCGCCGCGCCTGTCGAGTCGCCCGCGCCGCCACCTGCCGCTGTTGAAACGGCATCGGAGCCTGAAGAGGGCGTGGCGGTGGGCAGGCATGTCCGGTCCGCTCCGTCTGCGCCTGTGTCTCGGCCTGTGCCTGAGCAAGCCGTAACGGCGGCGCAGGCTGGCGCGGAGGTTTCGGCATCGGACGTTCCGGCGGCCAAAGCAGCGCCGGATGGCGCACGCCAATCCTCCAAGGCCAAGGACGCCGCCATCAATCCGCAGCCGTCCACGAACGCGGCGAAGGAACCGGCGCCAGCACCGGAAGAAGCCACCCCGGAGGCCGCGCTTCCGGTCCGTCCGGGGGAAGCGACGTCGCTTCTCGACATGGCGCGCTCCGTCCTGCCGCAGCGGGGACGGGGCGGCTCTTTCTCGACGGTTGAAACCGGGCAGGGGACCGTCGTTCCCACGACCGGAGCCGTTTCCGTCCGCCTTGCGGGAGAGGGCATGACCGCGCCGGAACAGGCGCCGGTGATCCCGAATCCGACCATCGCTACGCCCGCCACCGCCGCGCGACAGGAAGAAAATCCGGCGCCGGTGTCGGTAACCATATCGGATACCGAAGCGGCGGAGGGTGGGCAGTCGGCTCTCGCCGCAGCGAAGACGGCTGTTCCGGCCGCGTCGCACACGCCCTCATCCTCGCCTTCGCCCGCCCCGGCGGAGCAGGCCCCGAAGCAGGCCCCTGAGCAGGCCCCTGAGCGGGCGATGCCCCGCGATGCCGTTCGCGCCGAGGCCGCGCCCCGGCCCGCACCGGCAAAGGGCGAAGACAAGGCACGCGCCGCCGAGCAGGCCGAGCCTGCCGCCGGAACCACATCCGCCTCATCCTCGACCGCCCAGCAGCAGCCATCGGCCTTCGACATGAAGACGTTCGGCATGGCGCCGCCGGTCGCGGCCGCGACAACGCCGCTCGGCCTCACTGGTCTGGCCGGGGGGATCGGCGCGTCGCTCGACCAGAAGGTCATCGACATGGGCGTCAGCGGCCAGTGGATCGACGATATCGCCCGCCAGATCGCGACCATCAGCGACAATCCGGGCCGGGGCAGCTTCCAGATCGCCTCGCCCAATCTCGGCGCGGTGCGCGTGGACATCATGCCGGGCGCCGACGGGAGCGACATCCGCCTGACCGCCGAGACGGAGGCTGCGCAGGTCGCGCTGATCCGCGACAAGGGGCGGCTGGTGCAGGACGCCCATCTTGCCGCGATCCGCATCGGTGAGGTGCGGATCGACCGGGTGACGCAGGCGGGCGAAAGCCAGCGCGGCGAGAGCGGCCGTGAGAAGCAGCCGGACGGCGGCAATGCGCAGACCGGAACCGCGCCCAATGGCGGGCAGGGCGGCCATGCGGGCGCGCGCCAGGATGGCGCTGCCGCCTTCGCGGGACAATATTCCGGCGGTAACGCTAAAAATCCGTTCACCAGAACCGTTATCAACGATGCGGGGATGACCGAGGCACAGGCGGTTCCCGGCGAATCACGGGTCGACAGGGCGCGCTATGCGTGAGGATCGGCCATAATCGTCAAAGGGTGGGACAGCACGCATGAGTGAAGAGGCCGCAGCGCCGAAAAAGAAAAGCGGCAAGGGCAAGCTGATTATCCTTGTGGTCGCGGCGCTGGTCGTCGGCGCCGCCGGAACCGCCGGCGGGCTGTACGCCACCGGCGCCTTCACCCATGCCGAGGCGCAGGGGCCGAAGGAAGATCCGAACAAGCCCCGGCTCGTGCTCAAGGGCGAGGATCCGGTCGCGGTGGCCACCAAGGCGGTGGCCGAGGCGGGCGGCAGCAGCAGCGGCGGCGGCGAGGGCGGCGGCGGCAATGAGGCAACCATCCCCCATGTCGATTCGGAGATCAAACCGCCCCCGGCCGGCATCGACCTGCCGCGCCCGAAGGATCCGTCCGCCTATCAGGCCACCTATTACCAGATGCCCGCGCCCTACACCTCGAACCTGGCCGATACCGACGCATTCGTGCAGGTCGCGTTGGCGATTTCCACCTTCTACGACGCCCGCGTCACCGACGGGCTGAAGGCGCATGAAACGGCGATCCGTTCCGGCATATTGATGCTGTTGTCGCAGGAGCAGGAGATCGTCATCGCCACGCCGGACGGCAAAAGGGCGCTCCAGCAGAAGCTGACGGACCTGATTAACCGGATTTTGAAAGAAAAAACCGGCTATTCGGGGGTAGATAACGTTTATTTTACCAATTTCGTTATTCAATAGGCCCGTCCAGAGCCGGGTATGTCCCCCGGCCGAGGGCTGGGGACATATTGAACATGGATAACGTACAACCTTACAAGTTCGGAGCATCGGAGCCGCAGGCCCCCGAATCGCTTTCCGGCATAGACCGGCTGGCGGAACGGACGGCGCGGCAGATGCGCGCGCTGATCGAGCCGCTGTGCGGGGGGAAGCCAGCGGTTACCGCGCAGCGCGCCGAAATGGTGAATTACGACCTGTGGTCGGCGATGGCGCCGGCCTTTTGCGCGTTGTCGACCTACCGGCTGCACCCGTTGAAGGGCATGATATTGGTGCGGCTGGACCCGGCGATGACCTGGGCGCTGGTCGACCGCTTCTATGGCGGCAAGGGCACGCGCCCCGCGCCCGAACGGCAGGAACTGGCCCCCAGCGAAGAGCGGCTCGTCGCCCGCCTTTCCGATGGCGTGATGCAGGCGCTGATTCGCACCTGGGCCGACCTGCTGCCGATGGAAATGGCGCTCGTCACGCGGGAAACCGATCCGCAGGCGCTGGCGCTGACCGATACGCATGAAGCGATGATGAGCCAGAGCTTCACCGTGCAGATCGGCAATGACGCCGAATGGGCGATCGAATTGCTCTATCCGCAGGTTGCGCTGCGCCAGCTCGAACCGCTGCTCGCCACCCATTCGCCCGACGAAATGGCCCATCGCGACCCGGTGTGGCAGGCGCGGCTCGCGCGCCAGATGGGCGAGATCAGCCTTCCGGCCAAGACCGTGCTGGCGCGGCCGACGCTGACGCTGGCGGAACTTTTCAACCTGAAGAACGGGGACGTCATCCCCGTCAGCATCGGCGGCAGCCTGCCTCTGCTCGTCGGTAACCGGCTGGTCGCCCACGGGACGATCGGCGAGCAGAACGGCAGGGCCGCCTTCAAGATAGAAACGATGGATCAAGGACAGACCGCATGAGTGACATGAGCGAGGCCCCGAAGGTGGAAAGCGCGATCGGCAAGATGACCGCCAACCCGCAATATCATCTTCTCTCCAGCATCCCGGTCCGTCTGACGGTGGAGGTCGGCTCCACCAGCCTGCGCCTGTCCGAAATCATGGACCTGACCGAAGGCAGCGTGGTGGAGCTCGACCGGCAGGCCGACGACCTGCTGGACATCATGGTTAATGGCGCGCTAATCGCCAAGGGCGAGGTGGTGACGGTCAACGGCCGGTATGGCATCCGGGTCGTCGATGTCGCCAACACCGAAACGATGATGGCCGGGGTTGAAAGGCGTGCCTGATGTTCTTGTATTTCATGAAGCTCCTCATCCTGCTGCCGCTGGTGGGGGGCATGGCGTTCGGGGCGCTGTGGCTGTGGCGTAAATATCAGCCGGGCCTGCTGGGCGCGCAGGGGGACAGGGCCATCAAGGTTCTGGAAATGCTGCCCATGGGCACGTTCGGCAAGCTGGCGGTGATCGAGTTCGACGGCAAGCGCCTGCTCGTTTCGATCACCCGCGGGCGGATCGAGAAGCTGGCCGAGGGCAGGGAAGAGCCGCCCGCCCGCCCGTCCTACAGCTACCGCGAAAGGCCGATCGAACCGGCGCGGGAGGGGGCGGACCGTGCGCCGCGCTATTAAGGGGCTGGTCCTTGCCGGGGTGGGGACCGGCCTCGTGCTGTTGAGTGCCCATCCGGCGCTGGCGCAGGCCGTTCCGGCCGCGCCCGTGCCGACGCCCGCGCCGGGCGGAGCGCTCACCCGCGCGATGAACGATATTTCCGGCACCGGCGCGCCGATGTCGCTGTCGCTCCAGATCCTCATCCTGATGAGCCTGCTGACGGTGCTGCCGTCGCTCATCCTGATGATGACCAGCTTCACCCGCATCATCATCGTGCTGTCGCTGCTGCGCCATGCGCTGGGGTTGCAGCAGACGCCGCCCAATCAGGTGCTGGTGGGCCTGGCGCTGTTCCTTTCCCTCTTCGTGATGCGCCCGACCATCGATCAGGTGAACGCGCAGGCCTTCACCCCCTATGGCGCGGGGCAGATCAGCATTGAGGAGGCGGTCGGCCGCTCCGCGAAGATATTCCATGTGTTCATGGCGAAGCAGACGCGCGAAAGCGACCTCAAGCTGTTTGCCGGTCTGGCCGAGGCGCCCGCCTTCCGGTCGGTGGAGGAGGTGCCCTTTTCCATCCTGCTGCCCGCCTTCGTCACCAGCGAGCTGAAAACGGCGTTCCAGATCGGCTTCATGATCTTCCTGCCGTTCCTCATCATCGATCTGGTGATCGCCTCGACCCTGATGTCGCTGGGCATGATGATGCTGTCGCCGACGATCATCTCCATGCCGTTCAAATTGCTGCTGTTCGTGATGGTGGACGGCTGGGCGCTGACCATGGGGTCGCTCGCCAGTTCCTTCGCGACCTGACGGAAAGGCGGGACGGAAGATGGAAAGCTCGGATTATTTCGTCGGCCTCGCCCAGCATGCGCTGTGGGTGACGGCGCTCGCCGCCGCGCCGATCCTGATCCCGGCGCTGATCACCGGCGTGCTGCTGGGCATGATCCAGGCGGCGACCTCGGTGAACGAGCAGACGCTGAGCTTCGTGCCGAAGCTGATCGTCGTGGCGGTGATGCTGGCGCTGTTCGGCGGGTCGATCCTGGTGCTGATCGCCGATTTCGCGAAGGATATCTTCGAGCGTATTCCCGAAATGCTCGGCAATTAGGGAAGGGGGCAGGCATTCCATGTTCCCGGCAGGCTTCGCAGGCGTCGAAAACCAGCTCTGGCTCTGGCTCATCGCGATGATCCGGCCGGGGGCGGCGTTCTTCGCCGCGCCGATCTTCGGCGCGCAGGCGGTGCCGGTGCAACTGCGCCTGATCATCAGCCTCGCGGTCGGCATGGGGGCGATGAACAGCGTGGTGTTCCAGCTGCCCGAAGGCGGCATAGCGAGCTTCGCGGGCGTGCTGCTGGTGATGGGCGAGGTGCTGGCCGGGGTGGCGATGGGCTTCGCGCTCCAGATCGGCTATGCCGCCGCCTTCGTCGCGGGCGAGGCGATCGCCAATGCGATGGGGCTGGGCTTCGCGTCGATGGTGGACCCGCAATCGGGCCAGTCGACGCAGGTGGTCGGGCAGTTCCTCTCCATCCTCGCCACGCTGCTGCTGCTGGCGATGGACGGGCATCTGCTGCTCGCCAGCTATGTGGTGCAAAGCTATCAGGCGCTGCCGCCCGGCGGGGTGAGCCTTTCCAACGATACGATCTTCGGGCTGGTGCAGTTCGGCGGCGCATTGCTGGGCGCGGGGCTGACGGTGGCGCTGCCGGTCGGTTTCGCGCTGATCCTCATCCAGCTGGTGATGGGCATGCTGGGGCGCTCGGCACCCGCGCTCAACCTGTTCGCGGTCGGCATGCCGATGGCGCTGATCGCGGGCCTCGTGCTGCTGGCGATGACGATACCGATCATGGCGCAGGCGATGTCCGACGCGCTGCGGCAAGGGCTTGACCAGGCCCAGATCATCGCCGAGGGGAGGTAACCCATGGCCGAATCCAACGGTGGCGGCGAAAAGACCGAAAAGCCGACAGCCAAGCGGCTGGAAAAGGCGACGGAGGACGGCGATATCCTCCAGTCGCGCGATCTGGGCACTGCCCTTGTCGTGCTCGCGGGCGTGGTCTGGCTGGCGGTGAGCGGGCCGATGATCATGGACGCGTTGCAGCATATGCTGATTTCCGCGCTGCGCTTCGGGCACGAGGACGTGGTCGATTTCGCCCCCGCCGACCGGGGCGCGACGCTGCTCTCCGGCCTGCTCGTGCCCGTGGGCGGGGTGATGCTGGCGACGATCGCCGCCGCCATCGCCGCGCCCGCGATGTTGGGCTCGCTGGGCTTCCGCGCCAAGGCGTTCCAGCCCAAGCCCTCGAAGCTCAACCCGGCCAAGGGCCTCAAGCGCATGTTCGGCACGCATGGTCTCATCGAACTCGCCAAGTCCATCGCCAAGGTCGGGGTGCTGGGGCCGCTCGGCGTCTGGCTGGTGTGGAGCCAGCTGGCGGAAGTTTCGACGCTGGGCAGCAGCGACCTTGCAGGCGCGCTCGGCAAGGTGGGCGCGATCTTCATCCACACCTGCCTGGTGATGGCGGGCGGCCTGTTCCTGATCGCGGCGATCGACGTGCCCTCGCAGTTCCTGCAACGCAGCAAGCGCCTCGCGATGAGCAAGCAGGACATCAAGGACGAGCACAAGGAATCCGAAGGCTCCCCCGAACTCAAGGGCCAGATCCGGCGGCGGCAGTTCGAAACCCTGTCCGCCAGCGCGCGCAAGGCGGTGGAGGAGGCGTCGGTCGTGCTGATGAACCCGACCCACTTCGCGGTCGCGCTGCGCTATCAGCCCGGCCGGGACGGCGCGCCGGTGGTGGTCGCGCGCGGGCGGGACGAGATGGCGCTGGCGATCCGCGATCTGGCCGACGCCCATCAGGTGCCGGTGCTGCAATATCCGGCGCTGACCCGCGCCATCTACTTCACCTCTCGCGTCGGGCAGTTGGTGGACGAGCAGCTTTACGTCGCGGTGGCGACGATCCTCGCTTTCGTGTTCCGCGTCGAGCACAAGATGGCGAGCGAGATGGACCGGCCGTTCATCGACCTGCCGGACGACATGCTGTTCGACGCCGAAGGGCGCAAGAGCGGCAAGGGCGAAGGCCGATAGGGGCGCGGGCGGACAGAGGGGCGAGGAGCGCCGATAGCTCGGCCTGTTCGGCCCGTTTGCGCGCTTCTTGGTTAAACGGCGCTTAGCCGCACTCGATTGCAAAGCCTTTACGGCCGCGCCCGATAGTGGTGCCATGACTGATCTCGTGCCTCGAATCGACAATGCCGCGGCAGCAGAGCGCATCGCGCCGCGCGTCGTTCCGGCGGTCGCGGCGGTGCAGGCGGCCAGCGCCGGCGCGGGCGGATCGTCCGGCGAGGAGGAGGTCGGCGCCGATCACGGCGCGGAGGCGCGGCGCCAGCTCATGGCCAGCATGGCCGACTATGCGCGCATGCAGGCGCGCATCTCCCATATTCTCGATGAGATGAACGGCGGCGTCGAGCAGGCGAGCGCCGACATGGACGCCATGGCTTCCGGCTCCACCGTGCTGGTTCCTCCGCCGCCCGCCACGACGCAGGCGCTGGAAATGGCGCTGCAACTGGCCCGCGCGATGGCGCGCAAGGCGGATCTCGCCCGCGCGGCGCAGGCCAATCTCGATCCCCGCACGGTCGGCGCGATCGTCGGTCACGCCGACTGAAGGCCGCCATCGGCCGCATCGGCCGGGCGAACCGGAAAAATCACCTTTTCGTTAAACATTTGCGATTAACGGTCGTCCTCTGCATTGAAAGGGAACGACCATGACGTCGAGCATCGGCAGCAACATCATATCCTCTCTGGGCACCGGCTCCGGCATCGATACGAGCTCGCTGGTGACCTCGCTCGTCGCCGCGGTCCGCGATCCCAAGCAGACGCTCATCACCAACAAGCAGACGCTCAACACCTCGCGCATTTCGGGCATCGCCACGGCGGCCAGTTCGCTCAGCACCTTTTCGACCGCGCTCACCAGCCTGCTCAAGGACACCTCCTATTCCGGCCAGCCGGCCTCCAGCGACCCGACCGTCGCGTCGGTGACGGCGCTGACCGGCGGCGTGCCGTCGGGCCTGCCCGCGCAGATCGAGGTGAAGCAGCTCGCGCAGGCGCAGGTGATGAAATCCGCGACGCTGGAGAACGCGAACTCGCCGGTAGGCCTGGGCACGCTGACGCTGAACACAAAATCGGGCACCAGCACGATCCACATCACCTCCGCCAACAACAGCCTGAGCGGCCTCGCCAAGGCGATCAACTCGGCGAATGCGGGCGTCACCGCGACGGTGATGACCGATTCGACCGGATCGCGTCTCGTGCTGAAGGGCACCAGTGGCGAGGCGAACGAATTTTCGCTGACGAAGGAGCCGTCCGACACGACGAGCACCAGCCTTCAGGCGTTCACCTTCGGCAGCACCGAGACGAGCCTCGATACCAGCTCCTACAGCACCATGACCCAGACGCAGGCGGCGCAGAATGCGAAGATCGTCCTCGACGGCGTGGAAATGGACTATGCCGACAACGTAGTGACGGACGCCATTCCCTATGTGCGCATCGACCTCAACAAGGCCGCGCCCGGCACCACCGTCATGCTGGCGACCGACGCGCCGGCGGCCAGCATCACCGATCTGGTCGCGGAATTCGTCGATGCGTTCAACGAGCTGCGGACGTCGCTCAACACCGTGACGGCGGCCGGCACCGACACCACCGACGCGGGCGCGCTCACCAATGATTCGGCGATTCGCGAGATGAAGAACCGCCTCGCCAAGCTCACCACGATGCAGCTGTCGGACACCGGCACCTTCCGCACGCTCAGCAGCATCGGCATCTCGACCAACAAGGACGGCACGCTGTCGCTGGACAAGGAAAAGCTGGCCGCCGCCTATGAGAAGGACCCGGAGGCGATCAAGCGGATGATCGACCCCGACGTCAGCACCGAAGGCAATCCGGGCCTCGCCAAGGCCGTCGCCGACATCAACGCGGTGCTGACCGACAAGGATTACGGCGCGCTGACGCTCGCCAGCGACCGCTACACCAAGCTTGCCAAGAGCTATGCCAAGGATCTGGAGAATCTGGACGACCGCATGACCGATTATCAGGCACAGCTCAGCAAGATGTACACCGCGATGGAATCCAAGCTGACCGCGCTCAAGGCAACGCAGAGCTATCTGAAGCAGCAGATTGATTCCTGGAACGCCAAGGACAGCTGATCACGCCGGGTGAAATCGCGGCCGCATGAACTCATATCCACAGCCAGAAAACAGGAAATCGACACCCATGTATTATTCGCCGGGATTTGCGGGGAACGCCTCCAAACGCTACGCAGCGGTGCACGCCGGAAGCCGGATCGCGAGCGCATCGCCGCACGGCCTCGTCAAGGTGCTGTTCGACGAGGTGCTGCTGGCGATGGATGCCTGCGCGATCTCGCTCGACCATCGCGATGCGGTGAAGGCGCGCGACAAGCATGTGCGGGCGCTGTCGATCCTCCAGGCGCTGGAAACCAGCCTCGATTTCGACAATGGCGGCGACATCGCCATCAGCCTTGCCCAGGTTTATCGCGAGGCGCGCCGGTTGCTGGTCCTCTCCCACGACAGCGGCCTGTCCGATGACACGCGCAAGGCGCATGCGCTGATCTCCGAAATCGCCGAAGCCTGGAACCGGATCGGCTGAAGGCCCGCCGCGCCGGGGACGGAGCATGGTTGACGCAAAGGGGCGTTGCGCGATATAGGCGCGCATCGCGAAGGGCGGCCCGGCGGGGGTCGCCTTTTTGCGTTTGGCGCGATAATCCCGCGCCGGAAAGACACCATCGTCGGCCGGACGTCCGGCCCAGCAGAAAGGGAAGCTCATGTCGATCACGCCGCTCATGCCCGTTTATCCCCGGTGCAATGTGCGTCCCGTGCGAGGCGAGGGCTGCTATCTGATCGGCGAGCGCGGCGAGCGCTATCTCGATTTCGCCAGCGGCATCGCGGTCAACGCGCTGGGCCATGGCGACCCCCGGCTGGTCAGGACGATCGCGGAGCAGGCCGCGACGCTGATGCACGTGTCGAACCTCTATGGCAGCCCGCAGGGCGAGAAATTCGCGCAGATGATCGTCGATTCGACCTTCGCCGACACGGTGTTCTTCACCAATTCGGGGGCCGAGGCGGTCGAGTGCGCGATCAAGACCGCCCGCCGCTATCATTATGCCAATGGCGAGCCGCACCGGCACAAGATCATCTCCTTCTCCAACGCCTTCCACGGCCGGACGCTGGGGACGATCTCCGCCACCGACCAGCCGAAGATGCGTGACGGATTCGAGCCGCTGCTGCCCGGTTTCCAGGTGGTGCCGTTCAACGATCTGGAGGCCGCGACCGCCGCCGTCGACGCCAACACCGCCGGCTTCCTGCTGGAAACGGTGCAGGGCGAGGGCGGCCTTGCCCCCGCGACGCCGGAATTCCTCACCGGCCTGCGCAAGCTGTGCGACGAGCAGGGGCTGATGCTGGTCCTCGACGAGGTGCAGTGCGGCATGGGCCGGACGGGCACCCTCTTTGCGCATGAGCAATATGGCGTCGAGCCGGACATCATGGCGGTGGCCAAGGGCATCGGCGCGGGCTTCCCGCTCGGCGCCTGCCTCGCGACGGAGAAGGCGGCCAAGGGCATGGTGGCGGGCACCCACGGCTCCACCTATGGCGGCAATCCGCTCGCCATGGCGGTGGGCACGACCGTCTGGGGCATCATCGACACGCCCGAATTCCTCGCCAATGTGCGGGCGATGGGCGAGCGGCTGCGCGCCGGGCTGGAACAGCTCATCCCCAATCATGACGCGCTGTTCGACAGCGTGCGCGGCCGCGGGCTGATGCTCGGCCTGAAGCTCAAGAGCGACAGCCGCGCGTTCGTCGCGCATCTGCGCGACAATCATGGGCTGCTGACGGTGTCGGCGGGCGACAATGTCGTGCGGATCCTGCCGCCGCTGGTGATCGACGAAAGCCACATCGCCGAATGCCTCGCGAAGCTGTCGGCGGGCGCGCGGGATTACGCCCCGCCCGCCGCCGAGTGAAGGGGACCGACATGACCCGGCATTTCCTCAACCTTTCGGACGCGGGCGGCGACGCCATCGCCGCGATGCTCAATGACGCGATCGACCGCAAGGCGGCGCGCGCGGGCAAGCCCAGGGGCGCGGCGGACGCCGACGCACCGCTGGCGGGCCATGTGCTGGCGATGATCTTCGAGAAGAACTCGACCCGCACCCGCGTGTCCTTCGACATGGCGATGCGTCAGCTGGGCGGCACCAGCCTGATCCTCGACGGCGGCACCTCGCAGCTCGGCCGGGGCGAGACGGTGGCGGATACCGCCCGCGTCCTCTCCCGCATGTGCGATGCGATCATGATCCGCACCGACGACCATGCCAAGGTCGAGGAAATGGCCCGCCATGCGACCGTGCCGGTCATCAACGGCCTCACCGACCTGTCCCATCCCTGCCAGATCATGGCGGACCTGCTGACGGTGATCGAGCATGGCACCGCGCTGCCCGGCAGCCAATGGGCATGGCTGGGCGACGGCAACAACGTGCTCCACTCGATCGTCGAGGCGGCGGGGCTGATGAAGTTCGACGTGCGCATGGGCTGCCCCGTGGGCTATGATCCCGACCCGTCCTTCGCGGACGCCGCGCGCGCGCTCGGCTCCGTGGTCACGCTGACCCGCGACCCGGCGCAGGCGGCGCGCGACGCCGATATCGTCGTCACCGACACCTGGATTTCCATGGGGCAGGCGCATGCCGAGGAAAAGCTGGCGGCGATGATGCCGTTTCAGGTGACGCCGGAACTGATGGCGCTGGCGAAGCCCGCCGCGAAATTCCTCCACTGCCTGCCCGCCCATCGCGGCGAGGAAGTGGTGGATGCGGTGATCGACGGGCCGCAGTCACTGATCTGGGACGAGGCGGAAAACCGCATCCACGCGCAGAAATCGGTGCTGCTCTGGGCGCTCGGCAAGCTCTGATCGGCTGGTCATGGTTGCTTTTCCGCCGCTGCGTTCCCATCTCGCAGGGCGACGCAGAGGGTGTCCGGCGCGCATGAAGGCGGGCCGGATATTCGGAAATTTCAAAAGCGCATCGTCCTTCGCCGGGGCAGGCCCCCGGCGCGCGATGCCTTGACCGAGGACGGCAGAGTGACAGGGCAGCAGATCGACCGGCGGCTGGACGGCATATTGGGCTTCACCATCCCGTCGCGCCATGCGCGCGGGCGCGTTGCCCGGCTGGGGCCGGCGCTGGACGAGATTCTTTCCGCCCACACCTATCCGCCGGTCATCGCCCGGCTGCTGGCCGAGGCGCTGGTGCTGGCCGCGCTGCTGGGCAGCACGCTGAAGGAGGATGCGGGCCAGCTGACGCTTCAGGCGCAGACAGAGGCCGGGGCGGTCAGCCTGCTGGTGGCGGATTACAAGAGCAATGCGGCCGGCGGCGCGCTGCGCGGCTATGTGCAGTTCGACGCGGACAAGCTGGCCGAGCAGGGGAGCGACCCGACGCTGTTCGGCCTGTTCGGCAAGGGCTATCTGGCGATCACCTTCGATCAGGCGGCGGTCGCAGGGGCCGAGGCGCACCGCTATCAGGGCATCGTGCCGCTGGAGGGGGCATCGCTGGGCAAGGCGGTCGAGCATTATTTCTTCCAGTCCGAGCAGATCCCCAGCTTCGTGCGCATCGACGTGCGCGAGCGGCCGGGCGGCGGCATGATCGCGGGTGGCCTGCTGGCGCAGCATCTGCCCGAAGGCGAGGTCGGGCGCGAACGCCTGCATGTGCGGCACGACCACCCGGAATGGGAGCATGTCGAGGCGCTCGCCCACACGATCCGCGCCGAGGAACTGACCGACGACCGGCTCGGCCTCGACGAGATCATCTGGCGCCTGTTCCATGAGGAAGAGGAAATCCGCGTCAGCGACGGGCAGGAGTTGACGCGCGGCTGCCGCTGCGACGAGACGCATATTCGCGACGTGCTGGCCCGCTTTCCCGCGGGCGAGCGGAAGGACATGGCGGACGACAAGGGCAATATCAACGTCGATTGCGCTTTCTGCTCGCGCATTTTCCCGATCGCGGTGGCCAGCCTGGCCAATTGACCGGCGGCTGCCTTTCTTCGGGTGCGGGGCGATCCTCTTTTTGCCTTAATTGCCCGCTAGGCAAGACCATGGGGACGATCAAGTCCGCCCTTTTCCTGCAACAGGCGAAGCGGCGGGGGGCAGGATGGGAAGTATGAAGGCAAGGCTCTGGCGCCCGCTGGCGCTCGGCGCGGCGTGTTTTGCGGGGCTGACGGCGATGGGGCCGGGGAATGGTCCGGCTGCGCCCGCCGACATGAAGATTTTCGCCGGTCTGGAAAAAGGACAATGGGAATTGCGTCCGCGCGGCATGGATCGCGGCGCCGCGATCCGCAAGCTGTGCCTGGGCGATCCGGCGCAGCTGTTCCAGATGCGGGGCGGCGATGCCGGGTGCGAGCGCTTCGTCGTCACCGACACGCCGGAGCGCGCCTCCATCACCTATCAATGCCGGGGCAATGGCGCGGGGCGCACCGACCTGCGGATGGAAACCCCGCGTCTGGTGCAGATTTCCGCGCAGGGCGTCGTCGACGGCGCGCCCTTTTCCGAAACGCTGGAGGCGCGGCGCACCGGCCCGTGCCGCTGAACCGCGCGGCCTGTCACAAGTGCCTTGCGCCGGGGGAGTGATGGGTCTAGCGCACGATCATGACCGGACATCGTGATACCAATCAGGCACCTGATACCAATCAGGCACCTGATACCGATCAGGCACCTGGGGCCGTCGTGCTGCTGTCGGGCGGGCTGGACAGCTTCGTCGCGGCCGCCCTTGCCCGCGAGCAGGGCATGCGCCTTTATGCGCTGACCATCGATTATAACCAGCGGCATCGCGTCGAGCTGGATTCGGCGCGGCGGATCGCCGAATATCTGGGCGTGGAGCGGCATGTAGTGCTGCCGCTCGATCTCACCGCTTTCGGTGGATCGGCGCTGACCGCCAGCGATATCGACGTGCCCAAGGACGGCGTGGGCGCGGCCGGGGATGGCGGCATCCCGATCACCTATGTGCCCGCGCGCAACACCATCTTCCTGTCGTTGACGCTCGGTTTCGCGGAGGTGGTCGGCGCGCGCGACGTGTTCATCGGCGTCAATGCGCTCGATTATTCGGGTTATCCCGATTGCCGCGCGGACTTCATCGCCGCCTTCCAGACGATGGCGAATCTGGCGACCAGGGCGGGCGTGGAAGGGCAGGGCGTGCGCATCAACACGCCGCTCCAGTTCCTGTCCAAGGCCGATATCGCGCGCGAGGCGGACCGGCTGGGGCTGGACGCCGGGCTTTCCTGGTCGTGCTATGATCCGACGCCGGACGGCAAGCATTGCGGCCTGTGCGACAGTTGCCGCCTGCGCGCCAAGGGCTATGCGGAGGCGGGCCTTCCCGATCCGACCGTCTACGCATGAGCTACGCGGTCAAGGAAATGTTCCTGACCTTGCAGGGCGAGGGCGTCCGTTCCGGGCGGCGCGCGGTGTTCCTGCGCTTTGCCGGATGCAATTTGTGGACCGGGCGGGAGCAGGACCGCGCCCGCGCCGTCTGCCGCTTCTGCGACACCGATTTCGTCGGCACGGACGGGGAGAATGGCGCGCGCTACGGCTCGGCGGGCGACCTTGCGGCAATGGCGGAGCATCTCTGGGGGCCGGGGCGGGAGGAACGCTATATCGTGCTGACCGGCGGGGAGCCGATGTTGCAGGTCGACGATGCGCTGGTCGAGGCGCTGCACGGCGCGGGGTTCGAGATCGCGATCGAGAGCAACGGCACGCTGCCGGTCCATCCCGGCATCGACTGGGTGTGCATCAGCCCCAAGGCGGGCAGCGAGGTGGTGCAGCGCTCCGGCGACGAGCTGAAGCTGGTCTGGCCGCAGCCGGCCGAGCCGCTGCCCGGCCATGGCTTCGAGGATATCGGGCAATGGGATTTCGACCATTTCCTGCTACAACCGCTGGACGACCCCGACGCGGACCGCCATCGCGAGGCCTGCATCGCGCAGGTGATGGACCATCCCCGCTGGCGCCTGACGCTCCAGACGCACAAGATGCTGGGGTTGAAATAGCGGAGGCTTGTTTGGCTGCGCGCGAACTAAGAGGACCGTTCGGGCTGAGCTTGTCGAAGCCCTGTTCTTCTTCTTTCCCCAAGAGAAAAGCAGCCGTTGGGCTTCGCCCGCCCTCCGGGTCGACAAGCTCAGGGGGTGAGAACTGTTTTTCTTCGTCATGCCAGCGTAGGCTGGCATCTCAGGCGGCGACGTGCGACATGGCCTGCGACCCCAGCCTTCGCTGGGGTGATGTGTAAGAAGGGCGGCTGCCAACCACCCATCCCGCCCGAAATCACCCGCCGGAAGAAGCGCGCTGTTCCCACGCCTTGGCGCAGTTCGCCTGGAAATTGTCCTTCTTCCAGCATTTCTTGCCGAAATCGGGCAGGGTCGCGGTGAAGCCGTAGGCCGGGTTGGTGAAATATTGCTCCCCGGTCGGGACCAGCGACTTGCGGATTTCGCCCATGCGGTTCTGGGCGACGACATGCAGCGATCCGCGCGGCGCGAAGATCGCTTCGCGGCCGACCTTGCTCATCTCGTTGCAGAAATCGCGCTGGGCGTGGACGGTGGAATAGAGCGAATAGGTCTTGGTGTTGTAGACGTCGAACGCGCGGTCGCCTGTCCTGCCCTTGCCGACGGTGCGATGGAAATAGCCGGTCACGGTGGCGAGGCTCTTCGCCAGCTCGTCGTCATGATGGGCGATCGACGCATTATAGTTGCTGACCGTCAGCAGGCTGGGCGCGAAGTCGCATTGCAGCGCCGCGACGTTGAGCGCCGCGCGCAGATGCCAGACCAGCGCCGCGCGCAGTTCGTCCGGGGTCGCGCCGGGCAGGTTCATCGCCAGCTGCGGTTCCGCGCCGGTGACCGGCGGGCTGGAGAGGTCAGGCTCGGCGAAATAGAATTGCGCCCGCGCCGGAGCGGAGGAAAGCGCCATGGCCGCCACGGCGGCGGCCATCAGGGGAAGGGAGAGGAATTTCTTCATTGGTCAGCCACCACTTCGGTATCGTCATCGGGGGTAGAGGGCGCGCTCGCATTCTGCGCCGCGCCGGTCGCGGGGCGGGCGGCGGAGGAGGTGTTGCCGCCGGTTTCGACAAGCGCGGTGCCTTCGCTCTGCACGCCGTCGAGATCGGTCATCGCGTCGTTGATCGTGCCATCGACCGTTTCAAGATCCTTTATCTGCACCTGCGCGCCATTGCCTGCATCCTGCCCGCCGCCGCACGCCCCGGTCAACAGGCCCAGCGCCAGCGCGGCCGTGGTCGGCAGGATACGGACATTGTAAAGTACAGACGGCATTAACCTCTCCTGAAGCGGGACGGAGCGGCGACACTAACGTTGCGCGCGCGCTTGCTCAAGCAGAACAAATATCCGCGTCGGGGCAGCGGCGCAGGCGTGCGACGAAGGCCGGGAAATGGCGGTGAAGCGCCGCGTCGAATTCCGCCATGTCGACGGCTTTGCCCAGCGCCGCGAGGCTGGTGACCGGAAATTCGCTGATGCCGCAGGGCACGATGCCGGAAAAATGGGTGAGGTCCGGCGCGACGTTGACGGAAAAGCCGTGCAGCGTCACCCAGCGCCGCACGCGCACGCCGATCGCGCCGATCTTCGCCTCGCGCCCGTCGAGATCGTCGGTCCAGATGCCGATCCGCCCTTCCGCCCGGCGGGCGGCGACGCCGAAATCGGCGAGCGTGTCGATCACCCAGCCTTCGACATTATGGACGAAGTTGCGCACATCCTTGCCGCGCTTGCCCAGATCGATGTTGAGATAGCCGATGCGCTGCCCCGGCCCATGATAGGTATAGCGCCCGCCGCGCCCGGCATCGTAGACCGGGAAGCGCGGATCGAGCAGTTCCGCGCTGTCGGCGCTGGTGCCGGCGGTGTAGAGCGGCGGATGCTCCAGCAGCCAGACCCGCTCCCCCGCCGTGCCAGCCGCAATCTCCGCCGCGCGCCGTTCCATTTCGGCCAGCGCGTGCGGGTAGGGGACGGGCGCCGCATCGACGCGCCATTCGATCATGCTGATGTCGGGTTGGGATGCCATGGCTTCTCTTGACTTGGCTTGTCGCTGCGATCAAGGCCGATGTCTCATCTGCCGTCGTCGGCAGGGGCAAGGCATGGCAGGCGCAACGCAATGATCGCGGGAGTGAAACGGGACGATGAAATCGCTGTCGATCGGTAAGGCATCGCAGGATGCTGGCCTGTTCCTGAAGCGGGAGGCCGGGCTGGTGGTTCCGATAGCATTGCTGTTCACCGGCATTCCGGTGGCGCTGCTGTTGCAGGCGATTCCGCCCTCGCTGCGCCGGGTGGGGGCGGGGGAGGCGGCTACGACTCAGGCAGAGCTGCCCTCCATCGCGCTGCTGCTGCTGTTCCTGTGCCCGATATTGGTGCTGGGCGGGTCGCTCGCCACCTATGCGCTGGCGCTGCGGCCGGGCATCAGCGTAGGCGAGGCGCTGCGCCACGGTTTCCGGCGGATGCCGGTCGCGCTGGGCGCGGCGCTGCTGATGGGGCTGGCGCTGGCGGTGCCGCTGCTGGTGTTCGGCGCGCTTTCCCCGGCGGCGGCCAGCGGCGTGCTGCTGATCTGCGCGCTGTTTCTGTCGGCGCGGCTGCTGCCCCTGAACGCGGTGGTAGCGGACAGGCCGGTCGGCGCGGTCGCCGCGCTGCGCGAAAGCTGGATGCTCTCGCGCGGGCATATGGCGCGGCTGCTGGCGTTCGTGGTGCTGATCTCCATCCCGATCATGATCGCGCAGCTGGTCGGCCAGACGCTGCTGGGCCTCGTCGGCTTCGCGCTGGGCGGCAAGGACATGGCGCAGCAGGCGGGCGATGTCGGCGCGGCGCTCGCGCTGTCGCTGGGGCAGATGGTGATGATCGTGATGACCGCGTTCATCTATCGCCAACTGAACGCCGCGCGGTCCTGACGCTTTTCAGCGCGGCGCCAGCATCGGCACATGCGGCGCGGCGGTCGGCGGCAGCAGCCCGTGCAGCCGCGGATCGTCGAACGTCTCGATGCTGCGCGCGACCGGCCTGAAGCCCGACCGTATATAGAAGGGCAGCGCCGCCTGATGATCGAGCGTGCAGGTCCGCACGGTCATGCGCTCCACCCCCTTGCGCCAGCCCAGCATCAGCGCCTGTCCCATCAGCCAGCGCCCCAGCCCCTGGCCGGTCAGCTGCGGGACGAGGCCGAGAAAGGCGAGGTGGCACTGGCCGGGCGCGCGGAAATCCAGTTCCAGCAGGCCGATCTCTATCCCGGCGGGGTCGCAGGCGGCGAATATCTCCGCCTGCGGATCGCGCAGGATCGCGGCCAGCGCCTCCTCCGCCATCGCCAGCCGAGAAAACCACAGCCAGGGCTCGCCCACGCGGCGGAACAGCAGGCGGTATTTCTCAGGCTCCGGCGCCTTCCAGCGGACGAGGCGCAGCGGCGAGATCGAAACCGGCGAGGGCCTCGGCCGCTCGGTCATTTCGAGGGAGGTGACGACCGTGGCGACCTGCCCCGCCTCGACCGGGATCAGCGCCAAGGCTCAGCTCCAGCTGGCCAGCGGCGGCAGGCTCATCAGGATCGCTTCGATATTGCCGCCGGTCTTGAGGCCGAAGATCGTGCCCCGGTCGTGGACCAGGTTGAATTCGGCATAGCGCCCGCGCCATTCGAGCTGATGCGCCTTGTCCGCCTCGGTCCAGTCCAGCCCCATGCGGCGGCGGACGATCGGCGGGAAGGCGGCGAGGAACGCCTCTCCCACCGCGCGGGTGAAGGCGAAGTTCGCGTCGAACTCCGCATCGTCGGCGCATTCGATATGGTCGTAGAAGATGCCGCCGACGCCGCGATGCACCTTGCGATGGGGGATGTAGAAATAGTCCTCCGCCCATTTGCTGAACCGCTCATAATAATCGGCGCCATGGGCGTCGCACGCCTTTTTCAGCACCTCATGGAAGAAGGCGGTGTCGTCCTCATAGGGAATGGGCGGGTTGAGATCCGCCCCGCCGCCGAACCAGCGCTTCGTCGTGACGAGGAAGCGCGTGTTCATGTGCACCGCCGGGACATGCGGATTGGCCATATGGGCGACGAGGCTGATGCCGGTCGCGAAAAATTCCGGGTCCTCGCCCGCGCCATGGATGGTGCGTGCGAATTCGGGCGAGAATCGGCCACCCACGGTCGAGACGTTGACGCCGACCTTTTCGAACACCTTGCCCTTCATCACGCCGCGCACGCCGCCGCCGCCTTCGCCCGGCGCGATGCCCTCGCTCTCGCGGTCCCACGGGGTGTAGGCGAAGCGCGCGCCGCTGCCCGCCTCGCGCTCGATCGCCTCGAATTCGGCGCAGATGCGGTCGCGCAGCGCCTCGAACCAGGTGCGGGCCTGTTGTTGCTGATGGTCGAGCGGTTTCATCGCGGATATTGTCCTGTCTGGCGAAGGGCCTCGCTCAGCGCGATGCCCGCAGCGACGGCAATATTCAAGGACCTAAATCCCGCCGCCATCGGAATCCGCACGCGCCGGTGCGCCCGGTCGTGCACGTCGGCGGGCACGCCCGCGCCCTCCGAGCCGAGCAGCAACGTGTCGCCGGCCTCGAAATCCATGTCGGGCAGCGCGGTGTCGCCGTGCGAGGTCAAAAGGACGATGCGGCTGCCCGCCTGTGCGCGCGCGGCGAAAAAGGCGTCGGCATTGGGGTGCCGCGTCAGGCTGGCACCGCCCTCATAATCCATCGCCGCGCGCTTCAGTTGCTTGTCGGAAAAGGGGAATCCGCACGGCATGACGATGTCGAGCGGGACGGAGAAACAGGCGGCGAGGCGGATGATCGTGCCGACATTGCCGGCGATGTCGGGCTGGTATAGGGCCAGGTGCATGGGGCATCGGATACCGGCCGCGAGCAGCTTTGTCACCTCAGGCTCAAAATTGCGGTTGGCAAATCGAGGGTCGCGACGGTATCAGGCATTTGCGCATGTTCGGGGGAGCGCGCCAGAAATGGCGTGAAATTCCTTGAATGTTCGGAAAATCTGGGCGATGCAGCGAAAAAATGGGCCGGTGACGGGCGGGCTGTTGCCTGTGAATCGGTAGATGGAGACAGGGGTTGAATGCATGGCGACACTAGAAAATAGTGCAGGCGAAGCGTTATCGACTGAAAATGAAGGGGTCCGCAGGCGTGATTTCATCAATATCGCCGCGGTGAGTTTTGCAGGCGTCGGCGGTGTCGTCGCCCTGTTGCCGCTCATCAACCAGATGAATCCCAGCGCCGACGTTCTGGCGATGGCCTCCACCGAGGTGGACCTGTCCGGCATCCAGCCGGGGCAGGCGATCAAGACAACCTTCCGCAGCCAGCCCCTGTTCGTGCGGCATCTGACTCCGGAAGAGATCGCCAAGGCCGAGGCGGTCGACGTGTCTTCGCTGCGCGATCCCCAGACGCTGGAGGATCGCACGGTCGATGGCCGCAAGGAATGGCTGATTACCATGGGCGTCTGCACGCATCTTGGTTGCGTGCCCCTCGGCGCCGGAGAAGGCGAGAACAGAGGTGAGTTCGGGGGCTATTTCTGCCCCTGCCACGGTTCGCACTATGATACGGCGGCCCGCATCCGCAAAGGACCGGCGCCGCTCAATCTGGAAGTGCCGCCGTATACATACACCTCCGAGACCGCTGTTCTCGTAGGCTGAGGAGAGAGCCGATGAGTTTCCCCTGGGCAAAAGAATATACCCCCAAGGTTCCGCTGATGAAGTGGATCGATGACCGCCTGCCGTTGCCGCGCTTCGTCTACGGCGCGATCGGCGGTGGCTATCCGGTCCCGCGCAACCTCAATTTCTTCTGGAATTTCGGCGTGCTTTCGGGCCTTGCGCTGGTCATCCAGATCGTCACCGGCATCATCATGGCGATGCATTACGGCGCCAATGATCTTGTCGCCTTCGCCACGGTCGAACATACGATGCGCGACGTGAATTCGGGCTGGCTGATGCGCTATGCGCATGCCAACGGCGCCAGCTTCTTCTTCATCGTCGTCTATCTGCACATCTTCCGCGGCCTCTATTACGGAAGCTACAAGGCGCCGCGCGAGATGGTGTGGCTGCTCGGCCTCGTCATCTTCCTGCTGATGATGGCGACCGCGTTCATGGGCTATGTGCTGCCCTGGGGGCAGATGAGCTATTGGGGCGCCAAGGTCATCACCGGCCTGTTCGGCGCGATCCCGGTGGTGGGCGAGCCGATCCAGACCTGGCTGCTGGGCGGCTTCGCGCCGGGCAATGCGGCGCTCAACCGCTTCTTCTCGCTGCACTATCTGCTGCCCTTCGTGATCGCGGGCGTGGTGATCCTCCACATCTGGGCGCTGCATATTCCCGGATCGTCGAACCCCACCGGGGTCGAGGTGAAGGGTCCGCAGGATACGGTGCCGTTCCATCCCTATTATACGGCGAAGGACGGCTTTGGCGCGGGCATCTTCTTCATCGCCTTCGCGTTCATGGTCTATTTCGCGCCGAACTTCCTCGGCCATCCGGACAATTATATCGAGGCGAACCCGCTTTCGACGCCCGCGCATATCGTGCCGGAATGGTATTTCTGGCCGTTCTACGCGATCCTGCGTGCGTTCACGGTGGACTTCTTCTTCATTCCGGCCAAGCTGCTGGGCGTGCTGGCGATGTTCGCCTCCATCCTGCTGCTGTTCTTCCTGCCCTGGCTCGACACCTCGCCGGTGCGGTCGGGCAACTACCGGCCGCTGTTCAGGAAGTTCTTCCTGATCCTGCTGGTGGACGTGCTGGTGCTCGGCTATTGCGGCGGCGCCCCGGCGGAAGAGCCCTATGTGATGATCTCGCAGATCGCGTCCGCTTATTATTTCGCGCACTTCCTCATCATCCTGCCGCTCATCGCGGCATTTGAAAAGCCGCTGCCTCTGCCCGGTTCCATCACCGAAGCGGTGCTGGCCGGGCATGGCGGGGCCGATCACGAAGCCGTGGGCGAGCCCGCCCCGGTTCCGGCGGAATAAGGGGAGGCAGGATAATGGTGCGTTTCTTTGCATTTCTGGTCGGCCTGTTCTTTGCCGGTTGGCTGTTGGTTTCGTTCGTCGCGGGCGGCATCGCTTATGTAAGCGAGCCGCCGGCTCCCACGGCCGAGCATGAGTTCCATCTGGCGCCCAAGCATGTGTCGTTCAGCTTCGACGGCCCGTTCGGCCATTATGACAAGCAGCAGCTGCAACGCGGCTTTCAGGTGTACAAGGAGGTCTGCGCGGCCTGCCACAGCCTGAAGTTCGTGGCGTTCCGCGACCTGAAGGACCTCGGCTACAACGAGGCCGAGATCAAGGCGATCGCCAAGAGCTGGCCGATCAAGACCCCGGACGTCGACCCCGCCACCGGCGAGGCGACCACCCGCGATCCGGTTCCGTCCGATCATTTCCCCAAGCCCTTCGCCAACAATGTGGCGGCGGCTGCGGCGAACAACAATGCGATCCCGCCGGATCTCTCGCTGATGACCAAGGCCCGCCATCACGGCACCGCCTATGTCTATTCGCTGCTGACGGGCTTCCAGAACCAGCCGGCCGAGCTGCTGCGCCGCTTCCCGGACAGCAAGACGCCGTCGGGGCTGCACTACAACCCCTATTTCGCCAACCTCAACCTGGCGATGGCGCCGCCGCTGACGTCGGACGGGCAGGTCACCTATGGCGACGATCAGCCCAAGCCGACGATCGACCAGATGGCGCAGGACGTCTCGGCCTTCCTGACCTGGACCGCCGAACCGAAGATGGAGAACCGCAAGAGCGCAGGCGTCGCGGTGCTGTTCTTCCTGATCATCGCGACGGGGCTGGCCTTCATGTCCTACCGGCAGGTCTGGAGCGGCGTGAAGCACTGACAGAAGCGCCCGCCGCGCTCGCGGCGTTGCGGTAAGGAAAAGAAGGCATGCTCCTGAGCGGGGCATGCCTTTTTTCGTGGGCGATTCCGTTGGTTCGGGTGGGAGGCGGCGGCGGGCCCGCCTTGAGTCGGTGTAGGGTCTTTGGCTCTACCGTCCCCTCCGCCTCTATCGTCACCCCGGCGAAGGCCGGGGTTTTAGGCCATGTCGCGCGCGGCCTCCTGAGATGCCAGCCTGCGCTGGCATGACGAAGAATGAGCGTCTGATTTGGGTGAAAAGCGGACGTGCCACGTCCGTTCGCCTTGAGCTTGTCGACCCGAAGAGCGACCGAAGGCCAATGGCTGCCTTTCTCTTTGGACAAGAAGGACAGGGCTTCGACAAGCTCAGCCCGAACGGTTTCTTGTATCGTCCTTATGTGTCAACTCTTGGCCGCAACCATGCATTCGGCATGGTCGTTTCCATTCTGCGTCGTTTCCCGATGCGTTTCCTGATCCCGTTGAGGTAGGCTCTGTTCCCCTGACCGCCTGCGCGTCGGCCATCCTCCTCCACACGCGCCAAGCCAAAGGTCGCACGCCGTTTTCGTCCTCCGCTCCCGCTCCGTCAGTGCCGGAACGAAACACCTCCCGGTTTGCCGCTTGTTAACCATATCTCCACTGTTGCGGCCTATTTCAGGTGTCGGAAATTGCAACGGAATCCGGCTGGCCGACCTTCGATATGACCGATATTGCCCCTCTTCTGCGCGACGTGGTCCGCTTCATCGAGGAAGCGTTGCCCGCCCTGCGGGAGCGCCGCTACGATATCGTCTGGAAGCCGGACGGCAGCCCGGTGACCGCCGCCGACGTCTATCTGGAACAGGGTATAGCAGATCTGCTGCGCGCGCGGCTCGGCGATCTGGCCTTCATCGGCGAGGAAAGCTGGCAGGCTGGCGCGCCTATCGGCCGGCAATGGCGCGCGGTGCTGGACCCGATCGACGGCACCGAGAATTTCTGCTCCGGCCTCAAGGAATGGGGCACGTCGCTGTCCATCTGGCGCGGCGATGTTCACGCAGGCAGCCTGCTGATGATGCCCGAACTGGGCGAGGTCATGATGAGCGGCGCCATTCCCCGCATCCCCCGGTCCCGCATCGTCGGCTTTTCCTCTTCTTGGAACGAAGCGATCGGCCAAGGTCTGGCGCGCGAGCCGGAGGGCCGGATCATGGGCTGCGCGGTCTATAATCTCTTCAACGTCATTCGCGGCGCCTTCGCGCGCTTCGTCAATCCCAAGGGCGCCCGGTCCTGGGATCTGCTGGCAGGCGTCGCCCTCGCGCATGAGGCCGGTTGCGGCGTGCTTATCAACGACAGGGACTATGATGGACGATTTCTTGAGCCAGATCAGCGCTATCGAGTCGACATATGTCACCGATACGATCTTCATTCTGGGCAAAGGGCCGTCGGCGGATAAGGTTCCCTCCGCCGTCTATGACGGGTCGCTGGTCATCGGCGTCAACGATGCCGAGCGGATCCGCCCGACGGACATCAGCATCTTCCATGCCGACTGGGTGAAGCGCGAGCTGGAGGCATCCGGCCCGCGCGCCGAGCTCTATCTGACCTCCACCGATTTCCGCCCCGAAGGCGCGCGCGTGCTGCATATGCCGCATGCCGCGCTGGGGCAGGAATCGAACGACCTGATGATGCAGCGGCTGCTCTCCGGCCCCTTCGTCATCGAGGACGTGCTGCTCATCTCCGCGCTCAAGGTCGCGCTGGAGGTGGCGCGGCTGCGCGGCCGCCCGCAAAAAGTCTATCTGGTCGGCTTCGACTTCACGCCGGAGGCCGGCTATGCGCGGATCGAGGGCGGGCAATATAGCGCGGGCGACCTGCGCAGCCGCCGCCTCGTCATCGGCATGCAGGAAAATTTCCTGCTGAACGCGCTCTACATGCTGCGCGGCAGCGAGGTGGACGTGATCCATGTCGGCAACCGCAATTATTCGCAGCTGCCGCCCGAGGAGCTGGCCGCCGAATTCCTGCCCATGGGCCGGGGCGCGAACGAACCGGACTGGAAGGTGTCGGTCGTCGCCGAGCTGACGACCAATCATTTCGGCAACCGCACCCGGCTGGAGCGGATGGTGCGCGCGGCCCGTGCGGCAGGCGCGGATTTCGTCAAGGTGCAGAAGCGCGACGTCAACAGCTTCTATTCGCCGGAGCAGCTGGCCGCGCCCTATAAGTCGCCCTTCGGCACGACCTTCGCCGACTATCGCCAGCAACTGGAGCTGTCCGGCGAGGATTTCGCCTTTCTCGATACGCTGTGCAAGCGGATCGGCATCCGCTGGTTCGCCTCGATCCTGGATGAGCCGTCCTATCGCTTCATTCTCGATTATGAGCCGGAGCTGGTGAAGCTGCCCTCGACCATTTCGGAGCATACCGACTATCTCGCCCGCGTCGCCTCCTCTGCCCGCCATGCGGTGGTGCTGTCGACCGGCATGACCGACCGCGCGTTCGAGGCATGGGCGCTGGAAACCTTCGCGCGGGTGCCGCGCCTCTATCTGATGCAGGCGAACTCGGCCTATCCGACGCCTGCGCAGGATTGCAATGTCGGCGTGGTGCGCCATTATGCGGCGCTGGCCGAGGATCACCCCCACATCGTCCCCGCCTATTCCAGCCATGACGAGGGCTGGTTCGGTTCCGCGCTCGCCGTCGCCGCGGGCGCGCGGATGGTGGAGAAGCATGTGAAGTGCGGCAATACCGAATGGGCGCATTTCGACGCTGTGGCGCTCGACCTTACCACCTCGGATTTCCGCGACTATGTGGCCCGGATGCGCGAGGCGGAGATCGTGCTGGGATCGGGCGAGAAGATCGTCGCGCCCAGTGAGCATCACAAATATCGGCGCCCGGTCGAACCGCGCCATTTCGTGCCCCAGCAAAGAGCGAGCCTGAGCCGATGAGCAAGACCCCCCGCATCGCGGCGCTGATGATCGGCCGGGGCGGCAGCTCGCTGCGCGGCAAGAACATCCTGCCGGTGCATGGCGTGCCGCTGCTGCTGTGGTCGGCCGCCGCCGCGCATCGCAGCGCTCATATCGGCCGCTATTATGTGAGCAGCGACGATGACGGCATATTGGAAACGGCGGGGCAGGCGGGCTATCGCCCGATCCGCCGTCCGCCGGAACTGTGCACCGCGACGGCGCAGAGCTCCGACGCGGTGATCCACGCGCTCGACCGGATCGAGGCGGAGGGGCCGGTGGATATCGTCGTGCTGCAACATGCGAACGTCGGCACGATTACCGAGAAGATCATCGACGATTGCATTGCGGAGATGCTGGCGGACCCGTCGCTGAGCGCGGTGGTGCCCTCGCATGAGATGAGCGAATATCACCCCTGGCGGGCGCGGAGTATCGTGGACGGCGTGCTGCAACCCTTTGTGGAGACGGCGGGGCAGGTTTCGGCCAATCGGCAGGATCTGCCCATGGCGCTGTTCTACGACCATTCGATCTGGGTGCTGCGCGCGGCGACCATCCGCGACCCCGACGGGCAGGCGCCCTGGCCCTGCATGGGGCGGAAGATCAAGCCCTATCTGACCGAGGGCTGCTTCGACGTGCACGATCTGGACGATATCGCCCGGACGGAGAAATGGCTGACGCAGAACGGCGTGGAACGGCCGTCTTTCGGGGCGGCGGCGGGTGCGCTGGAAGAAGCGCTACGGCAGTAGCGCGGCGACGTTGGAACGGAAAGGAATGAGGCCGGTGCATCGATGTGCGCCGGCTTTTTCCATGGTCGATGCGGGGACAAGCCTCAATTTGTCATCCCGGCGCAGGCTCGGCTCAGGCCGCGTCGCACAACCTCTCCTGGGATGCCGGCCTGCGCTGGCATGACGGTGAGGGGGATATTGCAGTCTCCGCGCGTCCCGCAAGTTTCAGGCCGCGAGGCCCTGCACCGCCGCATGATAACCGAACCGCGCCAGTCCACGGTCCCAGCGGTCGGGATTGATCGGCGTAACCATCCGGTCGATCAGCTCTGAGGGCGTCAGCGCCGGGTCGTCGGGCGTGAATGCCTCATTGGCGAAGTGGAAGGCGAACCAGCGGCGCGTGGCCTTGGCATCGGGCGCCGACAGCGTGCCTTGCCCCAGACGCTCCAGAAAGCGGTCGAGGTCGGTTTCCGCGTTCATCCAGCCACCGGTCGCGAAGCGGCTGCGGCGCAGCATCGGCGTGCCGAAGAAGGCGGCGATGGAATAGCATTTGGAATCGCCCAATATCATCGCGTCGGCATGGGGCGAGAGCACCTCGGTCGGCGGATTGCCCATGATCTTCGCGTCGATCAATATCGCCTTGTCGCCCAGCCGGTCGACCACCTCTTCCAGCGCATAGCCGTCCACCGCATATTTGTTGAGGGGGTGGTCGGTGACGACGAGCCGATGGGTGTCGGGCAGGCGATCGACCAGCTCCTCCACCAGCCTGTCGTTGGGGAAGGCGCCGAGGCGGTGCATCAGGAAGAAATTTTCCGGGTGCTCATATTCCAGCGGCAGCAGCACGAAGGGCTTGTCGGCGGGAATGCCCGCGCGATCGAGCACGAAGTCGCGATCCTGCCGGAAATTCTCGAACCGGCGGAGGCGATCCTCCCACACCGGCGCGAAGGCGGTTTCGAGGTGGCGCCATGCCTCCTCCGGCAAGTCCGGCATCTCGCCATGATCGAAGGGCAGATGCTTGATCGCATAGGAAGGCGCACCCGGCCGCAGCGGGGAGGCGTCGCCTTCCATCACATAGCGCACCACGCCGGGGAAGTGCAGCGGCGTTTCGATGTCGGCGGCGCGGCAGAAGGTGTAGTCGGGCGCCAGCGAGTGGACGAAATCGACCAGTTCCCGCTGATTGTCGGGGATGGTGCGGGTGGAGGGGTGATCGTCCCGGTTCATGATGTACCAGTCGACGTCCGGCAGGTCGGCCATGCGCTGCATCTCGCGCTCGCCGACGCCGGTGAACGACCAGGGCGCGGGCGCGAGGACGGAGACATGCGCCTCCCGCGCCATGATGCGGATCAGCGGCTCCATCACATTGTCGAACCACCAGGGGGTAACGACGGGCAGATAGAACAGAACCTTCATGCTTCGCTTCCTTGCCGCCGCGCCGATGGTTAAGCGGAATGGTAAACCGGCGCGCCAAGTCCTTCTGCCTCAAGGAAACTAAAAGATTCTTAACCATGAAAGGGCGAGGAATTTTCCACACCGACGGTCAGCCGCCCAGCGCCTCCCGCACCATGCGGGCGATATCGATCCGGGGCGGGGCATAGGGCGCGACGCCCTCGTCGATCATGCGCTCTATGCCGTCGAGGAAGGCGGAGGGCTTGTCCATCGGCAGATGCGCGAACTGGTCGGGCGAGAAACGCCACCATTGCGTCTCCAGCGCGCGGCGGCGCTCTTCGGGCGAGAGGCGGTAGCGGATGATCCGCGCCGGCGTTCCCCCGACGATGGCGAAGGGCGGCACGTCCCGCGTGACGACCGCGCCTGCGCCGATCACCGCGCCGTCGCCGATGGTGACGCCCTGCTGGATGAGGACGTCCTGCCCGATCCACACGTCATTGCCGATGACCACCGGGCCTTTTTCCGCCTCGAAAGGGATGCGCGGCGCGCATGTGCCGAAATGGTCCCGCATCATCTGGATATAATAATGGCGGAAGGAAATCACATGGGTCGTGATGCGGTCGGTGGGGTGGGCGATGCCCAGCTTCTCGACATTCTTGGCGATCGAGCAATAGCGGCCGACCCGCGTGTCCTGGCTCATCGCCGACATGCTGTAGGAAAAGGCGGAGAGGGACATGAAATCGCCCTCCGGCATGGTCGCGAACGGCTCGACGAGGATCGGGCATTGGAGTGTGACCTCCTCGCCGTCGCGGAATACGCCTTCGATCGAATCATGATGCCTCAGATAGATGGGCGCGGCGCGAAAGCGGGCCTCGATCGCCTTGCTCCAGCGAAACCGGAACGGATATTCTATCTCCATCGATGCCCTCCCTGCCCGGCGACAATCGCTGCCAGCCGGGCAGGGAGGGCGCAAGCCCCGATTGCGGCCCCGGATCAGATTTCCGCGAAGCGATCCCGCACCCAGTCGGCGATGAAGCTTTTTGCCGGTTCCATCGAATCGGCGCTGCAATGCTCGACGCCGCCTTCCCGCTCGGTGAACAGCCTGAAATCGACGCGCGGGCTGTTCACCGCCTGATCCCGGCTCTGATAGGCATATTCACGCGGGATCTGCCGGTCGTTGGCGCCGTGGGTGATGAGGAAGGGCACGGTCATATTCTTCATATGACCGTTGAGCGTCACCTTGGGCATCAGCGCCATGAACGCCTCCATATCCGGCTGGCCCCACACCCACATCACATGGTCCCAATAATGGGGGACGGGGTTTTCGCCCTCATTCCTGAGGCGGCGGGCCTGCAACTCGCCCCAATTGTGATTGGCGCCCCACGCCACGCACAGCTTGAACCGCTTTTCGTAGATCGCCGCGCGCGGCGCATAATAGCCGCCGAGCGACCAGCCCATCACGCCGATCCTGTCCTTGTCAACATCGGCGCGGCGTTCCAGCGCGTCCACCGCCGCGCCCGCCCAGCGCTCGGTGTCGTAGAGGGCGGGCAGGCCGTTGAGGCGCAGCGCCTCGCCAACACCGGGCTGGTCGACGGCGAGGATGGAGATGCCCCTCCGGGCGAAGCTGTCGTCGAGGGAGAGCGCGATCATCTCCTTCACGCTGTCCAGCCCGTTGCAGAAAACCATCGTCGGGCGCGGGCCTTCGCCATGGCCGGGGATGAAGAGGCCGGGGAAGTTCGACCCTTCGAACGGGATGTCGATCCTTTCCCAGCCCAGCCCGCCGGTGTCGATGGCGCGCTGCATCGTGTCCAGCATCGTGCGGTACATCTGCTGGCGGGGGGCGTAGTCGCGCGCCTGCATGCGCTCCGCCGTCATATAATAGGCGGTGGCGCGGCGATATTTTTCGCTGGCGCTGAGCATATGCTCCGCCGCCTCGCATTCCTCGCCCAGCGCGACCAGCCGGTCGGCCAGACGGCCCCAGCTGTCGAAAAAGGCGGCCGTGCCCTTGTCGGCGCCCTCGCGCGCGATCTCGCGCACCTCGTCATTGGCCTGGTCGATCTCGCCCATGCAGCCGCCCATGGACAGGCAGATATTGACGCTGAGATTCCAGACATAATTTCCGGGAAAGGGTTCGTACATCATCTGTCCTTCAGGCAGGAGCGGAAAGGGAGGGGGAGGCGTCCGCCGTCCGTTCCTCCGCCAGCAGCCGCGCATGGATGCGGCGAGCGCGGGTGGAGCCGTTGTCGATGGAAAGCAGCGCGGGTTTGCGGTCGAACAGATCGGTCGCGCCGAGCGCGCGTTGCTGCGCCTCGATCATCGGCTTGTCCTCCGTTTCGAACGCCTGGCGCAGCCCCGCCGCCATCGCAGCGTTGAAGGCGGCGTCATCGGTGCGGTAGGTGCGGGAATTGCAGTAGAAATAATGCGTCGTCCCCTCGGTTTCCGGGGTCATGATATGGGCGTTCCAGGTGTCGACGCCGTCCTCGCGCGGCTTCCCTTCCGGCGTCGCACCGACGCGCAGCAGCATCACGCCATCGGGATGCCAGAGCACCTCGGTCCACATGTCGGTCGCCATGTCCGGGTCGGGCATCTCGCAGCGGAATATCGGGATGGCCGGTTCGCCGGTGGAAAGCCATTGCACGAACACCGTGTCGCCGCGCTCCTCCACATGGGCGCGGGTCTTGGTGATCGACCCGCCGCCCAGCGTATGCGGGTGGAGATAATCGGCGTGCGAGAGGTCGAGGATATTGTCCTCCAGCAGCTTGTGATTGGCCGCCGTGTGCATATAGCCCTTGCTGAACGCATGCTCGGCCGCCCGGTCGATGAAGCCCATGTCGGGAATGGCGGTCGGGTCGGCGCGCTCGGCTTCCCCGGTCCAGACCCAGATAATGCCGTGCCGCTCGACGCAGGGATAGGCGCGGATCGTCAGCGCGCCGGTGATCGCGCCATGCGGGTTGAGCGTGCAGCGGCCGGTCGCGCCGCTGAATTCCAGCCCATGATAGCCGCAGCGTATCGTCTCTCCCTCGATCTGCCCCATGTGCAGCGGCGCGAGGCGGTGGGGGCAGCTGTCGGCGACGGCATGCAGCGCGCGCCCGTGCCGCCAGAACAGGATCGCCTCGCCGATGATGCGACGGGACAGGGGCGTGCCCTCGCCCAGCTCGTCCGCCCATGCGGCGAAATACCAGCAATTGCGCAGGAAGGTCATGATCGGCGCTCCTTCCAGTGGACCATCGGCAGGCCAGGGACGGGACTGGCGAAGGCCGGGATGGTGGTGGCGCGCAGGCCGCCCAGATAGACGGTGGAAAGGTCCGGCCCGCCGAAGGTGATGCTGGCGAGCCATGGGCAGATGGCGCCGCCGCAGGCCATCATCGTGTCGAAGCCGACGATCCGGCCGGAAGCAAACTCCGCCTCCAGCCGCGCCGTCGCCTGCGGATCGCCATCATCGAGCAGCTCGATCAGGTCGCCTTCGGGCGTGATCGCGACCAGCCGGTCGGCGAAGATCATCGTCGCCCAGAGATTGCCATAGGCGTCGAAGGCGATGCCATCGATCATCCCGGCGCCCAAGGTGGACGGGCCGTAGACTTCCCGGTCGGTGAGCGACCCGTCGGGCAGCACGCGCAGCCGCGTCACCCGCCTGGCGGTGGTTTCGGCGACGTAGAGCCATTGCTCGTCGGCATCGAGCCGGATTTCGTTGGTGAAGTGGAAGCCGTCCGCGACGATGCGCGCGCCGCGCTCGTCGATCAGGCAGATATAGCCGTCGGCCAGCGTGGAGTTGCAGGCGTCCGACCAGGGGTTGACCATGGTGGAGATCGTCACCCACAGCCGGTCCCTGCTGTCGCGCAGCACGAAATTGACCTTGCCCATGGGCTTACCGTCGATGCTGTCGGCGAGCACGCGGGTCTGGCCCTGCCGTGTCATCACCTCCAGCCGGTCGGTGCCGAAATTGGCGATCAGGATATCGCCGTTGCGCGCGAAGGCGAGGCCGTTGGGCAGGGTGCCGGACAGCAGGCTGCCCGCCGCGTCGGCGGCGATGTCGAAATGCGGGTCGGCCTGCTGGGCGATCAGCGTCTGCGTGCCGTCGGCATCGATGCGCATCACGCCGCCGCGCGCGTCGGCGCTCCACAGCGTGCCGTCCGGTTCGGCCAAGATGCATTCGGGGCGTTGCAGGCCGGTGCCGACATGGCGGATCGCGGCCGGATCGACGCGCCAGTCGCGCAGCGGGTTGGGGGAAGCGGGCATATTTCAGTCCTCGATTATCGCGACGGCTCTGGTCCACCCTGCGGAGGCGGCGCGGATCTTCATCGGGAAGCAGGCGATGGTGAAGCCGGTGGCGGGCAGCGCCTCCAGATTGTGCAGCTTCTCGAGGTGGCAATAGCCGATGTCGCGCCCCGCCTTATGCCCTTCCCAGATCAGCCCCGCGTCGCCCGTCTCCAGATATTTCTGTTTCGTGTGGACGAAGGGCGCGTCCCAGCTCCAGCCGTCGGTGCCGGTCAGCCGCACACCGCGCTCCAGCAGATAGATGGTCGCCCCATAACCCATGCCGCAACCGGCGGTGACATAATCGTCCTGCCCGTAGCGCCGGCCCGCCGAGGTGTTGACGACGACGATCTCCAGCGGCGAGAGGCTGTGCCCGATCCGCTCCAGCTCCGCCTCCACATCCCGCGCGGTCACGACATAGCCGTCCGCGAAATGGCGGAAGTCGAGCTTGACACCGGGCTGGAAGCACCAGTCGAGCGGCACCTCGTCGATGGTGATCGCGCGTTCCCCTTTGTTCATGGTCGAGGCGAAATGATAAGGTGCGTCGAGATGGGTGCCATTGTGGGTGATCAGCTCCACCTTCTCGATCGCCCATGCCTCGCCATCGGGCAGGCCCTCCGGCTTCAGGCCGGGGAAGAAGCCCGCCAGATCGGGAACCGACATTTTGTGGTCGATATAGTCGATCTTCGGCCGGAACGGCGGCGGATCGGAGATCACGTCGTTTTCCAGATAGATGGAAAGGTCGATAATCCGTCTTGCCATGGTCTAGAACTCCACCCGGTCGCCGCCCTTGAGGCCGAGCATCGCGCGGGCCTCGGCCGGTGTCGCGGGTTCATGGCCCATTTCGGCGAGGATGCGCCTGATCTTCTCCACCTGCTGCGCGTTGGAGGCGGCGAGCACGCCGCGCTCGATGAACAGGCTGTCCTCCAGCCCGACGCGCACATGCCCGCCCAGTAGCGCCGCCTGCGTCAGGAACGGCATCTGATGCCGCCCGGCGGCCAGCACCGACCATTGATAGGCGTCCTTGCCGAACAGGCGGTCGGCGGTCTGCTTCATGAACATCAGATTGTCGGGATCGGCCCCGATGCCGCCCAATATGCCGAACACCATCTGGAGAAAGAAGCCGGGCCTGATCAGCCCCCGGTCGAGGAAATGGGCGAGGTTGTAGAGATGCCCCACATCATAGCATTCATGCTCGAACCGGGTTCCCGCCTCGGACAGGGTTTCGAGGATATAGGCGATGTCGCGGAAGGTATTGCGGAAGATATAATCGTCCGAATTCCTGATATAGGCTTCTTCCCAGCCATGCTTCCAGCTCTTGATCCGGTTGGCGGCCGGGAAGAAGGCGAAGTTGATCGAGCCCATGTTGAGCGAGCACAGTTCCGGCTTGAACCGGACCGCCGCCGCCAGCCGTTCCTCGACCGTCATGGTGATCGACCCGCCGGTGGTGATGTTGACCACCGCGTCGGTCGCCTGCTTGATGACGGGCAGGAAGCGGCCATAGACGTCCGGGTCGCCGGTGGGGCGTCCGTCCTCCGGCATGCGGGCATGCAGGTGCAATATCGCCGCGCCCGCCTCCGCCGCGGCGATCGCCTGACCGGCGATTTCCTCCGGCGTCACCGGCAGCGCGTCCGACATGCTCGGCACATGCGCCGATCCCGTCACCGCGCAGCTTATGATTATCTTCGACATGCTTCTGTTTCCCGTTCTTCCCTGATGAGCTTGCGCAGGATGCGCCGCGCGCGGACCGCGCCCGCATCGCTTTCCAGGATGACTGGGTGCAGATCCCAGAAATCCTCACCGTCGAGCGCGCCGTGCTGGGCGATGATCATCGGCTTGTCCTGATGCTCGAAGGCGATGCGGAAACCTTCGTCCAGCGCAGCGTGCAGCACCGCATCGTCGCGGCGGAAATCGCGGGCGTTGGACCAGAAATAATGGGTGCTGTCCCTGGTTTCCGGCGTCATCAGATGCGCGCCGGGCGTTTCCCGGCCGATCCGCTCCGGCTGCCCGGCGCCGGTCACGCCGACGACCAGCTGCATATTGCCCGGCGGATACCATGTGACGTCGAGCCAGCGATCCACCGGCGCGCCGTTGCATTCGTAGAGCGCATCGAGCGCGGGTGGCAGGATCTCGTTGCGGGTCAGGCGGTTGGAATGGACGATGTCGCCGTCCTGCTTCACGTCGACCTCCGCCCGCCGCACCGCCTCGCTGCCCAGCAGGCCCTTGTGCAGAAACTCGATATGGCCGAGGTCCATGATGTTGTCGGTCATATATTCGTAATTGGCGGGCGTGTGCATATAGCCGCGGTTGATCGCGTAGCGATCCGGGTCCAGCCCGGCCAGCGCGGGAATGGTGGCGGGATCGGCCCGATCCGGCGCGCCCATCCAGATCCAGACGAGCATATGCCGCTCCTCGACCGGATAGGTCTGCGCCTTCGCATTGGGCGGGATATGGCCGTCGCCTTGCGGGTTCATCACGCAGCGACCGTCAAGGTCGAAGCGCAGGCCGTGATAGGGACATTCGATCACATCACCGATGCGCTCGCCCAGCGACAGCGGGGCGAAGCGGTGCGGGCAGCGGTTGCGCATCGCATGCACCGCTCCCTGCGCGTCGCGCGCGAAGAGAATGTCCTCGTCGAGGATGCGGCGGTGGAAGCTCCCCCCATCGGGGATTTCGTCCTGCCAGGCCGCGACATACCAGCAGTTGCGGAGAAAGGACATGGGGCTCGCTCCTCTCAATAATCCGCCATCAGCGCATGGGTCGCGCGATGCAGCAGGCCACCCTGATCGGCGTCGGGATTGCGGACGCCGCTCCATTGCTCCAGCTCCCAAGCGGCGAGCTGCGCCGAGCATTCGACCACGTAGCGGACGCGATCGAGGCGGCGGCGCATGAATTCCCCCAGCGCCGCTTCCAGCGTGCCGTCGCCGCCCAGCAGCTCGCCCAGCAGCACCGCATCCTCGACCGCCATCGCCGCGCCCTGCGCCAGATGCGGTGTCGTCGTATGCACCGCGTCCCCGGCGAGCAGCACGCGCCCCTTGTGCCACGGCTTGTCGACCAGCATGGTCAGCATCGGCCGGTAGACGACGGCTGCCGGATCGGTGATCTGATCGCGCAGCCGGGCGACGAGACCGCCATAGCCCTTAAGCCGGTTGCGCATCTCCTCCGTCACGGTCGGCCCTTCATGCCAGGTGCCGTCCTTTTCGGCGGTGACGATGAACATGTACATCAGCGTCGGGGACAGCGGCACCAGTCCCACCTTGGTGTCCGGGCCGAAGAACACCATGCCGGTGTCCATCTCCGCCGGGCGAGGGAAATTATAGCGCCAGCAGCCCTGTCCGTTGAAGTGCGGCGCATAGTCGTCGCCGAAAAGCTGCCTGCGCGTCGGCGAGAAGGCGCCTTCATAGCCGATGACCAGATCGTAGCGGCGTGCGCTGCCGTCGCTGAACGTCACATCGACGCCGGCGCCATCGTCCTTCCACGCGGTCACGGTGGTGCCGAGGCGGATATCGGCGCCCACATCGGTCGCGCCCCTGATCAGCACATCGTGCAGCCGGGGACGGGTGATGCCGTTATTGGCGGGCAGGTGGGGCGCGGCGTCGCGCGGCCCCGGCGGATCGAACAGCACATTGCCCTGCGCGTCATGCACCCGCCAGCCGTTGAACGCCGATCCATTGTCGAGGCAGTCCTGCGCGAGGCCGACCCGGTCCATCGCCCGCAGGAAGTTGTTGGGCTGGATGATGCCGACGCCGTAGACGGTCCATTGCGGTTCCTTCTCGACAAGATCGACGGCGATCCCCCGGAGGCGCAGCGCGCGGGCGGCGACCAGCCCGCCAATGCCTCCGCCGATGACGAGAACGCGCGAGACGACGGGCATCAGTTGGTTCCTCCATTGGCCTGCGGCGCTTCCTGCGTCAGGTAGCGGACGTCCCAGCTCGGCGCCTGCCGCAGGAAGGCGGGCAGGTCGTGGGTGAAATGGGCGAAGGCGAAGAGGGGACTCACCCAGTCGCGCGGCACCCAGTTGTCGTCCACATAATCGGCATCGGCGCCATATTCCGCCTCGCCCCCCGCCGGGCAGGGCAGATAGTAGAAGAGCGCGGAATCGATCCGGTGCCGTCCAAGGCCCAGATGCGACCCTTTCCACCCCTTGCGCGTCATGTGGTTGGCGCCGGTCATGATCTCGTCGATATCCTCCACCCCGAAATTGGCGTGGTGGAAGCGCACCTTGCCGTCCATGCCGGGGAAGGGGGCGTTGGCGTTGAGCAGCAGGATATTGTGATGGTTGATCGAGCCGTCCGCGCGCAGATACATGCCGAAGCCGCGCTGATGATCCGACAGGCGGAAGTTCAGCCTGTCGCGCATGAACGCATAGCCCGCCTCATACTCCGGGATCGCCCAGACCGCATGGTTGATGACCTTGGGCCGAGCCCGTTCCCGCCATTTGCGGTGCTGGTTCAGCCGGTTGACCCGGCCGGGCGCATTGACCGGATCGGGCGCATAGACGACGGGCTTGCGGTCGAAGACGCGCAGCCCCATCGCGATGCCGAAGGGCGTCAGGAAATGGGCGGTGCCGTCCTGCGCCCGTCGCACCTCGATATCGGCGGCGAGCCCCGCCACCAGCGCTTCGAGCGATTTTTCGCTGTCCACGCCCCAGACGACCTGCCGCACGCCGTCGCCCTCCATCGGGCTGGGCGGCAGCGCGGATCCGCCGCGCGGGCGGAGCACGACGCTGGACCCTTCGGTGAGACCGAAGCGGAAGCCTTCCCCCTCCCGTTCCGCCGTGCCGAGGCCGAAATCCTCGAAAAAGCGGACGCAAAGGGCGAGGTCGCTTACCTCGTAAATCAGGGATTCGATGCCGATAATGGCCATCGGTCCATTCCTCCGTTCAGAAATTGGCCTTGAAGGACACGCCATAGGTGCGCGGGTCCCGCAGATAGGTGAGGCGCGGAAAGCCCCAGAGATCCGCCGAAATGAGCTGGTTGGACACGATCGTCCGGTCGCCCAGGTTACGGCCCCAGGCCGAAAGGCTCCACCAGTCGCCGCTGTGATAGGTCAGCGATGCGTTGTAGATGGAATAGGACGGCTGGTAGGAACCGGCATGCTCATAGGGGTCGAAATACATGTCGCCGGAAAAGAGCGCGTCGCCGTTGAGGCTGATCCGGGCGCCGTTGGCGCCGACCGGAATGTCATATTGCGCGCCGAGGCGGGCGGTATATTTGGCCGAGCCGGGCAGGCGGTTCCCGGCGAGGGAAACCGGCCCCGCGGCCGGATCCAGCGGGTCGGGCGTGACATATTCGTCATAGCTGGCGTCGAGCAGGCCCAGCGACAGGTCGATCCGCAGCCGGTTGGTCGGCCGCGCGGTGATTTCCGCCTCCAACCCCTTGATCGTCGCCTTGGCCGCATTCTCGTCGATGGTCGCGGCGCCGACGATGCGGGTGACGACCAGATCCTTGTAATCATACCAGAAGGCGGCGAGATTGGCGGTGAGGTGCCGGTCGAACAATTGCGCCTTCAGGCCGGCTTCGTAGCTGAGCAGCTTTTCCGGGTCGGTGCCGGGACCGGGCACGCCGATGGTGAAGCCGCCGCTCTTGAACCCCTTGGAAATGCCCGCATAGAGGTTGAGGTTCGGCGACGGTTCGAATTGCAGCGTGGCCTTGGGCGTGAAGGCGTTGAAGCTCTTTTCCCCGCCCGACGGTATCGGCACGAACGGCGCGGTGAAGGTGCCGTCGGCGGAGCGCTTCTCATGGCTGTAGCGCGCGCCGAGGATCAGCTTCCAATTGTCTACGAATTCCAGCGATCCGTGCGCGAAGGCGGCATAGGCCTTGGTCTTGCCGCTGCCGCGCTGGTCGAATTGCGCACCGGGCGCGATATACATCGGGATGTGGATGAAGCCTTCCACGGATTCGGTGAAATAATAGCTGCCGAGGATGAAATCCCAGTTGGAGCCGTTGGCCAGCAGCTGCACTTCCTCGCTGAACTGATGCTGCCCCTCGAACTGGCTGATGGCGCCTTGCGACGGGCTGGTGCCGATCAGTTCGTCCAGCGCGCGGAAGCGGGACTTGCGATAGGCGGTGATCGATTTGAGCGACAGATTGTCCGCCAGATCGAGGTTGAGCGTCCCGGCAAGGCCCCACACGCGGATGCGGCGATAGGGATCGACGCCGGAAACCACGTTGCGGATGGTCGACGGGCGGTTGCCGACGCTTTCGGCATAGGTCGGCACGCCGGGCAGCGCGCCGCCCGCCTGATGCACGACGCCGAAGCTGTCATTGGCGTGGAAATAATCGGCGGCCAGTTCGAGGCTCAGATTTTCGGTCGGCGTCAGGTCGATGGTGATGCGGGCGGCCTGTTCCTTGCGGGTGTCGATATCCTTGCCGGTCGCCTCGTTCTTGCCGTAGCCGCCCCGGTCGATGAAGAAGGCCGCCGCACGCACGGCGATCTTGCCCGGCACCGGTGCGCCGCCGATGCCCATCTCGCCCTGCACCAGCCCGTAATTGCCGATGTCGATATTGATGTTGCCGGTGGTGTCCTGCGTCGGTTTGCGGTTGATGACGTTGATCGATCCGCCGGTCGCGTTGCGGCCGTAAAGGTCGCCCTGCGGCCCGCGCACCACCTCGATCCGGTCGACGTCGAAATAGCTGGCGACCTGCGCGCGCGGCCGGGCGATATAGACGCCATTGGCGTGATAGGCGACGTTGCTGTCGATGCCGAGGCCGAGGAAATTGTTCCCGACGCCGCGCAGATAGATATAGGTGACGCCGCTGTTGGTCTGAAGGTTGAAATTGGGCACGGCCGCGCCGAGTTGCAGCGGGTTGCTGACGCCGAACCGGTCGAGCGCGGCGCCGCCGACGGCGGAAACGGCCAGCGGCACGTCCTGCACGCTCTCGGACCGCTTCTGCGCGGTGACGATGATATCCCCGGCATTGGCGATGTCGTCGGCCGCCGCCGTGCCGGCGGATTGCGCGTGCGCCGCGCCGGCCCAACTCAGGGCGGCGAGGCTGACAAAGGCATGAATGCGTGCTGATAGCGCCATGATAACCCCCTCCTTTTTGAACGTCTTTGCGTTTCGTTGGAGGAAGCATGATGCGAAGGCCGGGTGCTGGAAAACACTATCGGCAGATAGGTACTACAAGCTAGAGTTGTGGCTCGGCTTCCGGCGGGACGCCCGCCTGCTCGATGATCAGGCCGAAAGCCATGCGGATGAAGATATGGGCCGGGTCCAGCTCCCGCCGGTCGTGCCAGAACAGCTTTTCGTGCAGTTGCGGGATCTTCACCGGGCATTCGGCGACCGCCAGACCGAGGCGGGGCGCCAGCGTGTTCGCCAGCCGCCGCTGGGCCGTCGCGACGAAGGGCGTGCCGGGCAGCATGAAGAGCTGCGCGGCGAAATTGGGCACCTTCACCCCGATGTCGAAATCCGTCGCCATCGCCGCCCACGCATTTTCGACGATGGTCTTCACCCCCGCGCCGAAATCCACGATATTGTGCCGCGCCTGACGATAGGTCGCCAGCGACATGCCGTCGCTTATGTCGACATGGGCGGGGTCGGCGACGCAGACGAAATCGTCGCGGAATATCGACATGGTGCGGATATGCCGGGTCGGCTTGTGCTGCCCGTAGAGCCGCAGGTCGGCGGCGGTCAGGCAGAAATCCAGATCGCCCATTTCCAGCCGCAGGAAGGTGTTGCGGCTGATCGGCTCCACCATGCACTGTATGCGCGGCGCCTTGGCCGCCAGATAGCGGAGCAGATGGGGCAGGATGACGTGCAGGCAATAATCGCTCATCGCGATGCGGCAGGTATAATGGGCGGTGGCGGGGTCGAAATCCGGCCGCGTATCAAGCGCCGCCTGCGCGCTCAACAGCGCCTCCCGCACCGGGATGACCAGCGAGCGGGCCAGCGGAGTGAGTTCGAGATTGCGGCCCACCCGCGTCAGCAACTCGTCGTCGAAATGGCGGCGCAGGCGTTGTAGCGCGCTGCTCGCGGCCTGCTGCGTGATGCACAGCCGCTTCGCCGCATGGGTGACGTTGCGCTCCTCCAGCAATATGTCGAGCGCGCGCAGCAGGTTGAGGTCGAAATGGCTCAGTTGCATCGGGACGGGAATTCTCCTCCCGGCCACCGGCTTTGTCGGGCATTATGTTTTGGGCAGCCCGCCGGTCGGCCTTGCCCATTGCTTAGCGGGGCGGCGGCGATTTCTCAATTGCGGACTTTCCGGTGCCGCGCCTGTGACGTGCCGCACATATGAAAAATCCCGCCAAGTCGCTGGACCTGCGGGATTTTCATGGTGGGCGTGGCAAGGATTGAACTTGCGACCCCTACGATGTCAACGAAAGGGCCATGATGAAAAATGGCTGTTTTCCGCCATTTTCTGAAACGCAGAAGCATGAACGGAATAGGAACAAAGCGGCTTTTTGCGTGAAATTCACGCAAATTTCGCGCAAGCTAGGGGTGGGCGTTTCGTCCACCCTCTGCCTCTAACGAAATGACGCCAAATGCCTTTGTCTCTCGTGAGAGGCGCTTTCGTTGACATCAAACCATCGCAACCCGCTTGACCGACTCGCTCTATTTGTTCTCTTTATGTTCACATGGAACAGATAGACGAAATCCGCGCGTCCGTCGCCGATGAACTGGAGCGACGGGGCTTAAGCAACAGGCAGTTCATTCGAGAGATACGCGAAGGAAAGCGCGATGATGGCCCATTCATGACGGGCGCGCTGGCGTGGCACAGGCGGCAGGCCCGCGTGAGGTGACGTGGCACGCTACAGCAAGGACGGCCTCAAGATCGCGACCAATCTCTTCGAGGCCGCTGCCTGGCACTATACGGTCAAGGTTATCTGCCGCTGCGAGCACAGCGCGACCTTCGATCCCCACGGCCTCTGGTATCATTTTCATCGGCTTGGCTGGGATGACGATCTGAAGCGCGCCTGCAAGTGCTTCTGGTGTCGCCCTTGCGCGCACCGCTTCGGGCGCCGCGTTCGACCGATCCGGATCGAACTGGTGCGCGAGCCGCCGCAGATCAGCCTCCCATTGCCAACCGACAGGGAATGGAAGAGGATCGTCAGCCGCTGGCGAGGCTAGGAGGCGTCCATGTGCAATCTCTATAGATTGAAAGTGCCGCGTGACCAGCTGCTGCTGCCGATGGGCATCGACCGGATAGCGACTTCGCAGATTGCGATGGAGAAAGACTATAGCGCGCCGGGCAAGCCGGGGATGATCGTTCGGGAGGAGGGCGGGCGGCGCGTCCTTGACACAATGCTGTGGGGCTTCCCGGAAAACAAACGCGAGCGCAAAATCAAGCCGAAAGCCGGTCAATCAGCCTATCTTTACGACTGGTACACCAACGCCCGGAATTTGAGGCTGGGCATGTGGAGCCGCTGGTTGGAGACGCCGGCGCACCGCTGCCTTGTGCCGTTCACCGAGTTTGCCGAACCAAAGGCGGCGATCGATCGCGCCGCACCGGATGATCTGAACTGGTGGTTTAGCGTGAAGGGCCAGCCGGTTGCCGCGTTCGCGGGCATTTGGAAGGTCCACCCTGATGCCGGTCCTGTCTATGCGTTTCTGACCTGCGCCCCGAACGATCTCATCGCACCGAAGCATCCCAAGGCGATGCCGGTCATCCTCGCGCCAGAGGATTATGCAGCATGGCTGACGGGCGACTATGCGGACGCATGTGCGTTGGCCCTGCCATTTGAAGCTGCGCAGACAGCGGTCGTATAAAAGAAAAGCTACTTATCTTTTTCCTTGACCGGAAATGATAAGTAGCTTATCAATATTCCTGTCAACGGGGACTAGGCCCCGGTGACGGACAGGAGAAACGAGATGTTCAATCTCTATCTCCGGTTCAAATGGAAGCGGATCAGACTGATCCTCAAAATCCGCTTCTAACCTGACCGGCTCTCGGAACCGCCACAAGAAGCGGGACGGGAGCCAAAGCCGAATATATGACGAGCGAGGCGACGATGCAACCCGATGAATTGAAGGAACTCCGAAAGGCCCTCGGCCTCTCCCAGCAGGAATTTGCCGACGCCCTCGGCGTGTCGCGGGTACTCGTGGGGCAGATGGAGAGGGGACAGGCACCGATCGAGCGCCGCACCGCGCTAGCGGCGCGGTATCTGGCCGAGCACCCCGACGCCGCTCTGGCGGACGATCGCTAGTTTCCGCACAGCCTCCGCCACGCCGCATTATGTTCCAGCAGCGCGCCGACGGTCGCGTCGGTATCGAACAGGTTGCCCCGGTCGTCAAAGCCCTCGGCAGGCGCGACGGCGACCGGGATGGCCCGATCAACGAGGCAGAAATCGCTGACAGTTCGCGGCGGTGGCACCGGCCGACCGCACGCACTCGTCATAGCGAGCGCTGCCAGCGCTATTGCGTATCTCATCCCGCGCATCCTGCGCCTCCTCTATCCGGTGGATGGTTTCCTGAAGATCGCCAGCGCGCTGGTCGGCCCGGCCTGCCTCGGCCGCCTGTTCGACGGCATGGTCCTGCGCGCGATCGACCCACCGTACCAGCAGGGCGACCACCAGCAGCGCCGCCAGCCCGGCCAGCACGATCCTGGCGGCCGTCGAGTCGCGCACAAATGTGATGATGGTTCCGATCATTCCTGCGTCTCCATGCTCGCCCGGCGCGCCTGCGCCTCGCTATAGTGCTTCACCGCATCGGCCTCGGCCTGTGCCTTCTTCGCGTCGGTGAACTTGTCGGCCGAGCGCGCCGCAATGTAGCCGACACCCAAGAACGAAATCAGGTCATAGAAGCCCTGCGGGATGACGTTCAGCCACACGCCCGCCCCGGTCGCGAAATCCCGCGCGGTCTGCGCGGACATGGTGCCGATGATCGCCGACACGCTGGCGCCACCAAGGATGAAGCCCGCAAAGCCCGCGATGATGGCCGGGCGCACCCAGTCGCGCATCAGGCCACCCGCGTGCGCAGCCAGCCATAGACGAAGGCCTCGTTCGCCGCGCGCGCCTCGGCCAGCTCGATATAGCGGACGGCCTGCAACGCGTTCAGGGCCTTGAGAAGAACGGCCTCGCCCTCGCGCCCCCGCTGCTGGAGATAGGCCGCCAGCGCCTCGCGCGTCTTTGCGCCGACCGCGCCATCGACCACGAGGTCGGGCCACGAACGTCCCTGATTGTTGAGCGCATTGAGCGCGCGCTGGAGGAAACGACCCGCAACCGTCGGTCCCATGTTCACCCCCGTATCGACCAACTCGGCCGCGATCGGCTGCGAGAGCGCCCCGATCTTGTCGAAGCCGGGCGCGATGACATATTGGCGGCGGTAGATCTCGATCGCCAGCGATTTGGGCAGATCGCGCATCGGCCCGCTATAGCCATTGGCGCGCGCCGTTGCGATGGTGATCCCATATTTGGTTTCGCCGCCCGCGTCGCGGCTGTCGTTCACATAGCCGCCTTCGACGCGGATGATCTCCTCGATGACGTCGTCGATGCTCATATGCTTTCCCCAAAGAAAAAGGCGGCCCGAAAGGACCGCCTGCTGAATGACGAAATGGGCGACCGCGCCCGGATCGAGGCGCGACCTTGGCTCTCACGCGCCACACTCAACCCCGCTTGTCTCTCACGAAAGGCCGTTTCTGATGGTCAACGGTCGCATCCACAATCCAGAGGATGCGACTCGGCGCGGATCGCGATATACTCCCGGCGCGACCCGAAGGGAGAGCGATCTTCCTTTCACTGCCCGGCGGCGCCAACGCTGCCGGGCTTTTGCTATCCTAGCCCGCCTCGATCGCCACATCGGCGGGATCGACCTCGACGATGATATTGCCGGGCGACAAATCGCTCAGTTCGACAGCGCGCTGGGTCAGCGCCAGCTGGGCCGATTCCAGATCCTCCGCGCCAACACGCATCGTGATCGTTCCGGTGACCGTGTAAATTCCGTCCATTTCGGCTTCTCCTGCTAGGCCGACAGCGCGATCTGGGCGAGGAACTGGCCCATATCCTGCGCGCCGTACCAGTTGGGGTGAAAATAATCGGTGCCGCCTACCATCAGGCCAGCGGCGGCCGCGTCGGCATATTCGCCCCAGCGGTCCTTCATCTCGTAATATTTGGCGCCCTTGGCGGCTGCGACCTCCTGAAGCGTCGCGGTGTAGGCGTCCATGTCCGTCACGGTTGCAGTGCCGCCGGTCAGAGCGGTGCGGGGATCGACGATGATGCGGGGGATGATCCCATTGTCCAGACGGCGCTGGACCCATGCTTCCGCGTACCCTCGGAAATCATTCATGGGCGGCAGGGCATTTGCACGCCAGTCGTTCGCCACCGTCATCCACCATGCCTCATCCCCGGCCGACAGAACCAGTTCAGGAAAATAGAGCGAACGGCCTGCGTCCTGGGCGTTGGCGATATGCTGGGCGCGGGCGCCGGATGCCGAGGCGTTCAGCAGCTGAAACGACGGCAGCCTGCTGTTCCAACAGTAGACCGCCGCCAGATCGACGGTGCCGCCCGATGCACGGCGGTTCCACTGCAAGGCGTTATTGCCGAGCACCACGCCATCGGAGGGCGCGAAATCGATGCGATAGAAGCCGTAGGTCGCCGGAATGTCGAGCGTCTTGGTGATGGCGCCGAGCGTCGCCTGCGCCAGTCCCACCAGGGCGTGCGAACGGAAAATCAGCGTGGCGCTATCGACCGGGGTCGTGGGCGTGAACGTGCAGCTATTCTGCGTCGTGGAATTGCGCAGCACGCCATAGTTCGCGGCGATGATCCCATTGAAGTCCCATCCCGCGCCGATCGTCAGCCGGGTATCGAACGACGCGAACGATGCGGCGGTCGTGTATCCCATCGTCCCTTCGAAGAACTCATCCTGCACCTGATAGCCCGCACCGATCAGCGCGCGCTTCATCGCGGAAATCGGACTATTGGCCCATGCGCCCGCATTTCCAGTGGGATAGGCCGCGTTGTAGCCGACCGGGATGCTGTTGCCATGGAACAGGATGCGCTTGGGCTTCACGCTCTTCTTGCCCAGCGTCGGCAGGCCATTGCCCGCAGCCCACCTGTCGACCGCGCCGCGATTGAACGCGCCCGGATTGATGCTCTTGCTCATGCTCATCGCTCAATCCTCGATCTGAATATAGACCGCGCCGTCCATCAGCCCGCGCACCCAGATATGATCGGCCGTGCCGGTCACCGACGCACCGGCGTGCAGCATGCCGCCATCCCCGGCGCCCGGCGCACTGGCCCCGCCGAAATAGACATAGGCCTGATAGCTGCCCTTGTACTGGACCGTGACCTGCTGGCCCGCGACGGCCTCATATCCGGCCGTGGCGGCGATATCCGACCACTCCTCGCTCAGCGCGAAATCGGGAAAGCTCTGCGCCATCCTTCACATCCTTTCTGCCAATAAAAAAGGCGCCCAAGGCGCCCTGAAATCCTGTCTGATGCCGCGCGACTAAGCCCGCTTCGTGGCCCGGTCGTAGAGCGCATCGATGGCGCGGGGGCCGAGATAGGCGGCGATGCCAGCCGCCGCAGTCGCAGGCTCCGGGCCAAGGCCCGAATAGGTGGCGACAGCCTTGCCGACAAAGGCCATGCCGACGGCGACCAGCATCTCGAACGGTAGTTCCTTGCCCCAGAAATGCCGCCGCCCGGCCTGCGCCTCGCGTCCATGAAAGATCATGCGGCCTCCTATCCCGGCGATGATCCACCAGATATTCGCGCGAACGATCGCCAGCCATTCATCCCAATGCACCCTGTCACCTTCCTATGAAATCAGGCCGCAGCCTCCCGCTGAAGCGCGCTGAGCGCGATCTTCAGATTGTTGGGCACCTGGTTGAACACCTGCAACACATTGGCGAGGTTCTGCTTGGCGAGGCCAGCGCCCAAGCGGCTGTGGAGCGCCCGTGTCTGCGCGAGAAGATCCTGCGCGCCGTCCGTCGTGAACAGCGCTATGGCCGCCTCGACCTCAGGGATGCTGCGGGCGGCAATCTGGCGCGCCAGATCGGCCTGCTGCGCGATCATTTCTTCGATCGTGGTTTCGCTGGTAGCTTCGTCCGTCATAGCTATGCTCCTTTTGTCGGGGATTTCGAGGGGCGCCGGGGCCGCTTCGGCTCCGGCCCGATGCCGTCCAGTTCGTCCAGCGTGTCGGCGGCGTTGATAACAATGGGCTTGCCCAGAAGGTTGACGAACAGCGTCGAACGGACGCCGCGCTGGTCATCCTTGACTTCCCGCCGCCCGGCGATGCGATCGCGCGGAAAGAACATGCGGCCCTCGGCCGTCGCGCCGTCGCCGTCGGGCACCGGCTCCACCACCCGGATTTCGATTGGATTGACCATCGCATTGCTGTCGGCGATCAGCTTCTTCACGAAACCATATTGATCGCCCAACTGGTCGATCTGCGGCCCCATGCCCATATCGAAGATGATGGCGGAGGGGTTATCACCGCTGCTCGGCCGCATCACCGCGATGATCGCATGAGCAGGAAGTTCCAGCCGCTCGCCTTGGGCAGTCTTGAGGTGCAACATGGGGATTGCCTTTCGATATCAGCAGGAGAAATTTCGATTGTAGACAGGGAAGCGGACGCCCATTGATCGCAGCCCGGAAATCGTGAAGCTGCCGTAAGGGAGGCTCTCGTTGCGAACGATGAGTCGGACATCGCGGCCTTCCGCCAGCAGCTTCCTGATCGCCTTCTTCGCCTTCCGCTCGATCTGGTCGCGGCGGCGGGTTTCGACCAGCGTGCCGCCGCAGGCGCCCTTGTAGTCGATATATACGGTCGCCTGCGGGCGGACTTCCTGCGACCGGGCAAGAGACGGGCTAGTGAACATCGCGGCGATAACGGCCGCGAGGGCAAATGCTTTCATTGAGCACTCCTATAGGTTGTTGACGTCCACGATGAGGCAGCGGGGAATTCCGGCGGTCACATTGGAGCCGCCCGACGCGCTGCGGGTGCTGCGGAAGGTCCACATGGATGAGCCCACGGACCCCGCAGTAATGTTGATGGCATGGCGCGGCGTCGACCAGTTCCATGCATATCGATTAGAGCCGGGCGCGCCGGTATCCGAGATAATGACCCGCTGGAAATGGCAGGGCACGCAAACCGCATATTTGCGCCCCGCATCGCCGTTGAACACCGCCGGAGGGTAGTTGATATTGATCTCCCCAACGAACAGCCCCACGATCATGTTGAGGGAGAAGGTGATGGCGCCCGTCTCGTCATACAGTTCGAAGCGTCCATCGCCGGTGGTGCCGGGCGTGGGTCGCGCGGTATCGAACACGTACATTTCGACCGTGGTGCCCACGGCCGCATTGACCCGCACCTCCGCAGCATAATTGCCAGATCCCAGATCCTGCATGAGCGTCACGGCGAAGGGCGATGCGCAGTAAAAGGCGGGCAGGGGATTCTCCCCCGAGAAATAGAACACGATCCTGCTCTGTGTCCCCAGCGCCTGCGACCCAAGACCATGATCCGCTGTCACGCCGCTTTGCTTTCCGGTGAAGCGTAGGTTCACGAAATCGCTGGAGAACTGGATATACCCGTCCTCGTCGTAGGACTCCCCGAGCGCGTCCATTACCAGAACCCGTAGATTATGCGGCCGATCCAGAATTGGGCGGAGGGGTTGGACCATGACAGGGTGGAACCGGAAATGACGATCTCCGGGCTGTACTCGTAGAGGCCGCCAGCGATGAACCATGCGTCCGGCTTGCGGCCAAGCAGGAAGCGGCTGTCCGTGATCGACCCGGAAGGGTTGGAAACGCTGGACACCGCGACAACCCCCAGGAATTTCATGCATCGCGAATTCGGCGTGCTCATCGTGACGCCGCCGCTCGTATAGACTTCAAACCCGGCGGGCATCACCAGACGCCCCAGCGCGCGCGCAGCGTCCCGGCCGCGTCATAGACGCGCCAGTTGCCATTGCTATATTCGGTGCGCGCACCGCCGCCCGGAGACGAAATTTCGAGCAGGTCGGATCGCAGCTTCATATTGCCAGACGACCCGTTATTGTTGATCTCCCAGCCGGTCGCATATCCGTTCACGTCAATGACCATCGACACGCGGCCGAAAAGCGTGGTGATGTTGCCGTTGATCGTCGTGATCGCCGTCTGCTGGCTGGCGATCGTCACCCCATGATTGGCGACCGTCGTGGTGACATCGGCCATGCTCGTCGTCAGAGTGTTCAGCGCGGTGAACGACTGGTAGACACTGGCCTCTTGGCTGTAGGGCGTCGCCTTGGTGCCGCGCTCGAACTTCACGCGGCGGACAGAGGTGGCCGAAACCGTGCCGCTGGTTTTGTGGAACACCAGATAGATCCGCGCGAAGGCGGCGGTCGGCGGCGAGGTCAGCGTCAGCGCGGTCGCGAACCGCTTCTGGTCCTCCGGGTCGAAATCGATGGGGGTGGCGATCGACGGCCCCGAAGCGCTGGCTCCGGAGATCGGGTTCGCCCCGCTGTCCAGATAGTCGATCTGCACATAGAACCTGCCCACTCCGCTGAAGAAAAACGCATGATCCGCCGACAAAGTGTAGGGCACATTCGGCGCGACCGGCACGTCGCGCCAAAGGTAACGCCACTGGTTATCGACCATATTCGCCGGAGAAGCGGTATACGGACCCCAGCCCCATTGATCATTAGGCGATGCAGAGAAGGGGCCGTTGACATGGTTCCAACCGGTCATCCCGTCCTCGAACGTGCTGTTGGTCAGCATGTTCGAGCCAACTGACAGCGTGAGCGACAGGCTGGCGAGTTGGCCTTCAAGATCGCTGATCGCGGCGCCGTGCAGGGCCAACTGCGCGCCTTGAGCCAGCAGCGTGGTGGACATGTCGGCGACCGAAGAGCTGAGGCCATTGATCGTTGTGAAGGTCTGAACGATGCTCGCATTCGCCGTATAGGGCGTCCACGTCGCGCCGCGCTCCAGCTTTACCAGTCGGAACCGCGCATATTGGTTGGCACCCAGCGCAGAAACCTGCCCTCGGCACCGTGCGCGGATCCGCGTCGTGCCCGCCGGTATCGTGACGCTGTTCGCCATCGCCGCGCGATTGCTGTTGTTGTTCTGGAAGCTGAAGGTGCCGGATTTGAAATTCGCCCAACCCGAAGCGAGTTCGTTGCCCGAAGCGTCATAGCAATAGATGTCGAAGCGGATATTGGTGACATTCGCGGTCGCCCCGGCGTCTCCGGAAATGGTGAGGACAGAGCCAGAGGCAGGCAGGCCCGTGGTAATGTCGCAATACGCACTCTTGATGAGGGCGCCCGTCTCGAAGTTAATCTGGAGGAAGGAACCCCAGCCCGACGCATTGGTGTAGACCACCGCTCCTTCGGGCAAAGTCCATCCGGTAGAGCCATTTTCGAAACCGCCATTCGGAAGGAAGTTCGGATTGCCGCTCGCGCGGACCTCCGTCGTCAGTGAGGCCAGCTGACCCGCCTGCGTGCTGGCGGTGGTTTGCAGCAGCGTGATCGCCGCGCCTTGCGTCGCCTGCGTCGACTCTACCGTGTCGATCGCGCCTTCGGCTGAAAGGACGCGATCCGCCAGCGCCGATGCGTCGGCCTGCATGCTGGTGATCGCCAGGAAGGCGTCGGCGATATTCGCGAGCGCTGTCGACGTGTCGCTGGCAAGCTGGTCGAGCAAGCTGACCTGCTCCGGCGTCGCGCCGACGGTCGCGCCGCTCTCGGGCTTGGGATTGTCGGGATCGTTGTCGATGACATCCGCCCAACTGACGCCCGCGACCGCGACCGGGCTGGACCATTCGGTCCGCTGCTCCGACCCGCGAAACTCGGCTTGCGTCGCCCAGCGATATTGCCCCTCTGGCAGATCGACCGGGGCGGATGTCCAGCCTTCCGGCGTCTGTCCGCTGCCAAAGGCCGGGGTGGCGGGCTTCGTCGCCGCGTTCTGATAGGAGATCACCAGCGCGATCGACGTGTCGGCATCCGCGACCTTCGGCGCCTTCGACAGCCCCTCGATCGAGAAGGCGCAGCCGCTGGTCGCTTCCGACAGTTCCGCCGAGAAATCCTTGTAGAAGCCGTAGATCGTCAGGCTGTCGAAACCATCATCGCCAATCCACAGCGCCGGGCGCGCGCGGAGCGACGCCATGATGCGCAGCAGCCCATCCACCGCGTCGGTGCGAACCAGCGAACTGACGGCCATGTTCTTCGCCCATGCCCGCTCTACCGCGACCGTATTGCCGAAATCGTCGGCCTCCTTGCGGCTGTAGTCGGTGATCGAGACGGTCGGGCTGGCTTCCGTCACCCCGAGGGGCACCTGCGCACCCCAGAGCATCGTCCCGACCGATACCGGATCGCCAGCATCCGCCGCCGCGATCGTCACCGCAATATCGGCGCCAGCCGCGATATCGAGGTCGAGGAACGTCACCATCCCGCCGATGATGGCGCGGGTCTGGTCATAGGCCCCGGCCTGCACCCGCACGGTCGCACCGTCGGCGTCGAGCACGGCAAGGGCGGTCACCGGCTCATCGGGTGCGATCGTCACGGTGATCGATCCCGTTGCCTCGGTCGCCGTACCCAGCGCCGCGTCGAACATCGCCCAGTGGTTGGTCGGGCCAAGGTCCATCCATGCGGCATCGCTGCTGGGGGGATTGCCGAGGTTGCCCGGCATCAGGCTCTCATAGATCCGGTGCGTCGCGGGCCAGATCACCCGGTCGCCCGCCTCATAGGTACGCGAAGACAGCCATTCCTGATAATCGTCTTCCGCCACGCTGCTGCTGACCAGCATCGCATCGGTCAGCGCAACCGGAGGGACCACCAGCAGGTTGCTTGCCCCCTGCACCGCCGGTTCGGACACCACCACCGGCACGTCCGCGCTCGGCAGACCCTCGACCGTCAGCGAACAATAGCTCGTCGTGCCGACCTGAAGGTCGATCGAGAAATCCTTGTAGAAGCCAAAGAGGCCCAGCGCCTCGAAGCCTTCTTCGCCGATCCACAGCGCGGGGGTCGCGCGGATCGCGGCAAGGAACCGCTGCACCGCGTCCACCTCGAAGGAGTCGATGCGGGAACGGGCGGTGACGCGGCGCGCCCATGCGCGCTCAATCACTTTCGTCACCCCGAAATCATCGGTTTCACGGCGGCTATAGTCGGTGATCGAGACGGTGGGCTTGTCCTCGGTCTGGCCCAGGTCGAAGGCATCGCCGATCACCAGCTTGCCGATCGAGGCGCTCGTGCCGACAGGCGCGGTCAGCGTGACGACGATCTGCTGACCGGCGAGGGCAGGCAGGTCGAGGAACGTCAGGTTCGTGCCCGGCGCGCCAACCACATCATCAAGGATGGTGTCGCCGCCGACGATGACCTGGACCTGCACTGTGGCGGCCGCGACATCGAGCAGGCCAAGCGAGGATACCGGCGAGGGCGGGGCCAACTGGACGACGATATCGTCGGCGTCGCGCGTCTGCGGGCCGCCCGCCGCATCGAACATCGCCCAGCGGTTCGTCGGGCCAGCATCGACCCACGCGTCTTCCAGCGGCGAGGCGGGGTCATTGGCGATATTATCGGCGATGATGCTCTCATAGACGCGATGGGTGGCCGCCTTGATGACGCGCGCGCCAAGCGCATAGGTGGTGCCCGCCGACCATTCGGGATAGTCGGCCTCCGCCACGCTGCTGCTGACAAGGATTTCATCGGTCACGCTGACCGGGCGGATGACCTTCATGCGGCGGCCACCGTCGCGATAGCATCGCCGCCGCTCTGTGCCGTCACGTTGTCGAGATGGCGCTTCACCGCGCCGGTATTGCTCGCGGTGGCCGCGTGACCGGCGTTGTTCTCCTCGCGCATCCGGCTCAGCTCCTCGCGCAGCGATTTGACCTCTGCGGCCAGATTGTCGTTGGCGGTGGTGTCAGTCGCGCCGCTGACCTGCGCGGCCGTGGCGGCCGCTGCGAGGGTGCTCGCCGTCGAGGTGGAACCGCTTTTCGCCAGCGCGCTGATCGCCGCATTGGTACCTTCGAGGCTGGCCGCCGTCTGCGCGCGGATGCGGTCCAGTTCCTGCCGACTGGTCGCGACGTCGGCAGCGGCCGACAGAAGCGATTGAGACAGGCTCGTCAGCTTCCCGGCCGCCTCCTGATCGCCGAGGCGCGCGGCCGTCGTCGCCGCGTTGAACTGGCCGAGCAGCGAGGCATAGGTGCTATTGTCATTGGCGCCGGTCAGGCCCCGGATGCGCCGCACCTCGTCCATGATGCTGGTGCTGACCGACTTCCACGCTTCGCGCAGCCGATCCGCTGCCGCCGCTGCCTCCTGCGCGTCCTGAAGCGCCCATATCTGCTCTTGCAGCGCGCGGTTGCTGGCATCGAGCTGGGCAAGGTCCAGTGCGCGGATCGCGGCGGTATTGCCCTGCAATTCGAGCAGCCGCCGCTCAAGATCTTGCCGCTCGTTCACGATATCGGCCGCGCTCTTGGCGCCGAGCAGCGAGGTTTGCAGATCCGCGAAGGCCGGGGCCAGTTGGAGCAGGGTTGCATAGGTCGCCTGCCCGGCCTCGGTGGTAAGATCCTGCGCCTCGACCAGTTCGCGGAACGCGGTCAGCGTGGCGGGCATCGAGAGGCCGAGGCTGGCAAAGGCGCTCGCGAACTGCGTGGTGCGCGCCGCCGCCTGTTCCGCAGGCGAATAGAAGGCTTCGAAATAGGCATCGATCGCGCTGGTGAAATCGCTCAGGCTGTCGAACCGGTCGGCGAGTGCGATCTTCATGTCCAGCGTCAAGCCCCCGAAGGATGCACCGAGCAGGTCGAGTGAAGATGTCACCGTCTCGGCCACCGAGGCGATGCGGACGAGCGTATCGAACAGACCTTCTCCCACCTGCTGGAACCGCTCGATGCCGGGGATCGCCGCCTTCGCCATATTATCGGCCGCCGCGCCGAACACTGCCGTCAGCTTTTCCTCTATCTCCGCGCCGGTCAGCCCTTGCAGGTCGATCTTGCCGATATTGACGACAAAGCTGTTCAGCCGCTGCTCAACCGCGTTCGTCGCCTCGCCCAGCGGCGCGGCCGACAGCAGGATCGCGTTGCTGAACGTGCGCAGGATCAGCGTGAACTGGTTTTCAAGGCCGGGATCCGCGTCGGTATATTGCGTCGAATATTTGGTCGACGTGGTGATCCCGAAGGTCTTTTTCTTCTTCTGGATGTCGCTGTAATAATCGGCATCGAAGCCGTTGGCGAGAATGTCGCCCAGGCTTTGCGCAGCACCATAAAGACCGCTGCCGATCACACTGGTCTTGGTACCGAATAGCGAGCCGATGACGCTCCCGATCGCCTTGAAGACGCCGCCCACGATCGGGATGCTGGACAACAGCCCGCCACCGGTCGCGATGCCCGACAGGATCTTGCCCGTCGTGTCGGTCGCGAAGCCGGTGCTGATGCCCGCCGATGCATTGACGTTCCCGGCGCGCAGCACCAGCGTGGCAAGGTTGCCGATCTGGCTCTCGATCGACTTGAGCGACGCCGCCATCTCGCGCGAATAGCCGAGCATCGCCGTGTCGACTTCCTTCAGGCTGTCGATTGCGCGCTTGATGCTGTCGGATTTCGCGCCGCTGTCGCCCAGCACGGTGCCGGTGCCGTCATTGGTTTCCGGGGTGTAGCTGGACGAACTGCCGCCACCCTTGAAGCCGAGCGATGCCATGACAGCCAGCATCGCGGCGACGGCGGGGAAGGCGAAAGGACCGAGCGTCGCGAACATGCGCGCCGCGCCGCCCGCGACATCGACCGCCGTGCGCGCCAGCTGGATCGCCGCAAGCGCCTTCTCGGCGGCCTCCATCGCTTTGTAGCCCTTGCTGTGCTCGCCGAAGAAACCCTTGGCCGCACCGGTCAGCGCCACCATACCGGAAAGCTGGTTGCTGATTTCCTTCGAGCGCAGTTCGGCAAGGCGCTGGTCGCTGACACCGGCAGACTTTCGTTCGAAGTCGATTTCGTCCTGCCGCTTGCCATATTCGTCGAGCACGGTGATGATGCCGCCGATGGCGTCGCCGACGGAGCCGAAGGCGCGGCTCATGCTGTTCGCGGCGGCGTCCACCCGGTCGGAAACCTGATCCAGCTTGCTCATATACCAGTCGAGCGCGGCGGCAGCATTGTCGGCGGCGGCCTCCGCGAGCGCTTCGGCGTCCTTCGCCTGCTGGATCAATGCCTGCCCGAAAGTCGGCTGACCCTTGCCCAAATTCTGCAACTGGGGCCCGATCTCCGCTGCCAGTTTCCACACATTGGAGAATGCATCGGCAAGGGCGGTGTCGAGCGGGTTTTCCTTCAACCCATCCTTCACCGCCTTGGACGCCTCTTTCCCGGCATCCTTCGCATCCTTGGCGAGACGCTCCTTGGCGCGCTTTTGGGCGAAGGGGGATAGATAATCCGCTGCCTCCCCAATGAAATCGCGGGTGAAAGTGTCCTTAAGCGCCCCGACATAGGCCTTGCCTGCCGCGAGGCCGGCACCTGCGAAGCTGTTTTCGATCCCCTTAATCTGGGGAGGCTCTATCGTCGGTAGCCGGAAAGAGGGAGGCAGGATCGCGTTGATCCTCGCTGCGAAGGCATTGATACCTTCGACGCCCTTCCTGACCAGCCAATTGATCGCGTCGATCGCGATATTCACGCCGGAGTAAAAGGCGTCACCGATCGCACCGGGCAACAGCTTAAATGTAGCAATCCAGAGGCGTGGGATGACCGTGGTTGCTCCGATGATCCAGTTCACGCCCCATTTCGTCACGTTGACGACATCCTTCCATACATCCTTGCTGGTGGTGCCGAAGAAGGCGAAGGCCTTGGTCAGCTGGGTTTCGAGGAAATTCTTCGCCGCGTCGAACGCGCCCAGCGCTACATCGCCCCAGGTCACCGTCACCTTGCTGTTCTCGTTGATCTCGCTGGTCAGCAGCCCGAAGGCGGTGGCGGCGATGCCGACGCCGATCGCCAGCGGCGCGAAGCGCATGGCGACGCCCGCCAGTTGCTTGGAGAACCCGGCGGCGCCACCTTCTGCCTGCTGGAAAATCTGGAAAATCTGCCCGGCCTGACTGGCGAATATCTGCATGGGCGGTGCATTCAGCGCGGCCATGGTGCCGATATCGTTCAGCTGCATGCCGAAATTGATCATGCTCTGGCGGTTGCGCGCGGTGGCGCCGCCGACGCTGCCGAAACTGCGCTCGACGTCCCGGAGGCGCTGCGTCAGAACGACCTGCTGCCGCGCATATTCGTTGGCGGAGGTAACCCCGGCGCGGTAGAGGCGCGAGCTTTCCGCCAATTCATCGTTGAGGCGCCGGGTTGCCGCATAGAGGGGGTCGGTGGACATGCGCAGCCGGTCCGCCGCCATCGCATCGGCGCGCGCAGCCGCCTCCTGCTCGCGCAGCGCCTGCGCACCCTCGCGCACGCGGGCCTGAAACATCTGATGGGCGAAGGCGGCGGACCGGATCCGCTGTGCCTCCTGCTCCATGGCATCGGCGCGGGCGGCTGCTTCAGCTTCTTTCAGCGCCCGCGCGCCCTCGCGCACGCGCGCCTCGAACATCTGGTAGGCGAAGGCGGCCTCGCGCACGGCCGATGCATCGGCCTCGGCTGCGGCAACCGCCCGGCGCGCTGCTTCCGCCTTTTCTTCGGCAGCGGCGCTGGCCTCATTCCGCGCCCGCGTCATCGCCGCATATTCCGCGTCGTACAGCGCTGCTTCCTGCGCGCGCAGGCGCTGCGCCAGTTCGGTCAACCCCTGCTGCTCTGCCGCCAGCGCAGCCGCCTCGACCTTCATCCGCCGCAATTCCTCGCGCGTCTTGCCGAACGCGCCAGCCTGACGATCCAGCTGCCGCGAAAGGGCTTCCCCCGCTTTCTCGACTCGCGAGAATTCGCGCGCGGCGATCGCGCCCTCCCGCGTCACCGCATTGCCGAAACTGGTTATGGCTGCGGTTGCGCCACCAAGACTGATCATGCCGCTTGTGGCTTTCTCGATGCGCTCGGCATTGGCGATCGCGCGGGCCTCGGTGCTGTCCATCGCCGCATCAAGCTGGCGCAGCGCTTCGAACGAACCGCCGGTATCAATGGCAAAGCCGACCTCAAGCGTCGGCACTTCGCTGTCGGCCATCAAACCCTCACACCAAAAGAGCCACGGAGCAATGCTCCGCAGCCTGTTCAACACTACCCGCTTGCGCGAAAACTACCTGATTGCCGCCTAATGAAATTGGCTCTAGACTCTCATGCGCGCCCTTAATACTGGTCATCATTTATTAGTAGGGGCGAATACAATGGATGACCAAGCGATGACGGCCATTCCGTCTGAAAATTATGGACGCAATGGCCGCTTATCAGACACTCAGCGTATGATAATTGAGCAGCGCGTTACCAACGAAAAGCCAAGTGCAGGTGCAGCTTACATCTTGTGCTTATTGCTTGGCGGTTTGGGTGTTCACCGACTTTATCTCGGTGAAAGGGGCACCGGAATTTTAATGTTGATCCTTGGCATTACCATAGTTGGGATGATCATCACATGGCCTTGGGCATTGATCGATCTGTTTCTTATCCCATCGATCATTCGCAAGAGAATGGACGAAACCCGGCAGCGCCTGACGATCGAAGCGATCGCTTAACCCAGCACCATCCGCAACCGGGCTAGTTCGGTTTCTTTCTCGCGCTCGGTGATTGGCGCTTTCCATGGCGGCGGGCAATTTTCGTCCTCCGCTTTCCGGCCCATCGCCAGATACTCGACGGAGAGCGCCCGGATCAACCGGGCCTCCCAAGGGGGCAGATCGATGCCGGTGCGGTTGCACCAGGCATCGATTTCCTTCCAGCTCAGCGGAGCCGCCCCCATGCCCGCCGCCTCGGTCAACCCGATCTCGATCAGGCGATTGATAATGTGCGGGGCCGGGTTCGGCGGCATCGGGATATCTGCCCGCTTGCCCATCCGTTCCGCCCGACTCCGCTTGTCCTCCACGCCCGCCTTTGCGCGCTTGCTGCCCTCAGGCGGCCTGGGCGTGGCATTGAGCCACGCCAGATGCCGGATATAAAGCTTCAGCTGGTCGGCGAGGCGGGATTGCTGTCGCTCCTGAAGTTTCCCCAGTTCTGGACCGCCTTCAGCACCTGATTATGCATGAAACCCAGCTTCTGGTCGGCATAGAAGGCGAAAAACAGGTCATAGCCCTGCTTGTCGCCCGCTGGCGGATAGGTGAAATTCTCGAAGGCGACGGTGATCGCAGCCAGATCCTCGGCCTGCTCGGTGACGCGCTGTTCCGGCGTCGGCAGAGCGGGCTTGCCGTCATTGTCTTCGCGCCGTTTCAGCACGCGGGCCGTCTGGCGCGCCTCGACGGCGGAATACTGCTTGGAAGAAGGCCCGTAGACGACGACACGGACAGGCTTGTCGGGATTGCCGCCGGAATAGAGAAATTCGCCATCGGCGTTTTTCAGGTGGATGGCGGCGGTATCGGCCACCGACTGAGAGGTGATATCCATGATTTTCCTTTCACGGGTAAACGGGTACACCAGCCCGCCGCCACCCGTGAGACAGGCGGGCTGATGCTCATGATCCGGCTTGGCCGGAATTCAGCTGTCAGGGAGCCGCGACCTTGATGATCGCGGTGTCGATCTCGATCGTCGGGTTCGCCATGACGATGCTTTCGGACCCGTCGATATTCTCCGGGTAGCCGAACACGCGCCCCCGGAAGTAGCGGATCGCGCCATCGGGCAGCGTCACCTTGTAGGAATAGAGATTATTGCTCTCGGCAGCCGTCCGCAGCAGCGTCTGGCCGGCATCCTCGTCGTCGTGGGCGAGGCTGGGCTGCAACGAGCCATAGTCGACGCCTCCCTTGTGCTTCTGGGTCGGGCCTTTCAGGGGCTTGAACTCGATCTTGCTATAGCTCGCGCCGATCGCGCCGATCTTCTCGATCTGGCCGATCTCGGTATAGGTCAGCGCGGCATAGCCGGTCGCGTCCTGCGTTGCCGGGGCAGCAGCGGAAATGGCGAGCGCCGTGCCCGCCGCAGTAATCGAACCCATGGGGTTTTCTCCTCAAATGAAAAGGCCCGCCAAAGGGCGGGCGCGGTGCGTGCGGGTACGGGTAGGGTAGTCAGCTGGCGGACTTGGCCTTCAGCTCGTCGGCGGTCGGCGCGCGGACGAGGCCGGCCGCCTTGTAATTGATGAACTCGCCTTCGGTCAGGTCGGGGGTGGTGCCAGCTTCAAACCGGCGTTCGGTGCCAGCATCCCGGAAGCTGCTGATCACGAACGCCTTCTTCGTCTTGTCGGTCATGGTCTTTCTCCTGTTCAAACCGGGGCATCGAAGCTCACCCGGAAATCCTGTGTCTGCTCGAAGCTGTTGCCTGGGCCGTTGACGTCGGGGCCAAGGCCAGCGGAAAGGATCGCGACGCGGGTACCGCCACCGATATTTCCGGTGCGACCGGTGCAGCATGTGCGCACCAGCTCGATGATCTGGCCTTGCTGCGCGTAGCTGCCTGCGCGCACGGTGACGGCGATCCGCGCGGTCGACCGGCACGAGCCCTGTCGCTTCAATGGCTGTCGATCGATCAGGCTGACGACTCGGACCAGCAGCAGGGGCGGCAAGGCGCCCTCCGGCAAACGCCCGCCCTTGATGTTCCCGACCGGCACAATGGCCGTCAGCGCGTCATAATCACGCAGCAGCGCGCCGATGATCTCCGCACCGGTCATGCGTCGCCTCCGCCGGTGCGGATCCCGGTCTTGCTGATCCGGCTGTTGATGAACGCCTGCGCCGCGTTCCGTGCCTCGCTCTCCTTCGTGTCGAGCGCGACCCGCAGGAAGGGATGCGGACGCGAGCCGGGGTGATGCACCGTCTTGCCGACGAATTTGCCCCCGATGACCAGCGATCCGGCCTTCACTCTTTCGTTGATCTTGCCGATGCTCATTCCGCCCCGCTGGCTGTCATCGACCGAAATGAAATGGGGGTCGGTCCCATATTCGAGCCAAGGCGCGATATAAGCGCCGGGTCCCTTGACCTGCACCTTGGCGATGATGCGACCATCCTCCGCCTTCGTGGCGACCTTGATAGCGCCGCGTACCTCGCGCGAAATCACACGGTCCTTCGCCTCGTCGGCGATGACGGTGGCGCCCGCACGGCCAGCGCCGCGCAACAGCGTTGCAACCTCGGCAGGAATGCCGCCGATGAAGCGCTTGACCTCGCTGCGGCCCTTCACATTTACCATCAGGCCGGGTTCCCGGCAGGCCGATATTCCTCGGCGATAAACTCCAGGCCCTCCCGGTATCCCAATTCGGCGGGGCCGGAGATGATCTGAAGCAGCCGGATCACGGTATCCACGCCGCCCACCTTCCGCAGGACCGCAAAGCGCATGTGCGCGGCCACATCTTCGCGAAAGAGCATTCGGACGCGGGCAGGGCGGATGCTCGTCGTCATCCCTCCATCCAGCTTTTCGCCACGGCTTGGCAGCGCATCCTGCACCTGGGCATAAACGGTCGCGACCGGCTCCCATTCTCCCGAACCGGCCCCGTCAAAGCTGTTGTCGGCAACCGGCCGCTCGATGCGGAGTCGCGTACGCCGCTGGCTGGATTTGAGGCCGGTTATCATAGCTTCCGAACCTTGAACCTGCCGCACAGCCGCCGCGCGCTAACCTCGACATCGCCAGCGAGGCCGCCTGTTTCGCGGTCGCCATAGAAGCCCGCGACCAGTAGGCGCATTGCGCGCAGCAAAACGGGCGGAACTTCGTCGTCGCCGACGATCTCCGCGAAGGAGCGACCGGTATAGTTCTCGATCCAGCCCCTCGCGTCGACAATCGCGGCGCCGATCAGATCATCCTCGTCCTCGTCCAGCACGCGCAGCTGCGCCTTGGCCTGTTCGAGGGTGAGCGGTTCCGCCATGATTTCAGTCGTCCGCGTCGGCCGCCATGCCGAGCGCTTCGGTGACAACCTCATGGCCCGGCCGCGTCGGGTCGTTCATGTCGATGCGGTCGGCTGCGGATGCAGGGGCCGCGTCGGCGTGCTGTTCGATCGGTGCCGGTGCTTCTTCGCTCGTTGCCGAGGCGGCTTTCTTGGTCGTCATGGATTTTCTCCCATCGGTTGATCGGAAGGGCGGAGGGACGCCCCTTCGAACAACCGGGGCGGCCAAAGCCGCCCCGGAGAGGATCAGGCCGAAACCTTGAGCGCGCGCATGGACTCGGGATTGACCACGCCGCCGCCAACGCGCTTGGTCGTGTAGAAGTGCACGAACGGCTTGTTGGTGAACGGATCGCGCAGGACGCGGGTGCCCACCCGGTCGATGATCAGGTAGGTCGCTTCCATATCGCCGTAGAGCGCGGCGATGTTGCCAGCCGCGATCGTCGGCATGTCGGGCAGTTCTACGACCGGAGCGGCGTTGATCGTCGCGGGCTCCCCGGCCACGAAACTCGGCTGCCAGAGGAAATTGCCCTGGCCGTCCTTGAGCTTGCGGATTTCTCGCAGCGACAGGCGGTTCAGGTACAGCTTGGCGTTGCCCGCGAATTCCGACGGCAGGTCGTACATCAGGTTGATGATGCCGTCGGCGGTCAGTGCCGCCGCAGCGCCCGAGTTCACGACGCTGATGGCGCCCCACGGATGCCGCGCGGCGTTCGCGGCGCCGGTGACATAGGTGAGGATACCATAGGGCTTGTTGGTCCCATCGCCGGAGAGGAACGCGATGCCTTCCTGCCGGGCGAACTCGGTGTTGATCTCGTCGGCAAGCCACTGTTCGAGGTCGAGCGCGGCATCGTCCAGCATCTGCTGCGTCGCCGCCGGGTTGGCATAAAGCTCGCCGGGGATGAAGTCGAGCGACGCGAAGGCGGGGGTGCTGGTCTGCGGGCGAGCGGCAGTTTCACCAACCCAGCCGCTGCCGACAGCGCGATCGGTGAACAGCTTCTTGAACCCGGCCGTCGAAATCGAGATGACACGCGAGTTCTGGCGCACGGCCGAAACGCGCTTCAGCTTGCCGCTGATCGTGCGATCCCATTCGATCGGCGCGAGATAGCCGCCCTCGCTGTCGGTCGCCTTGTTCAGCGATGCGCTGATCTCGGTGCCGCGCCGCATGTGCAGCTTGAACGCCGACACATATTCGGGATCGGTCGGCTCAAGATCGCCGATGACCGCGCCATTGCCGTTGAGCTTGCCTGCCGCGATGATCTTGGCATGCTCGTCCATGGTCTTTTCCATGGCCGAGATGGCATCGGAAATCTTGCCGAACTGGTCGACGTCGAGGGGGTCGATCTTGGCTTCGATCTTGTCGAGGCGCGTGTCGTTCAGCTTGCGCATTTCCTCGACGGCGGCCTTGATCTGGTCAAGCATCGACTTGGTGTCGCCGGTGATATCGGCACGGGGCTGGGCTGCGATGGAACGCGGGGGATTGGCGGCGTGAATCGCCAGTGCCGCCATGGAGGCGGCGGAAGTCAGCATGTTCATGGGGTATTCTCCGGTTATCGAAGGGCGTTCAGGAGGCCGTTGAAGGAAGCGGCCAGTTCAGGATCGCCAGCGCCCGGCGTGGCGGTTGTCAGGGCAGCGTCCGGCTTGCCCTTGATCTTGTTGATGCGAGCGCGCGCCTCGGTACGGGTGTGCCCTGCCGCCAGCAGCGTCAATTCCAGCGCGCGGACCTCGTTGACGTCCCGGTCGGAGGCTTTGGCGGCCTCATCGACGCGGACCTGATCGGCAGCCAGGAGGGCGTCGGCGAAACCGCGCTCGATGGCCTGACTGCCCGACATATAGGTTTCGTCGTCCATCCATTTGGCGACATCGGCGGCATTCTGACCGGTCCGAGCGGCATAGACATCGCGCATGGCGGTATCGAACGGCTCAAGCCATTTCGCGGTTTCCGCCATGTCGTGGCGGTTGCCGACCGACACGACCCAGCAATTGTGGACCATGATGAAGCTGGCGGCGCCAATCTGGATTTCATCGCCCGCCATGGCGATGACGGACGCGGCAGAGGCGGCCATGCCCATCACCTTGACGGTGATCTGCTGCGGATGCTCGCGCAGGACATTGTAGATAGCCAATCCCTCGAACATGTCGCCGCCGGGGCTATTGATCTGCACTTCAACGGGTCGATCACCGATCGCGCGGAGTTGCGCGGCAACGCGCTTTGCGGTGATGCCGCCGCCGGTCCACCAGTCCTCGCCGACGATATCGAACATGGTTATCACGTTGTCGCCCTGTTCGAGGGCGGCGGGGCGGAGGCCCGCGGCTTCCTCGCCCCAGCGGGAAAGAACGTCTTCTTTCGTGAAGGCGCCGACGCGACGATCGCCGGGCAGCGGGACCGCGCCGGGGCGCTCCCGCGCGAAAATGCGCGACATGCGGTTCATGCTGTTTCCTTTTTCCTGCGGGCCGGAGGAGTGCCCGGCTCCGGCTCATCTTCTTCCGCGACCTGCGCGGCCGTAGTGCCGGGTCGGGGCAGGTCTTGCCCGTCGGGACGGGGATTGCGGTCGAAGGCCTCGCGGACCTCGTTGGGCGAGAGCCAGGCCGAATTATTGCCCAGCGCCTTCGCGAAGAAATCGGCCTGATCCTTCAGCGATCCGCGCAGCAACGCTTGTTCATTGTACTTGGCGTACATGGTGTTCTGCTCTTCCTCGGTGAGCAGGCACATCCAGATGGCCTCTTCCCAGATGACGAACCACGCCATCAGGCAATAGGTAACGAAGAACAGCCCCAACTGCTCGATCCCGCTTCCCCAGCTCGTTTCATCGAACATCAGCAGCGGGCGAGGCGCGCCGGTGAAGCGCGACACCTCCTCGGCCTCGTGCTGCATCAGCTCCTTGAGCTGCGAATCCCGCGCGTTTGAGGCGAAGAGCTTGGCCGTCAACCCCTCTTCGAGGACCATCCAGTCGTCTTCCGCCTCGACGCCCGCATAATTGTCACGCAGGCTTTGCTTCAGGCGTTCGATTGTCTCGTCACCGAGAACTTCTTTGGTTTCGAGTGCACCCCGTGCCATCGACCCCTTGGTCAGCAGGCGGCCGGCCGCCTGCTGCGCCTTCATCGCAAGGCCCAGGGTATCGGCGCAGACATCGATCAGGCCGACGCCTCGCAGCCCATCCAGCGACAAAGGCGAACGAAAATGGAAAACCTCGTCCTGGGACAGGGTGCGCTTTGCACCGATTTTCGGCTGATATTCGAACGTCAGCTTGAACGTGTCGGACAGGCAGGGCTTAACGCATCGGCGGGGCAGGGGGATCAATTCCCGCACCGCCCCGCGCGATTTCACCTTGAGAGCATATGCGTTGCCGTCCGCCAATGCACAGAACTGCATATAGGCCTTGAACTGGCTGGCGGTCTGATAGCTGTTCGCCTTGCGGTGCAACACATTGAACAGCGGGTGATCGCGCGCCTTCTCCGTCTCCCCATTGGCCTTCCGCCGCATAAGGTGAACCGGCAGCATGCCCATGGACCCGCAGATAAGGGACATTGCCCGGAAGAATGTGCTGTTGCGCAGCGCCATCCGCTCATTGGCCGCTTCGCCGACGACCCCAATCCTCCCATCCCGCATGAAATCCAGCAAGGCCGGATCATTCAGGTCATAGGTGTTGTACGCCATCACCGGCACGGCATTGCCTCTTGCGGGAGGAGAGGCAGGCGCGGCGGAGGAACGGCGATAACCGGCCGCGCGCCGGTAATCGTCGGGAGACAAGCCAGACATTGCGCCTCCCTCAGAGCCTCAGAACGCCACGTGTGGCGTAGACGGATTTCTTCTTCGGCTTTGCCGTCGCGGTGGCCGCGCCGACTGCCATTGCGATCGTCACCATGCCGTCGATGCGTCCCCGCGATTTCTTCTTGTCGAAGGCCCGGTTGCCCTGACCATCGGCGATGATCACCGTATTGGCCGCACAGCTGTAGGACACCGGCGAGGCGTCGATGATGATTTTGCCGTCAAGGATGCGGTCCTCGGTGCGCGTGATCGAGTGGGGCATGCAAAGCTGCCGGTCCTCGAACATGATCCGCGTTCCCTGGGCGTGCTTCACGATCTTCAGGCCGCGCCCGGTGCTTGTCGGGCCATCGTATAGCCACCAGTCGACACCCACCTCCGTCAATGCGTCGGTGAACGACGTTAGGAAGGCTGGGTCGACAACCAGTTCTTCGACCTCATGGTCCGCCAGCAGTTCAGCGACGCGCTGGGCGACGAAGGTATAATCGATCGTCGCGCCGGGCGTGGCAGTCAGGTGCCCGTCCTCGACCCAATCGGGATAGGGCGCCCGGTCGCGTTCCGCCCGATCCTCCAGCCCCTCCTTGGTCGTCCAGTACCAAGTCTTGACCGCGACCAGATCGGCAGGAACGTCCCATGCCGCCGATAGCGCGGTAAGGTCGTTCTTCGCCGACAGGTCGAGCGACAGGAAGCATTTGCGGCCCCGCATGGCTCGCTCATCAACGGCGCCCTGAACCGCTGCCCAGCTTTCCTCCGCGATCCAGAAATCGGCAGCGCCTATGTCGATCCCGAAATAGAGTCGCTTGACTGACGATTTCGTGGACGGCCTCAGCGATGCCCCGGCGACCACCGTGCGCAGATTATCGACCGGGAATGTCTCACCAAGAGCAGGGAGGGCCTTGGCCCAGCACGCCTCATTCTCGAATACCGCTTCCCGATCCGCCTTATCCACACGCGCGATGAATGCGAAGGCGCTGTCGTCGCGGGCCTCGCCCCGCACGATCTGCTGATACATCTCCGAATAGCTGGTGCCCACGATCTGCGAGGTCGCCGGGGTGTTCGTGCCCAGCAGCATCAGCGAGTTGCCCGCCACCTTGTCGATAGCGCGCTGCCACGTCTCAATCGGGCCATCCGACTTGAATTCGTGGATCTCGTCCGCCGCCACATAGGCGGGGCGAGGGCCTGACTGGCTCTCGCCGCCTGCCAGCGTGCGAAAGAACGAGCCGCTTTCCGGGTGCTCGATCTTCCAAGCGTTGTCCAACTCGCCGCGAATGACCACTTCGCCTAGCGATTCGAGCGTCGTTCCGTCATCCTCGTCGGGAACCTGCCCCCGGCACATCGATACCGCGTCACGGAAAAGGACGTTGGCCGTCGCCTTGTCCTGCCCGATCGCATAGCATTGCGCGTGCGGAATGCCGTCCCAGCCCATCAAATAGACGCCGATCGCGCCCATGAGCGGCGATTTTGCTTGCCCCTTGCCGGTTTCCAGCCACCCTTTGCGGAACCTGCGGCGCCCGTCCTCCCGCAGCCAGCCGAACAGGCTGCCGACGACGAACGTGTGCCATTCCAGCGGATGGAATGGCTCCCCGGCGCGCGGGCCGTCCGCGACCGAAAATACAGCCGGGAAGAAGTTCAGCGTATGGGCGGCGGCCTCGGGCGACCAGTGGAGGCCTCGCGCCGCGCCGTCGCGCATATCGCGCAGATGCCGCTCGGCCGCCATGCCGACCAGATCGCCGACAACGAATTCCCCTTTGACCGCAGCTTCCGCCCAGGCTGTCGTCGGATCTGGCAGCGCCAGAAACCTATTTCTCAACGGACTTCAGATAGGCAGCTGCGGCGCTGCGTTTGCGGTTCTTGCGGTCAACCTTGGTGACGCCGCCCCGGCGGCGCGGCGACAGGCCAAGCTCGGCTTCCAGTGCGGCGGCATCGGATGCCGCCTCGCGCATAGCCGTAAAATACGGACTGATCCGTGCGATGGCTTTCGGATTACCCCGCTTCGGCTTCATCACCGCCCCTTGTTCTGCCACGACTCGGGCCGACCGGTCGTAGATCAGGTACGCCAGCACAAGCCGTTGGATCGAATGCCCGGTCGAGGCCGCCAGCGTCTCACGCTCGCGCATTTCGATCGTGATCCGCTGCCAATGGTGGCGCGCCGTTTCAACTTCGAGAGGGTCGGAAAGCAGCAGCGACCAATCCGGCTCAACTGCAATCTGCCCGGTGCCTTCGATAGCTTCCATGACACATCATCCCCTATGGGGATGCCCCCAACTTTTCCGTCTGAAAATCCAACTTATTGTGCATGAAGGGCGGGGTTCGGTTTCCGCCCTCGGCCCCCTCAGACTTTCGGACCGGGGGAGGGGTCAGGTCCGATCCGGCCGGTTCCATGGGTGGTCCGGGCTGGTCGGCCGCCCATCGCGCCCGATCCCCCGCGCCGTGCGCATCCCGAACTGCTCGGCCGTCGCCTCGGCATGGCACGGGTCACAAAGGTTCCGCGTGTTGCTGTCCTCGTCCGTCCCGCCCAGCGCGAGCGGCTTGATATGGTCAACGACAGTTGCGAACACCGTCAGGCCCCGTGCGTCGCAGCGCTCGCAAAGGCCATCGGTGCGCGCCATGCGCCGCTTTCTCACCTCGACCGCTTTGCGCCCGCGCAGTCTCTCGACGCGCTCGCGAGGCCGGGCGCGGTCAGTCGGCGGACGGCTGGGCATCAGCATCAAGCCCTTAGGTGAAGGTCACACGGATGACAGCACCGCCGATTGCTGCGTCCTGCACAACGGCATCCTCGTCAGAAATGATCCAGCCGCCGAACCTGGACGGCGCCGCCCAATAATACATAGGATGCCCACCCATATTGGTCAGCACGCCCTTGGCAGCCATTACTGCATCATCGACCGATGCGCCGAACGCCACAAGCTTTGCCGCGAGGGCGAGAATCATCACGTCATTTTCGCTGAATGAACGCCAGCCATTGGCCGGACGCTCATCGAACAGGTCTAGCTGGTTGCGCGTCATCCAGTTGCGGAGGGCGGCTCTCGATATCCCGATGATCTCTGCCGCCTGACTGAAACGATACTGGCGGGCAGACATGGCGCCAGCCATCACACCACCTCAATCACGATAGCATGATCCGCCAGCCATCGCCCCGCGCGCCTCTGGTCGCAGGGCAGCCGCACGGCAGCGGCAGCCATCAGGACGTACAGGGCAGGGCGGAAGAACCATCGCCTGCGAACATGAAGGGTGATGGCGTCGATCTGGGCCATGGTCACCTCCAACGCAAAAGCCCCGCCAACCGAAGTAGGCGGGGCCACAAGCCCGATAGCTGGGACGGCGCATGCACCGGGAGAAACCAGCCAGAGCGGGAAACCACGGAAATCAGCCGGAAATGGCAATAAAAAATCCGCCACGAACTGCTTCGGGCGGATTAATCCAAGGCCGTTTTTGGCATTTTTCGTGGCCGCTTGCAAGCAGTTTTTGCTCAGCGCTATGCTTGGACCTCTCTAAATTGGACGCCCGCCTTGGTGATGTAATATCCCTTAGACTGGATCTGAGCGATTGCCTCTTCGGGGTTCACACCAATAATTCCTGCTCTAAGCACAGTTTCCTTGAAATGCGACCACGGCTTGGCTTGCTGCGGGAGGTTTGCTCCCTCGCGATCTTGTGTAAATCCGTAGACACCCGCACCGGATTGAAAGACATGTACCTTCATAGTTTCTCCATAAGTTGAGAAATCATGGTAATCGATTCGTGAAATTATCGCCATCTATTCCACCAGCCTTGCCCGGATGATCTCCGCTATTTCCGACCATTCTCGCAGAAGCCCGCGCTCGTCGAGAAAGGCGGGATCGAGTGTCTGCACAGGCCCGGACAAATCGGGACGGCTGGCAAGGTCAATCCCGATGATGGCCGGTTGTCCGGTCGTGGGCGGCGCGGTTGGGTCAACCTGCCCCCAATAGGCTTTGCTGGGGCCGTCCAGCCACACAGGATCAACCGTCCGCCCATGGTTCATCGCGTCGGCCGTCGCATGATCGACCATCGAAAACGCATGCGCCACACAGCGAGGCCAGCGGTCCAGCGCCTCAAGCAACAGGCGCTTGGCGCGGCGATTGTGGACCCGGTAGATTCGCGCCGCGATCGTGTACCCGATGGCGTCGCCGACGATCATGTCGAGTACCAGTTGCTTGGGCACCGGGATCATGTCGCGCCAATAGCCATAGGCCAGGTGCATGCGGACCCGATAAACGCTTTCGGCGGCATCCCCGGATCGACGCGACTGGTCGACGCGCGCTTCAAGGCTCGCCACCTTCACGGCCACATCAGCCTCAAGGCTCCGATAGACGTTGGCGATCTGCGCGGCCCATTCCAGTTGGTCGTTCGTGATCGTGCCGTTGCGGTTGAGCTGGGCGAGGGCGCCGCTATGCGTGCGGCTGGCGCGCTCATGAGTCTCCGGCGTGCCGTAGACCTTGTGATCCCACGCCTCGCGAAGCTGCACCGCCTCCTCGATGCCGGGTTCCAGCCGCACCGGCCGCTCGACCGTCTTGGGGCGTCGCCGCCCGCTTTTCCGGCCCTCGGTGACGCGCTCGACCGGGCGCGGCTTGCCCATCACGAGATGGTCGAACCGTTGCTGCTCCCGCTTGCGCGCGGCAGCGAGGCGCGCCATGCGCAGGTTGAACTGCGGCACGGCATCGGGGTTTGCGGCATGGCGCCGCGCCATCTCGTCGCGGGCTGCAGCGATCATCTTCGCCCGCGCCTCGGCCATCGTCGTTCCTTCGAAGACCTCGCCGTCGCGGTTGACCACCTCGAATCTCCTTCCCTTGTCCGTCACCGCAGCAGGCTCCCCAGATCGGTAATCACGTCGTCAATTCGCTCGCAGGCCTCCCGACGCATCTCGGCCTGCAAGGTGGGCATAGCGCCGTTCATGCCCTTGATGAGCAGCTTCACCGCCATCAGCGACGCGGCGATATCGGCCGGGGTCGGGCGCTGGGATTTCATGGGCGGACCTCCTTCCGGGCAACTGCCTTTGCCGACAGCGCAGCACTCATCACCGCCTCTAGCGCGTCCGCCAGCGTGGACGGCTGGGGCAGGTCACAATGGAACCCGGAATTGAACCGCTCATCGAACGGGATCAGCGCCAGATCGGCGCTGTCCCGCGTCGGGGCGCATGAGGCATCGCAGGACCGCTCGCACTCGCCCAGCGTGTACCACCAGCCGGGCAGAGCGGTCTTGAACCGGGCGATCATGTCCTCGATGTCCCGGTGAGCGATCATGCGTAAAACCCGCCAATCCCGTCCCAGCGGAGCGCGAGCCACCCTCCAGCATTTTCGCCATGGGCGCGCTCGAACTGATCGAAAGTTTTCCGCATCAGCGCGTAGCCGCCTGCCGCGTTGAGACTGTGCCCGATTTCGGTTGCCCGTCGCCCGATGTCATGCCGCTCTGCATCGGGAAGGTTGTGGCGCAGCGGATCACGTTGCCGCCACAAATCGCCGAGCGTTTGCAAGACTTCGGTCATTGCCATTCCCCTTCAATCGTCAGCTTCAGCAGATCGCGTGCAGGGTGTCGCCGGCCGCCGTAAAGGCGGTGGCGGGGACAGAAAAGAGCATCGAGCGCCAGCGCGAGGGTGCCGACAGTCTCCGCATCGCCCTAGTTTTTCATTGCAATGTGGCTGATCCAAAACAACAAATCCTCGGCCGTCTCGATCCTCTCAATATCAACCTCATAGCGCGAACGTAGAGGTTCATCGTGATCCCGGCAGAGGCACAGAACAAGGCGCTCTGCGTCGAGCAGCCAAGGTCCCCAGCGATGCAGGTGGGCGAACTTCTGAGGAATATAGGGGCGAAACTGGAATGGTGTCGGTTCTATCGCAACTTTCGCAACTATCGCAGACCCCTTGCGATCGGTGTCATTTTCCCTGTCCATATTCATAATATATTCCCTATTTATATATATAAAACAATAGGATACCGTTTCCCATATCCATAAGGATATGCGATTTTTAAGGCTAAAAATGAAAACTATCGCAGCACTATAGCAGCGAGGTTGCGATAGTTATGGACCGGAATGTGGATGATCGTTCGATCGCCTCCTCGACGCTGGTGAAAGAATATCAGTCTCACCCCCTGCGATAGCTGCGAAAGTTGCGATAGTTGGCACTTTGCGAAGTCGGCTGGCAAAAAAGTGGCCTATTTCTGCGGCTTTCAACCGGCCGCGGACTGCCGAAACTATAGCAGGGCGATTTGCGATAGATTGCGAGACTGCGATTTTAGGCATGGCGAACCTGCACTCTCCATGCTTCACGGACCTTTTTCCCTGACACCATCCCGCCATTCGGCAGCCTATCTGACAGGTGATCGTGCCGCACCAACGCTGCGATGATGTCGCGAACCTGATCCGCACTTCTTTTGCGCATCGGTGCGGGACCGAGCCGCTGAATGGCTCCGATGGATATCAGGTTCTCAGTCCAGCTCTTGCGAAGCCAATCGGAAACGATCTGGGCGTCGACCAGTATCGGGTTGGGCGATGCCACGCCGATCAGTCGCACGGCCTCAGACAGGTAATAACGCGCGACGGATATGCCGCAGGCCATGAAATCGTCTTCGATCGCTTCCGTTCGTAGGCCGAACTGGAACACTGCCAGCACTGCCGCGATGCGCGCTGCCTGTTCAGGCAGCTTGGTCGCGAACCCTCGCACGTCCTCAAGGTCCTTGCCGTCGGCGATGCGCTCCTCCATCTCGTTCGCGAACGACCACCAGAGCTGCTGAGCATTGTGCGACAAGGGCAGCCGCTTCGGCCTTAGCGCCCTCGTGTCCTGATCTATTGGCAACGGCGCGCGAATGACATTGGCGAGGCGCTGATTGAATGCCGCGATATCTTCAGCGATTGTTGGATCAACCGGGGCGGTCGGATCGACAAAGCGCGTCCCTGCGAGGCTTATGGGCTGCGTCACCAGCAGGCGGCTCAGGAACCCTTGCCCCTTAAATTCGATATCGCCAAGGAGGCGGCCTGCAAGGACAGGCTGGATCATCATGTGAAAGGTCAGGCGGCGACCGTAGAGGGATGTCACGCCTTCGCTGCCGGTGAGGCGTTGAACTGGCTTTCCATCCCAAAGGTCGCTCAGGGTTGACACCGTGAACAGGCGATTGTCTTCGGATAGGCCATAACCGCCCAGCCATGAGCCGCCCTCGTCCGACATCAGACCGAGCGAGGGCCGCGCCGTTTCGAATTGCTTAATGAGGCCCTGCGTCGTGCCGACTCGCACGGTCATCACTGGCGTCATGGGATCGGACGGGCGCGGCCCAAGATCAAGCAGGGCTTGCTCTACAGCGTCACGACCCTTTTTCTTGGAATGCGTTAGAGCCTCCGCTTTCGCGGTATCCCATGCCAACTTTTTCGCGAACAATTCCACTTCGCGCCCGGCATGCTCTTCCTGCAACTCGCGCTGGAACCGCGCAATCTCATCGGTCGCAATTTCGTCAGCCGTCGATTTGCGGTCGCCACTATTGGCGACCGTCACGAGGAACAGGCTGATCGGGCGATCCTGCCCCGTCGGCAAGATCACATTTGCATGAGGCTGGACCGCTAGCGAGCAGGCGCTGAGCACCGAATTGGCCGCCAGCGCGACGGGAACTTGCACTTTCCTTGATATGGCGGTGACGGCACCGCCTATCACCCGGCCAAGAGAGCTGACCGGGAAATCCTGCGGTGGAATGACTTCGCCAGTAAGCGGGAGGGGTTCGGGCCGAGCATATTCCGAATCCCTGATCTTGTCCTCGATGTCGATCATCAGCCCCGCACCCCGCGAAGCTGATCGTTCCAGTCCTTGAACCCGTCATCGGGGAAGATGGAATTCACGGATAGACCCAGCTTGAGATAAGCGGCTGTCGCGTCATCGACGGCCTTGCGACCAGCAGCCCCATTGTCCCCGGCTAACGTGATGCTCTCGATGTGCGATGGAAGCCCGACCTGTGAGAGCATGGCCGTACCGCAAGATACCCATACCGTCTTGTCCGGGGCCTGCTGCCGCAGGGTCAGGCCATCCTCCGGTCCCTCGCACAGCAGAATATGATCGACATCGGGGCCGATCCTGAATGTCGACCCAACGACCACGCCGAAGGTCAGTTTCGCCTTCGCCTTCGATCCATCAGCGCGGACCCGCTCATATTTGCGGCGGCCGCCTTCCGCGAGGAAGATGCATTGGACGCCCACCAACCGCCCGGTGGCGTCCTGGAGGGCGCAGGCCATGGCCGGGGAATCCCGGCCGACTTCGCCCGTCTCCTCATTGCGCCAGCGTGGGGTCATCACGAAGCGAACGGTCGAGGGCAGGGGCATGGTGATCCCGCGCGATCGGGCATAGACCTCGGCGGGCGTCCCGGCCGCAGGCACCGACCTTGCCCAGATCGACCGGGCCAGCTCGACGCGTGCCGCCAGATCGGCCGCGCTCTGCTCCCGGCGCCGGGTCCGCTCTTCGTCCGATATCACCGGCAAGCTATCGCCCAGCAGCCATTCCACCGCTTCGGTGAAGCGCATGCTCTCCTTGTCCATCAGGAACCGGATGGCATCGCCGCCAGCACCGCAGCCGTGACAATTTCCCGTGAGTATGTTGTCCTCGATTGCGAAGGCGTGGGTGCCGATCACGTTGGCACAGAACACCTCTTCGATATCGTCAGTTGGCTCGACGGAAACGACCTGCCAGCGCAAGCGCGCGAACCTTTTTGTCGAGCTAGCGAGACGCGCGAGCGCGGTTGGACGCAATAACAATTTGGAACATACAGCGCCGGCCGGGAAGTTAATGCGGCAGATCGCTGATGGCTTTTCGCCATAGCCGAGCCGCATATGCTGGCGAACGCCGTAGGTGCCGATCCCAAGCTTATGACATATCGTCCGAACGCCTTCCAACGTCTCAGCTTCCTTGCAGTCTAGCGTTACCGAACCGTCTTTGGCTATATGCCCGTCAGTGGCGAGATACCCTGCAATGAAGCCAGCCAGATAAGCAGGGCTTGCCGTTGCAACCGGCAGGCTTTTCATGAGCGGGCAGAGGCCGCGCACTTTGATATAAGGTTGCCCCTCAGCGCGTGTGCCGGTCCATGTCGGGTGGTTTGGAAACCAACGCAGCAAATCGTCTATCTTCTCGCCGTGGAGATCAACGACAGCGCAGTCGGGCGTTAATGTTCCGTCTCCGAAAACGATGCCATGCCGCACACCTTCCGGGTCGACCTCGATTGACCGCCTTGCAGGAAATACGGCCTGAAGTCGGGCGCCGGGCAACAATTGGTCCGTCCGAACCTTCGACGCGCGGTCCCTGATCAGCCATTCATGGCCATCGGTCGCGCGAATGGTTTTAGAAACACCGTTGCGCGTAAGTTCGATCCGCCAGAGTCGCTGGCGACCGAACGAGCGGATCGGCGCGTAAACCCATTTGCCGCCGGTTGTCAGCAGGCGATGCCAACCCCCCGCTAGATCCCTTATTGGAAACGTGCCGTCATAGGTGATGACGCCAGTCTCGCCAGCAAAGCAATGGTATGTGCCCTTGGCGTCGTTCACCTCGAAGCTGGGCGTCCGCTCCGAATGGAACGGGCACAGGCCCACCATTTCGCGCGGTCCCCGCTTTCGCAGGACCGTATGTCGCCCTGCGACCTCGGACAGGTTGTGCCGCAGACGCGCCTCTTCGGCAGCCGCGATAGCTGCTTCATACCGGGGCGAGGTGCGATTTCGGAATCGCTCGCGGGCCACTCCCCTCACTCCGCTTCGGCGGGTGGGATAAAGTCCTGATAACTGAGAGCCACCCCTCGGTCCTTGGCGGCGTCAATTATCGCTGCCCAATAGCGAACCGGAATTGATCTGCTGCGGTTTCGCCATTGCCGGACCGTTACATCAGGGACGCCGATGTCGCGGGCCATCGCCGCCGCACTGGGCCAGACGGAAAAAATATCATCAATACAAGACATCCGAAAACAATACGCAATGGATCGTTAAACATCAATCCCTAATGTATTGTCCGATCCATTATGTGAGGGGTTATGAGCACAGAGCAAAATGATCGGCTGCGCGCAGCCAGGAGATCCGCCCAATTTAAGTCTGCCGCAGCAGCGGCGGAGGCGTTTGGATGGAACGTGTCAACCTATCGCCACCATGAGAATGGAACGCGAGGATTTGGGAAAGACCACGCCAAGGCATACGGAAGAGCTTTTGGGGTATCTGCTGGCTGGTTGCTTGGGCTGGAAAAAAATCCAGACATGGATGATAGCGAAAAGATGATTGCGCATATGAACAAGCCGGATGAATTGGATTCTGATCTCCGTGATTTTCAGGACAGATTATTTGAAGAAACTGGTCAGATATTGGTTCATCATTACTCCATAAAAGATTTTGATGTAACTTTTACCGACCTTCCTCTGTTCCATAATGCAAATCAGGATTTCTGGTTTAAGGCGTTTAGTTTGTCTCTCATTGCGGAGGTCGCCAAGGTAGAGCGCGACTTGGTGTGCTCAATTAATGCGCCAGATTCCTCTATGGCGCCAACGATCAAGGAGGGGGCGCTGCTTCTGGTAGATACTGGATCAAAGGACATCGATATTCAGGACGCCATCTGGCTTATCTCATTGGGCGGGACGGCAATGATAAGAAGGCTGCTGGCGCTGCCGAACGATCGTGTGTCGGTATATTCTGACGCGGTGGGCGGCCGATCGCACGATTTGCCACGCGACGGCCTACTGATTCGAGGGCGCATCGTGTGGATCGGACAAATGCAATAAGGCAATCCAAAGTGTATTGACTTAGTCAATCCTTAATGTATTGATGCCTCATCACCTGATCGCCCACGGGCCGAAGACGGTGATGCAGGCAGGGTGTCCGCACGGGCTACCCCTGTCATTCTGAACAGGAGACCCCGATATGGCCGACGCCACCCCGGCGCGGAGCGATGCCGCTTCGCGAGATGAAGAATTGCATCCTGCGGAGAAGCAGGAAACCCCGATCGCCGCGTTCGCCAGCCTGATCGGCGAAGTTGAAGAAACCTTCTGTTTGGCGGATCGCCTTTATCACATGCGGAAGCAGTCAGCTTTCCGAGCTGTCCACGACATTACCTACACGGCATTCTGTGACAGCGCTTGGCCGATGTTCGATATGATCCCGGAAGATGATCGGGATTTGGTCATTCTCGCGGGTTTCACGTCTATGTACGCGGAGCAACTTGAGGATATTGCGCAACAAGATGCGCATGCCCAAAGGCTCGCAAAGAGCATATATGCCGCCCTGATCACGATCACCGGAGTTTTGGCCCGCCGTTCGCCGGGTTGTACCGAGGCGATCGGTCTCCTTTGGGGCGACCTCGGCCGCAGCATCCAGCGCGACGTGATGGCGACGGAAATCCGGCGCGCCGACATGGAGGCGCTGCGTCATGGCTAAAACCTCCCTTTACGCGCACTTCCATGAATGCCCGACGACGCCCCTTAACTGGGCCTCCGCGATGCTGGAATGCCTCGCGAATGCATATGAGGATAACTCCCTCAATTCCAAATACCCGAACACCGAACTGACCTCGATGTCCGGCAAAATGCTGTGCGATGCTCTTTTCGGCATCCAGTCGCTTATCAATGCGGCCGCCATCATGATGGAAGAAAAGAGGAATGGCGAACATGAGTAAGCCGTCCTTTACCCAGCCGATCCGTAGCGACATCGAACGCCTGTCCGGCGGGGGAGGGCGCGGCCCGTCGACCGCCAATGCAGACGCCGAAATCATCGCGGCATTTTCGAGGATGGCTCGCCTTTTTCTGGACGCGGGCGCGGAAGGGCTTGCGAGCGTGTCCCCCGCTGATCCTGCGGATGGTGGTATCCTGGATCGTTCGATTGCTCAGACGCCGATGGGCGTTGCTTTGAAGCTTCGCTACGCTCTCTTTTGCAAGGTCGACACCATCGGCACGATCGCTGCGGCGTTTGGCGCCTCGGTTCCTGACATCGACGAGATGATGGAGATGGAGGGCACGGACGCCCTCACGATCTGGACTGCCATCAAGAGCCTCGAAGCGATGGAGGCCCGCCCATGACCTGCATCATCATCGACCAGCCGCATCCTTTGGACGCGATCTGGGAGCATGCCTATGCGCTGGAAGAAAAAGCCAACTGCGCCAACGAAGAAGCCCTGCGGAGCGGCGACGAGGAGCGCGCCTGCGAAACGCTCGAACGATGGTGCGATGCGGTCTACGCCATCTTGGCTCTCCCGGCCCGCAATATGTCGGACTGCCTCGAAAAGCTGCGGCTGTCGGGGATTTGCGACGACGGCCTTCTTGCTGGTGCGGATGGCGACGCGATTTTCAAGGAAGCGATCGCCGTCCTGTCCGAAGGCGCGCGGCGCGGGAAGGGGTTCAATCTTGTGCCCTTGGATGGAGGCGCAAATGCAGGCGCTTAACTACACGCCCAAGGCGATCCAGCAATTGCTGGATTTCCCTTGTCCCGACGCACCCGGTGCCTATGCGGGAATGCAATATCTCGCCCGGAAATTGCAGCAGGCAGAGGTGTTCGTGCTGGGCGACAGCGGCGAACTGCTGGACCGCTCGAAGCCTCGGCCTGAAGTTCCGGGCGTGCTGTTCAAGCCGCCGTTCCCGGTTGTCGCTCTGGAGTATGAGGCTAACAGCAAGGATTGGGGCAACAGCATATACACGGCGGTGAAGGCCTCGCGCCGGATCGCGCTTGCATGGGATTGGATGGACGATCTTCCTCCGGCTCTCGCGGGATGGTCGAACCTAGGCAACCAACCCGGCGTGGCAGTGGTCTCAATATCCTTCTTCGATAACCAGCAGATGTGGATGCCGACAGCGGCGGCGATGTTCATCCCATACGAAACGGAATATCGGCCAGATAGCAGGCCGTCGCCGTTTCGGGCGGAAATGATCGCTCAGGGTCGTGTCTCCGCGAAGCTGGCCGCCGCGCCCAAACCGGAAGCCCGAACGGTTGCCCTGCTGCCTGAGGCAATCGCGGCGTCTCATGCCAAGCTGGGGATGGCGGTAACACTCGATCACATCAGCGCGGATCTTCAGGATGAGGTGAACGCCTATCTTGATCTGTGCAATGTGCTGGCCTGCCGGAACGTCCGTGCGGAACGACAACCCGCCTCCCCGGAGCATAACCGTCGGCGAATCGCTCGGGGGCAAATGCCGCTCAAGGACTTCCATGTCCTGACCATCGACGGGACAGGCGAAGGCGAGGCTGGCGCCACTGGTACTGGCACCAGCCCCCGAGCACATCTTCGCCGGGGTCATATCCGTCGCCTCGCGCCCGGTCGCGTAACATGGGTGAATGCGACGATGGTTTGCGGTCGGGGCGGCTTTATCGACAAGGCTTATGCTGTGCGGGGTGTGCGATGAAAGATAGCATCTGCCGTACCTGCGCTTTCTGGCGCGCTGGGGCATCGCCCAACGCCCTTATCCCGGTTCCTGACGACAGCGACGCGGACACGGGTGTCTGCGAAGTCATGTCGCCCGATGTCCAGATCGGGCGCGATGGCGCGGTCATTTCCGTCCAGCCGCCGACCCATGCAACGCGGTCGTGCGCGATGTGGGAACCCGGCGACGGCAATGATGGCGGCGGGCGGCGCGATGGTCGGGACCATACGCCCTCCCATCGCGAGAATATTCGGAACCTATTCCCTGTCCAGCCCGCCCCTGTGGCGGCCTGAAGGAGATACGATCATGTCCACGAACGATGAACAGGCGGGAACGCAGGCATACGAAGCCTATCTGACTGCCCTTCGCGCGCATGACGCGCTGGTCAGCGATCCCCATAGCTCGTTTGCCGATCGTCTTGCCGCCGCTGTAGAGGTCGGCAATAAATTCCGTGCCGCCCAGATCGCCTTGGGTGGTCGTGAACCGGTCGACAGCGATGTCCGCAGGGGCCGTGATCAGTTGCACGAAGCGGCATATGTCGCGCTGGCGATGATCCGTGGAATTATAGAAATCGGCGGCTTCGATCACTCTACCGGGGAGGACGCGAACCTTTGCTCGCATCTTCTCTATGAGGCGGAGCGTCGCCTGCGCGATGCAGTCGCGACGGTGAGCCGCTGATGTCCAGGGCGGTCATCAGAAACGGCACAGCCTATCCCTATGCCGTTTGCCGGGCCGGGGCGCGCATGCCGCGTTTCCGTCACCAGACCGAGGACGAGGCGCGCGCCGCCGCCATGCAGGAGAGCATAAAGCGTCCCGGCACCGCCTTCTATGTGTTCGAGGAAATCGCGCGCATCACTGTTCCCCACCCTGATCGCCAAGCCCCCGGCGATCAGCAGAGCCGGGCGGCAACCCTGTCCCCCAGCCGCCCGGCTCAACGGGGAGGCGCGCGCGATGACGATTGAGGCCGTCGCCGTTCAGTCATGGATCAACAAGGGCGCGAATACCATCCCCGAATGGATCAAGCCCAAGATGGTCAATAAGCGTGAACCCAACGGTACGTTTCTGATCCACAGCCGTGCCGGCACTGACAAGGTGCAGGCGCGCGTGCTGGTCGGCTATATCGTGATCGAGCGCAAAGGTGTTCTCTTTACTCGTCCGCCCGCCGAGGCACGGGGATTGCTTGAGGAACTGGACGAGAAGGACGCCAAGGCATACGCGCTCCTTCCGAAGAGCAGTGCGGGTTCGCAGGCCGAGGCTGACGTAGCCCCGCGCGAGGACGATACGGACGACATCACCCACCGTATCCGGCACCTTCAAGCAAGCATAGAGGGGGGTCGATTCGGAAACGCGCAAAATGGTCCCGTCACCGGTCAAAAGCCGCAGAAATCCGCACTTTTGAGGGGTGATTCGTACTCGGCCATCACCGCCGCCGGTAACCCCGCCGGCAAAGCGGCCAGCAGCACCCAAAAACCGCAGAAATCAGCCGTTCGCGCCCTGCCGGTAAGCTCAGCGAGCAGCACCCCGAAAAAGTGGCCCACGGCAAAAGGCATGCCGCCTTCTATCGAGAACAGGAACCCGTCCGAACTGAACCTTGATGACAGCTACCAGCGGTCCACCGAGAACAGCGCCAGCCAGGCGCTGATCAAGAAGATCGCGCACGGCTGGGACTGGCGCATGTGCCTGCCGCTTGTCGTATCGAAGCGGGACGACGGTTCGCTATGGGTGATCGACGGGCAGCACCGGCTGGCCGCTGCGCTCATGCGCGGGGATATTCCCTTCCTGCCCTGCTGTGTCGGCGTATATGGCACGGTAGCCGACGAGGCGGCGATGTTCGTCGCCATGAACCGGTCCCGCAAGCCCATGAACCGGCTGGACGACTTCCACGCGGCAATCGCCAGCGGCGACGCTGAGGCGATAGAAATTCGCGATCTGGTCGAGGCCGCAGGCTTCACGGTTTCGCGCCGCACCGGTTCGCAAAGCTGGCTGCCGGGCGAGGTGGCTTTCACCGCGTCTATCGCAAGGGTTCTGCGCAAGCACGGGCCGAAGCCCTGCGCCTATGCCTTGCAGACGATTGCGGAGGCTTTCCCCGATGAGGTTCTTTGGGCAGGCGCCAGCATGTTCACAGCCCTGACCAAGATCATGATCCAGCCACCCGAGGACTTCGACCCCGACAGGCTCTTTTCGGCGCTGCTGAAAGGGGATCAGCGATATTGGGCCAGCTACATCGAGAAGGTCAAAGGCGCGGAAGAACGGGCATTACGAATGAAAGACGCCTTGCTGATGGCGTATGAGGACGAAGGGGTGCAGCAATGATGCTCCTTTCCCGCCTTGATGTCTGGCTAGGTAAAACGCTGTTTCACCCGCCGATCATCCTCGCCTGCCAGATCATGCGCCAGACGCAATACGCGGTGCATCGTGCGCTCTGGTTTTTCGCCTTCTGCTATGCTGCGTACTTCGCACCGGAGATTGGTTGGGCATGGGTCGCATTCGTCTGGCTGGGCGTACTCGGGGCATTCACAAGCGCCGCATGGTTTCCTGATCGCGAAGTCCGGTCTCGCGGCTGGGTCCGTTTTCTCCTGTGGCAGTGCCTCGCCTTCAATCTGGCAGAACTTTTCCTGTTCAGTCGCCTGAGTCCCGGCCTCGCTCAGAACATCATCATCCTGTTCGCGGAGTACGCCGCGACCATCAAGACAATCCCGCCGCGCCGGAAGCGCGAGCGGCGCACCAGCGCGAAGGAGGCGCGGGTATGAACGCTGTCATTGATTTGAGTTTTGAAGGCTCGCCAATTCGCTCCGTCATCATGGATGGGGAGCCGGGGTTCGTCGGCAAGGATGTTTGCCAAAGGCTTGGCTATGCGGACACGACCAACGCGATGAAGCAGCATTGTCGTGGGGTGGTGAAACGCCACCCCATCAAGGATAGCCTTGGGCGGATGCAGCCGACACGCATCCTGTTCATACCGGACGTGCTTCGACTTATCGCCACCAGCGCATTGCCGGAAGCCGAGCGCATGGAGCGGTGGATGTTCGAGGAAGTCCTGCCATCGGTTATCAGGACAGGCTCCTATACCTCAGACGGGACCGTTACCAGTTTCGCGCCAGCCGCCCGTTCGACGCTGGGCGGGATCGTGAAGCGGGTCACGCACGCCGAATTGCAGGAGGCGTTGCCAGCGCTTGTCGAACCGATGCTGGAACGCATGGTCAGCGAGCGCCTGATGTCCGACCGCCGCAAGTTGATCGAGGGCGTCAGCGCGCTGGAGATTGCCGAAATGGCCGGATACACGAAGGGGAAGCGCCCGCGTGGGCTGATCCAGTTCATCACCAGCCGCATTCGCCGCTACCATGAGGATCGCGGATATTTGCCTCACCGGACGCCGCATGGCTCATGCAAGGTGCTGGTCTATGTCGAGGCGGTCGCCCGGCGCTGGCTGAGCGAAGGCGGGCGGGCGGCGATCGACGCCTATGTTGCGGAGCGCAAAGGGCAGGGGCGTCTGCGGCTCGTGGAGGCGCGGGCGTGACGCCCGCAATGGATGATCGTGGGCACCACGCACGGCAGGCGCTCTTGGGTGTTGCGGCGCACGAGCCGGAAATCGAGTCAAAACGGGACGGTTCGTTAACCTCGAATGGGGGTTGCCCCGATCCGGCGGCTGGGGGAGTCTGCCATGGCGATTGAACGAACTCGCACCGAATCGGTGATCGACCTTGATCGCAAGGTTTCACGGGCGCTTCAATGCGGTCGCGGCATCACCCTCTCGCCAGGGCAGCTCGATCTGCTGGCCGATCTGGGGATGATCGAGCGGCTTGCGGAAGCGAAGGCCCAAATCCTCAAGGAACAAGCGCAATGGCGACGGAAAAAGGTGGCATCTACCAGCGGGGCGAATTCTGGCTCGATTACGTCAGAGGCGCGGGCGGCAAGCCCTCTTCCGCAAACTGGTATATCTGGTGGTACGACGCCGCAGCCGGGCGCAACCAGCGCAAGAGCACGGGCACGGCAGATGTTCGATTAGCCTGCGATAAGCTGGACGAGCATTATCTGGCGGTCCACCGGCCCACGACCGCCGAACAGGATTGCTATAGCGTTCCCGAGGCGATGGCCGATTATTGGCTGGAACATGGCAGCAAGCAGATCAGCGCCGATCCGATCAAGGCCCGGCTCAAGCTCATGTCCCGCTTCCTCGACGCGGAAGCAGACGCCGGGCGTCTGATAGATCCGTTCCTGCCCGACCATCTGGACGATCGCTTCCTTGAGCGCTTCCGGGAATGGGCGCTGGCCGATCCGATCATCGCCCGGAAGAAGGACGAAAGTGGAAACTGGATCGAGGGGAAGCGCCGCAAGCGCTCTGCATCCACGGTCGAGGAAAGTATCATCCAGCTCAAGGCGGCGCTCAACCACGCGTTCAATTCTCGCCGCCTGCGCTATGTGCCACCCCTCAAGCACAAGACCCGCGATCAGGTGACGCCGGAGCGGACCTATCGCCTCTCGGTCGACGCGATCGCTGAGCTGCTGGATTATTCCATCCGAGGGGCGGGCAATTACAACGGGCACGCCGATAGGTTGCTGCCGCTGCGTCGCTATCTCATTGGCGCGATCACGACTCTGGCCCGGCCCGACGCGGTTCTGGACATGGGCGTCGCCCGCGAACGAGGCCAATGGATGCAGAACGAGCGCCGGTTCGCGCTTAACCCGGAAGGGCGTCTTCAGACCAAGAAGGTCCGCCCGGTCATGCCGGTGGTCGACCTGCTGCATTCATGGCTTAGCGCGACCGATGAATGGCTGGTGTGTGGCGAGCGGACAACCTTCGACCCGGACCAGCAGATCGACCTGATCGAGCAATACAAGGTCGCCAGCGTCAAGAAGGGGTGGCTGGGCGCTCGCGAGAAGCTTGGCATCCCCGACGGCTGGGGGCCGAAGCTACTGCGCCACAGCATGGCGACGATCCTCGCAAACCGACGCGTCGACCTCATAGAGCTGGAAATCGCGCTGGGGCACCGCCCTTTGGGCAAGACGTCCAGCCGCTATGCGATCTTCGATCCTGACTATCTCAGCACCATCCGCGACGGCATCGAGGACGTTGTGAGCGACCTCACCAAGAAGGTCGGCCCGGCGCTTCACGCAAAACTCACGCAAGGACATGAGAATATTGCCGTGCTTCGGGCGTGAAAAAGCCCGCTAAGTCCTTGGACTTGCGGGCCTTTCATGGTGGGCGTGGCAAGGATTGAACTTGCGACCCCTACGATGTCAACATAGTGCTCTACCACTGAGCTACACGCCCTCACCGGGAGACGCGCAGTTAGCCTCGATCGGCTGTTTGCGCAAGCCCTGATTGAAGTCTTGCGGCATTTTTTTTAGGGGCGGAACGGCGATGGATTGTCGCGATGGAAAATGCAGGACGGGGGCGCGGAAATGGTGAATATGGCGATCACGAGGGACGGCCCGCCACAGGCGCCGGTCCGCTGGTACGGCCATCTTTACGTGCAGGTGCTGATCGCCATCGCGGCGGGCGTGCTCGTCGGCGTCCTCGCGCCCGCGACGGGGGAGGCGCTGCAACCGTTGGGCGATGCGTTCATCAAGCTGGTGAAGATGATCATCGCCCCGGTCATCTTCCTGACGGTCGTCACCGGCATCGGCGGGATGACCGAGCTGTCCGGCGTCGGCCGGGTCGCGGGCAAGGCGTTCTTCTATTTCATCACCGTATCGACGCTGGCGCTGGTGGTCGGCCTGATCGTCGCCAATGTGACGCAGCCGGGCGCGGGGATGAACATCGATCCGGCCTCGCTGGATGCGTCGCGCATCGCCCAATATGCCGAGAAGGCGCATGAAAACAGCCTTGTCGCCTTCCTGCTCGATATCATCCCGGCGACGCTGGTCGCGGCGGTGGCCGACGGGCATATCCTTCAGGTGCTGTTCGTCGCGATATTGTTCGGCATTGCGCTGACGATGATCGGCGAGAAGGCGCGGCCGCTGATGGAGCTGTTCGATTCGGCCAGCCATGCGGTGTTCCGGCTGGTGGCGATATTGATGAAGGCCGCGCCGGTCGGCGCCTTCGGCGCGATGGCCTTCACCATCGGCAAATACGGCCTCGGCGCGCTGGCCCATCTGGCCGGGCTGGTCGCAACCTTCTACCTCACCTCGCTGCTGTTCGTGCTGATCGTGCTGGGCGTGATCGCGCGGATGGCGGGCTTTTCGGTGTGGCGGCTCATCGTCTATCTGCGGTCAGAACTGCTGCTGGTGCTGGGCACCTCGTCGTCCGAGGCGGCGCTGCCCAGCCTGATCGAGAAGATGGAGCGAGCCGGGTGCGAGAAGGGCGTGGTCGGGCTGGTGGTGCCGACCGGCTACAGCTTCAATCTCGACGGCACCAACATCTATATGACGCTGGCGGCGCTGTTCATCGCGCAGGCCACCAATGTCGAGCTGAGCCTTGGGCAGCAGGTCGCGCTGCTGCTGATCGCGATGATCAGTTCCAAGGGCGCGGCCGGGGTGACGGGGGCGGGCTTCATCACGCTGGCGGCGACGCTGGCGATCGTGCCTTCGGTGCCCGTCGCCGGGATGACGCTGATCCTCGGCGTCGACCGCTTCATGAGCGAATGCCGCAGCCTCACCAATTTCGTCGGCAATGCGGTGGCGACGGTGGTGGTGTCGGCGTGGGAGGGCAAGCTCGACCGCCAGCGGCTGGACGCGGCGATGCGCGGCCATCCGATGCCGGTGACGGAGAATATGGAAGCGATTATCGAAGATTAGGGTCGATCGACATTCAGCCCATGCGGGCCTGCAAATCGCGCTTTTCTGCGCTTCGGTGCTCACGGACCTTTAAGTCCGCTGCGCTCCGATGCTCGAAAATCACAATTTTGACCTACGGTCGCCTTCGGCTTCGGCTCCACCTGAACTGAATGTCGATCGACCCTGCGCCGGAGGGAGGGCGCTTAAAGGCCCTTGGCGCTTTCGAGGCCGAAGATGCGGTCGACCTCCAGCACCAGATCGCGCAAATGGAAGGGCTTGGACAGGACCTTGGCCTGCGGCACCGCATTGCCCGCCTTCAGCGTGACGGCGGCAAAGCCGGTGATGAACATCACACGCATGTCGGGTGCGACCCGCGCGGCATGCTGGGCCAGTTCGATGCCGTCCATTTCCGGCATCACGATGTCGGTCAGCAGCAGGTCGAACGATTCGGCTTCCAGCAGCGGCAGCGCGGCCGTGCCCCGGTCGACGGGGCTGACGTCATAGCCCGCCCGTTCCAGCGCGCGCGCCAGATATTGCCGCATCGCGTCATCGTCTTCCGCCAGCAAAATACGGATCATCGACCCTTGCACCTCTTTTTCCTTTGCCACGAGTGCTGCCAGCCGACATGCACCCTGTCAATGCACGTCAGCTTATGCTTTGCATTTGTGGATAAGCGCTTAACATGGCGGGACGAAACGCGGAAAAACGGATGGGACCAGGCGAGAAGCAGGCGCGGTGAGGAATGTGACAGGCAGCATGGAGCCGTGGGCCGCCGGTCCTCTGTTCGAATGGCGCGGGGCGGGGCCGGGCGAGGGCGCGGCGGGGCCCGTGCTGCTGTCCGTTCCCCATGCCGGGCGGGCTTACGCTCCGGCTGTCCTCGCCCGCAGCCGCATGGGCCTCTCGCACCTGCAACGGCTGGAGGACCGCCATGCCGACCTGCTGATCGAGGATCTGGCGGCGCGCGGCTGTCGCGCGCTGGTGGCGCGGGTGCCGCGCGCGGTGATCGACCTCAACCGCGATCCGCGCGATATCGACCCGGTGCTGGTTCACGGCATCCCGCATGGCGAGCCGCTGATCCAGAGCGCCAAGCAGCGCGGGGGGCTGGGCCTCTTTCCGCGCAGCCTGCCGCGATCGGGCGACCTGTGGCGCGGCGCCATGGGCTGGGACGAGGCGAGCAGCCGCATCGCGCAGATGCACCGGGCCTATCATGGCGAGCTGGAGCGGTCGCTGGACCGCCTCTGCCGCCATCATGGGCAGGCGCTGCTGGTCGACGTGCACTCCATGCCGCCGCTGCTTCCCTCCGGGCGGAACGGGGAGCGGGCGGACGTGGTGATCGGCGACCGGTTCGGCGCGTCGGCCTCCGCGCGCCTCTCCGAAATGGCCGGGTCCGTGCTGCGGGCGGAGGGGCTGCGGGTCGCGCTCAACCATCCCTATGCCGGGTCCTATCTGATCGAGCGGCACGGGCAGCCGGGGCGTGGGCGGCATGCGCTGCAAATCGAGATATCCCGCGACCTCTATCTGGACGGGGCGCTGGAGGAACCGGGCGCCGGGCTGGCGCGGATGCGCGGGGCGCTGACGCGGCTGGTCGAGGCGCTGGAGCGCGAGCTGAGTCGCGACCGCTGGTCCGAAGCCGCCGAATAGCGGGACGAGTGACGCGCCAGATGCGCGGGGGTGCGAGGCCGTCGGGGCGGGTGATGCCGGGCTGTGGCGGGAAGGCCGAAAAAGCCGGGATTTTCCAGTACATCCACCACAAAACAAAGAACCACCCTATGCAAGCATAGGGTGGCCAGGTTCAGGGAGGAGACGCCCTCAAGAGAAGGCGTCCATGCTGTGCCCGAAAGGGGAACAGGCACCAGCACAGTGTTTAATTAAGGGAGGTGGCGTGATTTTTCAACCACTCTTGGCCGACTATCGACGCAGCCCGCCCCGTTTTTTTCTGTCCATCCGTGGAAATGACAGGGCCTATATTCTTGAAATGGCGGAAAACCGCTCTTTTTTAACATATGAAAAAATACGCCCCCGAACCGATCGGGGGCGTATTAAATTCGCTGAACTGAAGGCCCGGTGCCCCGGCGACGCCTTTTTCGGGCCGGATCATCCGAATCCGGCCGGGCGACTCCGGGCGTGGGCGGTCAGGCGGCGGGCGCGGGGGCCGGGACGTTGGGCAGCTTGCCCTGCTCGACCTGCTGCTGGAAAATCTCGCGCATCAGCTGAAGCGAGAAGAGGTGCGTATGGATCAGCGGCAGCATGCCGTTCTGGTTGATCTTGCGCAGCTGGTCGCCGCGCAGTTCGCGCAGCTTTTCCTCGTTCACCATGCCGAAGCCGCGATAGACGAACGGCTGGTCGTTGTTCGGCATCTGGATCGCCACTTCGCCGTCCATGATGAGGCCCAGTTCCTTCAGGTCCTTCATGAACATAGAGGTGCGCTGGGCGGCCTGCTCGAATTCCTCGCAGAATTTGAGGATGCCCTTGGTGATCTCGGTCGGCTGCTTGTTCTCGTCGAGCAGCGGCTCGCCGTCCTCGAACTCGCCGATCCAGTCGACGCTGGGGTCGAAGCAGAGCGACAGCTCGTCATTGTCGGGGCGCAGCTTCGCCAGCATCCACGGATAGCGGCGCACATAGGCAGGCACATAGGCCGGGCCGCGCAGCTTGCCTTCCTCGTCGAGGAAGGTGTTGACCCCTTCGTTCAGACCCATCAGCGCCAGCGGCACCGGATCCTCGCCCGCCGAGAAGATGATCGGCACGAAGCGCTGGGCGGAAACGAACTCGTCGATGGTCAGCGGGACCGCGTGCTGATCCTTCAGGAAGGGCGCGGCGTCGATCGGCCGGATGCGGTGGTTCGCATGCTCGTTGCTGTTGAGCGGCACGAGGTCGTTATAGAAAATCGGCAGATTGGCATTCGGCGCGCTGGCCATAATCGTCTCCATGATGCTGAACGGGCCACGATGTTGAACGGGGTGCCCGCCTGTCGCTCGCGGGCGCCGGGAAGGCTCGCTTGCGACCGTCAGGGGCTGGCGATAAATGCCTCAGCCTTCCGATGCAAGCGGGATGAGCTTTTCCGGGTTCATGATGCCGCGCGGATCGAACGCCTGCTTGATCGCGCGCATCGCCCACAGTCGCGCGGGCGAGGCGAGGCGGCCGAGCTCCGCCCGCTTCATCTGGCCGATGCCGTGCTCGGCGGAGATGGAGCCGCCCGCGGCCTCCACCGCGTCATGGACGAAGCGGCTGATCTCCTTGCCCTGCCGGGCGATCCACGCCGGGCCGTCGGCGGTGCCCTTGGGCGCGCGGACATGGAAATGGACGTTGCCGTCGCCCAGATGGCCGAAGGAGGAAGCGGTGGTTCCGGGGAAGCGTGCCTGCGCGGCTTTCGCGGTTTCCACCATATAGTCGGGCATCGCCTCCACCGGCACGCTGATGTCGAATTGCAGCGCCGGGCCCTGCGCGCGCTCCGCCTCCGATATCGATTCGCGCAGCCGCCAGAAGGATTGCGCCTGCGCCTCGTTCTGCGCGAGCGTGGCGTCGAGGCCGCGCCCGCTTTCCAGAAATTCGCTCAGCGCCGACAGGATTCGCTGTTCCCCCTGCGCGCCGTCAGCGGCCTCGCTCAGGTCGAACTCGATCAGCACATGCCAGGGCGAGGGCGTCCCGATCGGCGAGCGCGTGCCGGGAATGTGGGAGAGCACATGGCCGAGGCAGTCGCCCGCGATCACCTCGAACCCCTCGATCGTCTGGCCGAAGCGCCGTTCCAGCAACCGCAGCAGCGCGAGCGCGTCATGCGGCCTTTCGACCCCGACCCAGGCCGTCGCGGTGCGGGTGAGCGCGGGGACGAGGCGCAGCGTCGCCGCCGTGACGACGCCCAGCGTCCCCTCCGCGCCGATCAGCAGGTGGCGGATGTCATAGCCGCGATTGTCTTTCTTGAGCGGCTCCAGCCCCTCATAGACCTCGCCATTGGGCAGCACCGCCTCCAGCCCTTCGACCAGCCCGCGCATCGTGCCGTGGCGCAGCACCTGCGTGCCTCCCGCATTGGTGGAAACCAGCCCGCCGATGGTCGCCGAGCCCTTGGCGCCGAGGCTGAGCGGGAAGCGGCGTCCGGCCGCTTCGGCGGCCTCGTGCAGGGTGGAAAGGATCACGCCTGCCTCGCACACCGCGCGGTTATGCTCCGCGCTGAGCGAGCGGATCGCGTTCATGCGGCGCAGCGACAGGATGAGCGCGCGCCCATTGGCCGGCGGGGTGGCGCCGCCGACCATCGACGTGTTGCCGCCTTGCGGCACCAGCGGAATTGCCTGCTCCTGCGCCAGCGCGACGACGGCGGCGACCTCCCGCGTGGTGGCGGGGGCGAGGATCGCGGGGCTCTGCCCATGGAAGCGTCCGCGCCAGTCGGTCAGCCAGGGCGCGATGGCGTCGGCGTCGGTGATGAGGCCCTTGGGGCCGAGAATGGCGTGTAACCGTTCGAGGGGGATTGCCGGGGAGGAGGGATTGCTCATGGCCGGCATATTGTCGCAATTCACCTGCTGTTCAACAGCGCTTGTCTATGCCCGGATGGATTCTGCGTTTTCCGTGATTTTTGGGCGGCATTGTTTCCACTTGCGAAATCGCTTTAATGGGGTGTGTCGTCGCGACCTGTAGACGCGAAAAAGGGTGATCGTGATCTTGGTGCCTTTTCTGCTGCTGTCCGTTTCGATCCCCGCCGTTGCATCCGTGACGGAAGGCGGGGCAGGGGCCCGCGACTCCGGTTTCCCGCCCGCCGTTGCCCGTGCTCCTGCTGCTGTCCCAGCTGCTGCGATGCCGCCGGTCGAGCTGGCGCAGATGACGATCGAGCAGCGCGTCATCATCCGCGTGCCGATGGTGCGGCCGGGCCTGCCGCCGCCGGACATGCAGCGCCCGCGCCGCCGCGGCGACCCGCTGCCGCCCGCGCCCGCGCCGCCGCAGGCGATGAAGTGGGAGGAGCGCAAGGGCCCGAAATGCGTGCAGCTCGCCCAGCTGCGGGCGGCGGCGATCACATCGTCGCGCGGCGTCGATCTGATGCTGCGCGACGCAAGCCGCCTGCGGGCACATCTCAGCCGTGAATGCCGGCCGGAGGCGCTCTATTCCGGCTTCTACATCCAGCCCGATGACGATGGTTCGCTCTGCGCCGGGCGCGACCGTCTGCTGGCGCGCAGCGGCGCCAATTGCACGATCACGGAATTCAAGCGGCTGGTGCCGGACAAGTAGGGGGACGTTTTCTTCACCTCTCCCGCATGGATTTTCTTGACAATATCGCCTTTTTTGACAATGGCCCGCGATTATAGCGGGGCATGGTGCCTGGCGTTTCGGATTCCGGGAAAACTGGATGAATTTTGCCGATCTCGGCCTTTCTGAAGAATTGTTGAAGGCCGTAACGGAGGCCGGATACGATACGCCCACGCCCATTCAGGCGCAGGCGATCCCCCCCGTCCTGATGATGCGGGACCTGATCGGCATCGCCCAGACCGGCACCGGCAAGACGGCCAGCTTCGTCCTGCCGATGATCGACATCCTCGCCCATGGGCGCAGCCGCGCGCGCATGCCACGTTCCCTGATTCTCGAACCGACGCGGGAACTGGCCGCGCAGGTGGCCGAGAATTTCGAGAAATACGGCAAATATCACAAGCTGAGCATGGCGCTCCTCATCGGCGGCGTGTCGATGGGGGATCAGGTGAAGGCGCTGGAAAAGGGCGTCGACGTGCTGATCGCGACGCCGGGCCGCCTGATGGACCTGTTCGAGCGGGGCAATATCCTGCTGACCGGCTGCGGCCTGCTGGTGATCGACGAGGCCGACCGGATGCTCGACATGGGGTTCATTCCCGATATCGAGAACATCTGCACCAAGCTGCCCGCCAACCGGCAGACGCTGCTCTTTTCCGCGACCATGCCGCCGCCGATCAAGAAGCTGTCGGACAAGTTCCTCACCAATCCCAAATATGTCGAGGTGGCGCGCCCGGCGACGGCTTCGGCCAACATCACCCAATGGCTGGTGAAGGTGGATGCGCGCAAGAAGCGGGAAAAGCTGCGCAGCCTGCTGCGGGACGGGAACGTCACCAACGCGATCGTCTTCTGCAACCGCAAGTCCACCGTGCGCGAACTGAACAAGAGCCTCAGGAGCCATGGCTTCGCCAGCGGCGAGATTCACGGCGATATCGACCAGAACGCGCGTATCGCCGAGCTGGAGCGGTTCAAGAGCGGCGAGGTCAACATCCTGGTGGCGTCGGACGTCGCCGCGCGCGGCCTCGACATCAAGGGCGTGAGCCATGTGTTCAACTTCGACGCGCCCTGGCACCCGGACGATTATGTCCACCGCATCGGCCGCACCGGCCGCGCCGGAGCGAAGGGCGCCGCCTATACCTTCGTGACGAAGGACGATGCCGAGGCGATCGACAATATCCAGAAGCTGATCGGCACGGCGATCGAATATGCGTCCGGTGGGGAAGGCGAAGCCGATTCGGCGCAGGATTTCGCCGAGGACGCCGCGCCCGCCGACCGGAAGCGCCGCAAGGGGCGGAGCGACCGCCGCGATCCGCAGGACAAGGCGGAACCGCGCAGGTCCGAAGGCAGGCAGGGCGAAGGCAGGCAGGGCGAGGGCAAGCAGGCGGAAGGCAGGCAGGCCGGGGGCAGGCGCGCGGAAGGCCGCCGATCGGAGAGCGGGCGGCGCGGCGAGGAAGAAGGCCGCTCTCGCGGTCGTCATCCCGATGTCGACGGCACGCTGGAGGACGGCGCGTGGAATGGCCCGGTTCCCGCTTTCCTCACCATCGGTTTCGCCACGCAGCCTGCATGAAAAATTCTCTCGCCTTTTTGTAAAAAAGGGCGTTGCCACCATTAAATTGCTCGCTTATAGGCGGGCGCATCGGGGCCGTAGCTCAGCTGGGAGAGCGCGTCGTTCGCAATGACGAGGTCAGGGGTTCGATCCCCCTCGGCTCCACCATTTCCCAACATTTATCGCGAACCTGCCGGTTCCCTTGACGGCCACTCGCATCAGCGTGGTCGGCGTGGTGCGATCCTTTGGGATCGACTGCCCTCACCGAAGGAAAGCGGCTTCGTATCTGCCTCCTGTTCGATTTTCACCAGCCAACCGACCGGCTTATATCGTGCCGGGCCACGTGCCCCCCCGGCGAGAGCATTTCAGCCTATCGCGTTCAGCAGGATGATGAACTGGGTCACGCTGTTGGTGCCCGTTTTTTCCAGCAACTGCCTGATCTGGCTGCGCACGGTGGCGACGCTTACCTGGCGGGTCTCGCCGATCTCTTCGGGGGAGCGGCCCGCCAGCAGGGCCAGCGCCACCGATGCTTCGGCGGGGGTGATGCCGTAATGCTGGTGCAGCCAGAGTTGCAGCCTGTCCTCCCGCATCTGGCCGTCGTTGATGACGATGACGCAGGAGGAGCGCGCGGCGTGCATGGCGGGCAGCACCAGCAGGTGCAGCGGGAACGCGCCGGATGGGCGCAGGCAGAGGAAGGTCGCCCGCTGCGTGGGGCGGCGATGGATGGTGTCCTCCGCCGCCTTGCGGATCGCCAGCGTCAGGTGCGGGTCGGCGAGGCAGAGCCTGCCTTCCTGAATGTCGATGCCGTCCTTCCGCTCGATCAGGCGCAGCGCCGCCGGGCTTCCCTCGATCACCCGCAACTCGCCGTCGACCAGCAGCAGCTTCTCGCCCCCGCTGTGCAGCAGCTCGGCGAGGTGGGAGAGGCGCTCGCTCTGGCGGCGCATCACATGCCGGGCGCGATAGACGCGGTGCAGGTCGGTCGCCAGCCGGTCCAGCTTTGCCACCTCCTCCCGATCGAAGGCGCCGGAGGAAAAGGAGCGCTGGATCGCGCTGCACATCACCATGCCGTCCATCTTGTGGACGATGCCGAGGCTGTGGCCGGTGTCGTCGCCATGGGCCCGGAACAGGTCGTTCCAAAGCCAGGACGCGCGATAGACCGGTTCCGGCACGAAGCTGTCCAGCGCGATCGCCTTGTTGACGATCCCCGTCGCCATTCCGGCGTTCATCCAGATGTCGTCGGAAATATCGGACATGAAATCGTCGATCAACGAGCGGGAGAAATAGGAGAACTGGAGATCGGGAAGCGGGTTTTGCGGATGGAAATGATAGAGGGTGCAGGAACGTCCGCCCGCCACCGCCGCGACCATCGCGGGCAATTGCGAATAGGCCTCGTCATCGAAGATGGCGTCGTACAGATCGCCATGGCTCATGCAGATCGTCCCACCCTCTCGCCCTTCATCAATTCCCAATCTTTTCATCAGATTTGAGGATGATTCGCTCTGACGGGCAGAATATCAGCAGCGCGCTCAATCACAAATAAGGGAGCTATCATCATGAAAAAGGGGATTTTCTGGGCCGCCGGGGCTCTTGCGATGCTTGAGGCCGGCACGGCGCAGGCGCAGGATTCGAGCTATTCGATCGGCATCACCGGCGGCACGCTCGGCATCGGGCCGGAGGTCGGCGCACGCCTGTCGCCGATGTTCGGCGTGCGCGGCAGCGCGACCTTCCTCGGCGTCAGCCACTCGGTCGACGGCAGCGACATCACCTATGACGGCAAGCTGAAGCTGGCCTCCTATGGCCTGATGGCGGACGTCTATCCGTTCGAGGGCGGTTTCCGCCTCAGCGCCGGTTTCCGCATCGACAAGAACAAGATTCGCCTGAAGGCCAGCCCGACGCAGGCGGTCGAGATCGGCGGCGACCTTTACACCCCGGCGCAGATCGGCACGCTGTCGGGCCATGTGAAGGCGAAGGAATTCGCGCCGATGCTGACCCTCGGCTATGGCGGGGGCGTCAGCCAGGGCGTGAAGTTCGGCGTCGACGGCGGCGTGATGTTCCACGGCACGCCGCGCATCCGCGACCTGAAGGCGACCGGCGGGCTGGCGAGCGACCCGGCTTTCCTCAACAGCATCGCCGACGAACAGCGCGAGATCGAGCGGGATATCGACCAGTACAAGGTCTATCCGGTGCTCCAGCTTTCCCTCTCCTACGCCTTCTGAGCGGACAGGCGCTACCGGCGGCGGGCCTTGGGCCGGTGCTGCCGGTGGAGCGATGGGGCGGTGGCGGCGGGTCAGGCTCTCCCGCCGTCACCGCCCCGTTAAAACGGGGGCCCGATCTTGTTAAAGCAGGGGCCGCCGGGTAAACGGACCTCGACAAGCCGGCCGGTTCCGGCCGCAACAGGAAGAGGGTAGGCGCGATGCCGCTTTACGAGTTCAACGGACATTCGCCGGTTCTGCCCGAGGACGGTTCGGCCTGGGTCGCGCCTTCCGCCGATCTTGTCGGGGACGTGCGGCTGGGCGCGGAGGCGAGCATCTGGTTCGGCGTCGTCATCCGCGCGGACAACACCCCCATCACCATCGGCGCGCGCAGCAATGTGCAGGAACAGGTGGTGATGCACAGCGACGAGGGCGTTCCCTGCACCGTCGGCGAAGGGGTGACGATCGGGCATCATGCGATGCTGCACGGCTGCACGATCGGCGACAACAGCCTGGTCGGCATGGGTGCGACGATCCTCAACCGCGCGGTCATCCCCGAAAATTGCGTCGTCGGCGCCGGGGCGCTGGTGACCGAGGGCAAGATATTCGAGCCGGGCAGCCTGATCGTCGGCGTGCCGGCCAAGGCGGTGCGCAAGCTGGATGAAAGCAACATCGCCCAACTGCGGGAAAGCGCGGCGGCCTATGTCGCCAAGGCGAAGGCGTTCGCGGCGGGGTTGCGCCGGGTCGATTGAGGGACGGGCGGTTTGCGGGTTAAGAGCTGACTTGATCCTCCCCTCCCCTGAAGGGGAAGGGCTAATGTCGCATAACCACCTAAAACCCGCCATTTATTCCCGTCATGCCAGCGCAGGCTGGCATCTCAGGAGGCGGCGCGCGACATGGCCTGCGACCCCAGCCTGCGCTGGGGTGACGGTAAAGATGAGCGTCTGCTCCTTGCCTCAAACGGCTGAATGCAAACCGTCCCGCCGCCCGCTTCGCCTCAGAGATTGGCCTCATAGGTCGCGAGCATGCGCGCCCAGGCCTTTTCCGCCTGCACCGGGTCGTAGACCGGGGAATCGATCGTGCACCAGCCATGCTGGGCGGGATAGACCTCTATCTCGGCGGGGAGGCCCGCGGCCTGCGCGGAGGCCTTGAGCACGTTCTTGGCGTCGGGCTGGCGCTCGTCGTCATTCTGCGCGATGGCGATGAGCAGCGCGGCCTTTATCTTCGCGAACTGCTTGTGCGGGCTGTCCGGCGTGTCGTTCACCATGTTCGCGCCGTGGAAGGAGGCCGCCGCGCCGACGCGATCAGGCCGTGCCAGCGCAGTGCGGATGGTGAAGGGGCCGCCCATGCAATAGCCGCAGCTGCCGATCTTGTGCCCGGTATCGACCTCCGCCTGCCGGTCGAGCCAGTCGACGAAAGCGCCCGCGTCGCTGACGGTCGCCGCCGGGTCGATCGCCGCGATCATCGGCTTCAGCCGCGCCTGTCCCGCCTCGCTGCGCCATTCGGCAAAATCCTTGAGGATCGGAGCGGGGGCGGAGCGATAATATTGGTTGACGACGAGCACCGCATAGCCCGCGGCGGCGAGCCGCCTGCCCATCACTTCATAGGCTTCGCGCAGCCCGGCGATGTCCGGCCACATGATGACGGCGGGGCGTTTGCCCTGCACGGGGTAGGCGAAAAAGGCGTCGGCGGTGCCATGGGGCGTCGGGATCTTCACGGTGCGGGATGCCGTTTCCAACTCCGCTCGCTTGTCCGCGCCGGACGCGCAGCCGGGGAACAGGGCCAGCGCGGCGGCGCTGGCGCCCGCCAGGCCGAACTGGCGCCGGTCGATCCCCTGACGCGCGGTCAGCCATCGCGCATTTTCGGCTTCGCTATATTCGTCGCACATCGCGCTATCCTCCCTGCCTTCATTGGCCTGTCGCTACGGAAAGGGAGGATAGCGCATCGTTGCGTTACGGCAAGCCGCCGCCGCCAGTGCCTGTCGATTACAGGGCGCGCCTTATCCCTTCAGCCGCCCGGCGTGCCAGCGGACATGCTCGGCCATGAAGGTTGAGATGAAATAATAGCTGTGGTCATAGCCCGGCTGCATGCGGATGGTCGCGCGCTGCCCCGCCCGGTCGCACGCCTCGCGCAGCAAATGGGTCTTGAGCTGCTCGGCAAGGAAGCTGTCGGCCTCGCCCTGATCGACCAGCAGGTCGGGCAGGCGCGCGCCGCCGTCGATCAGCGCGCAGGCGTCATAGTCCGTCCAGGCCGCGCGATCCTCGCCCAGATATCCGCCCAGCGCCTTGTGGCCCCAGGGGCAGTTGAGCGGCGAGACGATCGGCGCGAAGGCCGAGGTCGAGCGGAAACGGCCGGGATTGCGCAAGGATATGGTGAGTGCGCCATGGCCGCCCATGCTGTGGCCGGTGATGCCCTGCCGGTCCATGTCGGCGGGGAATTGCGCGGCGATGAGGGCGGGCAGTTCCGTCTCGATATAGTCGCGCATATGATAATGGGTGGAGAAGGGCGCCTGCGTCGCATTGACGTAGAAGCCCGCGCCGAGGCCGAAATCATAGGCGCCCTCAGGGTCATCGGGCACGCCTTCACCACGCGGCGAGGTGTCGGGCGCGACGAAGATGATCCCGGCGTCCGTGCAGGCAGCGCGGAACTCGCCCTTTTCCGTCACATTGGCATGGGTGCAGGTGAGGCCGGACAGATACCAGAGCACCGGCAGCTTCGCCCCCGGCGCATGATCCGGCACGAAGACGGAGAAGGTCATCTCCGTTCCCGTCGCGCTGGACGCATGCTTGTAGACGCCCTGCGTGCCGCTGAAGCTCCTGTTGGTGGAGATGGTTTCCATGCCGCTCATTCCCTGGGGCCGACATTGGGGGCGAAGGCGCAGATCTTGTTGCCGTCGGGATCGCGCAGATAGGCGCCGTACATATTGCCCGGCGATTTCGGGCGGAAGCCCGGCTCGCCCTCCGACGTGCCGCCCGCCGCGACGCCGCCTGCGTGGAACGCATCCACCTCCGCATAGCTTCTCGCCTTCAGGCCGAGCGTGTGGCCGTTGCCGAAGCTGGCCGCCTCGCCATTGGCGGGCGGGGCGATGATGATCGCCCCGCTTTCGGAAGGATAGATCACGCCCGTGGGATAGGGCGCCGCGGCATAGCCGAGCGCGCCCAGCGCCGCGTCGTAGAATTTCTTCGACTTCTCGATATCGTTGGAGCCGAAATAGACATGGCTGAACATGGGGCGTCCCCTTCCTGTTTCCGATCAGAACACCACGACGGAGCGGATGCTCTTGCCCGCGTGCATCAGGTCGAACGCGGTGTTGATTTCCTCAAGGCCCATGACGTGCGTGATCATCGGGTCGATCTCGATCTTGCCGGTCATGTACATGTCGACGATCTTGGGCACATCGGTGCGGCCCTTGGCGCCGCCGAACGCGGTGCCGCGCCAGTTGCGCCCGGTGACGAGCTGGAACGGGCGGGTGCTGATCTCCTTGCCCGCTTCCGCGACGCCGATGATGATCGAGGTGCCCCAGCCGCGATGGCAGGCCTCCAGCGCGGTACGCATCACCTCGGTATTGCCGGTGGCGTCGAAGGTGTAGTCGGCGCCGCCATCGGTCAGCTCGACGATCTTCGCGACGGTCTCCTCGCGCGACAGGCCCTTCGAGTTGAGGAAGTCGGTCATGCCGAAGCGGCGGCCCCATTCCTCGCGGTCGGGGTTGATGTCGACGCCGATGATCCTGTTCGCGCCGGCGAGGCGCGCGCCCTGGATGACGTTGAGGCCGATGCCGCCCAGGCCGAAGACGACGACATTGTCGCCCACCTGCACCTTGGCGGTGTTGACGACCGCGCCGACGCCGGTGGTGACGCCGCAGCCGATATAGCAGCTCGACTGGAACGGCGCGTCCTCGGGGATCTTCGCGACGGCGATTTCCGGCAGCACGGTGAAGTTGGAGAAAGTCGAGCAGCCCATATAATGAAAGATCGGCTGGCCCTTGTAGGAAAAGCGGGTGGTGCCGTCCGGCATCAGGCCCTTGCCCTGCGTCGCGCGGATCGCGGTGCACAGGTTGGTCTTGCCCGAAAGGCAGCTTTTGCACTGGCGGCATTCCGGCGTGTAGAGTGGGATCACATGGTCGCCCGGCTTGACCGAGGTGACGCCCGCGCCGACTTCGCGCACCACGCCCGCGCCTTCATGGCCGAGCACGGAGGGGAATATGCCCTCGCTGTCGAAACCGTCGAGCGTATAGGCGTCGGTATGGCAGATGCCGGTCGCCATGATTTCGACCAGTACCTCGCCGGGCTTCGGCCCTTCGAGGTCGAGTTCGACGATTTCCAGCGGTTTTTTGGCTTCGAAAGCTACGGCTGCACGGGTTTTCATGATCTGTGTGACTCCTCTTTGCGGCTGTCTTTACGAGAGGGGGCCGAGTGCAATAAAGACGCGTACAGGCAATTCACTGTTGCGGAAATGGAATAATGTCCAATCGCTGGCATGGTATAGACGAATTCGTGGCGGTGGCCACTACCGGCAGCTTCGCCAACGCGGCCAAGATGCTGCAAATGCCGACCTCCACCGTCAGCCGCGCCGTCGCCCGGCTGGAGGCGCAGGTGCGCGCGCAGCTGTTCTACCGCACCACGCGCAAGGTGGTGCTGACCGAGAATGGCCGCGTGTTCGTCGACCATTGCCGCCGCATCATCGCCGAGCGGGAGGAAGCGTTCGCGGCGCTGAGCGCCACCGGCGAGCCGGGCGGCGAGCTGCGCATCACCTGCTCGACCGCGCTGGGCGAGGGCTTCGTCGCGCCGATCGTGCAGGATTTCTGCCTCGCTTGGCCGCAGCTGAGCGTGACGCTGGACCTCAGCAACCGCATCGTGGATCTGATCGCGGAGGGCTATGACCTCGCGATCCGCACCGGCGACCTCAGCGATTCCCGCATGGTCCGCACCCGCATCGCGGCCCGGCGCCTCTACAGCTGCGCCTCGCCGGGCTATCTCGCCGCATCGGGCACCCCGCAGGAGATCGAGGATCTGGAGGGGCATAACTGCCTGATCGGCAGCTCGGCCAACTGGCATTTCGAGGTCGGCGGCGCGGATCGGGTGTTCCGGCCCAAGGGGCGCTGGCGCTGCAACAGCGGCGAGGCGGTGGCGCGGGCGGCGCTGGCGGGCATCGGCATCTGCCAACTGCCGGAATTCTATGTGCTGCGCCATCTCGCCTCAGGCGCGCTGGTCGAGGTGCTGCCCGATTATCGCCGCCGCGAGGAGCCGATCTGGGCGGTCTACCCCGAACGGCGGCACCTGATGCCCAAGGTGCGCCTGCTGGTGGATAGCCTCAAGGAGCGGCTGGGCCCGGCATTGGTCGCTATAAGTTGACTGGACGGGCCGACCGGCCTAGCCGCTGAAGACAGGCATGATGCGGATTTTCTCTTTCTTCCTGACGATCATCGCGGCGGCACTGCTGGCTGGCGGCACGGGTGCGCGGGCCCAGTCCCCATCCCAGCTCCTGCTGCCGGGCGGCGGCCCGCATATGGCCGGGCATCTGGAAGCGGAAAATCCGACCCCCGCGCCGGGCGGGACGGTGACGCTCGCCCTCGTGATGCAGCCGGAGGCGGGCTGGCACGGCTATTGGGAAAACCCCGGCGATGCGGGCGTGCCGACCGAGCTGAAATGGACCCTGCCGCCGGGCGTTTCCGTGGGGCCGATGCGCTATCCGGTGCCCGATGTGCTGCTGGTGTCCGGGCTGATGAACCATGTCTACAAGGGGCGCTATGCGATCCTGATGGACCTGAAGCTGCCCGCGACGCTGAAGCCCGGCGCGACGCTGCCGATCCGGGCGCGGGGCAGCTGGCTGGTCTGCTCCGATACGGTGTGCGTGCCGGAACAGGGTGATCTGGCGCTCGACCTGACGGTGGGCAGGCCGGGGCAGGAAGAGGCCGTGCACCGGGCGGCGTTCGATGCGTATCGCCGCGCCCTGCCGCGTCCGCTGGGCGGAGAGGCCCGGTTCGAGGGCGACGGCGCGGGTGGCCTGCGCCTGGGCATCCCTTTTCCGCGCGACGCGGCGGTGAAGGACGCGCATTTCTTCCCGCTGACCAGCGGCGCGCAAAGCTATGCCGCGCCGCAGAGGATCGGGCGGGAGGGTGATCGCCTCGTGATCGCGCTCGACGGTTTCGCGGCGCCCAAGGCGGCGCTGGAAGGCGTGCTGCGCATCGGCGCGGATCAGGGCATCGCGATCCGCGCCACGCCGGGACCGGTTCCCGCAATTGCCGGGAGCGATGGCGGCGTCTGGCGGCTGGCGCTGCTCGCCTTTGGCGGCGCGGTGCTGGGTGGGCTGCTGCTCAACATCATGCCCTGTGTGTTTCCGATATTGAGCCTCAAGGCGATGAGCCTGCTGCGCAGCGGCGCGTCGCCCGCCCATGCCCGGCGCGAGGCATGGGCCTATACGGCTGGCGTGGCGCTGACCTGCGTGGCGCTGGGCGTGGCGGTGCTGGCGTTGCGGGCGAGCGGCGAGAGCGTCGGCTGGGCGTTCCAGCTGCAAAGCCCGGCGGTGATCGTCGCGCTGCTGGCGCTGTGCGTGGCGATCGCGCTCAACCTTGCCGGACTGTTCGAGCTGGCGCCGGTGCAGGTCGACGGCGCGCTGACGACCCGGCGCGGCCTGACGGGCGATTTCTGGAGCGGCGTGCTGGTCGCTTTCGTCGCGACGCCCTGCACCGGCCCGTTCATGGCGACGGCGCTGGGGACGGCGCTGGTGCTGCCCGCCGGGGTGGCGATGGCGGTCTTTGCCGGGCTGGGCCTCGGCATCGCGCTGCCCTTCCTGCTGCTCGCCTATATTCCGGCGTTGCGCGCGCGCCTGCCGCGCCCCGGCCCGTGGATGAAGCGGGTGCAGCGCTGGCTTTCCATCCCGATGTTCGCGACCGCCCTCGCGCTGCTCTGGCTGCTCTGGCGGCAGGCGGGCGGGGCCGGGCTGGCGCTGGGCGTGGTGCCGGCGGCGCTGGTGGCGGCGCTGCTCTGGTGGCTGGGGCGGCGGCAGCGGGGCGGGCGCCACACCAGTGGCCTGGCGATCGCCGCCGCCTGCGCGCTGGCGGTCGTCGCGGGCAGCGGCGCGGTCGGCCTGCTCGCGCGCGAAGGGCTTGCCCGTCCGGACGGCGACGTGCCGGGCGATGCGTTCAGCGCCGAGGCGCTGCGGCAGGCACGGGCGGGCGGCGGGCCGGTGTTCCTCTATTTCACCGCCGACTGGTGCCTCAGCTGCAAGGTCAACGAAGCCGCCGCGATCGACCGCGCCGAGGTGCGCCGGGCGTTCGACAAGGCGGGCGTGCGCCTGATCGTCGGCGACTGGACCAGAGGCGACCCTGCGATCACCCGCTTTCTGGAGCAGCATGGCCGCTCCGGCGTGCCGCTCTATCTCTGGTATCCGGCGGGCGGCGGGGAAGCGCGCGAGCTGCCGCAGATATTGACGCCCGCGCTGCTCACCGGGCTGGCCGAAGGGGCGGGCGCATGAGCAGGAAGGCGCGGGCGGACCAGTTGCTGGTGGATCGCGGCCTTGCCGAAAGCCGCACCAGAGCGCAGGCGCTGATCCTCGCCGGGCTGGTGTTCAGCGGCGAGCGCAAGATCGACAAGGCGGGGCAGCAGCTCGCCGCCGACAGTGCGCTGGAGGTGCGCGGGCGCGACCATCCCTGGGTGTCGCGCGGCGGCATCAAGCTCGCCCATGGCCTCGACCATTTCGGCTGGGACGTAGCCGGCGCGGTGGCGATGGACGTGGGCAGCTCTACCGGCGGCTTCACCGACGTGCTGCTGACCAAGGGCGCGGCGCGGGTCTATGCGGTCGACAGCGGCACCAACCAGATCGCCTGGAAGCTGCGTACCGACCCGCGCGTTATCGTGCACGAGCAGACCAGCGCGCGCATCCTGACGGCGGAGCATATCCCCGAACCGATCGGCCTGATCGTCTGCGACGCGAGCTTTATCGCGCTGGCCAAGGTGCTGGAGCGCCCGATGCACTTCGCCGCGCCCGGCGCGCGGCTGATGGCGCTGATCAAGCCGCAGTTCGAGGCGGGCCGCGAGGAAGTGGGCAAGGGCGGCGTGGTACGCGATTCTGCCGTGCACGAACGGGTCTGCGCGCAGGTGCGCGGCTGGCTGGAAGGGCAGGGCTGGGCGGTGGAAGGCGTAGCGCCCAGCCCGATCACCGGGCCGGAGGGCAATGTCGAATTCCTGATCGCGGCGCACCGCCCCGGCGCTTGAGGTGGTTCACCCTTACCGTCACCCCGGCGCAGGCCGGGGTCTCAGGCCTTGTCGCGCGCCATCTCCACAGATGCCAGCCTTCGCTGGCATGACGAGATAAGCATGGCCACAACCGCGCCTTTCCTGTCTCTTTGCGGGATCCGACAAATATCTTGCGGTGCAACGCGAATCTGCCCACATTCGTAACAGGTGATGGGGATTCGAGGCACTGCGCGGCAGTTGCGGCGCTTTCCTTTCCCCGGCGGCACCGGCGAGCGGAAGGGCAGGAATGAATGAAATCGCGTCGCAGGCCCAGTTGCGCATGTCCTATGTGCGATGGGCGCTGTTCACGGTTCCGGCGATCGTGTTTCTGGGGATGCTGTCCGGCAGGATAGCGGACAGCGGCTACGGCAATCGCTGGTTCGCCTCGCTCGCGAAGCCCGATTTCATGCCGCCCGGCTGGGCGTTCGGTGTGGCGTGGACGCTGCTCTACATACTGATGGGGCTGGCGCTGGCGGTCATCCTGCATGCGCGCGGCGCGCGGCTGCGCGGCGCGGCGATCGGCACCTTCCTGGTCCAGCTTGCCGCCAACTATGCCTGGTCGCCGCTCTTCTTCCGCGCCCATATGGTGACGGAGGCCTTCTGGCTGCTGCTCTTCATTCTTGCGCTGTCCATCGTCACGACGGCCCTGTTCGCGCGCATTCGCACGATCGCCGCCGTGCTGATGCTGCCCTATCTCGCCTGGCTGGTGTTCGCCGGCGTGCTGAACCATTCGATCGACAGGTTGAACCCCGACGCGTCGAGTTTTGTTGTTCCCGCCCTCAAAACCCGTATATGATGGCCGCTTAACCGCATTTTTCCGAGGCTGTCATGCAAAGCGAGAACCGTTTCTTCGACGATTTGGGCCGGGTGATCAACGGCGCCGCCGGGACGCTGGCCGGGATGGGCCGCGAGATCGAGGCCAATGCCCGCGAAAAGGCGAAGCATTGGGTGGCCGGACTCGATTTCGTCAGCCGCGAGGAATTCGACGCGGTCAAGGCGATGGCCGCCGCCGCGCGTGAGGAGGTGGAGGCGCTGAAGGCCCGCCTCGACGCGCTGGAGGCGAAGGGCAAGGGCGACTGAGACTGCCCGCCCCCATCTGCCGTGGCGCCCGGCTACGGCGCGTGCGACTTATCGACAGACTATCCACAGGTTTTTCCACCTTTTTGCGGTATCAACGGGCATCGCAAGATGATAGATGATGCGCCGGACACCGCGACAAGGCGCAGAAAAACAGAAATTGCATGATGGGGAACGACGAATTCGAGCAGGATGGCCAGGAGGCCGAGCCGCTGGACATGCTTGCCAGCTATTTCGAGGCGAACGGCTGGACCTTCCAGCAAAATGGCGAAGACGAGATTTCCGCCAAGATTCCGGGCAGCTGGGCGCAATATGAAATCCGCGCCATCTGGCGGCAGGAAGATCAGGTGCTCCAGCTTCTCGCCATGCCCGACATCCGGGTGCCGGAAGACAAGCGCGGCACGATCTACGAGACGATCGGCCTGATCAACGAACAGCTCTGGCTGGGGCATTTCGAGTTGTGGTCGTCCACCGGCGTCGTCCTGTTCCGTCACGGCGCGCTGCTCGGCAGCAGCGAGACGCTGACGCTCGATCAGGCGCAATTGCTGGTCGAGGCGGCGCTGGACGAATGCGAACGCTTCTACCCGGTGTTCCAGTTCGTGCTGTGGGGCGGGAAAACCCCGGCCGAAGCGATCATCGCGAGCATGATCGAGACGCGCGGGGAGGCGTAGGGGCGCTCCCGTCATCCCGGCGCAGGCCGGGGGGGGGGGGGCTCCGTCGCGTGCTGCCCAAGACGCCCGAAAGCAGAAAGGTTGCAACGATGCTCGAACGCTTTGATCGGCCGCTGTTTCTGGTCGGATGCGGCAATATGGCCGGGTCCATGCTGTCCCGCTGGCTGGAAAGCGGCCTTGCGCCCGCCCATGTCACGGTACTGCGGCCCAGCGGCAAGCCGGTGGGCAACGGCGTCCGCGTGATCTCCTCCTTTCCCGACCGCCTGCCCGAAGAGGCGCTGGTGGTGCTGGGGATGAAGCCGCAGCAACTGGCGGCCGTCGCGCCGGACCTGAAGGCGCGCTGGCGCGAGGACCTGATTCTGGTGTCGCTGCTGGCGGGGGTATCGGTGGGGCGCCTGGCGGAGGCCGTCGCCCCGCGCGAGGCGGTCGTGCGGGTGATGCCCAACACGCCGGTGGCGCTGGGCAAGGGAGTGTGCGCGCTCTACGCCGACCCGGCGCTCGATGCCGCGCGGCGGGAGGCGGTGCAGGCGTTGATGGTGCCGCTGGGGCTGGCCGAATGGATCGCCGGGGAAGAGCAGTTCAATCTGGTGACGGCGCTGACCGGCTGCGGCCCGGCCTTCCTCTTCCGCTTCATCGACGCGCTGGCGAGGGGCGCCCGCGATCTGGGGCTGGAAGAGGGGCAGGCGCTGCGTTTCGCCACCGCGATGGTGGAAGGCGCGTCGGCGCTGGCGGCGCAGGCCGACACGGACCCCGGCACGCTGGCGGACCGTGTCGCCAGCAAGGGCGGCATGACGCGCGAGGGGCTGGACGTGATGGACAAGGACCGCCGCCTCGACGCGCTCATCCGCGACACGCTGAGCGCCGCGCGCGACCGGGGCGAGGAACTGGAGCGGCTTTCGGCGGGCTGATATATTTCAGGATCGGTCTACAGTCAGTTCAGGCGGAGCCGAGAAACATGCTATCCGAGCTACCGGAGCGCAGCGACCTAAAGGGTCGTGAGCACCGACGCGCAGGATAGCGCGGTTTGCAGGCCCGCATGGGCTGAACAGAGACCGCTCCTAGACTCTGTCCTGTTCAGATTGAACCGGACAGAAACTGGAAATTCCTTGTTTCCCACGTTTTCCGAGCCGTCAGATGTGCCATCTGACTTGAAAACGCTTTAGTGGTCGCGCAGGGCGGCGACCATCTGCCTGTCCTGTTCGGGGATCAGGCCTTCCAGCACATGCCAGAAGCCGGACACCGACCCTTGCCCCGCCTGCACATAGGCGGAGGCCATTTTTGCGCGCAGCGCCTCGAACAGGCGGGCTTCCAGCTTCGCGCCCTCGATGGTGAGGTGCAGCAGCTTCTGCCGCCGGTCCTGCTTGCCGGGGCGGGTTTCGACAAGCTGGCGCTCCACCAGCTCATTGAGCACGCGGCCCAGCGATTGCTTGGTGATGGCGAGCAGCGCCAGCAATTCGCTGACCATCAGGTCGGGCTGGCGCGCGATGAAATAGAGCGCGCGCTGGTGCGCCCGTCCCAGATCCTGTTCGGCAAGGATGGCATCGACCGAGCGCGTCAGATGGCTATGCCCGAAATAGAGCAATTCTATCCCGCGGCGGATTTCATCCTCGCGCAGAAAGAGGGGGGATGCTGTCGAACCGGTGCCAGTCATGGGAGGTTGTTGTTGGCCGCTTTCGCCGGAATTGGCAAGCGGGAAGGCGGCGCGAACCATGCCGGGGCGGGACATGGCCCTGCGAATGCTTGCCGATCATCCGCTTTCCGCGAAAAAGCGGGCCGGGGAAGGGAGCGAACAGCGAGGGCAGAATATTGCAAAACCCATATTCCCTTTCGCGCGATAGCCGCTATATGCGCTGGCAGACATAGGGTCGGGCAAGGGCGGACGGCGCCGGTCCGGCACCCATATTGGGGCGTAGCCAAGCGGTAAGGCAGCGGTTTTTGGTACCGCCATGCGCAGGTTCGAATCCTGCCGCCCCAGCCACATTTCAGCCAGGAAAGTGACACTGCCGGCCATCGGTTGCCGCGATGCTGCGTCATCGCGGCACGCCCCGCACGCATCGTTTCGAGAAGGCGCGGCAACGGGATGCGAATAATTCTCAATTTACGGCGAGCCGCGCAATGTGCGCCTGACATTGCGCTACGGGTTCTGACCCCGGCTCCGCGCGTGCCGGGATCAGCGGCCCTGCCAGTCCTGCCGGATGAGTTCGGCGGCGCGCCAGCCGATCACCATCGCGGCGGCGCAGATGGACGGCATAGTGACCACCGCAGGGATGAGGAGGCCCGCATTGGGTAGATGGTCAAATGTCGCGAACAGGTTAGGGACTACGGGAAACAGCCTGCCGCTGCAAAACCAATGATAACTAATCAACGATTAGATAGGTTGCCCAGCGCAAGGGCTATGAGCTTATCCGCCAGGCCGTGGTGGAGTACCGGGGAGGGCGGAAGGATGAGGATATCGGGGTGATGATCGCCACCCTCTGGTCCGCCATATACGGGTTCGCGCTGCTGCGCTCCCGCGCGATGATCCAGCCCGACAACGAGATCATCGATCCGGCCTCCGAGGATCTGGCCGACGCTATCGTGCGAAACGCGATAAGATTGGTGCGGGATCTTTAGGGGCCGGGGACGCGAGGCCCGACCGTCCGTCGCCCTTGTGTCCCGCAGGCGCACTGCTAAAGAATGCGGCCCGATGCCGCAGATAAAGCCTTTCCCCTACGCTTTCGCCTTGCCCCTACTGCTGGCGGGTGCTCCGCCGGCGGCGATGCTGGCCCATGGCCGGGCCATGCCCGCCGCGCGGGCGGAAGAGCCGCCGCGCAGGATCGTGTCGCTCAACCTGTGCGCCGACCAGTATCTGCTGGCGCTGGCCGATCGCGGGCAGATTGCCGGTCTCACCCACAATGCGGACAAGCCCGAAATGTCGGCGGCGGCGGCGCAGGCGCGGGGCCTGCGGATACTCGGCCAGTCCGCCGAGGAAGTTCTGGCGATCGACCCCGATCTGGTCGTCGGCATGCCCGCCCGGCGCAGCGCGGTGATGGTTCCGCTGCGCAACCGGGGCTATCGCTCGCTCGACCTGCGGACGGCGGAAAGCTTCGCGGATATTGTCGAGCAGACCCGCAAGGTCGCCGCCGCCGTCGGAAATCCCGCGCGCGGCGAGGCGCTGGTCGCGCATATGCAGCGCGAACTGGATGCCTTGCCCGCGCCCGGCAAGGGGCGGGTCGCCGCCTATTATCAGCGGCGCGGTTTCCTGACCGGCACCGGTACGCTGATCGACGACCTGATGCGGCGCGCGGGGCTGGTCAATCTGGCGGGCAGGCTGGGCAAGCCGCCGCTTTCCCGCCTGTCGATAGAGGAACTGGTCGCCGCGCGGCCCGATTTCATCATCGTCGACAGCGCGACCGACCAGGTGGGCGACCAGGGCACAGAGATGCTGCACCATCCCGCGTTGAAGGATATTCCGCGCATCCGCCTGCCGCAGGCGTGGACGGTCTGCGGCGGCCCCGCCTATGTGCAGGCGGCGCGCAGCCTTGTCGCGCAGGTCGGGCGCTACTGAGAGGGCCGGGGCAAGCTCGATCCTGCCTGCGCCTGAGCGGAAGGGACTTCATCCTCATCATCCCGGTAGCGGGAGACGGACCGCGAAAGGGATAGATCCCGCCGCGCCGATGCGCCTTTTCCGGTGCCGCGATTGGCCTGAGCCGAATGAATTACGGCGGCCGGTTTTTTGCCGCGCGGATGCGCATCATTGAGGTTTACTTCAAATTAACCAGACTATTCTAACAGATCCTTGAATTTGGGTGAAAACCCGAAGACGGGGGGTGGTTCGTATGTTCTCGAAAGAGAGAGGAAATATCAGCCTCAGGCGGCTGGCGCGGGATCAGGCGGGCAATACCATGGTGATGGCCGCCGCCGCCATGCTGCCGATCATCGGTATTCTGGGCGGCGGGCTGGATATCGGGCGCGTCTATATCGCCAAGTCCCGCATGCAGCAGGCCTGCGACGCCGCCGTGCTCGCCGCGCGCGGTTCCATGAGCGGCATCCAGTGGAAGACGGAGAACCAGCAGAAGGGGCTGGAATTCTTCCATACCAATTTCCCTTCCGGCAAATATGGCACGCAGAATATCGATGTCGCACTGAACGGGCAGAGCGACGGCAGCGTCGTCGCCACCGCCAGCGGATCGATCCCGATGACGCTGATGCGCGTCTTCGGCTTTACCCAGATGCCGCTGAACGTCACCTGCAAGGCGGAGCTGCAACTGCCCAATACGGACGTGATGTTCGTGCTGGACACCACCGGCTCCATGGCCGACCCCAATCCCGGCGACGCGGACAGCCGCATCGTCGCCATGCGCGCGGCGGTGCTCTCCTTCTTCGATACGCTGGAAAATGCGCGAACGTCCGGTGCCGTCGTGCGCTATGGCTTCGTGCCCTATTCGGAAAGCGTGAATGTCGGCCTGCTGCTGAAGCGGGACTGGATGGTCGATTATTGGACCTACCAGTCCCGCGAACCCGACGGCACCACCATCACGCCGGGCAAGAGCACCACCAGCCCGACGCAGACATACAACACGGCCGTGGTCTGGCAATCCGGCACGATCGAGACGATCAAGAGCAATTTGCCGCTGGAGGATTGCGTTGCGCCGGCCAATGCGATGACGATCAACACCACCGTCAATGTCGGCTCGGTCCGTAAAACGCCCTACACCAATTCGCAGGGCGTGACCGGCGAGCAGACGGAGCAGGACAAGAAGCGCACGCGCAACGGCAGCACCTATTCCGTTTCCATATCCGGCGGCAAATGCGTGCTGACCGAAACCCGATACAATATGTACATCGATACGTGGACGGTCGTTACCATCCCGGAACCGGTGACGACCACCACCGGCGACACCACCAACTATTGGTGGAAGTACAAGCCGGTTACGTTCGATGTCCGGCCGCTGAAGGGCGATCTTGCCAACGGCCTCATGAAAGGCGGCAGCATCACGGCCACCCTCAACAACAATCACGCCTCGCGGACGGTGGCCTGGACGGGCTGCATCGAGGAGCGGGACACGGTGACGGGCACGGATTATACCGGCGCGCTCGACATGGATATCGATCTGGTGCCGAACCCGAGCGATCCCCGCACCCAGTGGCGCCCGGCCATGCCGAAGCTGGTGTATGCGCGTACCTCGATGACCGCCTACTCGCTGCCGGAGGTCCGCACGACATCCAACTATCAGAATGTCGGCGATTATATGTCCGGTACCTACGGCGTCTGCCCCTGGACCGCCTCCAAGCTGGGCACCATCACGACGCGGAGCGCGCTGAACACCTATCTGGGCAAGCTGACTCCGTCGGGCCAGACCTATCACGACATCGGCCTGATCTGGGGCGCGCGGCTGCTTTCGCCGACCGGCATCTTCGCGAGCGAGAACGCGGTCGCCAGCAATGGCGGGAGCATCTCGCGCCATATGATCTTCATGACCGACGGGCAGACCGACACCGAGGTCAACCATTATGACGCCTATGGCTGGCCCGCGCTGGACCGGCGGCGTTCGGCGGGCTTGCAGACCAAGGACCAGCAGGATGCGACGGTGGCGGCCCGGACCGAGGCGATCTGCACGGCGGCGAAGAGCAAGGGCATCACCCTGTGGGTCATCGCCTTCGGCACCGAACTGACCGAAATGCTGAGCGATTGCGCCACGCCCGGCCGCGCCTATGAAGCGACCAACGCGGCGGAGCTCAACGCCACCTTCGCGCAGATCGCCAGCAAGATCGCGCAGCTGCGGATCACCGACTGATGGTGGCGCGGGCTTTCCACGGGCGCCTGCGCGCCGACGAACGCGGGGCGGCGCTCATCGAGTTCGCGGCCGTCGCGCCGGTGCTGCTGCTGCTGTTGATGGGTGTGTTCGACATCGGCCACCGCCTATATATCCAGTCGGTTCTGGACGGCGAGATGCAGCGCGCCGGGCGGTCCTCCACGCTGGAAAGCGCCGCGATAGCGACGAAACAGGCGGTGATCGACCAGCGGGTCCGCAGCCAGGTGCTGAATGTGGGGACCGGCGGCACGGTGCACTTCACCCGGCGGGCGTTCCGTTCCTACGATCAGGTGCAGGCCGCGGAGGAGCCTTATATCGACGCCAATGACAATGGCGTGTGCGACAATGGCGAAACCTATGACGACTGGAACGGCAACCACGTGCAGGATGAGGATGGTGCGCGCAACAGCCAGGGCAATGCGCGCGACGTGGTGGTCTATACCGCGCATGTCAGCGTGCCGCGCCTGTTCCCGATGGCGCCGCTGCTGGGTTGGCCCGCAACGATGGAGGTGCAGTCCAGAACGACGCTGCGCAACCAGCCCTTCGCCGACCAGCCGGCCTCCGTCCTGAGGACCTGTCCATGATCAGGCGGCGCTCCCTTCGCGCGCTGTGCCGCGACCGGGCGGGGGTGGCGGCGGTGGAGTTCGCGCTTTCGCTGCCTTTGCTGCTTCTGCTGATGACGCTGGGCATCGAATATACCAATTATGTCCTCACCCGGAAGAAGATCAGCGAGATCGCCGCGCTGCTGGCGGATAACGCCTCGCGCATGGGCGACCAGTCCGTGCTCAGCAACAAGCCGATCACCGAGGCGGAGATTCAGGACCTGTTCGAAGGCGCGGTGTTGCAGGCGGGGAACCAGATCGACCTGCCGCAGAGCAGCCGCATCATCCTGTCGAGCCTGGAACGCAAGAGCGACGGGCACCAGTGGATCCACTGGCAACGCTGCTTCGGCACAAAGGCGCATGATCCGGTGTTCGGCCGGGAAGGCGATGGCAATAACGGCACGACCATCACCGGCATGGGGCCGCCCAGCTGGCGGGTCACGGCGGACGCGGGCAGCGCGGTGATGTTCGTCGAGATATCCTATCGCTACCGCCCGATCATCGGCCTGTTGCCGCTGTCCTTGCAGGATGTGACAGAGTTCGCGGCGTTCCGCGTGCGCGACGAGCGCGACCTGAGCGGCATCCATTCGGCAAACGGCGTGACGCCGGCCACCTGCGCCTGAGCCGCGTCGCCGGCTGCTGTTCGTGGCGCCCGCTATTCGTGGCGCCCGCTATTCGTGGCGCCCGCTATTCGTGGCGCAGCGCGTCGATCGGGTTGAGGCTGGCCGCCCGGCGCGCCGGGAAATAGCCGAACACGATGCCGATCAGGCCGGATATCAGGAAGGCGACGAGGTTGATCTGGAGGTCGAAGGTCCACGGCACCTGCATCAGCGGCGTGGCGATGGCGATCGCGACCTGCGCCAGCAGCAGGCCGATGATGCCGCCGAGGCAGGACAACACCACCGATTCGACCAGAAACTGCATCAGCACCTCGCGCGCGACCGCGCCGATGGCGAGGCGGATGCCGATTTCCCGCGTGCGCTCCGTCACCGACACCAGCATGATGTTCATGATGCCGATGCCGCCCACGACGAGGCTGATCGCCGCCACCGCCGCGACGATCCGCGTCAGCAACGTGGTGGTGCCGGTCAGCGTCTCGGAAATCTGCTTGGTGTCGAAGATGTTGAAATCATCTTCCTTGCTGCCGCCGATCCGCCGCCTTTCGCGCAGCAAATTGGTGAGCGCGCTTTGCACCTGCTCGGTCGAATAGGCTTCGTCCACGCCGACCAGGATCATGCGGATGTCGGTCGATCCGGTGAAGCGCCGCTGCACCGCCTTGATCGGCATGATGACGACATCGTCCTGATCGCCGCCGAAACCGGCCTGCCCGCGCGAGGTGAGGGTGCCGATCACGTCGCAGCTGACCTCGCCGATGCGGAAGCGCCTGCCGAGCGCGGGGGCGCTGCGGAAGAGGTTCCTCTCCACCGTCGATCCGATGATGCAGACGGACTTGCCCGCCTCTTCCTCCGCCGGGGTGAACAGCCGCCCGGAGGCGAGCGGCCAGGGCTGCACCTGAAAATAGGCGGAGGTCGTGCCGTTGATCGTGGTGGACCAGTTCGCGCCCTCATAGATCGCCGTCGCGGTGGACTGGGCCTGCGGGGCGACGGCCAGCACGCCCGCGATCTGCTGTTCTATCGCGGTGATGTCGGCCGGGTCGAAATCCTTGGGGCGCGGCCCGCCGCCGCCGCGGCCGAAGCCCTGACCGGGCCGGATCTGGAGGATGTTGGTGCCCAGCGCGGCGATCTGCTGCTGCACCGCCGCCGTGGTCGCCTTGCCCAGCGTCACCATGGTGACGACCGCGCCGACGCCGATGACGATGCCCAATATGGTGAGGAAGGAGCGCAGCACATGCCGCCGGATCGACCGCAGCGCGAGGAGGAGGATGGTGCCGAACATCAGCCTGCCGCCACCGCCGCGCCGCCCGTTTCCACCCGATCGATCAGGCCGTCGCGGAAATGGACGATGGTGCGCGCGAACCGGGCCATTTCCGGCTCGTGCGTCACCATCAAGATGGTCACGCCGGACGTGCGGTTGAGGTCGGCGAGCAGCTCCATGATCTCGATCGACCGCTCGGTGTCGAGATTGCCCGTGGGCTCGTCGGCCAGCAGCACCTCCGGATTGGTGACGATCGCGCGGGCGATCGCGACGCGCTGCTGCTGGCCGCCGGAAAGCTCGCCGGGCGTGTGGTGGTGCCAGTCCGCCAGCCCGACCTTGCCCAGCGCGGCCATCGCCGCGTCCCGCCGCGCCGCCTTCGCATCGCCGCGATAGAGCAGCGGCAGCTCCACATTTTCCAGCGCCGAGGTGCGGGCGAGCAGGTTGAACCCCTGAAAGACGAAGCCGAAATATTTCCGCCGCAGCAGCGCGCGCTGGTCGCGGTCCAGATTTTCGACATGGACGCCGCGAAACAGGAACGCGCCCGCCGACGGCACGTCGAGACAGCCGAGGATGTTCATCATCGTCGACTTGCCCGACCCGGATGGTCCCATCACCGCGACGAAATCGCCCTTCTCGATATCGAGGTCGATGCCCTTGAGCGCCTGAAAGGCGGTCGGGTCCTCGCCATAGACCTTGGTGATCCCGCGCAGGCTGATGAGCGCCGGATCAGCCACCGCGCCGGTTCCCCTGGCTCGCGGGCGTTTCCGACCCTTCGAGCTGGCCGGTGATGACCTCCATGCCGGGCTTGAGATTGTCCGACAGCACCTCGGTCTGCGATCCGTTGGTATCGCCGGTGACGATTTCCAGCGCCTGCGGCTTGCCGTCCGCCCCCTTGATCCACACCGTCTGGGTCGCGCCCCGGCCGATCGTCGCGCTGCGCGTGCCCCGGTTGCCCCGGCGCGGCGGGCGGAAGCTGATCGCGTCGGTGATGCCGCCCGAACTCTGCGGCGCGGCGGCGTCCCCTTCCTGCGGGGTGAAGCGCAGGGCGGCGTTGGGGATGAGGAGCGTCGCCTTCTTGTCGGACGTCACGATGTCCGCCGTGGCGGTCATCCCCGGCCGCAATTGCAGCTCAGGATTGGCGACCGAAAGGTCGGCGGCGTAGGACACGACCTGCCCGGTGCTGGACGAGGTGCCGCTGGTCGAGGAGGAAGAGGAGGACGCCGCCTGCGCCGACAGGTTCGACCCTATCTCGACGCGGGTGATGGTCGCCGGGAAGGTGCGGCCGGGAAAGGCGTCGACGGTGAAGGTCGCATTCTGCCCTTCCTTCACCGCGCCGACATCGGCCTCGTCGATCGCGACCTCCAGCTTCATCTTGCTGAGATCCTCGGCGATGACGAAGAGGGTGGGGGTGTTGAACGAGGCCGCGACGGTCTGGCCGGGGTCGACCTGCCGCGCCAGAACGACGCCGGATACGGGCGAGCGGATGATCGCGCGCGACCGCTGCGTCTGGTTCTGCGAGAGGGACGCCTGACTGGCGAGCACATTGGCCTGCGCCACCTTCAGCGCGGCATTGGCGCGCTGCACATCGGCGCGCCCGGCCTGCAATTCGGTGTCGGACGGCACGCGTCCGCCCGACAGCTTGCGCACCTCCTCCAGCCGGGCGAGCTGGGCCTGCGCCTCGGCCAGCGTGGCGCGGGCCTGCTCCACCTGCGCCTGATTGGCGGCGAGCTGCGCGCGGCTCTGGCGGATCTGGTCCTCGATCTGTTCCGGGTCGATTTCGGCAAGGGCCTGCCCCGCGACGACGCGATCATTCACATCGACCAGCACTCGCGTCACGAGGCCGGAAAGCTGCGAGCCGACCGTGACCTGGCTGGTCGGCGCCAGCTTGCCGGTGGCCGAAACCGTGGTGACGAGCTGCCCGCGCTCCACCTTCGCGGTCGCGTAATTGGGCGTTCCCGACCCACCGAAATAGCGCATCAGCAGGACCAGCAGCAGGATGAGGACGAGCGCCGCTATTCCCCATTTGAGGTAGCGACGCCATGCGGGCTGAGGCTTCACGCCCAGAAATTCTTCGATGTCCTGATCTGCCATGGTCGGCCTGTTCCTGTGTCAATCGTCTCTGGGCGGCGCGGTGGGGGTGACGGAGGCATCCCAGCCGCCGCCCAATGCGGCATAAAGGGCGATCAGCGCCGCCGCCTTGTCCGCGCGCGCCTGGACAAGGCCGTTGCGCGCGGAGACGAGCGCCGCTTCCTGCGTGTTGAGCGTGGTGAAATCGGTAAGGCCGGAGCGATACTGGCTGCGGGCGAGCAACGCGGAATTGAGCGCGGCGTCATAGGCGATGGCGAACAGCGCCTCCCGCTGCGTCGCGGCGCGCAACGCGACGCTGGCGTTCTCGGTGTCCTCCAGAGCGGTCAGGATAGCGGACCGATAGGCGGCGAACGCGCCGTCGGCGGCCGCCCGGCTCGACCGCACCTGCGCGCTCAGGCGCCCGGCGTTGAAGATCGTCTGGCTGATGCCCGCGAACAGGCCGCCGGTGATGGTGTCGAACAGCGAATTGAAATCGGAGGAATTGGCGTCGAGGCTGCCGCTGATCGTCAGGCGGGGGAAAAGCTGCGCCTTCGATACGCCGATCTGCGCGGTCGCCGCCGCCAGCGCGCGCTCGGCCGCGCGGATATCCGGGCGGCGGCGCAGCAGGTCGGCGGGGATGCCGATGCCGACGGCCTGCGGGCCGGTGGGGATCGGACGCGCCTCTGCCAGCGCCGGCTTCAGCGCGCCTGGCGCCTGCCCGGTCAGCACCGCGATGCGCGATACGGCGGCGTTATATTGCTGCTCGATCTGGGGAATGTTCGCCGCGCTCTGCGCCCGGCTGGCGCGCGCCTGTTCCTGATCGACCGAGGAGACGAGGCCCGCCTGCACGCGAAAGCCCGCTATCTCCAGATTGTCGTCCTGAATGGCGAGGCTGGCCCGCGCATTGTCGAGCTGGGCCTGATAGGCGCGGGCGAGCACATAGTTGCGCGCGACCTCGCCCTGCACCGACAGCAGGACGGTGGCGTAATCGAAGCCGCTCGCCTCATATTGCGCGCGGCTGGCCTCGACCGAGCGGCGCACCTCGCCGAACAGGTCGAGCTGATAGCTGGCGTCGAGGCCCGCCGAGAAGCTGTCCCGCCCCTGGCCGCCGGTGGTGGTTACGGTGCCGTCCGGCAGGGTGACGGTGGCGCCGCCGCCCCGTACGGGCTCCGTCCGGTTATAGCCCGCAGAGCCGCTGAGCGAGGGGAACAGGTCCGCCCGGCTGGCGACGAGCGCCTCGCGCGCCTGCCGCAGCCGGGCTATGGCCTGCGCGATATCCAGATTGGCCCTGGCGGCCTGCTCGACCAGCTGGCTGAGCAGCGGATCGTCGAAGCGGGTCCACCAGCGGTTGAGGTCCTCCGCCTCCGTCTCCGCCGTGACGGACCATGTATCCGGCACCCCCAGCTCCGCCGCGCTTTTGGGACGATAATCGGGACCGACGCTGCATGCCGTCATCGTCATCAGGCCCAGCAGCAGAAAAGGGGTACGCGCCATGGGCGGCAAACTGTCATAGAGCCGCTGCCGCGTCCAGCCGCAAAATCGGGGCGATTATATCCGGTGCAAATGTGGGCCTTAACCGGTTGGATGCCCAGGAATATGCGGGCTGGCAGAAACTAGGGTCGATCGATATTTAGTTCAGGTGGAGCCGAAACCGAAGGCGACCGTAGGTCAAAATCGTGATTTTCGAGCATCGGAGCGCAGCGGACTTAAGGTCCGTGAGCACCGAAGCGCAGAAAAGCGCGATTTGCAGGCCCGCATGGGCTGAATATCGATCGACCCTAGGCCGCCTGCCCCGGCGGGGCGGACCAGCTGGCCAGCAGGCTTTCCATCATGTCGCGCTTGTCGAGCAGGTCAGCGAGGCTGTAGTCGTCCAGCACCGCCAGAAAGGCCGCCAGCGCCTTGTGCAGCGCGGCGGTGAGGCCGCAGGCCGGGGCGATGACGCAGGACCCGCAATCGACGAGGTCGAATCCGTCCTCGGTATGGCGGACGACCTGCCCCACATTGATGTCCTGCGGCGGACGGGAAAGGGCGATGCCGCCATTGCGGCCGCGCACGCTGTGCAGATAGCCCGCGTTCACCAGATCGTTGACGACCTTCATCAGATGGTTCTGCGATATGTCGTAGGACCGGGCGATTTCGGCGATGGAGCACAGCCGCCCCGGCCGCGCGCCCAGATAGAGCAGCACACGCATCGCATAATCAGTATAGCGCGTGAGGCGCATTCCGTTTCCTGTCTCACCTATGCCCGTTTAAATCATGTATAATGATTGCATGTTTTTGTCCATGCGTATAGATGTATCCGTAATACATGATTTGGAGTCGCGGCGATGGCCGGCTTGGGGATGACGGAAGAGGGGTTGGGAAGGCTGGTCGATGCCTTCTACGCCCGCGTGCGCGCCGACGCCGAACTGGGGCCGATCTTCAACGACGCCATAGCCGACTGGCCGGAGCATCTGGACAAGCTGACCGCCTTCTGGTCCTCCGTCATGCTGACCAGCGGCCGCTACAAGGGGCAGCCGGTGCCCGCCCATCTCAAGCATCGCGACCGCATCACGCCGCAGCTGTTCGACCGCTGGCTGGCGCTGTGGCAGGCCACCACCGACGAGATGATGGCGCCTGATGTCGCCGCGGCGTTGCAGGCCAAGGCGGCGCGGATCGCCGAGAGCCTGCAACTGGCGATGTTCTTCCGCCTCGGCCCCGCGCCGGGGCGCTGTCCCGTCCCCCATGCCGTATCCGCGAAGGCCCATGTCGTTTCCGCGAAGGCCCATGTCGTTTCCGCGAAGGAGAGTGCGCGGCAATGACCCGGCCGGTTCCCTATCGCTCCACCCCGATATTCGATCAGGACAGCCTTCCGCAAGCGCTCCGCAACCGCCATTCGACCAAGGACGGCGTCTGGGGCGTGATCCGGGTGGTGGAGGGGCGGTTGCGCTATACCTGTCTGGAGCCGTTTTCCGAAACGCTCCTCGACCCCGGATGCCCGATGGTGATCCAGCCCCGGCAACCCCATTTCGTCACCCCGGTCGGCGCCATGACGATGCAGGTCGATTTCTACAACCAGCCCCCGGACGGCTGAGCGCCGGACGGCTTCCAACCATCTGATTCCTTTCTATTTCGTTCACCTACAGGAGAAGTTGATGTCACAGACACTCAGCGAGCAGACCATTACGCTCGTCAAAGCCACGGTGCCCGCGCTGGAAGCGCACGGGCTGGACATCGTGCGGGAAATGTATTCGCGCATGTTCCAGAACCCGGAGATCCGCGACCTGTTCAACCAGTCGCACCACGGCGACGCGGGGTCGCAGCCGCGCGCGTTGACGGCGGCGATCCTCGCCTATGCCAGCAATATCGACAATCTGGGCGCGCTGGCCCCGGCGGTGGAGCGGATCGCGCAGAAGCATGTCGGCCTGCAGATCCTGCCCGAACATTATCCCTATGTCGCCGACGCGCTGCTCGGCGCGATCAAGGCCGTGCTGGGCGACGCGGCGACGGACGAGATACTGGGTGCCTGGGGGGAGGCCTACTGGTTCCTCGCCAACATCCTGATCGCCCGCGAAGAGCGTATCTATGACGAGCAGAAGGACGCGACCGGCGGCTGGAACGGCTGGCGCGATTTCCGCATCGAGGAAGTGGTCGAGGAAAGCAGCGTCATCAAGTCCTTCGTGCTGCGTCCGGTCGACGGGCAGGGCGTGATGGATCACAAGCCGGGCCAGTATCTGACGTTCTGGCTCGAAATATCCGGCCACCCGCCGATCAAGCGCAACTATTCGATCTCCGCCGCCGCCAACGGCCAGACCTACCGCATCTCCGTCAAGCGCGAGCCGCAGGGGCTGGTTTCGGGCTGGCTGCACGAGCAGGCCGGTGTCGGCACGGTGCTGAAGGTCGCCCCGCCCGCCGGCGAATTCTTCCTGCACGAGCACCCGGAGCGCCCGGTCGTGCTGCTGTCCGGCGGCGTCGGCCTGACCCCGATGGTCGCGATGCTGGAAACCATCGCCGCGCGGCACCCGGACCTGCCGACCTGGTATGTCCACGGCACCCACGACCGCCATACCCACGCGATGCGCGACCATGTGCGGGCGCAGGCGGCGCGCGGCAAGGCGATCACCGTCGTCGATTTCCACCAGACGCCGCTCGCCGACGAGGTGGCCGGGCAGGATTACGACCATGCGGGCATCATCACCGACGGCTGGCTGATCGACAATACGCCGGTGGCGCAGGCGGATTATTATATCTGCGGCCCGCGCCCGTTCCTGCGCGCCGCGGTTTCCAGCCTGTCGCTGGCGGGCGTGCCGTCCGACCGGATCCATTATGAATTCTTCGGACCGGCCGATGAGCTGCTGGCGGCCTGACGCCGCGCCGCGCTGAATGAATCGCCCGGCCATGGGGGCGCCCCTGCGCGCTTCCCATGGCCGGGATGCGCATTTGGGGCAGGGCGGGAAACGGCCCTTACCCAAGGCGCGCAACAGGGCTATGGTGCCTGCGCCGGATTTGGGGGGAGGCGGCGACGGACAGACGAACGACAAAAGGCGAACAGCAAAAGGAGTGTGACCGCGTGAGCGAGCAGGACAGGACAGGTCTGGAACCCCAAAGCATCGCAGCCGCCCATGGGGTCGCGAGCGATCCTGCCTTCGGCGCGGTGGCGCCCCCGCTCTACATGTCGAGCACCTATGAATTCGCGGGATATGAGCAGCCGCGCGCCTATGATTATGGCCGCCTCGCCAACCCGACCCGCGACCTGCTGGTCGAGGCGCTGGCGCAGCTGGAAGGCGGGGCGGGGGCGGTCGTCACCTCCAGCGGCATGGCGGCGATCGACCTGCTGGTCGGGCGGCTGCGCCCCACCGACCTCGTGGTCGCACCGCATGACTGCTATGGCGGCACGATGCGCCTGCTGAAGGCGCGGGCGGAGCGCGGGCATATCCGCCTGCGCCTCGTCGATCAGGGGGATGAGGCCGCCTATGCCGCCGCGCTGGCCGAGGGAGCGGCGCTGGTGCTGATCGAAACGCCCAGCAACCCACTGATGCGGGTCGTCGATATCGCCGCGCTGGCCGCGCGGGCTAAGGCCGCCGGGGCTGCCGTCGCGGTGGACAACACCTTCCTGTCGCCCGCCTTGCAGCAGCCGCTGGCGCTGGGGGCCGATCATGTGATCCATTCGACCACCAAATATATCAACGGCCATTCCGACGTGATCGGCGGCGCGGTGATCTCCGCCGATGCGGATCAGGCGGCGCAGCTGCGCCAGTGGGCCAATGTCGTCGGCTGCGGCGGCGCGCCGTTCGATGCGTGGCTCACGCTGCGCGGCTTGCGCACGCTGTTCGCGCGGATGGAGATGCAGCAGGCCAATGCGATGGCGATCGCGCGGCATCTGGAGGCGCATCCGGCGGTCGCCGCCGTCCATTATCCGGGCCTGCCTTCCCATGCGGGGCATGCGGTCGCCGCCCGCCAGCAGCGCGGCTTCGGCGCGATGCTGAGCTTCGACCTTGTCGGAGGGGCCGAGGCCGCGAAGCGCTTCATCGCCGCGGTGCGGGTGTTCACGCTGGCCGAGTCGCTGGGCGGGGTCGAAAGCCTCGTCGCGCATCCCGCGACCATGACCCATGCGGACATGGGGGAAGAGGCGCGGGCGGTCGCCGGGATCGGCGACGGGCTGCTGCGCCTGTCGGTCGGGCTGGAGGCGGAGCGGGATCTGATCGCCGGGCTGGAAAGCGGCCTTTCGGCCTGCTGAAGGCGGGCGGGGGCGTTGCGTGCTTCCGGTCGGGCAGGGGTGCGGGACGGCGGGCGCGGATCGTCTCCATCGCCTGCATTTCTCTTCTTTATCTTGCGCGGGATGGTGATAGGATCATCCCCATAACACTTCGCAAAAGCGGGGGAGAGGAGAAGAGATATGCTGTCCTCCGGGTGGCTGTTCGAATGGCTGAGCCGGTATTTCGCGCCCGCCGGCTATTATGATCCGCTGTTCTACCAGTGCGCCGACCTGATGCCGCCGGATCGCGTCGAGGGAGATGCGAAGGCGATGCCGCCTTTCCCGGTGCAGTCGGATGCGCAGAGGACAGGGACGCCATCGGGGATGGCCCACTAGGCGCCAGTGATGGTCAGGCGACCTTCACCTCTGCCGTTCACTCCAGCGCAGGCCGGGTCACGGGCAATGTCGCGCATCGCCTCCTGAGATGCCAGCCTGCGCTGGCATGACGCGACAGGAATGGATGGATTGGCCGAGAACGCAAACCCTAAAGACCACCGCTCAGCACCCCCGCAGCAGGATCACATGCAGGAAGCGCGGGCCGTGGGCGCCGCGCACATAGGTGCCCTCGATATCGGTGGTGCCCGACACGCCGGTGATCCAGTAATGCGCGCGCGGCTGTGGCCCGGCGAGCGGCGCGTCCTCCAGATAAGGGTGGATCGCCTCGACCGGCAGCAGCACGATATGATGCAGCGCGAGGAAATTGGGCAGCATCGGGGCCTGCGGACCCGTCTCGAATATCAGCGATCCGGTTTCGGCGATGCCGCGCCGGGCGACGGCGAGGACGGCGGCTCCGTCGGACGCGGGCCGCTCGTGCAGCGTGAAGCCGCTCCAGTCGCAGGCCGCGAGGCGCGGGTCGGGCGGCAGGCAGAGCGCGGGAGGCTCGTCCTGTGCGGCGAGATAGCGGGCGACGGCATCGGGCAGGGCGGACAGGTCCTCGATCGCGTCATGGGTGGCGCTGACGCTCGGCAATGCGAGCCGGGCGAGGAACTCCGCCTCCAGCGCGGCGGCATCGACGGCGGGGCGCTCCGGCGCGACCAGCAGCGCGTCCGCCTCCGCGCGCAGCGAGGGGGAGGACGCGCCCTTCAGCCGGGCAAGAATCGCGTCCCGCGCGCTCATCGGCGCTTCTCCTTGCGATATTGGGCCATGAAGGTGCGGCCTTCCGGGCGGGGCATGTCGCGATGGCGCGTCCAGCCGCCGCCCAGCGGCAGGCGGGCGATCCAGCCCCGATTACCGAGCAGGCGCAGCGACCCCGCCGCCAGCGCCGCCACTACGCGATAGAGGCGCGGCCGCCGCGCGATAGAGGCCCACAGCCCCACGCCCCAGCGGGCCGACACGGGCTCCAGCCCCTCGCGCCAGCTTCTCTCCCGCCAGCCGCGCAGCAGCGTGGGCAGCGGGATGCGCACCGGGCAGACCTCCTGGCATTTGCCGTTGAGCGTGCAGGCATGGGGCAGGTCGCGGCTGCGTTCCAGCCCGTCGAGCGCCGGTGTCAGTACCGCACCCATCGGCCCCGGATAGGTGCCGCCATAGGCATGGCCGCCGATCTGGCGAAAGACGACGCAATGGTTCATGCACGCGCCGCAGCGGATGCAGCGCAGCATCTCCGCCAGCCCTTCCTCGCGCATCGCGGTGCGGCCATTGTCCACCAGCACGATATGCATCTCCTCCGGCCCGTCGCGGTCGCCGGGGCGCTTCGGGCCGGTGTAGAAGGTCGTATATTGGGTCAGCGCCGCCCCGGTGGCGGAGCGCGCCAGCAGGCGCAGCAGCGGGATCGCATGGCCCATGGAGGGCACGATCTTCTCTATTCCCGCCGTCACGACATGCACGCGCGGCGGCACCAGCGAGAGCTCGGCATTGCCTTCATTGGTGACGGTGCAGACGGCGCCGGTGTCGGCGATCAGGAAATTCGCGCCGGATATGCCGACATCCGCGCCCAGCATGCGGGATCGCAGCTCGCGCCGGGCGCTTTCGGCCATGGCGGCGATGCTCTCTTCCTCATGCGGCGCGCGATGCTTCGCCCGGAACAGCGCGGAGACCTGCTCGCGCGTCTTGTGCATCGCGGGCCAGATGATGTGCGAGGGGCGCTCGTCGGCCAGCTGGATGATATGCTCGGCAAGGTCGGTTTCGATCCGGCCGATCCCGGCCTCGGCCAGCGCATGGGGCAGGCCGATCTCCTCGCCCAGCATCGATTTGGAACGGGCGACGGTCCTTGCACCGGCCGCCTTGCAGATGCCGATGACGATCCTGCACGCCTCGTCCGCCGTGCGCGCCCAATGCACCTGCGCCCCGGCGGCGATCGCATTGGCTTCGAACCGTTCGAGATAATGGCCCAGATGGGTGATCACATGATCCTTGATCGCCGCCGCCCGGTCGCGCGCGCGCTCGAAATCGGGGAAAGCCTCGACGGCGAGCGCGCGCTTCGCCTCCGCCGTGCCCGCGGTGCGCTCGACCGCCAGCTTGAGCACGGGGTCGGCCAGCGCGGCGTCGGCGCGGGTCTTGAAGCCGGTCATGCATCCTCCCCGATGGCGGGGCCGTCGCCCATGCCCGCGATCAGCTCTATCGCGTGGAAGGCGCGCACCTTCGATCCGTCGCGGTGGAGCTTGCCCGCCATGTTCATCAGGCAACCGAGGTCGCCCGCCAGCAGCAGCCCGGCTCCGGTCGCCTCGATGGCGGCGGCTTTCTCCGCCACGATGGCGTTGGAGATGGCGGGATATTTGACGCAGAAGGTGCCGCCGAAGCCGCAGCATGTCTCCTCGCCCGCAAGCGGGGTGAGGGTGAGGCCCTCGACGGCCTTGAGCAGGCGGCGCGGCTGCGCCTTCACCCCCAGTTCGCGCAGGCCGGAGCAGCTGTCATGATAGGTCGCGTGGCCCTCGCACCGTGCCGCTTCGGGCCGCCAGCCGCAGACCTCGTCGAGAAAGGCCATGATCTCCCATGTCCGCTCCGCGACGGCTTGCGCGCGGGGCAACCAATGCGCGTCATCCGCCAATATCTCCGGATAATGGCAGCGGATCGTCCCCGCGCAGGAGCCGGAAGGGATGACGATATGGTCATAGCCCTCCAGCGCTTCGATGGTCCGCCGGGCGAGGGCGGCGGCATGGTCGCGATCGCCGCTGTTGAGCGCCGGCTGGCCGCAGCAGGTCTGTCCTTCCGGCACGATCACCTCGCACCCGGCTGCCTCCAGCGCGCGGATCGCGGCGAAGCCGATGCGCGGGCGCATCAGGTCGACGAGGCAGGTCACGAACAGCGCGACGCGGCGGGAAGGGGTGCTTTCGTTCATGGCGCTATTGCAGGTTCACATACATGCCGCCATCGACCAGCAGCGCCGCGCCGGTGACATAGGCGGCCATGTCGGAAGCGAGGAAGACGATCGGCCCGGCCAGATCCTCCGGCTGGCCGAGGCGCCCCAGCGGCGTGCGCGCCTCCATATAGCGACGCTTTTCAACGTCGGCGAGATCGTCCCTGTTGATCTCGGTCAGGATGGTGCCGGGCAGCACGCTGTTGCAGCGAATGCCATATTTCCCTAGCGCTATCGCCGTCGACTGCATCAGCGAATGCACGCCCGCCTTGGTCGGCGTGTAATGGGTCTGAAACTCTCCGCCCACCAGCGCGGAGATGGACGACACCGCGACGATCGCGCCGCCATGGCCCTGCTCCACCATCTGCCGGGCGGCGGCCTGCACCATATAATAGGCCCCGTGCAGGTTGACGCGGAAGGTGCGCTCGACCACCTCTGCCGGCATGTCGAGGAAGCTGTGGAACGGGCAGATGCCTGCATTGCTGACCATCACATCGACCTTGCCGAACGCGTCCACCGCCTTCGCCACGAAATCCCGCGCGGTTTCCGGATCGGCGACGTCCCCCTTCACCGCCAGCGCGCGCCGGCCCAGCGCCTCTATCTCCGCGACACAGCTTTGCGCCGGGCCGTCGCTATGGGCGTAGTTGAGGGCGACATCGGCGCCGTGGCGGGCCGCGCCGATGGCGGCGGCGCGGCCGATGCCGGTCGATGCGCCGGTGATGAGGACGGTCTTGCCTTCAAGCAGCTTCACGCGGGTTCCTTTCGATGGGGAGGCTATCGCCGCGCGGGGCGGCGGGGTGGTCTGGCGCCGGGCGTCCAGCCCAGGTCGGCGCTGATCTTGCGCGCGGTGTCGCGCACATCGTCGCTGAGCGCGTTCATGCGCGCATCGTCCATATATTGCGCCGCGCTCGACAGGCTGATCGCCGCGACGATCGCGCCGGAGGCATCGCGCACCGGCGCGGCGACGCAGCGTATCTGATCCTCGTTTTCCTCAAGGTCGAATGCGCGGCCCTGCGCGGCATAATCCTTCATCCGCGCCAGCCAGACATCATAGTCGACGGGATGGGTGCCCGCCGCCTGATCGATATCGAACAGCCGCCGCCAGTTGCTTTCCGCATCGTCCAGCAGCAGCGCCTTGCCGAGGCCGGTCGAGGTCAGCGGCTGCCGGTCGCCGATGCGGCTCGATATCTCGACGCGGCGGCGGCCCGGTATCTTGTCGAGATAGAGCGCGGAATCATGATCGAGCCGCCCCAGATGCACCACATCCTCGCTCGCGGCGGCCAGCGCCTCCAGATACGGGCGGGCGATCTGCACCACGTCCGCCTGGCTCTGCGCGAGGAAGCCGAGTTGCAGCAGCTTGGGCCCCAGCTGATAGCCCTCGCGCGGCAGGAAGACGAGGAAACCCCGCTCCACCAATGCATTGGCGAGGCGGTGGGTGGTCGACCGGGTGAGGCCCATGCGCCCGGTCAGTTCGGCCAGCTTGACCGGCCCGTCCACGACCTGATCGAGCATGTCCAGCCCGCGCTGCAATGTCTGGCTGCCCTGCACCTTGGACTTTTCCTCGCGGTCGGTCGATTCCGGGTTTGACGAATTATGTCTCATCTACTAATACTCTATCCCACAAAATGAGAAAAACAAGGGTGAAGAGGGCCAGCCGTGATTCTTTGCGATGCTGCCGATCCTTTGTCCGTCCGACATTATGCGCGAATAGACCATATTGTGAAAGTTTTTGCTTCCTGGTCCCACATATTGGGCGGAGGCGAGAAGAGGGAGTTTCTGCGTGCCGATCGTCACTCTGCCGAAAATCAAGCATGTCCGCGCCTTCACGCTTCGCGGCGGCGGCGCCGACTATCATGATCAGGGCGAGGGCCACTGGATCGACGATCACATCGCGACGCCAATGGCGCGCTATCCCGAATATCGCCGGTCGCGCCAGAGCTTCGGCATCAACGTGCTCGGCACGCTGGTGGTGGAGATTGAGGCGGAGGACGGCACCATCGGCTTTGCGGTGACGACCGGCGGCGAACCGGCCGCGTTCATCGTCGAAAAGCATCTGGCCCGCTTCCTCGAAGGGCGCAGCCCCACCGATTATGAGAAAATCTGGGACCAGATGTATTTCTCGACGCAATATTATGGCCGCAAGGGCCTCGTCGTGAACGCCATTTCCGGCGTCGACCTCGCGCTGTGGGACCTGCTCGGCAAGCTGCGGCAGGAGCCGGTCTATCATCTGCTCGGCGGCGCGGTGCGCGACGAACTGCATTTCTACGCGACCGGCGCGCGGCCCGATGTGGCGAAGGAACTGGGCTTCATCGGCGGCAAGCTGCCGCTGCATCATGGCCCGGCGGAAGGGCCGGAGGGCTTTCGCAGGAATATCGAGGAACTGGCCGAGATGCGGTCACGCGTCGGGCCGGATTTCTGGCTGATGTGGGATTGCTGGATGGCGCTCGACGTCGATTATGCGACCCGCCTCGCCATCGCCGCGCACGACCTCGGCCTCAAATGGATCGAGGAGGCGATCAGCCCCGACGATTATTGGGGCTATGCCGCGCTCAAGCGCAACGTGCCCAAGGGCATGCTGGTGACGACCGGCGAGCATGAGGCGACCCGCTGGGGCTTTCGCATGCTGCTGGAAATGGAGTGCTGCGACATCATTCAGCCCGACGTCGGCTGGTGCGGCGGCGTCACGGAACTCCTCAAGATCAGCGCGCTGGCCGACGCGCACGGCAAGATGGTCGTGCCGCATGGCTCGTCAGTCTACAGCTATCATTTCGTCATCACCCGCCACAACTCGCCCTTCGCCGAATTCCTGATGATGCACCCCGGCCCGACCGAGGTGGTGCCGATGTTCCACCCGCAGCTGATCGGCGAGCCGGTGCCGGAAAAGGGCCGTATCAAGGCGAGCGCGCTCGATGCGCCCGGCTTCGGCGTCGAACTCAACCGCGATATCGCGATGCATCGCCCTTATACCCATTGATCTGAAGAAGAGAGAGCATCCCCATGAAATTATGTCGTTTTGGCCCGCGGGGGCAGGAAAGGCCCGGCCTTGTCGATGCGGACGGCACTATCCGCGACCTGTCGGGCGTCGTCGCCGACCTCAGCATCGAGACGCTGCCCGCCGCCCTTGCCGCGGACGCCGCCGCGCTGCCGGTGGTGGAGGGCGCGCCGCGCCGTGGCGTGCCGCTGAAGGGCATCGGCAAGATCGTCGCCATCGGCCTCAACTATGAGGATCATGCGATCGAATCCAACCTGCCGATCCCGACCGAGCCGGTGATGTTCATGAAGGCGCTGTCCTCGCTGACCGGCCCGGATGACGAGGTGATGCTGCCCAAGGGCTCCACCCATGGCGACTGGGAGGTCGAGCTGGGCGTGATCATCGGCAAGACCTGCCGCAACGTCTCCGAGGAAGAGGCGCTGTCGAAGGTCGCGGGCTATGTGCTGGTCAACGACGTGTCGGAGCGCTTCAACCAGAAGCAGCGCGGCACCCAGTGGAGCAAGGGCAAGGGGCATGACACCTTCTGCCCGGTCGGCCCCTGGCTGGTGACGCCCGATGAGGTGGGCGACCCGCAGGATCTCGACATGCATCTCGACCTCAACGGCGAGCGGATGCAGACCGGCAACACCCGGACGATGATCTTCACCGTCGCGCAGCTCATTTCCTATGTCAGCGATTATGTGACGCTTTACCCCGGCGACCTGTTGATCACCGGCACGCCGCCGGGCGTGGGCGAGGGCAAGAAACCCGACCCGATCTTCCTGAAAGCCGGCGACGTGATGCAGCTGGGCATCGAAAAGCTCGGCACCCAGCGGCAGCAGGTGGTGGAATGGCGGCACCTCGGCGATGAGGTGCTGGGATGAGCCTGTTCGCGGGTCGCTATGCCGGGCGCTGCGCGGTCATCACCGGCGGCGCGTCCGGGCTGGGCAAGGAGGTCGCGCGGCGCGTCGTCGCGGAGGGCGGCACGGTGGCGCTGTGGGATCTCAACGCCGAAGCGCTGGCCGAGGCGGTGCGGGAAACCGGCGCGGCGCACAGCGTCGCGCTCGACGTGTCCGACCCGGCAGCGGTTGAGGCCGCCGCGCAGGAAACGCATGCAAGGCTTGGAAAGATAGATATTCTTGTCTGCTCGGCGGGCATCACCGGCGCGACCGTGCCGGTGCAGGATTTCCCGATCGACAGCTGGCAGCGGGTGATCGACATCAACCTCAACGGCCTGTTTTACTGCAATCGCGCGATCGTGCCGCTGTTGCTGGCCAACGGCTATGGCCGTATCGTCAACGTGGCGTCGGTCGCAGGCAAGGAGGGCAACCCCAATGCGTCCGCCTATTCGGCGAGCAAGGCCGGGGTGATCGGCTTCACCAAGAGCCTCGGCAAGGAACTGGCGGGCAGGGGCGTGATCGCCAACGCGCTGACCCCCGCGACGTTCGAAAGCCCGATCCTCAACCAGCTGCCGCAGAGCCAGGTCGATTATATGCGGTCGAAAATCCCGATGGGGCGGCTGGGGCTGGTCGAGGAATCGGCGGCGATGATCTGCTTCATGGCGTCGGAGGAATGCAGTTTCACCACCGCGTCCACCTTCGACACATCGGGCGGGCGCACCACCTTCTGATCGTCACGGGCTTGCGGGACCGGCCCTCAGAGCCGGCCCGCGCCCCATCTTGCGGAGAGGACCATGATCCCCTTTGTCGATGCCCATATCCATCTGTGGGATCTTGCACGCCTGCGCTATGACTGGCTGACGCCGCCCTTTTCCGACGCCGGGCCGAACGGCAATGTCGAGGCCATCGCCCGCGATTATGGCGTGGCGGACTATCGCGCGGACCTTGCGCGCTGGAATGTCGTGGGCGCGGTGCATGTCGATGCGGGCGCGGCGGCGGCGAGCGCGCTGGAGGAAACGGTGTGGCTCGACGGCCTTGCCGAGGCGGAGGGGCTGCCCACCGGCTTCGTCGCCTTCGCCGCGCTCAACGATCCCGATGTCGATACGCTGCTGGGCAGGCAGGCAGCGCACAGCCGGGTGAAGGGCATCCGCCATATCGTCAACTGGCATCGCGACCCAAACCGCACCTATGGGCCGGTCGACCTGACCGTCGATCCGCAATGGCGCAAGGGCTATGGGCTGCTCGCGAAGCACGGCCTCTCCTTCGACCTGCAATGCTATCCCGCGCAGATGCCGGGGTTGGCCGGGCTGATCGCCGCCCACCCCGATATTCCGGTCATCGTCAACCATATGGGCATGCCGGTGCCGGGCGATGCCGACGGGCTGGGCGACTGGCGCCGGGGCATGAAGGCGCTGGCGGCGATCCCGCATGTCGCGGTCAAGCTGTCGGGCATGGGCTTCATACGCCGCGACTGGACGCGCGAGACGATCGAGCCGCTGGTGCGCGAGACGATCGACCTGTTCGGCGTCGACCGCTGCCTGTTCGCCAGCGACGCGCCGACCGACAAGCTGTTCGGCCCGATCGACCGCTATATGGAAGCCTATCACGCGATCACCGCCGATTTCCCCGAAGCCGACCGCCGCGCGCTGTTCGCCGGCAACGCCAACCGCCTCTATCGTCTGGGACTTGCGCTATGACCCCCAATCCCCTGCTCGGCGTCTTCTATCACTGGCTCGGCGGCCTCGCCTCGGCCAGCTTCTACGTTCCCTATCGCGGCGTGAAGCGCTGGAACTGGGAGATTTTCTGGCTGACCGGCGGCATCTTCTCCTGGCTGCTGGCGCCGTGGTTCTTCGCCTGGGTGCAGACGGAGGACCTGCCCGGCGTGATGGCGCGGGTGCCGGTCGGCACCGTTGGCCTGTGCATGCTGTTCGGCTTCCTCTGGGGCTTTGGCGGGCTGACCTACGGCCTTACCATGCGCTATCTCGGCCTCTCGCTCGGCATGGCGGTGGTGCTGGGGCTCAGCACCCTGTTCGGCACGCTGATCCCGCCCATCGTGCAGGGGCATTTCGCCAGCGACATCCTCGCCGCCACATCCGGGCGGATCGTGCTGCTGGGCCTTGCGATCACGCTGGCGGGCATCGTTACCGTCGCGGTCGCGGGCGCGCGCAAGGACGCGATGCTCTCGCCCGAACAGAAGGCGCAGAGCGTGGCGGAATTCGATTTCCGCAAGGGGCTGGTGGTCGCGATCTTCTCCGGCATCATGTCCTCCTGCTTCGCCTATGGCCTTGCCGCGGGTGAGCCGATCAAGGCGCTGAGCGCGGCGGCGGGCACCGGGCCGCTGTGGACGGGCCTGCCCACGCTCTGCCTCGTGATGTTCGGCGGGCTCGTCACCAACGGCGTGTGGTGCCTGTGGCTGATCCGGCGCAACAAATCCGCCGCGCAATGGCTGGGCCGGGCGGACCCGCAGACCGGCGAACGTCCGCCGATGCTGGTCAACTATCTGCTCTGCGCGCTGGCGGGGATCAGCTGGTATTTCCAGTTCTTCTTCTACACCATGGGCGAAAGCCAGATGGGCCGCTTCGGCTTTTCGAGCTGGACGCTGCACATGGCCTCGATCATCATCTTCGGCACGCTATGGGGCTTCGCCTTCCGCGAATGGAAGGATGCCGGACGGTCGGTGCGCGCGACGGTGTGGAGCGGCATCGCCCTGCTGGTGCTGGCGACGGTGGTGATAGGCTATGGCAACAGCCTGGCCAACTGAACGCCGTCGGATGTTTCCTCCCGCGCCAAATCGCTTTAGGCAGGGGGCATGATCGACCCCAGAGCGCTGAAGACCTTCCTCGCCGTGTGCCGCGCCAACTCCATCAGCGGCGGCGCGCGACTGCTCAACATCTCGCAGCCGTCGGTGTCCAACGCCATCGCGCAGCTGGAGCAGTCGCTGGGCGTGCATCTGTTCGAACGGTCGCGCACCGGCATCGCGCTGACGGCGGAAGGGCAGGTGCTGTTCCGCCGCGCCGAGGCGATGGACGGCCTGCTGCGCGATACGGAGGAGGAACTGCGCCTCGCCCGCAACGGGCTGGCCGGGCCGCTGCGCGTCGGCGGCACGCCGGGCGCGCTGGTCAGCCTGTTGCCCCGCACCATCCGCCTGCTGGAGGAGAAGGTCGGGCGGTTCGCGCTGCATGTGGTGGAAAAGCCCGACCATGAACTGGCCGCGCTGCTGCTGCGCGGGGAGATAGAGCTTGCCTTCGTCACCACCGGGCTGGAGGAGCCGCCGGAGGAGCTGGAAGAGCATATGTTCTCCCGCGATGCGTTCGCGCTGATCGTCGGGCGCGCCAACGACCATCTGCCCGCCGAAGTGTCGCTGCGCGACGTGATGGCGATGCAATGGGTGCTGCCCGAGGCCATCGGTGCCTTCCGGCGGCAGATCGACGCGCTGTTCATGGCGGCGGGCGTGGCCGTGCCGCAGGATTGCATCCGTTGCGATTCCCTGCTGACGACAAAGGCGATCGTGCGCGGCAGCAACCGCATGACGATCCTGCCGATGCAGGTCGCGGCGGCCGAGCTTTCCATCGGCGTGTTGCGCGCCGTCTCCATCCGCGAGGCGGTTTTCCAGCGCAGCGTCGGCGTGCGCAAGGTGAAGGGCGCGCGACTTTCGCGCCTCGGCCAGCAGCTTTTCGACATTCTTGTCCATAGCTCCAAGCTATGACGTTGCCAAAAATCATTATTTTTCTTTCATCGCTAACGGAGGCATACCATCCCCACAACAGCATGACCGGGGAGAGACTGAAGTGCGCGTCCTTATCCGCAACGTGACGATATTCGACGGCACCGGGGCGCCCTCCGTTCCCGGCGCGGTGCTGGTCGAAGGCGACCGGATCGCCGCGGTGCTGCATGACGAAACCGCCATCGCGCAGGTCGCGGCCGACCGGGTGATCGACGGCGAGGGCGGCACACTGATGCCCGGCATGGTCGATTCCCATACCCATCTGACCTGGGGCTCTTCGGTCGAGAAAATCTATCATCAGTTCATCCTGCCGCCTGAGGAACTGAAGGTCGCGGCGTGGCGCAATGCCCGCGTGCTGCTGGACCATGGCTTTACCAGCGCCTATTCGGCGGGCGCGCTCGGCGACCGGATCGAGCCGGAACTGGCGCGTGTGATCGAGGCGGGGGAAACGCCGGGTCCGCGCCTCGTCCCCTCCACGCTGGAGCGCAGCCCCGAAGGGGCCGAGGGCGTCGAGACCGGCGACGTGTTCAACGGCCGGGGGCCGGAGGCGATCCGCGCCTTCATGGCCTATTGCAAGGACGAGGGCGTCCGCTCGGTGAAGCTGGTCGTGTCCGGCGAGGATGCGCTGAAGCCCGGTTCCGCGCAGGACATTCTCTACACCGACGAGGAAATGATCGCGGCGGGCGAGGCCGCGCGGGAGCAGGGGCTGTGGATCGCCACCCATGCCTATAGCCCCCGCGCCATCGCCCTCGCGCTGGAGGCGGGCGCGCGCATCCTCTATCATTGCTCCTTCGCCGACGAAGCCGCGATCGAGGCGATGGCGGCGAAGAAGGACGAGATTTTCTACGCGCCCGGCCCCGGCGTGTCGGTCGGCGCGCTGGAGGCCAATCCGCCGCCGCACATCGACATGAGCGCGATGAAGGCGAGCGCCGCCGAACGGCTGGAGCTGGAGGCGAAGCTGGTGCCGGAGCTGAAGCGGCGCGGCGTGCGCGTGCTGATCGGCGGCGATTATGGCTTCCCGTTCAACCCCAATGGCCGCAACGCCCGCGATCTGGAGCATTTCGTCGCCCATTACGGCTACACCCCCGCCGAGGCGCTGCATGCGGCGACCGGGCTGGGCGGCGAGCTGATGGGCATCGATGTCGGGCAGGTGCGCGAGGGCTGGCTCGCCGACCTGCTACTGATCGACGGCGACCCGGTGCAGGATATCGCAATCCTTCAGGACAAGGACCGCATCCGAATGATCATGAAGGGCGGCGATCTTTACAAGGCGCCTGCATATCAAGGCGTAATCGCCTGAAAATCATAGAATAAAGAGCCAGAAAATGTTTGATGTAGCGATTATCGGCTGCGGGCCGGTAGGGGCCTTTGCGGCCAATCTTCTTGGCAAGACCGGCCTTTCGGTGCTGGTGATCGAAAAGGAGGCGCGCCCCTATCCGCTGCCGCGCGCGGTCCATCTCGACCATGAGATGATGCGCCTATTCCAGTCGGCGGGCGTGATCGACCGGGTCGCGCCGGACATGCGAGACACCGAAGGGCATCTGCATGTCGGCGCCGATCATGGCGTGATCCGCTATATGGGCACGGCGGGCCGCCCGCGCCCCTATAGCTGGGCGAACGATTATTTCTTCTATCAGCCGGAACTGGAGGATCATCTGCGCGATGCGCTGGCGGTCTATCCCAATGTGACGCTGCGGCTGGGCGCCGCGTTCGAAGGGCTGGAGCAGGACCGGGAGGGCGTGACGTTGCGCCTGGAGACGGACGCGGGGACGGAGCAGGTTCGTGCCCGCTATGCGATCGCCTGCGACGGATCGCGCAGCGCCGTGCGCAAGGCGCTGGATATCCGCCTCGACGACCTCGATTTCGAGGAGCCGTGGCTGGTGGTGGACGTGGAGGCCGACGGGCCGATCCGGGTGCCGGACCTGTGGGGCGTGCCCGAAGGCACCGATCTGCAAAAGCTCTCCATCATGATGTGCGACCCGAAGCGGCCCGCGACCGCCGTACCGGGGCGCGGCAACCATCGCCGCTGGGAATTCATGCTGCTGCCCGGCGAGGACGATCAGGCGATGATGGCGCCCGAAGCGGTGGCGGCGCTGGTCGAGCCATGGCTGGAAGGCGTGCCGCACCGGATCGTGCGCGCGGCGACCTACCGCTTCCACGGGTTGATCGCCGAGCAATGGCGGATCGGCAACATGTTCCTGGCGGGCGACGCCGCGCACCAGACGCCGCCCTTTTTCGGGCAGGGCATGTGCCACGGCCTGCGCGACATCGCCAATCTGGCGTGGAAGCTGGAGTTGGTGCTGAAGGGCCGCGCGCCCGACGCGCTGCTCGACAGCTATCAGCCGGAGCGCGATCCCCATGTCCGCGCCGTCATCTCGGCGGCGGTCGAGGTGGGGCGCTATATCTGCATGCTCGACCCGGAGGAAGCCGCCCGGCGCGACGCGCGGATGCGCGAGGCGGCGAAGGACAGCGAGCATGGCACGGCGGCGGACCTCATCCCCGCCATTTCGACCGGCATCGTCGCTGTGGGGACGCCGGGCGCGGGCGAGCGCTTCATCCAACCGCGCGTCGGCGGCCGGCTGCTCGACGATGTGACCGGGGGCGGCTGGCGGCTGTTCGCGCGTCGGCCCGCGGTCGAGGGTGCAGGCGGCGTGACCGCCGTGGTGCTCGACCGGCTGGAGGATGGCGGCGCGATCGCCGCATGGCTCGACGCCCATGGCGCCGAGGCGGTGCTGGTGCGGCCCGATCATTATGTGTTCGGCACGGCGAAGGGGGACGGCGCCGGCCTGATCCGCCAGCGCGACGCGCTGATCGCCCGCACGTCGCTGGATCAGGAGATCGCCGCATGACATTGACGCTTGCTCAGGCCCGCACCATCATCGACGCCGCGCTCGCCAAGGGCCGGGAAGAGGGCGCGCAGCCGCTCGCCGTCGTCGTGCTCGACGCGGGCGGCCATCCGGTCGCCTTCGCCCGCGAGGACGGCGCCAGCCTGTTCCGCTTCGATATCGCGCGGGCCAAGGCGACGGGCGCGCTCGGCATGGGCGCCGACACCTGCGTCATCGCCCAGCGCGCGGCCAACAATCCCGCTTTCTTTCAGAGCGTCGTTGCCGTCACCGGCGGTCAGCTCGCTCTGTCCCCCGGCGGCGTCCTCATTCGTATCTCGGGAGGAACGGTGATCGGCGCCGTCGGGATCAGCGGCGACACCGGCGAGATGGACGAAGCCTGCGCCTGCGCGGGCATCGCCGCCGCCGGTCTTTCCCATGGAGTGCAGTCATGAAGCTACGCAGCGTCGAACTCGCGCTGACCGGCGCGGCGGAGGCCGCCGCCTTCCTCACCGACATATGGGGCATGGCCCCGGCGGAGGTGCGCGGCGGCACCCATTATCTGCGCGGGTCAGGCGGTTTTCCCTATCTCGTCGCGCTGGAGGAAGCGGCCGAGCCGTTCCTGCGCTCGACCACCTTCGTCTGTTCGGGCGAGCGGCTGGAGGAACTGAAGCGCTCGGTCGCGGCGGCGGGCCTCGCCGCGCGGCCGGTCCTCTCCAACGATCCGGGTGGCGGCGAGGGTATCCTTGTCGAGCTGGCCGAGGGCGAGGTGCTGCGCTTCCTCGCCGGGGCGGAGGAGGTCGAACCGATCGAGGGCCGCGACCTGCCGGTCAAGCTGACCCATGTGGTGTTCAATTCCGCCGATGCCGAGGCGACCGGCCATCTGGTCGAGCAGGCGCTGGGCTTTCGCGTGTCCGACCGCACGAAGGGCATGGTGTTCGTGCGCTGCAACGAATCCCATCATTCGACCGCCTTCGCCCGCGCGGGCTTTTCCTCGCTCAACCATATCGCGTTCGAGATGGAGGATATGGATGCGGTGATGCGCGGCATCGGGCGGCTGCGCGACCATGGCATGGTCCCGGCCTGGGGGCCGGGCCGCCATGGGCCGGGCGCCAATGTCTTCGCCTATTTCATCGCCCCCTTCGGCCCGGTGATCGAGTTTTCCACCGCCGTCGAGAAGGTGCCGGAGGATTATGCGCCCGGCGCGCCGGAGGACTGGACCTGGCCGCCGAACCGCATCGACCAGTGGGGCATGTCGGACAAGGATTTCGACGGTCTGCGCAAGGCCGAGGAGATGTTCCGCCATCGCCGGGACTGGGAAGCCGCTTCCCTTGAAGTTTGATCGCCGCACGGCGCTTGCCGCCATGGGGGCGGGCGCGCTGCTTGGACCATCGGAAAGTACCGCCGCAAAGCGCGGCGCAGGAGACAGGATCGTGACGAAATATGTAAGCTTCCGCCGCCCGGATGGCGCCCCCGGCTTCGGGCGCCTCGATGGCGGGGAGATTGTCGAGCTGGCGGCTGCGGGCGGCCCGCAAAGCCTGAAGGCCGCGCTGGCCGAGGGCACTCTGGCGGCGTTGAAGGACGGCGCGCGCTTCGCTGCTGCTGATATCGTACTGCTGCCCGTCATTCCCGACCCGGCGAAAATCCTCTGCGTCGGCCTCAACTATGCCGACCATGTGAAGGAAACCGGGCGCGAGCAGAAGGAGCATCCGGCGATCTTCGTGCGCTATGCCGACAGCCTCGTCGCCCATGGCCAGCCGCTGGTGAAGCCCGCCGTTACCGATCGTTTCGATTATGAAGGCGAACTGGCGGTCGTCATCGGCAAGCCCTGCCACAAGGTCAAGCGCGCCGATGCGCACGCCTATATCGCGGGTTACGCCCCGTTCAACGACGGTTCGGCGCGCGACTGGCAGCGGCACAATATCCAGTTCACGCCCGGCAAGACCTTTCCCGGCACCGGCGGCTTCGGCCCCGCGCTGGTGACGCCGGATGAGATCGGGGATCTGGGCGCGCTGCGCGTCCAGACCCGCCTCAACGGCCAGCTGGTGCAGGACCAGCCGATCGCGGACATGATCTGGGATATCGGCACCGTCATCGAATATATCTCCGCCTTCACCCCGCTCGCCCCCGGCGACGTCATCGCCACCGGCACGCCCGGCGGCGTCGGCGATAAGCGCACGCCGCCGCTCTACATGAAGGCGGGCGACAAGGTCGAAGTCGAGATCGGCAATATCGGCATTCTGACGAACCGAGTGATAGATGAACAGTAATATCCTGATTTCACGGTATAATAAGGGGAGGAAAATCATGCGTGTTTCCAGTCTTTCCATCGCCATGCTGACGGGCGTCGGCATCATCGCGCTCTCCGCGCCCGCATTGGCGCAGAGCGGCGGGGCGCAGGTGCCGCAGGCCGATGCGTCGTCCGACGGCGTGGACATCATCGTCACCGCCACCCGCCGCGCGGAGCGGTTGCAGGATGTTCCGATCGCGGTGTCCGCCGTCAGCGGCGAGCAGCTGGCCGAGGGCGGCTTCCAGAAGCTGGCCGACATCCAGTATCAGTTTTCGGGCGTCCAGTTCGGTTCCTCACCCAATGACTCCGGCTTCCGCCTGCGTGGTGTGGGCAGCGCGGGGGGCTTCACCAGCTCGTCGGAGCAGAATGTCGGCACGGTCGTCGACAATGTCGTCGTCCCCTTCGGCAACCCGGTCAACAGCCTGGGCGATCTGGAGCGGGTCGAGGTGCTGAAGGGGCCGCAGGGCACCCAGTTCGGCAAGAACGCCTCTTCGGGCGTGGTAAACATCACCACCAAAAAGCCGGATATCGGCGCGTTCAGCGGCAAGGCCTTCGCCAGCTATGGCGAGCTGGACGAATGGAACGTCAACGGCAGCGTCAACCTGCCGGTCAGCCAGAACAGCGCGCTGGCGGTGTTCGGCTTCTATCGCAGCAATGACGGTTTCCTGAAGAATGTCGTGCTCGACAAGAAGTGGGGCGGGGAAAAGAGCTATGGCGCGCGCGCCAAATATCTGCTGGAAGCGAGCGACGGCCTCAGCATCTACCTGATCGGCGACTATTCGAAGATCAAGCGCACCGGCCCCGGCCAGCTCTGGACGCTCAACCGCCTGCCGAGCTTCGCCAATCCGCTGATGGCCGCCCGCTTCGGCAATCTCGCCGCGCTGGGCGTGACGCCGGGCATCGACAATATGCAGTCGGTCGAGGATTATGACGGCTATACCTCGGAAGAGAATTACGGCGCGTCGCTGGAGGTCAATATCGGCCTGGGCGAATATCAGCTGACCTCGATCACCGCCTGGCGCCGCCTCAACGAAGGCGATCAGGTCTTCGCCATCGACGGCAGCAGCACCAGCGTGTTCACTGCGCAGCAGGAAGGCGTCGACCAGTCCTTCCTGTCGCAGGAACTGCGCCTCAGCTCCCCCTCCGGCAGCGCGCTGGAATTCACCGCAGGCGTTTACGGCTCCAAGCGCAAGGTGGGCGACGGCAATGACTATAGCCGCGCCCAACTCCGTCCCGGCGCGCCCTTCGGCGGCCCGATCGTCAGCATTTCCGGCGGCCAGAGCAACACGCAGACCCGCTCGGACTCGCTTGCCGCCTTCTTCGACGGCAAATACCGGCTGAGCGAGCAGTTCAGCCTGATCGGCGGCTTCCGCTATCAATATGACTGGGTGAAGGCGTCCTTCTTCTCGATCGAGGATCCCAATTATCCGTCGGGCACGGTCGTCGGGGGCAGCTTCGTCGCGCCCTACACTCCGACCGCGACGCAATATGGCGACGTGAAGAAGGGCGACTGGTCCGGCCGCGCGGGTGCGGAGTTCAAGGTCAATCCCGACCTCATGTTCTTCGGCACCATCGCGCGCGGCTATCTGGGGCCGACGGTCACCTTCACCGGCCTGACCGGGCGGCGGACGCAGGTGGCGCCGCAGACGGTGCGCGACATCACCATCGGCATGAAGTCGCAGATGTTCGACCGCGCGGTGACGTTCAACGCCAACATCTTCTTCGACAAGTATAACAACCTCCAGACCTCGGTGTTCGACGGCGTGGAGTTCGTGACGGAGAATGCGGGCGGCTTCACCGCCAAGGGCTTCGAAACCGATCTGGCGTGGAAGGTCAGCCCCGAGCTGACTCTGACCGGCGGCTTCACCTATTCGAAGACGAAATTCACCGATTATGTGACCGCCTGCCCGAAGGTCGTGAAGGCCGGGTACAGCTGCTACCTCGCCGCCGACGGCGTGACCTCGCTATTGCAGGCCGCCGGAGAGCCGCTGTCGGGCGCGCCCAAATACAGCGCGACGGCCGGGGCCGACGTGCGCCTGCCGATCAATGACAGGCTGATGGTCGACTGGTCCGCCAACTTCTATTACCGCAGCCGGGTGCAATATGCGGTGGCGGAAGCCTATGCCTATCAGAAGGGCTATGGCACAATCGGCCTCAACGCCGGGATCGGCCACCCGGACGGCAACTGGCGGATCGGCGCGTTCGTGCGCAACCTGCTGGACCAGCGCTTCCACGCCGCCGTCATCACGCTGCCCTTCTCGGACGCAGGCGGTTATGTGAACTGGTTGACGCGCGAAGGCCGCCGCACCGTGGGCGTGTCGGCGCAGCTGCAATTCTGATCCGGCGGGGCCGGGCGGCGAATGGCTTGCCCGGCCCCTTATTCCCGTGCAGGGAAGGCGAAGGGACAGCCAATGCCCCCGCCGTCAACAACCGACAGGAGGAGGATCGGATGAAAGCATGGCCTGCCCGATATGCGGGGCCGATGATCGCCGTGGCGGCGCTGCTGGCGATAGCGCCGGTCGCTGCCCCTGCCCAGACGGGCGACCGGTGCCCGGCGCTGCGCTGGACGACGCTGGGCACGGCGGGCGGCCCGGTGCCGACGCCGGACCGCTCGGAACCCGCCAACCTGCTGCTCGCGGGGAATCGGCCGATATTGGTCGATACCGGGGACGGCACGGTCGGCCAGCTGGCGCGGATCGGGCTGGACATGCGGACGATCCGCACCGTTTTCATCAGCCATCTGCATCTCGACCATAGCGGCGGACTGGCCGCCGTCATCGGCCTGCGCTGGATGAACCAGTTTCCGGGGCAGCTCACCGTCTACGGCCCGCCCGGCATCAAGGCCGTGGTGGACGGCATCGTCGCCTCCATGGCGCCGCCCGCGCGCATCGGCTTCGGGCTGGGCGTGCCGCCGCCCGACCCCGCCGGTTCGGTGCGCGCGGTCGAGATAAGCGACGGGCAGGTGCTGAATCTGGACGGCGGCCTGCGCGTGCACGCCGTGGCCAACAGCCATTTCGACCATGACGGCAAGGCGGACCGGGCGAATATCTCGCTCAGCTACCGTTTCTCGCTGGGGCGGCGCAGCATCACCTATACCGGCGACACCGGCCCCAGCCCGGCGGTGACGCGTCTGGCCGAGGGAAGCGACATGCTGGTGAGCGAGGTGATCGATCTCGACCGGCTGGTGCGGGATATCGCCGCGCGGCGCGTCGATGCGTCGGCCGACATGCTGGCCTCGATGCAGAAGCATCTCGCCACCCATCACCTGCCGCCGTCCGACATCGGCGCCATGGCGGCGAGCGCGAAGGTGGGCCGCGTCGTGCTGACCCATTTCGCGGTGCCGGGCGCGCTGTCCGACTCCGAACCGGCGTTGCGGGAAGGAATCGGGCGGCATTTTGCCGGGCCGGTCGATCTGGCGCGCGATCTGCAAAGCTTTGACGTGGGGTGCCGATGATGACGACGCAGGACCATATTCTTCCCGATGCCCGGCGCGAGGCGATCGCCGCGCTGGGGACGGTGCTCAACCCCGGCGTGCTGGATGCCGTTCGCCGCCTGTATGAGGAAGAGCAGCAGGCGCTCGCCGCCGCCACGTCGCCCCATGCGGTCGATATCGCCTATGGCGCGCATGAGCGTCACCGGCTGGACCTCTACCGCCCGGAAGGTGCCGACGCTCCGCTACCGGTGCTGGTGTTCGTCCATGGGGGTGGCTTCCTGATGGGGGACAAGGGCGGCGCGGAAAGCTGGATCAATGCCCATGTCGGGCGCTGGGCCGCCGCCTCCGGTTTCATGGGCTGCGTCATCAACTATCGCCTCGCGCCCGACAATATCTGGCCCTCGGGTTCGGAGGACGTCGCGGCGGTCGTGGACTGGCTGAAGGCGAATGTGGCGGCCCATGGCGGCGACCCGGATCGGATCGTGCTGATGGGCACGTCCGCCGGGGCGGTGCATGTCGCGGGCTATCTCCGGCTCGCGGGGGAGAGGGCGGCGCGCGACCTTCGCGGGGCCGTGCTGCTTTCCGGCCTCTATGGCTACACGCCGCTCGATGAGCGGGATACGCTCTATTACGGGGACCGGGCGGACTATGCGGACCGCAAGCCGCTGGAGGCGGTGGCGGGAACGGCGCTGCCGCTGTTCGTCGCCTGCGCGGAATATGACCCGCCGCGCTTTCAGGCGGAATTTCTCGGCCTGATGCGGGACAGGCTGGAGCGTCACGGCACCATGCCGCGCGGCGCCATAATGTCCGGCCACAACCATTACAGCATGGCCACGCATCTGGGCACCCGCGATCGGCGGCTGGCCGACGAAATCCGCGCTTTCCTGCGCGATCACGTATAAAACCGAGGGAGGAACAAATGCTCGATCGAAGGACCTTGCTTGCCGCGAGCGCGGCGATGATGGCCGCCCCCGCGCTGGCGGCGAAGGGGAAAGCGGCCGCCGCGAGCCCGGATTTTCCGAAGGGCTTCCTCTGGGGCGTCGCCACCGCGCCGCACCAGATCGAGGGCAATAATATCGCAAGCGACCTCTGGTTTCTGGAAAACCAGCAGCCGACCGTGTTCGCCGAACCGTCGCGCGATGCGTGCAACAGCTTCGACCTGTGGGAAACCGACCTCGATCTGGTGAAGGCACTGGGCCTCAACGCCTATCGCTTCGGCATCGAATGGGCGCGGATCGAGCCGGAAAAGGGGCTGTTCTCGCAGGCGATGCTCGATCATTACCGGCGCATCGTCGATGGCTGCCATGCGCGCGGGCTCCAGCCGGTCGCGACCTTCAGCCATTTCACCGCGCCGCGCTGGTTCAGCGCGCAGGGGGGATGGACCAGTGCGGAAGCGCCCGACCTGTTCGCCCGCTTTTGCGACAAGGCCGCCCGCGCGCTGGCGCCGGGCCTTCACAGCGCGATTACCTTCAACGAGCCGAACATCCTGCTGCTGCTGAAGCCGATGCTGCCGCCCAAGGTGTGGGACCTTCAGCGCCTGACGCTGGAAACGGCGGCGAAGCGGCTGGGCGTGCCGCGCTTCGTCAGCGCCAATGTCGCGGGCGTCGAGGACCTGCCCGATATCCAGCGCGGCATGCTGGCCGCGCATCCGCTGGCCAGGGCGGCGATCAAGGCGGCGCGCGGCGACCTGCCGGTCGGCCTGTCGCTGGCGATGATGGACGATCAGGCGGTGGGCCGCAACTCGCTGCGCGATGCGATGCGACGGGACATGTACGGGGCGTGGCTGGATGTCGCCAGGTCCGACGATTTCCTGGGCGTGCAGAATTATGAACGCGCATTGTGGACGGACAAGGGCCGCCTGCCCGCGCCCAAGGGATCTGTGGTCAACTGGGGCGGCACCGAGGTGTGGGCGCCCTCGCTCGCCGGGGCGGTGCGCTATGCGCATGAGGCGACCGGCGTGCCCATCCTCGTGTCCGAACATGGCGTGGGCACCGATGACGACGCCATCCGCGCGAAGTTCATCCCCGCCGCGCTGGCCGAGCTCAAGCAGGCGATGGACGACGGCGTGCCGGTGCTCGGCTATTGCCACTGGTCGCTACTCGACAATTTCGAGTGGATCTTCGGCTACAAGGTGCGCTTCGGCCTGCACAGCGTCGACCCCGCAACCTTCGCGCGCAAGGCGAAGCCCAGCGCGGAGGTCTATGCCGCGATCGCCCGCCGCAACGCGCTGTAGGGGAGGGTTTGCCATGACACGCTTCGTTCTTGCCGCCGCGCTGCTGATGGCCGCTCCGGCGGCTGCGCAGATGCCCGTCCCGGTCCCCGCCCAGGCGCCGGCCGAACCCGATGCCATTCCGCTCTATCCGAAGATGAAGGTGCCCAGGGAATCGACCGAAAAATGGGTGCGCTTCGGCAAGGATCTGGCTGTCCGCAACGTCACGGTGCCGACCGTCACCCCGGTTCTGCCCGATCCCGCCAGGGCGACCGGCGCGGCGGTCGTCGTCGCGCCCGGCGGTGCCTTCATGCTGCTGGCGATGGATCATGAGGGCTGGAACGTCGCGCGCTGGCTGGCGGATCATGGCGTTGCCGCCTTCGTCCTCAAATATCGGCTGAACCCGACCCCGGCCGATACCGCCGAAGCTTCCGCCTATATGGGCAAGCGCATGGCGGAGTCGCTGCGCGATCCGGCCGCCGCGCCGGGCATCACCGAACCGCGCGCCACGCTCGACGCGCTGGCCGCGCTCAAGCTGGTGCGCGACGGCGCGGGCAAATGGGGCGTCGATCCGCGGCGGGTCGGCATGATCGGCTTTTCCGCCGGCGCGATGACCACGCTCAATGCAGCGCTGGAAGGCAAGGGGGCCGATCGCCCGTCCTTTATCGGCTATGTCTATGGCCCGATGCTGGCGCGCGAGGTGCCGTCCGACGCGCCGCCGATGTTCGCCGCCATCGCCAATGACGACAGCCTGTTCGCCGCTCCCTCCTACGCGCTGGTCGAAAGCTGGCGGCGGGCGCATGTGCCGGTGGAGCTCCATGCCTATGAGCGCGGCGACCACGGCTTCGGCATGGGCAAGCCCGGCACCACGACCATGGGCCTGCTGCCGCAATTCCTGTCCTGGATGGAGATGCGCGGGCTTTTGGGCAAGGGTTCGGCGCAATGACCCCGGCTGTTTCCATCCGTCGGGAAGCGGCTATCAGTTTCGTCATCAACGGCGTGCTGAGCCTGGCCTTCTTCCTCGGCGTCTTCGGAACCGCGCCGCGTCCGCTCGGCTGGATGGCGCCCGACAATCTGGCGCTGGATTTCGTGCCGCAGAGTATCGCGGTCGCGCTGATGAGCGCGCTGGTCCCGGCGCTGATTGCGCGCAAGCGGCTCGGTAATGCGCCGGCGCTGCGGCCTATCCTGATCCGTGCCGCATTATTCGCTCTGGCTGGCGCCGTTCTGGGCGGCTTCCTCGCCTTTTCGATCGGCATGGCTGCCTTTCCGGCCATCGGCTGGGCCATGGCCCTCATGATGAAGATTGTCTATGGCGGTGCGCTCGGCGTGCTGGTCGCCACCCTGGCGCTGCGGCAGCTGGTGTCGTCCGTCCGCACCGCCTGATAAAGGAGGACCCGCGCCTGTCGGTCGGGTAACGCTTCCACAATTTGCAGGACCAGCCTTGCAGCGTCGATCCTGCCCCCTTCAGGCAAGGCGAAGCCCCGCCCCGCGCGGAGGTCTAGCCGCGATCGCCCGCCGCAACCGGCTCCGACCTATTTCGGGGCCTTGGCCTTGCGATAGGGGATGAACTCGCCCAGCCCGACGAAGCCGGTCTGCATGCGCGAGGCGGAATCGTACATCCGCACGATATCGATGCTGCACAGGTCGGGCGAGCGGGTATCCGTCACCATCACGTCGCCCCGGCGCAGGGAGCTTTCCCCGCTGCTGGGGCGGTTGAGATAGCGCAGGCCGCCGCCCATGTCGTAGACGATGGCGGTGCGGTCGAAAATCTGGCTGGAACGGATATTGCGCAGCGGGATGCACCGGGTCGGTGGCCCCGACGGCTCATATCCCTTGAGATGCTCGGCCAGCCGCGCCTCCGGCGTGCGGTCCGCCGCGCCGGCATTGGCGGGGGTCAGGGCAAGGGCCAGGGGCAGGGCGAGAAGGGCGAATCTTGGTTTCATGGTCGTCACCGGAAATGGGGATGGGATCCTTTCCCCCATAGCATGGCGATGGTGAACCTGCGCTGAAAACGAGGTCGGGCCGTTCCGCTACCGGGTGGCAGCACTGGCGGCGGCGGAGGAGAGGCCGGAGCGCACCTCTTCCCCATCGGCATCGGGCAAGGGCAGGGCCGAAGCGCGGGCGACGAGTTGGCCGTCGAACGCGATCGGCACGGTCGGCAGCCGGGTGACGCGCCCGTCCGGCAGGGTCACCGGCTCCAGTGCGCCGATGGCGTTGAGGTGCGGGTCGTCGAACATGTCCTCCGGCTTGCCGATCGGCGCGAAGGGAAGGCCGCTGCCTTCCAGCCGCTCGATCACCTCGGCGCGGCTGAACCCGGCAATCAGGTCGCGGATGCGCGGCAGAATCCGGTCGCGTTGCAGCACCCGCTCATTGTTCCGGCGCAGGCTTTCGTCGGCCCACAATTCGTCCAGCCCGAAGATTGCGCAGAATTTCTCCCACAGCGAGTCGGTGACGACGCCGATGAACACCGGATGGTCCTTCGTTTCGAACACGTCGTAGATCGCCCATGCGGAAATGCGCGCGGGCATCGGGCTGGCCGCCTGACCCGTCACCGCCAACTGGGCCATATGCTGGCCCACAAGATAGACGGTCGTTTCGAACAGCGACGCCTGCACCAGCCTGCCCCGCCCGGTGCGATGGCGTTCCTCCAGCGCGGCGAGGATGCCGATCACCCCGAACATGCCGCCGGTCACGTCGATGACGCTCGACCCGGCGCGCAGCGGGCGGCCGGGCGGGCCGGTCATATAGGCAAGCCCGCCCATCATCTGCGCCACCTCGTCGAGCGCCGTGCGCTTCTCATAGGGGCCGGGCAGGAATCCCTTGGCCGAGCAATAGATGAGGCGCGGGTTCGCCTCCGCCAGTGCCTCATAGCCGAGGCCGAGCTTGTCCAGCGCGCCGGGGCGGAAATTCTCGACCACTATGTCGGCCTCCGCCGCCAGCGCCCTGGCCGTCGCCAGCCCCTCGTCGGACTTGAGGTCGAGGCTGATGCTTTTCTTGTGGCGGTTGTACATCGGGAAATAGCCCGCGCCCGATCCCAGCAGGGTGCGGGTCTTGTCCCCCTCTGCCGGTTCGACGCGCACCACCTCCGCCCCCAGCGAGGCGAGGATCGCGCCCGCCGCCGGACCCATCACCATATGGGTGAACTCGACGACCTTGAGGCCTGCCAGCGGCGCGGGCGCGTTCATGCCGCCACCTGTGCGAAGCCGAGCGGCAGGCCCGCATCGGGGACGAAGCCGTAAAGCGGTTCCCCCGGCAGCGCGCCGGCGATGATCGCGCGCACCTGCATCAGTTTTTCGAGATCGATGCCCGTTTCATATCCCATGGCTTCCAGCATGAAGACCAGATCCTCCGTGACGATGTTGCCGGACGCCCCCGGCGCGAAGGGGCAGCCGCCGAGGCCACCCAGCGATGCGTCCAGCGTGGTGATGCCCTCCTCCAGCCCCGCGAGCGCATTGGCGAGGCCGAGGCCCCGTGTGTTGTGAAGGTGCAACGTGTTGAGCCGGTCCGCGCCGATTTCCGCCTTCACCCGGCGGACGAGGCGCTTGACCTGCGTCGGGTTGGCATAGCCGGTGGTGTCGGACAGGCCGACCTCCGCCGCGCCGGCCTCGATCGCGGCGGCGGCGAGACGGACGACCTTGTCCTCGTCCACCGGCCCTTCGATCGTGCAGCCGAAGGCGGTGGCGAGGCCGACCTCGAAATGCGGCCGCGCCGCTTCCGGCCGGGCCGCGACCAGATCGGCGATAGCGCCGATCTCGGCGATCATCGCCGCATGATCCTTGCGCACATTTTTCAGGCTGTGCGTTTCCGACATGGAAAAGGGCAGCGACATTTTCTGCGCCCCGGCCGCGATCGCGCGCTCCGCGCCCTTGAGGTTGGGCACCAGCACGGCGACGGCAAGTCCTTCTATCTGCCGGGCGAAGGCGACCAGTTCCGCCGTGTCCGCCATCTGCGGCAACAGGGAAGGGGGCACGAAGCTGCCTACCTCTATTTCCGGCACGCCCGCCGCCGCTTCCGCCGCGATCCACGCCTTCTTGGCCTCGAGCGGCGCGACCCGGCCGATGCTCTGCAAGCCGTCGCGGGGGCCGACCTCGCTGATGTGGATGCGCGTCATTGTCCGATGTCTCCAAGGTAGATCCACGGTCGGCTGGCCTGGTCCGCCTGCTGGAAGGCCGCTATCTCCGCCCGGTTCTTGAGGGTGAGGTCGATAGCGTCCAGCCCTTCCAGCAGCATCGCTTTGGCCTCCGCGCCGATGTCGAACGGCCAGCAGGCGCCGCCCTCCTGACGGACGGTCTGCGCGGCGAGGTCGATCGTCACCGGCGCATGCGAGGCGGCGATTTCCTCGATCGTCGCGCGATCGAGCGTGACGGGGACGATGCCGTTCCGGGTGCAGTTGCTGGCGAAGATCGGCGCGAAGCCGGGCGCGATGATCGCGCGGATGCCATATTCGGCCAGCGCCCATACCGCATGTTCGCGGCTCGACCCGCAGCCGAAATTGCCGCCGCCCAGCAGGATTTGCGCATCCGCATGATCGGGGCGGTTGAGCACGAAGTCCGGGTCCGGATCGCGCCCGCCCGGCGTGCGATAGCGCCACGGCGCGAACAGCCCGCCGGCCAGCCCCGTCTTGCCGGTGCTCTTCATCTCGCGCGAGGGGATGATCGTGTCGGTGTCGATATTGTCGAGCAACAGCGGCGCGGGCAATGCGGTCAGCGTGGTGAAGGGCTTCATTGCGCCAACTCCCTCGGATCGGCGATGTGCCCGGCGATGGCGCTGGCGGCGACGGTTTCCGGGCTGGCGATATGGGTGCGGATAGCGGGTCCCTGCCGCCCCTCGAAATTGCGGTTGGTCGAGGAGATGACCCGCGATCCCGCCGGGAAGCTTTCCCCGCCCGCATAGAAGCACATCGAGCAGCCGCTCATCCGCCATTCGAAGCCCGCATCGGTGAAGATAGCGTCCAGCCCTTCCGCCTCGGCGGCGCGGCGCACCGCCATGGAGCCGGGAACGGCCAGCGCCCTGACGCCCGGCGCGACATGACGGCCCTTCAGCAGCGCGGCGGCGCGGCGCAGGTCGGACAGGCGGCCATTGGTGCAGCTGCCGATGAAGGCGGCGTCGATCGGTATCCCTGCGAGTTTCTGGCCCGGCTGTACGCCCATATAGCGGATCGGCCGTTCGGGCGGATCGTCCGGCACCTGTCCGGAAATGCCGACGCTATGTTCGGGCGAGGTGCCCCAGCTCACCATCGGCTCGATGGTGGCCGCGTCGATCTCCACCTCGCTGTCGAACCGGGCGCCGGGGTCGGATGCCAGCGTCCTCCAGTCGGCCAGCGCGCGTTCCAGCATTGCGCCGCGCGGGGCGTAACGGCGGCCGCGCAGCCACCGGAAAGTCTTTTCGTCGGGCGCGATCATGCCGGTCATCGCCGAAAATTCGGTCGCCATGTTGCAGAGCGTCATCCGCCCCTCCATGTCGAGCGCGTCGATCGCCTCGCCGGTGAATTCCACCGCATAGCCCTTGCCGCCGCCCGCGCCGTAACGGGCGATCAGCGTCAGGATCATGTCCTTGGGCGTGACGCCCGGACCCGGCATGCCGGTGAAGCGCACGCGCATCGTCCGGGGGCGGACCATGCGCAGCGTGCCGGTCGCCATCGCATGCTCCGCCTCGGACGAGCCTATGCCCCATGCCAGCGCGCCGAACGCGCCCTGCGTGCAGCTGTGGCTGTCCGGCGCGATCAGCGTGCAGCCGGGCAGGACGATGCCGAGTTCCGGCGATATCACATGGACAATGCCCTGATCGGGATCGGTGACGTCGAACAGGGTGATGCCCGCTTCCCGCGCGGCGCTGCGCGTTTCGGTGATGAACGCCTGTCCGCCCGGCATCAGCGTCTGGTCGCCCCGGCCGGGTCGGGTGTCGACGATATGATCCATCACGCAGAATGTCCGCGCCGGATCGGCGACCGGACGGCCCGCCGCCCTCAGGCTGTTGAGAGCGGCGGCGCCGGTGCGCTCGTGCAGGAAAATCCGGTCGATGGCGAGCAGGTCCGACCCGCCGGGCAGCGTCGCGACGACGTGCCTGTCCCAGATCTTCCCGAACAGGGTCTGTGGTTCAGACAGGCGTGGCCTCCATGTCCTTTTCGACCGCCGCCCAGTCGCGGCTGACCAGCTTTTCCTGAATCGCGGTGCGCGTTTCGAGCTGCCCGTCGCGAATCCAGTGCCATGTCCGGCAGCGTGACCGGCCATCGTCCGACAGCTGGATCATCTCGTAGAGATAGAGGCTGGGGTCGCCCTGACGCTGCCAGTAGAGCATCACGGTGCGGTTATATTCGTCCAGCCCGACCTCGGCGGCCCAGCCCTTGATCAGATCATTGTCCCACCAGACGCGATTGTCGCGATAGCTGGCCGGGAAGTCGCGCACTTCGGTGCGGCCGTCGGCCCAGGTGTAATGGTTGGTCTGGTGATAGGGAAATTCCCCGCCTTCGGGAAAGCGGCAGAAGAGGCGCGACTTGTGCTCGTCGATCTTCTCGCCCGCCGCATTGTAATAGCTGTAGACGCCGTCCCACACGCCTTCATGGCGGGCCAGCAGCGGCATTTCCTCGCGAATACCCATATCATTCTCCTTCCTGAATATTTTTCGGGGACCAGATGTCGCTCCGCTTCCTCGCCCATTCGGCCCGGTGCCATCGGGTCAGTGGAGGGGCGGCGGCGATCAGCGCGTCGCGGTCTGCCGCGGCCAGCGTGCCGAGCAGCGCGCGGCCGGCGCGGGCGCGGATCAGGCTGCGATGCTCCCTGGCGAGCGCTTCGGGTGCGGCCGCCGATGGCGTGAAGGGAATGGCGTTGGCGGCCTTCGCCTCGAACCATGGCCAGAAGAAATGGCCCGCCCGCACTGCGCCCCATGCGGCGTTGAGATGGCTGCCGTGCCGGTCGGGCGTCAGGTCGGGGATCGCGCGTTCCGCCCAGTGCCGGTCCTGTCCGGGCAGGGGCAGGTGGGCATCGACCGCCCCCCAGCCGGAGGCCCCGGCCTGCCGGGCGACGGCGGCGGCGAGCAGCGCGCAATGGCCTTCCCCGATGATGGCCGGCGCATGTGCGCCGCAAAGTCCGGCGATCGCCGCCGTGACGATCGCGCACCAGTCGTCCAGACCGGGGGTGAAGTCTTGGCGCCAATCATCCGAAAGACCATGGCCGGGCAGGTCGATCGCCAGCGCGTCCTCGATCCGCAGCAGTTCCGCCGAGCGACCGGGGGCGTGGATCAGGACGGTGTCGGCATTCCTGTTGCCCTGCCAGTGGATCAGCCCGTCGAAGCCGTTGCCGGTGACGGGAAGGAAACCGCCGTCGCCGCTCTCCGCAATTGGCGGGCAGGGCAGGGCCGGGGCCGCGAGCAGATGGGTGAGGCTCGCTTCTTCCAGATCGGCGGGGGTCGCCACCGCCTCCGCGCGCCAGCTCGGCGGCAGTGGGCCGAGGCGGGCGATATGCGCTTGCAGCGGGTCGCCGTCATAGGCGGCGATCAGCACCGGCACGGTCGGCGCGTCGGCCGGCGGGATGTCGCGCGGCGCCCGCAGCACCGCGCCATAGCCGGCGCGATAGGCGTCTCCGCTGTCGAGCATTTCGCGCACGACCGCATCGACCCTTGCCGGATCGTCATGGGCCACGCTGATCCGCGCGCCGTCGCGCACATCGAACCACGGGAAGAACCATGTCTGCTCCAATATGCGGTTCCACAGCCAGGTCAGATGCTCGCCATAGGCGCTCGGCCGGAACGGGGGCAGATAGTCCTTGTCGAAGATCGCCCGTTCCTCCGGCGTCCAGACGGCATAGCCGCCTGTCGCCAGCGCGGTGAAGCGGTCCGGGTGCCGTTTCACCGCGCCGACCAATATGATGCCACCCGAATGAAAGCCGTAGGCGGCCGTCCGCTCGATGCCCAGCGCGTCCATCAACTCGATCAGCGCGGTGGAGAAAGCCTCTATGTCCGGGTCGCCGGGCAGCGGGTCGGATTGGCCGAAACCGGGCGTATCCGGCGCGATGCAGGTGAAATGCGGCGCCCATTTGCGCATCAGCGGCTCATATTCGGCGGAGCTGCGCGGGCTCTGGTGCACCATCAGCAGGGTCGGTCCCGCACCGGCCTTGCGGTAATGGACACGGCGCTTGCCGACGCGGATGAAGTGGCGGGTGATCGTCATGCTTTCTAATTTGTCCGGACAAATTGATCTCGACAAGTCTTTTTTGCGCATTAGTGTGGGAATCGCGATTTTATGGGAGCTTGATGATGACGACGATCGGAACGCAAATGGTCTGCGATGGGCGTACCGCGCGCCAGATTTTCGAGGAAGTCATGGCGAATCCGGCGCGCAACAAATTCGGATTCGGGGAGAAGCTGGCGATCGTGAACGTCGATTTCCAGCAGGCCTATACGCGGATCGACCTGTTCAGGACCGCCTATGAGACGGACCCGCGCCAGATCGACCATGTGAACCATATTTCCCGGCTGGCGCGGGCGAAGGGCATGCCGGTGATCTGGAGCCGGGTCGGCTACAAGGAGGATGCAGGGGATGCGGGCGTGTGGGGCACGCGCACCGATACGCCCGATTCGCTCCAGAACATCAAATATGGCAGCGATCGGCACGCCTTCGACCCGCGTTGCGAGATCGATCCGAATGACCTGCACTATACCAAGCGGATGCCGTCGGCCTTTTTCGAAACACCGCTGAACAGCTATCTGCGCTGGCACAAGGTCGACACCGTGGTGGTGACCGGCGGCAGCACGTCGGGCTGCGTGCGCGCCACGGCCGTCGATGCGCTGTCCTACGGCTTCCGCACCATCGTGCCGATCGAGACCTGCGCGGACAAGCATGAAAGCTATCATTTCGCCAATCTCACCGACCTGCAGCTCAAATATGCCGATGTCGAGCCGGTGCAGGCGGTGATCGACTGGCTGGAGGCGCGCTGATGGGCGACATTCAGAAAGCCGACCCCGGCCTTTACGATTTCGCCCCTTATCGCGACCGGCCGAAGATCGTCTGGCCTGGCGGCAGGAAGGTCGCGGTGTGGGTGGCGCCCAATCTCGAATATTATGAGATCGACCCGCCGGCCAATCCGCATCGCAAGAGCTGGACGAAGCCGCATCCGGACGTGGTCGGATACAGCCACCGCGATCACAGCAACCGCGTGTCCCATTGGAGGATGGCGGAGATGATGTCGAAATACGGCTTTCCCGGCTCGGTTTCGCTGTCGGTTGCGCTGTGCCAGCATCATCCCGAAGTGGTGCGCGACGCCAATGAGCGCGGCTGGGAGTTCTTCAGCCACGGCATCTACAACACCCGCTACGCCTACGGCATGGACGAGGCGCAGGAACGCGCGATCATCGAGGATTCGATCCGCACCGTGCGCGAGGCGACCGGGCAGACCATTCGCGGCTGGCTCGCGCCCGCGCTGACCCACACGCCACGCACGCTCGACCTGATCGCCGAATATGGCCTCGACTATACCTGCGACCTCTATCATGACGACCAGCCGCAGCCGGTGAAGGTGAAGAGCGGCAGGCTGATCTCCATGCCCTACAGCCTGGAGGTGAACGACCATTACGGCTTCTTCGTCTACAACATGTCGCCGCGCGACTATGCCGACACGCTGATCCGCCAATATGAGCGGCTGGCGGAGGAGGGCGAGACGTCCGGCACCGTCATGTGCATTCCGCTGCACGCCTATCTGATCGGCCAGCCGCACCGCATCGGCCCGTTCGGTGAGGTGCTGCGCCATATCGCGCAGGACGGGCGCGCATGGATCGCGCGCGCGGGCGAAATCGCCGATCATTATTACCAGCATCATTATGCGGAGGCCGCCCATGGCGCTTGATCCCGCCTATCTCGACTATCCTCGCCGCCGCGAGGGCTATGACCATGATCTCTACCCATGGTCGTCGATCTTCGACCGCAAGCTGGTGCGCTGGCCGGATGGGAAATCCGTCGCGGTCTGGCTGTGCGTCAGTCTCGAATGGTTCCCGATGACGCCATCCGACACGCCGTTCCGCGCGCCGGGGCATATGCAGACGAGCTATCCCGATTATCGCCACTATACGGCGCGGGAATATGGCACGCGCGTGGGCTTCTATCGGCTGCTCGACGCGTTCCGGAAAGCGGGGGTGAAGGCGTCGGTCGCGACCAACGGCGCGATAGCCGAGCGCTATCCCTCGGTCATCGCGGATATCCTTGCCGAGGGGCATGAGATCATCGCCCATTCGACCGACATGAACGGCACCATAGACAGCAACCTGCCGGAAGAGGAGGAGCGGGCGCTGATCGCGCGGTCGCTGGAGGCGCTGGAAAGCGTTTCGGGGCGGCGTCCGGCGGGGTGGCTCTCGATCGCGCGTTCGCAAAGCTGGAACACGCCGAAGCTGCTCGCCGAGGCCGGGCTGCGCTATTGCTGCGACTGGGTGAACGACGAACTGCCGTGGCGCTTCGCCAACGGCCTCGTCAACCTGCCGCTCAACCATGAGCTGTCCGACCGGCAGATCATCACCGTGCAGCAGCAGTCGGCGGACAGCTATGCCGAACAGATGATCGACGCGTTCGACTGGCTCGCCGCCGAAGCCGCCGATCATGGCGGGCGCGTGCTGCCGCTGCATATCACGCCCTATATCATGGCGCTGCCCTATCGCATCGGTGCGTTCGAGGGGCTGTTGCGCGCGCTTGCCGCCCGGCCCGAGGCATGGTTCGCGACAGGCGAGGAAATCATATCCGCCTGGGAGGGGCAGCAATGAGGCTGGATGTCGTCAACCCCCGCACCGGCGAGGCGGATTACAGCATAGAGCCGCTCGACGGGGCGGCGGTGGGACGGCTTGCCGCGACCTTGCGCCGGGGGCAGGCCGGTTGGGGCGCCTGCCCGCCCGAAGCCCGCGCGGAGGCGCTGCGGGCGCTCGCCGGGGCGATGGAGCGGCACAAGGCGGCGCTGACCGACGCGCTGGCCGCCGATACCGGCCGCGCGGCGATCTCCCGTATCGAGGTCGATGCGATGACGAAGACGCTGCTCCGCTGGGCCGACAGCGCCCCGGCGATCATCGCGAGGGCGCAGGTGAAGGACCAGCCGACCGGCATTCCGTCCATCACCACCTCCACCCGGCTGGTGCCCTATGCGCTGGTCGGCGTCATCAGCCCGTGGAATTTCCCGCTGACGCTGGCGCTGATCGACGCAATTCCGGCGCTCGCCGCCGGATGCGCGGTCGTCATCAAGCCGTCGGAGGTGACGCCGCGCTTCATCCGCCCGCTGATGGCGGCGATCGCCGAAGTGCCGGAACTGGCCGCGGTTCTGGCCCTGATCGAAGGCGACGGCGCCACCGGCGCGGCGCTGATCGAGCATGTCGATTTCGTGGCCTTCACCGGATCGGTGGCGACCGGACGCAAGGTGGGGGAGGCCGCCGCGCGCGCCTTCATCCCGGCCAGCCTCGAACTGGGCGGCAAGGACCCGATGATCGTCCTTGCCAGCGCCGATCCGGAAAAGGCGGCGGACACCGCGCTGCGCGCCTCGGTGCTCAACACCGGGCAGGCATGCCAGTCGATCGAGCGCATCTATGTCGCCCGCGCGATCGCCGGGCCGTTTCTCGAAGCGCTGGTCCGTAAGGCGGGGCAAGCGCGGCTCAACTATCCCGATATCCATGTGGGGGATATCGGACCGTTCATCTTCGCGCGGCAGGCGCAGATCGTGCAGGCGCAGATCGACGAGGCGGTGGCGAAGGGTGCGCGCCTGCTCGCGGGCGGGCAGGTGGAGGTGCTGGGCGGCGGCTATTATCTGCGGCCCACGGTGCTGGTCGACGTGACGCCGGACATGGCGATCATGACCGAGGAGAGCTTCGGCCCCGTGCTGCCGGTGACACCGTTCGACACGGTCGATGAGGCGGTGGAGCAGGCGAACAGCGGCATTTTCGGCCTGTCCGCCGCCGTGCTGGCAGGCAGTGCCGCGGAAGCCGAGGCTGTGGCGGTGCGTCTGAATGCCGGCGGCGTGTCGATCAACGACGGGTCGCTGACCGGCCTTGTGTGGGAAGCGGAGAAATCGAGCTTCGGCAAAAGCGGCCTGGGCCCCTCGCGCATGGGCGAGAGTGGCCTGCTGCGCTTCTTCCGCAAGCAGGCGATCATCCGCCAGAGCGGAAACGCATTGCCGCTCGCCGCCTATTCGGAGGAAGCGCTGGGTGGCTAGGGTCTGGCCGTGGGCCATTGCGCTGGCGCTGGTGCTGGCCGCTACGCCCGCTGCCGCCCGGACGGCGAACACATCGCCGGGCGTGGCCGCGCCCGCTGAGCCGGTGCCGACCGATGTGCGCCGCGTCACCCTGATCGTCCGCGATATCGAGGCGTCGCTCCGCCTCTATCGCGACGTTGCCGGGCTGAAGGTCAATTATGACGCCATCGTCGAGACATCGGGCGTTGCGCTACCCGCAGGGGAGCCGGGCGCGAAGGCGCGGCTGGTGCTGCTCAACGGCAATGATGCGTGGATGGGATGGATCGGGCTGATGCAGTGGATTGATCCGCCGCTGGCCGATCCGGGGCCTTATCCCCGGCGCATGGGGATTGGCGGGCATGTCATCGTGATGAATACCGACGATGTCGAGGGGCGCTGCGCGGCGGCGGCGAAACTGCAGGGCGTCACCATGACCGCGCCGCCCCGCATGCAGATCTATCCCGGCCGCAACGGCGCGCCGCCAATCCGCCTCAAGGGCTGCAACTTCTTCGACCCGGACGGCACGCTGATCGAGATGAACCAGTTGCTCGAATAAGGCGGATGGCCGTCAGCGCTCCAGCTCGACCAGTTCGTACCATGTCTGCATATAGCCGCCGACGCCGCCCTGCACGAAGATCGAGTCCGCGTCGGCCGTCACCCACATGTCGTAATGCGGGTGGGGCATGCCGCCCATGCCGGGGCCTTCATCGTCGACGAAGCGGAAATGGCGGCAATCGAAACTGCCCGCCGCGACCGTAACCCGTTCGTCCCCGACATATTCGAGGCCGATGCCGACCTCCGCGATCATCGGCGGCGTTGCGCCGCGATGGTCGGGGGAGGGCAGGAACACGCGGATCGGGCGGCGGTGCGGGCCCTTGGATATATCCATGCAGCGCGTCGTATAGCCGTCGCCCGCGATCGGATGCGTGCCGAAACCGTCGATCGCGCCGCTATAGGGCATTTTCTGCGACAGCCGCCCGATCGAGGGGCCGAAGCTCTCGCATTCGATCAGCCCGCCTTGCTCGCCCGGACTGTGATGCATCCAGCCCGACCCCATATAGGCGTCGCCGACCGTCAGATGGACGTGCAGATCCCGTGGCCGCCCCTCGCTGTCCAGCGCATAGACGATATCGCGCAGCACGGTCGGCGCGGGTTCCTCTATCTCGCAGCGCGCGCGGAATATGGTGCTGCCGTCGCCATGATGGGTGAAGCTGAACCATTCCTGCCCGCGCGGCCGGTCCAGCATCTCCGGCTTTTTCGACGTATAGGCGATGCGGCCGCTGATCGTCCGGTGCCGCATCAGCTGTCCCTCAGTTCCGCGCTGATTTCCGCCATCGGCCGTTCCGGCGCGGCCTGCATCGCTTCCATTTCCTGCTGCATGCCGCGCATGATGCGGGCGACATATTCCTTCGTGGCCACGGCGCGTTCATAGGCGGCCTCGCCGGCCGGCTGATAGGCTTCGATATCGGCGCGACTGATCGTCCCTTTCGTATCGAGCAGCCGCTCGACCGTGTCCAGCCGCTCCTTGAGGACGGACACCTCCGCCGCCACCGCGAGCAGGATCGAGAGCGTCCTTTCCGCATTATAATCGTGCAGCGTATCGGGGCGCCTGCCCTTGGCGCGCCTGCCCGCGCGGGCGATCCAGTCTATGCTTTCCTCGGTCATGCTTCCGGCTTCCATGCTCCATAGGCGTTCCACGCGGCGGCGCGGCCATGATCTTCCTGCGCGCCTTCGGCGGCCTGCGGGAAGATGGTGCGGTCCACCACCGCCAGCACGCGGGCGGTGAACTGGCTGTCAGGCGGGAAGCCCGCTTCCTCCATCACCTTCTTCAGATCGAGCGCGTGCATCGCCGACCAGAAAGGCTCGTTGTTGTTGAACGCGTCCCAATCCCGGATGAACTGTTCGTACAGCGGCATGTCGTCGCTATATTGCGGCTGTTCCAGATGGAACATCAGCCCGCCCGGCGCCAGCACGCGCGCGCTTTCGCGGATGACCTGCGGCAGCGCCTTGCCGGACAGCTCGTGCAGGAACATCGTCGTCTGCACCCAGTCGAAATGGCCGTCGGGAAAGCGGCTCATATCCTCCGCGTTCATCTGGATGAAGGTGATGTTGGTCGCGCCCAGCGCCTGCGCGCGCGCATGGGCATAGCGCAGCACGGCGGCGGCGGTGTCGATCGCGATCACCTCCGCATCGGGGAAGGCGAGGGCGAGCGGCACGATATTATGGCCGACCGTGCAGCCCAGATCGAGGATGCGACGGGGCGTCCAGCCGGGCCGCTCCCTGCGTATCCATTCGACCAGCGCCTGCCCGCCGCCGTCGGACAGCGCGCCCAGCCCGCCGCCGGTGGTGGCGAACAGGCCGCTGTCGTAATTGGCGCCCGCAGACATGTCGCCGGGCCGTTCCTCGCCCTGATAGTTGCCGGGCATGCAATGGATGTCGGCCGCGTCCATATAATGCGGTGCCGGCAGGCCGGGGTCGAGCTGGAGCGTGTCGCGCCCTTCGTTGAACTGGCGCACCTTCGCCGAAAGCTCGTCGATCTGGCGCAGCGTGATGGAGCGGCCGTTCTGCTGGCGCATCTCCATCGAATTGCGCTTGAGCGCCGACCAGTATCGGTGCCACGGGTCCTCGTTCATCGCGTCGCGGATTTCGAAGCGGTCGGCCGGGTCGCGGCCATGCTCCTCGCGAAAGGCCGGAAGGACGCGGCTGTCATAGGCGATTTTGTTGCCGATGCCGATCGTGCCCGCCAGATATTTGTTGAACGCGGTCAGGAAATTATAGCGCGCGGCCTCGTCATGGCTCGGCGTCGGAAACACCGCATGACGGGCGACGGCGGTATAGGGCGGGGGTACATCCTGTTTCATATCAGTCCCTCCTTGGAAAGACGGTCGATCACCTGTTCCTGCACTCTGAGGAAATGGTCGCGATCCGGCGTGACGAGCGCCCCGTCGGCGATCAGGCTGTCGGCCGGTTGGGGCGAGGGGCCGCCATAGACCGGCGCGAACAGTTCCAGCCGCTGGCGCGCGAGGAAATTGGTCATGCCCGGCTTGCGACGCTGCGCCCGCAAGGCGCTGACGTCAAGATCGGCGAAGGCGGTGAAGGTCTCGCCGGGGCCGGCCTCCGCCAGTGGAACGCCCTTATAGTCGATCACCACCGAATGGCCGTCCGCCGAGGCGAGCGGCATCGCCGTGCCCTCTATCCCCGCGGTGTTGGCGGAGACGACATAGGCGATATTCTCGAACGCGCGGGCGCGCCTGGCGATCTGCTTCGGCGTCGCGAGGGGCGATCCGATTTCCGAAGAGGAGTGGACGAATATCTCCGCCCCGCGCAGCGCGTGCGCCCGCGCGATCTCCGGATAGAGGATCTCCTCCGAAGCGATGGCGGCCAGATTGCCGATCTCCGTCCGCGCCACCGGGAAAACGCCGTCCAGCCCGTAAATGTCCAGATATTTCGACCAGACGTCATGCGGCGTCGGCGCGAACATCGAATTCAGCCGGCGATAGCGCAGCACGACCTTGCCCGAAGGCGCGACGACGAAGCTCGTCTGGAAATAGAGGCGGGGAAAATGCGGGTCGCGCTCATAGGCATTGCCCGCCAGATAGAGATTCTGCGCGGCGGCGACCTCGCCCAGCGCCTCATATTCCGGCCCGTCCATGTCCAGCGCCGCCTTTTCGGCAAAATCGGGGATGGAGATGCGGCCGGGATAGCTGGTCAGGAAATATTCCGGCAGCACGGCGAGGCGCACCGGACTGCCTCCATATTGCTGGATGAAGATGGAGGATGCGCGCAGTTTCGGGCCGATCTCGCCGATCATCGCGAGCATCTGCGCGCTCGCCGCCGCGCGGTCGGGCAGGCTCTCCACCGATCGGGCGGCTATCTGGAGCGCGAGCGCGGCATAGGGCTTGATCGCGGTCATCGCCTACAGCCCCAGGCTGCCGGGGTTCATCAGCCCCTTCGGATCGACCGCCCGCTTCACCGCCTGCAAGATCGCCCAGGCGCGCGGATCGCTCGCTTCCTTCAGCGGATAGGCGCGGGCGATCTGCAAATGGGTGGCGTCCAGATCGCGGAAGATGCGGATGATCTCGCCGCGCAGCCGGTCCACCACCGCGCGCGAGGCAGCATTGGCCGGGAAGCGGTTCAGTTTGGCGAGATGGTCGGCCTCCAGCGACCGGCAATGAATATCCTCCAGCGCGTCGGGCCAGAAAAACACCGGCTCGATCAGGCAGGTGGAACGGCTGACGGCGGCCAGCATCGCCCCGGCCGCGACGCCATGGGCCTCCATCTCTGCGCGATTGGCGTCGAACAGCGCCTGAATGCGGTTCCACCCCTCGACCAGGCGGCTGTGGGGCAGGAAGCCGTGGACCGGCACCCAGCGCTCGCCGTCCGGACCCACCATCGAATTGACCGGCGGGAAGGGGTTGGCGCGCAATATCTTGGGGATGCTGTTCTCGATCGTCTTGCCGCCATGCTTCACGGCGATCGCCTCTATCGCCTTCATGTCGGCATCCACCGCGCCCTGATGGCGCCCCTCGCAGATCAGGTGGAGGGAGAAGGGCACATCATCGAGGAAGGACCGGCCCGCCGCGACCACCTTCGCGCCTTCCTTCAGCGCCTTGAAGACGGAGCCCTGCGCCTTCATCATGTTGACCAGCGACTTGGCGTCCTTCGTCAGGCTTTCCCGCTTCATCCGCTGCGCCTGAAGATAGGGATCGAAGCCGAAACTCTCGGTCGCCAGCCCTTCGCGCGCGATCTCGCTCATCGCGCCGAAATAGGCGGTGGCGTCGGGGAAGGAGAAGGAGCCGTAGGCAAAGGCCGTGCCTTCGCGCACCAGTTTCAGCGTGACCGTAGCCTTGACGCCCAGCGCGCCGCAATCGGCGGCGAACAGGCCGGTGATGTCGGGGCCGAACGGGCGGAAGAAATCGCTGCCCGTCGACAGGATCGAGCCGTCGGCCAGCACCACCTCGAACCGCAGCGCGGCGTCCACCACCGTGCCGCCCGCCGCGCCCCAGAACACGCCGTTCTGGCTCATCCCCCCGCCCACGGTGGCGTTGATGCCCGACAACGTGCCCCATGCCAGCGCGCGCAGGCCCTTCGGTTTCAGCGCGCGCTGGAGCTTGTCCCAGGTGCAGCCGGCCTCGACCGTGGCGGTCATGTCCTCTTCGTTAATGGTGAGAATGCGGTTCATCGCGCCGGTGTCGATCAGCAGCGCGCCCGCCTCGCCCGGCAGATAGCCGCTGGTATAGCTCATGCCGCCGCCGCGCGGAACGATGGCGACGCCCGCGGCGGTGGCGGCGGCCACGCCGCGCGCCAGCATTTCCGTGTCGGACGGGCGGAACACCGCCAGCAGATCGGGACCGTTGCTGAAAACATCCTGCGCATAATAGCGCAGCTCGGCCGCGTCGGTGATCAGCGCGGCGGTGCCGACGGCCGCCGATATCGTGGAAAGCAGGGTATCGGGCGCGGAAGCAAGGGTGGTCATGTCAATTCCCTGAACGAAGTGCCTTGAGGTCGGGATAGCGGCCCAGCGCCAGCAGCAGCGCGCCGCCGGCCAGGAACGTCACCATCGCGACGGAGAGGATGAGGTCGTAGTTGCCGGTCGAGTCGCGGACCATGCCGTAGATGATCGGCGAAATGGCCGAGCCGATGGCGAAGGGCATATAGAGCACGCCATAGATGCGGCCATAATGCGCCATGCCGAAATATTTGGCGGCAAGATAAGCGATGACGTCCGATTCCGTGCCCGCTGCAAAGCCGAGCAGGAAGCCGCCGACGATAACGTGGCTCAAATCGGCCTGCGTGCCCATCAGCAGCCAGCAGGCCAGCGCGGGCAGCAGCAGTGCGGGAAAGGCGACGCCGGGTGCCCAGAAGCGGTCGAACAGGAAGCCGACGAGCAGCCGCCCGGTCAGGATGCCGATGGCGACCACGCCCAGCACGCTTGCCGCCACTTCCGCCGAAAAGCCGTGCATGCCGACGATCTGCGCGATGTGGATATGGGCACCGCCATAGGCGAAGGCGGTCAGCAGGATCGAGGAGAGCAGCACCCAGAAGCGATAGCCGCCGACCGCCTCCCGCAAGGTGATGCCGATGATTGCGCCGCTGGCGTCGGCCACGCCTTCGGGGCATTCGTCGGGGCGCGGCTCGCGGAACCAGAGGAAGCCGAGCGGAATCGCGATGAACAGCGGCAGCAGCGCCACCACCGGGAAGGCCATGCGCCAGCCGCCCGCCGAGATTGCCTTTTGCGCGATCTGCGGCACGACCATCGCGGCGAGGCTGGTGCCCAGCAGCATGATGCCGAGCGCGAGCCCGCGATGGCGGTTGAACCACATGCTGATCGCCCGGCTCCACGTCACCGGGGTGGAACCGATGCCGATCGCGCCGAGCACCGCCCAGAACAGCAGATAGCCGATCTTGGATGCGGGCAGGAAATAGAAGGAGCCGAAGATCACGCCGAACAGGAACAGCGACCAGAGCGCGACCGGGCGCACGCCGAATCGGTCGGACAGGCCGCCATAGACCGGGGCGAGCAGCGCGGCGATGATGCCGAAGACAGTCACCCCCGCGCTGATGGCGGCGAAATCCCAGCCGAATTCCATGCTGATCGGGCCCATGACGAGGGGCAGGACGTTGAAGGGAATGGGCGAGGCCCCGCAGGCCACGCCGACCAGTGCCGCCGCGAGCGGTTTCGCGCCCAGTCTGAATTCCGAGCGTTCGCCCGTTGCCATCGTCATGTGGAGGCCGTTCCCGTCCAGAGCACTATCATATCGCGACATCGTGAAAGCATACCTGCCTTATGGGGCGGAACGGCGCGACCCTGCCGTTCCGCCCGTTTCCGTTTCTAGAAATTATAGCGCGCGCGAACCGTCCAGGTCATGGGCGGGTCGATATAGCGCGTGTTCACCAGCGAGGTGTTGGCCGCCGTCTCGTTGAAGCAGTTGGTGCAGGCGACGGAAAGCTGCCACGCCTTTTCCGGCCCGTTGAGCGCGAGGCTGGCGTTGACGAACCATACCGAGGGCGCGAACGACCCGGTCAGGATCTCCCCGCCATAGGGATTGGCCGGATAGGTGCCGTTGGTGCCGGTGATCGCGCCCGAATAGATGGTGTAGTTCGCGGCATTGGTTTCCTGCTTGCCGCGATAGCTGGCGTTGACCGAGGGAACCAGCGCCATGCCGCTGCCGCCCAGCGGCATTTCATAGCTGCCGCCCATCGCGATCGTCCATTTGGGCGTGCGAGTCGGGTCGGCGATCTCTCCGGACGGGGTGACGATGCCCGCGCCGCAGGCCGCCGTCGTGCCGGTTCCGCCGGGAATGGCGCCGGCGGCGATCAGCGCCTGGCAGGCGCGCTGCTGCGCATAGACCGACTGGATGCCATATTCGTCGAAATCGGGCGCGTTCCGGTCGATCTTGTACTTCGCGTCCTGATAGCCCGCATTGACATAGAGGTTGAGGCCGTCGACCGGCACGACCGCAAGCTCGGCCTCGATGCCCTTGTTCCGCATGTCTGCGAAATTGCGGGTGATGAAGGTGGCCGACCCATTGGGATTGACCAGCGCGGACGGGGTCTGGAGGTCTGTGACGTCGGTGTAGAAGAAGGTCACGTTCGCGCGCACCCGGCGGTCGAGCCAGTCGGATTTGACCCCCGCTTCATAGCTCCACACCTTTTCCGGGCCGAAGGGCAGGAAGGAGTTGGCGGCGGTCGCCCGCGCGTTCCATCCGCCCGACTTGAACCCGCGCGTCGCCGAAGCGAACAGCAATATATCGTCGGTCGCCTTGAAATTGACCGCGAAACGCGGCGTCCACAGCTTCGCTTTCAGCTTGTCCGGAACGCGCAGGCCCGAAGGTCCGATCAGGTTGATCGTATCCATGCAGGTCGCCTCGACCGTGCCGTCATTGCAGCTGGCGCGGTTGTCATGCAGGCTCACCGTCTTGGTTTCGTCGGTATAGCGTATGCCCGCGGTCAGCTTGATCCGTTCGGTGACGTTGAAATCGAGCTGCGCATAGCCCGCCAGCGCCTCCGTCCGGTTGCGCAGCATCCGGTCGGCAAGGACCAGCGTGGCGGCGGGCGACAGGGTGAAGGTGTCGGCGAAGTCGGTGCGGTTGTTCTCGACCAGATAGAAGGCGCCCGCGACATAATCGAGCATACCGTCGCCGACGCTGCCGTTGATCTTCACTTCCTGGCTGAACTGGTCATGCTCGCCGTCGTTGAGAATGGAGAAGCCGCCCCGCACATAGCCCATGACCGGCGGGTTGGGGCTGGAGAGCGAGGGACCGCTTCGCCCGTCGTAGAAATCCAGCGCATATTGCTGATCCTGACTGACGAAGCCGGTGATCAGGTTCAGCGTCATCTTGTCGCCCAGATCGAATTCCAGATTCGAGGTGACGAGGTTGGTCGTGGTGTAGTTGCCGAGCAGGAAATTCTTCTTCCGGCCGCTGATCGCCAGCGAGGCGAAGGGCGAATCGGCCGCGCTCTTGCCCGAAGGAATGCCGGTGGTGGCGAATCGGCCCTTGCAGTCATTGGGATTGCCCGGATTGCACTGGAAATTCAGGATGTTCTCGCCATTGGCGACGATATGCGCATAGGAGCCGTTCCAGCGCACCGAGGGGCTGAGTTCGCCGCGAATGCCCAGCCGGACGCCCCAGCCGTCATCGTCGTTGATGCGATCGCCGGTGGTGACGTTCTTGGTATAGCCGTCGTCGTCCTGCCAATAGCCGCTCAGCTTGATCGCCAGGCTGTCGGCCAGCGGGATATCCAGCGACGCGCGCGCCAGCTTCTTGTCGAAGCGGCCATAGCCGACCTCGGCGAAGCCGCCCAGCCGGTCGCCCGGCTCGCGCAGGATCACGCTGACCGCGCCCCCGGTCGTGTTGCGGCCGAACAGCGTGCCCTGCGGGCCGCGCAGCACCTCGACCCGTTCTACGTCGAACAGATTGATATTATTGGCGTTCTGGCGGCTGAGGTAAATGTCGTCGACATAGGTGCCGACCGGCGGATCGAAGGTCGGGATGGTTTCGGTATTGCCCAGCCCGCGCAGGTAGAAGGCGTTGGCCGTGCCCACGCCGGTATTGTTCATCGAAACCAGATTCGGAACGAAGCGGCCCAGTTCCAGCGTGTTGGAAACGCCCTGATTGCGAAGCTGGTCGGCGGAAAAGGCCGATATCGCGATGGGGACATCCTGAAGGCTCTCTGTGCGGCGCTGCGCCGTCACGACGATGTCCTCGATGCCATTGGCTCTTTCGGCCGAAGCCGTTTCGGTCGCAGCGGTCTGTGCCAAAACCGGCGCCGACACGAGGCCGGCGGACAGGGCGGTAGTCGCGACAAGCGCATGAAGCTTCATGTCATTCTCCCTTTCTATAATCCCACTCGGGCATTCTGCCTGCGGACATAATTTTTTATTTGTCCGGACAAATTTTCATGTAAGCAGGTGCCTGTCAAGCGACTCTGATCCGCATGGGGAGAAAAAAAGATGACACTCGCCGATCTGGCTTATCCGAGCATGGTCTATTTCCATCTGTTCCTGTTCGTGCTGTGGCTGGGCGGCGACGTCGGCGTGTTCCTCGCGGGGCAGCATTTCCGCAAGCGCGACCTCTACACGCTGGACCAGCGAATCGCGCTGCTGAAGCTGCTGGTGCTGATCGACATGACCCCGCGCACCGCCTGGGCGCTGATGGTGCCGGTGTCGCTTTCGGTGGTGACCATGGGCGGCTTCTGGGCGGTGCCCGGCTTCATTCTGGCGGGCGCCTGGGTCGCGGGCCTTGCATGGCTGTGGCTGGTCTGGGACGCGCATTTCCATGACATGACGCCGCGCGCTGCGCGCAACCGGCGGATAGAATTCTGGCTGAAGAACGCGATCACCCTCGGCTATCTGGCGCTGGGCGCGGTGTCGCTGGCGACAGGCGCGCCGCTCGCCGAGCAATGGCTGGCGACCAAGGCGCTGCTGTTCGGCCTGATCTTCGTCGCCGCGATCATGATCGACGTCGCCTTCAAGCCGGTGGGGCCGCAGCTCGGGCGGCTGCTGAAGGAAGGGTCGAGCGACGCCACCGAGATTCCGCTCCGCCGCACCATGGACCGCACCCGCATCTGGGTTTTCATCGTCTACGCGTTGCTGATCGCGACCTCCTATCTGGGCGCAGTCAAACCGTTCTGAGCGAAAAAATGCGGCTTTCAGCTTTTGTACTTGACTTATAATTTGTCCGGACAAATTCTTAGGCGCAGCAAAGCAGGGGATGCCAGAGTGAACGCGGCCATCGGACTTTCATCAATGCTGTTCGTGCCCGGATCGAAGCCGGAACGCTATGCCAAGGCGCTGGACGCGGGGGCGGACGCGGTGTGCATCGACCTGGAGGACTCGGTTCCCGAGTCGGCCAAGGCGGAGGCCCGCGCGGCCGCCGTCGCGGCGATTGGTGAGGGGGGGGGCGAGGGGAACGGCCAGCGGCTGGTCCTGCGTATCAACGGCGTCAGGACGCGGGCGGGTCTGGAGGACCTGATCGCTCTGGCCGATGCGGCGGCGCTGCCGTCGCTGCTGTTCGTCCCGATGGTCGAAAGCGCGGCCGAGGTCGGCGTGATCCTCGGCGTGCTGGGAAACCGCGCGCCGGGCATCGTGCCGCTCATCGAGACGGTGAAGGGCCTGGACGCGGCGGCGGAGATCGCCTCCGCCCCCGGCGTCGCCGCGATGATGTTCGGCGGCGGCGACTTCGCGGCGGAGCTTGGCGTCGCGCTGGCGTGGGAGCCGTTGCGGTCCGCACGGGGCGCGTTCGTGATGGCCTGCGCCGGGGCGGGCATTCCGGCGATCGACGTGCCGTTCATCCAGCTCGACGACGCCGAAGGGCTGAAGACGGAGGCGGAGGCGGCAAAAGCGCTGGGCTTCGCCGCCAAGGCCGCGATCCATCCGGCGCAAGTGGCGGTCATCAACGCGGTGTTCCGACCGACGCCGGAGCAGATCGCCGAGGCGCTGGAGGCGCAAAAGGTTTTCGACGCGGCCGGCGGCGCCGCGGTTCGTTTCAACGGCCGCATGCTCGAAGCACCGATCATGCGGCGATATCAGAGGATATTGGCAATGCAGGGCAATCAACATGCGTGAAGGTGTGATCGAAGTCAGCCCCGGACGCTTCCGTGAGACATTCGGGCGCTACTATGAGGATTTCGTGGTGGGCCATATCTATGAGCACCGCCCCGGACGGACCATCACCGACACCGACAATGTGTGGTTCACGCTGCTGACGATGAACACGCATCCGGCGCATTTCGACTATGAATTCGCCAAGAAGACCGAATTCGAAAAGCCGCTGATCTGTTCGCCGCTGACCGTGGCGCTGATGGTCGGCATGAGCGTTTCGGACCTCAGCCAGAAGGCGGTCGCCAATCTGGGCTGGGACAATATCAAGATGACCCACCCGATGTTCCCCGGCGACACCCTCTATGCCGAGAGCGAGGTGATCGAAAAGCGCGAGTCCAGTTCCCGTCCGGAACAGGGCATCGTCACCGTCAAGACGATCGGCAAGAACCAGCACGGCACGGTGGTGTGCACCTTCAACCGGACCATGCTGATCTGGAAGCGCGGTTTCGGCCCGGCGGACGATTGAGGAAAGAAACCATGTCCGAACATATTCAGCGGCACATCGACGCAGATGATGAAGCCGCGCTGCTGGAGACGATCGATCGCTGGATCGAGCGGGACGTCCGGCCCGTGGTCATGCACCACGACCATAACGACATCTGGCCCGCCGCGCTGGTGGAGCAGATGACGGAAATGGGGCTTTTCGGCGCGACCATCGGTCAGGAATATGGCGGTCTGGGCCTGCCCGCGACCACCTATGCCAAGATCATCACGCGCGTGTCCTCCTACTGGATGGCGATAACCGGCATCGTCAATTCGCACCTCATCATGGCCGCGGCGGTCGAGCGCTTCGGCACCGAGGAGCAGAAGCGCACATGGCTGCCCAAATTCGCCAGCGGCGAGATCCGGGGCGGTCTCGCGCTGACGGAGCCCGATGCGGGCACCGACCTACAGGCCATCCGCACGCTCGCGGTGCGCGACGGCGACGATTATGTGATCAACGGCACCAAGACGTGGATTTCCAACGGCGTGAACGGCAGTTGCTTCGCGCTGCTGGTAAAGACCGACCCCAGGGCCGAGCCGCGCTACAAGGGGATGAGCTTCTTCATCGCGCCCAAGGGGGAGGGCTTTTCGGTCAGCAAGAAGTTCGACAAGCTGGGCTATAAGGGCATAGACAGCGCCGAGCTGGTGTTCGACAATTACCGCGTCCCGGCCGAAAACCTGATCGGCGGCGTCGAGGGCGAGGGCTTCTTCCAGGCCACCGGCGGGCTGGAGCTGGGGCGCATCAATGTCGCGGCGCGGGGCGTGGGCCTTGCCGAAGGGGCGCTGCGCCTCGCCACCGAATATGCGCAGATCCGCAAGACTATGGGCAAGCCGATCGCGCAGCATCAGGCGATCCAGCTCAAGCTCGGCGAAATGGTGACGCGGGCCGAGGCGGCGCGCCTGCTCGTCGAGCAGGCCGCGCGCGCCTATGATCGCGGCGAGCGCTGCGACATGGAAGCGGGCATGGCCAAATTCTTCGCCTCCGAAGCGGCGGTCCGCAATTCGGAAGAGGCGATGCGCATCTTCGGCGGCTACAGCTATTCCAAGGAATATGAGATCGAGCGCTTCTATCGCGACGCCCTGCTGATGTGCATCGGCGAGGGCACCAACGAGATGCAGCGGATGATCATCGCCAAGCAATGGCTGAAAAGGAACCCGGTATAATGGCCGATCTTCCTCTGGCCGGCTTCCGCATCCTGTCCGCCGAGCAATATGGCGCCGGTCCCTATGGCACCATGTTCCTGGCGCAGATGGGGGCGGACGTCATCAAGATCGAACCCCCGCGCGGCGGCGATACCGCCCGCGCGGTGGGGCCGCATTATCTGCGGGACGGGGAGAGCCTCTTCTTCCAGACCTTCAACCTCAACAAGCGGTCGCTGACGCTCGACCTCAACACGGAGGAAGGGAAGGCGATCCTCCACCGGCTGGCGGGATCCGCGCATGCGGTCGTCAACAATCTGCGCGGCGACCTGCCGGAGCGGATGGGCCTGACCCATGCGCAGTTGAAGGACGTCAATCCGGCGATCGTCTGCGCGCATCTTTCCGCCTATGGCCGCGACAATGAGAGGGCGCGGTGGCCGGGATATGATTATCTGATGCAGGCCGAGGCGGGCTGGCTCTCGCTGACCGGCGAGCCGGACGCGCCGCCCACGCGGGCGGGGCTGTCGCTGGTCGATTTCATGACCGGCACGATCATGACCATCGGCCTGCTGGGCGCGCTGCTCGATGCGCAGCGGTCCGGCAAGGGGCGGGATGTCGATGTCGACCTGCTCTCCGCCGCCATCCACCAGACCAGCTATCCGGCGATGTGGTATCTCAACGCGGGCGATGTGACCGGCCGGGCGGAACGCTCCGCCCATCCGTCGGTGACGCCGAGCCAGCTGTTCCGCGCGGCGGACGGATGGGTGTTCGTGATGGCGCAGCTTCCCAAATTCTGGAACGTGCTGCTGGACCGGATCGGCCACCCGGAACTGGGCGAGGACGCCCGTTTCCGCACCCCCGCCGACCGGCTGGCGCACCGCGATGCGCTGACCGCCATTTTCGACGGCATCTTCAGCGAAAAGCCGGTCGCGCACTGGGTCGACCTGTTGTCGGGACATATGCCGGTGTCGCCGGTCTATGCGCTCGATCAGGCGCTGGACAATCCGTTCCTCCGGGAAACGGGGATGATCGACACCGCGCCCCATCCCGATCGTGCGGATATGCGGGTGCTGGCCAATCCGATCCGGCTCGACGGGGAGCGGCTGCCCAATCGCGCCGCGCCGCTGCTGGGCGCGGATACCGACGCGGTGCTGGCGGAGGCCGGTTTCAGCGCGGCGGATATCGAGGGTTTCAGGGAAAAGGGCGTCGTCTGATCCGATGGGCAAGCTTTCGGGCATAAAGGTCGTGGACCTGTCGCAATTCCTGCCGGGGCCGATGCTGTCGATGATGATGGCCGATCAGGGCGCGCAGGTCGTGAAGGTGGAGCCGCCCGCGGGCGACCCCGCGCGCGACCAGCCGCCTTTCGAGCAGGGGCAGTCGATCTGGTTCCGCAACCTCAATCGCGGCAAGCAGAGCGTCGTGCTCGACCTCAAGAGCGAGGCGGGGCGCGAGGCGCTCTGGGCGCTGATCGACGGGGCGGACGTGTTCCTCGAATCCTTCCGGCCGGGCGTGATCGCGCGGCTGGGCTTCGGGTATGAGGCCGTCGCCGCGCGCAACCCGCGCATCGTCTATTGCTCGATCTCCGCCTTCGGCCAGAGCGGCGCGCGCGCGCATCATGCCGCCCATGACATGGCGGTACAGGCGATGGCGGGCTTCCTCTCGGTGAATGACGGCCCCGACGGCGCGCCGGTCGTGCCGGGCGTGCCTGCCGCCGACATGGCCGCCGGTCTCACCGGCCTGTCGGCGGTGCTGATGGCGCTGATCGGGCGGGAGAAGAGCGGGCGGGGCGATTATGTCGACATCGCGATGTTCGACGCGATGCTGCCCTGGTGCGCGCATATCGTGGGTGACGCGATCGCAGGCGGCGAGCCGCCTCGTTCCGCGACGCAGCGTTCGCTGGGCGGGGCCGCCTTCTACAATGTCTATGAAACGGCGGATGGGCGGCATGTCGTGCTGGGCGGGCGGGAACTCAAATTCGTCGCCAATCTGCTCGACGCGCTGGGGCGGCCCGATCTCGCGCCGCTGGGGGCGGAACCGCCCGGCGAGGCGCAGGCGCCGCTGGTCGCCTTCCTGCGCGAAAGCTTCCGCGCCCGCACCCGCGACCAATGGGTCGCATGGTTCGCCGACAAGGACGTGGCTTTCTCTCCGGTGCTCGATTTCCGCGAGGTCTTCCGGGACCCGCAGGTCGCCGGGCGCGGCCTGCTGGTGGAGGCGGACGGCGCGCACCAGATCGCGCCGCCGATCCGCTTCGCCGGGGAAGCGGCATGGGCTCCCACGCCAGCGCCGGAACTGGGCGTGCCGGAACTGGACACCGATGGCTGATCCCCTATCCCTCGACCTCGATATGCATGGTATAGGCGAAGCGGTCGCCGGGATGATGGCTGGCGGAGATTTCCAGAATGCGCCCGGTGGCGTCGAGATAGCAGCGCAGGATGCGCAGGCAGGGGCTGCGGCGCGGGACGCCCAGTTCGGCCGCCACCGTGCTGCTGGCGGGAACGGCCTGAATGTCCTGCGTCACGCGCGCGATGCGGATGCCGGAAAGGCGCTCGATCTGGCGGAAGATCGTATCCTCATTGGGCTTGATCTGGCTCGCGGCGGCTTCCAGATCGGGGTGGATATAGGCGTCGGTCAGCGCGATGGGGCCGGACTGGCCCTGCCGGACGCGCAGCCCGCGAAAATGATGCCAGCGCCCGCTCGCCACCTCGCCGATATGCACGGCGAACTTCTTGGGCAGCAGGGCCTTGCCCATCGGCGTGAAGAGATATTTGCTGTCGCGCGCATATTGCAGGATTTCGCCGACATTGGACAGCGGCTGATGCAGCGCGCCGCCTCGCGCCGAGGCGGGCTGGATGACCGTGCCCGAACCGCGCCGCCGCTGGATCAGCCCCTCGGTCTGGAGCGAACGCAGCGCCTCCCGCACGGTGAAGCGGCTGACGCCGTAGCGGGCGCACAGCGCGCTTTCGGTCGGGAATTGCGTCGGATCGGGATATTCGCCGCTCAGTATCTCCGCCCGCAAATCCTCGGCAAGCTCCTGATATCGCGGTTTTTTGCTGCCTTTTTGCGCTATTTTCCCAACTGTGGCCGACAAGTCTGCAATCCTCTGCCAAATCGTTTCGTTTCGGAGTTCGTTCTGTGAATGCAACCGATCATAGCCTGATTGAACGGATTGCACAGCATTTGCGGCGTCCCGTCGATAAAATTGTCCGGACAAAGGCGCGGCTCCACCTGCTGGACTGGATCGGGTGCGCCGCCGGAGCGCGGCGGACGGACGTCGCGCGCATCGTCGCCGCGCTGCCGGGCGCGGGCGTCGCGGACCGGGCGGTCTGGCTGGGCAATGTGCTTGAAATGGATGATGTGCACCGCACGGCGATTCTCCACCCCGGCCCTGTAATCTGGCCGACCCTGCTCGGCAAGAGCGGAGGGACGCTGGATCAGGCGCTGGACGCGGGCGTGCGCGGTTATGAGGCGATGATAGGCATCGGTGCGATGTTCGACGGGCGGCATTATGCCTTCTGGCACAACACCGCGACGGCGGGCGCGTTCGGCGCTGCCGCCGCTGCCGCGTGCCATGGCGGCGCGGATGACGCGCAGCTCGTTTCGGCGCTGGGCCTGGCCGGATCGGTAACGGGCGGGCTGTGGCAGATGCGGCACGAGCCGGTGATGGCCAAGCAATGGCATCTCGCCCATGCGATGGCGACAGGGAAGGCCGCCGCGCGCCATGCGATGGCGGGCATCACCGGCCCGCGTTTCGTGTTGGAAGGGCCGCAGGGGCTGTTCGCGGCGACCTGCGACGCGCCCCGGCCGCTGCGTCTGGTGGACGGCTGGCGGATCGACGAGGTGAGCTTCAAGCCATGGGGCGCCTGCCGCCATGCCCATCCGGCGATCGACGCGGCGCTGGACCTCAAGGCGCAGGGGAAGCTGACCGGCGACGTGACCGTCTCCACCTATCGCGACGCGCTCGTCTTTTGCGACCGGCCCGATCCCGCCACCGTGATGGAGGCGAAATTCTCGCTCCAGCATGCGGTGGCGATCGTGGCGGAGCGCGGCGTGCCGCAGCTCGCCGACTTCGAACCGGACGCAATCGCCGCGCTGGCCGAGGCGCGCGCACGGGTGCGCGTCGTCGAGAGCCCGGTCTTTACCGATGCCTATCCCGTCCATTTCGGTGCATCGGTGGCGAGCGCGCAGGGGCAGGTGACGCTGGCGGATGCGCGGGGCGACCCGGAACGGCCGCTCCCCGAAAGCGGCGTCGTCGGGAAAGCGCGGGCGCTGATGGACTGGGGCGGCGTCGACGGCGCGCAGGCCGAAGCGATGATCGCGGCGGTGCTGGAAGGCGACAGCCTGGCCGATATCCGGCGGATCATGGAGGAATGGCTGTGAGCGCGACCCGCCATATTCTCGATTTCGCTCGCGCGCCGCACCGGCTCCCGCCGCCGGTGCGGGACGCCGCGCTGCACCTGCTCGGCGATACGCTCGCCACCGGGGCGGCGGGGTCGACCGCGCCCGGCGCCGAGGGCGTGCTGGCGGCGGCGGGCGGTTGGGGGCAGGGGACCGACGCCCGGCTGATCGCGCGTTCCGGCAGGCTGCCGGCGGCGGGCGCGGCGTTCGTCAACGCCTTTCAGATCCATTGCCTCGAATGGGATGCGGTGCACGAACCGGCGGTCGTGCATGCGCTGTCCACCGTCACTGCCGCCGTGCTGGCGGCGATCGACCGGCGCGGCGGATGCGATCCGGAAGAGGCGCTCGTCGCGCTGGCGGTCGGCGTCGATGTGGCGAGCGGCCTTGGGCTGGCGGCGACGTCGCCCCTGCGCTTCTTCCGTCCCGCGACGGCGGGATGCATCGGCGCGGCGCTGGCCGTGGCGCGCATCGACGGCGTGGACCGGATGGAGGATGTGCTCGGCCTCGCCTATTCGCAATGCGCGGGCACGATGCAGGCACATGTCGAAGGCTCGATCGCGCTGCCGTTGCAGATAGCGGGCGCGGCCCGCGCGGCGATCGGCGCGGTTGATCTGGTCAAGGCGGGCCTTACCGGGCCGCACGACGCGCTGGAAGGGCCGTTCGGCTATTTCAGCCTGTTCGATGAGGGCGATCTGGCGCCCTATGTCGCCGGGCTGGGAAGCCTCTGGCGTATTGCCGAGGTCAGCATCAAGCCCTTTCCGTCCGGGCGCGCCAGCCATGGGGTGCTGGCGACGCTCGATGCCTTGCTGCGCGAAGGGGCGATCGACGCCGCCTCCGTCGCGAAGGTGGAGGCTTTCGTCCCGCCGTTGATCGAGCGGCTGGTCGGCCGCCCGCTCCGGCCCGACATGACCCCGGCCTATGCGCGGCTGTGCCTGCCGCTGCTCGTCGCGCTGATGCTGGGCGAAGGGCGCATCGACCCGCGCCGCTTCGTGCCCGCGACCTTCACCGACCCCGCGATCGCGGCGCTGGCGGGCAGGCTGGCCGTCACGCTCGACGGCAATGACGATCCCAATGCGCTGTCGCCGCAGCGGCTGGTGGTGACGCGCACCGACGGCACCGTCGTGGAACGCGCCATCCCGCATACGCTGGGCCATCCGCATGCGCCGATGACGGCGGAACAGACCGCGGCGAAGCGCGGTCTGGCGCGGGAGCTGGCGGCGGGCGAGCCTGATCCGCGTCTCTTTTCCGATCCTCTTGCCTATTTCACCTGTCCGGAGCCACTATGACCTTTCCGACCTATTTCGAAGCCTTCGACGCCAAGCAGATGCTTGAGGATTATCCGGTGGGCGACGCCTTCGTCTCGCGCTACACCGCGATGAGCCGGGACGAGCTTCACGCGCTTCAGGACCGGCGGTTCCTCAAGCTGATGAAACGCGGCTGGGAAATCCCCTTCTACCAGAGGCTGTGGGGTGCGAAGGGAATAGAGCCGGGCGATATCCGGAGCATCGAGGATATCGTCAAGCTGCCCGTCTACGACAAGAGCGACCTGATGGCCTCGATCGCCGACCATCCGCCCTATGGCGACTTCGGCGGAGTGGGGAGCGGCGGGGATCGCTCGCCGGTGATCTTCCATACCACATCGGGCACCACCGGACGGCCGCAGGCGCTGCTGTTCGGTCCCAAGGGACGCGAGATCACCAATTTGCTGGTCGGGCGCATGTATCGCTGGCAGGGCCTGCGCCCTGACGATGTGGTCCAGTCCGTCTATGGCCACGGGATGATCAACGGCGGCCATTATATCCGCGAGGCGGTGATCCACTTCACCAACTCGATCTTCCTTTCCGCCGGAACCGGCATAGAGACGCGCTCCACCAACCAGATCGGGCTGATGGCGGATTTCAACGTCTCCGTGCTGGTCGGCTTCATCGACTATATCCGCAAGCTGGCCGAGGTGGCCGAGGCCGAAGGGCTGCTGGACCGGATCAACATCCGGATGATCTGCGGCCATCTCGGCACGGAGGACCGCGCCAGCGTCGAAAAGGCGTGGGGCGGCGCGAAGGCCTATGACTGGTACGGGGTCGGCGATACCGGCTCCATCGCGGGCGAGGGGCCGGAGCGCGACGGCCTCTATGTGTGGGAGGACGCGCAATATCTCGAACTGCTCGATATCGATGGCGGCGCGCCGGTGGAAACGGGGCAGACCGGCGACATGGTCGTCACCTGCCTGTTCAAGGACGATATCGCCCCCTGCATCCGCTTCAACACCCATGACATCACCCATGAGCTGACGGGCGCGAACCAGACCGGGATGGTGTTCAAGCGCATCGCCGGTTTCCGGGGGCGCAGCGACAATATGGTGAAGCTGCGCGGCATCAACGTGTTCCCGCACGCGATCGGCGCGTTGATCGAGAACCGTTCCGACCTGACCGGCGAATATGTGTGCCATGTCTCCCGCGACGCCTCCGGCCGGGACGAGATGATGGTGACGATCGAGAGCCATGGCGGCACCGACATGGCGCAACTGGCGGCGGTGCTGCGTCAGGGGCTGAGCGTGGAGGTCGGGGTGAAGCTGGTCGGGCCGGGCGAAACGGCCGCCGCGACGCAGATCGACGTGCGGCAGAAGCCGATCCGCCTGATCGACGAGCGCAAGCTGTGAGCGACCTCCACCGGCTCGACATAGCCGGGCTGCGCGCGGCCTATGCGGCGGGCACGGCCACGCCCGCGCAGGTTGTCGACCATTATCTGGCGCGGATCGACGCCCATGATCCGCAGATCCGGGCCTATGTCGAGGTGGATCGCGAAGGCGCGCGCGCGGCGGCGGCGGAAAGCGGCCGTCTGATCGGCGAAGCGCGCGCGCGTCCGCTGGAGGGCGTGCCGATCGCGGTTAAAGCGAACATCGCGGTGCGGGGGCTGGAATGGAATGCCGGCATGGCGCTGCGGCGGGGCATGGTGGCGAGCGAGGACGCCGAGGCGGTGCGGCGGTTGCGCGCTGCCGGGGCGATCATCCTCGGCACGCTCAACATGCATGAGGCCGCGCTGGGCGCGACGACCGACAATCCGTGGTTCGGCCGCACCATGAACCCGCACCGCATCGGCCATACCCCCGGCGGATCGTCGGGCGGCAGCGGCGCGGCGGTCGCGGCGGGGCTGTGCGTGGCCGCGCTGGGCACCGACACGCTCGGCTCGATACGCATTCCGGCGGCCTATAACGGCCTGTACGGCCTCAAGCCCACCCATGGCGCCATATCCGATGCCGGGCTGGCGCCGCTGAGCGAATGGCTCGACGTCATCGGACCGATCGCCCATTCGCTCGACGATCTGGAAGAGCTGCTGTGCGTGTTGTGCGATGCCGTGGAAGCTGGGCCAGCGCCCGGTCATCTCGTGCTGCTGGAGAATTTCGACGACATCGCCTGCGATCCGGCGGTGCTCGACGCCCATGCGCGCGCGCTGGCGCTGCTGGATGCCCTGCCGCGCCGGATGCTGGCGCTGGAAGACGGCGCCGCCGATATTCGCTTTGCCGGCTTCGTCATCGCCGCGCGCGAGTTGATCGGCCATCTGGGCGACGCGCGCGCGGAAGCTCCGGACAAGCTGTCCGAGGAACTGCGCTTCATGCTGGATTATGCCGAAGGCCGCCCGGACGAGGAGGTCGAGCGCGCCCGCGCGATCCTCTCCCGCACGCGCGAGGCCGTGCGCGCGGCGGTCGGGCGCGATGGCGCGCTGCTGATGCCGACCACGCCGCAGGCCGCCTTCCCGCATGGGGGACGCCCGCCGGTCACGCAGTCGGCGTTCACCGGCCTCGCCAATATCGCGGGGCTGCCCGCCATCAGCCTGCCTGCCGGGCTGGACGAGCATGGGTTGCCCGTCTCGGTCCAGCTGGTCGGACCCGAACGGGGCGAGGCCGCGCTGATCGCGCTTGCCCGCCGCCTCGACGCCGGTCTTGCCGGTTACACGCCGTCCCCCCTGATGTGAGGAGCAAGGAGGAATATCCCATGCGCATCATCGTATTGTTCAACCTGAAAGCCGATGCCGATCCGGCCGCCTATGAAGAATGGGCGCGCGCCACCGATATTCCGGGCGTCAACGCGCTGCCCTCCGTCCGGGATTTTCAGGTGCATCGCGCGACCGGCCTGCTGAGCAGCGACGCGCCGCCGCCCTATGCCTATGTCGAGGTGATCGACATCACCGGCATGGAGGCGTTCGGCGCCGACGCGGCGAGCGAAGCGGTGCAGAAGGTCGCCGCCGAATTCCGCCGCTTCGCCGACGATCCGCAATTCCTGCTGACCGAGACGCTCTGATGCGCCGGTTCGAGGGAAAAACCATCGTCGTCACCGGATCGGGCCGCGAAAAGGGGTTGGGGCAGGCGATCCTGCAACGCTTCGCCGATGAAGGCGCGAACTGCATCGTGTCCGACCTCGGTAAGCCCGCCGAGCATATGGGCGCGGGCGATATCGGCACCACCGACGAGATGGAGGCGGTGGCCGGCGAACTGCGCCGGCGCGGCGCGCGGGCGGCGGTAGTGCCCTGCGACGTGCGCTCGGAGCCGTCATGCGAGAGGCTCGCGGCGGCGGCTGTCGAGACGTTTGGCTCGCTCGACATATGGGTCAATAATGCGGGCATCGGCTATATCATGAAACCGTTGCTGGAAACGACCGCCAGCGAATGGGAGGCGGTGATCGGCGTCAATCTTTCCGGCGCCTTCTACGGCACCAAGGCGGCGGCGAAGGCGATGATCGCCGGGGGGCGGGGCGGCCGCATCATCAACATCGCCAGCCAGGCGGCGAAATCGGGCTTTCCCCACATGGCGCCCTATACCAGTTCCAAGCACGGGATGGTCGGCCTGACGCGTTCCAACGCGATCGAGCTGGGGCAATATGGCATCACCGTCAACGCGGTCTGCCCCAACCATGTCACCACTGGCCTCGGCGCGCGGCAGAACGAATATTTCTCGAAGCTGCTCGGCTTCGACAGCGTGGAAGCCTATCTCGACAATATGAAGCGGAAGAACCCGATGGGGCGGCCGGGGTTGGGCAGCGACACCGCCGCCGCCTGCGCCTGGCTGGCTTCCGACGACGCGGTGTATGTGACCGGCGAGGCGCTCAACGTCTCTGGCGGCGAGGAGATGCATTGATGAAAGAGGAACGGATCGACTGGCCCGACGGCGCGAAGCTCGCCCTGTCGGTCGTGGTCAATGTCGAGGAAGGGTCCGAGATGACCGTGGCGCGCGGCGACCGCGGCATGGAGCCGGTCGACGAGCTGGGCATCCACATCAAATCGGCCATCCGCAATTATGGCAATGAATCCAACTATCTCTACGGGATCAAGGCGGGCGCCCCGCGCGTCGTGAAGCTGCTGCGCGATTATGATATCCGCGCCAGCTGGACGGTGGCGGCGCTCAGCCTCGAAAATCATCCCGAAATTGCGCGGGCCATAGCGGAACTGGGGCATGAGCCGGTCAGCCATGGCTGGCGCTGGGTGCATCAGTTCAAGATGAGCGAGGACGAGGAACGCGACTTCATCCGCAAGGCGGTCGCCTCGATCGAAAAGACCGTGGGCGTGCGGCCTTATGGCTGGCTGAGCCGCTATTTCCACACCGACAACACGCGCCGCCTGCTGATCGAGGAAGGCTTCGCCTATCATATGGACGACTATTCGGGCGACGTGCCTTTCTGGGACCGGGAAACGGTGCCGGGCAGGCCGATCGCCATCGTCCCCTATCAGCTCGATTCCAACGATATGAAAATGTGGACCGACCCGGCGATGACGCCGGCGCAATGGCTGGACTATGCGAAGCACTGCTTCGACCAGCTCTATCGCGAAGGGGAGGCGGGCAATCCGAAGATGATGTCGCTGGGCCTGCATCTGCGCATCATCGGCCGGCCGGGGCGCATCTGGGCGCTGGAGGAATTTTTCCGCCACGCGACGGCGAAGAAGGATGTGTGGATCACCACCCGCCACGCGATCGCGCAGCATCTGGCAAAGGTGGATCCGGCATGAGCCTTCATCTGGAAAAACGGGGGGCGGTCGCCCATTTGCTGATCGACCGGGCGGCGAAGCGCAATGCGTTCACCCAGGCGATGTGGGAAGCGCTGCCGGAGCGGCTCGGCGAGGCGATGGCGGACGAGGCGGTCAGGGTGGTGATCCTCCGTTCCGCCGAGGGCGGCGCCTTCAGCGCGGGCGCGGATATCGCGGAATTCGGCGCGGGCGCGCTGGATCCGGAATGGCGCGCGAAAAATCAGGAGGCGATCCGCCGCGCGCAACATGAACTGGCGCGCGCCGATAAACCGGTGATTGCTGCCGTAGACGGCGATTGCGTCGGCGGAGGCTGCGGGCTGGCGATCGCCTGCGACCTGCGCGTCGCCTCGCCGCGCGCGCGTTTCGGCATCACTCCGGCGAAGCTCGGCCTCGTCTATTCGCTGCACGATACAAAGCTGCTGGTCGATCTGGTCGGCCCGGCGCAGGCGAAGCGCATCCTGTTCACCGCGCAGCTGCTGGGCGCGGAGGAGGCACAGCGCATCGGCCTCATAGAGATAGTGGACGAGGATCCCGTCGCGGCGGCGGAGGCGCTGGCCGGGACGGTTGCCACGGCCTCGTCCTTCAGCGTGCGCAACACCAAGAAGATGGTCCGCCGCATTCTCGACGGGCAGAGCGACGACGATGCCGAAACGCGGGCGCTGTTCGACGCGGCCTTCAGCGGCGAGGATTTCGCCGAGGGCGTCGCAGCCTTTCTCGAAAAGCGCAAGGCCCGGTTTCGATGAGCGGCGGCTATCTGACGCATGGGCGGATCGCCGGAGGCGTGGTGTCGACCCCCGATCTCGACGCCGCGCTGGCCGATTACCAGGGCTGTCTGGGGCTGGTACCGGTCGAGCGGGGCACGATCGACGCCGATCTCGCCGCAAGCTGGGGATGCCCGAAAAGCGCGGGCGCGCGCTTCGCGACCCTGCAACCGCAGAGCGGGGCGCATTGCTTCATCCGGCTGGTCGAGGCGCCGCTGCCCAAGGATTTCCGCCCGACCCGCAGCTATGGCTGGGCCGCCTATGAGTTCACGGTGCAGGATGTGTTCGGCTGGCCCGACCGCCTGAGCGGCAGCGGCTTCGACATAGTGGGGCCGCCCAAGGCGCTGGAAGGGCTGCCTTATTTCATCCCGATGCAGGTGACGGGGCGGGGCCGCGAGATGCTCTACCTCAACGAGGTGGCGGAGGATACGCCGACATCCGACCTGCCGAAAGCGCGGTCGCTCACCGATCATATCTTCATCGTCATCCTCGCCACGCCCGACCGGGAAGCGAGCCTTGCATGGTTCGAACGGGCGCTGAAGCTCGATATCTCGTCGAGCTACACGCTCGCCTATTCGATGATCAACAAGGCGTTCGGGCTGGACGCCGACTATCGCACGACCATCACCATGGTGCAGAAGGGACGGCTGCCGATCGTCGAGGTGGACGATTATCCCGCCGCCGCGACGGCGCGGCCGGGCGATCCGGAGATGCTGCCGCCCGGCAACGCGATGATCACCCTCGCGGTCGACGATCTCGACGCGCTGGACGCCCCCTTCATCGCCCCGCCCGTCCGGCGCGAGGGCGCGCTCTACGGCGGCCGAAGAACGGCGACGGTGCGCGGCGTGGCCGGGGAGTTGATAGAACTGATCGAAATCGGGGGGTGAAAGTGGGAGTGAGGCGGGCTGCGAAAATTTCCCTTGGGAAGAGAGCGGCTATGTTTCCCTTCCGTTCGCCCTGAGCTTGTCTACCCGTAGGGCGGGCGAAGCCCAACGGCTGCTTTCCTCTTCACTCCAAGAAAGAACAGGGCTTCGACAGGCTCAGCCGAACGGTTTTTCCTGGCCGGAATGTCCGATGTCAGAATGACAGGATTCAGGGCAGCAGCAGGGTCGATCCTGTCGTCCGGCGGCCTTCCAGATCGATATGCGCCTGCGCGACGTCCTCCAGCCGGTAGCGCTGGCCGATGGTGATCTTCACCTTGCCGCTGCGCAGCATTTCCCACAGGCGCGCCACTCCTGCGGCACGTTCCTCAGGCTCTGCATAATAATGGTAGAGCATCGGCCGTGAATTGTAGAGCGAGCCTTTGAGCGCCAATATGCCCAGATTGACGCCGCCCACCGGTGCGTCGGCATTGCCGTAATTGACGATGAGGCCCCTTATGCCGCAGCTGTCGAGCGAGGACTCCCAGGTCGACATGCCCACGCCGTCGAACACCACGCGCACGCCCGCGCCGCCGGTCAGTTCGCGCACGCGGGCGGCGGTGTCCTCGTTCCGGTAGAAGACGATATGGTCCGCGCCCGCCGCGCGCGCCGTCGCGGCCTTGTCCTCGGTGCTGACGGTGCCGATCACGGTCGCGCCCACCGCCTTCAGCCACTGGACGAGGATGAGGCCGACTCCGCCCGCCGCCGCATGGACCAGCACCGGCCAGCCCGGCTCCACCTTCGCGCAGCGCTCGACGAGGAATTCGGCGGTGCATCCCTTCAGCAGGGCGGCCGCCGCCGTCTCGTCGTCGATATCGTCGGGCAGGGGGAAGAGAGAGGCGGCGGTGATGCGGCGATGGGTGGCGTAGGCGCCGCGCTCCGGCCCGAAATAGCCGACGCGCTGGCCGGGGGTGAAACCGGTAACGCCGTCCCCCACCGCCTCGACCACGCCGACGCCCTCGACGCCCAGCTCGGCGGGCAGGGTGACGGGGTAAATGCCGCGCCGGTGATAGGTATCGATGAAGTTCAGCCCCACCGCCGTGTTGCGCACGCGGACTTCTCCGGCGCCGGGGGCGGGCAGGTCCACATCGTGAAAGCGGATGACCTCCGGTCCGCCGGTCGTCTCTATCCTTGCAACGCGCACCATCGTTTCGCTCCTCACCAGCTCTTGCCGCCGACCCAGTCGCCTGCCGCCGCGTTGAACGCGCGGATCTCTATGTCGGACCAGATCTGCGCCTTGTAATAGGGGTCCTGCTCCAGCAGCGCGCGGGCGTCGGCCTCGCTCTCCGCCTTTACCACGAGCAGCGAGCCGGTGAAATTGCCCTGCGCATCGCGCAGCGGTCCGGCGACGGCGAGCCGGTCCAGCCCCGCCTCGATATGGGAGAGATGCTCCTTCAGCTTTTCCATCCGCGTCGCGGTGGCGCCGGGCTTGTCATGGGTGATGATGGCATAAAATCCGGACATGATGTTCCTTTCTCTCCGGGATCATCCGGCAAGGGCCGGGGCTTCGATCAGCAGGACCTGGCAACGGGCGATGCCTTCGCGCAACGCTTTCGCCTCGCCATATTCGGGCGAGTTCCAGAAGGCGAGCGCGGCCTCGCGGCTCGGCCATTCGGAAATGACGATCGACCCGCCGTCGCCGAAATCGCCTTCCAGCGCCTGCGCGCCGGGCGCGCGTATCAGATATTTGCCGCCGAATTGCTCGACCAGCGCGGCGGCTTTCGCGCCATAGCCGGAGAGGAAGGCGTCGCGGTCCGAAATTGTCGCGGTGACGATCATATAGGCAGGCACGGCTTTGCTCCGGCTGGCAAGAGGGAAGGGGACAGGCCGTCTGCGGAGTGGCCTGTCCCCGGTCGGTGATGACGCGGCGTCAGAACGACTTGCTGACGGTCAGGCCATATTCGGGCTTGCGCGCGGGCGTGATGCCGAATGCGCGGGCATAATCGCCGGTGGGCGTGCGCGCCGCCGGAAAGTCCAGATAGCGCAATATGCCGACCGGCGTTTCGTCGCCCAGCACGTTGCGGCCATAGACGGAGATGCGCAGGCCCCGTTCGTCGCTGACGCCCAGTTGCAGGTTGAGCTTGGTCGAATTGCCGCTCCGCGCCAGATTGAGGGTCTGGGCGAAATAGCTGCTGCGGTAGATGAGGTCCGCCCCTGAGAACACCGTCCACCCATTGGCGGCCTCATGCTCGAAGCGTAGGCCGACCGTGCCGGTATGCTTCGCCACCAGCGGCGGACGATTGCCCGCGATTGAGGCCGCCTCGCGGCAGCCGGGCCGGTCGAGATTGATCGCCGTGCCGGTCTTGCAGGCCGTGCCCAGCAGTTGCAGCGCCCTTTCCGGCTCCACGCCCTTGCGGATTTCCGCATCGAGGAAGGTATAGGTGAACTGCAGCTTCAATATCCTGCCCACCAGCGGCAGCTGCCCTTCCAGCTCGACGCCGCGAATGCGGGTGCGGCCGATGTTGACGCTGTAGGAATCGACCACATTGTTGGCGACATAGGTGTTGGTCAGCACCTGGTTCTTGTAATCCTGCCAGAAGGCCGAGACGTTGAGATAATCGAAGCCGAATTTCGCCGTCTTCATGCCGATCTCGTAGTTGATCAGCTTTTCCTCGTCGTAAATGGGTTCGGGCGCCGTCACCTTGTTGAAGCCGCCCGGCGAATTGCCCTGCGAATATTGGGCGTAGAAGGACAGGTCGGGCTGCGGCTTCCAGTTGATCGTGATGCGCGGCAGGGTCGCCTTGAAGGTCGCCGAACGCGTCGCCGCGACGCCCACCGTCTGGTTGGGGTTGGGCAGGGTGACGGTCGCCAGATAGGCCGCGTCGAACACATCACCCACGCGATAGGTGGGCGTGACGTTGCGGACCTTGTCGATCTGGTGACGCAGCTCCGCGCCGATCGTCAGTTCGCTGGTGACGTCGAAATCGATGCCGCCGAAGAAGGCGAGGTTCCGGACCCGGCGCGTATCGTCGAGCAGTTCCGGGCCGACTTCGTTGAGTTCGAGATAGTCCCGCATGCCGCGCTGCTTGTCGATGCTGTGGAACATGCCGACGCGCCAGCGGAACGGATCGGTGACGGGCGAGGACAGGCGCCCTTCATAGGTCTGCGTCTTGCGGCGCGTCCCGGTGGTCGCCTCGAAGCTCGACTTGCGGCAATCCTGATTGGGCAGCGCATAGAAGGACTGGCCGCACATCGCCTGCGGCAGGAAGTAGAAGCCGCGCGGGTCATAGGTCTGGTCGACGCCGATCACCTCGACAAGGTCGCTGTAGCCGGCCTGGAACGAGGCTTCGTAGCCCGAACCGCCGATGTCCCACGAAATGTCGCCGATGAAGCGGTCCGCGTTGCGGTAGAGGCCGGGGCGGACGAGGCGGTCGGTGTTGATGCCGAAACTGTTCATCGGCTGCACCACGCCGCAATAATAGGAACGGGTGGCAAGGTAGCAATTATTGGCGCCGGATTGCTGGAGGCCGATCGCGAAATGGCCGTCATCGTCCTTCTGGTGCAGCCAGCGCACCGAGGCGCTCAGGTCCTCGGTCGGGTCGAGGAACAGGCCGGCGGTATATTGGCGGGTGCTCTGGTCGCCCAGCCTTTCGCCGGCGACGGCGGCGTTGCGCCACTGGCCGTCAATGTCGAACAGCTTCGCGCCGACCTGAAAACCGATGCCGCCGGTGATCGGCCCGGAAAGGGACGCGCTTATCTCCCGCCGGTCGAAATTGCCGATGGTGCCCGCGATGCGGCCCTCGAACTCCGATGTCGGCCGCCTGAGCACCACATTGATCGCGCCGCTGAGCGTGCCGCGCCCGAACACCGCGGATTGCGGCCCCTTGATGACCTCGACCCGCTCGATATTCGCGAGGTCGAGCGACGAGAAATCACCGAAATAGGGGGCGCCGTCGAGGAAGATGCCCACCTTGCCGTCGCTGAACAGGATGTTGGACGCGCCGCGCATCACCGGGCGGTCGCCGTCGCGGCCGAAGGCTTCCTGAATCTGGAAGCCGGGCGTGAACTCGGCCAGATCGGTGATGTCCTGCGCCATCTTGTCCTGGATCGAGGCGCTGTTGAACGCGCTGACCGCGATCGGCACCTCGAACAGGGTTTCGGCCTGCTTGCGCGCGGTGACGATGATCGCGTCGCCGCTGCCTGCTCCGGTACCTGCCCCGGCATCCGCCGCCCCCGCGCCGGTCTGGGCGGCCGCTGTCGTCCCCGCCAGAGCCATGGCCGCCACGGAAAGCGCGAGCGTGCCCCTATAGGCGGAAAATCCCGTTCTTCTCATTCCCTGTTTCCCTTCCCCGTTAATGCGTGTTCGTTGTTCTCTTGCCTGGCAGCATTGTCGTTGCGGAAAAATTTGTCCAGACAAATATTCGCGATGAATTCGAAATATTTTTCTGATTTTACAAAGTAAAACCAAATGGATACCGAATATAAAGGTGCCAAAATATGGCGGACGGATCGCCATAGCGATGTCCGAAATCATGGTGCGAGACGGAGCGGTTCGCCGCTGCGCTACATGGTCATGTCCCCAGCCGTCCCAGCATCGTCGCGACCGCCTGTTCCGCGGATTCGAGCGAGCCTTCCATGCCGGAGCTGCCCTGTGCCAGATGCTCCCCGGCGAAGTGAAGGCGGTTCCCCCGCGCGCGGCATCCGGCCGCCAGCGTCGCCGCCTGGCCGGGGGCGATATGATGATAGATGCCGCGCGCCATCGGGCTGCGCTGCCAGCTGAAGAGCCTTGCCAGCCGCAGCTTGCCGCGCGCCGCCGGGCGGGCGGCCTCGATCCGCGCGATGATCGCGCCGGCCGCGACGTCGCGGGGCATCCGGTCGAGCCGGCCGGCATTCGGGCCGGACAGCCAGACCTTGAGCATCGGCGGGTCCTCGCCCAGCGCGAACACCCGCCCGATCAGCGGATCGTCGCTCCACAGCGTTTCGGGCAGGCCGTCCGATTTCCAGAATGCGTCGCTTGCGGCCAAATAGGCGAAGCTTGCGCGGCTATAGGGCAGGCCCGCGATCAGCGCGGCAAGATCGCGGCTGATCGGCGCCTCGATGGGGATCGTCCGCAACGCCGCGAAAGGGATGGTGCAAAGTGCATGGCGCGCGGTGATCGTCTTGCCGTTCGTCAGCGTTACGGTGACGTTTTCGGGGCTTTCGGCGATCGCGGCGACCTGTTGCCCCAGCCGGGGCGGGGTCGCCAGCGTCGCCGCCATCGCTTCGGGCAGGCGCTGCGATCCGCCGCCGATCATCAGCAGCGGACCGGGGCTTGCGCGAAATATCGCCGCCGTGCGCGCGACATGCAGCGCCGAGAGGGAATGGACGCTGTTGCCGTTGAGATTGGCGTCGATCAGCCGGATCGCCTCCGCGCTGGCCCCGGCCTGCGCCAGCGCCGCGGCATAGGATATGTCGAGCGCGGCGGCGTTCGGCTCCATCCAGCTCTGTGGTGTCGGCAGCGCGGCCATGCGTGCGCCGAAGGCCGGGCCGAGCGCGCCGGGCGGGATGGCGCGTTCCGGCGCGGGCAGGCGGTTGGCGTCCGATCCGGGCCAGTCCGCCATGGTCACGGAACGGCCGCCGATATGATACAGCACGTTCCGGTCGATCGAGGGCGCCGGTTCCAGCGGAATCCCGTGCCGCTTCGTCAGGCCGATGATGCGGTGATAGCCGCTGCCGATCTGCACGCCGCCCGCTTCGGGCGCGCCGGGCAGATCGTCGAGCGTGTGCATGCACCCGCCCACCCGGCGTTCGCCCTCGATCACGATCACCCGCACGCCCTGCGCCTCCAGCAGGGACGCGGCGTGAAGCCCGGCCAGCCCGGCGCCGATGATGAGGACATCGGCCTCCGTGCGCCCCCAGGCGGCGCGGGGGGCAGCGCCCGCGAGCAGCGCGGCGCCTCCGGTCAGGAGGGTCTGGCGTCGCGTCACCGCCATCTCAATGGGCCTGTTTGCCGCTATCGGGATCGGCCTTGCGCCGTTCCTCGATCCATTTGCGGAAGGCCGTCCATGTCGTTTCGTTGGGCCGGGTGTCGTCGGTCGGCGGCGCTTGCCTGTAGGCGGGATAATTGGCCGCGATCTCGTCCTTCAGCACCTTGGGCAGCGCGTCGAAGCTGGCGAGCTTCGTCCCGACCGCGTTGAAGACGAGCTGGCCCTGACGCCCGCGCATCTTCATCCACGGCATCCAGTCGGAAATGCGCACCCATGAGACGGACGGCGACACCGTCTGGCTCTTCGTGTCCAGAATTTCGTCGGCGCGGGCGACGAAGTCGAAAATCTCCATCGCATGATATTTGCCGCCGACATAATCCTGATACTCCCCGGCGAGGACGTTGTGATAGAAGAGCGGCACCTCGATCGGCATCGCCAGCCACTGGCCCATGCGCTTGTGGGTCAGCCGGAACGGCTTGCCGTCGGCGGCATAGGGGAAGGCGGCGGGGACGTTCACCGGATCATTGGCGATCTGCATCACCTCGACGGTTTCGCCGGTCCACGGGTTGGTCCATTGGCGGACGATCTCGCCCGTTCTGGGATCGGTGAACAGCATCACCTCACGGCTTACCTGACGATAGCCCTTGCCGCGCTTCGCGTCGGTAACGGTCGCGCACTGGCGGATGTTCATGCCTTCGCCGGTGAAGAGCAGCCGGTCCGGCTCGCCCGTCACGCGGGAATAGACCCTGCCGGTCCAGTAATAGACGGCGGGTTCGCCGTCCTTCGCGCCGCATTGGGCGCGCTTCATGATCTCGACCGCATCTTCGGGCCTGTCCGGATCGAGCGTCCGCGCGGCGGCGGGCACGGCCGCGACCAGCGCAAGGCCGCTCATGGCAAGGAAACAGCTTCTGATCATGTTCTTCCCCTTTTTAGGTCCGGGAAAAGGCTAGCGCACTTCCATCCATTTTCAATATGTCCGGACAAATTTTCTACTGTGCCTGGTCGCCTTCTCCATTCTGCATATAATCGATCATGGCCTGGCGCCTCGCCGCGTCAGGCTCCCCGGCGTAGATCATGCGGGTGCCGGGCACGAGCGCGCGGGGATCGGCGAGATAGGCGTCCAGCTTCTCGCGGGTCCAGACGATCCCGCTGTTTTTCAGGGCATCGGAATATCGGAAGCCGGGTTCGCTGCCCGCCGGCTTGCCGACGATATCATGCAGATTGGGCGCGGTGGGCCGCTTCACCCCCTTGGTGAAGCTGTGGCAGGTCAGGCAGGCGGCGACCGGATTGGTTCGGGCAGGCGCGGTGCCATTCCCGCCGTTGCCGCCGCATCCGGCCAGTATCATGGCGCCAAAAACAAGGGTGGTGATGGAGGTGGTTTTCATCTCGTTCTTCTCTCGACGGAATTCAGGCAAAGCCCAGAACCCCCGGATTCATGAGGCCCCTTGGGTCCAATATCTCCTTGATACCGGCGAGCAGGCGCTCCGGTGCGGGCGACAGCGCCTCGCGAAAGGGATAGGTGCGTCCAATCTGGCTGGAGATCGCGCCTCGTTCGCGAAACATCTCCACGGTTTCCCGGCGCAGCCGGTCGACCAGCGCCCGCGCGGCCGGATCGGCGGGCGGCATTTCCCCGAAACCCGCCAGATGCCGGGGTTCGGCCGCTGCGCGATGCAGGGGCAGCCAGCTGTCCCGCCAGTGAAACACCGCTTCGAAGCTGAAGCAGCCCGTGCCGAGCGCGGAGACGAGCCGGGTGACGTGCACCTCATGGGCGGCCATCTCCCCGGCATGAGGGGCGATCAGCGCCTCGAAGGCGGCGATCAGCCCGCGCGCCTCCGAATGGGCGACCTTGGCATTGAGCGCGACCCAGCGTCCGCCCTTCGGCCCGATCACGCCATTGAGATCGGCGAAGATGGCGGCGCGGGCGACGCGCGGGATGGTCGGCGCGACGGGAACGCCGCCCCGCTCGGTGGCGATGCGCGTCGCGGCGTCGAGATCGGCCCGGACCGCTGCGGGAATGCGGCCTGCCACGGTCAGGTGCAGCGAGAAATGCCCCGCCGGGATGAAGCCGGTGCCGCCCTTCGCAAGCGATGCCAGCGCCTTCGCCGCCTTCAGCGTGCCGCCTGCCTCCCGCGCCACCGACAGCGCGGTCTTTGCCATGGCCGTGGCATCCGCCGGAAGCGCGTCGACCGCGCCGGGATCGAGAATATAGACTTCCTCCGCGAGATCGGCGCGGGCGATTTCCGAAAGCGCGTCCGCCGCCTCCTCCAGCGTGGCGAAGGCGAAGCTCGCATGGTCCTGCCCGGCGGGCGTGCGGATCATGCGGAAGCTCGCCTCGGTCTTGATGCCCAGCATGCCGCCGTCATGGGTGAAGAGGCCGGTCAGATCGGGGCCGAAGCCGCGCAACAACGGCCGGGCGGGACGGGACAGCGCGCCCCGCCCGGTACGCAACAGGGTGCCGTCGGCCAGCGCGATTTCCATGCCGAGGACGATATCGGCCGCCGATCCGTGGCGCGCCGAACCGAAGAACAGCGCGCCATGGCTCAGCCCGCCGCCGACCGTCGCTCCGGCGCCGGAAAAGGTCCCGAAAAAGGGCAGGCGCAGCCCGCGCGGTTTCAGCGCGTCATATATCTGCTTCCACGTCACCCCCGCCTGAACGGTGATCGTCAGATCGTCTTCGGCAATGTCGAGGATGCGGTTCATCGCGCGCATATCGACGGTGATCGCCTTCGCATGCGGCGAGGCATAGCCGCCGGTATAGCTCAGTCCGCCACCGCGCGGGACGACCGCATAGCCGAGCGCGGCGGCGGCCTCGATGGCCCCGGCCACCTGCGCCGCATCGGTGGGAACGACCATGGCGGCCGGCCGCTCGCCGGTGACATGCAGGTCGCTGGAGGCGAGGGCGAGCGCCTCCTCGTCGATGCGGACGGCTTCGGCGCCGAGGCGGGCGGTCAGCGCTTCGATCAGCGCGCGGTCGCTCATGCCGGTTTCCAGATGCTCAGCACGGTGATCGCGGCGATGAACGCCCAGAGCAGCAGCAGAATGGACGTTGCCCGCACATAGGTGCGCCGGATGATCGCGTTCGTCTCCTCGGTCGGCCCCTCGCGCGCCATGACGGCCCAGGTGCGGAAATGCGCGATCAGGGCGAGGCGGATGCCCACGCCGCACAGCATGACGCAGGCGAACAGCGCCAGCTTCCAGCGCAGCCATGGCGGCATCGGCCATGCGCCGCCGACCAGCCCCGCCGCGATCGCCACCAGAACCGCCATCAGCACATAGCGCGACCCGCGATCAATCGCGCCGAGCGTCCTGCCGACGGGCCTGTGCCGCAGCCGGTGCACCAGCTCGACAAAGGCGAACCACAGGGCGCCGAACAGGCCGAAGCCGATCGCGGCCGCTTCACCACCGGGGATATAGCCGTAAAGCGCGGCGATGGCAGGGCCGAGGCTCGCCTGCAACACCAGCGCATAGCGGACATGCTGGTCGACCTCCATCACATGGTCCATCAGCCGCGCCCGTTCCGCGAAGGGCATGGCGCCGCTGTAGGAGACATAGCGATAGGTGCTGTTGATCACGAACTCGGAACCGAGCCAGTAGCCGAGCACCGCGATATGCGCGACGAGCAGCCAGGCGGCGATCACAGCCCCGCCTCCGTCCGGTCGCCGGGGGCCGGTTCATGGCCGGTCGGTTCATGGACTGCCGGCTCATAGGTGGCCAGTTCATAAGCCGTCTGCATATAGCCGCCGACCGTTGCCTTCAGCAGCACATAGTCGCCATCGTCCGTGCTCCACAGGTCATAGGGCGGATGTTCCTGCAACAGGCCCGGAATGTCGGTGAAGCGGAAATGCAGCGCGTCGAAATCCCCGGCCGCGACGCTCAGCCGCTGCCGCCCGACAAATTCGATCGCGAGGTCGATCGGGAAGAGCATCGGCCCGGTCGCGCCGCGATGATCGGGCGAGGACAGCAGGATGTCGCGGAACATCTGCACGCCCGGCCCCCGCGACAGGTCGTAGAGGTTGAGCAGGAAGCCGTCGTTGATCATCGCATGATTGCCGAAAGCGGCGAGCGGCGATTGCAGGTCGATCTGCTGCGACACGCGGCCCTCGACGGCCGTCATCGCCTCGCATTCGGCCAGCCGGTCCGAAAAGCGGAACCAGCCCGATCCCCGGAATGCGCCGCCCACCGCGATCCGCACGAAGCTTTCCTGCGGGCGGCCCTCGCGGTCGACGCGCAGGTTGACGTCGCGCACCACGGCGGGGGCGTCGTCGATCTCGCCATGGGCGGCGATGGTGCGGCAGCCGTCCTTGTGGATGTCGATGCGGAAATGCTCCCGGCCGCGCTCCTGCCCATCACGCCCGGCCATGGTGCTGGTGTAGAGGATCGTTCCGGCGATGCTGCGGACGATGCCGGTCATTTCCACACGCCCTTGTCGCGCAGATAGCGCCCGGCGTCCTTCAGGTCGGCGGGCTGATAGCTGTCGAACAGATTGGGCGGGAAGCGGGGCGTGTAGCCGCCGAGCACATCCAGATAGAGCTGAGGATGGATGGTTGGCTGCCGGTGCCGCGCGCGGAAGGCGCCGATCGGGATGCGCCCGCTCACCAGCGTCTCATTGGGCGATCTGGCCATCGCCATCGCCTCGCCATCCGGCCCGTAGATCGCAGAGCCGCCCGCGTTGGTGTCCTCGAAAAAGGGCGATCCGGGCGAGATCGCATTGTTGCAGACCGCCGTATAGACGCCGTTGTAGAGCGAGGTCGCCGCGATATCGGCAGGCACGAAGCCGCCGGTTGCGGTGCGCAGTATCACCTCCGCCCCCTTGATCGCCATCGCGCGGAACAGCTCCGGCTCCCGCTGGACCGAACTGGTTGCCAGATTGCCGATCGGCGTGCGGGTGACAGGCAGGATCGCGTCGCGCCCGTACATTTCGACGAAGCGGTCCAGCACGTCGTAGATCGTCGTCGTGAACAGCTCTATCTCTCCGCCGAACACGCCCTTGATGTTGCGGGCCTTCCAGTCGCGCGCGAGGATCTTTCCGTCCGGGCCGATGATCGTGGTGATCGACAGCGCATGGCCCGGCCAGTCGGGATCGCGGGCATAGGAACCGAAGACGATATAGATGCCGTGCTGCCGGGCCTTTTTCGCGATCGCCTCGGTTTCCTCGCCGGGGATTTCGATGGCGAGGCGCAGCACGTCCTTGCGGGTCCACCCCGCGCCGAAGCCGGTGATCGGGAATTCGTGGAAGAACAGCAGGTCCGGCCCCGCACCGAAGGCGAAGGCGGCATCGATCAGGCCGAGCATGTGGTTGAGATTGTCGCGGCGGCTTGCGTCCACCCGAGCGAGGTCCACCGGCATGGAGCGCGCCTGCGCCACGCCCAGCGTCCAGCTTTCCTTCGCCAGCGGCACCACCGGATAGCGCCCGTCCGGCGGGATCGACACATCGGCGCCGGGTCCGGCGGCGCCCGCCGCCAGGGCATTGCCGGAAACGCCGAGCGTGGCGGAGAGGCCGAGGCCCCCCGCTGCACCCAGCATCGCCCTGCGGGAAAGCGCCGCCCGGCTCACAGTGCCCTCGGGCGATAGCTGTAATAGCTCGGGTCGTCATAGGCTTTCCAGTCGCGGGAAACCCTGTTCTCGTTGATCACGGTGCGCTGGAACAGGCGGCCCTTGCGATACCAGTGCCATGTCCGGTTCTTGGCGTTGCCGTCCTGCGCGACGGTGATCATCTCATAATAGCGGAAATCGGGTTCGTGCGTCCGCGTCCAGCCGACCATGATGGTGCGGTTCGTCTCGTCATAGTTCAGCGCGCCGACGAAGCCGTCGATCAGGTCGTTGTTGATCCAGATGCGATCGCCCCGGAAGGTGCCGTCGAAATAGCGGATTTCCTGTGTGCCGTCGTCCCAGCTGTAGATATTGGTCTGGCTGAGCTTCGCCTCGCCGTCCGGGCCGTCCATCAGGCGGCAGACAAGCCGGGACTTGTGGCGGTCGATGATCCTGTGATCGGCGTCGAGGTGGACATATTCGCCTTCCCACACACCGGCCTGATCGGCGACGATCGGCTGCTTTTCGGTAATTATCTGCATCGGTCCCTCTTTCCTTGTGCGCCGATCATGACGCAGGAAGGGGAGGGCGATCCAACAACTAATTATCTTTTTCAGCAACCATTGGTTGTGTATCGCTGCGAAATGGAATCACGTCAGGTCCGCCATTTCCTTGCCGCCTATGACATGGGCAGCTTTGCCTCCGCCGCGCAGGCGCTGGGGTTGAGCCAGCAGGCGATCAGCAAGAGCATCCTGCGGCTGGAGGCGCAACTGGGCGTGCGTCTGTTCGAACGGGACGGGCGGCGCGTCCGCCCGACCGCCTATGCCGAACTGTTCCTGCCCCATGCCCGCACCATCGCGGCGGAAACGGACCGCTTCCGCGCCGATCTGGGCGATATGCTGGGCGGACGGCAGGGGCGGTTGCGCATCGGCGTGGGGCCGAGCGCGGCGGCCGATGTCGTCGCCGGCGCCGTCCGCATGCTGACGGTCGAGCGGCCGGACGTGCGGCTGAGCGTGATGGCGGGCATTTACGAGATGATGGTCAGCGATCTTCTGCTGGGCAAGCTGGACGTGATCGTCGCGGTCCGTCAGGTGGACCGGCCCGATCCGCTGATCCGCGAGGAAGCCCTGGGCGATATACATTATGTCGTGCTTGCCGGGGCCGAACATCCGCTTGCAGGGCGGGGCCGGCTGTCGTTGACGGACCTGAGCGGCGCGAAATGGCTGGCCGGGGCCAATATCGGCGCGGTGGAGCAGGCGATCGAGGCCAGTTTCCGCGCGGCGGGCGTCCCGCGCCCCCGGCCGGAGATCGAGACCACCTCTGTCATCTTCACGGTCGCCATGCTGGACGCAGGGATGCATCTGGCGATCCTGCCGGAAATGCTGATGGCGCGCGATCTGCGCGCCGGACGGATCGTGAAGATAGACGTCGACGCGGAGCCGTGGACGCGCCCCCTGATCGTCGCAACCCGCGTCCGCGCGCCCAAGCCGCCGATCGTCGACGCGTTCATGAGCAGCCTCGAAAGGGTAATGCCGGGCCGGGATAAGCGACCGGCCGGCTGATCGCCGCTCAGCGCAGGAACTGCTTCCGCCCGTCGGCGGCATAGGCATGATCCGGTGCGACCGTCCCGTTCAGGATATGGGACTGGATGATGGCGTCGATCGCCTGCTCGTCGACGCCGCCATAATAGACGTTCTCCGGGCAGACCTGAACGACCGGGGCGAGATTGCACGGGCCGAGGCAACTCGCCTTGGCGCTCATCATCCCGTCTCCTTCCGTGCGCAGAGAGAGGCGGGCCTGTTCGTTGCGCAGATGCCCCCAGACGAGAGGTGCGCCCGCCGCCGTGCAGGGGCCGCCATGGCAGACGAGCACGCGACGTTTCTGTGCGGGCACGATCGACCCTTCGCGGGCCTTCGGGGGAAGGGGCGCTTCCGGTTGCTGCTCGCTTGCGCCGCGTATCGCCGCCGCGAGCAGGCCCGCCATTTCCGGCAGGCTGCCCAGCGTCGGACCGATGCGGATGTCGGGCCAGGCCCGGCCGTCCTCACTCCGCCAGCGCGTGATCGAGCGGGCGAGCCAGGCGCGATAGCTCGGCTCTGCGGGCAGCATGACCGGAACGATCAGGATCGAGGCTGCGCCTTCCCCCACCAATGCCAGAAGCACATCGCGCAGCGCCGGTTCGCCCTGTTCGGAAAAGGCGATATGCGCGGCCGCCACCCGGCCCTGCGCCATCACCCTGTCGGCGAGCTGCCGCATTTCCGCCAGCGGCGCGGCGGCGATGGCCGAGCGCGCCAGCAGCAGCGCCGTGGGCAGGGGGTTCTCGTTCATCCTCTTTTCTCCACGCCGAGCCGGTCGGCAATCAGCTTGAAACAGCGCAGGCGGTCGGCGGGATCGTGCGTCCAGCAGGTCATGACGATTTCGTCGGCGTGATGGTCTGCGGCCAGCGCGGCCAGCCTTTCGCCTATGTCGCTGGCCGATCCGACGAAGCTATAGTCCAGCGTCCGTTCGATCCGCTCTCGCTCGGCGGGGCTGTAACGGATGGCGGCCGCCGCTTCCGGCGAGAGCATGCCGGAGCGTTCCCTGCGGTCGAGCTGTATGCGCCAATGCGCGCGGGGGCCATAGAGATAGCGCGCTTCCTCCGCGCTGTCCGCCGCGAGGGCCCAGACCGACAGCGCCAGCACCGGCCGGGGAAAGCGGTCGCCGGGCCGGAAGCGCTTGCGGTAAAGCTCCACCGCCTCGCGGGCCAGATGATGATTCTGGTCGTGGGAGATGTTGAAGCAATAGGGCAGACCGAGCGAGGCCGCGAGCGCCGCGCCTCTGGGCGAGCTGCTGAGTATCCACGGTTCCGGCTGTCCCGGCGTCGCGGGGAAGGCGCGCACGGCGGCGTGGGCGGCGGGCGGGCGATCGGCCAGCCAGCCGAGCAGCTCGCGGACGGACTCGTCGAAATCCATGCTGTTGAAATCCGCCGGATCGCCCCGGCGCAGCGCGCCGGCGGCCTCCAGGCTGCCGCCGGGCGAGCGGCCGAGGCCGAGGTCGATACGGCCGGGGGCCAGCGCCTCCAGCACGCGGAACTGCTCCGCCACCTTGAACGGCGCATAATGCGACAGCAGCACGCCCGCGCTGCCGACGCGGATGTCCTGCGTCGCCATGGCGATGGCGGCGGCCAGTATCTCCGGCGCGGAGCCGATATTGGCCGGGCTGTTATGATGCTCGGCCAGCCAATAGCGGCGGAAGCCCAGTTCCTCGCACAGCGACGCGAAGCGCACCGTGTCGCGGATGGTTTCCGCATGGCACCGGCCCTCGACGGCGGGCGACTGGTCGAGACAGGACAGGGCGATCATCGGACCTCCGCAGGCAGGATATAGGGTATGCCCTCGATCTCGCCGACATGCGCGGCGACGCCGAACACCTCGCGCAGCCGGTCGGGCGTCAGGACGGCGCGCCAGTCGCCGACCGCGACCAGCCGCCCTTCGCTCATCAGCGCGATCCGGTCGGCGAAGCGCGCCGCCGCGCCAAGGTCGTGGATCGCCATCAACGCGCCGATCCCGCTGGCGTCGACCAGTTCGCGCACCTGCCGCAGCGCGTCGATCTGGTGGCGCAGGTCGAGCGCGCTGGTCGGCTCGTCCAGCAGCATGTAGCGCGCGTCCTGCGCCACCGCGCGGGCGATCAGCACGCGCTGCCGCTCGCCGCCGCTCAGCGCGTCGAAGGGGCGCAGGGCGAAAGGCTCAAGGCCGAAGCGCGCCAGCACCGACCGGACGATGGCGCGGCGTTCGGCGGCGCTTTCCCGGTGGCGATGCGCGGCCCGGCCCAGCGTCACCATCTCCGCCACGCTGAGGCCCAGCGTCTCGCCGCCCTGTTGCGGGACATAGGCGATGGCGCGGGCCAGAGCCTCGCGCGGGAGGCGGGAGAGGGGGTGGCCGTCCACCTCGACCGTGCCGCCGCCCGGCTTCCATATGCCGTCGAGGCAGCGGATGAGGCTGCTCTTGCCCGCGCCGTTGGGGCCGAGCAGGCACAGCAGCTCGCCGGGCGCAAGGGCGAGGTCGATCCCGTCCAGCAGGGTACGCCCGCCGCGTTGCAGGCGCAGGGATCGGGCCGTCAGCGTCATGCCGTCCTCCTCCTGCGGCCCAGCAGCAGATGCAGGAACAGCGGCACACCGAGATAGGCGACGACGATCCCCACCGGCACCGTCACCGGCGCGAACAGCGTCCGCCCGGCAAGGTCGGCGAGCAGCAGCAGCAGCGCCCCGGCAAGCGCGGAAAAGGGCAGCAGCAGCCGGTGATCCCCGCCGATCAGCAGCCGCCCGACATGCGGCGCGATCAGCCCGACGAAGCCGATCACCCCCGCGAAGCTGACGATCGCGGCGGTCATCAGCACCGAGGCCAGCGTCACCATCACCCGCACGCGCATCACCCGGAAGCCCAGCGAAGCGGCGACCTCGTCGCCCCCGGCGGCGAAGGCGTTGAGCGCCCATGCCTGCCCCCATAGCAGCGGAAAGGTGGCGAGGAGCACCGATCCCGCGACCAGCACCGCGTTCCAGCTGGCGCCGTTGACCGATCCGAACGCCCAGTGGATGATGACCGCCAGCTGCTGCTCGGTGGCGACGAACTGCAAGGTCGCGGTGAGCGCGCCGAACAGATAGGACAGCCCGACCCCGGCCAGCACCAGCACCGTGCCGCTGATCCCGCGCAGCGTCGCCAGCCCCAGCACGATCGCGGCGCAGAGCAGCGCGGAGAGGAACGCCGCCCCGACCAGCACCGCCCCATGATCGCCCAGCGTCAGGATCGCGATCGACGCGCCGAAGCTGGCGGCAGGCGAAATGCCGAGCGTATAGGGGCTGACCAGCGGGTTGCGGGTGATGCCCTGCATCGCGACCCCGGCGCTCGCCAGCGCGGCGCCCGCGATGATCGCCAGCAACGTGCGCGGCAGGCGCAGGCCGGTGAGGATTGCGATATCCTGCTCCCCAAGGCCGCCGCGCGAAGAAGGCGCAACCAGCGCCCGCAACACCTCGCCCAGGCCGATCCGCGTCACGCCCTGCATCGTCGTGAACAGCGCAAGCACGATCAGCAGCAGCGCCGTACCGCCGATCAGCCACGCCTGCCGCCCCACCTTCATGATGCACCGTCCGTCAGCCGGGCGCTGTAGCCGCTCTGCGCCGGGACATGCTGGAACCGGATCAGCCATTGCGCCATCACCGCTTCGGGATCGACATCGCGGAACCGGTCGGGATAGAGCCATTTGGCGATTTGCAGCGCCCCGATGATCTTGGAACAGCCGCCCGCGAGATAATAGGACATGTGATAGACCTGTCCGTCCCGCACCGCCGGGAGGGTGGCGAAGCCGGGGCGGGTGGCGATGCCGGTCAGCACGGCGCGGGAAAAGTCGCGCGGATGGGGCGCATATTGGCCGGGCTGCAATTTCACGATGACCTCCGGCGACCGGGCGATCACCTGTTCCGGGTCGACGGTGAAGCCCTGCACATTGCCCCGCGCCTTGTTCTCGCCGGTGATCATGACATCGCGGAAGATGTTGAGGCCGCCGCCCGTCTCGATCATGTCGTGCCAGCCCGACCCCGGCAGCAGGGTGCGGTAATCCGCGACCTCCTCCATATAGACGCGCTTGCGCCGCACGCCCTTCAGCCGCTCTTCCAGCAGGTCGCGCCAATGGCGATAGAAGCGGTTGAGCTCCGCCGCTTCCTCCGGCCGCTCGAACAGGCGGCCGAGCAGGGTGACGTTCTCCTCATGCTTCAGCACGTCCCAGGCGGTGAGGACGGCCACCGGAATGCCCAGCGGCTGGAGGACGCGCTCGGCCTCGGCCCAGCTGCCGTTGCGGGGGATGAGGACGAGGTCGGGGCGGAGCGCGGCGATCGCGTCATAATTGGGGTTGGACTGGCCCTGCCCGATGATCGCCGTCTTTTCGAGGCCGGGCCAATAGGCGCGTTCCTTCGCGGTGCCCGCGTCCACCCCGGCTATCACCTGCGTCCCCGCGATGGCGCGCACGAACTCCACATCATAGCGGTTGAAGATCGCGACCCGGCGCAGCGGCTTGCCGACCGTGACGGACCGGCCCAGATCGTCGCGAAACTCGAAATTCCCCGTCGCCGCCACGGGAGCGGAGGACACGCCGCCGCGCAGCAGCAGGCCGCCCGCAAGCAGCAGGGCCAGCACGATCAGGACCGGACCGAAATGCCAAGGTTTCATGAACCGCCTCGCGGGAAACGGAGCGGAGCGGGCGCGCCGCTCCGCCCCCGATGGTTCAGAACACCATGCTGAGCGTGCCGGTGTAGCTGCGCGGCGCGCCCAGTATCTGCTGCGTGCCGTTGCCCGCATAGCTCGACACGGCGTAGATCTCGTCGAACAGATTATCGACGCGGAAGTCGAGCTTGAGCGCGGGCGTCACCAGCCAGCGCGCGCCCACCGCCGTCACGTCATAGGCGGGCAGCACGTAGAGGTTGGTGTTGTCGGTGTAGCGCTTGCCGACATATTGCCATTCCGCGCGCAGCTGCACCGTCGGCGTCACGTCGAGGCTGGTGCGGACATTGGCCGTCTTTTCCGGCACGAATTGCGGGCGATTGCCCTTCAGCGACGTGCGCACGCCGCCGACCGTGGCGAAGAAATCGTCGAACCGCGAATCAAGGACGGTGCCGTTCGCCACCAGCGACCAGCCGGGCAGCGGCGTGACCGTCAGCGAGGCTTCGACGCCCCGCGACGACTGGCGGCCGACCTGCTCGCTCTGGCTGAGATTGCCGAGCACCGGCACCAGCAGGTCCTTCTTGACGATCTTGTAGGCCGCAAGCGTCCATTCGATCCGCCCGCCCAGATGCGACCCCTTGGCGCCCGCCTCATATTGGCGGCCGGGCGAGAGGTCGAACAGGATCTGCGAGGCGGAGATGCTGGCGAGCGACGTCACCGGATCGTTGGCGGTCGCATATTGCGCGTAGAGCGAAATGGTGGGCAGCGGGTTGTAGACGATGCCCGCGTTCCAGCCCGCGCCGTTGATGCTGTTGGGCGCGGGGTCGTTGGCCGAAGCGGGCTGGCTGCGGCGCTTCATGCGATAGCGGTCCCAGCGCACGCCCGCCACGAGCGACAGCTGCTCGCCCAGCTTCAGCCGGTCCTGTGCGAAGAAGCCGATCTGGTCGACGGTGGCGATATATTGCGGGCGGCGATAGGTGGCGCCGGGGGCCTGCGCATAGACGCCCGGATCGAAATCCAGCGCGGGAACGGTGGTGGACCCGGTATAGGTGCCGTTGTCGTGCCGGTTGTAGCGGTTATGGTTGACGTCGAAACCGACCGCCAGCGAATTTTCCGCGCCGCCGATCCGGCTGTCGATCGTCGCGAAGCCATGGTCGCCATATTGATGCTGCCACGCGACGATATCGCGATATTGCGATTGCCGCACCCGTTCCGGCAGCGCGCCGGTGGCGGGCAGATAGGTGTAGGTGTAGTTCTCGAAATATTCGCGATACTGGTGGATCATATAGGCGTCGTTGCGGAAGGTGAAATTCTCCGACGGCGACCATTCGACGTTGATCCGCGCCCGGTTCTCCTCGAAGCGGATGCGGGCGTCCGCGACATTGTAGTTCTGGCGGCGCAGGCGCTCGTCGATCCTGCCGTTGACCAGCGGCGTGCCTTCATAGGTGCTGGGGCGGATGTCGCCATAATCGTCCACCAGGCTGATCGCCAGCGTATCGGTCGCCTGGAACCGCAGCGCGGCCGATGCCGCGAAGCTGCGGGAGCGGCCGCGATCCATCCAGCCGTCCGACTGGTTGTAGCTGGCGTTGAGGCGGTAGGAGAGGCGATCGCTGACCGGGCCGGTCACGTCGAAGGCCGCGCGGGTGGTGTTCCACGATCCATAGGAAAGCTGCGCCTGCATCCGGCTATGTTCCGGGTCGGGCTTTTTCGACACCACATTGACCGCGCCGCCGATCGCGCCCGCGCCGTAGAGCACCGAGGCCGGGCCGTAGAGGATCTCGATCCGCTCCACATTCCATGGATCGAAGGGGAAGGTGATGACGCCGCCCGCATTGTAGAGCTGCATGCCGTCATAGGTCTGGGTGATCGAATTGACGCCGTAGAAGCCGCGCGTGCTGAGCGCGTTGTTGCCGGTGCCCGGAAAGGGAACGGCCGAGATGCCCGGCGCGCGGCTGGTCGCGTCGGCGACCGTCTGATAGCCGAAATCGCGGATCATGTCGCCCGACAGCACGGCGACGCTGGCGGGCGTTTCCAGCGCGGTCAGGCCGAGCCGGGTGCCCGCGGTGGACGGCGTTTCCAGGCTTATGCCCGCTTCCCGCTGGCCCGTCACCAAGATGGTGTCGCGATCCTCGACCGTGGTGACGGACGAGGTCTGCTGCGCCATCGCCGCCTGCGCGGCCGCCAGCGTCAGCAGGCCGCATCCCAATGAAAGGACGTGATTCTTACCAGTCATTATCTTCATTTCTCCGTTCGTTATCGCAGCCCGGACCGCTGCGAGGCGACCGGGCTCGACTGCCAATACGAACGGCTTGGGGACCGGAGGCGGGACCGCCAGCCGGTTGCAGCGAAAGGAGGCCGGACACGCGAACGCGGCCGACGGAATCCCGTCGCTGCGGCCTTGCCGCTCGTTCGCCGCTCAGACGGAGTTCACCGTGCCTCGACCATCCCCTGGACCCAGGCAAGAGCGACCATGACGCCGGCAGGTCTCCTGGCTTGCGGGTCAGGGCTTGATGCACGCCTTCCCAGGCCTCGCATGACTTAGCGTCCGGCCCAGTGGCTGCCGCCCTCGATGGAGGGAAGCGATGTGCATCGCGCTCGCCGCTTACAGTTGCAGGGACAGCTGCGGACTTGGACAATCCCCCAAAGGACCATCCGCACCGCCTTCCCGTTTTAAGCCTCTTCCGAGGCACCGGCGCGATCATGCCCGCCGCGCGCATGCACGACGGACCTGCCGCCCTTAGGCCCAAGCGCCGCCGATTGCAAGCCGCGTCCCGATTATCGATTCTGCTTCAGGGTGAGGGGAAGGCCCGCCGCGAGGAATTGCACTTCGTCGGCAAGCGCCGCGACCTTCTGGTTGACGATCCCGGCCGCGTCCCGAAACCGGCGGGCCAGCGCATTGTCGGGCACGATGCCCAGCCCGACCTCATTGGCGACGAGAATGACCGGGCCTTTGGCGCCGCCCAGCGCCTCGGCCAAATCTCCGGTCGCGGCCGCAATGTCCCGCTCGGCCAGCATCAGGTTGCTGACCCACAAGGTCAGGCAATCGACCAGCACCACCCGGTCGGGCGCGCCGTGCGCCTTGATGGTCTGGGCGAGATCGAGCGGGGCTTCGACCGTTTGCCATTCCGGGCCGCGATCGGCCTGATGCCGGGCGATGCGCTCGCGCATCTCATCGTCATAGGCCTGTGCCGTCGCGATGAACATCGGGGAAAGGCCGGTCGTTTCGGCCCGTTCCTGCGCATAGCGGCTCTTGCCGGAGCGCGCGCCGCCGATCACGAACAGGCTAGGCATGATTTTCTCCCCTGGCGAGCCGGAGCAGGCCGTCCATATCGAGATGGGTTTCGAGTTCGGCGGCGATGGCGTCGAGAGCGGCATCGACCGTTACCGCGTGGTCATGGCCATCGGACCGGCCGCCCAGCGTCTCCAGCAGCGCCGCGCGCAGGCCGGTGCCGGAAAATGCGCCATGGACATAGCTGCCCATCACGCGGCCGTCGGCGCTCAGCGCGCCATCGGGATGCGAATCCGCCAGCATGGCGAACGGACGGGCGCAGTCGGCGCCCGACGTCTCTCCCATATGCATTTCGAAACCGGCGAAGCGCCGGCCGAGCGCCACGCCTTCGACCCGCCGCAGCGCCTTGCGCGGCGTCAGCACCGTCTCGCAATCGAGCAGCCCCAGACCCGCTACCTCGCCCGGCGGCCCCTCGATGCCGTGCGGGTCGGATATGCGCCGGCCCAGCATCTGGTAGCCGCCGCATATGCCGAGGATCCTGCCCCCACGCCGATGATGCGCGAGGATGTCGATATCCCACCCCTGATCGCGCAGCGCGGCCATGTCGGCGATCGTCGCCTTGGAACCGGGCAGGACGATCAGCGCGCAATCGGCCGGAATCGGCTGGCCCGGCGGCACCATCGCCAGTTCGACCGCGCTTTCCGCCTTGAGCGGATCGAGATCGTCGAAATTGGCGATGCGTGGCAGGATCGGGCAGGCGATCTTCAGTTTCCCCGCGTTGTCATGGGCCGGGCGTTCCAGCACCACCGCGTCCTCGCTGGGCAGGCGCGCGGCGGGGGGAAGCCAGGGCACGACGCCGAAGCCGCGCCAGCCCGACAGCGCCTCGATCTGGCGATAGCCGTCCGCGAACAGGGCCGGATCGCCCCGGAACTTGTTGATGACGAAGCCCCGGATCATCGCGGCGTCGGCGGGGTCGAGCACCGCGCGCGTTCCCGCCAGCGCGGCGATGACGCCGCCCCGGTCGATATCGCCGACCAGCACGACCGGCACATCGGCGGCGCGGGCGAACCCCATATTGGCGATGTCTCCCGCGCGCAGGTTGATCTCGGCGGGGGAGCCGGCGCCCTCGACCACCACGATGTCGCAGTGCGCGCGCAGGCGCCGCCAGCTTTCCAGCACTTCGGGCAGGAGCGAGCCGCGCTTCTCGCGGAAATTGCCGCCGCCGAGCGTGCCCCGCACATGGCCGTGCACGATGAGCTGCGAAGTGTGGTCGGCCTGCGGCTTCAGCAGCACCGGGTTCATGTCGGTATGCGGTTCCACCCGGCAGGCGAGCGCCTGCAACGCCTGCGCCCGGCCGATTTCGCCGCCGTCGACGGTGACGGCGGCGTTGTTCGACATGTTCTGCGGCTTGAACGGACGCACCGAAAGCCCGCGATTGGCGAAGGCGCGGCACAGCCCGGCGACCAGCACCGACTTGCCGACATCCGACCCGGTGCCTTGCAGCATCAGCGCGCCCATATCGCCACTCCCCCCGCAGTCAGCCATAGCAGCAGGCAGACCCCGACATAGATCCGCAGCGCGCGGTCTATGTCGCCGGCGGTCGCTGTGGCGCGGCCCTCGCCGATCCACTCCTTGTCCTGCATCACCCCGTCATAGGCGATCGGCCCGGCGAGGCGAAGGCCGAGCGCGCCCGCCATCGCCGCCTCGGTCCAGCCCGCATTGGGCGAGGCGTGCCGCCGCGCATCGCGCCACATCACGCGCCAGCCGCCGCGCCCGGCGAGGCAGATCAGCGCGCCGCCGATCCGCGCCGGGATAAGGTTCATCAGATCGTCGAGCCGCGCCGCCGTCCAGCCGAAAGCGCGCCAGCGCTCCTCGCGATGGCCGATCAGGCTGTCGGCGGTGTTGACCGCCTTATAGACCCAGATGCCGGGCAGGCCGCCCGCCAGCAGCCAGAACAGCGGCGCGGTCACCCCGTCGCAGAAGCTTTCGGCAAGGCTTTCTATCGCCGCGCGGGCGACCCCGCTTTCGTCGAGTTCTTCGATATCGCGCCCGACGATCATCGCTACGGCCTGCCGCGCGCCCGTCAGATCGTCCCGGCGCAGGCAATCGGCGACCGGGCGGACATGATCGTACAGGCTGCGCTGGGCCAGCGCGGGCCAGGCGAGCAGGGCGGTCGCGAACCAGCCGAGCGTGTCGGCGCCGCGCGCGAGCAGCCAGCCGCTGCCGCCCGCCACGCCGAGCAGGATCGCCACGGTGGCGATGCCCAGCAGGCGGCGGGCGGCGGCGGGGAGGGCCGGACGGTTCCAGCGCCGCTCGCAGCCTTCGATCACGCGCGCGAACAGGCCGACCGGGTGGCCGATGCGGGCGTGTAGCGCGCGGGGCCAACCGAATGCCGCATCCAGCATCAATGCCGCCAGCGCCACCGGCTCAGCCATGGTCGAGCGCCTCTTCCAGCCGCGCCAGCGCCGCCTCGCCGCCGGGCAGGCCGATACGCAGCCAGCCGGGATTGTCCTCGAAGGGGCGGGTGAGGATCGCCTGCCGCGCCAGCTGTTCGAAGAGCGCCATCGCGTCATCTGTCTCGATCAGCCGGAACAGCGGGCAGGCCCCGGCGAGCCGATGGCCGTGGCGGATGAGGACGCGGTCGAGCGTTTCCGCTTCGCAGGCCAGCCGCGCGCGGGTCGCGGCGATCCATGCCTCGTCGCGATAGGCCGCCGTGCCGATGGCGATGGCGGCGGCGGAGACCGGCCAGGCGCCCAGCCGCTCGCGCAGCCGCGCCACCATGGCGCGCGGGCCGATCAGGAAGCCGAGCCGCACCCCCGCCAGCCCGAAGAATTTGCCGAACGAGCGGAAGATCAGCAGGCGCCGGTCTTCCGCCACCTCTGCGGCAAGGCTGTGCGCGGGGTGGCAGTCGGCAAAGGCCTCGTCCACCACCAGCCAGCCTGTCGCGCCGCGCCGGTCGAGCAGGTCGAGCAGCGTGGCGCGCGTCAGCAGGCGGCCATCGGGATTGTTCGGGTTGGCGAGAATCAACGTTGCGCCGTCGGCGTCGGCCAACTGCGCACGGGCGACCGGCATGCCGCCTTCCATCACTTCGCCATGGGTGCGGTAGCCGGGGGCGAGGTGGCGCGCCGGGCCGGGAAGCAGGTCGCCGATCAGGCGCAGTCCGATTTCTGTGCCGGGCAGTGCGCAGACATGATCCGGGTCCGCGCCGAAATGGGCGGCGGCGGTGGCCTCCAGCGTGCGCAGATCGTCCTCTTCGGGCAGGCGGCGCCAGTTCACTTCCACACTGGATGCACCCGGCCAGGAATAGGGATTGATCCCGGTCGAAAGATCGAGCCAGTCCTGTCCGCCGAAATGCGCCCGTGCCGCAGCAACGCCGCCGCCATGCCATGTCCAGCGCGGCTTCATGCGGTGCTTCCGCTTGCGGTCAGCGCCAGCAGCAGCAGGGTTTCGCCGATCTCGATTCCCGCGCCATGGCCGTCGCCCGAAATGCCGCCGATCCGCCGTAAAATCCACCAGCCCCATAAGGCGAAGAACAGGAGGACGACGAGAAAAGTTGGAAAGAACCACGCCGCGACCAGCAGTGCGGCGGCCCACAGCGCGAGGTCGATCGGGCGGACCGCGCCCCGAAAGCGGGCGCCGAGCCCTTCATGCAGCGGCGGCAGCCAGCGGCTCCAGACCAATGGGCCGATCCGCGCGGCGAAGGGAATGCAGGCGATCGCCGCGACCTGTCCCTGATCGATCGCCGCGTGCAGCAGCACCAGCTTGGCGAGCAGTTGCAGGGCCACTGCAACCGCGCCGAAACTGCCGACATGCGGGTCGGCCAGCACGGCGAGCAGTCGTTCCCGGTCCTTGTGCGCGGCGCCGCTGGCGTCGGCGATGTCGGCCAGCCCGTCGAGGTGGAGTGCACCGGTGACGCCGGTCCACAGCAGCAGCGCGATGAGCGCGCCGATCCATGGATCGGTCCGCCCGCCCAGCCAGCCGCCGCCCGCGACGATCAGGCCGACGATCGCGCCCGCCGCCGGGAACCAGCGCATCGATGCGGCGAATTCGTCGGAGGATACGGCGATGCGCGGCGTCGGCAGGCGGGTGAGGAACTGGAGCGCGACGACAAGCCCTTTCATGGCCATAGCCCCATGATCTGCGCGGAACGCGGCGTGCCGCGCCAGACGCGCAGGGAAAGCAGCGCGCCATAGGGCAGGTCGAACGCCCAGAGGTGGCGCTGGTCGAAGCCAAACAGCACCGCCAGCGCGGCGCGGATCGCCCCGCCATGGGTGACGATCAGCGTGTCGCGCGCGGGCAGGGTGTCGAGCGCGTCCGACACCCGCGCGGTGAGCGCCGACCAGCGCTCCCCCTGAGGCGGTGGGCAGGCGTCGGGATCGTTCCAGAAGCGTCCCATGGCGTCGTTGTCGATCGCCGCCGGGGCCAGCCCATCCCATGCGCCGAAATCCAGTTCCCGCCAGCGCGGATCGACCGTAACGGGCAAGGCCCGTTGCGCGCCGATTGCTTGCGCCGCCGCCGAGGCGCGGCCGAGGTCCGACGCCACGATGGCGGCGAAGGGTATCTCCGCCACCTGTTCCACGCAGGCGGCTATGCCCGTGGGGCAGGGCGCACCATCCGTGCGGCCCATCAGCAGGCCCGGCTGTTCCGGTGCGCCATGGCGCAGCAAGTGGAGCAGGAAGCCGCTCATGCGCCGCCGCTCACCCCGGCTTCGGCAAAGGTTGCCATGCCGTTGTGCGTTGCCAGCGCTGCACGGACGATCTGCACGGCCACCGTCGCGCCGCTGCCTTCGCCCAGCCGCATGCCGAGGCGCAGCAACGGATCGAGGCCGAGCCGCTCCAGCAGCCGGACATGCCCCGGCTCGGCCGAGCAATGCCCGGCAAGGCAGTGATCGGTGATCGCCGGTATCGCCGCCGCCAGCGGAGCGATCGCCGCGCAACAGATGAAGCCGTCGAGCACCACCGGCACCCGCAGCTGCCGGGCGCGCAGGATCGCGCCGGCCATGGCGGCGATCTCCCGCCCGCCGAGGCGGCGCAGCGTCTCGAACGGGGTAAGCGGCGCATCGGCGTGAAAGGCCAGCGCCGTTTCGATCACTGCCAGCTTGTGCCGGACACCGGCCGCATCCAGCCCGGTGCCGGGGCCGACCCAATCGGCGACGGTGCCGCCGAACGACCGCGCGCAGAGCGCCGCCGCCGCCGTGCTGTTGCCGATGCCCATCTCGCCGGGAACGAACAGGTCAAGGCCGGGTTCGACCGTCTCTGCCCCGGCTGAGAGCGCCGCCAGACAGTCGGCCTCGCTCATTGCCGGGCCTTGCGTGAAATCCTGCGTCGGCCGGTCCAGATCGAGCGGCACGACATGCAGGTCCAGACCCGCCGCGTCAGCCAGCGCATTGATGGCCGCGCCGCCGTTCGCGAAGTTCGCCACCATCTGGGCGGTGACATCCGCCGGAAAGGCGCTGACGCCCCGTGTCGCGATGCCGTGGTTCCCGGCAAAGACGACTGCGCGCGCCCGGTCCAGCACCGGACGCTTGCGCCTCTGCCACCCGGCGAGGAACAGCGCGATGTCCTCCAGCCGCCCCAGCGACCCGGCGGGCTTGGTCAGCACCGCCTGCCGTGCCCGCGCGGCGGCGGTCGCCGCTTCGTCGGGGCGGGACAGGTCGGCCAGCGCGGCGTCGAAATCGGCAATGGTGGCAAAGCTCATGTGGCGACAAATCCTTCCGGCGGCGATCGGGTGATGAAGTGGCCCTTCACGCCTTCCGGCCAGTCGGAGAAAGGCACCCGGCCAAATTTGCTGGCGGTATAATGGGCTGCATAATCGAGGATCGCGCGTGCCGCCTCCTCATCCGGCGTGAAGCGGCCGAGCACATAGCTGACCTTGCCGGGCGCGCGTAGATGCACGGTGCAGAAGTCCTTGCAGGCGAAGAGGCAGGGCATCTCCTGCACCGCGATGGCCGCATAGCGCGGGTCCGTTTCCCGCACGGTGCGCAGCGCCTCGGCAAGCCGCGCGCCGCCGCGCATCCCCTCCGCATCGTCGCGCGCTTCCGCCGAATGGCGGCAGGTGCTGCACGCGACCACGGCGGGACCATTGCTTACAGGCGTGAGCATCGGGCCTCCTCACGAACGAAGCGATGATCATGTGCGTCCATCAGAATCTCCCCCGGATGCCGGCATGGATGCTGCGGCCGGGCGTGCCGTAGCGCCAGGCGGTCATATATTCCTTGTCGAACAGGTTCTCGACGCGCGCGAACAGCCGCATCTGCGGTCCGGCCCTGTATTCGGCGCGCAAGTCGACCAGCGTATAGGGCGCGAGGCGGATGGAGTTGGAGGCATTGTCATAGGCTGCGCCGGACCAGCGAACCGCCGCGCCCAGATCGAGGCCGATAGGCAATGCATAGCCGATCGAACCGTTCGCCATGTGGCGCGGGCGGCGGGGCAGCCATTTGCCGAATGTCGCGCTGCCGGCGGAACGGTCCTCCGCGACGGTCCAGCTATAGTTGCCGTCCACTGTCAGCGCGCCCAATGACAGGGCCGCGCGCGCTTCGACGCCATGAGCTTCAGCCCGCGCGACATTGGCGTAATAGCCCGCGCGGGCGATAGTCGTCCCCGGTTGCAGGCAGAGCATGGGATCCGGCGCGGACGAGCATGGATTGTAAACGATCTGTTGTGTCGTTGTCCGCTCGAACCATGCCGCGCCCATGGCGAAGCGGCGGTCGAACAGCTGCTGTTCCAGACCGGCTTCCCAGCCATGGGCGCGTTCCGGCTCCAGCGTCGTATTGCCGTATTCGCTGAACAGCTGGTAGAGCGTCGGCGCCTTGAACCCTTCGCCATAGCTGGCGCGGATCGCGGTTCCGGTCGGCAGGGTCCAGACGCCGCCCGCCGAGAACAGCGTCTTACCGCCATAGCGGTTATGATCGTCATGGCGCACCCCGCCATTGAGCGTCAGGCCGGAGAGCGGCCGCACGCTCAACTGCGCGTAGAAGCCGGTCAGTTCGGCTTCGCCGCGCGCGGGCGCCGGGATCGGTGTCGACAGCGAACCCGATGGCGAGACGCTGCGGAAGCGGGACTTTTCGTTTTCGGCTCCGAACAGCGCCGTCACCCTGTCCGAGATCGCGAAACTGCCCTGATATTCGAGGCGCTCGTTCCGGCCATTGGCATCGAATGTCTGCGCGCGGGCGCGACGGGGATCGTAATTGTCGCGGTCGGTTTCGGTATAGCCATAGCCGAAGCGGTTGCGGAACCGCCCGTCGAGCAAATCCGCCGTCAACCCGGCATAGCCGACGAATTCCCGGTTCAACGCATAGGCCGGGCTGTCCGCGGTGGTATCGTCGAACTCCGTGCGGGCGCGGGAATAATAGGCGTGAAAATCGGCGGCGATATTGCTCGCAAGGGCGATTTCCACCCGGCCCTGCGCGGCGCGGTTTCGATAGCCGTCCGCCTCCTTCCCATTAAAGGCGGGGCTGATCGCGGAAATGCTGTCGGTCGTGAAACTCTGCGCGCCGAGACGCCATGTCACCGGGCCGCTCCTGCCACCCAGCGCCGCGCGGGCGCTGACGGTCTGGCGTGAACCGGCCTCGACATCGAAGCTGCCTTCGAGGGCGCGCGCCGGTCGTGCCGTCACGACATTGACCACGCCGCCTATCGCCTGACTGCCCCAGAGGATCGACTGCGGGCCGCGCAGCACCTCGACCGTCGCGGCATCGCCGACCAGCAGGTTCGCGAAATTATAGCTGCCGTCCGCGTTGGAGGGATCGTTGAGCTTCACGCCGTCGATCACCACCACCGTCTGCCCGGCTTCCGCGCCGCGAATCCGCAGCGACGTCGCCGTGCCGTAACCGCCGTTGCGGCTCATGCTGACGCCCGGCGTGCGCAGCAGCAATTCGGTCATGCCGATGTCCTGCGCGCGGTCGATGGCGCTCCTGTCGAGCACCGTCACCGACGCGGGCACCTGATCGACGGGCGTGGCCACGCGCGTGGCCGTCACGAGGATCGCGGCGGTATCCGCCCCGGCGCCCGCTTCGGCATCGGCATCGTCGGACGCGAATGCGGGAGGACAGAGGAGAAGGGAGAGGAATGCGGAACCATATCTGGGCAACACCAAGCGAACACCTCACGACAAGGGCTTGCGCTCTTGCGGAAGCGGGACGCCGTGCCGGAAAGGCGCGACGACACGCTTCGCGCACGATGCGCGAGGCCCGGACCTGTCGTCACGCGGGTTCACCCCCGTCCGCCCGGCACACCCTGTCCGCGCGAAGGACGACGGCGAAAGGCAGGTCTCCTGGCTCGCGGGTCATCGCCGGTTGGTGCCGCCTTCTCGGGATTGCGATGATCCCAATGGCATGTGGCACGAGGCTATCCGCTCACAGTTGCAGGGGCAGCCGGGGTCTCGAACCCCGTTCCCGTTTTAATCCCCGGTCAGGGGGAACCTGTCGCTGCACACCGGATAATGCGCATGCTGCATCGCGTCAATCGGATCGTCGTCAAAACTCGATCCCCGCCTGCGCCTTGACCCCCGAACGGAACGGGTGCTTGATCAGCGTCATCTCGGTGACGAGATCGGCGGCCTCGACCAGCGCGTCAGGGGCGTTGCGGCCGGTGACGATCACATGCTTCATCGGCGCGCGGGCGGTCAGCGCCTCCACCACCTCGTCGACCGGCAGATAGTCGTAGCGCAGCACGATGTTGAGCTCGTCGGCCAGCACCATGTCGTAGGACGGGTCGGCGATCATCCGCTTCACCTCCTCCCACGCCGTGCGGGCGAGGGCGATGTCGCGGGCGCGATCCTGCGTGTCCCAGGTGAAGCCCTCGCCCATCGGCCGGAACTCGACATTGGCGGGGAAGGCGTCGAACACCGCCTTCTCGCCGGTGGTCATCGCGCCCTTGACGAACTGGACGACGCCGACCTTCCTGCCATGGCCGATGGCGCGCACCACCATGCCGAGCGCGGCGGTGGTCTTGCCCTTGCCCTTGCCGGTGTGGACGATCAGCAGGCCCTTCTCGATCGTCTTGTTCGCCATGATCTTCTCATGCGCGGCCTGCTTCTTCTTCATCTTCTCATTATGCTGTTCGTCGGTCCGTTCGGCCATCAGTCCTTCTCCGCAAGTTGGGCGAGCAACAGGCCCGCGCTGTTCGATCGGGGTTTCCACAGCCCGCGCTCCAGCGCCTCGGCGAGGCGCGCGGCGGTTTCACGCAGCGCGGCGGGGTTGGCGCGGGCCATGAAGGCGCGCACTGCCTCGTCCTCGATGAAGGCGGCGTGGACGGCGTCGAAATGATGGTCCTTCACCGCATGGGTGGTGGCGGCGAAGGCGAAGAGATAATCGACCGAGGCGGCGATCTCGAACGCGCCCTTGTAGCCGTGGCGCATCACGCCCGCGATCCATTTGGGGTTGGTGACGCGCCCGCGCACGATGCGGCCGATCTCGTCCTCCAGCGTGCGGATGACGGGGCGTTCCGGGCGGCTGTGGTCGTTGTGATAGCTGCGCGGGGCCTTGCCCTTCAGATGCTCCACGGCGGCCGCGATGCCGCCCTCGAACTGATAATAATCGTCGCTGTCGAGCAGGTCGTGCTCGCGATTGTCCTGGTTCTGGATCACCGCGTCGGCGTCCGTCAGGCGGGCGGCGAACAGGGTGCGCTCGGCATCGCCCTCGACGCCGGAACCATAGGCATAGCCGCCCCAGTCGAGATAGACATTCGCGAGGTCGGCGCGGTCATGCCATATCCGCTCGTCGATCATCGCCTGCAAGCCCGCGCCATAGGCCCCCGGCTTCGATCCGAACACCCGCGCACCCGCGCGGCGGCGGGCGAGGGCGGCGTCCTCCCCGCCCTCGACCAGCTTCGCGATCTCGGCGCGATGGCGGGCGGCGGCGGGGTTGTCCTCCTCCGGCTCATCGAGCGCCATCACCGCGCGGGCGGCGCTGTCGATCAGGTCGATCTGTTCGGGGAAGGCGTCGCGGAAGAAGCCGGAGACGCGGAAGGTCACGTCCACGCGAGGGCGGCCCAGTTCGGTGACGGTCATGATCTCGAAGCCGACCACGCGCCCGGAGGTCCATTCCCAGCGCGGGCGCACGCCCATCAGCGCCAGCGCCTGTGCGATGTCGTCGCCGCCGGTGCGCATGTTGGCCGTGCCCCAGGCGGACAGGGCGACCGCCCTGGGATAGTCGCCCTCGCGCTGGAGATAATCGTCGACCAGAAGCTGCGCCGACTTGCGGCCCAGTTCCCATGCGACGGCGGTGGGGACGGCGCGGGTGTCGACCGAATAGAAATTGCGGCCCGTGGGCAGCACGTCGGGCCGCCCGCGCGTCGGCGCGCCGGAGGGGCCGGGCAGGACGAAGCGCCCGTCCAGCCCGGCGAGCAGGGCTTCCCCCTCCCGCGCGCCGCAGCGGTCGATGCGCGGGGCGAGGTCGTCGCTGATTGCGGCGAGGACGGCGGCGCTTTTGGGGCCGGGCGGGGTGGCGCCGTCGACCAGTTCCGCCGCGAGCAGTTCCAGCCGCTCGACCGTGTCGCCATGGCTGCGCCACGGATCGGCGGAGAGCGTGGCCAGTCGCTCCGGCCTTGGCCCGTCCCAGGGGTCGCCCATGCGGCAATCGAGCGGATCGAAGCCGAGCGCCAGATCCCCGGCCAGCGCCCGCAGCAGCGAGGCCTGCCCGTCATGATCCAGCCCGCGCGGCGCCCTCGCCAGCGCGACGAGCAGGTCGCGCCGCAGCCGCCCCTCCGGCGAGCGGGTGAAGATGTGGAGGCCGTCGCGAATCTGCAATTCCTTGAGTTCGCACAGATAATTGTCGATGGCGGAGAGGGCGTCGTCATCATCGCCGAGCGCGCCCGCATCCTTGTCCAGCCCCTGCGAGCGCGCGAGGTCGAGTATGTCGCGCCGCAGCCGCTCGATCCGGCGCGGATCCATTCCGGCGGCGAGATAATATTCATCGACCAGCGCTTCGAGCTGCTTGAGCGGGCCATAGCTTTCGGCGCGCGTCAGCGGCGGGGTAAGATGGTCGATGATCACCGCGCCGATCCGCCGCTTCGCCTGCGTGCCCTCGCCGGGGTCGTTGACGATGAACGGATAGAGCTGGGGCAGCGGCCCCGCGCATATCTCCGGGAAGCAGTCCCGCGACAGCGACACCGCCTTGCCCGGCAGCCATTCGAGATTGCCGTGCTTGCCGATATGGACCAGCGCCTGCGTGCCGAAATGCCGCTCCAGCCAGATATGGAAGGCGAGGTAGGCGTGGGGCGGCGGCAGCGCCGGGTCGTGATAGCTTTGCCTGGGATCGATATTGTATCCGCGCGCGGGCTGCACCGCGAGCGCGATGTTGCCGAAGCGATGGACGGCGAGGTGGAAGGCTCCGTCGCGCACGAAGGGATCGCCCCCCGGCTCGCCCCAGCGGTCCAGCATCGCGCGGCGGGCGGTATCGGGGATGGTGGCGAAGGCGGCCTCATAGTCGGCCAATGGCAGCGCGACCTCGCCGGGCCGGTCGAGCGAGGCGAGGGCGTTGGTCACGCCGCCGGTCATCAGGCGCATCAGGCCCGCGCCGTCCATCGGCGCCGCGCCGACATCATAGCCCGCGCCTTTCAGTGCCGAGAGGATGGCCGCCGCGCTTTCCGGCGTGTCGAGGCCGACGCCATTGCCGATCCGCCCGTCGCGATTGGGATAGTTGGCGAGGACCAGCGCGATGCGCCGCTCCCGCGCGGGCGTGCGCCGCAGTCTTGCCCAATTGGCGGCGAGGGTGGCGACGAAGGCGACCCGGTCCGGCGCGACCTTCGGCACGACGATGCCGCACTGCGTCACCTCGTCGAAGCGCTCCGTCGCCTTGAACGCGACCGCGCGGGTGAAGAGTCGTCCGTCCACCTCCGGCAGCGCGACGTTCATCGCCAGATCGCGCGGGCCGAGGCCGCGCGCCGCCGCCTGCCAGTCGGCCTCCTCCACGCCCGCGAAGGCGACCTGAAGGATCGGGCAGTCGGCGCGCTCCAAAATGCCGGGCGTGCGCGGATCGCCGGAGGAAGAGGCGGCGAAGCTGGTCGCGTTGACGATCACGTCCGGCACGATCCCGCCCAGCAGGCTGCCCAGCCAGTCGATCGCGAACGGCTCCCGCAGCGCGCGGACATGGACAGCGGCTACATTGAACCCGCGCTCCGCCAGCGCGTCCGCCATCGCATCGACGGCATCGAGCGTGCCCGCGACCATCAACGCGCGATAAAAGACCAGCAGCGCCACCGGCGCGCCGTCCCGCCAGCGCGCGCGAAGGTCGGCGAGGCCGGGCCGCTCGACGCCGGAAAGATAGAGGCCCGCATCGGCAACGGGCACCGGGTCGTCGGGCACGCCCGCATCCGTGCCGATCAGCCGCGCGGCGGTGCGCAGGAAGGAAAGCGCATTGGCCGTGCCCCCCTGCCGCAGATAATCGCGCAGCCGCTCGCGCGCCTCCGCCGCCACGGTGGAGGCGGTGTCCAGCGCCGGGTCCGCCTCCCGCCCGTCGGCGATGGCGGCAAAGGCGATGCCCCGTTCCCGCGCCACCCGCGCGATCTCGTCCACGCCATAGGGCCAATAGCTCTTGCCGCCGAGCAGGATGACGCAGACGAACCGCGCCTTCGCGATCACCTTTTCGACATAGAGGTCGATCGAATAGGGATGGCGAAGCTGGAGCAGGTTGGCGAGGCGGACGCTTGGGGTATTTTCTGGGGGCGCGCCTTCGCCCAGCCGCGCCGCCGCCTTGGCGAAGCAGGCCAGCTCGCTGTCCGCCACCGTCAGGATGACGATATCGCCCGGCGGCTGATCGAGGTCGATCGCCTCCTCTCCGCTGGAGATGGTGCCGGGCGTGGCGGACAGCAGGTGCATCAGCCGATGACGCCTTCCAGCCCGGCCTCGATGGCGGCGCGGTCCAGCCCCTTCTGGCCGATCACCACCAGTTGCGTGCGGCGCGCTTCCCCGGCCAGCCAGCCGCGATCATAGAAATGCTGGATGCGCGGGCCGACCGCCTGCACGACGAGGCGGACGGGTTTGCCCGCCACCGCGACCATGCCCTTGACGCGCAGCACGTCATGCGCGGCGATCAGCTCGCCCAGCCGCGAGACGAGGGCGTCCACGTCCGCCGCTTCCGCGCCGTTCACTACGAAGCTGTCGAAATCGTCATGGTCATGATCCTCGCCCTCCGCCTCATGGTGGGAGGGGCGCGCGTCGAGATCGTCTTCGGCGGCGGCGGTGATGCCGAGCAGTGCGGCGATATCGACCGCGCCATGATCGGCGCGCACGATCTTTACGCCCGGCCGGGTTTCCGCATCGACCTGCGCCTCGACCCGCGCCAGCGTGGCGGCGTCGACCAGATCGGTCTTGTTGAGCACCACCATGTCGGCGCAGGCCAGCTGATCCTCGAACAATTCCTCCAGCGGGCTGTCATGGTCGAGATTGGGGTCCGCCGCGCGCGCGGCCGCCAGCGCCGCTTCGTCGGTGGCGAAGCGCCCCGCCGCCACCGCATCGGCATCGATCAGCGCGACCACCCCGTCCACCGTCGCGCGGGTGCGGATGTCGGGCCATTGGAATGCCTTCACCAGCGGCTTGGGCAAGGCGAGGCCGCTCGTCTCGATGATAATGTGATCGGGCGGGCTGGGCCGGTCGAGCAGTTTCTGCATCGTTGGCAGGAAGTCGTCCGCTACGGTGCAGCAGATGCAGCCATTGGCCAGCTCGACGATATCCTCCTCCGGGCAGGCCGCGTCGTTGCAGCCCTTCACCAGCTCTCCATCGACGCCGACATCGCCGAATTCGTTGATGACGAGCGCGAGCCGGCGGCCCTTCGCATGAGCGAGCAGATGGCGGATGAGCGTGGTCTTGCCCGCGCCAAGGAAGCCGGTGATGACGGTGGTGGGCACCTTGCTCATGCGTCTTCTCCTTCTGCGATTTCAATGGGCGCGCGGTCGAAAGCCGTGCGCCGGGGCAGGACCCGGCCGCCGCCTCTCCCGATCGTCGCGCGCAGGCGCTCGCCAACGGCGCGTTCTTCTGTCTGTTTCAAGGAAATTCCCCCGGCGCCGAGCAACTGGCGGCAAGCGGGGCAACCGGCGGGTCGATGCCCGACGAGAAGCCGGGCAGGCGAGCGAACGGTCGGTCCGAGCCTGGCGGACGGGCGCAATTCGTCCGCGCGGCACTGACCCTGCGGCCCCAGCCGCAACGGTTCGTCGCTCAGACGGAGTTCACCGTGCCTCGACCATCCCCTGGACCCAGGCAAGAGCGACCATGACGCCGGCAGGTCTCCTGGCTTGCGGGTCAGGGCTTGATGCACGCCTTCCCAGGCCTCGCATGACTTAGCGTCCGGCCCAGTGGCTGCCGCCCTCAATGGAGGGAAGCGATGTGCATCGCGCTCGCCGCTTACAGTTGCAGGGACAGCTGCGGACTTGGACAATCCCCCAAAGGACCATCCGCACCGCCTTCCCGTTTTAAGCCTCTTCCGAGGCACCGGCGCGATCATGAGCAAGCGCGTCAGCGCCCGCTCTCGCGCGCTCATAATGCGAATCGCGCAGGAATCCAATCGGAGATTGTGGCATCCGCCCCTTATGCGGCGGGGCCGGTCAGGCAGCCGCTATGGCTTCGGGCACGATGGTCTTGACGATGGAGGCGTCGAGCGCCTCATAATCGTGCGGGCCGATGGCGCCATTCAGTCCGCCGGCCTGCGCAAAAGATTTCGGTCCTCCCCAAGCAAATGCGCGGCCGGGAAGAGCACTCGCACCGCCCCTCAAATCACCAGCGCCAGCATCTCGCTGAGCTGCGTCGCTTCGCTGGCCGGCTTGTCCCTTCTGATGCGGGCGATGCGGGGGAAGCGCATGGCCAGCCCCGATTTATGCCGCTTGCTCGCGTGGATGGAATCGAAGGCCACCTCCAGCACCAGCGTCTTTGCGACTTCGCGGACGGACCCGAAGCGGCCGACCGTGTTTTTCCGCACGAAGCTGTCGAGCCACCTCAATTCTTCGTCGGTAAAGCCCGAATAGGCCTTGCCCACCGGCACGATTTCGCCGCCTTCTTCCGGCGGGGCGGTCCAGCAGCCGAAGGTATAATCGGAATAGAAGCTCGACCGCTTGCCCGATCCGCGCTGCGCATACATCAGCACGCAGTCGGCGGTGAGCGGATCGCGTTTCCATTTATACCACAGCCCGGTGCGCCGCCCGCCGACATAGGGGCTATCCCGGCGCTTGAGCATCAGCCCCTCGATCGCCGCGTCGCGCGCGCTGTCGCGCAACAGGGCGAACCCGTCGAAATCCTCGGCCTCGATCAGCGCCGACAGGTCGAAGCGGTCCGCCGGCAGCCGCTCCACCACCTGTTCCAGACGAAGGCGCCGCGCCGCCCAGGGCAGCGGCCGCATATCCTCGTCCCCGTCCACCAGCACGTCGTACAGCCGGACGAAGGCCGGATAGTCCTCCAGCATGCGGGCCGGAACCGTCTTGCGCCCCAGTCTCTGCTGAAGCGCATTGAAGCTTGCCGCGCCGCCCTCGGCGCCGCCCTGATGCGAGCCGCGGACCAGCAGTTCTCCATCCAGCACCGCGGGATAGTGGAAGTCACCGGTGATCTCCGGAAAGCCATGGGTGATGTCGTCGCCGCCCCGGCTGTAGAGCCGGGTTTCTCCGGCGGCATGGACGATCTGAACCCGGATGCCGTCCCATTTCCACTCCACGGCGAAATCCGCCAGCGTCAGCATGCGCCCCTCAAGCGGAACGGCGAGCATGAAGGGCCGATAGACGGGCAGGGCGTTGGTATCCGGCTTCGCCTCGTTCCGCGCTGCCCAGTCGAACAGGGCGGCATAGGGTGGCGTCAACACATGCCACATTTCCTCGACCTCGCCGATATCGACGCCGAAAGCCTGGGCGAAAGCCAGTTTCGCCAGTCGGGCGGATATGCCGATGCGCATGCCGCCGGTGGCCATCTTCAGCAGGGCGAAGCGGCCATTCTCATCCAGCCGGTCGAGCAATGCGGCGAGGTCCTGCCCGACGCTCGCCCGCGTCATCGCGCCGAGCGCCGCCACCGCCTCCGACAGGCTCGGCGCGGGCTCCGGCGCGGAAGCTCCGGGCCACAGCAGGCTGGCCGTCTCCGCCGTGTCGCCGACATAATCGCGCGAGAGAGCGAACAGCACCGGGTCGACGCGCTCCTCCACCATCTTGCGGATGGCGGCGGATTTGACGGCGGGGAAATCGAGCCCGCCGGTCAGCGCGGCCAGGGCCCATCCCCGGTCCGGGTCCGGAGTGTCGTGCAGATAGCGCGCGAGCAGGTCGATCTTGTCGTTGCGCGACCGTGTGTAGATCAAGCTGGTCAACAATGCGCTGAACGCCTTCATGCTCAATCGTCCTCATCCTCATAGCCGACCAGATCGAGCGCGCGGGCCCGCAATTGCCGCGTCCGGCACCAGTGCACCAGCGCGTCCTCGCGGCCATGGGTGACCCAGATTTCCGCAGGGGCCAGCTCGGTTATGGTGCCGGTCAGCTCCTTCCAGTCGGCATGATCGGAAATGACGAGCGGCAGCTCGACATTGCGCTGCACCGCCCGCTGGCGCACCCGCATCCAGCCCGACGCCATGGCGGTGATCGGATCGGGCATGCGCCGGCTCCACCGGTCCTTGAGCGCGGACGGTGGGCACAGGATGATCTGACCGGCCAGATCCGCCTTGCTCTTTCCCTCCACATTTTCCAGCATGCCGAGGTCGACGCCGAAGGCGGCGTACAGCTCGCACATCCGGGTGAGGGCGCCGTGCAGGAAGACGGGGCGGTCATATCCGCCGCGACGCAACTCGGCGATGAGGCGCTGCGCCTTGCCCAGCGCATAGGCGCCGACCAGCACGCAGCGATCGGGATGACGGGCGCGCGCGTCCAGCAACCGGGCCAACTCGTCCTCGATCGGCGGATGCACGAACACCGGCAGGCCGAAGGTCGCCTCGGTGATCAATATGTCGCAGGCCACCGGTTCGAACGGCAGGCAGGTCGGGTCATGGCGCCTCTTGTAATCGCCGGTGACGACGATGCGCTCGCCGCCACGCTCAAGCAGGATCTGCGCGGAACCCAGCACATGCCCTGCCGGGAAGAAGGTAGCGGTGACGCCGTCGCCCAGCGCGATGGGCTCTCGCAGGGCGACCTCATGTACGGTTGCCGGCGCCCCGTAGCGCAGCGCCATGATCGCCGCGGTTTCACGGGTGGCGAACAGTTCCCCATGCCCGCCGCGTGCATGATCCGCATGGCCATGGGTGACGAGCGCCCGCCCGACCGCGTGCGCCGGATCGATCCAGACATCGCATCCGGGAAGATACAGCCCGTCGGCAAGCGGTGTAATCCAGGATGGACCGGCCATAGCTGCATGTCTCCCGTTCGTCCGCGCCCTGTCCCCGCCCGACCCGGAGGGAGGATGGAGGCGATAATGGCGATCAACGCACAAGCCGCCGGATGAGTGCCGCGAAGCAACCGCCGCCGGAATATCCGCTTTTCGCGCGCGCTTTTTCCGGTTGACCCGCCGCAGGATGCTCATTAGGTGCACCCTACTTCCTGAAACGGTACGCACGGGCGGACCTCAGGGGCCCTTAGCTCAGTCGGTAGAGCAACTGACTTTTAATCAGTAGGTCGCTGGTTCGAATCCAGCAGGGCTCACCACCATCTTCGATAGCTTGCGGAGTTATGGATGGCTCAGCCGCGCCTCGGTTCCAAAGCCTTGGGCTTTTTGAGTCGAGCCAGCAACTGCGTCACCGTGCGGCCGCTCACCGGGTCGCGCCAGTGCGGCGCAACGCTGCGGAGCGGGATCAGCACGAAATCGCGCGCGCGGAAGGCCGGGTGGGGGATGGTGAGCAGGCGGCCGGTCCAGCAGCCGCCGCTCCACAGCACTATGTCGAGATCGAGCGGCCGGGCGCCCCAGCGGCGGCGGGGGCGGCGTCCGGCGGCGCGCTCCATACGCTTGAGCAACGCCAGCATCTCGGCGGGCGCAAGGGCGTCCGCCTCGATCAGGATCGCCGCATTGGCATAGCGCCGCAGCGAAGGGCCGATCGGCGGCGTCTCGATGATTGGGGAGCGGGCGAGCAGGCGGAAGGGCGGGCGGGACAGTGTCGTCATCGCCTGCTCCACCAGCGCCCTGGGCGTCAGGCTGCGCGAGCGCGGCTGGTTGGAGCCGAGCGCGATCGCATAGACATGGCCGGCAGACGGGCGGACCGGCGGGGACGCGGAACGGGGCAATCAGATATCCTGCGCCAGACGGCCGTAGAGATCGGGGCGGCGGTCGCGGAAGAAGCCCATGCCCGCGCGATGCTTGCGCGCGCGGTCGAGATCCAGCGTGGCGACCAGCGCGCCGGTCTGCCAGTTTTCCACCTCCGCGACGAAATCGCCCCATTCGTCGGTGATGAAGCTGTGGCCGTAGAAGCTCTGCTCGCTCGCGCCTTCGCCCTCGGTGCCGATGCGGTTGGCGGCGATCACGGGCATGCAGTTGCTGACCGCATGGCCGACCATCGCGCGACGCCACATGCGGCTGGTGTCGAGGCTGTCGTCATAGGGCTCGGAACCGATGGCGGTCGGGAAGAACAGCATCTCCGCGCCCATCAGCGCCATGATCCGCGCCGTTTCGGGATACCATTGATCCCAGCAGATGCCGACGCCGATCGTGCCGTAGCGCGTTTCCCACACCTTGAAGCCCGAATTGCCGGGGCGGAAATAATATTTCTCCTCATAGCCCGGCCCGTCGGGAATATGGCTCTTGCGATAGACGCCCATGATTTCGCCCGCGTCGTCGATCATCGCGAGGCTGTTATAATGATGCTGGCCGTCGCGCTCGAAGAAGCTGGTCGGGATATAGACCTGCAAGTCCTTCGCCAGCTCCTGCATCGCCGCGACGGCGGGATGCTCGGCGAGCGGCAGGGCGCGGGCGAACAGCGCCTCGTCCTCGACCGTACAGAAATACGGGCCTTCGAACAGTTCGGGCGGCAGGATGATCTTCGCCCCGCGCGCGGCGGCCTTGCGCACGGCGTCGGACACTTTCTCGATATTCTCGGCGCGGTCCTCGCCGAAGGCGAGTTGCAGCGCGGCGACGGTGACTTTGGTCATGGGCTTTATCCGCGGCTAGAGTGATTTCAAAGCAAGTGTCCCTTGCTGACTCGGAAATCACGACAAACAAAGAAGATCGGCATTGGTCCGGTTCTTATAACCGGGCCGGTGCCGATGGCATTTGCTGGCTGGTACAGTGGAAGCTGCCGCCGCCCGCCAATATGGCGTCGGAGGCCAGCGGCACAATGGCGCGGCCGGGGAAAAAGGGCGCCAGCGCATCGAGGATCGCCCCGTCATTGGGCGCGCCATAGACCGGCACCACCACCACCGCATTGGCGATGAGGAAATTCATATAGCTCGCCGGGATCACCTCGCCGTCGACCTCTATGCGGCCGGGGGAGGGCATCGGCGCGACCGTCAGCCCATGGGCGCGGGCGCGCTCGGCCGCATCGGCATAGATGGCGGCGTTGGGGTCGTCCGCCGCCGTCGCCTGCGGGATGGCGAGAACGCCCGGCGCGACGAAGCGGGCGAGGTTGTCGACATGGCCGTCGGTATGATCGTTGACGAGGCCGTCGCCCAGCCACAGCATGTCGGACAGGCCGAGGCTGCCCGCCAGCAGCGTTTCGATCTGCTCCCGCTCCAGCGTCGGGTTGCGATTGGGGTTGAGCAGGCATTGCTCGGTGGTGACGAACAGGCCGGTGCCGTCGGTGTCGACCGCGCCGCCTTCGAAGACCAGCGGTATGGTGGAGCAGGGGAGGCCGGTCGTCGCCGCGAGGCGCGCGCCGATATCCTCATCGCCCGGCATTTGATATTTGCCGCCCCAGCCGTTGAAACCGAAATCGGCGAGCGCGCGGCTGCCGTCGCCGCGCTCGACGGCGAGCGGCGCGGTGTCGCGCAGCCAGACATCGCCGATCCGTTCGACCAGCACGGTGGCGTCGGAGCGGAGCAGCGAGCGGGCTAGCGCGGCGCCTTCCTCGTCATTGCAGACGAGGCGCACTTCCTCGCCCTTGCCCACATCCCCGCCTCCGGTGCGCACCGCATCGGCGAAGGCGGCAAGCTGCGCCTGCGCGCGGGCGAGCGTTTCCGCGCCGCCCCATTCGTCGGCGTTCCACGGGAAGCCGACCCACAGCCAATCGTGCGGTTCCCATTCGGCGGGCATGCGGATGGTCATGGGAAGGCTCCGTTCGCTGTTGTGCAGGCGGCGCGCTTATAACCGATCCGCCCGTGCGGAACAGCCCCGCGATGGCGGGATGGGCGCTTTATTTCGGCCCGTTCCCGCCATCCCCGTCACGTCATGCCAGCACAGGCTGGCATCTGTCGAGACGGCGCGCCACGGGGCCTGCGACCCCATCCTGCGCTGGGGTGACGATAGGGGCAAGCCAGCAAAGCCCCTATTTCCGCCGCTCCGCGCTGCTGTCGCGGATCGCGCGGAATTCGTCGCCCTCTGCCCAGTTGGGCCAGTCCCGCGTGGTCGCGAGCGCGCGGCCTATGTCGTAATAGAGGCGCAGGTCGGCCATCGTGCCGGTCCAGTCCCAGCCGGGGTCATATTCGTCCTTCGGGCCGTGATAGCGGTTGGCGGTATAGTCCTCGGCGGCCTTCAGGCCCGCCGTCTTGCCGCCCTTCACCAGATCCTCGCCGCCCTCGAAATAGACCATCGGCACGCCGAGCTTGGCGAAGCTGAAATGGTCGGAGCGGTAGTAGAAGCCCTTTTCCGGTGTCGGTTCGGCGCTGGCGACGCGCTTCTGCTTCGCCAGCGCACGGTCCAGATAGGCGTCCAGGCCGGATTTGCCCTTGCCGATCACCGTCACATTCCTGGCGAGGCCGGCCATGGACAGCGCGTCCATATTGACGCCGCCCGCCGTCTTTTCGAGCGGGAAGACCGGGTTCGCCGCATAATAGGCCGAGCCGAGCAGCCCCGATTCCTCCGCCGTCACCGCGAGGAAGACGATGCTGCGGTCGGCCGCGCCCGCCTTCGCATGGGCCTGCGCCAGCGCGACGAGCGCGGCGGTGCCGGTCGCGTTATCGATGGCGCCGTTGCAGATGTCGTCGCCATCGGGCGCGGGGGTGCAGCGGCCCAGATGATCCCAATGGGCAGTGTAGAGCACATATTCGTCCGGCCGGGCCTTGCCGGGCAGCAGGCCGATGACGTTCTTCGACCGATGCCTGCCGATCGCGTTGTCGAAGGAAAGCGAGGCCTTCACGCCCAGATCGACGGCCTTGAAGCCGGGCCGTTTCGCCGCCGCCATCAGCGCGTCGAGATTCTGCCCCGCACCCGCCATCAGTTCGCGCGCCTTGTCGAGCGTGATCCAGCCGATCGCCTCGCTCTGGTCCATATGGCCGTTGGCGGCGTCGGCGACATGTTGCGGGCCGGTCCAGCTCGATTGCACGACGTTCCAGCCATAGGCGGCGGGAACGGTGTCGTGGATGATGATCGCGGCGGCCGCGCCCTGCCGTGCGGCTTCCTCATATTTATAGGTCCAGCGGCCATAATAGGTCATCGCCCGGCCGCTGAACGGGCCGTCCAGCCCCTCCATCGCATAGTCGGGATCGTTGACGAGGACGAGGACGGTCTTGCCCTTCACGTCGAGGCCCGCATAGTCGTTCCAGCCCTTTTCGGGCGCGTTGATGCCATAGCCGACGAACACGACCGGGCTGTCCTTGATCGCGACATGGGGCGTGATGCGATAGGTCGCGGCGACCATCTCCGGCCCATAGGCGAGGGAGAGCGGCGTCCTGCCGCCGGTGAAGATCAGCGGAGTGACGTTCTTCGCGGTGATCTCGACCAGCGGCACGTCCTGCACCCAGCTGCCCCTGTTGCCGGGCTGGAGGCCCGCCTTCGCGAATTCGCGCTCCAGCAGGGCCACGGTCCTTTCCTCGCCGGGGGAACCGGGCGCGCGGCCCTCGAAGGCATCGGAGGAAAGCTCCTGCGTGACGGCCTTCATCGTCTCGACGGAAATGTCCTGCGCCTGCGCGCCGGATGCGCCGCCCAGCAGGGCCAGCGCCAATATGGAGGTGGTGATGCGCACGACAAAGTCCCTTGCTCTTTTCGTGAGAGCGGGAATGTCGCACCGGAAAGGGCGGAGGGCAAGGGGAGGAGTTTATATATTGAGCTGATATATACTAAGATATACACTATATATCATAAAGGAGGAAATGCGATGAGTATATATGAACCTTTGCGCAACCATCTCAAAAATCTCCGTTCAACCCATTGGAAAGCAAGTTTCTCGGAAATAGAGAGGATATTGGCGCGTCCCTTGCCGAAAAGTGCCTATACCTATCAGGCGTGGTGGGCAAATCAGGAAGGAAGGGGCCATTCGCAAACGACTGCATGGCGTGATGCGGGTTGGAAAACCGCGAATCTTGATCTGAGCAGCAAGACTGTAGAGTTTGAGCGAGCCGGGCAACCGGTATCGGAAAAAATTATCGAGAAGGATCGGGCTGATGAGGCTTTATTGCGTCGAGCCGGTCTTTATCTCGGTACCACAGACCGACAGCTCATCTATCGGGAAGGGGTAAAGGCTTTGGTTGAGAGGGAAGCTGCCAAGAGGCTGGCGAGGCTTGGCGGTAGCAGCCCCGATCTGGAAATCGCTCCGCGCCGCCGGGGTGAGGGATGATTCTTGCCGATACGTCTGTTTGGGTTCAGCATTTCAGGCAAGGAGAGCCAAAGCTGGTGGATTGCCTCATGCGATCCGAAGTGGTGATCCATCCCTATATCATTGGTGAGCTTGCGCTTGGCTCTATCTCGGACCGAAGGCGGACGTTGGCAGACTTGTCGCTCTTGCCTTCGGTTTCCTCTGTCGAAACGGAGGAAATCCTCTCATTCATCGAGGCAAGGCGGCTTTTCAGCCTTGGACTCGGCTATGTCGATGTGAATTTGCTCGCGGCTACCATTTTGAACCAGGACGTTCGCCTGTGGACCTTCGATCGAAGGCTGGCCGATGCCGCGAAAAAAATCGGCATTGCTTATGAGGTGAATAAAAAAGGCGACCCGCGGGCCGCCTTTCCTGAAACTTTTCGATGCCGAAGCGATCAGCGCGAATAGAATTCGACGACCAGATTCGGTTCCATCTTCACCGGATAGGGCACTTCGTCCAGCGCCGGAACGCGGGTGTAGGTGACCTTGGCCGGGCCGTCGGGCGCGACATAATCGGGGATGTCGCGTTCCGGCAGGCTCTGCGCCTCCAGCACCAGCGCCATTTCGCGGGCCTTCTTGCCCAGCGTGATCTCGTCGCCCGGCTTCACCAGACGCGAGGCGATGTTGCACTTCACGCCGTTCACATAGATGTGGCCGTGCGAAACGAGTTGGCGCGCCGAGAAGATGGTCGGCGCGAACTTGGCGCGGTAGACGACCGCGTCGAGGCGGCGTTCCAGCAGGCCGATCAGGTTCTGGCCGGTGTCGCCCTTCATGCGCGAGGCTTCGGTGTAGTTCTTCTTGAACTGCTTCTCGGTGATGTCGCCATAATAGCCCTTCAGCTTCTGCTTGGCGCGCAGCTGAATGCCATAGTCGGACATCTTGCCCTTACGGCGCTGGCCGTGCTGGCCGGGGCCATATTCGCGCTTGTTGACCGGGCTTTTCGGGCGACCCCAGATGTTTTCGCCCATCCGGCGGTCGATTTTATACTTGGCGCTGGTGCGCTTCGTCATGACATGTCCTTTGCAAATTGCTTCTAACGTTTGTGTTCACCTTCCTGATCCGAAAACCGGTTCCCACTTTTCGGGGAAGGTGAATGGCCCCGGTATCGCCTGCTTGCCATGTTTCAGGGGCAGGGCCACCGCTTCACCGGGATGCGGAGCCAATTGCGAAGGCGCGCCTATGAAGAATGGGAAGGCCGATGTCAACCCTCGACAGGCGGGAACAAGGGCTTTAACGCGGCGGGCATGAACGCGGAAGACTATCAGACGATGGAGCAGGTGCGCGCCGGGGTGGACGGGATCGACCGCCGGCTCGTTGCGTTGCTGGCCGAGCGCTTCGCCCATATGCGCGCCGCCGCCCGGATCAAGCCGGAGCGCGGCCATGTCCGCGACGAGGCGCGCAAGGCGCAGGTCATCGCCAATGCGCGGGCCGAGGCGGAGAGGCTGGGCGCGCCCGCCGAGGTGATCGCCGCGCTGTGGGAGCAACTGGTGGAGGCGTCCATCGGCTATGAGATGGCGGAGTTCGACCGCCTCCGGGCCTGAACCGCCTTCGCTCAGGCCGGGGCGGGCAGCGCGCCGTCCGCATGCAGGCGCAGCAGGGCGATGAAATCCGCGAAGGTCAGCCGCGCGTCGAGCGTTTCGAACACGCGCACCATGCGGCCTTCGACCGGCGCGCCATAGCTCATGTCCGGGCCGATGCGCAGCGCCGGGCGATCCTCGAAGCGGCTGCTCTCGGGCGATAGCGCCGATAGCAGCACGGTCGGGCTGTCGCCCAGCGGCCAGGCGCCGCTCACGTCGATGAAGTCCGGCGGCGAGGTGAAGCGGTCATAGAGCCAGGCGGAGAAGGGCGAGATCGGCCGCAAGGCCGTCGCCATTTCCGCGACGGAATATTGCATCTGGCGATAGGCGTTCTGCGGGATCTGCCAGAGCGGGAGGGTGCTTCGTTCGATCACATGGCGCGCCGCGTCCGGGTCGGTGGCGAGATTATATTCCCAGCCGCCCTTGGGATAGGCGCCGCCGCCGATCCATATGAGCGTCATCCGCTTCGCGATGGCCGGTTCCAGCCGCAGCGCCGCCGCGACATTGGTGAGCGGGCCGCCGCAGGTGATGAAGAGCGGCAGCTTGTCCTCGCGCATCGCTTCGGCGACGATGGCCCGCGCCGCATCGGTGATCTGCGCATCGCCGGCACCGAAGCTCTCCGGCCCGGCGAGCACGGGCGGCGGCGAAACGAGCCCCGCGCGTTTCATCAGGTCGATGGCGATATCGCGCCCCAGCGCCGCGCTGCGCCCGGCAACCGCCTTGCCGGCGAGCTTCTGGTCGAGGCCGGAGGCGGTGATCAGCACCGTGCGCGTCTTGGGCGTCAGCAGTTGATGCGCGAGCGCGACCAGCGCGTCGGGGTCTCCGGCGAAATCATTGTCGATGATCACGCGGGCGGACGCGCGTTGCGGGATGGCGCGGAAGGTCTGGGCAAGGCCGGCGACCGGGGCCACCAGCGGCGCGCCCAGCATGGCCCCCAGCAGGGCGCCGGTCATAAGGTCGCGGCGGGTCGTCATCGGCGTCTCTCCTCTTGTCGAGCCTGAGCTCTAATCGGGGGAGGGAGCCTTGTTCAAGCGAAAAGGGAAACGTTGTCAACCGGGCTGGACGGGACGCGCCGGGCCAATGGCCGGAGCCGCTCAGCGCGGGCGCGGATTGGCCAGCGAGGAAAGGACCCCGCGCAGCGTGCGCACCTCCAGATGGTTCCAGCCCGGCTTGGTCAGCAGATTGCGCAACGTTCGTCTGGTCGCGGGCGCGCGGTCGGGCGGGAAGAAATAGCCCGCCCCATCCAGCAGCGTTTCGAACTGGGTGATCATGCCCTCCAGCTCCTCCTGCGGGGCGGGGGGCAGCAGCTCTTCCTCGGTCGGGGAAACCAGCTCCGCGCCCTTCGACCATGCGCCCTTGGACCATTCATAGGCGCACAGGATCACCGCCTGCGCGAGGTTGAGCGATCCGAAATCCGGGTTGATCGGCACCGTCAATATCTTCCGCGCCAGCGCCACATCGTCGGTTTCGAGGCCGGAGCGTTCCGGCCCGAACACATAGGCGCTGCGGCCCTGCGCCGCGTGAATTTCGCGCGCGGCTTCCTCCGGCGTCACCACCGGCTTGGTGACGCCGCGCTTGCGCACCGTGGTCGCATAGACATGGGCGCAGTCGGCGACCGCCTCGGCGAGGCTTTCATAGACCCGCGCCTGTTCCAGCACGCTGTCGGCCCCCGCCGCCGCCGGGCCCGCATCGGGGTTGGGCCAGCCGTCGCGCGGCGTGACAAGGCGCATTTCGGTGAGGCCGAAATTCAGCATCGCCCGCGCCGCCTTGCCGATATTCTCGCCCAGCTGCGGGCGGACAAGGACTATGACCGGCTTGGGGGCGGCGGCAGCGGCGGCGTCACTCACCGCCGACTTCCTTCACCGTGCTGGCGAAATCCTCGAAATCCTTGGCCTCGCGGAAATCCTTGTAGACGCTGGCGAAGCGAATATAGGCGACGCTGTCCAGCGCCTTGAGCGCGTCCATCACCAGTTCGCCGATATAGGCGCTGGTGACTTCGCTCTCGCCGCTTGTCTCGATCCGCCGCTGGATGCTGGACACCAGCTTTTCGATCTGCGCGGCGTCGATGGGGCGCTTGCGGCAGGCGATGTCGAGCGACCGGGCGAGCTTGTCGCGCTCGAACGGCTCGCGCCGTCCCTCGCTTTTCAGCACCCAGATGTCGCGCAGTTGGATGCGCTCGAAGGTGGTGAAGCGGGAGGTGCAGGCCTCGCACTGGCGGCGGCGGCGGATGGCGGATCCGTCCTCGGTCGGGCGGCTGTCTTTTACCTGGCTGTCTTCATGGCCGCAAAAGGGGCATCGCATAAGCGTTCAACTCAACTTCTTTTTGGGCAGGGCGACGAGCAGGAAGCCGATCAGCGCGCCCGGCTGCCACGGCTGGCCGGGCAGGATGCAGCCGATCAGCGCGCCCAGCGAGCCGAGCAGGATTGCCGGGAAGACCCATTCCAGCGGAAAGGGCTTCCGTTCCGGCAGGCGCTCCCTATAGGCGGCGCGTTCCGGTGACAGGCGGGACTGGGAGGGGGCGGAAACGGAAAGCGTCCGCGCGGGCGTCGTGTCGCCGCCGGTCCGGCCGCAATGGGAGCAGAAAGACGGCGACGTCTCCCATTCCCCATTGCAGTCGGGACATTTCACGGCCGATCAGCCCTCGTAGATCGGGAAACGGGCGGTCAGCGCCTGCACGCGGGCGCGGACATCGGCCTCGACGGCGGGGTCGCCCGCCTCGCCCTTGTCCCGCACCCCGGCGAGCACATCGGCGATCATGTCGCCGATCGCCTCGAACTCTGCGATGCCGAAGCCGCGCGTCGTGCCCGCGGGCGAGCCGACGCGGATGCCGCTGGTCTTGGTCGGCGGTAGCGGGTCGCCTGGCACGCTGTTCTTGTTGCAGGTGATGCCGCAGCGCTCCAGCGCCTCGTCGGCATCCTTGCCGCTGATGCCGTAGGGGCGCAGGTCGATGAGCGAGAGGTGCGTGTCGGTGCCGCCCGAAACCACGGCGAGGCCGCGCTGTTCGAGCCGCCCGGCCAGGGCCTTGCTATTGGCGATCACCGCCTTGGCATAGGTCTTGAATTCGGGGCGCAGCGCCTCGCCGAACGCGACCGCCTTGGCGGCGATCACATGCATCAGCGGGCCGCCCTGAAGGCCGGGGAACACCGCCGAATCGATCTTCTTGGCGATCGCCTCGTCATTGGTCAGGATCATGCCGCCGCGCGGGCCGCGCAGCGTCTTGTGCGTGGTGGTGGTGACGATATGCGCATGGCCGAAGGGGGTGGGATGCTCGCCGCCCGCGACCAGACCCGCGAAATGCGCCATGTCCACCATGAAAAGCGCGCCGACCTTGTCCGCGATCGCGCGGAAGCGGGCGAATTCGATGTGGCGCGGATAGGCGCTGCCGCCCGTGATGATCAGCTTGGGCTTGCTCTCGACCGCCAGCCGCTCGACCTGGTCGTAATCGATCAGGTGGGTGTCCTCGCGCACGCCATATTGGACGGCGTTGTACCATTTGCCCGACAGCGCCGGACGCGCGCCGTGCGTCAGGTGCCCGCCCGCATCGAGGCTGAGGCCCATGATCGTGTCGCCCGGCTGCGTCAGCGCCAGCATCACCGCGCCATTGGCCTGCGCGCCCGAATGCGGCTGCACGTTGACGAAGCCGCAGTCGAACAGCTGCTTCGCGCGGTCGATGGCGAGCCGCTCCACCTCGTCGGACGGTTCGCAGCCCTGATAATAGCGCTTGCCCGGATACCCTTCCGCATATTTGTTGGTGAAGACCGAGCCCTGCGCCTCCAGCACCGCCTTGCTGACGATATTTTCCGAGGCGATCAGCTCGATCTGGCCTTGCTCACGCTTCAGTTCCTTGCCGATGGCGGCGGCGACGGCGGGGTCGCGCGTGGCGACGTCGGCGCTGAAGAAATCGGCGGCGCGGATGTCGTTTGCGGCTTCGAGGGCGGCGGTGCTCATGGGCGAAATCCTTTCTGGCTCAGAGCGCGGGGGTAGTCAGCTTGTCGACGCGGCGCTGATGCCGCCCGCCGGCAAAATCGGTGGAAAGAAAGGCGGAAAGGCAGGCCTTCGCCATGTCCGGGCCGGTGAGGCGCGCGCCCATCGCGATGATGTTGGCGTCGTTATGCTCGCGCGCGAGGGCGGCGGACAGGGGCTCGCCCACCAGCGCGCAGCGGCAGGCCGGGTTGCGGTTGACGGCGATGGAGATGCCGATGCCCGATCCGCACAGCGCGACGCCGCGCTCCGCCGCGCCGGTGGCGATCGCCTGCGCCAGCTTGTAGCCATAATCGGGATAGTCGACGCTGCTGGCGTCGGCCGGGCCGAGATCGCTGACCTCATGCCCCTGTTCCCGCAGCCAGTCGGCGAGCTGCGACTTTAGCTCTATGGCGGCATGGTCGGATGCAATGGCAATGCGCATGGTGGAGGCGAACCTTCATTCGAGGTGATTCGATTCGCGGCCTATCTAGGCCCCCTGTCGTGGAATTGCCACCTGACAGTTGCGCGACTATGCGGGGAACGGGGAGAAAAGGAAAGATCATGAATAGCGTTGCGCAATTGTCGTCCTGGTCCGGCACCCTATTGTCGCTGCTGATGCTGGCGGGGCTGATGCTGGCCGCCGGAGGCGTGTGGGTGCTGGTGAAGCAGCCCCGCAACCGCAGGCAGGGCTGGCTGATGATCGTCGCCGCGCTGGTGATGTTCGGCAATGTCGCCATCTGGACGGTGCCGGTCGGGCCCTGACGCCATGGAGGACGCCGTCGAGATCATCGTCAACGACCGGATGCAGCGGGGCTATCGCTATAGGCGGACAGCGCCGATGGGGGAGGCGTTCGACCCCGCCTTCCAGCCGGAGTTGACCCCGGTGGAGATGCTGGAGCTGGGCGTGTTCTGCGGCAAATATATGACCGATTGCCGGGACGAGTTTCCCGCGCACTGGTTCGAGCGGGCGAAACTGGCTGCGGGCCGGGCGGACTGCACGCTCAACCATTTCGGCGTGCGGGCGAGCGTGCCGCTGCGCGTCTGGGTGGAGAAGGGCTGGATCCACCCCGACGACCCGCGCGGCTGGTTTCAATGGTATTGCCGCTATTATTCCGGCAGGCGCATGTTGGAGGAAGACCGCCGCCAGATCGCGCGCTGGCGGGCGTTCAGCCGCCACAAGGCGCAGGTGCTGAAACATTGCGAGCCGGGCAACCCTTTCTGCCGCGCGCGCCAGAGGCAGGCGCTGCTGCAATGGGCCTATGACAGCCGGGTGCTTTAGGGAGGGCGCGCGCGGGCGTCCCCGATCCGTCGCCCCAGCGCAGGCTGGGGCCGCAGGCGATGCCGCGCGCCGCCTCCTGAGATGCCAGCCTGCGCTGGCATGACGGGAAAATGAGAGCGGCACCCACCTCCGTTCGCCCTGAGCTTGTCGACCCGTAGGGCGGGCGAAGCCCAACGGCTGTCCTTTTTTTCTGCGTTGGAGAAGAACAAGAACAGGGCTTCGACAAGCTCAGCCCGAACGGTTGGGGGCGTCCGCTTCCAGCCGGTACTTGCCCAAAGAAAAAAAAGGCCGATCCCGCAGGACCGGCCCTCATTCCGTCATTGCAACCGGATCACTTGATCGGGCTGTCGGGCGCCAGGCGCATGTCGAGATAATTGTCGACCGACATCATCAGCTGTTCCAGCTCATGCTCGAAGAAATGGTTCGCGCCCTTGATCTCGTCATGGTGGATGGTGATGCCCTTCTGCGTGCGCAGCTTGTCGACCAGCTTCTGCACCGCATTGGCCGTCACCACCTCGTCATTCGTTCCCTGCACGATGATGCCGGAGGACGGGCAGGGCGCGAGGAACGAGAAGTCGTACATGTTGGCGGGCGGCGCGACCGAGATGAAGCCGCGTATCTCCGGGCGGCGCATCAAAAGCTGCATCGCGATCCACGCGCCGAAGGAGAAGCCCGCGATCCAGGTCGTCTGCGCTTCGGGATGGAAGCTCTGCACCCAGTCGAGCGCGGCGGCGGCGTCGGACAATTCCCCGATGCCGTTGTCGAACGTGCCCTGGCTGCGGCCCACGCCGCGAAAGTTGAAGCGCAGCGTCGCGAAACCGCGCTTCTGGAACGTCTTGTAGAGCGCCTGCGTGATGCGGTCGTTCATCGTGCCCCCGCCCTGCGGATGGGGGTGGAGGATCATCGCGACCGGCGCGCGCGGGCGGGGCGGGGGGCTGAAGCGGCCTTCGAGGCGCCCTTCCGGGCCGGGGAAAATTACGTCGGGCATGGCACCTGCAAAAAGCTGGAATGTGAATATCGGGCCTGCCCTCGCGATCGACGCTGGCGACAGACGGTTGTGCGCCTATATAGGATCGCATCCGCTTTTCGCAATAAAATGAGTGCAGCGCCTTGGGCAGTCCCGCCAATTTGTCCCGAATTGAACGCATCTACCTCGATCATGCGGCGACCGCGCCGGTCAGCGGCGCGGCGCGGCGGGCGATGGCCGAGGGGCTGGAGCGCTGGGCCAACCCTTCCTCCCCCCATGCGGAAGGGCGCGCCGCGCGCGCCGCGCTGGAGGAGGCGCGGACGCGGATCGCGGCGGCGCTGGGGTGGGACGGGGCTATCCTCTTCACCTCCGGCGCGAGCGAGGCGATCGCCATCGCGCTCACCCGGTCGAAGGCGGTGCGCATCGTCACCTCCCCGGTCGAGCATGACGCGGTGCTGCGGGTGACGAAGGACGCGCATCGCCTGCCGGTCGATGCCGACGGGCGGGTGACGGCGACCGAGCCGGGGGCGCTCCACGCGATCCAGCAGGTGAACAGCGAAACCGGGGTGATCCAGCCGATCGCGGATCTGGCCGAGGCCGTCCACGCGCAGGGTGGACTGCTGTTCTGCGATTGCGCGCAGGGCGCGGGCAAGATCGACCTGCCGCTTGCCGCCGACATGATCGCGATCAGCGCCTGCAAATTCGGCGGCGCGCCCGGTGTCGGCGCGCTGCTGGTGCGCGACCTGACGCGGCTGCACCCGAGTGGCGGGCAGGAGCAGGGCTATCGCGGCGGCACCGAGAATCTGCCCGGCGTGCTGGCGATGGCCGCCGCGCTGGAGGAAAGCCGCGACTGGCTGGCCGAGGCGGTGCGGCTGCGGGTAATGCTCGACGACGCGATCCGTGCGAGTGGCGGGCAGGTCGTCGCGGAGGGGGCGGAGCGCCTGCCCACCATCGCCAGCTATCGCATGCCGGGGCAGGCGGCGCGGGCGCAGCTCATCCGCTTCGACATGGCGGGCATCGCGGTGTCGGCGGGGTCGGCCTGCTCGTCCGGCACGCTCAAGACCAGCCCGGTATTGAAGGCGATGGGCTGGGACGACAAGACCGCCGACGAGGTGGTGCGGGTGAGCTTCGGCCGTTCCACCACGCAGGCGCAGGTGCGGCGCTTCATCGAGCAATGGCGGGCGATCGCCGGGGTGGAGGCGGCGGCATGAAGGATGCGATCTATCTCGACTATCAGGCGACGACCCCGCTCGCGCCGGAGGTGTTCGCGGCAATGGAGCCATGGCTGCGCGAGCGCTTCGCCAATCCGCACAGCGCCCACAGGCCGGGCCGCGCCGCCGCCGCCGCCGTCGAGGTCGCGCGTGGGCGGGTGGCGGCGCTGATGCCGGAAGGGGGGCGCGCCATCTTCACCTCCGGCGCGACCGAGGCGCTCAACATCGCGATACAGGGCGCGGCGCGGCGGGCGCGGCGGCTGGACCCCCGGCGCGTGCGCGTGCTCGCCGCCGATACCGAACATTCCGCCGTGCGCGACACGGTGCTGGCGCTGGGCGAGGAGGGGTTCGAGCCGGTGCTGCTGCCGGTCGGGCCGGACGGGCTGCTGGACCCGGCGAGCGTCGCGGCGCAACTGGACGGGCGCGCGGCGCTGCTCGCGGTGATGCTGGTCAATAACGAGATCGGGGTGATCCAGCCGGCCGAGGCGCTCGCCGGGCTGGCGCATGAAGTGGGTGCGCTGTTCCTGTGCGATGCGGTGCAGGGCTTCGGCCGGGTCGATCTGCCCGCTTGCGCCGACATGATCGCGATCAGCGGCCACAAGATCTACGGCCCCAAGGGCATCGGCGCGCTCTGGCTGCGCGAGGGGCTGGAGCTGCCGCCGCTGCTCCATGGCGGCGGGCAGGAGGAAGGCTTGCGCCCCGGCACGCTCTCGCCCGCGCTGTGCGTCGGGCTGGGCGAGGCGGCGCGGCTGATGGGCGCGCGGCGGGAAGAGGACACCGCCCATGTCGAGGCGCTGTGGCAGCGCGCGCGGGAGCGGCTTTCGGGCTGGACCCTCAACGGCAGCGCGGAGGCGCGCTATCACGGCAATCTCAACCTGCGGCGCGATGGGCTGGACGCCGCGCGGCTGTTGTCCGACTGCCGGGGCGTCGCGCTGTCGCTGGGGTCCGCCTGCGCCAGCGGATCGGGCCGCCCCAGCCATGTGCTGCGCGCGCTCGGCCTGTCCGACCGGGAGGCGCGCTCCTCGATCCGTCTCGGTTTCGGACGCTATACCACCCTTGCCGAAATCGATGCGGCGGCGCAAAAGATGGAAGAGGCGGCCCGCGCACAGGGCTGCGTCCCGGTCGAAGGGGGCGGCAAGGGGGCTAATAACGGGGAGACTATGAAGGAATGACGCTCGTCCGCTTTATCAGCGCCGACGGTCAGCAGGTGCAGGAGGTCGAGGCGCCGGCCGGCGACAATCTGCTCGACATCGCACAGGCGGCGGGCCAGCCGCTGGAGGGCACCTGCGAGGGGCAGATGGCCTGCTCGACCTGCCATGTGATCGTCTCCGCCGAGGATTTCGCGCGCCTGCGCCCGGCGAGCGAGGCGGAGGAGGATATGCTCGACCTCGCCGCCGCCGCGACGCGCACCAGCCGCCTTGCCTGCCAGATCGACATTCCCGGCGACATGGAGACGCTGACGGTGCGGATACCGGGGGAATATCACAATTTGCAGGGGATATGAGGATTCAGGGATTGAGGCCGGGCGGGCATCCTCTTGCAATTCCCGGCGGCAGCGGCCATATGGCCAGCGGGAGTCGGGCGGACGCAGCCGTCGCCAACCTGGTCAGGTCCTGACGGAAGCAGCCACAACGATTTTGCTGCGGGTCGTTCCGGCTCCCACCTCCTTTCCTCTGGCCCGTTTCCTTCCGGCTTTTCCGTCGGTGCCGCCGAAACGGCGCATGGATCATTTCCCTCCCATCCATCCTTCGACAAGCGCCGCGCCAGCCGTTACAGATGGGTCCGATGTTTGACGAATCCCCTCCGCCCCAGACCCGCGCCCCGGCCCGGACCGACACCGCCTATCGCGTGCTGGCGCGCAAATACCGGCCGCAGACGTTCAGCGAGCTGATCGGTCAGGATGCGATGGTGCAGACGCTGGGCAACGCAATCAGGCGCGGCCGTCTCGCCCATGCCTTCCTGATGACCGGCGTGCGCGGCGTCGGCAAGACGTCGACCGCGCGCCTCATCGCCAAGGCATTGAACTGCGTCGGGCCGGACGGGCAGGGCGGCCCCACCATCGACCCCTGCGGCGTGTGCGAGCCGTGCAAGGCGATCGCGGAAGGACGCCATATCGACGTGATCGAGATGGACGCGGCCAGCCACACCGGCGTCGACGATGTGCGCGAGATCATCGAGGCGGTGCGCTATGCCGCCGTGTCGGCGCGCTTCAAGATCTACATCATCGACGAAGTGCACATGCTGTCGAAGAACGCGTTCAACGCGCTGCTGAAGACGCTGGAGGAGCCGCCCGCCCATGTGAAGTTCCTGTTCGCCACGACCGAGGTGAACAAGGTGCCGATCACCGTGCTGTCGCGCTGCCAGCGCTTCGATCTGCGGCGGATTTCGGCGGAGAAGCTGGCCGACCATTTCGCCCATGTGATCGAGGCCGAGGGCGTCGCGGCCGAGCCCGATGCGCTCAAGCTGATCGCGCAGGCGGCCGAAGGCTCCGCGCGCGACGGCCTCTCGATCCTCGACCAGGCGATCGCCCATGCGGAGCTGGGCGGCGGCGGGGAAGGGGAGCGTGCGCTCGTCACCGCAGGCCAGGTGCGCGAGATGCTGGGCCTGTCCGACCGGGGCGCGATCCGCCGTCTGTTCGGGCTGATCCTCGAAGGGCGCGGCGAGGACGTGCTGCGGGCGATGGCCGACCAGCATGAACTGGGCGTCGAGCCGCTGGCGATCCTGCGCGGGCTGATGGAAATCGTGCATGCGGTCACCATGGCCAAGGCCGGGCGGCGCCATGACGACCCCATCCAGTCGGCGGAAGAGCGGGAGGCGCTGGCCGACTGGGCGAGCCAGTTGGGCTTCGCGCCGCTCCATCGCCTCTGGCAACTGCTGCTCAAGGGACATGAGGAGGTTTCCCGCGCTGTCATGCCGATGGAGGCCGCCGAGATGGCGCTGCTGCGCATCGTCCATGCGGCGAGCCTGCCCGATCCTTCCGACCTTGCCCGCATGCTGAGCCAGGGCGGCGGCTTTGCGGGCGCGGCCTCCGCCCCGGCGGCGGAAAGCGCGCCGGCGGCCCCGCCCGCGCCCGCCTCCACCATGCCCGCCAGCTTCGAGGCGCTGGTGAAGCGGTTGTGGGACGGCAATCATGCCTTGGTCGCCGACGAGATGGAGCATTTGATCCGCCCAGTGCGTTATGAGCCACCGGAGCTGGATTTCCAGCCGGTCCGGCCGATGGACCGCGAAACCATCGACCGGATGAAGCAGGCGATCGATGCGGTGACGCAGGCCCGCTGGCAGCTGTCCGCCGTCGGCGGCGACGCGCAGCCGAGCCTGGCGGAGCGGAAGGCGGCGGAAGAGGAGGCCGCGAAGAAGGCGATTCTCGAAACCCCGGTGTTGAAGGCGGCGATGGAGGCGTTTCCCGATGCCGAACTGCTGCCGATCGATGACGATGCGAAATGGAGCGCAAGCGCATGAAAGATCTGAATGAAATCCTCGGCATGGCCAATCGCGTGCAGGAAGAGCTGACGAGGGCGCAGGAAAATCTCGACAAGCTGGAGGTCGAGGGCGTTTCCGGCGGCGGCGTGGTGAAGGTGCGGGCGACCGCCAAGGGCCGGATCGTCGGCCTCAGCATCGACGACAGCCTGCTTTCCCCGTCCGAAAAGCCGATCCTGGAGGACCTGATCGTCGCCGCGTTCAACGATGCGCGCAAGAAGGCCGACGAGGTGAGCGGCGCGGAAATGGCCAAGATGACCAGCAGCCTGCCGCTGCCCCCCGGCTTCAAGCTGCCGTTCTGAGCGGTCACCGGTCCGCATGCGGTGGAGCGCCATGAACCGGCGTGATTTTGCGGCAAAACGCACCCCGCCATTGATTGCCGCCGCGCAGACCACATATTTGATCCCGATGCCGCTGCCGGCGGCACGATGGAGAAAGCATTGAACACACAACTGCCCCTATTGCCGTTGCGCGACATCGTCGTGTTTCCGCATATGATCGTTCCCCTGTTCGTCGGGCGCGACAAGAGCGTCGTCGCGCTGGAAAAGGCGATGGAAGCGGACAAGGAAATCTTCCTCGTCTCGCAGCTCGACCCGGCGGAGGATGAGCCCGATCGCGACGCCATGTACGACGTGGGCGTCATCGCGACGGTGCTGCAATTGCTGAAGCTGCCCGACGGCACCGTGCGCGTGCTGGTGGAGGGCAAGCAGCGCGCGAAGCTGATCGCGACCTCGCCGGCCGACGGCTTCGTCACGGCCGATGTCGATGCGCTGCCCGAAGAGGCCGCCACCGGCCCGCAGGTGTCCGCGCTGATGCGCTCGGTCGCCGACCAGTTCGAGAATTACGCCAAGCTCAACAAGAAGCTGCCCGCCGAAACGCCGATGCAGTTGCGCGAGATCGAGGAGCCGGGCCGGCTCGCCGATGCGGTCGCGGCCAACATCAACGTCAAGGTGTCGGACAAGCAGGCGCTGCTGACCGAAACCGACCCGGCCAAGCGGCTGGAGATGGTGTTCGCCTTCATGGAGGGCGAACTGGGCGTGTTGCAGGTCGAAAAGAAGATCCGTGGCCGCGTCAAGCGCCAGATGGAAAAGACCCAGCGCGAATATTATCTGAACGAGCAGCTCAAGGCCATCCAGCGCGAACTGGGCAATGGCGACGGCGAGGACGGCGACGAACTGGCCGAACTGCAGGACAAGATCAACAAGACCAGGCTTTCCAAGGAGGCGAAGGCGAAGGCCAATGCCGAGTTGAAGAAGCTGAAGACCATGCAGCCCATGTCGGCCGAGGCGACGGTCGTGCGCAACTATCTCGACGTGCTGCTGGGGCTGCCCTGGGGCAAGAAGAGCAAGGTCAAGAACGATCTGGTCCGCGCGCAGGAAATCCTCGATGCCGATCATTTCGCGCTGGAGAAGGTCAAGGACCGCATCGTCGAATATCTCGCGGTGCAGGCGCGCACCAACAAGCTGAAGGGGCCGATATTGTGCCTCGTCGGTCCTCCGGGCGTGGGCAAGACCTCGCTTGGCAAGTCGATCGCCAAGGCGTGCGGACGCGAGTTCGTGCGCCAGTCGCTGGGCGGCGTGCGCGACGAGGCCGAGATCAGGGGCCACAGGCGCACCTATATCGGCTCGCTGCCGGGCAAGATCGTGACCAACCTCAAGAAGGCGGGCACGATGAACCCGCTGTTCCTGCTCGACGAGATCGACAAGCTGGGGCAGGATTTCCGGGGCGACCCGGCCTCCGCCCTGCTGGAGGTGCTGGACCCGGAGCAGAACAGCCGGTTCCAGGATCATTATCTGGAGATCGACGTCGATCTTTCCGACGTGATGTTCGTGACCACCGCAAACAGCCTCAACCTGCCGCAGCCCTTGCTGGACCGGATGGAGATCATCCGCCTCGAAGGCTATACGGAGGATGAGAAGGTCGAGATCGCGCAGCGGCACCTCGTGCCCAAGCAGATCGAGGCCCATGGCCTGAAGGAAAGCGAGTTCACCGTCACCGAGGAAGGGCTGCGCGACCTCATCCGCTATTATACGCGGGAGGCGGGCGTGCGGACGCTGGAGCGGGAAATCGCGCGCCTCGCCCGCAAGGCGCTGCGCAAGATCCTGGAGGGCAAGGAGCAGGCGGTCGCGATCACGCCGGAAAACCTCCACGACTTCGCGGGCGTGCGCAAATATCGCCATGGCGTGTCGGAGGAGGAGAACCAGATCGGCGCCGTCACCGGTCTCGCCTGGACCGAGGTGGGCGGCGAGCTGCTGACCATCGAATCGGTCACCGTGCCCGGCAAGGGGCAGATCCGCACCACCGGCAAGCTGGGCGAGGTGATGACCGAATCGGTGCAGGCCGCCTTTTCCTATGTGAAGGCGCGTTCGCCCGGCTACGGCATCCGCCCCAGCGTGTTCGCGCGCAAGGATATCCACATCCACCTGCCCGAAGGGGCGGTGCCCAAGGACGGTCCTTCGGCCGGTATCGGCATGGTGACGAGCATCGTTTCCACGCTGACCGGTGTGCCGGTGCGAAAAGACGTGGCGATGACCGGCGAGGTGACTCTGCGGGGCAGGGTGCTGCCCATTGGCGGCCTCAAGGAAAAGCTGCTGGCGGCGCTGCGCGGCGGGATCAAGACCGTGCTCATCCCGGTGGACAACCAGAAGGATCTGGCGGAAATCCCGGCAAATGTGACGGAAGGGCTGGAGATCGTGCCGGTGTCGCATGTCGATGAAGTGCTGGCGCGGGCGCTCGCCGCCCCGCTGGAGCCGATCGCCTGGTCGGAGGAGGACGATCTGGCCGCCCAGCCGCTTTCCTCATCCGGCGGCGAGGGGGATGTTGCGCTGCGGCATTGAGCATCGTGCGGGTGCGACGGAGGAATATGGGCGCAATGCCCCTGAATCCGGCGCATTCTTGCGCTTTATCCTTTGACAGACGCGAAAAACCACGCCTTTATGGCGCCCTTCACAACTGATTCCCAACTGAAGCCAGATAAGGGGGTTCCCAAGGCATGAACAAACAGGATCTTATCAGTGCGGTCGCTGAGAGCAGCGGTCTTTCCAAGGCTGATGCCACCAAGGCGGTCGAAGGCGTGTTCGATGCGATCACCGGCGCCCTGAAGAAGGGGGATGAGGTTCGCCTGGTCGGTTTCGGCACGTTCTCGGTTTCGAAGCGCAAGGCGTCGACCGGTCGCAACCCGCGCACCGGCGAGACGATGACCATCGCCGCTTCCACCCAGCCCAAGTTCAAGGCTGGCAAGGGTCTGAAGGACGCCGTCAACTGATCCTGCAACCCGCGCGCGTCCCTTCCGCGCATATCCTGTGACGGAAGGGCATGCGCCGGGGCTTTGGCCCGGCAACAAGGGGAAATTCCCCCGCCGGTGCATGAAAAGAGCGAGGTTCCGGCCTCGCTCTTTTTGCTTTCGTCCTCAGGGACATGAAAAATGAAAAAGCGGCATCCCGATTGCAAAAGGATGCTTGACGCTGCCGACAGGCGCGCTTAATTGGCCCCTCTCCGCACGGCGGAGGTCGATAATGTGGCGATCGTAGCTCAGTTGGTTAGAGCGCTGGTTTGTGGTACCAGAGGTCGCGGGTTCGGATCCCGTCGATCGCCCCATTCTTTTCAAACACTTGGCTTCGCGATGACCAGTGCTCCTGGGTTCAGTCTGGACCTGCGGGTGCGCTTCCTCGTGTCAGCCTGAAGGCTTTAGCGGGCGGCTGCGGGCGCTTTGGCTGGGCTGATGCATGGTTTCCGTACCCTATACTGAACGTCTGCTTTGGATGGTTGGCAGCCTTTCCCCCTTTGGGGGAGGGGGACCATGCGGAGCATGGTGGAGGGGCACAGGCCGCTGGAGTTACGCTTGATGGAGCATGCCCCTCCACCACCCTGCGGGTGGTCCCCTCCCCGTATCGGGGAGGATCAGGTCAGCTATTGCCCGCAACCCGTCTTCTGCCGGGGCGTTCCGCATGCAACCCGTCCTATTCGATATACGCCGCCAATTGCCGCCACAGCTCGGCCTTGCGCGAAAGCGGCATGGTGTTGGCGGGGCTGGTCGAGGGCAGGTCGATCAGCGCGACGGTGCGGTCCGCGAAGCCCGCATCCTGCTCCAACTGCCTGCGGCCGATCCGGCTCGCGGTGGTGCCGTTGAAGCCGATCGCGCGCAGCTCCGGCAGGCCGGCGACGAACTCGCCGAGGCTGTTGGCACGGATCGCGCGCAGATGCTGGTCGAGGCTACCCGGACGGACCGCCTCGGCCACCACGTCCCACAGACCCAGCCGCCGCGCCAGCAATCCGGCGAGCCGGTCCTCATAGGACAGGGCAGGAAGGTCGATGCCGGTCAGCCCGGCCGCGATCGGCCAGAAATGGTTGCGCGGATGCCCGTAATATTGGCTGAGCGCCAGCGAGCGCGCGCCGGGCAGGCTGCCGAGGATGAGCACCCTCGTCCGGCGATCCGCCACCGGCGGGAAGCAGAGCGCGGCCTCTTCCATCATTCGTTCCCGGAAAGATTATCCACATCGTGCGAGCGGCTCGCTGGCAATGCCAGCAGCGTCAGGCAAAGGCAAGCGGGCAAGACCCGCCTCCCGCCCCTTGAGGCGATGGAAGGAGCGGCAGCGGGCCGGGATCAGTAATTGGCCGGAGGATCGCTCGCCGGGAAGGATTCGTCGGATTGCTCGTCCACCTTGTCCCACGGGCGGTCTTCTTCCGCATATTTATGTTCCTTGCGCCCGGCATTGCGCACCACGCCCGACGAGAATACCGGCGCGGCCTCGCCATTGTCGGCGCCATCGGACTCGCGGCGAAACATCTTGTAGAGAACCGTGCCGACACCGGCGAGAAGGCCCAGGCGAACCAGAAATCCCATGATATGTCTCCCGATAACAGACGGGGCAGGGCGGGTGCGCCTGCCCCCTATCCAGTGAAACCTATTCCAGCGAAACGACGTCATGCTGCCCCATTTTCCGGGGATCGCCGCCCTTGCCGGACATCAGCCGGAACAGCCCCTTCAGGGTGCTGTCGGGTTGCCAGATCTCGGCCTCCTTGAGGTCGAAGCGCATCATCAGCAGGTCCGGGTCGCTGCGGCCGCCGTCATACCAGCTGTCGATGGTCGGCGACCAGTAGCGCTCGATCACCGCCGGGTCGGCTTCCTCGACCAGCGTGCCGGAGATGCAGCAGAACAGGCGATGATCGCGCGCGGCGAACTGGGCCATGGCCGGGCCGCCCGGCGCGATGCGGTTGTCCCGCGTGGTGTAGAACCAGAATTTGCCGTGCACATCCTCGTCGAGCTGGGCGACGAGCGGTTCGGCATGGTCGTGCCCGGTATCCAGCTTCACCATCAGGAAGGGGCTCTGCGCCATCGCCTTCCACATCGCAGCGCGAATATCGTCGGTCATGATCTTCTCCTTTCTCCATCAACTTATGAAGCAAGGGAAGGTTTCGGCAACGGGAATAAAGCCGGAAGGGCCCCGCCGCCGGGGCGGACCGGTTCACCCGAACAGCGCGTGCGGATCGTGCGCGGCCAGCATCGCGTCGGGCCGGGCCAGCGCGACGAGCGTGAGGCCATGGGCGGCGGCACGGTCGATGGCGAGGCTGGAGGGCGCGGAAATCGTCACCAGCAGCGGGCAGCGGGCCAGCACAGTCTTTTCGACCAGCTCATAGGAACAGCGGGCGGTCAGCAGGAAGAAGCCGGTGCGCGGATCGGTCCCTTGCCGCGCCAGCGCGCCGACCAGCTTGTCGAGCGCGTTATGCCGTCCGATATCTTCCCGCGCCATGAGGATCGCGCCTTCGGACGAGCAGAAGGCGGCGGCGTGCACCGCGCCGGTCGATCGCGACAGCGGCTGATGGCCGGCGAGCCCGTCCAGCGCGCGGAACAGCGTCGGCGCGTCGGCGGCGGGCACCGTGTCGATGGCAGGCAGTGGGCGCATCACCTGCTCCAGATTTTCGAGGCCGCACAGGCCGCAGCTGCCCTCGCTCACCCGGTTGCGGGCGCGATCCAGCACCCTGTCGCCGCATTCGGGCGTCAGGATCACCCGCGCCACCCAGCCGAGCGGGATTTCCGCTACCTCCAGCGCGATTATGTCGGCGGGCGAGCCGATCACCCCTTCGGAAAGGGAAAAGCCGGTGACGAAATCCTCGATATCGGCCGGGCTGGCCATCATCACCGCATAGGCGATGCCGTTATATTCGATGGAGACGGGCGCCTCGATCGCGATCGCGCGGCCGATCCGCCGGACGGCGCCGGACCGGTCGAGGCGCTTCAGCGAGGCGGGCCGCTGGGGAAGGGGGGCGGAGCGGTCGTCCGCGCTCATGCCCCCGCCAGCCGCCCATAGGCTTCCTGGGCGATGGGCGAGAGGCCCGCGCCCCCGGTGGCCAGCAACGCCTTGATCATGCGCGGTTCCCAATAGAGGCGGATATGCTCGGCCGCCGCCGCCGCCGGATCGGCCTCACGCGCGAGGCCCTGCGCGATCTGGTTGGCCATGCGGATCAGCGTCGCGGTGGTGTCGGCGCCCGCGCTCATTCGGCCGCCTCCGCTTCCACCGGGGCGATGCGGCGCGAGCGGCGGGCCTGCTCGTCATAGTCGCGCTGCCAGTCGGTCGGGCCGTTGGAGGCGCCGACCTGAACCGCCGTCACCTTATATTCGGGGCAATTGGTGGCCCAGTCCGAATAGTCGGTGGTGACGACATTGGCCTGCGTGTCCGGGTGGTGGAAGGTGGTGTAGACAACGCCGGGCGCGACGCGATCCGTCACCAGCGCGCGCAGCGTGGTTTCGCCCGCGCGGCTCGACAGCTTCACCCAGTCGCCGGTGCGGATGCCGCGATCCTCGGCGTCGACCGGATGGATCTCCAGCTGGTCCTCGCCGTGCCACAGGCTGTTTTCCGTCCGCCGCGTCTGCGCGCCGACATTATACTGGCTGAGGATGCGCCCGGTGGTGAGCAGCAGCGGGAAGCGCGGCCCGGTCTTTTCCTCGGTCGGGATATAGTCGGTGACGACGAACCGGCCCTTGCCGCGCACGAAGCCGTCGACATGCATGATCGGCGAGCCGTCGGGATGGGCCTCGTTGACCGGCCATTGCAGCGAGCCTTCCTTGTCGAGCCGATCGAAGCTGACCCCGGCGAAGGTCGGAGTCAGGCGCGCGATCTCGTCCATGATCTCGCTAGGGTGGGCATAGCTCCAGCCCAGGCCCATCGCGTTCGCCAGCGCCTGCGTCACCTCCCAGTCGGCCATGCCGTTGAGCGGCGTCATCACCTTGCGCACCAGCTGGATGCGGCGTTCCGCATTGGTGAAGGTGCCGTCCTTTTCGAGGAAGCTCGACCCCGGCAGGAACACATGGGCGTAATTGGCGGTTTCGTTGAGGAACAGGTCGTGCACGATCACGCAGTCCATCGCCGCGAGGCCCGCCGCGACATGCTGGATATTGGGGTCGGACTGGAGGATATCCTCGCCCTGCACATAAAGGCCCCGGAAGGTGCCCTCGACGGCGGCGTCCAGCATGTTGGGGATGCGCAGGCCCGGCTCCGGGGGCAGCTCCACGCCCCAGTCCTGCTCGAACAGCGCGCGGACGGAGGCGTTCGAGATATGGCGATAGCCCGACAGCTCATGTGGGAAGCTGCCCATGTCGCACGACCCTTGCACATTGTTCTGCCCGCGCAGCGGATTCACGCCCACGCCGCGCCGGCCGATATTGCCGGTCGCCATGGCGAGGTTGGCGATCGCGATCACGGTCGAGCTGCCCTGGCTGTGCTCGGTGACGCCGAGGCCGTAATAGATCGCCGCATTGCCCCCGGTGGCGTAGAGCCGCGCGGCGGCGCGGAGCGTTTCGGCGGGCACCTGCGTGACGGCGGCCAGATGCTCCGGGCTGTTGGTGGGCAGCGAGACGAACTCCGCCCAATGCTGATATTCGTCCCAGTCGCAGCGCTCGCGGATGAAGGCTTCGTCGGCCAGCCCCTCGGTGACGATCACATGCGCCATTGCGGTCAGCACCGCGACATTGGTGCCGGGGCGCAGCGCCAGATGATGATCCGCCTCGATATGGGGCGAGCGGACGAGATCGATGCGGCGCGGATCGATGACGATCAGCTTCGCCGGCGGACGGCCGTCGATCCCGCGCAGACGGCGCTTCATATGGCTGCCGAATACCGGATGGGCGTCGGTCGGGTTGGCGCCGATGACGAGGATGACGTCGCTTTCATCCACGCTGTCGAAATCCTGCGTGCCCGCCGAGGTGCCGAAGGTCTTGTTGAGGCCATAGCCGGTCGGGGAGTGGCAGACGCGGGCGCAGGTATCGACATTGTTGCTGCCGAAGCCCGCGCGCACCAGCTTCTGCACGAGGAAGGTCTCCTCATTGGTGCAGCGGGACGAGGTGATGCCGCCCAGCGCGGTCGCGCCGTAGCGCGCCTTGATCGCGTTCAGCTTCGTCGCGGCGAAGCCCAGCGCCTCGTCCCAGCTCACCACGCGCCAGGGCTGGTCGATGCTGTCGCGGATCATCGGCTCGGTAATGCGTTCGGCATGCTGGGCATAGCCCCAGGCGAAGCGGCCCTTGACGCAGCTATGGCCGTGATTGGCCTTGCCGTCCTTCCACGGCACCATGCGGACGAGTTGCTCGCCGCGCATCTCCGCGCGGAAGGTGCAGCCGACGCCGCAATAGGCGCAGGTGGTGACGACCGCGCGGTCGGGCGTGCCGATCTCCGCCACGCTGCGCTCCACCAGCGTCGCGGTGGGGCAGGCCTGCACGCAGGCGCCGCAGGACACGCATTCCGAGCCGAGGAAATTATCCGAGGCCAGCCCCGCGCTGATCTTCGAATCGAAACCGCGCCCCTGCATGGTCAGCGCCAGCGTGCCCTGCACCTCGTCGCAGGCGCGGATGCAGCGGGAACAGGCGATGCACTTGCTGGGGTCGAAATCGAAATAGGGGTTGGACTGGTCCTTGGCCTGCCCCAGATGCGTCGCCTCGACCGGATAGCGCACCTCGCGCAGGCCGACCGCGCCCGCCTGGTCCTGAAGCTCGCAATCGCCATTGGCCGCGCAGGTCAGGCAGTCGAGCGGGTGGTCGGAGATATAAAGCTCCATCACGCCCTTGCGCAGCTTTTGCAGATGCGGCGTCTGGGTGTGGACGACCATGCCCGGCTCGACCGGCGTGGTGCAGCTGGCGGGCGTGCCGCGCCGCCCGTCTATCTCGACGAGGCAGAGGCGGCAGGAGCCGAAGCTTTCGAGGCTGTCGGTCGCGCACAGCTTGGGGATCGAGCATTCGATCTCGGCGGCGGCGCGCATCACGCTGGTTCCGGCGGGAACGGTGACGGGGCGACCGTCGATGGTGAGCGTCACCTGCTCGGTGGAGCGGCTTTCGGGCGTGCCGAAATCGGCCTGGGGCTGGTAGGTCATGCGTGTTCTCCGGCGCGTTCTGACTCGCGCGTAAGATCCCGGTTTTTGAAATCTTCCGGGAAGTATTTGATGGCGCTCATCACCGGATAGGGCGTGAAGCCGCCCAGCGCGCAGAGCGAGCCATATTTCATCGTATCGGACAGATCCTCGATCAGGCCGAGATTCCTCTCCACATCGCGTCCGGCGATGATCTGGTCCATCACCTCGACCCCGCGCGTCGAGCCGAGGCGGCAGGGCGTGCATTTGCCGCAGCTTTCCGCCGCGCAGAATTCCAGCGCGAAGCGGGCCATCTGCGCCATGTCCACGCTGTCGTCGAACACGGTGATGCCGGCATGGCCGATCAGCGCGTCGACGGCGGCGAAGGCTTCATAGTCGAAGGGCAGGTGGAACTGCTCGACCGGCACATAGGCGCCCAGCGGCCCGCCGACCTGCGCGCAGCGGACCGGGCGGCCGCTCGCCGTGCCGCCGCCGATCCGGTTGACCAGATCGCCGAGCGAGATGCCGAATGCCGTCTCATAGAGGCCGCCATATTTCACATTGCCCGCGATCTGCACCGGTATGGTGCCGCGCGACCGGCCCATGCCGTAATCGGCATAGGCCTGCCCTCCATGCTCGATGATCCACGGGATCGCGGCGAGGGTGAGCAGGTTGTTGATGACCGTGGGCTTGCCGAACAGGCCCTTGATCGCGGGCAGCGGCGGCTTGGCGCGCACCTCGCCCCGGCGGCCTTCGAGGCTGTTGAGCAAGGACGTTTCCTCGCCGCAGACATAGGCGCCCGCGCCCATGCGTATCTCGATGGAGAAAGGCGCGATGATGTGCGCGCAATGCTTCACGGCGGCGCGCATCTTCGCGATCGCATGCGGATATTCGCTGCGGATATAGACATAGCCCTTGTCCGCGCCGACGGCGAGGCCCGCAATGGCCATGCCCTCGATCAGCATATAGGGATCGCCTTCCATCACCATGCGGTCGGCGAAGGTGCCGCTGTCGCCCTCGTCGGCGTTGCAGACGATATATTTCTGGTCCGCGCGCGCATTGCGCACCGTGTCCCACTTGATGCCCGCCGGGAAGCCCGCGCCGCCGCGCCCGCGCAGGCCCGACGCCTTCACCTCCTCGACGATCGCCTGCGCGCTCATCGCCCGCGCCTTGTCGAGGCCGATCCAGCCGCCGGTTGCGGCATAATCCTCAAGGCTCAAGGGGCGGGTTTTCCCTGCACGGGCGAAGGTCAGGCGCTGCTGTTCCGCGATGAACGGGTGATCCTCGATCCGGCCGATGGAAGGCGCGCTCCCGGCGAGGATCGTCGCGACATCGCCCGGCGCCGCATTGCCATAGCCCACGCCGTCGATCTCGATCAGCGGCTCCAGCCAGTGCATGCCCCAGCTCGACACGCGCTGCACCGTCGCGCCAGCCTTCTCGAATGCGGCCGCAACCTTGTCCGCGCCCAGCGCGAGGGCGAGCGCATCGTCGGAAATGCGCACGATGCTCTTTTCGGTGCTCATGCCGCCTCCTCGATCAACGCGTTCAGCTTTTCCGGGGTGAGGGCGGCATGCACGTCACTGCCGACCATCGCCGAGGGGCCGACCGAGCAGAGGCCGAGGCAATAGACCGTTTCTATCTTCACCCGCCCGGCGGCGGCGCGCTCGGCATCGGGGACCAGCGCCTCGACCCCGCGTGCCTTGCAGGCTTCCGCCCGGCACAGCTTGATCGCGGGCAGGGGCGCGGGCTTGCTGTTGAAATCATGATAGAAGCTGACCACGCCATGCACTTCGGCGCGGGTGAGGTTGAGCGCGGCGGCGAGTTCGCGCACCGTCTCCTCGCTGATATGGCCATATTCGGCCTGAATATCGTGCAATATGGGGAGCAGAGCGCCGCGCGCCGGGGTTTTCCCGTCCTGATGGCGCACGACTATCTCCGCGATGCCGCCTTCCTGTGTCATCTAACCCGTTCCAATTATGATATTCGGCCGATAATGCGCCGATGCGCGGTGCAGGTCAAATCGATCTGCACCATGTTTGATAGAGATTGTCTATCAAGAGAGGGCGCGCGCCGCCTCTATCGCCGCGCTGGCGAGCGGGGTCAGCGGCGCGCGGTCCAGCACGACGAGGCCGACGCGGCTGGCCGCCACGCTTTCCGTCAGCGGCAGCATCCGCGCCCAGCGTAGGTCCGGGAACAGCGCGGCATAGCCTTCGGGAATGATCGTCGCGAACGGCCCGGCCTGCACCATCGAGAACAGCGCGACATAGGAATCCGCCGTGATGCGCGGGTGCAGCGCGATGCCGTGCTCGGCCATGCGCGCGTCGAGGATGCGCCGGTTCTGCATCCCCTGATGCAGCAGGCACAGCGACAGCTCCGGCAATTCGGCGACGCTCACCGTCTCGCGCCCGTCCCATTGCCCGCCCGCGCGGACCAGCAGCCGGTAATTCTCGGTATAGAGCGGCACGCTCAGCACATTGGCGGGCGGCTCATGATCCAGATAGGTGATGCCGCCGTCTATCTCATATTCGGCTAGCGCGCGGACGATCTCGCGCGAGGTCAGCGACCGGACGGACAGCGCCAGCGCCGGGCGGCTCGCCAGCAGCGCCTGCCCGATGGGTCCGGCGAAGGGCAGGGCGGCGGGGATCGCGCCCAGCCGGAACTGGCCGCTCACCTCGCCATGGGTGGCGGCGAGCGCGCTCGTCATCCCTTCCTGCGCGGCGATCATCTGCCGCGCCCAGGGCAGCAGCGCCTCGCCCTCCGGCGTCAGGCTGATGAAGCGGCGGTCGCGCAGCACCAGCCGCTTGCCCAATTGCCGCTCCAGCGCGTTGATCCCGGCCGACAACGTAGGCTGCGACACGCCGCACGCATCGGCGGCGCGGGCGAAATGCCGCTCCTTCACAAGGGCGAGGAAATACCGGACGAGACGGACCTGCATGGCCGAGGTGATAGCGGCAGGCGGCGGCGCTGGCTATGGGGATCGGGGACGTCGCTTCATCCCGTCATGCCAGCGAAGGCTGGCATCTTCCTCGATAGCGCGGAAGCCAGCCTCAAACGATCCCAGCCTGCGCTGGGATGACGTGAGATTAACGCCAGCCCTCAACCCCACCCGTTCCCGGTCGATCCCTTCCGGTTCTCGCGGTCGATCGCCATGATGATGCCGAGGCAGAGCATCACCGTCAGCATCGACGATCCGCCATAGGACATGAACGGCAGCGGGATGCCGACCACGGGCGCGAGGCCCATCACCATCATCAGGTTGATGGCGACATAGAAGAAGATCGTGGTGATGAGGCCGGCGGCGGTCAGGCGGGAAAAGCGGTCCTGCGTGCGGATCGCCACCTTTATGCCCCACAGGAACAGCAGCAGGAACGCGCCGATCAGCGCGACGCCGCCCGCCAGCCCCCATTCCTCCGCCATGGTCGCGAACACGAAATCGGTATGGCCTTCGGGCAGATAGTCGAGATGGCTCTGCGTGCCGCGCAGGAAGCCCTTGCCGAACAGCCCGCCCGAACCGATGGCGATCTTCGACTGGCTGATATGATAGCCCGCACCCAGCGGGTCGGCTTCCGGGTCGAGGAAGATCAGCACCCGCTTCTGCTGATAATCGTGGAGGAAACTGAACGCGATCGGGATGGCGGCGGCCAGCGCCAGCCCCGATCCGATGAACAGGCGCAGCGGCAGCCCGGCGAGGAACATCACGGTGACGCCGCCCGCCGCGATCATCGTCGCGGTGCCGAGGTCCGGCTGTACCAGCACCAGCGCCCAGGGGAAGCCGATCAGCACCAGCGCGGGCCAGATCGCGTTCCAGCGCCGTATCTCGCTGATCGGCAGGCGCGCGTAGAAGCGCGCGACCGCCAGCACGATCACCGGCTTCATGAATTCGGACGGCTGCAACTGCATGAAGCCCAGGTTGATCCATCGCTGGCTGCCGCCCGCGACGCCGCCGATCAGCTCCACCAGGATCAGCGCGACCAGCACCGCGACATAGCCGGGCAGCGCATATTGGGAGAAGAAGGAGGGAGGAAAGCGTGATATCACCAGCGCCATCACCGAAAAGACGGCGAAGCGCACCATCTGGTTGATCGCCCATGGCGTCATGCTGCCGCTCGCCGCGCTGTAGAGCACGACGATGCCGAAGGTCGCGATCGCCGTGACGATCAGCATGACGCGCCAGGGCAGGCGGGCGATGGTGGTGGGGACGATGCTCAATCCGGCACCTCTTGCGCGCTGTTGTCGCCATCCGAAGGAGGCGGGGTGTCGGCCGCGGCATTGGATGCTCCCTCTGCCGCCGGGTCCGACGCATTGGCCGCCGCGTCGACGGACGGCAGCGTGGGCGCGAGGCCCTTGGCGAGGCGATAGGCGTTCATCTGCGCCTTCTGCCGCTGCTGCGGCGTGCCACCCCATCCCTTTTCGTAGGTTTCCAGCCGCTCCATCGCCTTCACCGGGTCGACCAGATAGCTGATGCAGTCGGCCGAGATCATCGGCGCGTCCTCTATGCGGTTGGTGTGGCCGCCATGCTCGATGATGGTGGCGATCGCATAGCGGGGATTGTCATAGGGGGCATAGCCCAGGAACAGCGCATGGTCGCGCAGCTTGAACGGCAGCGAGGCATTGCCGCGCACGCCGCCCCGGCGTTCCGCCATGGTGATGCGGCGCACCTGCGCGGTGCCGGTCTTGCCCGCCATCAGCATGCCGGGAATGGGCAGGCGGGCCGCGCCGCCGGTGCCGCCGCCGTTCACCACCGCGCTCATCGCATTGTGGATGATGTCGAGATGCTCCTGCGATATGCCGAGCGAGCCGGGGGCGGGCCGTTTCGCGCCGTAGAGCAGGTTCGGCATCAGCATCTTGCCCGATGCGAGGCGCGAGGCCATCACCGCGAGCTGGGTCGGGTTCACCAGCATATAGCCCTGGCCGATGGTGGCGTTCACCGTGTCGTAAATCTGCCATTCCTTGCCATATTTCTTCAGCTTCCACGCCGGGTCGGGCACGGTGCCGTAGCTCTGGCTAGGGTAGGGCAGCGGGAATTTCTGGCCGAGGCCGAGGCGCCGGGCCATGTCGGCGATCACCTGCATGCCGAGGCGCTGGGCGAGCACATAGAAATAGATGTCGCAGCTCTGCGCGATGCCCCGGTGCATGTTCACCGCGCCATGGCCGCCGCGTTTCCAGCAGTGGAACAGGCCGTTGCCGACGCGGATCGCGCCGCCGCAATGCACGGTCTCGTCGGGGCTGAGACCCGCTTCCAGAAAGGACAGCGCGACCATCGGCTTGACGGTGGAGCCGGGGGGGTAAAGGCCCTGCAACGTCTTGTTGCGCAGCGGCACATGGTCGTCTTCCGACAGCATGTTCCATTCCAGATGGCTGATGCCGTCGGAAAAGCTGTTGGGGTCGAAGCTCGGCATCGACGCCATGGCGAGCACGTCGCCATTCTGGCAGTCGATCACCACCACCGATCCGCTCTGCGTGGCGAGGCGGCGGCCGGCATATTCCTGCAACCCCGCATCGATGGTGAGGCGGATGGTCTTGCCCGGCGTGTCGGGGCGGGTGGTCAACTCGCGCACCACCTTGCCGCGCGCCGTCACCTCGACCCGCTTGGCGCCGGGCCTGCCGGTCAGGTCGCGCTCGAACGAGCGCTCCAGCCCTTCCTTGCCGATCTTGAAACCCGGCGTGATGAGCAGGGGATCGCGCCGTTCCTCATAATCCTTGGCGGAGGCGACCCCGACATAGCCGAGCAGATGGCCGACGCTCGGCCCCGCTGGATAATCGCGGGAATAGCCCTGCGCCGGGGCGACGCCGGGCAGGTCGGGCAGGCGCACCGACACGGCGGCATATTGCTCGTAGCTCAGCTTGTCGGACACCTGCACCGGCTGGAAGCCGGCGGCTTTTTCCAGATCCTCGCGGATGCGTTCCACATCGTCGGGGCCGAGCGCCAGCAGCCGGGCGAGCGTGTCGATCACCGCGTCCTTGTTGCGCAGCCGGTCGGGGATGATGTCGACGCGGAAATCGGTGCGGTTGCGGGCGAGCGGCTTGCCGTGCCGGTCGATGATCCACCCCCGGCGCGGCGGGATGAGCGTCAGGTTGACGCGGTTGCTTTCCGACAGCAGCGAATATTTCTCGTTCTCCGCCACGCTGATCCAGCCCATGCGCGCGGCGAGCAGCATGCCGACGCCGCCCTGCAGCCCGCCCAATACCATCGCCCGGCGGGTGAAGGTGAAGGCAAGGCTGGCTTCGGTGATATGTTTCGGGGTCAGCTTTGGAAATTTCATGCCATCATGCGCCATCGGTCCATACCGGCGGTGATGCGCACAATAAGCGGATAGAAGAGAGCCGACCAGAGCAATTGTGGAAGAAGCAGGAATGCAGGGACGGCGCTGCCGCCCATCCGGGCGATCAGGAAGCTGCCGCCCAGGAAGGTCAGGCAGGCGGGGACGGCGATCAGCCAGTCGTGCCAGTAATCGCGCCAGAACAGGCGCTCATCGGCGAATTCGATGGCGATGATGATGACCGACCAGAGGAAGATCGCCGTGCCCAGCGGGTTGCCGCTCATCAGGTCGTCGAATGCGCCCAGCGGCGCGCCGATCCACAGCGGCCAGATCTCCCGGTGCAACAGGCGCCAGCTCAGCAGGAAAAGCAGGCCGAGCGGCGGCAGCGTCGGCGACTGGCTGATCAGCGGAAGCAGCGCGGGGATCATCGACCCCAGCATCACGCACAGCACCGGCGTGCCGTGAATGCGCAGGCGGGACGGGGTGCGGCCCAGGCGGGGAACCGGCACCGGGCCGTTCAGCGATTCCCCGCTCATGGCGCTGTGGCTCCGGCGGCGTTGTCGGCGGCGGGCGGTGGCGGGATGTTGGCGTCATAGGGCCGCTCTACCATCACCGCTTCCACCCGCGCCGGACTGGCAAGCGGCACGCCGATCGCGAAGCCGCCTTTCAGCGCGACGACCACGGCCACCGGGATATTGGGGCTGTAGAGGCCGCCGGTGCCGGTGGTCACCATGATGTCGCCGGGCTTGAACGGGCTGGTTCCCGCGCTCAGCGGACGGATTTCCAGCGTGCCGTCGTCAAGGCCGGTGGAGATGGCGGCGACATTGTCGCTGGCGCGGCGCACCGGCACGATGTTCTGGCTGTCGGTCAGCAGCAGCACGTCCGCGCTGTTGGGGCCGACGACCAGCACCCGGCCGATCAGCCCTTCGGGCGCGCGCACCGGCATGCCGGCCTGCACGCCCTGGCGCGACCCGGCATTGATGCGGGCGATGCGGCGCAGCGAGGCGGAGGAGGAACTGATGAGCCGCGCCGTCGCCACCTCGCTATCGGTGCTTTGGGTCAGCTTCAGCAGCTTCTTGAGGCGGATATTCTCCTGCTCGATCGCCTGCGCCTCGATCATCTTCACGCGGTTGGCCTCGACCTGACGGCGCAGCGCGGCATTTTGCGATCCGGCGTTGATATAGGCGAGGACATGCTCGTCGATGGAGCCGATGCCGCCGACCATGGAGCTCAACGTCGCGGAAACCGGGCGCGTGATCTCCGCCGCGCCCGCGCGCAGCACCGCGAAGCCCGCCGGATCGGCCTTGGCGAGGACCAGGGCGACCAGCCCGGTTATGGCCCCGGCGATGGCGATCACATAGCTGGCGAACAGGCTATATTGAGCCCGTCTGTTGATTCCGGGACGGCGGCTCGTCGATCGCGCCATCGCAGAAGCTCTCCCTCAGCCGGATCAGGCCGTTTGCAGCACGCCGCGGAAAATCGGGTCTTCCAGCGCGCGGCCGGTGCCGACGGCGACGCAGGTCAGCGGATCTTCGGCGACGGTGACGGGCAGGCCGGTCTCGTCGCGTATCTCATCGTCCAGCCCCTTGAGCAGCGCGCCGCCGCCGGTCAGCACGATGCCCTGATCGACGATGTCCGCCGCCAGTTCCGGCGCGGTATTCTCCAGCGCGATGCGCACGCCCTCGATGATGGTGCTGATCGGTTCCGACAGCGCCTCGGCGATCTGCGCCTGGTTGATGGTGATTTCCTTGGGCACGCCGTTCACCAGGTCGCGGCCCTTGATGTGGATGATCGCGCCGATGCCGTCCTCCGGCATCTTGGCGACGCCGAATTCCTTCTTGATGCGCTCGGCCGTGGCTTCGCCGATCAGCAGGTTGTGATGGCGGCGGACGAAGGAGACGATCGCCTCGTCCATCTTGTCGCCGCCGACGCGGACCGAGGTGGTGTAGGCGAGGCCGCGCAGCGAAAGCACCGCGACTTCCGTGGTGCCGCCGCCGATGTCGACGACCATGGAGCCGATCGGCTCGGTCACCGGCATGTCGGCGCCGATCGCGGCGGCCATCGGCTCATCGATCAGATAGACCTGGCTGGCGCCTGCATTGCTGGCCGCGTCGCGAATCGCGCGGCGTTCCACCGAAGTCGAGCCGCTCGGCACGCACACCACGATTTCCGGGAAGCGCCACGGACGCGACTTGCCGCCATGCACCTTGGCGATGAAGTGCTTGATCATCTGCTCGGCGACGTCGATGTCGGCGATCACCCCGTCACGCATCGGGCGGATCGCCTCGATATTGTCGGGGGTCTTGCCCATCATCAGCTTGGCGTCGTCGCCCACGGCCTTCACCCGCTTGACGCCGTTCAGCGTCTCGACCGCCACCACCGACGGCTCGTTGAGGACGATGCCGCGCCCGCGCACATAGACGACGGTGTTCGCCGTGCCGAGATCGATCGCCATGTCCTGCGAGGAGAATTTGAACAAACGTGAGAAGACCGCCATGCCATATCCCGTTTTGATGGCTCCCTGCCGACGCGCGGGAGCGTGTGCGTGTGGTGATTCCCAGCCTCGATAGGCGAACAATGCCGAGCGAAAAATTGTCCGTTACCGGGTCGCGGAAAGCGTCCGCTTGGGCTACTCACGAACATATGTCAATACGCCGTCTGCCCGAACATCTCATCAACCGCATCGCCGCGGGCGAAGTGGTTGAAAGACCCGCCAGCGCCCTCAAGGAACTGGTCGAAAATGCCATAGACGCGGGCGCGGAAAGAATAGCGGTGAGGCTGGCAAATGGCGGGCTGGACCGAATCGAGGTGGTCGATGACGGCTGCGGCGTGGCGCCTGCCGACATGGCCCTCGCGCTGGAGCGGCATGCGACCTCCAAGCTGCCCGACGAGCGCATAGAAGCCGTCGAAACGCTCGGCTTTCGCGGTGAAGCGCTGCCGTCGATCGCCAGCGTCGCCCGGCTGACGATGGAAAGCCGGGTGCGCGGGGCCGACGGCTGGCGGCGGATCGTGGACAATGGCCAGCTCGCGGGCGAGGGACCGCATGCGATGCCGCCGGGCACCGCGATCCGGGTGGAGGACCTGTTCGCCCGCGTGCCCGCGCGGCGCAAGTTCCTGCGCTCGCCCCGGTCCGAATATGGCGCCTGCCTCGACATCGTCCGGCGGCTGGCGATGGCGCATCCCGATATCTCCTTCTCGCTGGAGCATGACGGGCGGCGCACGCTCGCGGTGCAGGGCGGCGAGGGGCGGGAGGATCGCGTCGCCGCGCTGATCGACCGGGCGCTGGCCGACAATCATGTGGTCGTGTCGCTGGAGCGCGAGGGGCTGCGCCTCGCCGGGGTGGCGAGCCTGCCGACCTTCAACCGGGGCGTGGCCGATCATCTCTACCTCTTCGTCAACGGCCGCCCGGTGCGCGATCGGCTGGTGACGGGCGCGGTGCGCGCCGCCTATGCGGACCTGCTCGCGCGGGACAGGCATCCGGTGCTGGCGCTGTTCCTCGACGTGCCGCCGGGCGAGGTCGACGTGAACGTCCACCCGGCCAAGACCGAGGTGCGCTTCCGCGATCCCGCCTTGGTGCGTGGCATGCTGGTGAGCGGCATCAAGCGGGCGCTGGACGATGCCGGGTTCCGCTCCGCCCAGCGGCCGGACGCGGCGTCGATGATGGCATGGCGGGCCGAGCCCGTTTCTCCGACGCCGATCGGCCGCACGCCGATCTTCGATTTCGCCGCGCCGCCGCCTGCCGGGGGAGCGGGGAAGGCGGCGATCCCGCCTTCCTTCTATGGCATCCCGCCGCAGCAGAGCGGGGCGGCGGCGCCGTCGCTGTCCGACGCGGTGCGGTCCTACTGGTCGGGCGACCTGTCGCAGCCCGCGCCCTCGCTCGCCCCCGCCGCGCGCGCGGAGGCCGCCGAAGCCGCGCCGCCCGACGGGGCGCAGTTCCCGCTGGGCGTGGCGCGCGGGCAGGTCGCCAAGACCTATATCGTCGCGGAGGCCGAGGACGGCCTCGTCATCGTCGACCAGCATGCCGCGCATGAACGGCTGGTGCTGGAGCGGATGCGCCGCGCGCTTGCCGGATCGGGCGTCGCCGCGCAGGCGCTGCTGCTGCCGGAGGTGGTGGAACTGGACGAACCGGCCTGCGACCGGCTGGAGGCGCGGCTGGAGGAACTGCGCGAATTCGGGCTGGAGCTGGAGCGCTTCGGTCCCTCGGCGATGCTGGTGCGGGCGACCCCGGCGATGCTCGGCAATGGCGACACGCAGGGGCTGGTGCGCGATCTGGCCGACGATCTGGCGCAGGCGGACGAGGCGCTGACGCTGCGCGAGCGGTTGGATCATGTCGCGGCGACCATGGCCTGCCACGGCTCGGTGCGCGCGGGGCGGGTGCTGTCGGTCGCCGAGATGAACGCGCTCTTGCGGGAAATGGAGGTGACGCCCCATAGCGGCCAGTGCAATCATGGCCGTCCGACCTGGGTGAAGCTGGCCCATGGCGACATCGAAAAGCTGTTCGGCCGAAAATGATGCCGCCCGCCTGCTCTTCCCCCGCCCAATTCAGCGGAGCTTCATAATTGCCTTTGCACAAATCCCCGGCCATGACCGTCCGTTCTCTCCTTCTGCTGTCCGGCCTGTCCCTGATGCTCGCGGCCTGCTCGCACGACCCGCAGCCGTCCGCGAACGAGGGCGGCGGGAACAGTGTGTCCAACGTGGTGGCGAACGCCATCGACGATGCGGAAAGCGCCGTCGATGAAGTGGTGAACAGCGCCGATCCGGCCCCCGTCAACCTGATGAGCGCACAGCTGCCCTCCGGCTGGGGGCGGGATGCCGATGCCTTTACCGATCAGGATATCGCGCTGGAGCCGATAACGGACGCGGCCACGCTGCGCGGCGCGAAGGAGATGGGCTGCACCTTCCTGACCGATGGCACCGACCAGCCGATCCTTGTCGCCAAGGCCGAGCTGCGCGCCGATGCGAAGGCGGTGGCGGTGGTCGGCAATGCGGGCGTCCGTCAGCGGCTGGTCAGCGCCGATGCGGGCGGCTTCACCGCGCTGGCCAGCGGCATGCGCTTCGATGGGCGGGGTGCCTCGGTCGCCGTAAAGCTCAAGAGCCGGGTGTCGCTGACGCCGGTGGGCAAGGATTCCTCCTATCCCGCCAATCTGATGGTGACCGCCGGACAGAGCCGCCAGCGCATCTATTCCGGGCGCTGGATCTGCGGGCTGTAGGCCGCGCGCGCCTGCCTGTTTTTCAGGGCCGGCGTTGCATCATGCCGATGGAAATCTGGCTCATCACCGCTTCGCCATGCTGGTTGAGCGTGGTCCAGCGCCCGCGGATGACGCCGCGGTCGGGCTTGCTGCGGGAGGGCATTTTTTCCAGCAATTCCGTCTCCACGCTCAGCACGTCGCCGGGGTAGACGGGGCGCAGCCAGCGCAATTCGTCCATGCCGATGCCGCCCAGGCTCGCCTTGTCGAGGCCGATCGCCTGCCAGTGGTCGGTGATGAGGCGCATGGTGATCGCCGCCGTGTGCCAGCCGCTCGCCGCGAGACGGCCGAAGAGGGAGGCCGCCGCCGCCTCGTCGTCGAGGTGGAAGGGCTGCGGGTCGTAGCGCCCGGCAAAGGCCAGCACTTCCTCGCGGGTGACTTCGTAGCGGCCGAAGCGTTCGATCTTGCCGATCTCCAGATCGTCGAAATAGAGTGTCATGCGGTCCTGATGGCATAAAGGTGGGGCAAGGGAAAGCGCGGGGCGCGCGGCGAGGGCGGCCGAATGGGATGCAGATCGGCGGGATGCGGGCGCGCGGTCATGGCTGGCCGGGTTCCGCCCCGGCGGCGGCTCTTTTGGCCATGGAAAGGCTCATCGAGCGCATTGAGTCGAGCAGCGCGCGGGCAAGCGCCGGGTCGCGCGCGGCGACATCCTCCATCGCTTCCTCCATGCAGCCGATCCATTGCTCCGCCGTGCGGCGGTCGATCCCCGGCATGGCGGCATGGGCCGACATGATGCAGGCGCCCGGATTGCGATCGAACCAGTCGCGCGGCCCGCCCATCCAGCCGACCAGAAAATCCGTCAGCCTTTCGCGCATCGGGTCGAGGTCGTCGGCATGGATCGCCCGCAAGTCGCGATAGGCCGGGTTGCCGTCCATCCGGTCGTAAAAGCGCCCGACGAGGGAAGCGACGGCCGCCCGCCCGCCGATCCGGTCGAACGGCGAGCGCGGCCTGGCGGTGATCCTTTGCGGGCGCAGGCTCATGATGCCGGGGCGCGCGCGGATCAGCTGTGCAGGAAGTGCATCACGTCGCCGTCCTGCACCACATAATTCTTGCCCTCGGCGCGCAGCTTGCCCGCCTCGCGCGCCTTGGCCTCGCCGCCCAGCGCGACATAATCGTCATAGGCGATGGTTTCGGCGCGGATGAAGCCTTTCTCGAAATCGCTGTGGATCTCGCCCGCCGCATTGGGGGCGGTGGCGCCCTTGTGGACGGTCCAGGCGCGCGCTTCCTTCGGCCCGACGGTGAAGAAGGTGATGAGGTGCAACAGTTCGTATCCTGCGCGGATCACGCGGGCGAGACCGGTTTCCTCAAGGCCCAGTTCGGCGAGGAATTCCATGCGCTCGGCCGCATCCATGCCGACCAGATCGGCCTCGATCGCTGCGGAAACGACGACGGCCTGCGCGCCCTCGGCGGCGGCCTTCTCGAACACCTTCGCGCTGAAGGCGTTGCCGGTCGCCGCACTCTCTTCCTCGACATTGCAGACATAGAGCACGGGCTTGGAGGTCAGCAGTTGCGCTTGACGGAACACGCGCAGTTCCTCGTCATCGGCGGGGATGACGAGGCGGGCGGGCTTGCCCTCGCGCAGCAGGTCGAGCGCCTGCCCCAGCACCGAAGCGATGAGCTTGCTTTCCTTGTCGCCCTGCGCGGCCTTCTTTTGTGCCGCAGGCACCCGCTTTTCGAGGGATTCGAGGTCGGCGAGCATCAACTCGGTCTCGACCGTCTCGGCATCGGCGATGGGATCGACGCGGTTGTCGACATGCTGGATGTCGTCATTCTCGAAGCAGCGCAGCACGTGGACGATCGCGTCCACCTCGCGGATATTGCCGAGGAACTGGTTGCCCAGGCCCTCGCCCTTGGACGCGCCGCGCACGAGGCCCGCGATATCGACGAAGGCAAGCTGGGTCGGGATGATCTTCTGGCTGCCCGCGATCGCGGCGAGCTTGTCCAGCCGCGCATCGGGCACCGCGACATTGCCGACATTCGGCTCGATCGTGCAGAAGGGATAATTGGCCGCCTGCGCCGCCTGCGTTTCGGTGAGCGCGTTGAACAGCGTGGACTTGCCGACATTGGGCAAGCCGACGATACCGCATTTGAAACCCATATCCCTTTGATCCTTATGCGTCTTGCTGGCGAAGAGCGATGTCGTTCATGAAGCGGGCGTCGTCGCCTCTGGCGAGCCATTCCGCCTCCGCGCCGATCGCGCCGAGCATGTCGGTGAGCGCGTCTGTCTCGCTCTTGTGGTAATTGGAAAGGACATGGCCATGGACCCTGTCCTTGTGGCCGGGGTGGCCGATGCCGATCCGTACCCGGCGGAATTCCTTGCCGATATGCGCGTCGGTGGAGCGCAGGCCGTTATGCCCCGCCGTGCCGCCGCCGCGCTTCACCTTCACCTTCATCGGCGCGAGGTCGAGCTCGTCGTGAAAGACGGTCACGTCCTCGGGCGCGAGCTTGTAGAAATCGACCGCCGCGCGGACGGCGCGGCCGCTTTCGTTCATGAAGGTCGCGGGCTTCAGCAGCAGAATCTTTTCAGGGCCGAGCCGCCCTTCGGCGACCCAGCCCTGAAACTGCTTCTTCCACGGCGAAAAGCGGTGCATGTCGGCGATCAGGTCGAGCGCCATGAAGCCGACATTGTGCCGGTGGAGCGCATAGTGCGTGCCGGGATTGCCGAGGCCAACCCAGAGTTGCATGTGCGCTCCCCCGCCTTTCGCGCCAAAACCGGGAAGGGATTATTCCCCTTCGCCCTCGGTCTTGGTGGTGTCGCCTTCTTCGCTCTTCAGCGAGGACGGAGCGACGATGGTCGCGAGGGTGAAGTCGCGGTCGTCGATCGCGGTCTTCGCGCCCTTGGGCAGCTTGACGGCGCTGATGTGGATGGAATCGCCGACTTCGAAGCCGGTCAGGTCCACGACCAGATCGTCGGGAATCTCGGCCGCGTCGCAGATCAGCTCGACTTCGTGACGGACGATGTTCAGCACGCCGCCGCGCTTTAGGCCCGGCGAGGCCGCTTCATTGGCGAAGACGACCGGCACGTTGACGCTGACCGTGGTGTGCTCGCCGACGCGCAGGAAGTCCGCGTGCAGCGGGCGGTCGGTGACGGGGTGGAATTCGACGTCCTTGGGCAGGGTGCGGACGGCCTTGCCGTTCACTTCCACCATGACCACGGAATTGAAGAAATGGCCGGTGCCCAGCAGCTTGTTGAGGAGCTTTTCCTCGACATGGACCAGGGTCGGTTCTTCGTTATTGCCATAAATGACGGCGGGTACGCGGCCTTCGCGGCGCAGAGCGCGGGAGGCTCCCTTGCCAGCCCGTTCGCGTACCTCGGCCGACAGCGTAAGCTGATCGCTCATTGCATGTCTCCAGGTTTTACAGTGCACATATGCCGCCACGCCTCCAGGGATGACCATGACGGACGGGCGGCCAATAGCAGAAATGCGCGAGAAGGCAAGGGGCGGTTCGATAGGCGGTCCATGCGGGGCTGCAAAACGCGCTATCCTGCGCTTCGGTGCTCACGGACCTCAAGTCCGCTGCGCTCCGATGCTCGGACGGCACATTTTTCGCCTCCGCCTGAACTGCCTATCGAACCGCCCTGCCGGCGGGTTTGGATTGGCTGTCAACATCAAAACGCCCGTCCGGGCTGAGCTTGTCGATCCTAAGGGCGACCGAAGGTCAACGGCTGCTTTTCTTCTGGGCAGAAGAAGAACAGGGCTTCGACAAGCTCAGTCCGAACGGGGTAGGGGGGGCGCTATTTTTGCGCTACCTCGGTGGTGACAAGCCGCTTCGCCGCCAGCTTGCGCTGGTTCAGCATGTCGAGGACGCTGTTCTTCCCCGCCAGATGGCCCGCGCCCACCGCGAGGAACACGGTGCCCGGCTGCTCCAGCCGCTTGGCGACCCAGTCCGCCCAGCGGGCGTTGCGGTCGAACAGCAGCAGCTTGGCCAGCTCCGGCGTAGCCTCCAGCGAGGCGTTCATCTGCTCGGCCAGCGCGTCGGGCTTGCCCTCGGCCCAGTTGCGCAGCAGCTGGTCGAACTCGCTTTCCACCTTGGGCAGTTCGGCTACCGTGGTGTTGAGATAGACGAGCTGCGCCTGTTCCGGCAGCGTGTCGAAATAGCCGAGCTGCTGTTCCGCCGTTTCGAGGCCGGTCACCGTCTTGCCCGCATCGCGCGCGGCTTGTTCCAGCGTCTTTTCGACGCCGATATTCTGGTCGTAGCCCAGCCGCTGCAACGGTGCGACGGAAAGGGTGATCGCCACCATCCACGGGTCGAGCTGGTCCATCGTCGCGGCGGGCAGGCCGTTGTCGGCCAGCGCCTTCAGATAGCGCTCCTTCTCCTCCGGCGTCAGGCGGCTGGTGATGGTGGGGCCGTTGGGATTGAGCGCCAGCGTGGTGACGATGCTGTTCATCTTCGACGGATCCGGCTCCACCACTTCCATCACCAGCTCGTCGGACCGGTCGAAGGCGGCCTTCACCTCGCCGTCGAACCATTCCATGCCCGGCTTCAGCATGTGGACGGTGCCGAAGAGATAGATGGTCGTATCCTCGTCGCTCAATTCCCACAGGGCAGGTCGGGCGGACCCGGCGAGCTGCGTGGGCGAGGCGGAGGCAGCGGCCTTGTTTTCCTGCGAGGAGCCGCAGGCCGCCAGCGACAGCGCGAGGGCCGCGCCGAGCCCTGCGCCAAAGTTTGCGAGCGCCCGCGCCCAGTTTTTCAGCCGTTTCGATTGTCCATGATGGGTGAAGCTATGTTCCATGACCTGCTTAATGGCCGCTAATGGCCGCGCGCGCAAGCCGCGCGGGCGCCGCCGCGTCCGCTAATCACTTGACCCTGATGCCGCCATGCGCCAAGGCGGCAGCCGAAATTCCGGCACCATTGCTCAATGAAGGACGAGATGGCCGAAAAGGCAGCGAGTTTGAGCTTTCAGGACCTGATCCTGACCCTGCACGACTATTGGGGCAAGCAGGGCTGCGTGATCCTGCAACCCTATGACATGGAGGTCGGCGCGGGCACCTTCCACCCGGCGACGACGCTGCGCAGCCTCGGCCCGGAGCCGTGGAACGCCGCCTATGTCCAGCCCAGCCGCCGACCCACGGATGGCCGCTATGGCGAAAACCCCAATCGCCTCCAGCATTATTACCAGTATCAGGTCATCATGAAGCCGTCCCCGGCGAACCTTCAGGAGCTGTATCTGGGCAGCCTGAAGGCGATCGGCATCGATCCGCTGCTGCACGACATCCGCTTCGTCGAGGATGACTGGGAAAGCCCGACGCTGGGCGCCTGGGGGCTGGGCTGGGAAGTCTGGTGCGACGGCATGGAGGTGACGCAGTTCACCTATTTCCAGCAGATGGGCGGCTTCGACTGCAAGCCGGTCGCGGGCGAGCTGACCTACGGGCTGGAGCGGCTTGCGATGTATATTCAGGGCGTCGACAGCGTCTACGACCTGCGCTTCAACGACGCGGTGGGGGATCGCCCGGCGGTGAGCTATGGCGACGTGTTCCTCGCCAATGAGCAGCAGATGTCGAAATGGAATTTCGAGATCGCCGACACCGAGAAGCTGTTCCGCTGGTTCCGCGACGCAGAGGCCGAGTGCAAGGCGAGCATCGCGGCGGGCGTGCCGCTCGCGGCCTATGATCAGGCGATCAAGGCGAGCCATGTTTTCAACCTGTTGCAGGCCAGAGGTGTGATTTCGGTTCAGGAACGGGCGAGCTATATCGGCCGCGTTCGCGACCTCGCCAAGGGCAGCTGCGAGGCGCATATCGAGAAGAACCGCGCGGAGTGGGAAGCGAAATTTCCGGGGTGGAGCCTCTGATGGCCGATTTTCTGTTGGAATTGCTGTGCGAGGAAATCCCGGCGCGGATGCAGGCCAAGGCGTCGGAGGATCTGGCGCGCCTGTTCGCGGAAAAGCTGGCCGAGGCTGGACTGAAGGCGGAACGCCTGACCTCCTATGTGACGCCGCGACGTCTTGCGCTGATCGCCCATGGCCTGCCCGCGCAGACGCAGGCGGTGAGCGAGGAATATAAGGGGCCGCGCACCTCCGCGCCCGCGCAGGCGCTGGAAGGCTTCCTGCGCAAGACGGGCCTGGCGCAGGATCAGCTTGAGGATCGCGATGGTGTCTGGTTCGCGGTGGTGGAAAAGCCCGGCCGCGCGACCGTCGACGTGCTGGCCGAGGCGGTGCCCGCGATCGTGCGCGCTTTCCCCTGGCCCAAGTCGATGCGCTGGGGCGACGCTTCGGCGACGACCGAGTCGCTGCGCTGGGTGCGTCCGTTGCAGGGCATCGTCGCCATTTTCGGCGAGGATCTGGTCGATATCGAGATTGAGGGCGTGCGCAGCGGCTATGGCACGCTGGGGCATCGTTTCCATCATCCGGGCGAAATCACCATCGGCGGCGCACAGGATTATGCCGGCAAGCTGCGCGCCTGCCATGTGATCGTCGATCAGGAAGAGCGCAAGGCGATCATCGAGGCGCGGGCCAGGGCGCTCGCGGCCGAGGCGGGTTTCGAACTGATCGAGGACAGGGGGCTGGTCGCGGAAAATGCGGGGCTGACCGAATGGCCGGTGCCGCTGCTGGGGCGGTTCGATCCGGCCTTCCTTGAGGTCCCGCCTGAGGTTATCCAGCTAACCCTACGGATAAACCAGAAATATTTCGTGCTGCGCGATGGCGCGGGCAAGCTGGCGCCCGCCTTCATCTGCACCGCCAATATCGATGCGGTGGACGGCGGCGCGGCGATCGTCGCGGGCAATGGCAAGGTGCTGGCCGCCCGCCTTTCCGACGCGCGCTTCTTCTGGGAACAGGACAAGAAGGTGCCGCTGGCCGAGCAGGCGAAGAAGCTGGCGCGCATCACCTTCCACGAAAAGCTGGGCACCGTCGCCGACAAGGTGGATCGCGTGGCGAAGCTGGCCCGCTGGCTGGTGGAGGAGGGGATAGTCACCCCCGCCACCGTCACCCCAGCGCAGGCTGGGGTCTCAAGCCCCGGCGCGTCCACGCCTGAGATGCCAGCTTCCGCTGGCATGACGCGGGAGACGCTGGCCGACCTCGCGGAACAGGCTGCTCGCCTCGCCAAGGCCGATCTCGTCACCGAGATGGTCGGGGAATTTCCCGAACTTCAGGGGCTTATGGGCGGTTATTATGCCCGTGAGGAAGGACTGCCCGACGCGGTGGCCGATGCGATCCGCGATCATTACAAGCCGGTCGGGCAGGGCGACGCCGTCCCCACCGCGCCGGTGACTGTCGCCGTCTCGCTGGCGGACAAGCTGGATACGTTGCGCTCCTTCTTCGGCATCGACGAAAAGCCCACCGGCTCGCGCGATCCCTTCGCGCTGCGCCGCGCTGCGCTGGGCGTGATCCAGATCGTCACCGAAAACGATCTGCGCTTCCCGGTCGCGGAGGGCGACCTGCTCGATTTCTTCGCCGACCGCCTCAAGGTGCAGCAGAAGGAAGCGGGCGTCCGTCATGACCTGATCGACGCGGTGTTCGCGCTCGGCGGCGAGGATGATCTGGTCCGCCTGCTCGCCCGCGTGAAGGCGCTCCAGAATTTCGTCACCACCGATGACGGCGCGAATCTGCTCGCCGGGTACAAGCGCGCGGCCAATATCCTGAAGAAGGAGGCGGGCGAGGCCGGCCAGTCGCAGACCGGCGAGGAAGATCCCGGCGCCGCGCTCGACGATCCAGACGTGGCCGAGGCGATCCGCGTCCATGAGGAGGCCTTCCCCTCCGCCTATGAGCGGGAACCCGCCGAGGCCGCGCTCATCGCCGCGCTCGATGCGGCGGAACCGCGTGCGGATGCAGCAATAGCGGCGGAGGATTATGAAGGCGCGATGGTGGCGCTCGCGACGCTCCGCGCCCCGATCGACGCCTTTTTCGACAGCGTTACGGTGAATGCGGCCGAACCGGAAAAGCGGGCGGCCCGTCTTGCTTTGCTACAGCGCATATATGACGCGGTGCACAAAGTTGCTGATTTTTCGAGGATCGCGGGCTAAAGGAATGCCGAAAAAATCGGGCATGTCCCGATAATCCGGGAATTCCTTCAGTTTCAGGCGGTGTCATTGCCTGGGTTTCATCAGTGCAGGGGTGAGAATAGAATGACCAAATATGTGTACCGGTTCGGCGGTGGCGTCGATGATGGCGGCAATGGGGACAAGAACCTGCTGGGCGGCAAGGGCGCGAATCTGGATGGCATGGCGTCGATCGGCCTGCCGGTTCCCCCCGGCTTCACCATCACCACCGAAATGTGCACCCGCTATTATCAGGAAGGCGGCAAATTCCCCGACAGCCTTTATGACGAGGTGAAGCGGGGCATCGCGCATATCGAATCGGTCACGGGCAAGAAATTCGGCGATGCGTCCGACCCGCTGCTGGTGTCGGTGCGTTCGGGCGCCCGCACCTCTATGCCGGGCATGATGGACACGGTGCTGAACCTCGGCCTCAACGACGCGACGGTCGAGGGGCTGGCCGCCGTTTCGGGCGATGCGCGCTTCGCGTGGGACAGCTATCGCCGCTTCATCCAGATGTATTCCGACGTCGTGCTGGCCCTCGACCATAGCGCGTTCGAGGAAGCGCTGGAAATCGCCAAGGAAGACAAGGGTTTCCACCTCGATACCGAGATGGGTGCGGAGGATTGGAAGGCGCTGGTCGGCGAGTATAAGGCCATTGTCGAAAAGCTGTGGGGCAGGCCCTTCCCGCAGGATGTGAACGACCAGCTCTGGGGCGCGGTCGGCGCCGTGTTCGGCAGCTGGGAATCGGATCGCGCGAAGGTCTATCGCCGCCTCAACGACATTCCGGGCGAATGGGGCACCGCCGTCAACGTGCAGGCGATGGTGTTCGGCAATATGGGCGACACTTCGGCGACGGGTGTGGCGTTCACCCGCGACCCGGCGACCGGCGAGAACGCCTATTATGGCGAATATCTCATCAACGCGCAGGGCGAGGACGTGGTCGCGGGCATCCGCACGCCGCAATATCTCACCAAGGCCGCGCGCGAGCGGGCAGGGGCCAGGCCGCTGTCGATGGAAGAGGCGATGCCCGAAACCTATGCCGAGCTGGCGCGGGTGTTCGAGATCCTCGAAAAACATTATCGCGACATGCAGGACATCGAGTTCACGGTGCAGCAGGGCAAGCTCTGGATGCTCCAGACCCGGTCGGGCAAGCGCACCGCCAAGGCCGCGCTCAAGATCGCGGTGGACATGGCCAATGAAGGCCTCATCACGCAGGAAGAGGCCGTCGCCCGCGTCGATCCCGCCGCGCTCGACCAGCTTCTCCACCCGACGCTCGATCCCAAGGCGCCGCGCGACGTACTGACCAAGGGCCTGCCCGCCTCGCCGGGCGCGGCCAGCGGCATCATCGTGTTCGACGCCGATACGGCCGAGCGCCGCGCCGAACTGGGCGAGGCGGTGATCCTCGTTCGCGTCGAAACCTCGCCGGAGGATATTCACGGCATGCACGCGGCCAAGGGCATCCTGACTGCCCGCGGCGGCATGACCAGCCACGCGGCGGTGGTCGCGCGCGGCATGGGGCGACCCTGTGTGTCGGGCGCCGGCTCGCTGTCGATCGACGGCAAGGCGAAGATCCTGCGCATCGGCGACCGCCAGCTGGCCGAGGGCGACATCCTCACCATCGACGGCGCGACCGGCGAGGTGATGGCGGGCGAGGTGCCGACCGTGCAGCCGGAGCTGGCGGGCGATTTCGGCACGCTGATGGGCTGGGCGGACAAGGTGCGCCGCCTGAAGGTGCGCGCCAATGCGGAAACGCCGGCCGATTGCCAGACCGCGCGCGATTTCGGCGCCGAAGGCGTGGGCCTGTGCCGGACCGAGCATATGTTCTTCGACGCGGGCCGCATCACCGCCGTGCGCCAGATGATCCTGGCCGACAGCGAGGCGGGGCGGCGCGAGGCGCTGGCCAAGCTGCTGCCTGAACAGCGCAGCGACTTCACCGCGATCTTCGAGGTGATGGCGGGCCTGCCGGTGACGATCCGCCTGCTCGATCCGCCGCTGCACGAATTCCTGCCGCATGAGGAGGCGGAGTTCGAGGAAGTGGCGAAGGCCGCCGATGTCGGCGTCGAAACGCTGAAGCGCCGCGCGGCCGAACTGCACGAGTTCAACCCGATGCTCGGCCATCGCGGCTGCCGCCTGGGCGTCACCTATCCCGAAATCTACGAGATGCAGGCCCGCGCGATCTTCGAGGCGGCGCTGGACGTCGCGGCGAAATCGGGCGAGGCGCCGATTCCGGAGGTGATGATCCCGCTCGTCGCGACCAGGAAGGAACTGGAACTGATGAAGGCGGTGGTCGAGGCGACCGCCAAGTCCGTGTTCGAGGAACGCGGCAAGACCATCGACTATCTGGTCGGCACGATGATCGAACTGCCGCGCGCGGCGCTGATGGCGGGCGAGATCGCCGAGGTGGGCGAATTCTTCTCCTTCGGCACCAACGACCTGACGCAGACGACCATCGGCATCAGCCGCGACGATGCGGGCCGGTTCCTGACGCAATATGTCGACAAGGGCATCTTCGCCCGCGACCCGTTCGTCAGCCTCGATGTGGAGGGCGTGGGCCAGTTGATCGAGATCGCCGCCGAGCGCGGGCGCAAGACCCGGTCGGGCATCAAGCTCGGCATTTGCGGCGAGCATGGCGGCGATCCCGCCTCGATCGCCTTCTGTGAAAAGACCGGTCTCGACTATGTCTCGGCCTCGCCCTACCGCGTGCCGATCGCCCGTCTGGCGGCCGCGCAGGCGGCGCTCGCGGCGAAGAAATAATTCTGCAAAAAGGGGGTTGCCAGACGCGGCAACCCCCTCTATCAGCGCCTCACCCACGGGGCGCTGCCCCGATGAAAATTGGGCAGGCGCCCGTAGCTCAGCTGGATAGAGCATCAGACTACGAATCTGAGGGTCGGACGTTCGAATCGTTCCGGGCGCGCCATTTCGGTTCAAAGGCACGAACGCCTAGCACCGCCGCCTCTACGCCAGAGGCGGCGGTTAGCGTTCGGAGCAGCTCGCTCCGTAGGCCACGAATGCGGACCTCCTTCCGGCTCACCACTTCAACCCGCTGCGCGACCGCGCGAACCTGATCGCGGGCGAACGTCCCGTCGCCGTTCCGCAGCTTCTTTTTCAGGGCAGCCGCGAAGGCGCGCAGGCTCTCCGGCGTGATCGCCGGACCGATCTTCGCGATATGCGCCAAGGCACGCTCGGAGTCGCCCTTGGCCTGGTCGCGCGTCGCGGTCAGCTCCGCGATGCGATCCTTGAGCGACGGATCGCTCACGTCGATGACTCCGTTCTCGATTGCATCATAGAGGCGCTTGAGCTTCGCCTCCGCCTCCGTCGCGCGCCGCTCAAGGTCGGCGACATGCTCGCGGCGCTGGTTCACCCACTCGTCGCGCCGTTCGAGGATCTGATCCATCAGAGCTTCGAGCCGCGCCGGGTCAAGCAGCCGCGCTTCAAGATGATCGACCACGGCCTCATTGAGCCGATCCATCGGCACGGTGACGCCGGGACAGCCGGTCGCACCCTGCCGCGCCTTCGTCGAGCAGGTGTAATAGCGATATTCCCGCCCGACGCTGCTGGTGCCCGTGCGCAGCGTCATCGCGCCGCCGCAGCACGCGCAGAAACAGATGCCGGTGAGCAGCGTAGGGCCGCCCACCGCCATCGGCGGCATCATCTTCGGGCTGCGCGCCTTGAGCGACCGCTGGACCGCCTCGAACTCGGCTTCCGAGACGATCGCCGGCACTTCCATGACGGCGTGCTCGCTCTCGGGCTTCGGCGTCTTCGTCTTGTGATCGCGGGTGTTGAAGCGATGCTGGCCGATATAGGTCGTGCGGGTCAGAACCTGATGCACCGCGCCCAAGCCCCACCGCCCGCCGTCGCGGGTGTGGATGTTGTTCTCGTTGAGCCAGGTCGCGATCGACTTGAGGCCCATCGGCCCTTTGTTATCGACGCCGTTCAACGCCATGCGATAGATGCGCCGCACCGTCTCGGCCTGGATCGGGTCGATCTCCAGCTTCTTCTTGATCTTCGCTCCGCGCTCCCCAGCCGCGACCACGCGGTAGCCGATCGGCGCACGCGCTCCGTTCCAGAAGCCTTGACGCGCGTTCTCCTTCATCGCCCGCAGCGTATGCTTGCCGTTCTCCTTCGACTGATATTCGTCGAATAGCGTCATGATCTGGCGCATCATCACGCTCATGGGATCGTCGCCCAAGTCCTGCGTTATGGAGACGAGCTTCACGCCGTTCTTCGCCAGCTTCCTGACGTAGAACTCGAACTGGAACTGGTCGCGGAAGAACCGCGAGAAGCTGTGAACGAGGATGACGTTGAACGTCGGCGGCTTGGTCATTGCCGCGTCGATCATCGCCTGGAAAGCGGGGCGACGATCGTCCGTCGCGGTGTTACCCGGCTCGACGAACTCGGCCGCGACCTCCCAGCCGCGCGACAGGCAATAGCCTTCGATCTGGCGGCGCTGGTCGGGAATCGACAGGTCGCTCTCGGCCTGTCGGCCGGTTGAAACGCGCAGGTAAAGGGCGGCGCGAGCGGTCGCCACGACCGGCGCCTCATCCTCATTCCGTCGCAAGGCGGCGCCGGTCATGACGCTTCACTCCTCACTTCACGGCAATGGTCCGAACAGCTTGTCCAGCTCTTGCCGCATGTGGCCTTCGATCGCGCGCAATTCCGCGTCGCCGATCGGAACGCGCTCCGGCCAATCATCGGTGACGACGATCGGCCCCTCATCCTCACGCGGCGAAGCCCGGCGCGGCGCGACGCGGTTGGTGTAGTCATGCAGGTCATCCGGGCATTCGGCCCAGCGACGAGGCGTGCGGCGGCGGAGCTTGCGAGGAAGGGCCATCCCACCACGCTGCCGTGGGTTCGCACGTCGCACAAAGGTTCTGTCGCGGCGTAGCGTAAATAGGAACGCGCGGCGGTGTAGTGCATCGCAGGGTTTGCCGTGATCGGTCTCATCGTCACTCGTCCGACTCGAAGCTGCGATTCTCGCGGCAGTGCCAGAGGCGCAGTATGAAGATCGTCGCGTCCGCGATTTCGTAGCGCAGCTCGTAATTGCCGACGGTGATCCGCCGGACCTCGCGTGGCTCGTAGGCTTCCAGCTTCTCGCCGATCCGGGGATAGTCGAGTAGGCGATCCGGCGCGCGGGCAAGCTGCTGAACAACCCGCGTCGCCGGGTCCGGGGCGACCGGCCGCAGATGCTCGTGCAGCCGCACGAGATCGGAGGATGCCTTGCCGGTCCACTTGATCCTCATGCCGAGGGGGGCGGCAGCGGCTTTTCCGTGCCGAGGCTATCGGCCCAAGCCTGAACCGCCTGATGGTCGATGACGCGGCCCGCATCCACGTCCTCCAGGGCTTCGAGCGTCATACGATGACGCTCCTCCTCCTGATCGACCCAGGCGGCGAGCGCCTGTTTCATCACCCAGCCGCGCGAGCGTTCGAGCCGCGAGGCCATCGCCTCGACCTTTTCCGCCAGTCCGATGGGGACGTGCGCCGTCAAAACTTTCGTGTCTGTGGCCATCGCAGCACTCTCTATCAGTATGATTAAAATATAATCGAGATGGTGATGGAACGCAAGTTGGCGCCTCCCTACGGGACCGCCGCTCTATCTCCGCTGCGCTCCGACCGAGCCCCTACGGGTCTCGGCCCTGCCGGGTGACGATCAGCATGGCGGGACGGCGCTGGCGCGCCGATCGGTGAACCCGTGAGCGGGTCCAGTTCTTCGGAGCTGCGGAGATCGGGCCAGGGCTGCGCCGGCCCGATCGCATCGTTTGAAGCTCTCCCCGTCGGTGGGGTGGGCGACGCTTCCCTCTAGGCCCGCCGCGCCGGGCCGCAACGCGCGTGCCGCGCTTACCTCCTCTGCGTTCCGGCCCTGCGGGTGCTGCCCGGCTCCGCCGGCGGGCCTGCCGGTCGCTTCTTCGCCGCCCACCCCATTCCGGGGTGAGTGTGGTTTTAAGGAGAAGTGTGATGAACGCTGTGACCGAAACCGCAGCCGCCGCGCCTGTGTCGGGCGTTGAAATCTTCCTGCCGCTCGCCAAGCTCAAGAAGTCCCCGCGCAATGCTCGCAAGGTGCCGCATGGGGAAGCCGCAATCGAGGCGCTGGCCGCTTCGATCCAGCATAAGGGGCTGATCCAGAACCTTGTCGTCGAGCCCGAGATCAAGGAGGACGGGACGCCGACCGGCTATTATCTCGTCACCGCTGGCGAAGGCCGCAGACTGGCGATGCTGCTGCGGGCCAAGCGCAAGCAGATCAAGAAATCTGAGCCGGTGCGCTGCTGGCTGGATACGGCGAACGACCCGTCCGAGATCAGTCTGGACGAGAACGTGACCCGCACGCCGATGCACCCCGCCGACCAGTTTGAGCGGTTCCGCGAGCTTGCGGACGGCAAGGGCTGGGGCGCGCAGGAGATCGGGGCGCGGTTCGGCGTTTCGGCTTCTGTGGTGAAGCAGCGGCTTCGCTTGGGCGCTGTCAGCCCGAAACTGTTGCAGGTCTATCGCGAGGATGGCCTTACGCTGGACCAGCTTATGGCCTTTGCGATCACCGAGGACCACGCCCGGCAGGAGCAGGTTTTCGAGGGTCTGCATCACAACCGCGAGCCGTGGATCATCCGGCGCGACATGACCGCGAGCAACGTCCCTGCGACCGACCGGCGCGCGGTGTTCGTCGGGGCCGACGCCTATGTCGAGGCGGGCGGCAACATCATCCGCGACCTGTTCAGCGAGGACCGGGGCGGGTTCTTCGAGGATGCGGGCTTGCTCGATATGCTCGCCACCGAGAAGCTGCGCGAGATCGCGGGCAAGGTTCAGGCCGAGGGCTGGAAATGGGCCGAGGCACATATCGACTATCCCCACGCCCACGGGATGCGGCGCTTCTATCCGCAGGCCGTTACCTTGTCTGACGATGACGAGGCGCGGTTGGAGGCACTGTCCACCGAGCATGACGAGCTTGCCGAAGGCTATTCGTCCTATGACGAGATGCCCGAGGACGTGGCGGAGAAGCTGGAGGCGATTTCCGACGAGATCGATGCCATTTCCGAGAAGCGCTTCGCCTACGACGCCAACGTGATCGCGCGTGGCGGCGCGTTCGTCGTGCTTCACCATGACGGGACGGTCAGGATCGAGCGCGGTTTCGTCCGCGCTGAGGACGAGGCGCTGGCCGACTCGCAGCCGGAGCCGGACGCTGACGCCGGCACGACCGACCCTCAGGCCGGGGAGGACGAGCAGGCCGAAGACGGCGATGAGGACGTGCAGGATTTCGAGGACGAGGAACCGGGCAAGCCAATTTCCGACAGCCTCACCCGCGACCTGTCCGCTCACCGGACGCTGGCGCTTCGCGTGGCGCTTGGCGAGCAGCCCGACATGGCTCTGATCGCGCTCACCCACACGCTGACCGCGCAACTGTTCTACAGCTATGCGGAGGCCGGTTGCCTTGAGGTTCGTCCGACTGTGACGCCGCTTGGCAGTCATGCGGATGGGATTGAGGACACGCCCTTGGCGGCGCGGGCGAGCGAGGCGCGCGAGGCGTGGGCCGAGCGGATGCCGCGTGACGTGGCGGACCTGTGGGGCTTCATCGTCAATCTGGACGACGAGAAGCGGCTGGCGCTGCTGGCGCATTGCGCGTCCCGCACCGTCAACGCCCTGCGGTTGCCGTGGGATCGCAAGCCCCGGACGCTGCAAACGGCCGACAGACTGGCGACCGCGCTGGCGCTGGACGTGGCGAAGGACTGGACGCCCACGGTGGACAGTTACCTTGGCCGCGTCACCAAGGCGCGTATCGTGGAGGCGGTAACCGAAGGTGTTTCGGAGGACGCCGCCCGCCGTATCGCGGACATGAAGAAGCCGGACATGGCGCAAGCCGCCGAGCAGCTTCTGGCCGGGACCGGCTGGCTTCCCGCTGTGCTGCGGACTGCGCAGCCGGAGGCGGAGCAGACCGCGACTGTCGCGGTCGAGGACTCCGAGGCCGTGGAGCAGGCATCCAAGGCCGAAGCGGCCGAGTCGCCGGGCTTGGACGAGGAAGCCTCCTACGCCGTTGCCGCCGAATAGCGGCATCGGACCGGGGCCGCGCGAGCGGTCCCGGCCTTCCGTCGAAGAGTGGTAATCGCGGACGCGCCCCGTGCCGGGACGCGTCCGCTTTTATCACGCGAGCAGAAATCGTCGCTCGCCGGGCGCTGCCCGGCTCGCGGAACAGGTTTATCTTGATTGCGGCGCGATGGCGATCGCCGAGAGGTCGTTGGCCGGATCGACTGTCACGCCAGCCGACCTTCGCTCGGAATAGCGGTCGACAAGCTGTGCGGCGTGCGGGCGCAGCAGCACCGTGAACCGCACCAGCTCCTCCATCACATCCACGATCCGGTCGTAATAGCTGGATGGCCTCATGCGTCCGGCGTCGTCGAACTCCTTGCAGGCCATCGCCACGCTCGACTGGTTGGGGATGGTGAACATCCGCATCCAGCGGCCGAGGAGTCGCAGCGTGTTGACCGCGTTGAACGACTGCGAGCCGCCCGACACCTGCATGACGGCGAGCGTGCGCCCCTGGGTCGGGCGCATCCCCTTCATCTCCAGCGGGAGATGGTCGATCTGCGCCTTCATGATGCCGGTTATCTGCCCGTGCCGCTCCGGGCTGCACCACACCATGCCTTCGGACCACAGGGCATGGTCACGCAGTTCGTGGACGGCGGGGTGATCGTCGCCCTTCACCTGGTCGGGTAGAGGCAGGTCGGAGGGGTCAAAAATCCGCGTCTCCGCACCGAAAAGTTGGAGCAGCCTTGCGGCTTCCTCGACCGCGAAGCGCGAGAAGGACCGTTCGCGCAGGGAACCGTAAAGCAACAGGATACGCGGCGGATCGCCCCCGCCAAGGCCGAGCGCGGGCCGTTCACGGACATAGCGTAGATCAAGCGCGGGTAGATGCGTCGGGTCGGGCAGCGCGCGGAGACGGATCAAACGGTTGTTCCTTTCTCATACCAGCCTCGTGTCCGCTTCACGATGGCGACGACCGACAGCATTACCGGCACCTCGACCAGCACGCCGACCACCGTGGCGAGCGCCGCGCCGGAATTGAGACCGAAAAGGCTGATGGCGGCCGCAACGGCCAACTCGAAGAAATTGGATGCGCCGATAAGGGCGGCGGGCGCGGCCACGCACCACGCCACGCCGAACCGGCGGCTCAGCCAATAGGCCAGCCCCGCGTTGAAATAGACCTGGATCAGTATCGGCACGGCGATGAGCGCGATTACCAGCGGCTGCGCCACGATCGCCTCGCCCTGGAAGCCGAACAGCAGCACCAGCGTCGTCAGCAGGGCAACGAGGGACGCCGGGCCGAGCCGCGCCAGCAGCCGATCGAGCGCGGCCTGCCCACCCGAGGCCAGCACGCGCCGCCGCACCAGTTGCGCAACGATTACCGGCACGACGATGTAGAGGCCGACCGAGATCAGCAGCGTGTCCCACGGCACCGTCACCGAGGCGACGCCGAGCAGCAGCCCGACCAGCGGCGCGAACAGGAACACCATGATGATGTCGTTGAGCGCGACCTGGCTCAGCGTATAGGTCGGTTCGCCGTTGCAGAGGTTCGACCAGACGAACACCATCGCCGTGCAGGGCGCGGCGGCGAGCAGGATCAGCCCGGCGATGTAGGACGGACCTTCGCCTGCCGGCAGCAGCGGAGCGAACAGCCAGCCGATGAAGATTGTGCCGAGCAGGGCCATCGAGAAGGGCTTGACCGCCCAGTTGATGAATAGGGTGACGCCGACGCCCCGCAAGTGCTGGCGCACCGATCCCAGCGCGCCGAAGTCGATCTTGAGCAGCATCGGCACGATCATCAGCCAGATCAGCACCGCCACCACGAGATTGACGCGCGCCACCTCAGCCGTGGCGATGGCCCCGAACAGGTTGGGCAGCGCGTGGCCGAGCGCGATGCCCGCGACGATGCACAACGCCACCCACAGGCTCAGATACCGCTCGAAAAAGGACAGGCCGGGACGCGGCAGCGCAGCGTCGGCGGAGACGGTCGCCATGCTCAGACTACTAACGCGCCGGTGGCATCGACGACTTGCTGCCCGTCTTCCTTAGCGAAGGCGCCCCGCTGCGGGGCGGGGAGCAGGTCCAGCACGGCCTCCGAGGGCCGGCACAGCTTTACGCCTAGCGGCGAGACAACCAGCGGGCGGTTGATGAGGATCGGATGCGCCATCATCGCGTCCAACAAAGCGTCGTCGGTCAGGCTTTCGTCGCCCAGTCCCAGTTCGGCATAGGGCGTGCCCTTCTCGCGAAGCAGCTCACGCGGCGTGATCCCGGCGCGCTCGATGAGTTGGACCAGCAGCGCGCGAGCCGGCGGCGTCTTGAGATATTCGATGACATGCGGCTCGATACCCGCGTTGCGGATCAGCCCCAGGACGTTGCGCGACGTGCCGCACTCAGGGTTGTGATAGATGATGATGTCGATCGGCCTCATGCGGCGTCTCCGCGCCGCGCGGTCGAACCTTCGGCATGGCCGATCTCATGCAGCTTCGCGCCAAGCGCCTTCGCTTCGAGAGCCCCGATTGGTAGCGCGAGGAACAGCTTGATCCGGTTCTCCAGATAGCGCAGCGCCGTGACGAAGGCGCGCTCGCGCTCGATCTCGGTTCCTTCCACATGGCTAGGGTCTTCGATCCCCCAATGCGCGGTCATCGGATGGCCGGGCCAGATCGGGCAGGTTTCACCCGCCGCGTCGTCGCAGACGGTGAACACGAAATCCATGTGCGGCGCGCCGGGCCGGGAGAACTCCTCCCAGCTTTTGGAGCGCAGTCCTTCGGTCGGATAGCCGATCCGCTCCAGCAGCCGCAGCGCCACAGGGTTGATCTGGCCCTTTGGAAAACTCCCGGCCGAGAAGCCGCGAAAGCGGCCTTCGCCCAGCTTGTTCATGGCGCTTTCGGCCAAGATCGAGCGCGCCGAATTGCCGGTGCAGAGGAACAGGACGTTGAACACGCGATCGGCGGGCATGGCAGTCTCCGTCAGCAGCAGGGGACGAGTTCGGCGACGAGAGGCGCGCACAACTCCGGCTTTCCGGCGCAGCAGTCCTTCACCAGAAAGAGTGTGAGCGCCCGCAGCGTATCGAGGTCGGCACGGTAGATGATCGACCGGCTTTGCCGCTCCGACTTCACCAACCCCGCGCGTGATAGGATGCCGAGATGTGCCGACATCGTGTTCTGCGGCACATCGAGCTGACGCGCGATCTCGCCGGCCGGCAAGCCATCCGGCTCATGCCGCACCAGCAGCCGGAACGTATCAAGGCGTGTCGCCTGCGCGAGAGCGCCGAGAACAGCGATAGTCGACTCGGTATCCATATATCCAGATTAGCAGATATGTAATTTTAAGCTACTCCTCTCGCACATTCGCGCGATGTCAAAGCCTGAGTTCAAGCGGCGCGAGGGCCAAACAGAATAATTGCCGCGCCGGCGAGGCAGATAATGGCCCCGATGACATCCCATCGGTCCGGCCGCAGCCCCTCCACGGCCCAGAGCCAGCCCAAAGACGCCGCAATGTAGACGCCGCCATAGGCGGCGTAGGTGCGCCCTGCCGCTTCGCTGTCCACCAACGTCAGTAACCAGGCAAACAGCGCCAGCGAGATCATGCCCGGCACGAGCCACAATGGCGTCTTGCCGAGGCGCAGCCACGCCCAGAAGGAGAAGCAGCCGGCGATCTCGGCTAAGGCCGCACCGACATAGGCGAAGGGCGTGATGGTCATAGGCTCCCTATCCGTGGGGATGCGGCGCCGGTGCCAGCGTCTCGATGATACGGCAGTCCGCGACCGTGCCACCCTTGCAGGAGGTGATGAGCGCGGACAACTCTTGGCGCAATGCTGTCAGATCGGTGATCTTGCGCTCGACTTCAGTAAGATGATCGCGGGCGAGCGCATCAACCGTCGCGCAGTCCCGGCCGCGATCGTCCGACAGCGACAGCAGCGCGCGCACCTGATCGAGCGGAAAGCCGAGATCGCGCGCGCGGCGGATGAACGAGAGCCGGCCAAGCTCCGGCTCGCCATAGGCGCGATAGTTGCCGCCCGTGCGTGGCGGATTCGGCAAAAGGCCGATCCGTTCGTAATAGCGGATCGTCTCAACCTTCGTGCCCGTCGCCTTGCCCAGTTCGCCGATAGTGAGCGCCATGCCTTGACCCTATAGTTGCTACAGGGTGCATATAGCCGGTCGCATCGAGCGAATCGAGGTGACGTATATGGCAGGCGGATGCTGCGGCGGTTGTGAGACACCCCCGGCGAAGGACGAGGCATGGCGGCGCGTGCTATGGATCGCGCTCGCCATCAACGCCGGCATGTTCGCGATCGAGATTGTCGCTGGCGTCGCCGCCCACTCGGCATCGCTCAAAGCCGACGCGCTCGACTTCCTCGGTGATGCCGCCAACTACGCGATCAGCCTCGGCGTCGCCGGCCTGGCGCTGCGCTGGCGTGCGCGGGCCGCGCTGCTGAAGGGGGCATCGCTGTTCCTGCTCGCGCTCTGGGTGCTTGGAAGCACGGTCTGGATGACGCTTGCCGGGGCTCTGCCGCAGGCCGAGACGATGGGCGTCATCGGCGTGCTCGCGCTGCTCGCCAATTTGACCTGCGCCGTCATGCTCTGGCGACATCGTGACGGAGACGCCAACCGCAGATCGGTGTGGATCTGCTCTCGCAACGACGCGATCGGCAACATTGCCGTGGTGGCGGCGGCGCTCGGCGTCTTTGGGACCGGCACGGCTTGGCCCGACATCATCGTTGCCGTGGTTCTCGCTGGCCTTGGCATTTCCGGGGGCTGGCAGATCGTTCGGCAGGCGTTGGCGGAGCTGCACACGGTCGCCACCGTCGCGCGGACGCGGACAACCGATGCGATTGAGAGCGTCTGACGATCTAGGCGCTCATGGCCTCTGTGGATCATCACCGGGTTAGCTGTCATCGACAGTCCCCGCTTCGCCCACGACCAAGCGGCCTCCCGATTGGCTTGATCTAACCGGGGTCGGCTTCGCCTTGCTCGGCCTGGCGCAACGCCGCCGCGCAGCTTTTTTCCGCCGCCTTCGGCTTTGCATCGCGAAGCAAAAAAGCCGCGCGTCGCCATCCTCCGCTGCGCTCCGGCCGCAAGCGGTGCGCGTCCGATCATCCCCGCTTCACCGATCGCCATCGAGGCCGCGGCGGTCGTGGCCCGAGAACGAAAGGAACTTCGACATGGCAACCATCGGCACCTTCACCCAGGCGGGCAACGGCTCCTTCACCGGAACCATCAAGACCTTGACCCTCAACGCCAAGGCGACCCTTCGGCCGATCGACAAGGAGAGCGACAAGGCGCCCGATTACCGCCTCGCAGTCGGAACCATCGAATGCGGCGCGGGATGGAAGAAGACCAGCCGAGAAGGCCGCGACTACATCTCGGTCAAGCTGGACGATCCGACCTTCCCGGCACCGATCTACGCCACTCTGTCCGAGACCGACACCGCCGGCGAATACGCGCTCATCTGGTCTCGCTGACCCCTAACGGCGCCCCCGCTCCACCGGAGCGGGGGCGCCTTGTCATGCTTCTTCTGGCTCCTGAGAGACGGACGGTCCAGAGGCCCGGCATCATCTGTGAGGTTCTTGGGGCGCTGCCCCGAGCGCCCTTCGGAGCGGCTTCCGCCCAGCTTCCTCCTCGCGCGAGCGCGTTCCGTGCAGCCGGTTCCCCGCGAAGCCGCCCACTCCGGTTGCACCCCCGGTCTCGCCGACGGGCAGGGTTTCAGCGCGGCGCTCCGCTGCGCGGAAACCCAAGCCCAAGGAGTTCAGCCATGTATCATCAGCTTGCCACCCGGTTCGGCCGCAACGCCCACCAGATCAGCGGACGTGAGGCGCTCGATAACGAAGCGCTCTATCGCCACGTCCCGTCCATCTTCGCCCGCGAGGCGCACGACAGTCGTTCGGAGCGCTATGTTTATGTCCCGACCATCGACATCGTGGAGGGGCTGCGCCGGGAGGGATGGTTCCCGTTCTTTGCCGTCCAGTCGGTCCCGCGTGACGGCAGCCGCCACGGCCACGCCAAGCACATGCTTCATCTTATGTTTGCAGACGATGTCTCGTCTCAGGGTAAGCCGCTGTTTTAATGTCGATAATAAAATTCCGACGTTTGAGACATTTTGCGTCTATTTCG
>NZ_JACIDT010000003.1 GCF_014196495.1 Sphingobium jiangsuense
AGACCCGCAGCAACACGGTTCAGCCTTCCAGCACCCGCCGCGCCCACTCCACAATCTTCCCCGCAGGCAGCACACCCGATTGGCGAGAGAGCTCCCGCCCCTTGCGCAGCAGCACCAGGGTCGGGATCGACCGGATCCCGTAACGGCCCGCAATCCCCGGCTCGGCCTCGGTGTCCACCTTGCCCAATCGGACATGCGGCTCCAGCATAGCCGCCGCCGCCCCAAAAGCCGGAGCCATCTGACGACACGGTCCGCACCAACCAGCCCAAAAATCCACCAGCAAAGAAAGGTCGCTCCATACTGCATGCGCCTCGAAATTCCGCGCGTCCAGTTCCACCGGCCGCCCCTCGAACAGCGCCGCGCCGCAACGACCGCAACGGCCACCGGACCCCAGCTTCCCCGCAGGTACGCGGTTCAGGCTCGCGCAAGCCGGACAGGCAACCAGAAGCGACTCAGCCGCCATGGACGCCTCCCTCGGGGGCATTCTGCTCGCACAATTCGCACAGCGCATGGATGATCGCGCTGACGAGGGGATCGCTCAGCGAATAGAAGCGCGTCTGCGCCTCGCCCCGGATGCGCACGACGCCTTCGTCGCGCAACATCGCCAGATGCTGCGATACCGAGGATTGCGACAGGCCGCTCAGTTCCACCAGTTCGGTCACCGACGCCTCGCCTTCGTCCATGCGGCACAGCATCAGCAGCCGCTCGGGGTGGCTCATCAGCTTGAGGCGCCCGGCCATGGCGCTGGCATTGGCCTTGAGTTCGCTAAGGTCAGTCGGTTTCATGGGCAGGTTCCGTGAGCGGGCGGCCGTCGTCGCGCAAGACGATGTAAATAGCAGGAATTACCAAAATGGTCAGTATCGTCGAGGAAGCGAGGCCGAACAGCAGCGAAATCGCCAGCCCCTGAAAAATCGGATCGGTCAGGATCACCGCCGCGCCGATCATCGCCGCCGCCGCCGTCAGCACGATCGGCCTGACGCGGATCGTTCCGGCCTCGATCAGCGTCCGGCGCAGGCCCTTGCCGGGCGAGCGGCTGTGGCGGATGAAATCCACCAGCAGGATCGAATTGCGCACGATGATGCCGGCGAGCGCGATGAAGCCGATCATCGAGGTGGCGGTGAACGGCGCGCGGAACAGCATGTGGCCGATCACGATGCCCACCAGCGTCAGCGGCACCGGCGTCAGGATCACCAGCGGAATCGTGAAGCTGCGGAACTGGCCGACGACCAGCGCATAGATGCCAAGGAGCGCGATCATGAACGCGCCGCCCATGTCGCGGAAAGTGATCCAGGTTATTTCCCATTCGCCATCCCACAACAGCGCAGTCCGGTTTTCGTTCCCTGGCTGGCCGTTCAGCAGGATTTTCGGCTTTTCGAGGCCATGCGCCCGCCAGTCGAACGCGTCGATCGCCTCTCCCACCGCCAGCATGCCGTAGACCGGCGCTTCATAGCGGCCCGCCAGTTCCGCGGTGACCATCGCCGCGCCCCGGCCGTCGCGCCGGAAGATCGTCAGGCTGCCCGCTTCCATGCGCGCGTCGACGAGTTCGCCCAGCGGCAGCAGTCCGCCATCGGACGCGACCGCGACCGGGGTGGCGGCCAGCGCCGCCGACCAGCGCCGCTGCGACTGGTCGAGCGCCAGCTCGATGGGCAGGGGATCGCGATCCGGCCCGCGCGGGGCGTAGCCGACGATTCGCGTTCCCATCAGCGCGCCGATGCTGTCGAACAGCTGGCGCTCGGACAAGCCGTAGTGATCGAGCTTCGCCCGGTCCGGGACCAGCCGGAGCGTCGGGCGGGGCTGGCCGAAGCTGGTGTCGACATCGACGATGAAGGGCACTGAGCGGAAGATCCGTTCGACCTGCGCCGCCGTCTTCACCCGCGTCGCCTCATCCGGGCCGTAGATTTCGGCGAGCAGCGTCGCCAGCACCGGCGGGCCGGGCGGGGTCTCCACCACCTTGAGCGAGGCTCCGGCAGGCAGCGGCACCGCCTTCAGCCTTTCGCGCAGCGCGACCGCGATGTCGTGGCTCGATCGGCTGCGGTCGCCCTTGGGCAGCAGCGTCACCATCAGGTCGCCCATTTCGGGCCGGTCGCGCAGGAAATAATGGCGGACCAGGCCGTTGAAGTTGAACGGCGCGGCGGTGCCCGCATAGGCTTCCATCGCGACCACCTCCGGCACCTGCCGCGCCACCGCCGCCGCCTGTTCCAGCACGCGCGCGGTCGCCTCCAGGCTGGTGCCTTCGGGCAGGTCGGCGACGATCTGCACCTCGCTCTTGTTGTCGAAGGGCAGCAGCTTCACCGTCACCGCCTTGAAATAGAACATCGAGCAGGCGAGCAGCGTCGCGATGCCCACCGCGATCAGGAAGCGCCGGGCGCCGCGCGGGGTGGCGATGACCTTGCGCGCATAATGGCCGTAGAGCGCGCCGAGCCTGCCGCCATGGGCGTCCTCATGGGCGCTTTCCTGCCCATGGGCCAGCGTCTTGCGCGCGAAGCGGATCATCAGCCAGGGGACGATGACGACCGCGACGAAGAAGGAGAAGATCATAGCAGCCGACGCGTTGATCGGGATCGGCGCCATATAAGGCCCCATCAGGCCCGACACGAACAGCATCGGCAGCAGCGCCGCGACCACGGTGAGGGTCGCGACGATGGTGGGGTTGCCGACCTCCGCCACGGCCTCCACCGCCGCGTCGATGCGCCCGCGCCCGTCGTTCATCGCCCAGTGGCGGGCGATATTTTCGATCATCACGATCGCATCGTCCACCAATATGCCGATGGAGAAGATCAGCGCGAACAGGCTGACCCGGTTGATGGTGAAGCCCATCGCCATGGACGCGAACAGGGTCAGCATGATCGTCGTCGGGATGACGATGGCGGTCACCGCTGCCTCGCGCCAGCCGATCGCGAAGCCGATCAGCGCGACGATGGAGACGGTCGCCAGCGCGAGGTGGAAGATCAGCTCATTGGCCTTGCCGTTCGCCGTTTCGCCATAGTTGCGGGTGACGGACACCTCGACCCCGGCGGGGATCAGGCTGCCCTTCAGGCTCTCGACCCGCTCGACCAGCCGTTCCGACACGGTGACGGCGTTGGCGCCCGCGCGCTTGGCGATGGCGATGCTGACGGCGGGGGCCATGTGCCAGCGGCCGCCTTCATCCTTCGCCCAGCGCCACGAGCGCGCCTGATCCTGCGTCGGCGCCTGCTCCACCCGCGCGATGTCGGAGAGGAGCACCGGCGCGCCGCCGGCCGAGCGGACCTGCAGCGCGGCGATCGCCCGCGCGTCGCGCAGCGTCTCGCCGGCGACGACCAGCGCGGCCTGCCCGCCCTCGCGCACCGTGCCGGCGGGAAAGGCGCGGTTGGCCTGCTCCACCGCCTCGATCAGATTGCCGAGCGGTACCCGGTGGAGCGCCAGCTTCGCCGGATCGGGCACGATGCGCAGCGTCCTGCGCTGCCCGCCGGTGAGGAAGATCAGGCCGACATCCTCGACCTTGGCGACCTCGCCGCGCAGCTTGCCCGCCAGCTCCGCCAGCGCCTGATCGTTCCATTCGCCCGCGGCATCCGGCTTGGGCGTCAGCGTCAGCACGACGATCGGCACATCGTTGATGCCGCGCACGGTGACCTGCGGCATCGGGATGCCGACGGGAATGCGGTGCCGGTTGGCGCCGATCCTCTCGCCGATGCGGATCGCCGCGTCCTCCGGATTGGAGCCGACGAGAAAGCGCGCGGTCACCATCACGCCATGGTCCTGCGCCTGGGTGTAGACATGCTCCACCCCGTCGACACCCCGAACGATGGTTTCCAGCGGCTTGGCGACCAGTTCCACCGCATCGGGCGCGGCGAGGCCGGGCGCCTCGACCATGATGTCGACCATCGGCACCTTGATCTGCGGCTCTTCCTCGCGCGGGATGGTGATGGTCGCGATCAGGCCGACGACGATCGCGGCGAGCAGGAACAGCGGCGTCAGCGGAGAGGTGATCGTCGCCCGCGTCAGCCAGCCGGACAGGCCGAGGCTCATTGGCTCCGCGCCCCGGCGGGCGTGGGTGGGGCAAGCGTGTCGCCCGCCACGACGCCGCTCAATATCTCGACCTTGCCCGGCCCGGTCGATGGCGCGGTCTGCACCGGAACCTGCGCGGCCGATCCGTCCTTCGCCACCGCCGTCACATAATCGATGCCGTAGCGGGTGACGACATAGGAGGCCGGGACGAGCAGCGCCTTGCGCGTGCCCGTTTCCACCTTGGCCGCGACCCGGCGGCCGATCAGCCTGCCGTCGAGGCCGGGCATCTCCGCCTCCGCCATCGCCTGCCCACCGGTGACCGAGGGATAGACGCGCACGACGAGGCCGCTCGCCTGCCCGCCGCCGAGACCGGACGCGATCACCCGCGACCCGGCGCGCACCGTGTCGCCCAGCGATTCCGACATTTCGAGGCGCAGGATCGTCGGCCCGGCGGTGATGACGGCAAGCACCATGCCCGGCGCGACCGGCGACCCGGCGGGAATGTCGGCGCGCAACACGCGGCCCGACGCCGGGGCGATCACCGCGCCCTGCCCGGCGAGCGCGCCCACAGCCGATTGCTGCGCCCTCACGGCGCGCAGCTGCGCGGCGGCGGCATCGGCGGCGGCCTGCGCCTGCTCCAGCCGTGCCCTGGCATAGACGCCGTTGTCATGGAGGAAGCGCACGCGGGAAAGCTCGGCCTGCGCCTGCGCCGCCTGCGCCCGCGCCGCTTCGGCCTGCGCGCCATAGGCGCCCGCCTGCGGGGCGAGCTGGCTGTCGACGATGCGGCCGATCGTCTGTCCCTTTGCCACCCTGTCGCCTTCGCGCACGGTGAATTCGGTCAAGATGCCGGGGATGCGGGCGAGCAGCTGCGCCTGATCGACGGTCGCGACCTCGGCGCTGACCTCCCGCCAGTCCGCCGTCTCGCTTTCGGCCAGCACGAGGCGCTGACCGGCGGGCGCGGCATCGGGGGCGGCAGCCTGCTCGCCCGCGCCGCACCCGGCCAGCGCCAGCGCAACGCCCAGCAGGCCCAGTTCCCGCCAATAGGTCCGCATCGCCGCTTCCCCTGCCTGATCCTATCGCTCGACCGGAAGGCCCGCCGCCGCCCAGGCGTTGAAACCGCCCGCCAAATGGGTGTCGACCGCCTCCTGCGCGGCGCGGCACTTGTCGAGCGCCATTGCCGAGCGCTTGCCGCCCAGACAGTTGAGCACCAGTGTCCTGCCCGCCGGATCGGGCAGGGCGGACGGCTGGAAGGTCGAGAGCGGCAGGTTGACCGCGCCGGGGATATGGCCCTGCGCATATTCCTCCGCCTCGCGCACGTCGACGACCAGCGCGGCGCCCATGCGCAGCTGCGCGGCGAGCTGCTGCGGCGTGATTTCCCGATGCTCTTTCCTGCCGAAACCGAAAACCATCTTCGCTGCCTTTCGAAAGGCGGCCCGGCGTGCCGCTGGACCGCGTGAAGCTTATGGCTTGTATATATCGTATATAACTTATATAAGTCAATAACGATTGAACTGGGCCATGCCGCCTTCAGACAGGGAGATTGCCATGACACTCGATGCCGCCGTTCTGCGCTTCGCCGGATCTGTCGTTCTCGCGGGCGTGGCGCTTTCGCTCTATGTCCATCCATGGTGGATCGGCCTTTCGGCCTTTGCCGGGCTGAACCTCATTCAGGCGAGCTTCACCGGCTTCTGCCCGGTGGCGATGCTCTTCCGGCGGCTGGGGGTGCGGCCCGGCGCGGTGTTCCGATAGGGGCTGCGATGCGCCGCCGCCTGCTTCTCGCCGCCTTGCCCCTGGCCTGCGTCGTGGCGGCCCCGCCCGCCCCGGCGCGGGACCTTGCCTCCACCATCGCCGATGCCTTGGCGAACGCCCCCGCGCTGGAGGAAGCCGAAGCGGGTGAGGCGGCGGCGCGAGCGAGGCTGGACCGCGCGCGGGCGGAGGGCAATCCGCTGCTGCGGCTGGAAGGATCGGCGGCCACCGGACGGATCGACAATGACCGATTCTTCGGCATTGCCCCTGACGCCGTGAATCCGCTTGCGGTGCAGGCGACTGCCGAACTGCCGCTCTACGCCGGTGGCCGGATAGCCTCGGCCATCGATCAGGCGAAGGGTGGCGCGGAGATGGCGCGGCTTCAGGCCATGCAGGCTCGGCTCCAGACCATCGTGCAGGCGGTCGCCGCCTATGCGGAGGTGCTGACCGCGCGCAAGCTCGAAACCCGCTGCGGCCAGCTCGTCGCGCAGTTGCGCGAGGTGGAGCGGCAGGCCGGGTTGCGCTTCCGCGCGGGCGAGATCGCCGTTTCGGAGGTCGCGCAGGCCCGCGCCCGGCGGGCCGAGGCGGAGGCCGGTCTGGCGCAGGCCGAAGGACGCCGGATATCGGCGGAGGCCGCGCTGGAGCGGCTGACGGGCAAGGCGCCCGGCGATCTGGCCGCGTTGTCCGACGGGCCGCCCGCGCCGCCGACGCTGGGCGAGGCGCTCGATCTCGCCCGAGCGCGCAACCCCGCGCTGCGGCAGGCGGGGCAGGGCGTGGCGGTTGCTCGCGCGGGCGTGCGCGCGGCGCGGGCCGAGGGGCTGCCGACCATCGGCGCCTTTGCCGAGGCGGCCCATGTGCGCGACCAGTTCTTCCCCGATTATCGCGCGGCTTCGGTGGCGGTCGGCGTGCGGGGGCGGTGGACGCTGGCCGCCGGCGGCCGGGTGTCCTCGGCGGTGAAGGCGGCAGATGCCGATCTTGCGGCGGCGCAGGCGCGCGAGCGTCAGGCGCGGCTTGCGCTCGACGGGCTGGTGATCGATGCATGGCAGGGGCTGGCGACCGCCGGTCGCATGGTCGTGGCCTCCCGCCTGCGCGACGAGGCCGCCGCCGAGGCTCTGCGGGGCATGCGGCTGGAGGCGCAGGTCGGCGCGAAGCCGGTGCTCGCGCTGCTCGATGCCGAGCGCGAGGCGATCGAGGCGGAAGCCGCGCGGGTCGAGGCCGAGGGGCTGCGCATGGTCGCGGCCTGGCGGCTCAACGCGCTGACCGGTGATACGGGGCTTTAGCCGCGCTCCCGGTCATGCCGCCGCCCGATGCCGAGGCCGAGCGCCGCCCACAAGGCCGCCAGCCCCGCCCCGGCCAGCGCGACGGTGCCCACCGACGCGATCCCGGCGATGGCTGTATAGACCCAGCCAGCGACCGCATCCCCGCCCCGGTAGACGAAGGTGTCGATCGCGTTCTTCGCCTTGTAGCGGGTTTCGGCGTCCACCCGCGTGAACAGCATTTCGCGGCCCGGCCGCACCAGCGCATATTCGCCGACCCGCCGCACGATCATCACGAAGGCCAGCACCGGGAAAGTCGCGGCCAGCGCCAGCAGGCCGAAGCCCAGCATCATCAGCGCGGGAACCCCGGCCAGCAGCACCGACACGCCCAGCCTGCGCGCCACCCGGCCGGTGAAGAAGATCTGGATGCCGATGGTGAGCGACTGGACGGTGGCGTCGATGGCGGCGAAGACGCGGGTTTGGTCCGCCCGGTCGGGGAAGGTCGCCTGCACGATCCGCGCCTGCTCGAAATAGAGGAAGGTGCTGGCGGTGGCGAGCAGTATGACGAAGGCGGCGATCGCCAGCAGATAGGGCGTGCGCGCGATGAGCGTGAGGCCCGCCCAGATGGAGCCGCCGATGCGCTGGCTTGCCGGTTCCGCTGATGTCGCGCCGAAGCGATCCCGCCAGCGGAACAGCCAGCGCGCGCACAGCAGCGTCGAGAGCAGCAGCACGGCGGACAGCGCGAGCAGCCCGGCCTCGCCGAGCAGGCCGACCAGAAAGCCCGACAGCACCGGCCCGGCAAGGCCGCCGAGGCTCGCCCCGGCGGCGATCTGGCCGAACAGCCGGTGCGCCTGATCGGGCGCGAACAGATCCGCCATCACGCTCCACGCGATCGAGATGACGAAGAGGTTCATCACCGAAAGCCAGATGTAGAAGCCGCGCGCGACCCAGATGTTCGCGGGATCGAGCTTCAGGCTGAGCGCGAACCCGGCCATCACCAGCGCGCACAGGCCATAGAGGACGGGCAGCAGCCTGCGCCGGGGCACCCGTGCCGCCGCCCAGCCGTAGAGCGGAACGACCAGCAGCGTCGCCACGAAGGTGCCCGTGAACAGCCATTGCAGATTGTCCACGCCGCCCGCGATGCCGAACGTCTCGCGCACCGGGCGCAGCATGAAATAGGAGGTGAAGAGCAGGAAGAACAGCAGGAACCCGGCGACCACCGCCGGAATTTCCCTGCGCTCGGCGGCGATCAGGCGCGCGAGAAACCCGCCGCCCACCGCCGCCGGAGCCTCAGAGGCCATCTATGAAGCGTTCCATCCGCGTGCGCAGCGCCGCATCGGGCAGGGGGCCGCGCGCCGCGCCCAGATTGTCATCGGCATAGCGCGTCTGCGCCGTGCCGGGGATGGCGATCGGCCGCGACGGGTGGGAAATCACATATTTGAGGAATATCTGCGCCCAGCTCGTCGCGCCGATCTCCTTCGCCCAGTCGGGCAGCGGGCGGCCCGCCGTCGCCTTGAACAGCCGGTCGCGGCCGAAGGGCAGGTTGATCATCACCGCCATGCCCTTGTCCTGCGCCAGCGGCAGGATGCGCTCGGCGGCGGTGCGGTTGTCGAGCGCATAGTCGATCTGAATGCTGTCCAGTGCATGGCGCCGCATCACCGCCTCGAAATCCGCATATTGGCCCGCGGAGGAGGTGGTGATGCCCAGCGCGCGGATGCGGCCTGCGCTCTTGAGGTCGCGCAGCACCGGCAGTTGCTGCTCGACGCCGCGCAGATTGTGCACGGCGATCAGGTCCAGTTTGTCGGTGCGGAGCCTGCGGAACGACGCCTGTATCTGCGCGGCCCCGTCCTCGCGGGTTTCGGCGCCGACCTTGGTTGCGAGGAACAGCTTGTCGCGCACGCCCAGCTCCGCGACGAGCCGGCCGACGACCTCCTCGGCCCGGCCGTAGGACGGGGCGGTGTCGATGACGCTGCCGCCCAGCTCCACGAAGCGGGCGATGGTGGCGCGCAGCGCGGCGAGCTGCTCCTCCCCCACCGGGTCGTTGTAGCGGCGCGAGGTGCCGATGCCGATGGCGGGCACGCTGACCCCGGCGCCGGGAATGGGGACGGTGTGCAGCGCTTGGGGCGAGGGCATGGCGGCGGCCAGCGCCCGGTTGGCGGCGAAGGGAAACAGGGCCAGGGTGGCGAGCAAATGTCTGCGGTCGATCATGGCGCGTCCTCTTGTCACGTCATGCGGCCGGCGGCAGGGCCGGCGCCGTTGCAACGATATGATTGTCGTGCGACCGGCGGCAAGGTGCGCCATTCGGCGGCGACTGTCAAATTCCGCCTTGCAGCAGCGGCCGCATCAGCAGGCGGATATAGGCTTCGGTTTCCGCTTCGCCGGTGGGGTCGAAGCCCGCAAGGTCGATCAGCAGGTCCCGGTTGCCGAAGGCGATCAGCGCGCCGCCCAGCAGGTTGAAATAGGCGGCCGGGGCCGACGCGCCGGACAGCAGGCCGCGCCGTTCGAGCCGCTCGAACAGCGGGCGCAGTATCTCCCACACCGGCTTGCCGAACGATGCCACCACCCAGTCGTGCCGCTCGCCGGAAACGGAAAACTCTTGTAGCATCAGCCGCGTCAGCCGCGGATTTTCGGCGAAACAGCGCAGGAAGGGCGGCAGGATCGCCGCCACGCTTTCTTCGGGCCGGTCCAGCGCATCGCCGTCGAGCGCCTCGCGCAGCAGCACCTCCCCCTTGCGCGCGAACGCCTCGATCACCGAGCGCCAGAGCTTCGCCTTGGACGGGAAATAATAGGCCAGATGCCCCGGCTCGATCCCGGCGGCGGCGGCGATCTGGCGCGTGCTGGCGCCGCTGAACCCGTGGAGGGAGAACACCTCCAGCGCGGCGTCGAGGATGATGTCGCGGTTTTCGGCGCCCGAATAGCGGGCAAGTCTGCGGGGGCTGTCCGCACGGGAAGGGCTGGTCATCGCAGGAAACTGGCATTGTTTTTGGCGATTGACAAATATCTTGGGCAAATGCCAAACATGCATGGACGGCGATGCCGCAGGCCATGCCGATTCATAACGAAATGCCAGGAGAACCCGATGCACCCTCTGAAGGTCGAACAGCCCTATCCCTACGAACAATGGTGGGTCGCCGCCTATTCTGCCGAGATCGGGCGGACGATCGCGGCGCGCACCATCCTTGGCATGCCGCTGATCCTCTACCGCACGGAAGCGGGGGAGGCGGTGGCCCTGTCCGGCATCTGCCCGCACCGCTCCTTCCCGCTCGATCAGGGCTGTCTGGTCGGGGACAGCGTGCGCTGCGGCTATCACGGCTTCACCTTCGCCGCGTCGGGGGAGTGCGTGGAGGTGCCCAGCCAGTCGGGCGTGCCGACCCATTCCGCGCTGCGGCGCTACCCGGTGGCGGAGCGTGGCGACCTCATCTGGATATGGACGGGCAGCGAGGAAACGGCCGATCCCGCGCTTCTGCCCGATATCGAGTCGATGGGGCCGGGCAATCCCGGCTGGACGGTGGAGCAGCATCCGCCCGCGACCATCGCCGCGCGCTACACGCTGCTGATCGACAATCTGCTCGACCTGAGCCATGCGAGCTTCATCCATTCGGACACGATCCCGGCGGGGGAAAAGGTCGCGGCGCTGCCGGTCGAACTGATCGAGACGGAAAAGAGCCTCAATGTCCGGCGGCTGGGGTGCAACCTGCCGCCCAATCCCTTTTTCCGGCTGATGTTCCCCGATCATGACGGGCCGATCGACCAGTCGTTCGACGCCGAATATTTCGGCCCGCACCTGATCCGCACCGGCGGCGCGCTTCACGCCTCGGCTACCGGCGAGCGGCTGGGGACGCAGAATTACATCCACCTCATCACCCCGGAAACGCCGACGACGCTGCGCTATTTCGTCGTCACCGCGCGCGATTTCGGCGCGGACAATGCGGCGCTCGGCCGGCTCCACCTCGACATGGGGACGCGCATCCAGCCACAGGACCAGGCGGCGATCGAGTCGATCGAGAAGGTGCTGCAAACGCTCGCGCCGCATCCGCGCGAGGTGTCGGCGCGGGTCGATACCGGGGCGCTCAAGGTGCGCAAGCGGCTGACCGACCAGATCGTGGCGGAGCAGCGCGCGCGGCGGGAACCGGCTGCCGCCTGACGCGGCGGGCCGGGCGTGCCGCTAGAGCATGATCCACTTCAACTGAAGCGGATCATGCTCTGATTATCTTTTGTTTTCCGCATTTTCCGAGCCGTCAGGTGGGGCCACCTGACTTGAAAATGCTCTAGACAAGGGACAGCACCCGGACGTCGCCGGTGCGGTGCAGCACGTCGACCAGCACCTTGCGGCCGGATCGCCGCAGCATGATGTCGGCCTTGCCGTTGCCCACCGCCAGCGAGCGGATCAGCAGTTCGTCGATGAAGGAGGGCAGCACCGGGTCGCTGAAATGGATCTGCCGCGTCTGCGCGTCGAACGACAGGCCGAGGCTCGACTGGATGAGGAACAACAGCGAGGCCGCCGACCATGCCTGCGGGATGCAGGCGACCGGATAGAAGGTCGGTCCCTGCGCCGGGCGGCGCGGGAAGCCGCAGAACAGTTCCGGCAGGCGGCGCAGGTCGACATCGGTGGACGCGTCGAGCAGCCCCTCGAAGATGCGGGCGACCTCCGCCTGGAAGCCGTAGCGGGCGAAACCGGCGGCGATCAGCGCATTGTCGTGCGGCCAGATCGAGCCGTTATGATAGCTCATCGGGTTGTAGCGCGCCTCGCTCGCCGCGATGGTGCGGATGCCCCAGCCGGAAAAGGAGGCGGGCTCCATCAGCGCGGCGACGATTCCCGGCGCGCGTTCCGGCAGGGCGAGACCGGTGAACAGCGCATGCCCGGCGTTGGAGGAGCGCACGCGACACGGACGCTTGGCGCCGTCCAGCGCGAGCACATAGGTGCCCAGTTCCTCGTCGAAGAAGTCGCGGTCGAACCGCTCGCGCAGCGCCAGCGCCCGCGCGCGCAGGCTCATCGCGCGGGCCGGGTTGCCCAGCCGGTCGAGCATGGTCGCGGCGGCTTCCCACGCGCCATAGACATAGGCCTGCACCTCGACCAGCGCGATCGGCCCCTGCGCCAGCGTGCCGTCGGCATGGAAAACCGAATCATAGCTGTCTTTCCAGCCCTGATTGACGAGGCCCTGATCGCTGTGGCGGCCATATTCGACATAGCCGTCGCCGTCCCGGTCGCCATGACGGTCGATCCATTCCAGCGCGGCCTCGATATGCGGCCATATGCGGCCGACGAAGGCCACGTCGTTGGTGCGCTCCAGATAGGCGCCCGCCAGCATGACGAACAGCGGCGTTGAATCGATGCTGCCGTAATAATGACGGAACGGCACCTCGCCCAGCACCGCCATTTCCCCCTGCCGGACCTCATGCAATATCTTGCCCGGCTCGGCATCGGCGTCGGCGTCGAAATCCTTCGCCTGATGCGCGGCGAGGTAGGAGAGCACGCCGCGCGCGATCTGCGGATCGATCCACAGCGTCTCCAGCGCGGTGATCAGCGCGTCGCGCCCGAACACGGTGCTGAACCACGGTATCCCGGCATAGGGATAGGGGCCGTATTCGGTCTCGGTCAGCAGCATGCACAGGTCGGCCACGCAGCGCCGCAGCGCCTGATTGAGAATCTCGTTCGACGAGACCATCGCGGCGGCGCGCGACGAGGTGTTGCGCAGCGCGCGGCGGGCGTCGCGGAAGGAATGGAGCAGGAACTGGCGCAGGTCGCGCTTCAGGTCGGTCTTGCCGCAGCTTATCTCGATCAGGATCGTCCGCCGCGTCCGGGGCGGCAGCTCGAACGTGAAGATCGCCTGATTTTCGCACAGTTCCTGCGGCGCGGGCTCGAAGCGCAGCGTCGTCTGGCGGACGGTCCCGTCACGCCCGCGATAGCCCAGGATCACATGATCCTCGCCGATCACCGGCGGGTGGAAATCGCCCCGCTGCGGCCGCACCGCGCCGCGCACCTCGAACAGGTCGGAAAAATCGGCGGCGAAGGCGAGTTCGACGGCGATGCGCTGCGGCTTTTCGTCATAGTTGAACAGCGCCAGCCGCTCGAACGCCGCGCCTTTCCACAGGAAGCGCGTGCGGCGGATATGGACGAGATCGTGCCGCAGCACACGGCCGCCATCGGCGTCGAACAGGTCCGGATTGGCGAGGTCGCAGGTCAGCGTCGCATTGTCCTCGCGCAAGGCGGAACTTAGCAATATCGGCCGCGTTCCACCATTGAGCGTCAGGTAGAAGTGGGAAAGATGCCGGGTATCCTTGTGGTACAGCCCTTCCGGGCTGCCCGGCCCGTTGATCGCGTCGCCGCTATGGTCGAACAGCGCGAAGGTGTCGCCATGCTTGAGCGTGCGCGGTCGTCTTTCGTGCAGCGATGCCGCGGCCGGCACGAAGAATTGCGCGGCGGCCTTGGCGGGTTCCTCGTCCTTGGGCGCGACGGGGCGAATGTTGGAAACGGTCATTGCGATCTCCCCCGATCAGTCAGGCCACGATTTGCAGTCCGGTGGCTTCCGCCCGAAACCGCCGATAGGATATGGCGGCGGCATCGGCGTCCGGCAGGCGCCGGTAGAGGTCGAGATAATCGGTGACCATGCGTTCGACGGAGAAGCGCCGTTCGAACGTCGCGCGCACGCGCGTCCTGTCGATCCTGTCGAGATGGGAGACGGCGGTGACGGCTTCCTCCACCGTATCGACGATGAAGCCGGAAACGCCATGGTCGATGATTTCGGGCACCGAGCCGCAACGGAAGGCGATGACCGGCGTGCCGCAGGCCATCGCCTCTATCATCACCAGCCCGAAGGGTTCGGGCCAGTCGATCGGGAACAGCAGGCCGAGCGCATTGCCGAGGAATTCGGCCTTTTGCCGCTCGTTGATCTCACCGATATATTCGACATTGGGCGTGACGCGGATCATCGGCGCGATCACCTCGTCCCAATAGGCCTGATCGGCCTTGTCGATCTTGGCGGCGATTTTCAGCGTCATGCCGGTCGCCGCGGCGATGGCGATCGCGCGGTCGGGCCGCTTTTCGGGCGAGATGCGGCCGAGAAAGGCGAGATAATCCCCTTGCGGATGCTCCGTTACCGGCAGCAGGTCCCTGGGCAGCCCATGGTGGACGGTGCCGACCCAGTTGACCGGCGGCATCGGCCTGCGCTGGTCGTTGGAGATGGAAACGAGCGGCAGGTCGGGGAAGGTCCGGTAGAAGGGCATGAGGTCGGGCAGGTCGAGCCGCCCGTGCAGCGTCGTCAGCGTGCGCCCGGCAAGCTCGCTCACCAGCGGGGCGTGCAGCAGGTCGATATGGAAATGCAGCACGTCGAAATCGTCGACGCGCCGCCGCACCTCGTCGAGCAGGATCATGTGATGGGGCAGCGGGTCCTGCACCCTGGGGTCCAGCCGCAGCGCGGTATCGCAAATCGGAACCAGCCGTGCCGATGTCCGGGAATCCCCGCTGGCGAACAGCGTGACATCATGGCCCTGGCGCACCAGTTCCTCGGTTATGTAGGACACGATGCGTTCGGTCCCGCCATATAATCTGGGTGGCACGCTCTCGGCGAGCGGAGCGATCTGCGCGATTTTCATGGTCTCGTCTCCCTGATTTTTGCAAACAGACAGGGACACCGGTCAGTTCCCTGCCTGTCGACCGGAACAGAAAGAAAGGGGCCGGCCCGAATGGCGGCCCCGGTCGTGAAGCGTCAGTCTGTCGCAGATGCGGGCGCGGCCGTCTCCTTTCCGGCATGGGCGGTGGCGGAGATTCCGGACGCAGGCCGCCATCCGATGGCGCGGCCCCCGGCGCGCCGCCGGGGCCTGTCGTCGTGCAAGGGATGGAAATGCATGGCAAAACCTCCGATCGCAGCAAGGAAACTGGAAATGGCGTGCCCGCCTGTCCGCAGACAGCCCGAAATCAGGAGCTAGGGAGAGGACCCTTCGCCTTCAAGAAGCGGGCGGGAATTTTTTGGCCGCCCCCATGCAACCGGCGCGGCCTTGCCGTTTTTTCTCCCCGGTCCTGCCGCGCCGCTCCCTCTTGACTTGCGCGCGGCGAGTGGCAGATTTTTTCTTCTTCGGCATAGTGTCGAGGCAGCAGAAGAGGAGCGACCGGCGAGGAAAGGAGGACAATCATGCCGCAGCCTGTTTCCGCTTTTCGTCACCCCATCGAAGGCGCGCACCGCCCCGCCCGCCGATCCCGGCCGGGCCGCAGCCGGAGGCGCCGGTGATGGCGCAGGAGGACCTGCTGCTGCAACTGAAGGGTTATGGGCTGATGACGGCGGAGATCAGCTATTATATGCCGGATCATCCCGCACTGCTGCAAACTTTCATCTGGCAGCAATATGATGTCGCGCCGCAATTCCCGGTGCTTCACCGGTTTCTCGACCATTGGCGGCGGGAAATAGAGGCGGCGCTGCATTCTATCCGCATCGCGCACCGGCATCTGATCGGCCCGGTCGAATGGCGCGCGGTGGACGGCATCATCTCCATCCACTGAGAGAGGGACGAGCCGCGCGCTACAGGCAGGCGGCCAGCCCGGCGCGATAGTCGCGGTAGCGCGGACGCCAGCCCAGCAGGCGCGCCGCGCGCCGCGCGCTGACGCGGCGGTTCTCGCGATAGAAGGCCGCCGCCGCCTCCGACAGCCCGGCTTCCTCCAGCGTCCGCATCGGCGGCGGGGGCAGGCCGAGCAGCGCGCAGGCATGCTCGATCACCCGGTTCTGGCTGCACGGAAAATCGTCGGCGATGTTATAGACGCCGGGCGGACCGGACAGGCTCGCGAGCACCGCCCCGCCGATATCGTCGACATGGATGCGGCTGAAAACCTGTCCGGGCAGGTCGATGCGGTGCGCCTTGCCCTCGCGCACCCGGTCGATCGCGCTGCGGCCGGGGCCGTAAATGCCCGGCAGGCGAAAGACGCGCATGTCACAGCGCAGGTCCTGCCATGCGCGGTCGGTGCGCACGCGGGCGTCGCGGCGGCCGGTGCCGGTAGGCGCGCTTTCGTCCACCCACGCCCCGCCGGTGTCGCCATAGACGCCGGTGGAGGAAAGATAGCCGACCCAGCCGGCCGCCGCCGCGCGAAGCGCGCCACCATGGCGATCGAGCACCGGATCGCCGCCGTCGCAGCCGGGGGGAACGGAGGAGAGGATATGCGTCGCCTCGCCCAGCGCGCGGCGGATGGCGGCGTCGTCCTCCAGCGCGAGGATATCGGGACCGGCCGCCTCGCGTTGCACGCCGGTGACGCGCCAGCCCGCCGCGCGCAGCCGCACCGCCAGCCGCGAAGCGCTGTAGCCCAGCCCGAAGATCAGCATATGCGGCGTCATCGGCCCTGTAGACCAGCCGCGGGGTGGCGGCGCAAGCGCGCTCTTTCCCGGCCGGCGGGTCTTTTTTCGTGACGCGTCATGGCGGGATAATGACGCATCGCGGCGGAAATATGCGTGGATCGGCAAGAAAAAGACGGAAATCCAAGGGATTTTGCCGGTGATGCATTTTTGCACCTGCGTCCTTTCTTTATCGCTTCTGTCATCGAACTGAAACCCCATCGTCGCCGGACTGTCATCCCGCTTGTCTAGGGCGCCCCCGGAACCGATCCACCAAGGGGTAAAAAACCGATGACTTCCTTCTCTCGCGCCACGCTGCGGACGGCCGTGCTGCTTGCATCCTGTTCCTTCGCATCCCTCGCCCATGCCGGGGACCTGTCCGGCCATGTGGTCGATGCCAGCGGCACCCGCGCGCTCCGTGCCGCACGGGTGGCCATTCCGGCGCTGGGCCGCTCGGTCACGACCGACCGCGACGGCGGCTATGTGATCGGCAACCTGCCCGCCGGCGACTATGAGGTGGAAGTGGCCTATGTCGGCGCGGAACCGACCCGCCGGACCGTCTCCATCCCGGCCGAGGGGCGGGTGACGGAGGACTTCTCGATCGCGGCGGTCGGCGGCAACGACATCCTCGTCGTCGGCCTCGCCGCCAACCAGGCCAGCGCGCTGACCCGCCAGCGCGCGGCGGACGGCGTGTCGAGCGTGCTGACGCGTGACGCCATCGGCCAGTTTCCGGACCAGAATGTCGCGGAATCGCTGCGCCGCCTGCCGGGCGTCAACATATTGAACGATCAGGGCGAGGGCCGCTTCGTTTCGGTGCGCGGCCTCGATCCGGAACTGAACAGCACGTCGCTCAACGGCGTGCGCCTGCCCGCGCCGGAAAGCGACGTGCGCTCGGTCGCGCTCGACGTCATCTCCTCGGACATCATCGAATCGATCGAGGTGAAGAAGTCGCTGACGCCGGACATGGACGCCGACACCATCGGCGCGTCGATCGAGATCAACACGACCAGCGCCTTCGACCGCAAGAAGGATTATTATTCGGCCAATATCGAGGGCAGCTATAACGACTATGCCGACGCGGTGACGCCCAAGGGCGGCTTCGATTTCTCCACCCGCCTGACCGACGATTTCGGCGTCGCGGGCGGCGTCAGCTATTACAAGCGCAAGTTCGAGACGGACAATATCGAAACCGGCGGCTGGACCACCGGCGACAACGGCGTCGATTATGTCGAGGAGATGGAATATCGCGACTATGACGTGACGCGCGAGCGCCTGTCCGGCTCCCTGTCGTTCGACTATCGCGCTTCGGACAGCACGGCGCTCTATCTGCGCGGCAATTACAGCCAGTTCGACGATCAGGAATATCGCCGCCGCACCACCTTCCTCTTCGACGGGGAGCCGCGCTCCGGCACCGCCGACGGCGCGTCCTTCTCCGACGCCGACGACCGCATCGAGGTGCGCCGCGACCTCAAGGACCGGTTCGAGCGCCAGCGCATCCGCACCATATCGGCGGGCGGCGATACCGATACCGGCGAATGGAAATTCAGCTGGCAGGGCAGCTGGGCGAAATCGACCGAGCGGGAGAATTTCTCCATCGACCCCGCCCGGTTCCGCGCGCGCTTCAGCGACCGGGGCGTCGGCATCGACTGGGATTATTCCGACGATCGCGTGCCCATCTACACCATCACCAGCGGCGCGAGCCTGGTCGACGATCCGGCCAATTACCAGTTCAACCGCATCGAGCTGACCACCCTGTCCGACAGCCGGGACGAGGAATGGGCGGCGAAGGCCGACCTGTCCCGCATCTTCGCGATGGACGGCGGTGCCTTCACCGTGCAGGGCGGCGTCAAGTCGCGCTGGCGGAAGAAGAGCTACGACTTCAACATGACCTATTATGAGGATTATGACGGCACGCTCACCCTGGCCGACATGCTGGGCGAACAGACCTATCGCCTGACCGGCATGGGGCTGGTGATGGACAAGACCGCCATGGGCAGCTTCCTGCGCGCCAATCAGGGCAGTTTCGAGATCGACGATTATGAGACGGCGCTCAATTCCGCCACCTCGGATTATTCGGTGAAGGAGGATGTGCTGGCCAGCTATCTGCTCGGCCGCTGGGACAGCGACACGCTGCGCGTGATCGGCGGCGTGCGCATGGAGCGGACGTGGAACGAGCTGAACGGCAGCCTCGTCAGCGACGACGGCGACGAGGTGCTGGTGACGCCGGTGCGCTACGAACGCCATTATACCGACTGGCTGCCCAGCCTGACGCTGCGCTTTTCCCCGCGCAACGACATGGTGTTCCGCATGGCGGGCTATAAGAGCCTCGTCCGCCCGAAGCTCTCCAGGCTGGCGCCGCGCTTCATCGTCAATGAGGATGACGAGGCGGAGTTCGGCAACCCGGATCTCAAGCCCTATGAAGCGTGGAATTTCGACGCGGGCTGGGAATATTATTTCTCCGGCAACGGCGCGGTCTCGGTCGGCGGCTTCTACAAGACGATCGACAATTTCATCGTCGACGCGACCTATTATGACTACACCCACGAAGGCGTGACCTATGAATCCTTCGCCACGCCGATCAACGGCGGCAAGGCGCAGGTTCTGGGGCTGGAGGCCAGCTATTCGCAGCTGCTCGACTTCCTGCCCGCGCCGCTCGACGGGCTGCTGGTGCAGGCGAACTATACCTACACCTATTCCAGGGGCAGGGTGCTGGACGAGGATATGAGGGAGCGCACCATCGCGTTGCCGTCCAATTCCCGCAACACCTTCAACATCGTGCTGGGCTATGAAAAGGGGCCGGTCAGCATCCGCGCGGCGGGCACCTATCGCGACAAATATCTGGATGAGATCGGCGGCAGCGCGGAGGAGGACCGCTATGTCGACAATCATTTCCAGCTCGACCTGTCGGCGAAATACAAGGTGGCGGAGAATGTCCGGCTGTTCGTAGAATGGGTGAACGTCAACAATGCCAAATATTTCGCCTATCAGAATTATAATGGCCGCCGGCGGCTGTTGCAGTTCGAGAAATATGGCCCCACCATCAAGTTCGGCGCGAAGGTGAGCTTCTGATGCGGGCGATCATGCGGAAAACGGCTCTGTTCCCCCTGCTGGCGCTGGCGATGCTCCCCGCCTGCGCCGGGCAGGGGATGGGGGTGGCCTCGGCCCCGCTGCGCCTGCCCGCGCACGAGGTGCGCGCGAAGGGCGAGACCGCGCCGGTCGGCTCGGTCGACCAGGACGCGGCGGACGATCCGGCGATCTGGCGCAACGCGGCCGACCCCGCGCAAAGCCTGATCGTCGGCACCGACAAGAAGGCGGGCCTCTATGTCTATGGCCTCGACGGCGCGATCCGCGCCTTCGATGCGGCGGGCCTGCTCAACAATGTCGATCTGGCGGGCGGCGCGGACAGCGCGCTGGTCGTCGCCAGCGACCGTTCGGACAAGCGGCAATCGAAGCTGGCGCTGTTCGCGCTGCGGCGGGAGGGCGCGGCGCTGGAGCGGCTGGGCACGATCGGCAGCGGGCCGGGCGAGGCCTATGGCATCTGCCTGCAACGCAAGGGCGTGGGCGACGATTTCGCGGGCCTGCCGCAAAGCGTCACCGCCTATGCGGCGATCAAGGACGGCACGGTGCGCGAGATCGTGCTGAGCCGGGGCGCGGACGGCCGCTATACCGGGCGCATTGCGCGCAGCTGGAAGCTCGCGACCCAGATCGAGGGCTGCGTCACCTCGCCGCGCACCGGCGACCTTTATGTGGGCGAGGAGGATACGGGCATCTGGCGCATCCGCACCGCGCAGGCCGACGCGCAGCCGGAGCAATTCGCGGCCGTGGGCGAGGCGGGCGGCCTCGTCGCCGATGTCGAGGGGCTGGCCTATGCGATGAACGCGGACGGACGCGATTATCTGGTCGCCTCCAGCCAGGGCGACAGCGCCTATGCGCTGTTCGACGCGGAGGGCGGCGCGCTGCTCGGCCGCTTCCGCATCGCCGACGGCACGGTGGACGGGGTGAGCGAAACCGACGGCATCGAGCTGGCGCTGGGCGGTTTCGGGCCGGTCTATCCGGGCGGGCTGTTCGTCGCGCAGGACGGCAACAATCCCGGCGGCGCGCAGAATTTCAAGCTGGTCGACTGGGGCGATGTGCTGCGGGCGTTGGGCCTGCCTCGAAAATAGCAAGGCAAAGGCCGAATTTCGGTCCGAATGACGGGCGGCGCGCGATCTTTCTCTTCCCCTCGCGCGCCTCTCTTCCTATACACTCGGCATGAGTGAAGAACCGCAAAATCCCGCACCCAATGGTAATGATTATGGCGCCGACAGCATCAAGGTGCTGAAGGGCCTGGATGCCGTGCGCAAGCGCCCCGGCATGTACATCGGCGACACCGACGACGGATCGGGCCTGCACCACATGGTGTTCGAGGTTTCCGACAATGCGATCGACGAGGCGCTGGCCGGGCATTGCGACCGCATCGTCATCCAGCTGAATTCGGACGGCTCCGTCTCCGTCGAGGATAATGGCCGCGGCATCCCGACCGATATCCACAAGGAAGAAGGCGTGTCCGCCGCCGAGGTCATCATGACCCAGCTGCACGCGGGCGGGAAGTTCGAGAACACCTCGGACGACAATGCCTATAAGGTGTCGGGCGGCCTGCACGGCGTCGGCGTGTCGGTGGTGAATGCGCTGTCCGAATTCCTCGACCTCACCATCTGGCGCGACGGGAAGGAGCATTATATGCGCTTCCGCCATGGCGACGCCACCGCGCCGCTCAAGGTGGTGGGCGATGCGCCGGTCGTCGACGGCAAGCCCAAGAAGGGCACGCGCGTCACCTTCCTGCCCAGCCCGGCGACCTTCAAGATCACCGAGTTCGATTTCGACAAGCTGGAGCATCGCTATCGCGAACTGGCGTTCCTCAATTCGGGCGTGCGCCTGTTCCTCGTCGATGCGCGGCATGAGGAGCGCAAGGAAGTGGAGCTGTTCTACGAGGGCGGCATCGCGGCCTTCGTTTCGTGGCTCGACCGCAACAAGACGCCGCTGATGCCCGCGCCGATCGCAATCACCGGCAGCCGCGACAATATCGGCATCGACGTCGCGCTGGAGTGGAACGACAGCTATTACGAAAACGTCCTCTGCTTCACCAACAACATTCCGCAGCGCGACGGCGGCACGCACCTCGCCGCATTTCGCGCGGCGCTGACCCGCACGCTCAACAGCTATGCCGAGAAATCGGGGCAGTTGAAGAAGGAGAAGGTGAACCTCACCGGCGAGGATATGCGCGAAGGGCTGACCGCGATCGTCTCGGTCAAGCTGCCCGATCCCAAGTTTTCGAGCCAGACCAAGGACAAGCTGGTCTCGTCCGAGGTGCGCCAGCCGCTCGAAAGCCTGATGGCCGACAAGATGGCCGAATGGCTGGAGGAGAACCCCGGCCACGCCAAGACCATCGTCGCCAAGGTGATCGACGCCGCCGCCGCGCGCGAGGCGGCGCGCAAGGCGCGCGAGCTGACCCGGCGCAAGGGGGTGATGGACATCGCCTCGCTGCCCGGCAAGCTGGCCGACTGTCAGGAACGCGATCCGGCCAAGTCCGAGCTGTTTCTGGTCGAGGGCGATTCGGCGGGCGGATCCGCCAAGCAGGGCCGCGACCGGCATTTTCAGGCGATCCTGCCCCTGCGCGGCAAGATTTTGAACGTGGAGCGCGCGCGCTTCGACCGCATGCTCTCCAGCCGCGAAATCGGCACGCTCATCCAGGCGATGGGCACCGGCATCCGCGACGATTTCGATCTGGCGAAGCTGCGCTATCACAAGATCGTCATCATGACCGACGCGGACGTCGACGGCGCGCATATCCGCACGCTGCTGCTGACCTTCTTCTACCGCCAGATGCCGCAGATCATCGAGGCGGGGCATCTCTACATCGCTCAGCCGCCGCTCTACAAGGCGGCGCGCGGCCGGTCCGAAGTGTACCTCAAGGACGATGCGGCGATGGAGCAATATCTGGTCGACAACGGCGTCGACACGATGGCGCTGGAAACGGCCGAGGGCATGCGCAGCGGCGACGACCTGCGCGCGCTGATCGACCATGCACGGCGCATCCAGACGGTGATGCGTTATGTGCCGCGCCGCTACGACCCGCGCATGATCGAGGCGCTGGCGCTGAACGGTGCGCTCGATATCGAGCTCAGCGACGAGGCGCGGGCGGGCAAGCTGGCCGACACGGTGCGCTGGATCGACGGCCATGACGCGGAGGGCGACTGGTCGGCGGCGATGACGCCGGAAGGCGGCTTCCACTTCCAGCGCCACTGGCGTGGCGTCACCGATCATATGATGATCGAGGGCGCGTTCGTCGGCAGCGCCGAAGCGCGCAAGCTGCACGGCATCGTCGCCGAGCAGGCGGACAGCTATCGCCAGGCGAGCCGCCTCGTCCCGCTCAAGGCCGCTGCCGCCGCCGAAGCCGCAGAGGAGGGCGACGATGCTCCCGCCGCCAGCACGCGCGGCACAACGGTGATCTCGCGGCCGAGCGAACTGCTCGACGCGGTGCTGGCCGCCGGGCGCAAGGGTCTGGCGATCCAGCGCTACAAGGGGCTGGGCGAGATGAACGCCGAGCAGCTGTGGGAAACCACGCTCGATCCCAACGCCCGCTCGATGCTGCGCGTCGAGATCGAGCAGGCGGACATCGCCGACGAAATCTTCACCCGTCTGATGGGCGACGTGGTCGAACCACGCCGCGAGTTCATCCAGGACAATGCGCTGAACGTGGCCAATCTCGATATTTGATCCGGGTATGTCGATGCAAAAGGGGGTGGGCCGGTTGCGGCTCATCCCCTTTTTATTTTCGATTGTTCACGCGGGGGGGCGCGGAGACGCGGAGGCGCAGAGACGGGGAGAGAATGTCTCGAAGCATATTTTCTCATGCTGGCAGCGGGAGCTGGAGCAGTGTGAGTCCAAGGAGCGTGCGGCTCAAACCCTCTCTCCGCGTCTCTGCGCCTCCGCGTGCTCCAATCCTTCGCTTCGAACGCACACCGATTTTACAGAAAAGCGGTTTTCACTCCTGCGCCTGATGTTCTAGCCTTGTTGTCGGCGGAAGCGGAAGGGGCCGGGATGTGAGGACATTGGTGGATTGCAGCGGCGCGCTGGCGCAGGGATTGGCCGACATCCGCCTGCGCTTTCAGGTGCCCGACGGCTTTCCTGCGCCGGTGCTGGTCGCCGCCGAGGCCGCATCGCGCCGCGCGCCCACGGAGCATCGCGACCGCACCGACCGGCCCTTCGTCACGCTCGATCCCGCCACCTCGACCGATCTCGATCAGGCGTTCGCGATCGAGCGGGCGGGCGAGGACCTGCTGCTGCATTATGCGATCGCCGATGTCGGCTGGTTCGTCGTCGATGGCGACCCGATGGATGAGGAAGCGTGGCGGCGCGGCACCAGCCAATATCTGCCGGATGGCAAGGCCCCGCTCTACCCGCCCGCGCTGAGCGAGGCGGCGGCGAGCCTGCTGCCCGACGGCCCGCGCCCGGCGGTGATCTTCACCGTGCGCATCGACGCGCAGGGGCAGGTGAAGCTGGAAGGGGCGGAGCGGGCGATCATCCGCAGCCGCGCCAAGCTCGCTTATGACAGCGTGCGCGCCGCCGACCTGCCGCCCGATTTCGGGGAGCTGGCCGCGCGCATCCGCCTTGCCGAGGACCGGCGCGGCGCAGCGCGCGTCGATCCGCCGGAGCAGGAGGTCGCGGCGATGATCTGGGGCGGCTATGCGCTGGCCTTCCGCCCGCGCCTGCAATCGGAAACCGACAATGCGGCGCTGTCGCTGGCCGCCAATCTCGCCATCGCCGATGCGCTGCTGGCGCACCGGACCGGCCTGTTCCGCGTGATGCCCGCACCGGACGAGAAGGCGGTGCAGCGCCTGCGCCAGACCGCGCGCGCCTTCGGCCTGCAATGGCCGGAGATGGAGACGCTCGACCAGTTCGAGCGCGGCCTGCGCCCTGAGGATCCGAAGGAGGCGGCCTTCATGCTCGCCATCCGCCGCGCGGGCGAGCGGGCGGCCTATGTGCCGTGGCGCGAGGGGCAGTTGCCGTGGCATGCCGCGATGGCGGCGACCTACGCCCATGCGACCGCGCCGCTGCGCCGCCTCGCCGACCGCTATGTCGTGGAAGCGACGCTCGCCATCGCCAACGGGCGGCCGGTGCCGGACAGCGCGAGCCGGGCGTTCGAGCGGCTGCCGCGGGTGATGGCGGCGGCGGCCTCGCTCGGCGGTCAGATCGAAAGCGCGGTGATCGACCTGGCCGAGGCGGTGATGCTGAGGGGCAGGGAGGGCGAGATATTCCCTGCGATCGTCACCGATGTCGATGAGCGCGGCGCGCGCATGCAGCTGCGCGACCTGCCGATCGTCGCGCGGGTCAAGGCCAATGGCGCCGCGCCGGGCGATGCGCTGTGCGTGCGGCTGCTGTCGGCCGATCCGGCGAAGCAGAGAGTGGAGTTCGCGGCCGAGCATCAGGCGGCGGCGATGCCTCCCGCTGCCGGAGCGGCGGCTGCCCCGCATCGCTGAAGCGGGCGAGCGCCCGTCCGCCTATTCCGCCGGACGTGGGGCGGGGGCGGGCTTGCCGGGGATGATGCCCGCCTCGGTCATGATCTCGCCCAGCGCGGCGATGCTGTCGCGCAGCTGCTCGACCTTGTCGCCTGCCACCACGAGCGCGGCGATGCGCGTCATCTCCTCGCTGGTACGCTGGCCGACGCCGGCGATCAGGCCGATCAGCAGCGCCTCGTCCTCGCTCACGGTCGCGCAGCGGCACGGGGCGAAATTGAGGTCGTGCAACGCATGCATGTTGAGGGTCGCCATCATCGTCTGGAAAGGGCCGAGCGCGGGCATGATCCGCCATTTGACGAAGGCCGGGCCGATCACGCAGGCGGGGCATTGGCGATCGTGCATCGCCTGCACCCAATGCCGCATGGCCCAGATCAGGAAGCGGCCGCCATGGTCGAGGCGTGCGACGGGCTGATCCAGATAGTCGTACATGCGATATCCCTCTTCATCCTGATGGCCGCCCCTTCGCCGGTCATACCGCCATGGCCAATAATGATTTCGATTCTCAATATCATATGAGCGGCAAGAAAGAAGGGCGTCAAGAGCCTTGTTCCGCCTTTCGCGCGAAAAGCGGCAAGGTGCGGGAAAAAGGCGCATGGGTGCGGCTTCCGCATATCGGGCAGGGGTGAAAAGCGGGTCGGCGATGCCCGTTTGCAAAGCTGCGGAAAGGTTCAGCCCGCCGCCTTGACGATTTCCGCCCACTCGGCCTCGTCGATCACACGGATGCCGAGTTCGGCCGCCTTCTTGAGCTTGCTGCCCGCGCCCGGCCCGGCGACGACCAGATCGGTGGAACCGCTGACCGACCCCGCCGCCCGCGCGCCCAGCCTTTCCGCCTGCGCCTTGGCCTCGTCCCGGCTCATGGTTTCGAGCTTGCCGGTGAACACGATGGTCTGGCCGGATACCGGGCTTTCCAGCGTCTCTACCACATAATCGGGCGGCGACACCTCGGACAGCAGATCGTCCCACACTTCGCGATTATGCGCTTCGTGGAAGAAATCGGCGAGCGCATGGCCCACCGCCGCGCCGATATTCTCGATGCCGATATGGGTGGCGAGGGCGGCGTCGATGCGTTTTGCGTGCTTCGCCTCATCCTCATCGGGCAGGCGTTCGATAGAGTCGCGCAGCGCGATCAGTTCGTCGGCCAGATCGCGCACCCGCTCGATGCGGGTCAGGCGCTTGAGCAGATCGCGCGCCGTCACCGCGCCGACATGGCGGATGCCGAGGCCGAAGAGCAGCCGCGCGGCGTCCGGCTGTCGCTTGCCCTCGATCGCGGCGAGCAGATTGTCGACCGACTTCTCCTTCCAGCCCTCGCGGCCCAGCAATTCCTGCCGGCGTTTGCGCAGGCGGAAGATATCGGGCGGCCCATGGTCGAGCCAGCCGAGCGCGAAAAATTCCTCGATGCTCTTTTCGCCCAGCCCCTCGATATCGAGCGCGCCGCGCGAAACGAAATGCTTCAGCCGCTCCATCCGCTGCGCCGGGCAGATGAGGCCCGCGGTGCAGCGCACATCGACCTCACCCTCTTCCGCGACGGCTTCGGAGCCGCAGGCCGGGCAGAGATGCGGAAATGCATAGGCCGCGCGCTCCTCGTCCCGCGTCAGATTTTCTACCACCTGCGGAATGACGTCGCCCGCGCGCTGCACCACCACCCGGTCGCCGGGGCGCACGCCCAGCCGCTCTATCTCGTCGCGATTGTGCAGCGTCACGTTGGAAACGACGACGCCGCCCACCGTCACCGGGGTCAGGCGGCCGACCGGGGTCAGCTTGCCGGTGCGGCCGACCTGTATGTCGATCGACTCCAGCGTCGTCTGCGCGCGTTCGGCCGGGAATTTATGCGCGATCGCCCAGCGCGGCGCCTTGGCGACGAAGCCCAGCCGATCCTGCCAGTCGAGCCGGTCCACCTTGTAGACCACGCCGTCGATATCATAGGGCAGGTCGGCGCGGGCGCGCTCTATCGCACGATATTGGGCGAGCAGCGCCTCCTGCCCCTCCAGCCGCACCAGCAGCGGAGAGAGGGGGAAGCCCCAGCGCCCGATCGCCTGCATCACGTTCCATTGCGTATTTGGCCCCTGGGTGGCGGCAGGCAGCGCGCTCACCACGCCCCAGCCATGGGCGAGGAAGCGCAGCGGGCGCGACGCGGTGACGGTCGCATCCTTCTGGCGCAGCGACCCGGCGGCGGCGTTGCGGGGGTTGGCGAACTGGCGCACGCTCGTCTCGTCGAATTCCGCGCCGCGCTGCGCGGCCTGCGCGCGCGCCTCGTCCATCAGCCGGGCATTGAGGGCGACGAAATCGGCCTTCGCCATATAGACCTCGCCGCGCACCTCGAACAGATCGGGCGCGTCGGCGGGCAGGCGCTGCGGAATGTCGGCGATGGTGCGGACATTGGCGGTCACGTCCTCGCCCACCTGTCCGTCGCCGCGCGTCGCCGCGCGCACCAGCTCGCGATTTTCGTAGCGCAGCGAGAGCGACAGGCCATCGATCTTGTCCTCTGCCGTCATCGCCAGCGGCGCGTCGTCGGGCAGCGCGAGATAGCGCCGCACGCGGGCGATGAACTCGGCGACATCCTCATCGGCAAAGGCATTGTCGAGGGACATCATCCGCTTTTCGTGCCGCACCTTGGCGAGCGCCGACCCTTCCACCGGTGCCCCGACCTGCTTGTTGGGGCTGTCGGCGCGGACGAGATGGGGGAACGCCATTTCGAGCGCATTATTTTCGCGCACCAGCGCGTCATAGTCCGCGTCACTGATCTCCGGCGCGTCCTCGGCATGATAGAGGCGGTTGTGATGGGCGATCAGCTTCGCCAGCCGCATCAGCCGGTTGGCGGCCTGCGCCTCGGAGAGATTTTCGAGTTCCTGCGTCATATCTTTTCCAGCAGCCTGTCGGCCTGCGCCCGCGCCTCGGCGGTGATGTCCGCGCCGGAGAGCATGCGGGCGATTTCCTCGCGGCGTCCGGCTTCGCTCAGCGGCTTCACGTCGGTGCGCGTGACGATACCATCGGAGGATTTGGCAATCAGCATGTGCGCCGCGCCGCGCGCCGCCACCTGCGGGCTGTGCGTCACCACCAGAAGCTGCGTCGTTTCGGAGAGCCGCGCCAGCCGCTCGCCGATGGCGGAGGCGACCGCGCCGCCCACGCCCCGGTCGATTTCGTCGAAGATCATCGTGCCGACCGCACCCTGTTCCGCCAGCGCCACTTTCAGCGCGAGGATGAAGCGCGACAATTCGCCCCCCGAAGCGATCTTCATCAGCGGCGCGAACGGTGCGCCGGGGTTGGTCGAGATGGTGAATTCCACCCGGTCCATGCCCTGCGGCCCCCATTGGCTTTCCGGCAGCGCCTCGACCACGGTGCGGAAGCGCGCGGCGTCGAGCTTCAGCGGCGCAAGTTCCGCCGCCACCGCCGCGTCGAGCCGCTCGGCCGCCTCGATGCGCTGCTCCGAAAGGGTGCGCGCTGCCGCCTCATAGGCCGCGCGCATTTCCCGCTCGGCGCGTTCCAGCCCGGCCAGCCCCTCGGCGCCCGCCTCGATGCGGGAAAGCCGCCCGGCCAGTTCCCCGGCCAGCGCGGCGAGATCGTCGGCCTGCACCTGATGCTTGCGGGCGAGCGCGCGCAGGTCGAACAGCCGCGTTTCGACCGTTTCCAGCCGCGCCGGGTCGAAGGACAATGCTTCCGCAGCGCGTTCCAGCGCCTCCTCCGCCTCGCTCGCCTCGATCACCGCCCGGTCGAGCGCGGCGAGCGCTTGCGCCAATGTCTCATGGTCGGGGGCGATCCGGTCCAGCCGCCGCGCCGCCTGCCGCAACAGCGCGAGGCCGCCGTCCGACCCGCCGAGCAGATCGCCCAGCGCGGTCAGGTCCTCGCCGATTTTCGCGCCCTTCTGCATCATCGCCCGCTCTTCGGCGAGCCGCGCCTCCTCGCCCGGTTCGGGGGCGAAGGCGGACAGTTCGGCGACCACATGGGTCAGGTAATCGCGGTCCCGCTCCGCATGGGCGACCTCCTCTCGCGCCTGCGCCAGCCGGTCCGCCGCGCCGCGCCATGCCTCATAGGCCGCCGTCACGCCCGCGCCGCCATGACGGCCGAAGCTGTCGAGCAGCGCCCGGTGCCCCGCCGGATTGAGCAGGCCCCGGTCGTCATGCTGGCCGTGGATCTCGACCAGCATGCCGCCGACCTCGCGCAGCAGCGCCGCCGAGCAGGGCTGGTCGTTGAGGAAGGCGCGGCTGCCGCCATCGGCCTTGAGCGTGCGGCGGATGATGAGCGGCTCGCCCGGTTCGACCGTCAGCCCGCTTTCCTCGGCCAGCGCCGCGATGCGCGCCGCCGTCCCGGCGCCCGGCTCGAAGGTGGCGGCGACGCTCGCCTGCGCCTCGCCGTTGCGCACGAGGCCGCTGTCGGCGCGCATGCCCAGTGCGAGCCCCAGCGAATCGAGCAGGATCGACTTGCCCGCGCCCGTCTCGCCCGTCAGCACGCCGAGGCCGGGCGCGAAATCCAGGTCCAGCGCCTCGATCAGCACGATGTTGCGGATGGACAGCGCCGTCAGCATCCGGGCGATCCCGCCCGCCCGGCGGCGCGGAAGGCGCGGGCCCTGTCGCGATCAGGCCGTCGCTCAGGCGCCGGGCGCATGTTCCCGCATCAGCTTGTGGGCATGCTGATACCATTTGGAGCCGGGATAATTGGCCCCCAGCACCGCCGCGGCCTTCTTCGCCTCTTCGGGCAGGCCGAGCGCGAGATAGCTTTCGACCAGACGCTCCAGCGCCTCGGGCGTGTGGGTCGTCGTCTGATACTGGTCGATCACGTTGCGGAAACGGATGGTCGCGGCGATCCACTGGCCCCGGCGCTGGTAGAAGCGGCCGACCTCCATCTCCTTGCCCGCCAGATGGTCGTTCACCAGATCGAGCTTCAGCCGCGCGTCGGCCGCGTAGCGCGATTCCGGGTAGCGGCGGATCAGTTCGCCCAGCGCGTCCTTCGCCTGCTGGGTGATCTTCTGGTCGCGGGTGACGTCGGCGATCTGCTCATAATAGCAGAGCGAGATCAGGTAGAAGGCGTAGGGCGCGTCCTTGTTGCCGGGATGGATGGCGAGGAAGCGCTGCGCGGCGGAAACGGCCTCGGTATAATCCTGGTTCATATAATAGCTGAACGCGCTCATCAGCTGCGCCCGGCGCGCCCAGGGGGAATAGGGGTGCTGGCGCTCCACTTCGTCGAACAGCGCGGCGGCCAGCTTGTACTGCCCACGATCCAGCCGGTATTTCGCGCTGTTGTACAGCGTCGAAACGTCGCGCGCGACATATTGGGTATCGGCCTTGTTCTTGGAGCCGCCCGCGCAGGCGGACAATGTGGCAACAGCAGCGAGCGCGCCCAGGACGAGGCCGGGGGACCGGAAGGATTTGGACATCATGGCGCCGGTCATAACGCAGCCCATGGCCTTCGCCAAGCGCCAGATTGCGGCGGCGGCGCTTTACAGCGACAGGCGCAGCTGCGCGACGGTGCCGCCTTCCGGCCGGGGCAGCAGGCGATAGCCGCCCTTCAGCTGCGCCGCCAGCGCCGAGGCGATGCGCAGGCCGAGGCTGTCGGGCTTTCCCGCGTCGAAACCGGGCGGCAAACCGCGCCCGTTGTCGGCGATCTCGATCGTCATGCCGCCGTCCTCCCCCGGCCTCACCCGGATGTCGATCCGCGCGTCCTGCCGGTCGGCCAGCCCGTGCTCGACCGCGTTGCTGACCGATTCGGCGATCACCAGCGCCATCGGCACCGACGCCCCCGACGGCAGGTCGGGATCGCAGCCGATGTCGAGGCTCAGCTGGATGTCCTCGCGCCCGCTGGCGTGCAATATGTCGGAAACCAGATCGCGCAGGAAAGGCTCCAGCCGGTGCCGCCCCGTCTCGCTGTCGTAGAGCGAGCGGCTGATCCGCCCGATCAGCATAAGACGGCGGCTCGCCTCGTCCAGCACGCGCACCGCCTGCTCGTCGGCCACCGTCCGGCGTTGCAGCGTCAGGAGCGCGCTCGCCAGTTGCAGGTTGTTGGATACGCGGTGTTGAAGCTCGTGGAACAGCACCTCGCGGGTGTCGGCCAGCTCGCGGTTGCGCTCGCGCTGCCGGGCGAGCTTGCGGTTGCTGCGTTGCAACCAGTGGATCGGGATGATGTTGATCCCCGCCGCCGCCGCGTAGAAGAACAGGGCCAGCGCGCCGTCGACGCTTCCGATGCCGCCGAAGGTCGGTGCGATGAACCAGAAATAGGCGAAGAAGCCGCCCGCCGCCGCCGCGAGCAGGCCCGGACCGATGCCGAACAGGAAGCAGCTGAGCAGGACGGCGGGAAAGACGGTCACATAGGGCAGGCCGGGCGGCAGCAGGCGGCCGAGCGACAGCCGCATCCACAGCCCGATCAAAACGAAGACCAGCGCCAGCGCATAGCCGATCCACGGCCGGTCCGGCGCCAGCGGCAATCGTTCCACGAACAACTCATTGGTCCGGTGCATGCCCCCGCCCCTTTGCCGGTAGGTGCTTCTTATCCCTATATAATTCGGTCAGGGCAAGGGGGTAGGAACGAGCCGGTAGGGCCGCGGCGGGATCATGCCTTTTCAAGCGTGCATTGCAACGGATGCTGATTCTGGCGGGCGAAGTCCATCACCTGGTTGACCTTGGTTTCCGCCACCTCATAGCTGAAGATGCCGCAGACGCCGACGCCGCGCTGATGCACATGCAGCATCACTCGCGTCGCTTCCTCCATGTCCATCTTGAAGAAGCGTTGCAGCACATGGACGACGAATTCCATCGGCGTATAGTCGTCGTTGAGCATCAGCACCTTGTAGAGCGAAGGCCGCTTGGTGCGCGTGCGGGTACGGGTGGCGATGCCGACATGGGGGCCGGATCCTCCGGTGCCCTCATCGTCCTGCTCGCCCCCGGCCATCACGGCCCGCATCGAAAAAATTCGAGTCTGGTGGAACCCTGTCATCCGAGGGAATATGGCGGTTGACACGGCATTCGGCAAGAGGGTGCGAGAGCGAAAGCAGTCGGTTCGCCCCGGCTGACCAAGCCCTTGTCCCAAAAGGAAAAATGGCCCCTTCCCGCCGGGGGAAGAGGCCATTTCCGCTATGTCATGCTTTCGTTGCCGCCACCGCGATCAGGCGGAGAGCGAGCGCACCTTCTCGGTCACGACCGAAACGCGGGTGCTGATCGGCTGCGCGACGTCGCCGGCAAGCTTCAGCAGCGCCTCGCTGGCCTTGGCGCTTTCCTTGGCGAAGGCGTCGAAGCTGGAGGACAGAAGCTCGCTCTGCACCTGGAAGAATTCGGTCGGCGACTTGACGGCGGCGAGGCTCTTCATCGCGGCCGAGGCCTTTTCGAAGGAGAGGCGGCCATATTCCGCGGCGCCCTGGCCGATGGCCTCGACGCCCTTGGTCGCGATCTTGCCCGATTCGACCAGCGCTTCGACATTGCCCTTGGCAAGGTCGCTGAATTCCTCGAACGCGCGGGTCGACTTCTCGACGCCGGCCTTGGTCTTCTCGCTCATTTCCGAAAAGGCGGCCTGGAAGCGTTCCTTGGCTTCCTCGGTATATTTCTTGGTCGTTTCGAGCACGTCGGACATGGGTATCTTTCCTTTCTGCACGGGCGCATCCGCCATTTGGGCAACCGCTTCGACCGGGGGAGGTGCGGTTTCCTCTCCGTTGTCCGGTTCCGCGACAGCCGGGGCGGGCTGGGGGGCTTCTGGTACTTCCTGCGAAACAGCAAGATCGGCGGCCGTCAGTTCGGCGACATCCTCGACCTTTGGCTCGACCTCTGGCTGAACCTCCGGCATCGCCCGCGCCGCAACCTGCTTGCGGGGACGGGGCGCCTTGGCGGCGGCGGGTTTCGCGGCTGCCTTGGACGAAGATGCACTGGCCGAACGTCGGGGCGCTTTTGTGGTGCCGGTCATGACGAACTCCTCAATTGCTGCGATGCACAATACCTCAATCGCGCACCCCGATCAAGGATTTTTTGTGCGCTGCAACAAAAACTCGTCCGGATCCCGCCGCGCCCCGCGCACACCGGTGCAGCTCAGGCCGGATCGCCCTTCACATAGCGGCCCGGCGCGTCCTCGATCGCCGCCAGCTTGCCCTTGCCGGGGATGCGCGCGCCCTTCGCCGCCACCGTTTCGGGCGCCACCGCGCGGACCCATTCGATCCAGTCCGGCCACCAGCTGCCCGGCGTCTCGGTGGCGGAAGCGACGAACTCGTCGAGGCTCGCGGCCGGCTTCTCGCAGGTCCAATATTGATATTTCTGCTTGGACGGCGGGTTCACCACCCCGGCGATGTGGCCGGACCCGGCGAGCACGAAGCGGATCGGGCCGCGAAAATGATCTTTCACCTTCCACACGCTGCGGGGCGGGGCGATATGATCCTCCTTGCCCGCCTGCATATAGCAGGGCGTCGTCACCTTGCGCAGGTCGATCGGCGTGCCGTCGATGCTGAGCGCGCCGGGCGCCGCCAGCTTGTTGTCGCGATAGAGGTCGGCCAGATAGTGCCGATGCCATGTCGCGGGCAGGTTGGTCGTGTCGCCGTTCCAGTAGAGCAGGTCGAAGGGCACATAATCCTCGCCCAGCAGGTAATTGTTGACGACATAGTTCCAGATGAGGTCCCGCCCGCGCAGCAGGTTGAAGGTCGCGGCCATGTAGCGCCCGTCGAGATAGCCCGGCGCGGACAGCTGCTCCACCAGCTTCAGCTGCTCGTCGTCGACGAACAGCGACAGGTCGCCCGCCTCGCTGAAATCGACCTGCGCGGTGAAGAGGGTGGCGCTCGCCACCTTGTCCGCCTGCCCCCGCGCGGCGAGCAGCGCCAGCGTCGCGGCCAGCGTCGTTCCGGCCACGCAATAGCCGATCGTGTGCACGCTCTCCACGCCCAGCAGGTCGCGCACCGTGTCGATCGCGTCGATCTGGCCGCGCAGGATATAATCGTCCCAGTCGATGTCCTTCATGCTCGCGTCGGCCGATTTCCAGCTGACCATGAACACGCTCAGCCCTTGGTCGACCGCCCATTTGACGAAGCTCTTCTCCGGCGAGAGGTCGAGGATGTAGAAGCGGTTGATCCATGGCGGGAAGATGACGAGCGGCGTCGCCAGCACCTTCTTCGTCGTCGGCGCATAGTGGATCAGCTGATAGAGCGGCGTTTCCTTGACGACCTTGCCCGGCGTCGCCGCGATATTCTCCCCCACCCTGAAGGCGGAGCCGTCCGTCTGGCTCAGCTGCCCCTTTTCCATGTCGGCCAGCATGTGGCGCAGGCCGCGCACCAGATTTTCACCGCCGGTTTCCATCGTCCGTTCGAACACGACCGGGTTGGTCAGCGGGAAATTGCTCGGCGCCAGCGCATCGACCAGCCCCTGCGTGGCGAAGCGCATCCGCTCCTTCTGATGCGGGTCGATGCCGTCCACCGTATCCGACAGCCGGGTCAGATAATCGGCGATCAGCAGATAGCTTTGCCGAATCATGTCGTAGAAGGGATGGTCGGTCCATTGCGGCGCGGCGAAGCGGCGGTCGGCGCGCGCGGCCGGGCTGTCGGGCGGCGGCGTATGGTCGCCCTTGCCCCCGTCGAGGAAACGCTGCCACAGCGCGATCGATTCCTTCGCGAAATCCGCCTGCACCTGCGCCAGCCGCTCGGGCTGGAAGAAATGGGCCGGGGCGGGCGGCAGGGCCCCGCACGCCGATGGCAGCGGCGGCTGCGGCACCGCGCGCGCCATCTGCTCCGTCGCATATTCGAGGATCAGCTGCTGCGCCTGTCCCAGCGAGCGGGTCCATTGCTGCATCTGTTCGAGCGAGGGGACGCAGGCGGTGGAAGGGCCGGCGCCGGGTTGATGATCGGACAAATATCGCTCCTCTCATGCTTGTGGTGTCCGCACAGGCTGCCCCGGACGCATCGAAAAAGCGAGAGTCTTTCTCTGGCAACGGGCCCGATCGGCGTATATAGCTGGCGATGCGCCGGGGCACATCCCGTCCCGGTGCTTTCAACAGGAAAGTTACAGGAAAATGTCCGAAGAATTCTACCGCATCAAGCGCCTGCCACCTTATGTCATCGCCGAAGTGAACGCGATGCGGGCAGCCGCGCGGGCGGCAGGCGAGGACATTATCGATCTCGGCATGGGCAATCCCGACCTGCCCCCTCCCCAGCATGTGATCGACAAGCTGTGCGAGGTCGCGCAGAAGCCCGACGCGCACGGCTATTCCCAGTCCAAGGGCATACCGGGGCTGCGTCGCGCGCAGGCCAATTATTATGCGCGCCGCTTCGGCGTCGATCTCGACCCGGAAACCGAGGTGGTCGTGACCATGGGGTCGAAGGAGGGCCTCTCCAGCCTCGCCACCGCGATCACCGCGCCGGGCGACGTGGTGCTGGCGCCCAATCCCAGCTACCCGATCCACACCTTCGGCTTCATCATCGCCGGCGCGACCATCCGCTCGGTGCCGACGACGCCGGACGAGCGCTATTTTGAGTCGCTCGAACGCGCGATGGCCTTCACCGTGCCGCGCCCCAGCATCCTCATCGTCAACTATCCGTCGAACCCGACGGCCGAGACGGTGGACCTCGCCTTCTACGAGCGGCTGGTCGCCTGGGCGAAGGAGAACAAGGTCTGGATCATCTCCGACCTCGCCTATTCGGAGCTTTATTATGACGGCAACCCGACGCCTTCGGTGCTTCAGGTGCCGGGCGCGAAGGATATCGCGATCGAGTTCACGTCGATGTCCAAGACCTATTCGATGGCGGGCTGGCGCATGGGCTTCGCGGTCGGCAACAAGCAGCTGATCGCCGCGCTCAGCCGTGTGAAGAGCTATCTCGACTATGGCGCGTTCACGCCGATCCAGGCGGCGGCTTGCGCGGCGCTCAACGGCCCGCAGGACATCGTGCAGAAGAACCGCGAGCTGTACCACAAGCGCCGCGACGTGCTGGTGGAAAGCTTCGGCCGCGCCGGGTGGGACATTCCGCCCGCCAAGGCGTCGATGTTCTGCTGGGCGTCGCTGCCGCCCGCGCTGCGCGAGATGGGCAGCCTCGAATTTTCGAAGCAGCTGCTGACGCAGGCGAAGGTCGCGGTCGCGCCCGGCGTCGGCTATGGCGAGGACGGCGAGGGCTATGTCCGTATCGCGATGGTCGAGAATGAGCAGCGCCTGCGTCAGGCCGCCCGCAATGTGAAGCGCTATCTGCAAAGCATGGGCGTCAACACCGGGCCGGATCGCAAGGCCGCCGGCAACTGATCGCCGCCATGCCGATGCCGATCACGGGGCATGAGCTGCTGCCCATTTCCCATGTGGGGGAAACGATCCGCCTCGCGGTGGCGCCGGTTTTCCTGCTGGCCGGCATCGGCGGCTTCCTCAACGTGTGCGCGAGCCGTCTGGCGCGCGTCATCGACCGCGCGCGGGTGGTGGAAAATCTCATCACCCAGACGCGCGGCGCCGATCATGACCGCTATAATCTTCAGATTCTACTAAAGATTTGAAAAACAATAGCAAAAACCGCCGGTTTTTGCCTGTGTAGGTACTGTGCAGAAAAATTTGCGGAACCGTCGCGCGGCCACGCGCGCAAAATTCGCTTCTACCCTCCCCAACATCGCCCATCAAAGCAGCCCCGTCTCGGGTTGATTCGAGCCTTGTTGTGGGCCATCCCTCGGCTATGGCGCGCAGCGCCCATATTAGGGCTAGAAGCGGCAGGATAGGACGATGCGAGCAAGGCGCAGACAGGACAAAGAACGCATGAAGGCGCGAGCGCGCCGCGTCATGACGCTGTGGGCGCGCGGCCTCTCCGATGCGCCTGTGCATTCGCCGCGCGCGGTCGGGCGCAATGCCTCTACGCATTGCCGCCCTTGCTCTTGCTGGCTGTGCAGCGGTCATAAGGACGTGCCGCGCAAGCGGGAGCGCGGCGTCGAAGAATATCAGGGCTGAAAGTCCTCTGTCCGGCGCGGCCCCAAAGGCCGCGCCGTCCGCTCAGGGGTGGGTCGGGCGGGATAGGAAATAGCCGCCGTCAACATGACGGCGGTTCCGCCAGACGCCGGAGGGTCGCCCCTCCGGCGTTTTCGTTTCAGGCGGCTTCCTGCAATGCGGCGGGCTGCGGCTGCAAGCTGTGGAGATAATCGGCGGCCCGCTGCGCATGGGCGGCGGCGCTGAATATGGCGCGCTTGTCCTCCTTCAGCACCTTGAGCCAGTTGCCAATATAGGCGGCATGCTCGTCACGGGGTTCCGGCGACAGGCTGAGGTCGGCGCAAAGGAACGCCGCGCCAAGCTCTGCGACAAGCTCTTCCATCGCATAGCCTTCATCGCCCCAGCGCTTGCGGCCAAAATCTCGCTCCAAGCGGTTCGCGCCTTTCGTCCAGTGGGTCATTTCATGGGCAAGGGTGGCGTAATAGGCTTCGGCCTCGCGGAAGGCTTCAAAGGGCGGCATTTGCACAAAGTCCTGTGCGGGGCTGAAAAATGCTCGGCTGCCGCCGTGGCGAATATCCGCACGGGTCGCAGCAAAGAAAGCCTCCGCATGCGCGATGCGCTGCACGGTATCGGCGGGACGCTCGGCCAGCGCATAGAAATGCGCGGGCAATCCTTCCACCTGCTCCACGTTGAACACGGTATAGCCCTTCATAAAAGGAATATCGCGCTCGGATTCCTGCCCGTTTTCATCGGTTTCGGTTTTGGTGATGGTGTTGGCGTACACGACAAGATTGCCCTTCTCGCCCTTGCGGACGTTACCGCCAAGCTCCTGCGCCTGTTTGTAGGTCATCCAGATCGGCGCGTTATAACCGCGTTCGCAGGCTGCGCCCCACAGCATCAGGACATTAATTCCACGGTAGGGCTGACCATTCGCGCGCAGCGGGCGGGTAATCCGGCCTGCGGCATGCTCGACGTTCCACGGCTGAAACCACGGGCGGACGCCGTTTTCCAATGCGGTCACGATATGGGCGGTTACTCTCTCATAAACATCTTGTTTCATTGCCTTTTCTTCCTTGGCTGATGGGTTGCGCATGCAACCGACTAGCCACGCGGCAATGAGCGGGGATTCAGCCGTCCAGACCGGAAAACGGGGGGATGGCGCGGGCCGGAGCGCAGCGACTACACGGCCCCCGTTTTCCGCACCCAAGCTTGTCTTGGGGCTTGGTCTTGACGGTGAAGGGCGACACGCCCCCAAAGAAAGAAGGAAGGCGGACGAAGGCCGCATCGCTTGCGCGTCAGGGAGCGTCACCCGCATGGGACGAAACCCTATGGGGGTTCGGTGGCCCTGCCATAGCGCCCGCCCGTAGGGGACGCCCATCTTATGAAATTGAAATCCGAGCTGAGAATATTCCCAAGTCTGGGCTATTCTGGGACTTACGATTCCACTTTGTTTCGCTATGAAATTAACAACCTATTGCGAGTAAACACCTGACGCATGCCTATTCGTAACGACATCTGGACTGTCTCCGCCAACCCCCAAGCCCTGACTGAAACACGGCTTGTGAGCGAGCGGGCATTGGAAGACATGATTGTGGCCGCGCCGCGCATTCTCTCGGATGAGTGGATGCTGATTGGTCGGCAGGAATCCACCACGGCGGGACGGCTCGACCTCCTCGCTCTCGCTCCCGATGGCGCGCTCATCCTGATTGAACTGAAGCGCGACCGCACGCCGCGTGAAGTGGTGGCGCAGGCGCTTGACTACGCAAGCTGGGTTGAAGTGCTGGAAACCAGCGACATTGCCGCCATTTATGGACGCTTCGCCCCGGGGCGCGATCTTGCGGCAGATTTTCTCGCCCGCTTCGGCCAGCCGCTTGACGAAGACACGCTTAACGAAAGCCACCAAATCGTTATCGTCGCGACGCACCTCGATGACAGCAGCGAGCGCATCGTCAAATACCTTGGCGACAAGGGCATTCCCATCAACGTGCTGTGCTTTCAGGTCTTCGCCCATGGCGAACAGCAGCTTCTCAGCCGCACTTGGCTCGTTGACCCCGTGCAAACGCAGGTCAGCGCGGCAACGCCTTCCGCGACACGCGGCACCCGCGAGCGCGAACCATGGAACGGCGAGTTCTACGCCTGCTTCGGACATGGTGGCTCGCGGAATTGGGATGAAGGCCGCCAGTACGGCTTTATCAGCAGCGGCGGCGGAAGCTGGTATAGCAACACGCTCAATCTGCTCTCGGTCGGTGACAAGGTTTGGGTGAAAGTCCCCGGCCAAGGCTTCGTCGGCGTTGGCGAGGTCACGGGACCGCGCCAGCCGATTACCGAGTTCATGGTGCAAACGCCGGAGGGTGAGCGTCCTGCGCTCGAAGCCCTGACGGGCGCAACCTATCACCGCGAAAACGTCGATGACCCCGAGCGCATGGAATATTTCGTGCCTGTGCGGTGGATTCACGCCGTGCCGCTACAAGACGCAGTGAATGAAATCGGCCTGTTTGGTAATCAGAACACGGTGTGCAAGCCCGTGACGCCAAAGTGGCGTCAGACGGTCGAGCGCCTGAAAGAGCGCTGGGGCATCGCTTCCCGCAATCAGTGATTGGAAACCGTCGAAACGCTACGTGCCAGCAAAGCTACGGCTTCCGCTTGTCTATGCGTTCCGGTCTTGGCGAGAATGCGCTTGAGATGGCTGCGCACGGTCGCAAGCCCGATGCCCATACTTGCCGCAATGTTCTCTAGCGGGGCTCCCCGCCCAAGGGCGGCTGCAACCGCGCCTTCGGTGCGCGTAAGGCCGAATAGCTCGCGCAACCGCGCGGCGGCGATCGGCGCTTCGGGGTCGCGGATGAATACCAGCACGGCAGGAAGCTGTTCGCCAAAGGCGGAAGCCGAGGGGCGCAAGGGGGAAACCTCAAGGGCCAGCGGCATGCGATGCGGACGCGGAATGGCGAGCGCAGAGCCGAGTTTGGCAATCTTACCCCGCGAGGTATCCATCGCCCCGCGCACCAGCGCCAAGAGCTTATCGTGAAGGGCGGGCGGGCGCAGCGCCAGCCGACCGCGAATAACCGCAAGCTCCGTATTCTCGTGCAGCAGCCGCTCCGCCATACTGCTGGCCTGAATGACACGGCCCGTGCCGTCCACCATCAGCACGCCCGTATCCAGCCTGTCGAGGGCCTGTAAGGCGGCGGCATGGGATTGGGATACTGCGGCAAACCGCTGCCCCAGACGCAGCGCCTGCTGCAAATGCGGCAGGACAAGCGCGGCCTGCCGCCGCTCGTGGCCTGTATAGGCACCAGCCCCCTGCGGCCTGTGGATGCCGAGCACCCCGATAGCACCGTCCGCTGCGGGGAACACCGCGCCAATCATGTGATGAATATCCAGATGCCGGAGCCATTCCTGATAAAAGCCGCTCCGCGCCTGTTCCTCGGGGGTCACCAAATCCTCATCGGTGATGATGCGCTGCATGCCATAGGCTACGCTGCGCTCCACCCATAAATCCTTGCGGTGCCAGTCGTCGGCCCAAGCCTGCTCCCGCGCGGACACCATGAGGTTGTCGGTGCATTCCAGTAGATTCACGCGGGCATTCTCGCCGTGCAATTTGAGAACAGTGCTGGTCGAGCCGAGCGTTTCCGCGATGCGCGCCGCTGTTCCCGCCCAAAGGCTATCGTCCACCGCTGCATCGTATAGATGCGCAATTAATCCCGAGAGACGGGGCTCAAGGACTTCTTGGGACAACATGGCCGTGTAACGTCCCCCGTGTTTATGCGGTTACAAAGTTAACCTTATCCGCTCTTCAAATAACCCCGCATGAACAACGCCGCACGGCGGCATTGCTCAAGGCTTCGTGATTTCTCCCCTGTTTAGGGGACGAATGGGCCTCCGCGCCACCTTAACCATAGCGGGAAGGATTTTCACGCGCGGAGATGTCATGAGCCAAACCCATTCCCTCATCGTGCCGCTGCTGCTCGCAGCGGGGCTTGCCTCCTGCGGCCAGAATGCCGAGACGGCAGAGAATACCGCCGCCACAGAGGGGGCAGCGGAAGCGGTATCCGGCGGCACGGCGGGCATGACTGCCGCCGAAGCCAATACCGCCTCGGCAAATCAAGCCACCGCACCAGCTGCGCCCGAAGCCGTTCCGGCCAAGGCGCAAGCGGCCATTATCGCAGCCTTGCCGCTCAAGCGTGGCTATTACGTCGAGAGCGATACGCCGTGCAACCAAGCCTCCAACGCCACCACGACGCTGCTGCGCCGCGAAGGCATCGGGGGCGCGCGGGATTTCTGCGAGTTCAAAAAAATCGAGCAAACGGGGCCGAACACCTACCGCGTGACGGAAGCCTGCGGGGATTTGCAGGACAGCGCCCCGCCGGAAACCAGCACCTCCATCTATACCCTCACGGGAGATATCGCCTTCACCGCCAAGAGCGAGCACGGCTGGGAGCGTAGCGCCCGCTACTGCGCCCAATCGAGCATGCCGCCTGACTGGCGCGCGAACGATATCAGCGACGTGACGGGCTGATCACCGCCGCGCTCCATTCATTCCCCTAAGGAGATTCCCGATGCAGCGAAGGGCTGCGCTTTGTTCCACTTTAGTCGGCGCAGCTTTGGCCACGCTCACGCCAGCTTTCGCGCAAACTGCGTCCACGCCTGCGGCCAAAATGGACATTGCAGGGGTGCGTATCGGCATGACCGAAGCGGAAGCCCGCGCGGCGCTGATGGCCTTCGATGCCAGTATGCGGATTATCCGCACGACCTCGCGCTATAACTACGCTGCCGGAGAAGGCAGGCCGGAGGACCTCTCCACGCCGGAATTTCTCGACAGGCTGGAAGTCCAGCCTGCGCGCGGTGGGTTTGAACTGTTCATCGTGTATTTCGCGACGCCGCCGTCCGAGCCGCGCGTCATCGCCATTGAGCGCCCCAATCTCGCACACATGCAAAACCCGCCGACGCAGCAGCAATTCCGCGCAAGCCTTCTCGCTAAATACGGCCAGCCGTCCTTTGCTGAGCCGCACCAGCTTGTTTGGGAAGAAGTAGGCAAACCGCGCTGCACCTTCACCCGTCGGGGCAACCGCCCCTATGTCGGGCACGAACTCTCCCGCAATAGGATAGTCCCGACGTTCCAGAATGAACGGCGGTATCAATCGCTCGGCCTGACGTTGGCCAGCGATCCCGCCGCCTGCGGGCAGGTGCTCACCTATAGCTATGACATTTGGAGCGGGCCGGTGCGCGCGGCCAAAGCCTCCCTCATCGACCTCGGGGCGGTCTGGTCGTCGGAGATACGCAGCAGCCAATGGGTGAACGGCCTCAAGGCGGAAGCCAAGCGCAAGGCAGATGCGCAGGCGCAAGCGCCGAAGCTGTAGCTGGAATGAAAGCCGTAAGGGGATGATATGGGACTGACCACACTGAGCGGGGCCGTCAGCGGCATTCGCCATTCGACTGAAACGCGCGGCACCGTGGGCCGTAATGGCGGCTCCGTGAAAACCGGACAGGTCATCGCGTTTCGGGTGGGCGAGCGCTCCGCACAAATCAAGCTGGCCGATGTGCCGGACATTCGGGATGGCGACGAGGTGACGCTGGCCGGACGCGAGAAGAACGGCGTGTTCAAGGCGCTTGCACTGCGCAACGACAAGACGCGCGCCGTCTATAGCATCCCGACGACGGTCGGCTATCTGATGGGCGCGACGCTCATCGCGCTCGGCGTGATGACGCTCGTTTTCCTGATTGGCGTCCTATTTATCGCGGGCGGGCTGTGGACGCTGTACGAGGCGTACAACTACACGCAGGCGGCGAACATGCTCAGGGGGTGAAGCCCTACTATCCGCGCGCGGATGGAATGCGGGCGGTTGTGCTCCGGCGGGAACGAGGTTCGGGCAAGTCAGAAACGGGCGCGGGGCAATCTCCCTGCGTGTCCGCCCCCATACGTCCTATCCATCATGCACCCTGCCAGCGGCTTTGCCTGCTGGGCGCAAGCCCGTGCGGGCTCCTTCTCTCCGTTGCGGTCCTACGGATGCGCCCGGCAATCCCGCTAGCGTCATCGGGGGGGCAAGAAAGGCCGTAGTGGTTGCGGCCTCAAGCAAAAGGGAGACAGCCCATGCGCCTCATCGTCGCTTCCGAACTCGACAACCTGCCGGAAACCGCTCTGCACTCCAAATTCTACCGCGTGCAGCAGGAATTGGCCTTCACCGAGCCCGACACCACTGAGCGTGCGAATGCGCTGGCGTCCCTCGAAAACATTAACCGCGCGATCATCACGCGCCGCGTCAAGGGACCGGGCTTTTAAGCCTCCGCCCAAAAGAAAACCGCCAGCGGACGAAACTCCGCTGGCGGCTTTTCTCGGAGGAAATCGCCCTCTCTTACGCGGCCAGCAGGTGGCCGTTGGCAACAAGCGTGTCCACATCAGGAAGCGAACTGTAGCCTGAGAGGTTGGCGACCGATTGCCAGCCGTACGCGGTGCCGGTGCCGTCGAGGTCAATCCTCAGGCCGAGGCCATAATATGCAGTCGGCTGGAACTTGACAAAATCGGCGAGATTATCGGTGAGAGGGTCATAAACGCCGTCCAGCACGTCGCGGATATCAATCACGTCGCCGTCCGTCATCGAGAAATCGCTAATAGTGTCGGTCGAACCGTCAAGCGCGGTGGCATCGAAGTGGAATATGTCAGCGCCAGCACCGCCATTGAGGCCGTTGGAGCCTATCCCGCCACTCAGGAAGTCGTCTCCATCACCACCAAAGAGGTGGTCGCTCCCTGCGCCGCCATAGAGCGTATCGTTTCCATCACCGCCGCTGATGTGGTCGTTGTTCGTTCCCCCGAAGATCGTATCATCGTAGGCGGTTCCAAACGCATTCGTAGAGCCATTCGGTAGGCGCATCATCAGCCCACCTGTCAAATCCCAAACTGTGTTGTCGTCAAACACAACCTGCTCGACAGGCCCGATTGTCGCGCCGGTACTGCTATCATAGGTGCCGCCCGAGACCGTGACTTTATCGGTGGCTCCATATTGTATGTATAGACGTGACTGTGTGCTATTCAGCACTTCTGCCCATATCAGAACGTCATCAGCCAAGACACCTTCCAGTCGGATCGTGTCTGTACCTTCGCCTACGTATTCGTAAATCGTATCCTGACCATCCCCGGCCTTGAACGTGTAAGCATCGTTGCCAATGCCGCCATAGAGGTAGTCGGTACCCCCATTCCCGGTTAACGTATCATTTCCGGCATAGCCGTAAATGTGGTTCGTCCCCGAGCCGCCTTCAATCGTATCGCCATAGATTGATCCGTATCCGGCGGTGGTGCTGCCATCGGGCAGACGCAAATCGAGCCCTTCGCGCAAATCCCACGTTGTGCCATCATCAAACATGATGAACTCAACATATTCCCCGACGCGCGACGCGCCTGAACTATGCTTAGAGGCGCTGATCGTGAAGGAATCGTTGTTCGTGTAGCGGATAACCAGCCCGCCATAGTTGTCCGTCCAGAGGCGGACATTGGCCGGGTCGATGCCGCCAAGGAATATGGCATCGGTGGTCGCGCTGACGGTTTCGTGGATATTGAGACCATTGCTGTGCGGCGCATCGCCAGCGCGGAATATATACACATCGTTAAAGCCAGAATCGTTGGCGATCCAATACCCCGAAGCAAAGGGTGTCGTGAAACGAAGCGCCAAATCCTCGCCGAAGTAGCCGCCGGAGAGGTTATCGGCTCTGAGGTCGTAAGAGGGATTGCCGAGAAGGTCGTTCATGCCCGATTGCGCAAGGAAGTGCGTGGCGACCATGCTGAATGCCGCGTTCCATGCTTCGCGCATGGGCGCGGCGGCGATCCCTCCAACGGTCGAAGTCGGGCTATTGCCGAAAACATCGCCGTTCAGCTTCTCAAGGAAGGCAACCATCCGCGCGTCGAGAGCAGTACCCCGGCTGTTGGGGTCCATATCCGTGACGCCAGCCCATTCGTACATGATATCGGTCAGTGCAGCCCGAACATCGAAGTTGGACGCGAATAGCTCAGCGGCGGATTTAGTCGCCAGCGTGGCCACCATGTCGAGCAAATCTTCGTTCTGGCTCATGGCGATATGCAGGTCCGCCATCTCGCCATAGCCTCGCTGTGCGGGCAGAATGAGCGCTCTTACATCAAGGTCATATTCGCCCGCGTAAGACGTGTTCGTGTTGTCGTAGGTAAACCACGCATCCACAATATCGTGCGTCTGGCCGTTCATCGTGAATGTGCTTTGCTGGCGGATCACGTTGTCGTTCAGGGTGTAGTTCGCCGACGAGTAGTTCAGATTGATGCTAGTTATGTCGAGGCTCGTGAGCGTAAAAAGCTCCCCAGCGTCCGTCAGGCCGTCACCATTGGCATCCATCCATATCAGTAGGTCCGCGAACTGGTCGTCGTTAGCGTCAATGCCCCCGTCGCTGTTGCTGTCGTAAGCGGCAAGGGCCTGAAAGCCGTTCGCGGCGCTGCCGTTTTGGTCGCCAAAAAGCTCCGAATGGTCGTCAATCTTGCCGTTGCTGTCGAGGTCGATGGCAAGAAGGCCGCTGCCTGCGCCTATCCAGCCCGACGCTTCGCGCATGCCGTCAACGTCGATATCCCAATAGACCGGAGATGTGTTGACGCTAGTGAGGTTGATACCTGTTCCGGCGATATCCAGTACAAGAGGCGAGCCTGTGGTTATCGCAGTGCTAAAGGTGCTTTGGACAAGCTCCATCAGGTTGCCGATGTTGAAAACCTCGGACGGGTTCGAGAGGCCCCATTTGTAGTCATCGTAAAGCTGCTGGCTGAATCCAACCAGGCCGAGGCCGGAGATTTCCTCGTACAAATCTTTGAACATGCTCTCGCCAGCAGCGCCGCCAAGATAGCCGCCCGCAAGACCCGCAGCGCCGACAAACAACATGCCCATAGCAACGCCGACGTTTACGCCCGGAACGGCGAGCAATGCGCTAGCGCCTGCCGCGCTGAGGGTGCCGAGGCCCAAACCCCCTAGAAGGCCGCCTGTATGCGCGGCTAGTATCGAGCCTGCCGTGTGATTATCGCCGTTGTCATAGGCTTGCTGTGCTTCGACAATCGCGGCTGCGGTGCCGAGGATGTCGCCAAGCCAACCCACCTTGTCGAGCGCGCTGCCGAACTTGCCGAGGTGAAGAAGATTGTGGGCTTGGCCATCAACCTGAACGCCGGTCGCTAGAGAACTGAGACCTTTATGCAGGTCGGCCTCGGCGATGGAGAGTGACTTTCCGCCTTTTTCAAACGTGTATTTCTCGGCTATCGCATCATAGCTGCCCGAAAGACCCAACTGACTGTTCGCCGCGCTGGTAGTCACATCGTGGTAAGATTGCCATCCTCCACCAATGTTGGGACTTCCAACGGTGGAAAGCTGCTTATAATCCTCGATGCTTATCCGGCCATCGACGGCGGCGGCCTGTGTCAGGCTCTGCGTCGAGACAACGTGATTGAAGTATTCAGAGCCGTCGCCGGATACAAAATAACTGGAATCTCTTGTTGCAACGAATACGCCTTCGTCAATCGAAATCCCGTGTGCGGCGGGGTTTTCGAGAATGGATTTTATTGCTTCGTCGCCTGCGTCTCTTGGACCGTCAGGAATACCCGTAATCACGTCTTTCAATAGTCCAGACGTTACTTTTTCTCTGAGCAAGTCCCGTAAACCCGGACTATTGCCATGGTCATTACCCTCGGGGGCCAGTTCCCCAAGGATGGTATCGGGTAGATAGACATCGTATTTCTCGCTAAGACCATCGAGAATGGCGCTTCCAAGATTTATATCAAATCCGTTTCGACCAAAAATATCTATCACATAGTTAGCATCCAGAATTAATACAGGCTTGCTCATTACTCCACTCTATCTGCGATAACGCCATTTATGTTGCAAGATTTGACCAGTCTGTAGGTTATTTCCCCCCGTATCAAATACTCCAATCCCCAATGTTTGATGGAATTAAAGTCGTTTGGTGAAGCGGTAGACTTAATCACTTCGGCTAGTGCATGGATAGAATCATAAGGCCAAATGCCGCCGCGCCGCAGGCACTCGACTCTTTCAAAAAAGAGGTGTGGTGCAGCCCGATAGGCGGCCTCAATGATTCTATCGGCCATTTCTTGAGTGAGTCCCATCTCGCCTTTACCTGTCTCAATAGGATACGAGGGCAAGTCAGGCATTGGGCCGTTTTCGGATTCAGCCAGAGGCCGCCCCCGCACTTCCCACGCCGGAATCCCGAGCGCCAACCTCAACCTGCGACTCATCTCGAATAGAAGGTCGAGCATTCCGAGTCTGGTGGTGGGGATTTCAATGTGCTTGCTGGCCTCGTCGCGGAAAAACTCGACGATGGCCGCCAATTCCATGATGTAGACGTTATCGAAATTCCGGCTCTCTACCTCCGCCTGCGCAGCTACGAGGTCCGGCCTGTTCGCCCATAGATAGGAGAGGGCGTTATCGGTCACGGCCTGACTGCAATATTTTTCCTGATAGACTGGAAGCTCCAAGAGCGGCGGGACAGATTTCGTCTGGTCTTTAGTTTGCTGTGTCATTGGGTATTCTTATTCATCAGTTTTTGAATGGATTTCTTGACCGCTCGGTATGCGAAAACAAATAGCGTCACGATGAATGCGATATACACCAATAACATGCCGTATGCCGTAATGGCTGCTTTGATGGACTCACCTCCGACGTCTGACATTCCCAAGAAGGTGCCGAGCGCTATCATTGCAACGACCCCGACCGCACCCATTGCATCTTTTGAAAAACTCATAAGTAAAATTCCTTATAAAGTTCTACTTCTTTTTAATAGCTTCCGTAAAAACGACTTGTTTATTAGCTTCGACACATGCGTGAAGCATCATGTCTCCGCTTGCGAGCTTGATTTGAGAGGTGTACATGGTATTTCCTCGCACATCGTCAACTTTAAGAATATTCATTTTAGACTGAAGCATTTTTGAGTTATCAATGCAATTATCGATGCTGACGAATATGCCATTGTCGGTAATTACGTATCCACCGGGAGTCTCTGATCCGATTTTAGGTGCGGACTCAGGAGAATCATCGCATCCAGCAAGAGAAACAACTAGAAAAAACGCTAATAAAACAGATAACTTCATTTGCCAACTTCGCAAAACAATAAACATGGATAGAAAGATACTATTCGACGGACACTAAGTTCAATACTTTTTGTTTTTCGATAACTTATTAGTTTACGTCTTAAATGGTGTCATCGCTCGATTGAGCTGCCGTTGAAATTTCCTGAGGGTCATTTAATTGATATTGATAATAGTTAATCAGCGAACAGACACTTGTTCGTTGTGAGCGATTTCAGTTCGTCTACGGCCCCATAGGCTTGTTGAACTTCCCGCGCAGCGATGGCGGCTTGGATGGTGACGGCGATGCAGGCGATTGCGCCGCAGACTTCGGCGGAGGAGCCGGTTTCGGCACAGGCGGCGGTGACGGCTGCGCAAGAAATTTCGATTTGAATCCCGTGCGCGCGAGAAGCGCGCGCAGGCCGCGCGCGCGGCGGTTTTTCACGCTGCGCTTCTTGGCCGGATTCATGAAACGCGAGAGCACACGCCGCACGGTCGGCATGAACGTGGGCACAAGCTCGGGCGGGTCTTCAAACCCGTCACTGTCCTTCGCGGTCGCGCCCGTATCCACCTGCTCCGGCGACGGCGCAGCGTCGAGATGCAGGAAGCGCGATACGGCAACGGAGATTGCCGCGATGTCGGGAAGCCAGCCAAACAGCCCTTCGGCGGCGGCCTCGCCCTGCTGACCTGTGGCAACCTTTTTCTTCTTTTTCTTGCGGCCCGGTTCTGGTTGCAGGAAACGCGAGCCGCTTACTTTGCGGGCCTTGGCGGCGGTTCCGCCGCGCGCCCCTCCTGTTGTTGCCGCTCTACCTCGCGGCGGTCTTCTTCGACCTGCACAAGCAATCGCGCCGCGCGGGCTGAATCTTCCGCATAGCGGATACGCTCGCGCGCAAACCCCGCCTGCTGATCGCGCCGCTGCTGGTCGTGGCGTTCTTTCAGTTCCGCGATGTGCTCGGCCCTGTCCTGACGGAGCAATGTGCGAAGGTCGGCGCGCTCGATGGCCTGCCGCTCTCGCAGGTGTTTCCATGCGGTGTCGCGCTCAAGGCGCTTCTCCGCGCCGCGCCCCGGATTGAGGCGGTTTTGCAGGGCTTCGATATATCCCTCGATGCCGGACAATTTGCCATCGCGGATGAAGCGCTCGCGCTCGGCCTGCTGCTGGCGACGCAGACCCTCTATCTTTTCCCGCGCTTCAAGAACGAGCACATGCCGGAGCTGGCGCAATTCGGCATGATGCCACTTGGCCAGTTTCTCGGCCTCGGCCTGTTCGCGCGCGGTCAATGCCGCCGCGACGGCGGGTGCAAGGTCCGGTGCGCCGGAATCCTGCTTCTGCGCGTCCGGCATCTCGCCCTGCGCCTCCGGCGCTGGTGCGAGATCTTCGACGGGCGGGCGTTGCATCTCGAATGCAGGCGGCTCGGCATCCTTCTGCCGGTCGCGCTGCTGGGCTTTGGCCTCGCAAGCGGTGGGAAGCGCATCGCGGTCCACATCCGCCATGAAGGCCCGCGCCTCGGCGGCCTTCATTTTGAGTTCGCGGCTCAGGCTGTAAACGCTGCCCTCCGGCCCGACGAGCACGAAGTCCTTGCTGTCGCCCCGCGCCAGCACATAGCCCGCATCTTTCACGGCGGCCTTGAACGCCATGCCGCTGTCACAGGATGACTTGAGCCCCGCAAGCTGCGCCCGCCGCTCTTGGGTGGAAAGGCCGCTGCGTTCGGCCTGCTGATGCTCCGCATGGCTGACCTCCGCGCGCGGGAACTCCGGCTGTTTGGCGCGGTCGCGCTTCGCGTGTTTCCCCGGCACATGCTCATGACCGAACTCGCGTTCCAGTTTCAGGCTGGCGCGCTCATGGGCGAGATAGTTGTTGCTATCCGAGCGCATGGTCATGGTTTCGAGGTCGGTGCGCGCCCAGACGATATGGATGTGCTGGCGGCCTTTCTTTTCGTGCAGGACGACGGCGCGAGGCTGGCCGTCCAGCCCGAGTTCCTGTTCCAGCACCTCCACCGCCCGCGCCCATTGCTGGGACGTCATCTCGTAGCGGGCGTCGGGGTCGATGTTGACATGATAGAGGCCCTTCTTGCCGCGCGTGCCTTCCGAGAGTGTCTGCCAGTCGCGGAAGGTCGCGGCCAGGTCATCGAGGCCGGAGTGCAGTTCCAGCACCTCCATGCGCTCGTTGGTGTCGGTGCGCTGAAGGTGGGCGGCAAGCTGGCGGGGTCCGGCGCGTGAGCCTCCTTTGATAATCATGCCGCTGGCTCACGGTTCGGGCGGCGGGATGAATTTGGACAATCCCGCAGGCGGGATGGCCTCTGGCGCTGCCGTTGCCGGTGCCGGTGCCGGGATTGGAGCCGGTGCGGGTGTCGAGGCTAGCGGCGATGCCGCCGCTGGCACGCGATCCGGCTCTTTGCCGAGCGCGTCATAGATAAGGCTGCGGATGTGCGCGAAGTCGGCCAGCGCTTCGCGCAAGTCCGGCAGGACGGTTTCCGGCTCGCCGCCTGTATGCAGGTAGCGGGCAATCTGGTTCAGATTGCTACCGGTCTTGCCAAGGTGGCCGAGGATTTGACGCAGCGCAGCACTGTCGGCAGGGATGCGCCGCTGCGCGCGGGGACCGGCTTCGCCGATGAGCGCCGCGCGGGCGAAGGCGGCGGCGGCCATGCCCGCCCTGTCGGCGCGGGCGAGAAACGCCGACTTTTCGTCGGGCGTGACGCGGGCATAGATGGTGGCGGTGCGTTGCCGCCGTTCCGACTTGCGCCGCCCGGAAGGGCTGTGCTCTGAGCCGCTATCGCTCAAGCGCATCTCCTTTCTGCCGGACGTGTCCGGCTGCGGGGTCGAGGGGGTATCCCCCTCCGTCAGGGTGCAGGGGCATGAAAGCCGCCTGCGCGTCGTCCAGAGCGCGCAAGCTCTGGCCGTGGGTGCCGGGACGCGGAAGTCTCCGGCGAGTGGTCGAGGGGTGCGACAACCCCTTGTCTGGCTCCAAGGGCGAAGCGCCTTGGTCGATGGGTCCCAAGGGAGCGCGATAGCTCCTTTGGTGGGGTCCGGGGGCAAAGCCCCGGTCATGGGTCGCAGGGAGCACGAAGGCTCCCCGCACGGGTGCAGGGGTGTGAAACCCCTTGCTCGGGAGGGATGCAACGGGAGGGCGAAGCGCCTTCCTTGCCAAGCCAGCACCTTCAGGTGCGGGGTGTGGACGGTCAGTCCGCACATGGCTTGCACACTCTCCTAAGCCATAACTTAGGATAGCACGGGACGTGCTGGGGTGTGGGGTAGCGAGCGCTTGCGGCAAGCCGGGATATCGCCGTCTGCATACAATCGTATGCGACTCGCTCAGCGTGGGTTGAAGCGTAGCATAGCACGAAGGCGGGCGATGCGGCGATGCTTTCATCCCGCGCGGCCCTCTTCGCCGCCGCCCGTGGCGAGCACGTCGCGGGCCTCGTTGAGCATCTGCGCGAAACGGGCGGAGCCGCCGGTGTCGGGATGCACCTTCTGCATCAGCCGCTTCCAAGCGGCCCGCACCTCGGCGGCGGTTGCGCCTTCGGAGAGGCCGAGAAGGTCGAGCGCTTCCGCGCGCGTCATTTTGCCGTTGGGTTTTGCGGCGCGCTGACGCGCGCCGCCGGACTGGCGGCCATTATGGCCGCCGTCCTGTTTGCCGCCCCGCACAAAATACGGGTTGTCGTCGTAGGCTAAGGGCGGTTCCCAATAGAGATGCGGATAGGCGCTGGCGAGGGGCGCGAAGGCCTCGGGCAGCCGCCAGTAATCGACCGGACGCACATAGTGCGGACGGTCGGCGGGATTCAGGACAATGGCCACGTCACGGCCCAAGGCCAGCACCTCGTCGGGCATGAGCAGCGGGCGGCCTGTTTCTCCGTAGTTGAGGTTTTCGCTATGCCCGCCGCCGCCGGGGCCGAAGTTCTGGCCCTCGCCATGGCCGACCGTCTGCACGGTCACTTTGCCCAAGGTTTCGGAGAGGTAGTTCGCGCTCTCAAGGTCGTTGACGTTGCAAAACCATTTGTAGGCGCAGTTCGAGAGGATGGTACCCGCCGCCGCGCCGTAGAGGTCTTTGAGCTGGTCGAGGCCCTGCACAATCAGGGTGAAGTCGATGCCGTAGCCGGACATGGTGGCGATATCGCGGGGCAAATCCTCGATGCGCCCCAAGGCCGGAAACTCGTCCATCAAGATCATGCAGCGGTGCGGCGGACGCCCGCCCAGCGGATAGCGTTTGAAGGTATGCATGGCCGCCGTAGTCATGAGCCGGAGCCATGTACGCTGGGTGTCGATGCGGTCGGGCGGGATGACCAGATAGACCGTCACCGCCTCGCGGATGAGGCCCTGCATGTCGAAGGATGATTGGGCGGTCGCGGCCTTCACCTGCGGGTCGGACAGGAACTTGGTCGCCTCCGACAGATTGGACATGATGCCGCTGTAAGTCTCTTGGGCAAGGTCGAGATACGGGCTGACCATCTCCCGTATCGCCCCGCCGAAGGCGCTGCTGGCCGCCATCGGCACCAGAAACCTCTCCGTGAAATCCTTCCGGCTGAGGCTCACAATCTCCCGCGCGCGGGCGAGCGTCTTTTGCTCGCCCGGCTGGTCGGTAATCCACAAGAGCACGGCGGTCAGAACGTTGGCCGCGCTGCCCTGCCAATAGCGGTCTTTGTCGCCGGGGGTCGTTGGACAGACTGCCGCAGCAAGCGCCTGCGCCACCGCGACGGCGTTGGGGTCGTCGCGCACCAGCACATCCAGCGGATTGAAGGTCGCGGGTGCAAGGCCGCGCTCTTTGAACGTCTCCGCCAGTTCGCCCCACGGGTTGATGACGTGGACGGCGCTATTGAGGGTGCCGCGCCGGATGCGCGCCGTGATGGCAGCGTTTTCGCCCTTGGGGTCGATCACAATCGCCGAGCCGCCATAGCGCAAAAGCGTCGGCACGATGACGCGGGTGCCCTTGCCGGTGCGGGTGCGCGCGACAATCAGCGTATGGTGCTCCGGCGTCGAGAGCACGGGCGCGCCCGTCTGCTGCTCGATGGGGATGGCTGAAAGCTCCGGCGCGCTGCTCTTGCCGAAAAACACGCCCCTGTGACCGTCGTATTCATGGGCAAGGTTGGTGCGTACCTCCGCATAGCGGGCGGAGCCGTAGTTGTCGGACAGGGCGGGTTTCGGCTTCGGTTTGCGCCGTTTGTCCTTCACCAGCCAAATCAGCCCGACGACGCCTACGAGCACGGCCAGCGGGCCGAACAGGCCGGAAAACAGACTGCCGAGAAAGCCGATGCTGTCTCGGAACAGGCCCACGGCCATGTCCTTGGCAAACCCTGCAAGCGCGGTGACGTAGTTCCAAGGGGTTCGCTGTTTCGGCGGGTCATATTGCGCTCTGAGCGCCGCCATGCGTTCGCGGGCGATGCTATCAGCGGCGCTGCTCAGCATGAGGTCTTGGCCCGTGCCGATGCCCTGCCATTTGCGGCGCAAGGCGGTTTCCGCTGCTTGCAGTTCAGCGGCGCGGCTGCGCCATGCCGCCGCGTCAATCTCGCCTGCCTTACGACGATACTCGCCCTCCGCAAGCGCCACGCGGATATCGGCCAGCAACGCTGCATCGCGGTCAAAAACGCGCTGCTGAGCGGGCGGCAGCACCAGCCCGCGCGGCTCGCCACCCTGCCGGAATATCGGATTATCCTTCTGCCAGCTTGGCGCGGCTTCTTGCGCGGCGGCGGACAAAGGCGACGCGGCAAGCGTCAGCGCCATGGCGACGGCCCGCAAGGGCTTCGTCGCCGCGCGCATCAGAATGGCCCTCCTTGGGCGGGCGGCGTTCCGCCCGCCCCGTCGCCGTTCGGCACCGCCAGTTCCGGCGCGCCTTCGGCGGCGCAGAGGTCGTTCCACAGTTCCGCATAGTGCGGATGGCTGGTCGGGTTGGTTACGATGGTATGCAGCAGATTTTCGAGGTGATTGGTGACGATCTGCGTGAGCAGGCGCGACGGCAGCGCGGGATTTCGTCCGACTCGGGCGGCGTCGAGTCGCTCGATGTGCGCCGCAAGCGCGAGCAAGCCCGGCTGCACTTCCACCCCCACGGGCACGGGTCGTTTGCATCGTTCATCGCGGCGGAAAGCACGGCTTCCAAGCTGCACACATCCGTATGCGCGGCGAAGAGGGATTTGAGGTGAGCGAGTTTGGGATGGGGCGGCGCATCGGGCGTATTGCCTGCGCCTTGTTCCCAAGCGTTTAGCGCTTCATCTGCGGTTGGTGCGCTCGGCTTGTCCTCCGACATGATGCCCCCGTGAGTAAACATACGCCTGTATGTTTGTGCGGAGCGGCAAGCCGCCTCGGTAAATCTTTTCCATGTCCTGCCTTGTGGACGGGGCATTGCAGATGTACTTGCGCACAAACGTCTTTCCCCTTCACAATCTAAAGAGACAGGGGGCGCGTCAAGCTTACCATACAGAGGCGCGCATGCGCAGATGCCTCTACGGCATCGTGCGGGTAGAGCGCCCCCGGATTGGGGGAGATGTGAAATGGCTGTCCTGCGGCACTGATTTCATCGTGGCGGACGTGATCCGCTGGCGCGAGCCGGTCTGGAAACCCCAGCCGCGTAACTCCAAGAAAAAGCCGGTCATCACCGGCCACCGCGTTATCACGGGCCAAGTCGTCAAGATCGACCGTGGCGGCTGGGTGCATATCGAGGTGACGGCCTGCGCGGTCGAGCCTGCGCCCCAATGGCTGCGCCCCCTCTATCCCCTCAAGCGCGGCGAAGCGATACGCCGCCAGCGCGGGAAAATCGGCCAAGGCAAGATAGACCGCATGGCGTGGAGCGACGAAACCGCCCGCGCCGCCATTGTCGGTTCGCGGTTCGTGAAGGTATGAAGCCGCGAGGGCGCAATAATGACAGCCGCGAGGGCGCGGCAATGCCGCGCCCACCGCAGGTCGGCCTACCACCACGAGTCATAGAAAACGGTCTTGCCCTCGGCGATGGCCGCACGAGCGTTGGCGATGAACATAAGGTCATCTTCGTTTTCGCTGCCGTCGGATTCGCCGAAGAAGAAACCGCTGGTTGGCGGCAAATGCCCTGCGCGCACGTCCGCTTCCAGACGGTCGAGGTCTTCCGCCGTGAGGGCGAGCGTGATGCAGTTGAACGTATCCGTGCCGCCCTTCTCGAAGTAGAGGCTTTCCATCCAGCCGTGAAGGTTCGGATGCTTGCGCCAGTAGTGGATTTCAGCGGCATCTTCGACCTTGAAGCCGAAGGGCGTTGCCGGTTTCTCGCGGGTCACAAGTGCATACATATCCAGTCCCATTTTGTTGCTCCTTTTGATTGGTGTTGTTCGTCCCGAAGGACGCGGCACCTCGGAGCGGCGGGACCAAGCTGCTGCCATCATGGGCAACACGGCCCGAAGGGGTGGTGCGGGCAGCCCATTGACGGCAAAGCGCCCGACGCCAGTAACGCGGCATGACTGAGGGCGGAACAACACCACGGGAGCAACTGAGGGGCTGTTATGCGGCACTCGGCAGACCGAGAGAATCAGCGGCCTCGCGTAAACAGCGAAGCGGTAGCCATCGGTAGGCCAGGATTCGGCGCCATCCCCCTTTGAAGAGGGCATTTTTGGCGACGCAATTCGCCACTTGGCAGCGATTCAAGGCCTTGCTATGTTATGTGACATAGAGCACATGGGGGACAGCTCGGCGAATGGCTAAAGGACAATCGGGTAGGATCGTAGTGGAGGTAGACCCTGCACTTAAACGAGCGCTTTATGGTGCGCTCGCGGTAGACGATTCTACCCTTAAAGAGTGGTTCGTTGAGCAGGCTACAAAGTACCTGAACAAAAAACAAAAGAAGGCCGGTGAAACGAAATGAACTTCATCGAGAACGAGACTGCGCAGAAGCTTCGGGGCGGCTATTATACGCCGGTCGATCTCGCTGCCTTTATCGCGAAATGGGTGAAAGAAATTTCACCGGAGAGCGTTCTTGAGCCGAGCTGCGGCGACGGTGCATTTTTTTCCGCATTCAAGCGTGTGCGGGGTTTTTCCAAGGTCTCTGTTACTGGCTTTGAGCTTGACAAGGAGGAAGCTGGAAAAGCGGCCGCCCGGATGAAAGAGTGCGGCCTATCCAATGCGACAATAAAAAATCAGGACTTCCTAGCTTGGGCTCTCCGGCAGATGCGTGCCGGAAAACCGTTATTTGATGCAGTCGTAGGCAATCCCCCGTTCGTCCGCTACCAATATCTGCCGCCGCAGTTCCAAGATACGGCTGAGGAAATTTTCCGCGCCCTTGACCTGCCCTTCACCAAGCACACGAACGCCTGGGTGCCATTCATCTTGGCGTCCATGGCAATGCTGCGCCCAGGGGGACGGCTCGCCATGGTCGTTCCGGCTGAGATCATCCATGTAACGCATGCTCAGTCGCTGCGCTCGTACCTTGGCCGGGAATGTCGCCGCCTCGTCATTATCGATCCTGAGGAACTGTGGTTCAGTGACACTCTTCAGGGAGCGGTAATCCTCTTAGCGGAAAAACGCCGCAGCAAAGCTGACAAGGCTGAGGGGCTAGGTATGTATCCGGTCAAAGGCCGTGAATTTCTTAACCTGTCGCCCACTGCGGTTTTCGATCAGCCGCAGGCTATCAATGGGAAGACCGTTCAGGGGAAATGGACGCGCGCGCTCCTTGATTTGGAGACGCGCTCACTGTTCGATGAATTGGGGGAGCATGAGGAAGTTTTCCGATTTGACGAAGTGGCGAAGGTTGACGTTGGTATCGTAACGGGAGCCAACAAATTTTTCCTTGTCGATGATGCCGTCGTGAAGCGGTACAAGCTGAAGAAATGGGCTCATCCCATGTTCGGGCGCAGCGAACATTGTCCTGGTGTTATTTATGATGAGCGCCAGCATGAGGCCAATGTAGCAAACGGGAAACCGACAAATTTCCTTTGGTTTAAGGAAAGTTCTGCCAAAATTGATGCTGCCGCTCGCGCGTATATCAAACGCGGAGAAGAGGAAGAACTACACAAGCGCTATAAATGTCGCGTGAGATCGCCTTGGTACACGGTGCCCTCCGTCTATTCCACCGAAATTGGCATGCTGAAACGGTCACACGACACCCCCCGCCTCATCATTAACCGGATCGGTGCCTACACAACCGATACCGCGTATCGCATCAGGGCGCGGAATGTTTTGGCGGAGAAGCTGGTAAGCAGCTTCATAAATCCGCTTACCGCCCTCAGCGCCGAACTGGAAGGTCGCCATTATGGCGGCGGCGTTCTGGAGTTGATCCCTTCTGAGATTGAGCGACTGACGATTCCGCTGCCGCAGAAAGCTCAGGTTGATCTTACGGAATTGGATAAAGCAATCCGAACCCTGCCTACGCATCAAGTCCTTGAGCGGCAGGGAAAGGTTCTCCTCGGCGCACTCGGTCTATCGAAAGCAAAGCAGGAGAATGTTCTGGAAGGCTGGCGCAAGCTTCGCGACCGGCGGCACCGCACGTCCAGCGATCCGCTTCCGGAATCCGCCTAGTCGATCTCCAACACGAACCGCGTCGGGTCAGCCAAGTCTCTGTAAAGAGATAGTGTTCTGTCTTTAAGGTCCGGATTCCCGACGTGTGTTTTGACAGGCCCCCAACTCAACCGGGTCATCGCATTATTCTGTTTATAGGCTTTGCTTTCCGTTCCAATTGTATGGCCGATGCGAAGGTCGAATTCACCATAGCTGATGCCTTTGATGACGAGATGAAACTTCGCATAAGCTTCCTCTGTCGTTTTGGCATTGGCTCCGCTCCAATCAAGCTGATTGAATATTTCTTCTCGGAAATAGTGCCGATGATCCACATCGGCAGGAAGCAGCCCTTTATCAAGGTTGATTGAGCCGGTTTTGTTGGTATTCGCCCCGTCGGGAATATTGAGGTCACGAAGAGTCAGAGGCTTGCTTTCCCAAACGATTTCATACTGAACTCCCGCAGCCTTCGGCACGGGCATTGGTGCCGGGGCGGCGGCGACAACCGTTGCGTCCTGCTTCGGTGCTTTGGCCGACTTAGGCTTAGCGGCATCGGCCTTTTTTATCGCGCGGCGAAGTGGATTGACCTTCAGTTTAATACGCGGAATTGCGTCTGCGTTGCCGCCGGTGGAACTGGACGAGCTGCCGGGTCTAGGCGGGGGGACGGCCATTTCATCAACGATGCGCCCAGTCGCCAGCAAGATGTCGATATCGGAAACCGCGCCAACCTTTAGAACGTTTGCCGCATAATCCGCCGCAAGCTTGTCCAACTCCGCCTCTATCGCAGCAACCGTTGCTTGATCTGCCGCATCCAGAAGGTCGAAGTCGAGCAGCATTCCCGCCTCGATATTGTTATTCAGGCCCCCCAGAGTGAGATTAGCACTGCCAATCACCAATCGCGCGCGCTCAGAACCTCGAACAAAATACAGCTTCGGATGAAAAAGAACTTGGCGGGAGCCGGTGTCTACCACGAAAAGGTCGTTCGCTAGGGCTAGCAGGGCGGCTAATCCCTGGTGCGACGTAATGTCGTTTCGGATGCCTGCAAAGACCGTGGTGTTGGCAATATGCGGAGCGATCTTCGCTTCAAGCTGCTGAACGCCGCTTTCGCTGACAAAGGCAACACTCAGAATTACCCGCTCGATTGAATCAATATCGAACAACTCTCGCACGGCATCTGCATGTGTGCGAGTAGTGAAGCCCTGTAGGATGAACTCTTTGTCGGCCATTGTCCCCCGTCAATGCCTATCATCCGTCGAAAGATGATTCTGCTCAAGTATATGCTATCCCTAGCGCATTTTTTCATAACAGCACCAAAATCTTTGGGACAAGGCGCACCGCGCCAGCATCACCCTCAAAAGAGGGTGAGCTGGCGCTTGGCGTCGGCTTGCCGACGCCACGCCGGATTCGCGGCTTCTTCGTCCAGCCATGTGCGTACAAGCGCCACCGGCCCGCCCATGGCGGCGACGGCATTTGCCGTCGTGAAGTGCGAGCGATAGCCGGTTTCCGTGATGGGAAGCGGCGCGCGCTCTGGCGCGATGGCCTCGATTTCGAGGTGGGCCGTGTCGAGGCCGTAGTCGTCGGCAAGGCTGAGCCAGCGCGGTTCGTAGCTGATGGCAATGGTCACGCCGTTCCAGACGGTTTCGTGATGCTCCGTATAGCGTTTGCAGAGGCGGCTCATGCTGCACCTCCCTCTGCGATGGGAAGCTGGGCGGCTTCGTCCTGAGCCGCTCCGACGATGTAGAGCACCTCTTGGAGGTCGCGGCGGGCGTCGCCGGTGATGGTCTCGTAGTTGTCGAGCATAAAGCTGACGTGATCAAAGATGCTGTTAAGCCCACTGGAGAGGCGCTGGCTGCGGGTCATGCTGCACCGCCTTCCGCCGCTTCGTCGGCTTTCGGCGAGAGCAGAACAATGCGACCGTCCAACGGATAGAGGTCGAGTTGCAGGGTATGGCCGTCGCCGTTCTGGTGCGGCCAAGCCGCCCCGATGCGCGTCCAGTAGGATTTGCCGCCTTTGGCTTCTCTGACGTGCCACGCAATCAGCGCGGGCACTTTGGTTTCGGATTTTTTCGTCATGTCTTTCTCCTTGGTTTGCATTTCCCTTTCGGGCGTGCCCACGGAGAGCCAGGCGCGATGGCGCGGCGTCACACAGGAAAATTGGGGGGACCGGACGCCTGCGGACGGGGGAGCCGAGGCTTCCTGTTGACGCCATGAGCGCCCGCGCATGGCAGGGGGCATGACGCTGCCCGATGGGGATGCAAACAAGACAAGGGGATTCAGGACGGAGCCGAGAACAAAGCCAACGCCTGCAAAGGGTGAAGTGGCAGTTCAAAAGGTCGGCAGCATATCCTGAGATATAGCGATTTTGGGGTAAGGGTGGCCTGCATGAAGGCAGGCTTCGCTATCCATTGCCTCTGGTTCGCCAGCGGCTGAGGCAAAGTCTTCGCGGAAAGACGCGATCACAGGGGCGCTTGAAGCTCGGCGCGCCTTTTTCCCGTGCCCGCTTGGCCGGACTCCACGACCGGGAAGCGCCAGCGGCGCGTCGTGACCTCCGGCAGAAACGCATAGCTCTGTTGCATCGGCCATCGAACTCGATGGCTGGTGCGATGCGCGCTAGCGTTTGGGGCGGTTCGGCTTTTCCGTCTGCTTGGCTTTGATGGACTGCACCTCTTTGGCCTTGGCTTCCAGCTCGTCGATTTCGGCGTTCATTTCGGCATGCATCGCATCCCATCCGCCGATGCCCATAAGCACGCGGTCGGCATGTTTGATGGTGTTCACATGCCCATAGTGCTGTTCGATCATCTTGACGGAGGTGCCCATCTGCTGGGCGAGGATATAGACATCCACCCCGGCGGAAAGCCGGAGCGTGGCGTAGGTATGGCGGAAGCAATAGGTGGTGCGGGGAATGCCGCTCGGCCCCTCGCGAAGGTCGGTGTATTTCAATAACTCTTCGACGGTGTCTCGGTAGAGCCATTTTGCCGGTTTGCCGTTGATAATCGTAAAGACGTGATCGTCCGGCTTGGTCGCCTTGGAAAGCTCGCGGATGCGGTCGAGGTATTTTGCGACACTGATAGGGGCAATAAGCTTGCGGGTTTTGCCCTTGCCCTGAACGTAGAGGACAAGGATTTCCTGTCCGTCTTTGTCTTTTGCGGTGGTGATGTCCCGCCAGCGTAGGTTCTTCGCTTCCGGCGGGCGCATCCCCGTGTTGCACATAATAAGAATGAAATTGTAGCAGACTTGGCGATACCAGACGCCTTGCGGCGTGGTCGCCTCCTTCATCCACTTTCGGCCTTTGGTGTGCAGCTTGCGATATTCCTCAAGCGTGAACTCGTCGCGGCGGTTCGATTTGAGCTTCGGCATGCCTTCAAAGCGATGATGCGCGGGAACATACCGCTTGCTGATCGCAAAGTTCATGATGGCTGCGAAAATGGTCATCTCGATGCGGATCGTGGAATCGCTGATGACGCTCTTGCGACGGCCTTCGCCGTTTTCGCGTCGCCACAGCGGATATTCCGACCAGCGGTCTTGCGTAACCAGATGAATCTGTGTGCTGCCGACGTAAGCCTTGAGAGGGCCGTCGATCTTGCTTCTGATATTTTTGCAGCGGGCTTGGCTGACCTCGCCCGCGTTGGCGCGCCGCTGTTGGGCGTCGGCATATTCCTCCGCCACCTGCGAGAAGGGGCGGTTGAATACGGGAACATCGTGTTTCACCCGAAAACGGATGTCGGCATACTCGTCCATCGCGCGGTCGCGGGCCGTCTGCCGGTCTGCCGTCCGCAGCGAGATTGTCTTGTAGCGGTCTTCGTTCTGGATTCTGATCCGGCAATAATACTGGTCGTGCCCGACGTCACCGCGTCGGAAGATGATAAGGCCGGGCTTGATCTGCTCTTTATCGAGGATGAAACTCATTTCTCCGCTTCCCACTGTGCAGAAACTGTGCAGATTGGCGGCGCAAGTGCTTGATATGCCGTACCTGTGTAGGTTCTGTGTGGGTGATTGTAGCAAAAAATGTTGTTTATTTGTAGTGGCTTTTTATAATCCCTTCACCCGCTCCAGTCCATGAAATCCGCACGCTCGACCGGCGCATCGGTTACGTCAACCTGTGCATATTGCTGAGCGTGCTGAGCGCCTGCATGATCTGCCTCGTCGTGATCCTGCTGTTCGCCAACCAGCTGTTCGGCAACCGCTTCGACACGGTGATCGCGCTGCTGTTCATCGGCTCGATGCTGTGCATGGGCACGGGCTTCGCGCTGTTCATCGTCGAGACGCGGATCGGCTCGGCGGTCATCCGCGTGCGCAACGAGATATTGCACCATAAGGCGGAAGAGGAAGAAGGCTAAGACCGGTCTCGGCGGCCCGTCAGTTCAACCGGCCGGAAAGCCGGGCAATCTCTTCGTTCAGCGCCTGAATGGAGGAGATCAGCCGGCCCCGGTCGGCCCGCAATTCCTCCAGCTCCGCGCGCGTTTCGCCCAGTTCCATCGCCCGCCGGGCGATGCGCGCGTCCAGCGCCTCATTGTGCCGGACCATCTGCTCCAGCCGCCGGGCGCGGCGCACCATGTGGCGCAGGCGCAGGTCCACCACGTCGAAGTCGAACGGCTTGGCGACATGGTCGTCGGCGCCCGCCTCCAGCGCGCGCAGCGCCAGCGCATCCTCGCCATGCGGGGCGATGGCGAGCACCGGCGCGCCGCGCAACAGGCCGGACACCCGCATGCGGCGGAGCGTTTCCACGCCGTCGGGATCGGTCAGCCCCATATCCACCAGCAGCACGTCGAAGCGCCAGGCCGACAGCGCCTCCAGCGCCGTCGCGGCGTTTTCCGCGAGGATCACGTCATAGCGCATATGGGAAAAGCGCCGCGCCATCGCTTCGCGCGCGGCGGCCTGCGCATCGACGACGAGCAGGTGCAGCCGCTCCACCCGCGTATCCAGCGCGGCCGGCGTTTCCCCGTTCATATCCTCGACGTTCGGTCCCGAACGAAAATCGAAACGCTGCATCGCGCTGTCCCCGAATCGCGGCGATCGCCACCTTGACGGGGTAAGGCTATGAAAAGGAAGTCACGAAATGGTTAACGAAAACCGGCGGTTCCGGCGTCCCGTTCCGGGATCGGGTCCCGGCGCCCGTCAGTCGGCGTGGGCGAGGCCGGGGCGGGCGGAGTTTTCCTCCATCACCGCGCGGATCGCATCGTCGATCACCCGGTTGCCCTTGGGGCCCTTCATCACCATCACCGTGTCGCAGGTCGCGACGCATTCGCCCTGCTGGAACGCGGCGGAAAGCAGGCTCCAGCTGCTGTTGCCGATATGGCCGATGCCGCTGTGGACCACGACATCATAGGGAAAATGGGATTCCTCGACGAATTTGAGGTCGACCGCGGCGACCAGCCAGCGCACGCCCAGCTCGGCGGGGTGACGGCCGAGACGATGGTGGAAATGCACCCGCGCGGTCTCGAAAATGCCGGCCATCGCGACGTTGTTGATATGACCCAGAGAATCCAGATCGCCGAAGCGTGACTGAATAACCATCGAAACCGGATAATTGCTTGCATCCAGACGCCACGCTTCTGCTCTCGCCATCAAAAATCCCTTGTTCTTTATGTTTGTCCGCGACCGGCGGCCGCCTCGTTCCCTCTTTACCCCCTTTTTAGGGGCCTGCGCGGACGAAACTATGACAAACTCCTTCCCGGCGCCAGAGGTAATGCCGACGCCTTGCCCTTCTAACTGGCGGCGCAAAGCGCTATATGCGCCCCATGAGTCACCCGGAGCACCCCGTTCATGTCCGATCATAATCCCGGCCTGCGTCCCTGGCGCGACATCGCCCGCCGCCGGTGCCGCCAGATCATGGTGGGGACCGTGCCGGTGGGCGGCGACGCGCCGATCACCGTGCAGACGATGACCAACACGCTGACATCGGACGCGAAGGCGACGATCGACCAGATCCGCCGCTGCGAGGAAGCGGGCGCGGACCTCATCCGCGTGTCCTGCCCGGACGAGGAATCGACCGCCGCCCTCAGGGAGATCGTGCGGGCGGCGCAGGTGCCGATCATCGCCGACATCCATTTCCACTATAAGCGCGCGCTGGAAGCCGCCGATGCGGGCGCGGCCTGCCTGCGCATCAACCCCGGCAATATCGGCAGCGCGGCGCGGGTGAAGGAAGTGGTGGACGCGGCCAAGGCCAATGGCTGCGCGATACGCATCGGCGTCAATGCCGGTTCGCTGGAGAAGCACCTGCTCGAAAAATATGGCGAGCCGTGCCCGGAGGCGCTGATCGAAAGCGCGCTCGACCATATCAAGCTGCTCCAGGATCAGGATTTCCACGACTATAAGGTCGCGGTGAAGGCCAGCGACGTGTTCCTCGCCGTCGCCGCCTATATGGGGCTGGCCGAAGCGGTCGATTGCCCGCTGCACCTCGGCATCACCGAAGCGGGCGGCCTGCGCGGCGGCACGGTGAAGAGCGCGATCGGCATCGGCAACCTGCTCTGGGCCGGGATCGGCGACACCATCCGCGTCTCCCTTTCCGCCGAGCCGGAAGAGGAAGTGCGCGTCGGCTATGAGATATTGAAGTCGCTCGGCCTGCGCACGCGCGGGGTGCGCGTCGTTTCCTGCCCCAGTTGCGCGCGGCAGGGCTTCGACGTGGTGAAGACGGTGCAGATATTGGAGGAACGGCTCCAGCATATCCGCACGCCGCTCTCGCTCTCGGTGCTGGGCTGCGTCGTCAACGGGCCGGGCGAGGCGCGCGAGACCGATATCGGCATCACCGGCGGCGGCAACGGCAAGCATATGGTCTACCTCTCCGGCGTCACCGACCATCATGTGCAGGATGCGCAGATGATCGACCATATCGTCCGGCTGGTCGAGGCCAAGGCCGCCGAGATGGAGGCCGATGCCGCCGCGACCGCCGCCGAAGCGGCGGAATAGCGGCGACGGCGCGCGGGACGGATCAGAAGAAGAAAGTCAGGTCCGCATAGCCATAATGGGAATCGCCGGTATCGGGCGCATTGGGGGCATGGCGCAGGAACGGCCCCTTCAGCAGCACCGTGCCGCCGATGTCCAGCTGCACCTGCTTGGGCAGTAGCCAGGCGCGCAGCCTCGCCTCGACCTGATTGCCCGCGTCGCGCCCACTGCGGCCGGTCGCATCGACGACGCCGGTGCGGGCGAAGCTGTCGGTCGCGGAATCGAGCCACACATGGCGCAGCGCCGCCATCATATCCAGCCGCTCATCGGGCCGCGCCTCGAAACGGGCGACGACCGAGCGGATGTTGTTGCGGTGGAGCGGCCCGAAAATGCCGGTCGGGCCATATTCCCAGCGCCGCGTGCCGAACAGCGCGTCGAAGCGGTTATAGCTTTTCGACCCGGCCCGGTCGCCGCTGGCGATATCGCCCGCAAGGCTGAGGCGTGGCTGCCAGTCGGCGGCGAAGCTGTGACCGATTTCGGCATGCACCAGATAGGCGGACACATCCAGCTTCGCCGCGTCGGCCGCCGTCGACCGGCGGATCGAGCCGGATTGCCAGGCGACCTCCAGCTCCGCGTCGGTGCGCCCCCTGGCGGGCCTGGCGAACAGGCGGCCGCCGGTCGTCACGATATGGCGATTGCGCGTGGCGACGCCCGGCCGGTCGTCCTCGTCCAGCCCATAGACATAGGCTTCGGCGTCCAGCCCGGCCACCAGCCGGGGCAGGGTGAGGATGCCGCCCCAGAATTGCAGATCGGTACCCTCATGATCCCATTCGACCCGGTTATCGAGAATGGAGTCGAGGTCGGCGGGCTCGCGCTGCTGCGGCAGGGTGTAGAAAAGGGTCAGCGCCTGCTTGCCCTTCCCCTGCCAGTCGAGCCGCGCGCCGGTATAGCCGTTGGCGGTCGCGCGGAACTGGGTCGCGCCGATCAGGCGGCGCGAGCCGAGGTTCATCAGGAAGCGCCCGACGGTCAGCTCCGCCTTGGCGCCGCCCGCCAGCCTGCCGAGGTCGAGGCCCGCATAAAGCTGGATCGGCTCCAGCGCGTTGATCTCGCTCGCGGTGACGGGCGTGTCGCGGTCGGCCCAATAGCCGCGCGTGTCGCGAATCTCTCCGCCGATGCGGAAGCCGTCGCCGCGATATTCGGCCTCCACCGTGGTGCGCAGGGTCAGCAGGTCGGCGGATCGGGCGCCGGTCGGGCGGAAACTGTTGTCGAAGCTTTCGTAGCGGATCTTCCCGCTCGCCTTGATCGTGAAGCTGTCCGACCCGATCAGGGTCTGGAGGCTATAGGGGGCGCTGCCGTTATCGGCTCGCGCGGCGGCGGGCATGGCCATGCAGGCCAGCACCGCCCAAAGCGGCACCTTGGTCATCTATGTCTTTCTGGTCTGGTCGAAAGCGGCCCTTAGCCGATTTGCCGGCGCGGGGCATATTCTTTTCCGATGGCTTCACCCTCACCGCGCGGAAAGGCGAAACAGGCCTTTCCGCGCGGATGCCATGCGGATCAGAATTCGCTCCAGTCGTCCTCGTCCTGCGGGGCGGGGGCGGCCAGCGCGAGATTGCCGCTGGTCAGCGGCATCGGTCCCGGCGCCGGTCGGGCCTTGGCCGGGGCGGCGAGGGAGGTGGGGGCAGAGGCAGAGGCGCGGGGCGGCCGGGCCGCGTTCTGACAGACGAAGCGGCCGACCCGGTCGGTCAGCCCGTCCGCTTCCTGCAACAGGCTGCGGGCGGCGGCGGTGCTTTCCTCGACCATCGCGGCATTTTGCTGCGTCACCTGATCCATCTTGCCCATCGCGCCGTTCACCTCGGCGAGCTTGGCGGATTGCGCCGCGGCCGCGCTGCTGATCTGCGTCACCATGGTGGTGATGCCGTGGATGCGATCGGTGATCTGCTCCAGCGCCTCGCCCACCTGACGCACCATCAGCGCGCCTTCCTCGACCTCGGCCGAGCTGGTGGTGATGAGTGCCTTGATGTCCTTCGCCGCTTCCGCCGAGCGCTGGGCGAGCGCCCGCACCTCGCTGGCGACGACCGCAAAGCCCTTGCCCGCGTCCCCGGCGCGCGCGGCCTCGACCCCGGCGTTGAGCGCCAGCAGGTTGGTCTGGAAGGCGATGCCGTCGATCACGTTGATGATCTGGCCGATTTCGGCGGAGCTTCTTTCGATGTTGGTCATCGCATGGACCGCCTTGCCGACGACGTCGCCGCCGTTGCGGGCCTCGGCCACGGCTTCGAGCACGCCCTGGTTCGCCTGCGTCGCGACGGTGGCGGTTTCGTGCAGCGAGCCGGTGATCTGGTCCACCGCCTCGGCGGCATGGGCCAGCTCGGCCGCATGCTGTTCCGTGCGGGAGGCGAGATCGTCCGATGCCTGGCTGATTTCCTTCGCGCCGCTGCGGATGTCGGTCGCGGCTTCGGAAACGGAGGCGATGGTATCGTGCAGCTGCGCGATGGCGCTGTTGAAGTCCTGCTGGAGGCGCACATAGTTGGCGCCGAGATCGGACAGGCGCACGGTCAGGTCGCCCTCCGCCATGCTGCGCAGGCTGGAGCTGACCTTGTCGGCCATGTCGGCCAGTTCGCGGTCCGACTGCTGCTTGGCGCGGCTGGTTTCGCGCAGTTTGTCCGCCGCCCGCGCCAGCGCGCCGAGCTGATCCTCGCGATGGGTATAATCGATGTGCACGCCCAGATCGCCGTCCGCGATGCGGGCGATGGCATCGGACAGCGATTCGATTTCCTGCCCGATCGCGCGTTTCACCCGGCTGGCGAGCAGCAGCGAGCCGATGCCGGTGACCGCCGCGATCGCGATGGTCAGCGCCATGATGATGAGGACCGTGCGCTGTTGCAGCTCGGTCATTGCGGCGGCTTCCGCGACCGCGGGCTTGCGCAGATTTTCGATCGCCGAGTCGACCTCATCCCCGGCGGCGGAGATCCTCGCCTCGCCCGCCGCGTCCATCGCATCGCCGGCGAGCACGCCGTTGACGACGCCGATATAGGCGTCCGACCCGTTCACCACCTGTCCCAACTGGTCCGCATGGCCGGCATCGAGCAGCTTCCGGGTTTGCGAGATCGACTCCTTCAGGTCGCCGATATTGCCTTCATAGCCCTGCCGCGTTTCGTCGGTGCGCAGCAGCCCGTGGCGGAAGACGTCGCGCTGGAGCGAGGTGAAATCCTTTTCCAGCAGCGCCGCCTGCAACGCCCGTTCGGAAAGGGCGGCGTTGCGCTTGCTGTATTGAAGGCTGACGAAGGAGCCGATCGTGATGGTGGTCACGAGGCACAGGCTCGCCACGATGGCGGCCACGACCTGTATGGTCAGCCGCTGGTTGATGGACTTGCTTTCGAGCCAGCCCGCAAGGCCGGCCCGTTGACGGTTGCTCATGATATTATCTGCCTCGACTTCTGCATGATCTTGTCGCTTGTCGGCGTTCTCGTTCGACCCTTCAGGGTTAACTGCCCGGCAACCGCCTTAGCCCTGCGCGGATTAAGAAGGGGTTTCCAGATCCGGCAATGAATTGAATATGTTCCGGCGAGAAGGCGCGGAAGGAGGCTGCCCGTGGAGCCATGAGGGAGGGCATGGCGGCCTTTGGCGGCTATGCCCGGAAATGGCGGATTTGCGCGGTTTGAGGGATGCCGCCGCCTTGCCGGCTCCCGCCTGCCGCAGCCGGAGGAGTTTGGGGTGGGGCGGAAAAAACGGCATCATTCGGTAACGATGGGGAAAATCCGTGGCGCGGCGACGCGGCGGCGGCCGCGCCGACTCGCGCGGATCGATTATTGGGGCGTCGGCCCGCAATATTTATAGGCGGTCGCCTCGCCGCCCGTTTCCATCCGGAACGCGGCCGGGCCCAGCACCGTCAGCGTGATCGGCCCGCCTTCGATTTTGTCGCCGCTGATGATGTCGGTGCAGATATCGGTGAAGGTGTAGCTGTTGCCCTTGCGCGCGATCATCTTCCTGATCGTGCAGGTCGCCATGCCGTTGCCGATCGAGCTGTCGCCGCCCCAATAATTGACCATCGTCGCGCGGGAAGCGCCCTTGCAGGCGGCAGCCGCCGGAACATAGATGCCCTGCCGGATCGGTATGAGATCGGGCGCGGCCGCCGCCGTCGCGGCGAAGGCGGGGAGGCTGGCGACGGACAGAAGAAGAAGCTTCGGCACCATGATGGACTCCCCTGGGAGCGGAACGGGCGGTCTTATTCTGTCATTGCCCCCTTGAGGTGTCCAGCGTGGTTTCTTCCCCGGCATGGGGAAGGGGCCATCGGCCAAGCGCAACGACGGCGGTTGCGGTCGAAGCTGACCTTCGCCTTTATCGTCACCCTGAACTCGTTTCAGAGTCCATTTCACCGGATTGGGCGGAGGAGTGTGGGGCTTGATGGATGCTGAAACAAGTTCAGCATGACTATGGAGCTATGGCCGCTCCACCCCATAGCAGTTATTCCGCAGCAACAGCGCTCAACCGAGATCCAGCTTCCATTCCCAGCGCAGCGGGTCGCCGTCCATCACCTCCACGCCCTTACCCGCCAGTTCGTCGCGGATCGCGTCCGATGTGGCGAAGTCCTTCGCGGCGCGGGCGTCCTGACGGCGGACGAGGGCAGCGTCGATTTCCTCCTCGCTGACAAGGGCGCGCTTCGGGCGGATGCGCAGTTCCTCGCGCGTCAGCACCAGCAGGCCGAGGCCGATCACCGCGTCCATCCGCTCGATCAGCGCGCGCTTCTGCTCGGCGGGAACCTTCTTCGCCGCGATCGCCTCGTCGAGCAGGGTGAGCGCCACAGGCGTGTTGAGATCGTCGCTCAGCGCCGCGTCGAATTTCTCCAGCAGCGGCAGCAGCTTGGGATGCGACACTTCCTCCGCCGACGCCACGTCCCGAAGCGGCGCGACCGCCATCACCATGCGCTTGAGGCGCGTCAGCGCGGCGGCGAGATTGTCCCACGAAAATTCCAGTTCGCTGCGATAGTGCGCCTGAAGGCACAGCAGCCGGTAGGACAGCGGCGCGAAGCCCTTGTCGATCAGCAGTTGCAGGCGCAGGAACTCGCCCGATGATTTCGACATCTTGCCCGACCGGTCGATCAGAAAATTATTGTGCATCCACAGCCGCGCGCCCGAATGCTCCGCGCAGTCGAGCGAGCCGCAGCCGGTAATCGCCTGATTCTGCGCGATCTCATTGGGATGGTGGATCTCGCGATGGTCGATGCCGCCGGTGTGGATGTCGAAGGGCAGGCCGAGCAGCTCGCGGCTCATCACGCTGCATTCCAGATGCCAGCCCGGCGCGCCCCGGCCCCAGGGGCTGTCCCATTCCATCTGCCGCGTCTCGCCCGGCGGCGTCTTGCGCCAGATCGCGAAATCGGCCTGATGCCGCTTGCCTTCGACCGCCTCGATCCGGCCTTCGCCTTCCTCCGTGGCGGCGCGGGCGAGGCGGCCATAATCGGCGACGGTCGAGGTATCGAAATAGAGGCCGGAGGGCAGCTCATAGCAATGCCGGTCCGCGATGCCTTTCGCGAATTCGATCATCTGCGGCACATAATCGGTGGCGATCGACCATTGATAGGGCTGGCGGATGTTGAGCGCCTTCACATCCTCCCAATAGGCCTGCGTATAATGGCGGGCGACATCCCAGATCGACTGGGCCTGCTGCCGCGCCATCTTCTCCATCTTGTCCTCGCCCGCATCGGCGTCGTCGGTCAGGTGGCCGACATCGGTGATGTTGATGACATGGCGCAGCGCATAGCCCTTGAACGACAGCACGCGGCCCAGCGTGTCGGCGAATACATAGGCGCGCATATTGCCGATATGGGGATAGTTGTAGACGGTCGGCCCGCAGGTATAGACGCGCGCTTCGCCGGGATGGACGGGGCGGAATTCCTCCACGGCGCGGGTCAGGCTGTTGAACAGGCGAAGGGGCGTTGCATCACTCATGGCCAGACCCATGCGTCGCGCGCGCGCGCGCGTCAATCCTTCTGTGGCGCGCCGTCCCCTGTCGCCGCGTCGAGCGCCCGGACGGCGCGGATATAGAGCAGCCCGCGATGCGCGATCAGCATGGTGGCCACGAACAGCAGCGATCCGATGATCGCCTTCGCATCGCCATGATGCACCGCCTCCGGCCCGATGCCGAGCCAGGTGCGACTGACATAGCGGGCGATGCCCACCGGCAGGAGCAGCAGCAGCGCGGACAGGGAAAAGCCGCCCATCAGCCGCTGCGTGTCATGGTCGTAGCGCAGCGTCGTCGCCCGCGCGCGAATGGCGCCGGTCGCGCCGCCCAGCGCCAGCGCGATCGCGAAGATCGCATAATCGCGCAGGCGGAACGGCGGATGCGGTTGCAGGTAGAGCAGCGGCAGGATGATCGCGGTCAGCAGCGTCGGCATGATCCACAGGCGCTGGTGGCGAATCTCGCGCTCACGCGGTTTGCGCACCCAGCGCCAGCCGAGCAGCAGGAGGATCGCCCCCGCGGCGAGCGCCGCCCACAGGGGGATCGGCGTCCCCGGCATCAATCCTCGTCGAACAGCCCGGCGAGTTGCTCGACCATCGTGCCGCCCAGCTGCTCGGCGTCCATGATGGTGACGGCGCGGCGATAATAGCGGGTCACGTCATGGCCGATGCCGATCGCGACCAGTTGCACCGGCGAGCGCGTCTCGATCCACTCGATCACCTGCCGCAGATGCCGCTCCAGATAGACGCCGCTGTTCACCGACAGGGTGGAATCGTCGACCGGCGCGCCGTCGGAGATGACCATCAGGATGCGCCGTTCCTCGGCCCGCCCGATCAGGCGGTTATGCGCCCAGAGCAGCGCCTCGCCGTCGATATTCTCCTTGAGCAGCCCCTCGCGCATCATCAGGCCGAGCGAGTTGCGCGCGCGGCGCCATGGCTCGTCGGCCTTCTTGTAGATGATGTGGCGCAGGTCGTTCAAACGCCCCGGCATCGGCGGACGCCCGGCGGCGAGCCAGTCCTCGCGGCTCTGCCCGCCCTTCCACGCGCGGGTGGTGAAACCGAGGATCTCCGTCTTGACGCCGCAGCGCTCCAGCGTGCGCGCCATGATGTCGGCGCTGATCGCCGCGATGCTGATCGGCCGCCCGCGCATCGAGCCCGAATTGTCGATCAGCAGCGTCACCACCGTGTCGCGGAATTCGGTGTCGCGCTCGATCTTGTAGGACAGTGAGCGGGTCGGGTCGATGACGATGCGGGCGAGGCGGGCGGCGTCGAGCAGCCCTTCCTCCTGGTCGAAATCCCAGCTGCGCGACTGCTGCGCCATCAGCCGGCGTTGCAGCCGGTTGGCGAGCTTCGTCACCGCGCCCTGAAGGCTGGCCATCTGCTGGTCGAGGAAGCCGCGCAGCCGGATCAACTCGTCGGTGTCGCACAGCTCGGTCGCCTCGATGATCTCGTCATGGGCGGTGGTATAGGCCTTGTAGTCGAAGCCGGGCGGCAGGTCGCCCATCGGGCGGTTGGGGCGGACGGGCATCATGCCCTCGTCGCCCATGTCCGCGTCGCCCTCGTCGCTCATCGAGTCGGTGTCGTCGCGATATTCGCCCTCGCTCTCGTCGGTCTGGCCTTCCATCTCCTGACCGCGCGTCTCGACCTCGGCGTCGCTGTCGCCGGACTGCTCCTCGCCGCTGTCGCCTTCGTCCTGCTGCGATTCGGCCGAATCCTCCTCGTCCTCGCCGCTTTCGTCGGTCGGTTCGGCAGGCTCGTCCGCATCGACCAGCGCCAAATGCTCCAGCAGGCTGGTGGTCAGCTGCTGATAGGCGCGCTGGTCGTCGATGGCGAGCGCGAGCGCGTCGAGATCGCCGCCCGCCTTGTCCTCGATCCAGTCGCGGATCATCGCCATGCCCTTTTCCGCCACGGCCGGCGGGGTCTGCCCGGTCAGCCGCTCGCGCACCATCAGCGCGACGGCGGTGGCCATCGGCACTTCCTCCATCGAGCGCGCGCGGGTGATGGCGTCGGATTTCAGCCGCAGGTCGAGCGCCGCGCCGAGATTGGCGCGCACGCCCTCCATCGCGCGGGCGCCGATCGCCTCGACGCGGGCCTGCTCGACCGCATCATAGACGGAGCGCGCCATCGCCTCGGCGGGTGCGGCGCGGCCGTGCAGCGCGGCGTTGTGATGGCGCATCTTCAGCGCATTGGCGTCGGCAAAGCCCCGCGCCAGCGCGACCTGATCGGCGGGCAGCGCGCGGCCGGGCGTCGGCACCTTGATCGTCTTGCCCAGCATGTGCGGCGTGTCGGCCGTGAAGGCGACATCCACCTCCATGTCGCGCGAGATCGCGCGGGCGGCGCCGGACAGGACGGACTTGAAGCTGTCGAGGGGAGACCGTTCGCTCATCTACGCCAGATCGCAGGACCGCCCCTCGGGAACGAGGATGGTTTCGATTTCGGTGCGGGCATCGGCCATCAGCCGGTGGATCGGGCATTTGCCCGCGACGGTTTCCAGCTTCCCGCGCTGCTCCTCGCTCAGCGGGCCGTCGATGGCGACGCGGGTGGTCAGGCGATAGACGCCCTGCCGCTCCCCGCTGGCGTCGCGGCTGACGCCGACGCGGATGCCTTCGAGCGGGATGCCGTTGCGTTTCGCGTACCACAGCATCGTCATCGCCTTGCACGCGCCGAGCGCCGCGTCGTAGAGGTCGTGCGGGTCCGGCCCTTCATCCGCGCCGTCGGGCGCGGCCATGTCGGAGATCAGTTCATGATGGCCGATGGTGATGCGATGGGTGGTGCCATCGGGCGCGATGCGTTCGACGACGATCATGCTCAGTTGGCCCGGCCGACGACGCTTTCGGGCAGGTCCTTGCCGAACACGCGCTGATAATATTCGGCGACCAGCGGCCGCTCCGCCTCGTCGCACTTGTTGAGGAAGGAGAGGCGGAAGGCGAAGCCGACATCCTTGAAGATCAGCGCGTTCTGCGCCCAGCTGATCACGGTGCGCGGCGACATGACGGTGGAGATATCGCCGTTGATGAAGCCCTGACGGGTCAGTTCGGCGACCTTGATCATGTTCTGCACTTCCTTGCGGCCGCCCTCATGGTCGTATTCGCCCGACTTGGCGAGCACGATCTGCGCCTCCGTCTCGGCGGGCAGATAGTTGAGGGTGACGACGAGGTTCCAGCGGTCCATCTGGCCCTGGTTGATCTGCTGCGTGCCGTGATACAGCCCGGTGGTGTCGCCCAGGCCCACGGTGTTGGAGGTGGCGAACAGGCGGAACCACGGATTGGGGCGGATCACCCGGTTCTGGTCGAGCAGGGTCATCTTGCCGTCCGATTCCAGCACGCGCTGGATCACGAACATCACGTCCGGGCGGCCCGCGTCATATTCGTCGAACACCAGCGCGACGGGATGCTGCATCGCCCACGGCAGCAGACCCTCGCGGAATTCCGTCACCTGCACGCCGTCCTTCAGCACGATGGCGTCGCGGCCGACCAGATCGATGCGGCTGATATGCGCGTCGAGGTTGATGCGCACGCAGGGCCAGTTCAGCCGCGCGGCGACCTGCTCGATATGGCTGGACTTGCCGGTGCCGTGATAGCCCTGCACCATCACCCGGCGGTTGAAGGCGAAGCCCGCGAGGATGGCGAGCGTGGTGTCCGGGTCGAACACATAGGCGGGATCGAGATCCGGCACGCGCTCGTCCGCTTCGGAAAAGCCGGGCACGGTCATATCGATATCGATGCCGAACACATCGCGCACGCTCACCTCCCGGTCCGGCGTGTCCATCAGCGTTTCGCTGCGCATGTCGGGGTTGGCGTTCGGAATGTCGGTCATGATCTTTCTGGCCTTGAAACTATGGGCGTGGAAAAAGGGGCTTGTCCAAAGGGACTCAGGCAAATGCCGGAGCCTTTCGCAAGTGCGTATAGGCCGCGATCACTTCCTGCAACGCCTTTTCATGGGCGCGATCGCCGCCATTATGGTCCGGATGATAGCGCCGGACCAGCGCGCTATAGGCGTTGCGCAGCGCCCTGCGGTCGGCATCGACGGGCAGGTCGAGCGTGCGCAGCGCCTTGCGGTCCATGTCGGACAGCGGGCGTCCATCCTGCCGCATCGCCCGCGCCTCGCGCGCCTCGCGCATCTTCTGGCGGAAGCCCGCGCCGATCGCGTCGAGCGGGTCGGCGAAATCGGCCCAGCGCGGCCCCGGCGCGGCGGCGTTGGAGGAAAAGGCGCGGGTTTCCCGCTCCCACCCGGCATGGGGGCGCTGCGCCTCGAAAATCTCTTCCTCGCTCATGCCGGAGAAGAAATTATAGCCCGCGTTGAATTCCCGCACATGGTCGAGGCAGAGCCAGCGCCACTGCGGCGGCCGGTCGGCAGGCGCGGACCCGTCGAGCGGCGGCGCGCGGAACTCGCCCGGCTGGTCGCAGCCGGGGGCGGCGCAGGCGCGCGCGTCCCCGGCGACCCGTCCATGGAAACGGGTCTGGCGTGTGCGCTGGTCGTTCGGGCCGGAAGCCAATTATTGGATGTCCTCTTGACGTGAAAAGGCTTATATAGGGGCTATGGACACGCAAGCAAAAGGCCCCGTGGCAACGGAAATCGAAAGTCGGCTGCGTCTGGCCCTCAACCCGTCGCATCTGCTCGTCATCAACGACAGCGATCAGCATGCGGGCCACGCCGGGCATGACGGATCGGGCGAAAGCCATTTCACGGTGGAGCTGGTTTCGACCGCCTTCGTCGACCGCAGCCGCGTCGAGCGGCAGCGCATGGTCAACGAGGCGCTGAAGGAATTGCTGGCCGAGCGCGTCCATGCGCTGCGCATCCGCGCACTCGCGCCGGGCGAGTGACAGTCCGGTTTTGATTCACCCCGGCCCTGTGTCCGCATCGATCGAGGCTTGATCGGGGCAGGGCGGCTGGGGCAGTCTCGGCGATCATGAACGTTTCCGATTCCCCGCGCGGCCGGCATATGGTGAAGGCGGCCCGGATGCTGCCGGACGGCGGGTCGCCGCTCTGGACGCGCGCCTTCGCGCCGCTGGGGCATCGGCTGCTCGACCGCATCGACCGGGGGCTGGACGAGGGGCGGCTGGAGGCATGGCTGCCCGACGGCAGCTTCCGCATATTGGGCGGTCGCGCCGACGGCCCGGCCTGCGAGGTGCGGCTGCGGAGCTGGAACGCGCTGGCGCGGCTGGCGTCGGCCGGATCGGTCGGCTGGTATCGCGCGTGGGAGGCCGGGGAGTGGGACAGCCCCGATCCGGTGCCGCTCTTCGCGCTGTTCATGCACAACGGGCGGGCGCTCGGCTCGGTCGGGCGGGCGCGGGGCCCGGCGCGCTGGCTGGCCCGCGTGCTGCACGCGCTGCGCGCCAACAGCCGCCATCGCGCGCGCGACAACATCGCCTTCCATTATGACCTCGGCAACGATTTCTACGCGCTCTGGCTGGACGAGGGGATGACCTATTCGAGCGCGCTGTTCGCCGACCCGGCGAACCCGCGCGAGGGCCTTGCCGCCGCCCAGACCGCGAAGATCGACGCCGCGCTCGACCGGCTGGACCTGAAGGACGGCGACCGGCTGCTGGAGATAGGCTGCGGCTGGGGCAGCCTCGCGGCGCGCGCGCTGGAGCGGGCGGCGATCCGCTATGACGGCCTCACCCTCTCGCGCGAGCAGGCGGAGTGGGCGCGCGCCCGCCTGCCCGCCGACCGCGCGGCGATCCACCTCACCGATTATCGCGATGCGCAGGGGGCCTATGACGCGATCGCCAGCATAGAGATGGTCGAGGCGGTCGGGCAGGGCTATTGGCCCGCCTATCTCGCCGCGATCCACCGGCTGCTGAAACCCGGCGGCCGGGCGGTGGTGCAATATATCAGTATCGACGACGCGCTGTTCGAAAGCTATGCGGCGAACGCCGATTTCATCCAGACCTATATCTTCCCCGGCGGCATGCTGCTGTCGGAAAGCCGCTTCCGCGCGCTGGCGGAGCAGGCGGGCCTCGGCTGGCGCGACCGGCGCGGCTTCGGCCTGCATTATGCGACGACGCTGCGGCTGTGGCGCGAGCGCTTCGACGCGGCGGTGGAGGAAGGTCGCCTGCCCGCCGCCTTCGACGCGCATTTCGTGCGGCTGTGGCGCTATTATCTGATGTATTGCGAGGGCGGCTTTGCCGGGGGCGGCATCGATGTCGCGCAGGTGACGCTGGTGAAGGAGCGATAGCGCCGCGCGCTCAATCGCGTTGCGGCGCGACAATCTGCCCGCGCAGCGGCTCGCCCTTCGCCACCGGCTTGCCGTCGGCGGTGTAATGGCGGAAGGCGGCGGGCAGCCCCTCGCCGGTGCCGAGGTCCGGCGTGGTTTGCAGGTGGAAGTGCAGATGCGGCTCCGAGCTGTTGCCGCTGTTGCCGCAGCGGCCGAGCTCCTGCCCGGCGGCGACGCTCTCGCCCTCCCGCACCGCGACGCTGCCCTGCCGGAGATGCGCGAAGAACGCATATTCGGAATGGCCGAGGTCGACCACCACATGATTGCCGCCGGGGTTTTTCGCATCCATCGTGCCGATCGGATTGTCCGGCAGGCCGTCCACCACGCGGACCACGGTGCCCGGCGCGGCGGCGAGGATCGGCCGGTCCCAGCAATAATAATCCTCCGGCGCGGCGCCCTTGCCGCCCTGGCTGGCCCCATGACTGCTATCGTCGTGGGCGATCAGGAAATCATAGGCGAAGCGCTGGCCCTTATCGACGGCGTGATAATTGTCCTCCGGCGTGCGGCCGCCCCAGGTGACGTACCATTCGCCGTCGAAGGGCAGGCGCAGTTCGGCCTTGTTCTCATAATCGAGGAAGGCGGACGCGGCGGCCTCCTGGCGCGGGCGGATGAAGAAGCCCGCTATCTTCCCGGCGCGGTCGATCGTCCATTGGGTGACGATCGGGCGCGGGGCCTTGTCATAGTCCGACACGCGCGAATAATAATGATAGCCGAGATAGTCCCGCACCTCTTCGGAGACGACCGTCTTTTCCGTGCCGAACCGGGCTTCGACATATTTGGCGACCTCGCCGAGCATCGCGGCGGAGCCCAGCGCGGCGTGCATCTCTTCGGTCATCCGGTCCCAGATCCGTTCGTAGCGGCCCTGCCGGAAATCGGCCGTCAGCTCGCGGCCGGCGGCAAGCTCCCCCTCCGCCCGCGCATGGGCGGGCAGGATGGAGCCGGGCAGGGCGAGGCAGAAGGCGAGCAGCAGCGCGGCGGTGCGACGGACGATCATGATGCCATCCTTATCCCGCCGGATGCCTGCCCTCAAGGCAGGCGCGCGCTTTTATGTCCGATGCGGCGGCAGGCTTGCGCCCTTACCCCTCGACCCGCAGGAAATGGCCGTCCGGCGCGTCGCCCCGCACCAGATTGAGGATCGCCTGCGCCACCGCTTCCGGCCCCTTGAGGCTCGCCGGATCCTCGCCGGGGAAGGCCTTGGCGCGCATCGCGGTGCGGGTCGCGCCGGGGTCGACGATATGGGTGCGGATCGCGGAGATGTTCCTCACCTCCTCGCCATAGGCCAGCACCAGCGCCTCCAGCGCCGCCTTGGTCGCCGCATAGCCGCCCCAATAGGGGCGCGGATGGCGGGCGACGCTGCTGGTCAGCGCGATGACGCGGGCCCGCTCGCTCGCCCGCAACAGCGGGTCGAAGGCGGCGATCAGCGCCTGTTGCGCGCTGACGTTGAGGGTCAGCGTGCGGGCGAATTCCTTGGTGTCGATCGCGGGAACGGAGGCAAGGCTGCCCAGCGACGCCGCGTTCAGCACGAGCAGGTCGAGCCGGCCCCAGCGTTCGGCCACCGCCGTCGCCAGCCGGCCGATGCTCTCCCCGTCGATCAGGTCGAGCGGTGCGATGGTGGCGGAGCCGCCTGCCTCATGGATGCGTTCCTCGACCGCCTCCAGCCCGCCCGCCGTGCGCGCGACCACCAGCACATGCGCGCCAGCCGCGCCCAGCGCGACCGCGGTTTCCGCGCCGATGCCCCGGCTCGCGCCGGTGACGAGCGCCAGCTTGCCCGCAAGCGGCTTTTCCCTGTCTGCCCCCGCCATCTGCTTCAGACGACCCGTTCGGACAGCAGTTCGAGCTGATCGCGCACCTCGGCCTCATCCTGATCGGTGAGCGAGGTGGGATAGTCGCCGGTGAAGCAGGCATCGCAATATTGCGGGCGGATGTCGGCGCGCTTCGCCTCGCCCAGCGCCTTGTACAGGCCGTCGATCGAGAGGAAGGCGAGGCTGTCGGCCTGGATGAAGTCGCGCATGCCGGGAATGTTGAGCTTGTGCGCGAGCAGCTTGGCGCGTTCGGGCGTGTCGACGCCGTAGAAGCAGCTGTGCCGGGTCGGCGGGCTGGCGATGCGCATATGCACTTCCTTCGCGCCCGCCTCGCGCATCATCTGCACGATCTTGAGGCTGGTGGTGCCGCGCACAATGGAATCGTCGATCAGGACGATGCGCTTGCCGTCTATCAGCGCGCGGTTGGCGTTGTGCTTCAGCTTGACGCCGAGATGGCGGACCTTGTCGCCCGGCTGGATGAAGGTGCGGCCGATATAGTGGGAGCGGATGATGCCCAGCTCGAACGGGATGCCCGATTGTTGCGCATAGCCGATCGCGGCGGGCACGCCCGAATCCGGCACCGGGATCACATAATCGGCGTCGACCGGGTTTTCGAGCGCCAGCTGCGCGCCGATTTCCTTGCGCACCGAATAGACGCTGCTGCCGTCGACGATCGAATCGGGGCGGGAGAAATAGACATGCTCGAAGATGCAGGGGCGGGCCGACACCTCGCCGAACGGGCGATGGGTGCGGATCTCGTCGGCGCCCGCGCCATGGGGCACGACGATCAGTTCGCCCGGATCGACCGAACGGACGAACTCCGCGCCGACCACGTCGAACGCGACGGTTTCGGAGGCGAACAGCACCGCGTCGCCCAGCCGCCCCATCACCAGCGGTCGGATGCCGAGCGGATCGCGGCAGGCGATCATGCCTTCGGGCGTCATGCAGATGAGGGAATAGGCGCCCTCCACCTGCTTCAGCGCGTCGATGAAGCGGTCGAGCAGCGTGCGGTAGTTGGAGGTCGCGACCAGATGGATGATGACCTCGGTGTCGCTGGTCGACTGGAAGATCGACCCGCGGCGCACCAGTTCGCGGCGCAGCTTCATCGCGTTGGAGATGTTGCCGTTGTGCGCGACGGCAAAGCCGCCCGACGCCAGATCGGCGTAGAGCGGCTGGACGTTGCGCAGCGAGGTTTCGCCGGTGGTCGAATAGCGGACATGGCCGCAGGCGACTTCGCCGGGCAGCGCGCGGATCACCTCGTCATTGTCGAAATTGCCCGCGACATGGCCCATCGCGCGATGGGTGTGGAAGGCGCGGCCGTCCCAGCTGGTGATGCCGGCGGCCTCCTGCCCGCGATGCTGGAGGGCGTGCAGGCCGAGCGCTGCCATCGCCGAGGCGGTGGAGGCGCCGGAAACGCCGAAAATGCCGCACTCCTCGCGCAGCTTGTCGTCATCAAAAGGATGGGTGGTGAGCATGTCCTGTCGGTCCACTGCGACTCTGTAATGCCGTTCGAGGCGGCTTGATGGAGCGCATATAGGGGCATTGTTCCCGTTTGTCGCCCCCCAGAGCGTTTTAAGTCAGGCAGATAGGCCCGCCGCTCCGGAATAAGGCGGAAAAACCGGAAAAAGCCGGCGATCGCGCTGGTGCAATTATATCACGGTTCGGACAATAAGTCCCGCACGGGGAAGCTAGTCAGCGTTCCGCAACCCGGCTATGAGGGCGCCCATGCACGCTTTCGCCAATCCGGCCCGTTTCCTGCGCATTGCGCGCCCGCTGACGCCCTGGCTGTTCTGGGGCGGCCTGGCGCTGCTGGTGGCGGGCGCGCTGTGCGGGTTGCTGCTGACCCCCGCCGACTATCTCCAGGGCGAATCGGTGCGCATCCTCTATATCCATGTGCCCGCCGCCTGGCTGGGCATGGGCGGGTGGACGGGCATCGCGGTCGCCGCGCTGGTGCAGATGGTGTGGCGCCATCCGCTCGCCGGTGTCGCGGGCCGCGCGATCGCGGTGCCGGGCGCGCTCTTCACCGCGATCTGCCTCGTCACCGGCTCCATCTGGGGCCGCCCGACATGGGGCACCTGGTGGGAATGGGACGGGCGGATGACGTCGATGCTGGTGCTGCTGTTCCTTTATTTCGGCTATATCGCGCTCGCCCGCGCCAGCGCCGCCGACGGGCGCGGCATCGGCGACAATGGCGGGGTGAGCCGCGTCACCGCCATCTTCGCGCTGGTCGGCGCGATCAACCTGCCGATCATCAACCGCTCGGTCGTGTGGTGGAACAGCCTGCATCAGGGGCCGAGCATCACCGTGCGCGGATCGACCATCGACATGGCGATCCTCTGGCCGCTGGGGCTGACGGTGCTGGGCTTCTCGCTGTGGTTCGGCGCTATTGTACTTATGCGGATGCGTGCCATACTGGCGGAGAACAAGATAGAGGCGCGCCTTGCCCGCATGGCCCGTGAAGGGCTGAGCGAAGGCATGGGTGAAAGCGGGGGCGAAGGCGCGCGCGAAGGACGGGTTGCGTGAATCACTGGCCATATATCATCGCCGCCTATGGGCTGACGGCGCTCGGCACGCTTGGGCTGAGCGTGGCGAGCTGGCGCGCGATGCGCAAGGCGGAAGCCCTCGCCGACGCGCTGCGGCGCGAGCGGTAAGGCAGGCGAGACACCCCATGGCCATGAAAAAGAAGCATCAGCGGCTGGTCCTCGCCCTCATCGCGCTGGTCGCGGTGATCGGTGCGGGGCTGCTCGCCGCCTCGGCGCTGAAGGACGAGGCGGCCTATTTCTATACGCCCGAAGACGCGAAGGTGAAGGGCGTGGAGCCGGGCAAGGCGATCCGGCTGGGCGGCATGGTCGTCGGCGGCAGCCTGAAGAAGCAGGCCGATGGCGTCACCATCGCCTTCGACGTGACCGACGGCAAGGCGGTCGTCCCCGCCCGCTTCACCGGCATCGCGCCGGACCTGTTCCGCGAAGGATCGGGCGTGGTCGCCGAAGGGTCGTTCGACCGCAACGGCACCTTCATCGCCACCAACCTGCTCGCCAAGCATGACGAACGCTATATGCCGCGCGAGCTGGAGGGCATGACCTACAACGCGACCAGCCACGAGATGAAGGCGCAATGATCGCGGAGCTGGGTCTGGCCGCGCTGTGGATGGCGGCGGCGCTTGCGGCGCTGCAACTGCTGTTCTCCGTACTGGGTCTGGCGCAGGGCAAGGCGGAGCTGCTGTCCGGCGTGCGCCCGGTCGCGATCGCGCAGGGTGTGCTGGTGCTGCTCGCCTTCCTCTGCCTCGTCGCGCTGTTCTGGCGCTCCGACATGTCGGTCGCGCTGGTGGCGCTCAACAGCCACAGCGCCAAGCCGTGGCTCTACAAGTTCGCGGGCGCCTGGGGCAATCATGAAGGCTCGATGCTGCTCTGGGTGACGGTGATGGGCGCGGCGGGCGCGGCGGTGGCGCTGTTCGAGCGGGCGCTGCGGCGCGATACCCATATGGCGACGCTGGGCGCGCAGGCGGCGATCAGCCTCGGCTTCTATGCGTTCCTGCTCTTCTCCTCCAACCCGTTCGCGCGGCTCGACCCCGCGCCGCGCGACGGGCAGGGCCTCAATCCGCTGTTGCAGGATCCCGGCCTCGCCTTCCATCCGCCGACGCTCTATTTCGGCTATGTCGGCCTGTCGGTCGCCTTCTCCTTCGCGGTCGGCGCGCTGGTGACGCGCCGGGTCGACGCGCTGTTCGCCCGCGCGATGCGGCCCTGGGTGCTGGCGGCATGGGTGCTGCTGACCATCGGCATCACGGCGGGCAGCTATTGGGCTTATTATGAGCTGGGCTGGGGCGGCTGGTGGTTCTGGGATCCGGTCGAGAACGCCTCGCTGATGCCGTGGCTCGCCGCCACCGCGCTGCTGCACAGCGTCACCGTGCTGGCGACGCGCGACGCGCTGCGGGCATGGACGGTGATGCTGGCGGTGGTCGCCTTCTCCATGTCGATGGTCGGCACCTTCCTCGTGCGCTCCGGCATCCTCACCAGCGTCCATGCGTTCGCCGTCGACCCGGAGCGGGGCAGCTTCATCCTCGCGCTGCTGGCGATCTATATCGGCGGCGCGCTGGCGCTGTTCGCGCTGCGCGTCGGCACGGTGCGCGAGGGCGCGCAGTTCGAACTGGTGAGCCGCGAGGCGCTGCTCGTCGTCAACAACCTGCTGCTGACCGTCATCCTCGGCGTGGTGCTGATCGGCACGCTCTATCCGCTGATGACCGAGGCGTTCGGGCACAAGGTGTCGGTCGGCCCGCCCTATTTCGACCGCATCGCCGGGCCGCTGGCGCTGGCGCTGATGCTGGCGATGGTGGCCGGGCCGCTCACCCGCTGGCGGCGCGACAGGGCCGGCGTGGTCGGCGGGCGGCTGATCTGGCCGCTGCTCGCGATGCTGGGCGCGGGCGCGGTGCTGGGCGTGCTGGCGCACGGGCGGCTGAGCCTGCTCTCCTTCTTCGGCCTCGTCATCGCCGTCGGCGTGGCACTGGGCAGCGTCATTCCCCTGTTCAAGCGCAACCTGCGCCGCACGCCGCTGTTCGTCTACGGCATGGTGATCGCGCATCTGGGCTGCGCCGTTTCGATCGCGGGCATGGCGTCGGACAGCGCCTTCACCACCGAGAAGCTGATCGCGATGGCGCCGGGCGACCGGGTGGAAAGCGCCGGATGGACGCTGCATTTCGACCGCGTCGCGCCGCTCGCTGGGGATAACTGGATCGCGATGCAGGCGGATGTCTCCGTCAGCCGGGGCGGGGCGAAGGCGGTGCTGCATCCGCAAAGCCGCTTCTTCACCAGCCCGCCGACCACGACCACCGAATCGGCGATCCTGACGCGCTGGAACGGGCAGCTTTACGTCGTGCTGGGTGAGCAGCTGGAGGACGGCCGCTGGCAGATGCGCATCTGGTGGAAGCCGTTCGTCACACTGATCTGGCTGGGCGGGCTGATGATCGCGCTGGGCGGCGTGCTGACGCTGATCGGGCGGGAACGGCGCGGCTGGATGCTGCGGCTGCGCAAGGGCTCTGCCGCGCGGGGGACCGGGGAGGAATGGGCATGAAACGCTGGCTGCTCTGGTTGCCTCTCGTGCTGTTCGCGGCGCTGGCGCTGATGTTCATCGGCCGCCTGCGCCAGCCCGATGACGGCTTGATCGTCTCGAAGATGGTCGGCAAGCCGCTGCCCGAATTCACGCTGCCGCAGGCCGCGAGCGACCGCCCGCCGCTCGCCAGCAGCGAATTCGCCAGGGGCAGGCCGCGCCTGCTCAACATCTTCGCCAGCTGGTGCGTGCCCTGCGCCGCCGAGGCGCCGCAGCTGGAGGCGCTTGCCGCGGCGGGTGTGCCGATCGACGGTATCGCGATCCGCGACGCGCGCGAGGATGTCGACGCGTTCCTCAAGCGCTGGGGCAATCCCTATCGCCATATCGGCCTCGACGCGCGGTCGCAGGTGCAGATCGCGCTCGGCTCTTCGGGCGTGCCGGAAACCTTCCTGATCGACGGGCAGGGGCGCATCCTCCACCAGCATATCGGCGATATCCGCGCCGACGACGTGCCGGGCCTGATCGCGAAATGGAAGGCCGCGCAATGAGGGCGCTACTGCTCCTGCTCGCCGCCTTGCTCGCCCAGCCCGCGCTGGCCCAGAGCGCGTTGGCCCAGAGCGCGCTGCCGCCCGCGCCCTATGCCTATCGCCAGCTCGACGACCCGGCGCAGGAGAAGCAGGCGCACGACCTGATGGTCACGATCCGCTGCCTCACCTGCCAGAGCCAGTCGATCGCCGACAGCGACGCCAGCATGGCGGGCGACCTGCGCTCCGAAATCCGCGAGCGCATCGCGCGCGGGGAAAAGCCGGAACATATCCGCCGCTGGCTGATCGAGCGCTATGGCGACTGGATCAGCTATGAGCCGACCTCCGACCCGATCCTCTGGCCGCTCTGGGGCGTGCCGCTGCTGATGCTGATCGGCGGCGCGGCGCTGGCCGCGACGCGCATAAGGCGGCGCGGGCGGCGGAACGGGCGCAGGGGCCGGAACGGAAAAGAGGGGGCCGGGCAATGAGCTGGGCGTTCATCGCGCTGCTGCTGATCCTCGTAGTGGCCGGACTGGTGCTGCTGGCCCGCCTGCCGCGCGGCCTGTGGGGGCTGGTCGGCGCCGCGCTGCTCTTCGGTCTGGCGGGCTATGCGTGGCAGGGCCGCCCCGGCCTCAGGGGCGAGCCGCGCAACGCCGCCTCCACCGCCCCGCGCTTCGACGAGGATCTGGCGAAGCTGCGCAACAGCTTCGGCGGCGCCTATGGACCGACCGGCCAGTGGCTGACCCTTTCCGACGGCCTTGCGCGGCAGGGCAAGACGAAGGAAGCCGCCAATGTGCTGGGCGCGGCCCTCAAATCCACGCCGGACGACGCGACCTTGTGGGTCGGCATGGGCAATGCGCTGCTGACCCATGGCGACGGCCTGCTCTCGCCCGCCGCCGACTATAGCTACAGGCAGGCGATGCGGGTCGCGCCCCAGGCATCGACCGGGCCGTTCTTCTACGGGCTGGCGCTGGCGTCCTCCGGCCAGTTCACGGCGGCGCGCAAGGTCTGGGCGGACCTGCTCGCCCGCATGCCGGAAAAGGCGCCGCTCCACGCCCAGCTGCGGCAGGACATTGCCCGGCTCGACCAGCTGATCGAACGGCAGGCGACGCTCGGTCAATGACGACCTGGGCCGTGTTGCGCCGCATCAGGGGCTGTGCTAACCGGCGTCGATTGGTCGCCCGTTAGGAAGCGAAGACATTTGCCCATGGCTGATGACACAAGCAGAACGGGGGACGGCGACTTATCCGCATCCTCGGCCGCGCAGGCCCCGGCCGGCCACGCGCATCACGGGCAGAAGGACAAGCTTCTCAAGCTGGTGGCGGGCGCCATCGGCATCGTGTTCGGCGATATCGGCACCAGCCCGCTCTACGCCTTTCGCGAAACCTTCGCCGGCCATCATCCGCTGACGCTGGACCGGCTGCACATATTGGGCGTCATCAGCCTGATGTTCTGGTCGATGATGCTGGTGGTGACGCTGAAATATGTCGCCATCATCATGCGGGCCGACAACAAGGGAGAGGGCGGCAGCCTCGCGCTGCTCGCGCTGATCAACAGCCAGAGCGACGGCAAGAAATGGACCTCCGGCATCGTCCTGCTCGGCGTGTTCGCGACCTCGCTCTTCTACGGCGATTCGATGATCACCCCGGCGGTGTCGGTGCTGTCGGCGGTGGAGGGCCTCGCCGTCTACAATCCGGGGTTCCAGCCGATCATCCTGCCCGCGGCGGTGGCGCTGCTCGTCGGGCTGTTCAGCATCCAGCGCGGCGGCACCAGCAAGGTCGGCGCGCTGTTCGGGCCGATCATGCTGACCTATTTCTTCACCATCGCGACGCTGGGCCTGCTCAGCATCGTCAAGACGCCCGACATATTGTTCGCGCTCAATCCCTATTGGGCGGTGCGCTTCTTCATCGACACGCCGCTGGCGGCCTTTCTGGCGCTGGGCTCCGTCGTGCTGGCGGTGACGGGGGCGGAGGCGCTCTATGCCGATATGGGGCATTTCGGCCGCAACCCGATCCGCGTGTCGTGGCTGTGCTTCGTGCTGCCCGCGCTGATGCTCAACTATATGGGGCAGGGCGCGCTGCTGGAGCGGGAAGGCTATGCGGCGCTGGAAAGCCCGTTCTACAACCTCGCGCCCAACTGGTTCCAGCTGCCGCTGATCGGCCTTGCGACGGCGGCGGCGGTCATCGCCAGCCAGGCGGTGATCACCGGCGCCTTCTCGGTGACGCAGCAGGCGATCCAGCTCGGCTTCATGCCGCGCCTGCGGATCGCGCACACCAGCGCGTCGACGGTTGGGCAGATCTATATCCCGCTGGTCAACTGGGGCCTGCTGGTCGCGGTGATCCTGCTGGTGCTGAGCTTCCGCACCTCGTCCAACCTGACGGCGGCCTACGGCATCGCGGTGACCGGCGCGATGTTCATCGACAATGTGCTGTTGACGGTCGTGCTGCTGCGCCTGTGGAAATGGCATTGGGCGGGCGCGGTGGCGTTCCTCAGCGTCTTCTACATCATCGACGGCGCCTATTTCGCGGCCAACCTGACCAAGGTGCCCGATGGCGGCTGGGTGCCGCTGTTCATCGGCTTCGTCATCTTCACGCTGCTGACCACCTGGTCGCGCGGGCGCAAGCTGATGGTCGAGCGACTGCGCGAATCGGCGATGCCGATCCCGATCTTCGTCGCCAGCGCCGCCAACAGCGCGGTGCGCGTGCCGGGGACGGCGGTGTTCATGACCTCCACCGCCGACGGCGTGCCGCATGCGCTGCTCCACAATTTGAAGCACAACAAGGTGCTGCATGAGCGGGTGGTGCTGCTGACCGTGAAGATTTCCGACGTGCCGGTGGTGCCCGACGAGGAGCGCTACAAGCTGGAGGATCTGGGGCGCGGCTTCTTCCGCCTGCGGCTTGACTATGGCTTCATGCAGGAGCCGGACGTGCCCGCCGCGCTCAAGCGTGTCCACGATTGCGGGCAGAGCTTCAAGATGATGGACACCAGCTTCTTCCTCGCGCGCCAGACGTTGCTGCCCTCGTCCCACCCCGGCATGGCGGTGTGGCGCGAGAAGATATTCGCGTGGATGCTGCGCAACGCGGAAAGCGCGATGGAATTCTTCCGCCTGCCGACGAACCGCGTGGTGGAGTTGGGCAGTCAGGTCGAGATATAGGATCGGTCGATATTCAGCCCATGCGGGCCTACAAATCGCGCTTTTCTGTGCTTCGGTGCTCACGGACCTTCAAGTCCGCTGCGCTCCGATGCTCGAAAATCACGATTTTCGACTCCACCTGAACTGAATATCGACCGATCCCAGGCATTGCGAATGGTGGCTAGCGCAGCCGCGCCGATCGCTTCACGTCGGCGATGATATCCGCCAGCGAGCGTTCCGACCCGGCGGCATTTGCCAGATCGAGGGTCAGCCGCGCCTTCTTCTTCACCGGCGGCGGGCTGTCGATGTCCGCCAGAGCCAGCACCAGCCGCGGCGATGCGGCGGCGGGCGGCGTCGCCTTTTCCACCGGCGCGGGAACCTTCACCGCATCCCAGCGAGCGGGGTCCACGCGGGCGAGCAGCGTGCTGCTGCCCAGTTCCGGCGACGGCGTGAAGGGATGCAGCTTCGGCTTGTCGGGATAGATGAAGCCGAAGGTCGGGTTGCCCCGCGCGCCCATGCGATCCGACAGGCTGTGCCAGACGCGCACCTCGCTCCAGTCGCCCGCGTCGGACAGGTCGATGGCCAGCACATCCTCCTCGATCGCGCCGGGCGTCGACCAGTTGGCATGGCGGATCAGGATGCGGCGCTTGTCCAGCACCCGGCTCACCACGGCGACATGGCCCAACTGCATCGGACCGTTGGGGCGGAAGGCCAGCACCGCGCCCTTTTTCGGCGCATGGCCCCGGCGATAGCGGTTTTCCGCCTGATCCCACCAGGTCCAGGCGTCGCCATAGATTTCCACGCCGGAAACGATGCGGGCATAGGGCACGCACTGCAAAGTCGTCGCGCTCCAGCCGGGCGCGGAGAGTAGGCCGAGCAGCGCTGCCGCCGCCCAGCGGGTCATTCGGAACATCGTGCGATCCCGCAAACAAGAATCGCCCCCCGCCGACGACCCTAGGGCCGGACCTTTAGAAAGCGGTTAAGCGCGCGGCGCGCACCTGTCCCTTATGGAGACAGTCGGAGCATATGATCCACCGTCAACCGCAGATCGCCGCCTTCGCCTCCCCATATTCCCGCATGAGGCGCGCGATCAGATCGGCGGCGGGCAACACCGCGTCGATCGCGCCGATGCCCTGGCCCGATCCCCAGATATCCCGCCACGCCTTGGCCGCCTGATTGCCGCCGGACTGGAAATTCATCTTCGACGGGTCGCTCTCGGGCAAATTGTCGGGGTCGAGGCCCGCCGCCGCGATCGAGGCGCGCAGATAATTGCCGTGCACGCCGGTGAACAAATTGGTGTAGACGATATCGTCCGCCCGTCCCTCGGCTATGCCCTGCTTGTAGGCGGGCGCGGCGCGGCTTTCCGCGGTCGCGATGAAGGCGCTGCCGATATAGGCGAAGTCGGCGCCCATCGCCCGCGCCGCGAGGATCGAGCGGCCATGGGCGATGGCGCCCGACAGCGCCAGCGGCCCGTCGAACCAGCGGCGGATTTCCTGCACCAGCGCGAAGGGGGAGAGCGTGCCCGCATGACCGCCCGCGCCCGCCGCCACGGCGATGAGGCCGGTCGCGCCTTTCTCCACCGCCTTGCGCGCGAAGCGGTCGTGGATCACGTCATGCAGCGTGATGCCGCCCCAGCCGGCGACGGCGGCGTTCACATCCTCCCGCGCGCCCAGCGAGGTGATGACGATCGGCACCTTCCATTTGGCGCAGGTCGCCATGTCCTCTTCCAGCCGGGCGTTGGACCGGTGGACGATCTGGTTGACGGCGAAGGGCGCGGCCGGGCTGTCCGGGTTGGCGCGATCCCACGCGGCCAGTTCCTCGTCGATCTGGTGCAGCCATTCGTCGAGCTGGCTCTGCGGGCGGGCGTTGAGCGCGGGAAAGCTGCCGACGATCCCCGCCTTGCACTGGGCGATCACCAGCTCCGGCCCGGACACGAGGAACATCGGCGAGCCGATCGCGGGCAGGCGCAGCTGTTTCAGGCGGGTCAGCGGATCGGCCATGGGGTTCTTTCCTTATAGGTAGAGGGCTTACCTATAGGGAAAGCATGTCCGGTGCGACGGTTCAAGCTCCGAATGGGCCATCGCCACGTCAGCGCGCGGTGGGCATCATATATATGGTGCATGCCATGTCCGGAATCGCGAAGGCCGGAGCCAACCTCTTCCGGTCAGCTCCGGCCCCTGCCGTTTCGGTCGATCCCGCCCGATCAGGCCGCGCGCGCCTTCAGCCCGTTGGCGGCGGAGATCACCGCCTGCACCGATGCGGTCGCCACATCCTCGTCCACGCCGACGCCGAAGAAGATGCGGCCGTCGGGCGTCTTGCACTCGACATAGGCGGCCGCCTGCACATCGGTGCCGGAGCCGATCGCATGCTCGTTATAATCGACCACTTCCAGCTCGATCCCGCTTTCCTCGCGCAGCGCGGAGAGGATGCCGGAAATCAGCCCCTTGCCGCGGCCGGACACTGCATGTTCCTCGCCTTCGATCTCCAGCCGCCCGATGAAGCTGCGATCCGCGCCGCCGATGGAGCCGCTGCGCTCATAGGTGATGAGGCGGATCGGCTGGCCCGGCTTCAGGCGATAATGCTCCTCGAACGCGTCCCATATGTCGGCGGCGTTGAGCTCGCGGCTGGTGCTGTCGGCGACCTCCTGCACGACGCGGCTGAAATCGGCCTGCATGCGCTTGGGCAGCTTCAGCCCCTTGTCCTGTTGCAGCACCCAGGCGACGCCGCCCTTGCCGGACTGCGAGTTGACGCGGATCACCGCCTCATAATCGCGGCCCAGATCCTTGGGATCGATCGGCAGATAGGGCACGTCCCAGATCTGATCGTTGCGCGCTTCCTGCGCGGCGAAGCCCTTCTTGATCGCGTCCTGATGGCTGCCGGAGAAAGCCGTGAACACCAGCTCGCCCGCATAGGGATGGCGCGGGTGGACGGGCAGCTGGTTGCAATATTCGACTGTCTGCACGACCTCGTCGATATCCGAGAAATCCAGCCCCGGATGGACGCCCTGGGTATAGAGGTTCAGCGCCACCGTCACCAGATCGCAATTGCCGGTGCGCTCGCCATTGCCGAACAGGCAGCCCTCGACCCGGTCCGCGCCCGCCATCACGCCCAGCTCTGCCGCCGCGACGCCGGTGCCCCGGTCGTTATGCGGGTGCAGCGAGATGACGACGCTGTCGCGGCGCGAGATGTTGCGGCACATCCATTCGATCTGGTCCGCATAGATATTGGGCGTCGCCGCCTCGACTGTAGCGGGCAGGTTCAGGATTAGCGGCTTTTCCGGCGTGGGCTGGAGGATGTCCATCACCGCTTCGCAGCATTCCAGGCTGAAATCCAGCTCGGCGGTGGAGAAGGTTTCCGGCGAATATTCGAAATGCCAGTCGGTGTTGGGCTGCTTGGCCGCCTCGTCGCGCAGCAGCTTGGCGGCGGTGACGGCGATCTGCTTGATTTCCGGGCGGTCCATGCCGAACACGATGCGCCGCCAGGCTGGCGATACCGCATTATAGACATGGACGATCGCCTGCTTCGCGCCGCGCAGGCTCTCGAACGTCTTTTCGATCAGGTCCTGCCGCGCCTGCGTCAGCACCTGCACGAACACATCGTCGGGGATCTTGTCGTTGCGGACGAGGCCGGAGATGAAATCGAACTCGGTCGCGCCCGCCGAGGGGAAGCCGACCTCGATTTCCTTGAGGCCGACCTTCACCAGCAGATCGAAGAAGCGCTGCTTCTTCTCCGCGTTCATCGGGTCGATCAGCGCCTGGTTGCCGTCGCGCATGTCGGTGGAGAGCCAGCGCGGCGCCCTGGTGATGGTCTGGCCCGGCCACTGGCGATCGGGCAGATCGACCTGCGGGAAGGGGCGGTATTTGACGGACGGGTCGGCGATCATGGTCATGGTGGGTCCTGAAACTGCTGGCGGTGCCTGCTTGCGCGGCCCGCGAATGACGACTTGGTGATGGATCGGCCCTTAGGCGATGCGCGCGCCCGGCACGCGGGCAGCGCGAAATGACACGCCTAAGGGCGTGTAAGTCGTAGAAGCAGCAAGGGCAGGATGGATGCCATGTGCCGCCTTTACCGTTTCAGGGGGCGTTTCGTCCAGCTTTTTTTGCACCGCCGGTCCAGATCGGGCGGCAGGGCGCGCCGGGCATGGAGGAAAAGGGCCGGGGCGCGTGGCTGCGCCCCGGCGTTGGTCGGGTTATTTCTCGAAGGCGGCGACGATCTTCAACTCGATGGTGTCGCCGATCGTCGGCGCATAGGCGCCCAGGCCGAAATCGCTGCGCTTGATGACCGCCTCGGCGCTGAAGCCGACGGTTTCCTTCTTGCTCATCGGGTTGACGCCCGCGCCGGTGAAGTCGGCGTCCAGCGTCACTTCCTTCGTCACCCCCCGGATGGTGAGATTGCCGGTGATCTCCGCCTCGGGATCGTCCGCATCGACCTTCACCGAGGTGGAGGTGAAGGTGGCGGTCGGGAATTTGGCCGCATCGAAGAATTCCGGCGTCATCAGATGCTGATCGAAGGCGCTGACGCCGCTGCGGATATTGGCGACGGGGAAGGTGATGTCCACCTTCGCCTTTTCCGGCGCCTTCGGGTCGAGCGTCAGCGTGCCGGAGGACGGCGCGGCGATGATGCCGATATTCCGGGTGAAGCCCATATGATTGAAAGCGAACAGCACCTGCGTGTGGTTGGGATCGACCGCATAGCTGCCGCCCGTCACCAGTCTGGTGTCCTGACGGCCGGGCAGGCCGGGCGCGTTCTGGGCGTGGATGGCAGCGCCGGTGGTGAGCGTGGCGGCGACGGCAAGGGCAAGCAGGGAAGCACGCATCGTCATTCTCCATCAGGTACGGGTTGCCGGAACATAAAAGGGGCATCGGCAATGTCGAGCGCCCAAATATGGGTGGAAGGTATAGAATTTTGCATGGCCTGTCCCCCCGATTTCGCCGCGACAGGAAAATGGCGGCGCCCAAGGGGGCGCCGCCATTGGAGGGTGGCGGTTATGTCGCTCGTGAACCCGCTGCCCGCCGAATGACGGGTTGCGGCCAATCCTTGCCATTCTATCCCGTCATGCCAGCGAAGGCTGGCATCTCACGAGGTGGCGCGCGGCATGGCCTGCGATCCCAGCGTTGACCTTCGGTCGCCCTCCGGGTCGCTGGGGTGACGGTATAGGCGAAGGTCCGCTCGCCACCTAAAGCCGCTATTCTGCCGGCAGGTTCGCCAGCTATATGCCGGGTACCGGGCAGTTGGATCAGGAAAAAGGGGGCGGCGGGCCGGGCCCGTCGCGCCCCCGTTCGATCAGTTCTTTTCCTTGTCGACCAGTTTGTTGGCGCCGATCCAAGGCATCATCGCGCGCAGCTGGGCGCCGGTCTTTTCGATCGGATGCTCGGCCTGCAGCTTGCGCTTCGCCTTCATCTCCGGATAGCCCATCTTGATGTCGGTCATGAAGCGCTGGACGAACTTGCCTTCCTGAATGTCCTTGAGGACGCGCTTCATTTCCGCCTTCGTCTCGTCGGTGATGACGCGCGGGCCGGTGTGATAGTCGCCATATTCGGCGGTGTTGGAGATCGAATAGCGCATGTTGGCGATGCCGCCCTCATACATCAGGTCGACGATCAGCTTCACCTCATGCAGGCATTCGAAATAGGCCATTTCCGGCGCATAGCCCGCCTCGACCAGCGTTTCGAACCCGGCCATGATCAGGTGCGACAGGCCGCCGCACAGCACCGCCTGCTCGCCGAACAGGTCGGTTTCGCACTCTTCCTTGAAATTGGTCTCTATGATGCCCGAACGGCCGCCGCCCACGCCGCTGGCATAGGAAAGAGCGATGTCGTGCGCATTGCCGGTCGCGTCCTGATAGACGGCGATCAGGCAGGGCACGCCGCCGCCGCGCTGATATTCGCTGCGCACGGTGTGGCCGGGGCCCTTGGGCGCGATCATGATGACGTCGACATCGGCGCGCGGCTCGATCAGGCCGAAATGCACGTTGAGGCCGTGCGCGAAGGCGAGCGCGGCGCCGGGGCGCAGATTGGCGTGGACGTCGGCGGCGTAGATGTCCGCCTGGAATTCGTCGGGGGCGAGGATCATCAGCACGTCGGCCCAGGCGGCGGCGTCGGCGTTCGACATCACCTTGAAGCCCGCGCCTTCCGCCTTCTTCGCGCTGGCCGAACCGGCGCGCAGGGCGATGGCGACCTCTGCGACGCCGCTGTCGCGCAGGTTCTGCGCATGGGCGTGGCCCTGGCTGCCATAGCCGATGATGGCGACCTTCTTGCCCTTGATGAGGCCGATATCGGCGTCATGATCGTAATAGACTTTCATGATATTCCTGTTCCTTTCGGATTGATGAGAAATTGGAGAGGGTTTGGGAAAAGCGGTTGACGCGGGAAAGGGATGGCCGCGCGGTCAGGCCTTGCCGCGCACCATGCCGACGATGCCGGTGCGGCCCACCTCGACCAGCCCCAGCTCGCGCATCAGGCTGATGAAGGTGTCGATCTTGTCGGTCGGGCCGGTGATTTCGAAGACGAAGCTTTCGGTGGTGGTGTCGACCACCTTGGCGCGGAAGATGTCGGCGATGCGCATCGCCTCGATGCGGTGCTCGCCCGTGCCCGCGACCTTGACCAGCGCCAGCTCCCGCTCCACGAACGGGCCGTTTTCGGTGAGGTCCACCACCTTGTGCACCGGCACCAGCCGGTCGAGCTGGGCCATGATCTGGTCGATCGTGCGCGGCGCGCCGCTGGTGACGATGGTGATGCGGCTGATCTGGTGATCGGCGGTGATGTCCGCCACCGTCAGGCTGTCGATATTATAGCCGCGCGCGGTGAACATGCCCGCGATGCGTGCCAATATGCCCGCCTCGTTGGTGACGGTGATCGACAGGACATGGCGCTCGCGCAGTTCTTCGTCGATGTGCATCAATTGCTTTCCTTTGGTTTTTCGTCGTGCCGGAGGGACAGCGTGCCCGCCATCGCATAATGCCAGTCGCCGTCAAGCCTGTGCGCGATCCGCACCGGCGTGCCGACGATGGTGTCGAAGATCTTGCCCAGCCGTTCACCGACATAACGCGGGCTGACGAGGATGCGGCCATGCACCACATCATGCAGCCTGTAGCTCGCGTCGAGCATCACTTCCCATTCCTCCAGCTCATCAATCACATAATCCACCGTCCAGCCGGTGAGATCCTCCATCCCGGTCTGCCGCTCGAAATCCCAAGGCTCGGTTATGTGGACGCGAAGCTTGAGATGCGCGGTCATGTCTCTCTCCCTGCCGTTTCTCTATACGAGGGCCTTTGCCTCATCGGCCATCGTACCGGAAACCTGACTGGGGTCGAGCAGCATTTCCGTGTGCGCAGCGCCCGACGGTATCATCGGGAAACAGTTGGAAAGCTTCGCCACGCGGCAATCGACCAGCACCGGGCCGGGCGTCTCGATCATCTGGCGGATGCCCGCCTCCAGCTCCTGCGGGCCCTCGATGCGGATGCCGGTCCAGCCATAGGCCTGCGCCAGCTTCACGAAATCGGGCAGGCTGTCCGAATAGCTGTTGGAATAGCGGCTTTCATAGGTCAGCTCCTGCCACTGGCGCACCATCCCCATATATTCGTTGTTGAGGATGAAGAGCTTCACCGGCGTGCGATACTGGATCGCGGTGCCCAGTTCCTGGATGTTCATCTGCACCGAGGCGTCGCCCGCCACGCAGATGACGAGGCTGTCCGGGTTGCCCATCTGCGCGCCGATGGCGGCCGGAAAGCCGTAGCCCATGGTGCCGAGGCCGCCGGAGGTGAGCCATTTGTTCGGCTCGTCGAAGTGGAAGTGCTGCGCCGCCCACATCTGGTGCTGGCCGACCTCGGTGGTGATGATCACATCCTTGCCGCGCGTCGCGGCGAACAGCTCCGCGATCGCGTGCTGCGGCATGATCTCGGTCGTGTCGGGCGGATATTTGAGGCTGTTGACCGCGCGCCAGCCGTCGATCCGCGCCCACCATTCGGAAAGGTCGGCGGCCTTGTGCCCGGCCGCCTTCCACGCGGCGACGAGATCGGCGAGCGCGCTGCCCGCATCGGCGATGACCGGCAGGTCGACCATCACCGTCTTGTTGACGGAGCTGCGGTCGATATCGATGTGGATCTTCTTGCTGTCGGGCGAGAAGGCGTCGAGCCGCCCGGTCACGCGGTCGTCGAACCGCGCGCCGACGCAGACGATCAGGTCCGCCTTGTTCATCGCCCAATTGGCCTCATAGGTGCCGTGCATGCCCAGCATCCCCAGCCACCGGAGCGAGGAGGCCGGGAAGGCGCCCAGGCCCATCAGCGTCGAGGTGACGGGCGCGCCGGTCAGTTCGACCAGTTCGCGCAGCGAGGCCGAGGCCTCTGGGCCGGCGTTGATGACGCCGCCGCCGGTGTAGAAGATCGGGCGCTCCGCCTTCGCGATCATCTCGATCGCGGCGGCGATGTCCGCGGCCGGGGCCTTTACCTGCGGGCGATAGCTCGCATGGTTCGTCACGTCGGGCGTTTCGAACGGCGCGGTGGCGACCTGGACGTTCTTCGGAATGTCGATGACGACCGGGCCGGGGCGGCCGGTGGTGGCGATGTGGAACGCCTCATGCACGACATGGGCGAGCCGCGCGGGCGACTTCACCAGATAATTGTGCTTGGAGCAATGGCGCGTCAGGCCGACGGTGTCGGCCTCCTGAAAGGCGTCGGAGCCGATGAGGTGGGTGGCGACCTGACCGGTGATGACGACCATCGGGATCGAGTCCATCAGCGCGTCGGTGATGCCGGTGATCGCGTTGGTCGCGCCGGGGCCGGAGGTGACGAGCACCACGCCGGGCTTGCCGGTGGAGCGGGCATAGCCTTCCGCCATGTGGGTCGCGCCCTGTTCGTGGCGGACCAGCACATGCTTGATCTTCGGGTGGTTGTAGAGGACGTCGTAAATGGGCAGCACCGCGCCGCCGGGATAGCCGAACACGACCTCGACCCCCAGATCGACCAGGCATTGCACCAATATGTCCGCGCCGCTCATTTCGGCCACACTCAATCTCCTTGGCAATAGTCGCTGGACCCCTTCGGGCCGACAGGCCGTCCGGGCGCGCCACCGGGCAACGCGATCACGCCGGTGCCAGCGCATGCGCGATAGCGGCGAGAATCGCAACCCCATGGGATAGAAGGCCGTCTATGAGACATAAAATATTATGTCAACATCAACTCTTGTAATTTTATTGCTATTTCATCGATGATTTTGTTATCGATCTGATCCCGGTGGCGCGGCCAGTCCGCCGGAGGCTGGTTGGCGAACCAGGTATATTGCCGTTTCGCATAGCGGCGGGTGGCCGTCTGGGCGCGCAGGACCATCTCCGCTCGCGTGGAGTCGCCTGCAAGCCAGTCGCGGATTTCCGGCACGCCGATCGCCCGCATCACCGGCAGCGCGGGCGGCAGGCCGCGTGCGAGCAGCGCCTGCACCTCCTCCACCGCGCCCTCGTCCAGCATCTGCTCGAACCGGGCGTCGCAGCGCGTGGCGAGCCAGTCGCGCGGCGGCAGCAGGAGGAACGGGGCGAGCGCGACCCGTCCGCCGATGCCGCCTTCCTTACGGGCGCGCCAGTCGCGGATCGACCGGCCGGTCGAGCGCACGACCTCCAGCGCGCGGGCGATGCGGGCGGTGTCGGCGGGGGCGAGCGCGCGGGCCGAGGCCGGGTCCTCGCGGGCGAGCGCGGCATGGGCCTGCGCCACCGGCAGCGCGCGCACCGCTTGCCGGATATCGGGATCGATCTCCGGCACCGGGGCGATGCCGTCGAGCAGCGTGCGGATATAAAGGCCGGTGCCGCCGACGAGGATCGGCAGGCGGCCCGCCGCATGCGCCGCCGCGATCTCGCGCTCCGCATCCTGCGCCCAGTACGCGGCGGAGCATGCCTCCGCCCCGTCGAGAGTGCCGAACAGCCGGTGCGGCGCGCGCGCCTCCTCCTCCGCCGAGGGGCGGGCGGAGAGGATGCGCAGGTCGGCATAGACCTGGCTCGCGTCGCAATTGATGACGATGCCGCCGGTGCGTTGCGCGAGCGCGATGGCAAGCGCGCTCTTGCCGCTGGCCGTCGGCCCGGCAATAAGCGCCAGCGGCGGGCGGCCGGAGTCGGCCTCCGATTTCTTGGCGTAAGGAGTGTTCATGTTCGTTGCCACCATAGTCGCAAGCGGATCGCTGGGGCAGGGGGATATTGGCGAGGCCGCCGACCGTATCGCGGCGAGCGGCGCGATCGTACTCGGCACGGCGGAGCTGGAGCCGGGCAAGGCGGCGGACATCCGGTTCGAGGGCGACGCGGCGGCGGTGCGGGCGGCGCTTCAGGCGATGCCGGGCGCCATCGACGTGGTGGTGCAGCCCGAAGCGGACCGGGAAAAGGCGCTGCTGGTCGCCGACATGGATTCGACGATGATCACCATCGAATGCATCGACGAACTGGCCGATTATGCGGGCATCAAGGCGCAGATCGCCGAGGTGACCGAGCGGGCGATGCGCGGCGAGCTGGACTTTGCCGAGGCGCTGCGCGCGCGGGTCGCGCTGCTCGCCGATCTCGACGAGGCGAAGATCGACCTGTGCCGGCGGGAGCGGGTGGTGATCATGGGCGGCGCCAAGGCGCTGGTGCGCACCATGGGCGCGCGGGGCGCGCGCACGGTGCTGGTGTCGGGCGGCTTCACCCGCTTCGCCGAACCGGTGGGCGCGGAAATCGGCTTCCACAAGGTCGTCGCCAATGTGCTGGGGATAGAGGGCGGCCGTCTGACGGGCGGAGTGGGCGATCCCATCGTCGATTCGGCGCGCAAGCGGCATGAGCTGGAAAGCGCGATGGCCGCGCACGGCATCGCGGTCGAGCGCACCATGGCGATCGGCGACGGCGCCAATGACATTCCGATGATCGAGGCGGCGGGCCTCGGCGTCGCCTATCATGCGAAGGAAAAGGCGCGCGCGGCGGCGGACGCCGAGATCCGTCACGGCGACCTGTCGGTGCTGCTCTACGCGCAGGGCATCGCGCGCAGGGACTGGGTGGAGGAATAAGAGGAGGCAAGCCCGGCGGGAGCGCTAGCCCCCGCCGTAAAGCATTTTCAAGTCAGGTGGACTCACCTGACGGTTTGGAAAATGCGGAAAACAAAAGATAATCAGAGCATGATCTGCTTCAGTTGAAGTGGATCATGCTCCAACCCCTCCCCTTCAGGGGAGGGTTGGGCCGGGGGCTTTCCTTGGAATCCGGCATTTGCGCCCAGCGGCTACACCCCACCCCTTGGTCCCCTCCCCTGTGCGGGAGAGGAGGATTAAGTGTTTAGCCCCCGCATCGCGCCTTACATCGTCTTGACGAGACAATCCGAACCGGCGGCCTTGACCTTGGCGCAGAGGCGGGCGGCTTCTTCCTGGGTGGCGAACGGCCCGGCCTGAAGCCGGCTGACCGCGCCGCTCTGCTCGACATAATGGCTATGGGCGGACAGGCCGCCGACCTTGCCGGTCAGCAGCTTCCACTGGCTTTCCGCGCGCGCCTTCGCGCTGAACGCGCCGAGCTGGATGCGCCATTTGCCTTTCGGCGCGGCGACCGGGGCGGCGGGTTTGGGCGTGGCCTTGGCGGGCGCCTTGGGCGCTTCGGCGGCCTTGGGCTGAGCCGCCACGGGGGCGGAAGCGGGTTTTGCGGGAGCGGGCTTGGCCTCGGCGATTTTTGCCGGGGCGGCCTTGACCGGCGGCGGCGACGGCGCGGGCGTCGGTGCCGGTACTGCCGTGCCCGTCTCGGCCGGGGGCAGCGCCGTCTGCTTCAGCGGCCTGGGCGGCTCGCGCAGCGGGGCGGCGGGCGCGGCGGAGAGGGGCGCGCCCAGCGCGGCGAATTTCGCGGCCTGCTCCTGCTTGTCCATCTCCTCGGCAAGGGCGAGGCCCTTCAGCCGCTGCTCCTCCGGTATATATTGGTTCATCTGCGCGAGGCTGGCGGTCGCCTGCGGCAGGTCGGCCTTCGCCGCCCGCGTCATCATCGCATAGGCGCGCGGCCAGTCCTTCGCGGTCAGGTCGCCGTTGAACAGCGCGACGCCGTAGATATATTGCGCGCGCGCCTCCCCGCGCTCGGCCGAGCGCTGGATATAGGGCATCGCCTCCACCCGCCGGTTCTTCTGGAACAGCAGCAGCCCGTAATTGTCCTCCGCGCGCGCATGTCCCTGAAGCGCGGCCTTGCGGTAATAGTCGAGCGCCGTGTCGAGGCTAGCCGGAACGCCCCGACCCAGCTTGTACGCCTGCCCCAGGTTGAACTGGGCGTCGGCGTCCCCCGCCTGCGCGAGCGGCGTCCATTCCTGTATCGCCTTGGCGTAATCGCCCTGTCCCCAGGCATCGACGCCCGCCTTCACATCGGCGAACGCGCAGGACGCCCCGGCCACGAGGGCCGCGAGGACGAGGAAGGGCGAAAGGGCGGAGGCCAGGGCGGGCCTGCGGAAATCGGACTTAGGGAAATGATGTGTCATGGCTCTCCAATCCGTCCAGATATCTCTCTCTTGCGTGTCGGGCGCTGACCCTCTTTCTGTAGCATGGCCGGAAAAGATGGACATGATGTTAATTATACAAGGCCAGTCCCTCTGCGGGACCGGAGTCGGATTAACATTATGTTAGGACGGCCATGGCAACCCTTTTCCCCATATCCGTATGGAACAGGGGATTCGTGTGCGCGTACTGGCACTGGCATCGCAGAAGGGAGGGTCGGGCAAGACCACCCTGTCGGGGCATCTGGCCGTTCAGGCGGAGCGGGCCGGGGCAGGGCCGGTCGTCCTGATCGACATCGATCCGCAGGGGTCGCTGGCCGACTGGTGGAACGAGCGCGAGGCCGACGCGCCCGCCTTCGCCGAAACCACCGTCGCGCGGCTCGCCCATGATCTGGAACTGCTGCGCCAGCAGGGGTTCAAGCTGGCGGTGATCGACACGCCGCCCGCCATCACCATGGCGATCCAGAGCGTCATTTCCGTCGCCGAGCTGGTCGTCGTGCCGACCCGCCCCTCGCCGCACGACCTGCGCGCGGTGGGCGCGACCGTCGACCTGTGCGAGCGCGCGGGCAAGCCGCTGATCTTCGTCGTCAACGCGGGCACGCCCAAGGCCAAGATCACCTCCGAGGCCGCCATCGCCCTTTCCCAGCACGGCACGGTCGCCCCGGTGATCGTCCACCAGCGCACCGATTTCGCCGCGAGCATGATCGACGGGCGCACGGTGATGGAGATCAACCCGGACAGCCGCTCCTCGCAGGAGGTGGAACAGCTCTGGGCCTATATTTCCGACCGGCTGGAACGCAATTTCCGCCGCACCGTCTTCACCGTTCCCGGCGGCATCGCCCCGACGGCGGCGGCGGGCGGCATCAAGCGTCCGACGGCGGGCTTCGGCCGCCGGGTCGCCGGACAGTAAGAGGAGGACGCGATGGAAACCCGGCCTCTCGCCTCGCTGACCGCCAGCCTTCTCGCCCGCAAGGGCGCCGCCCGTCCCGCGATGCGGCGGCCCCATGCCGGCTCCATGCCGGTGCCCACCCTGCCGCTGTCGGTGCAGGACGATCTGGGATGGAACGACATGGGCGAGGATCTCGACCAAGGCCATCCGGTTCCGCCGCCGCTGGTGATCGCCGGTCGCGACCGTGAGGCCGCCCCCCGCGAACAGGCCGCGCGCCCCGCGCCGGTCGAGCAGCGGGAAAGGCTGGAAGTGGCGCTTTCCGCCTCTTCCCCGGAGGAAAGCGCGGAAGCAAAAGCCCCGGCCCTGGCCCCGCTGCCGAAGCGCCGCGCCGCCGGGACCGTTACCGTCCCGGCGCAGGCCGCGGCGCTCAAGGCGCTTCAGCCGCGCCGCAAGAAGGCGGCGTTCACGCTGCGGCTCGACCCGCAGCGGCACCTGCGCCTTCGCCTCGCCTGCATCCTTTCCGGGCGCAGCGCGCAGCAGATCGTGACCGAGGCGCTCGACGCCTGCCTCGCCGACCAACCCCAGATCGACGCGCTGGCCGACCAGCTGCCCGCCCTTCGGGCCGAGGGCGGCGCGCGCGCCGGAAACCGTAAATCCCGATGATGGAAATGGACTCCCTCATGGAAAATTCTCTGCTGAAAGACAGGGCTTTTCTGCGCCTTGCCGCTTCCTCGCTGATGATCATGGGCACGATGGCCGGGTGCAGCGGCACGGGGCTGATCGGGCGGATGGAAAATCAGGCCGACAAGGTCGCCCGCATGGCGGGCGCGCAGGCGCAGGATGCCGAAAAGGCGCTGCGTGCGAAGGATGCGGTCCGCGCGGTCGAGATCGCCGAGGCCGCCGTCGCCGCCGAGCCGGACAATGCCGCATGGCGCAGCCTGCTGGGCCGGGCCTATCTGCTCGCCGGGCGCTATGACTCGGCGCAGGCCGCCTTTCAGGACGCGCTGACGCTGGGCAGCGAGGACCCGCGCACCATCGTAAACCTGGCGCTGGTGCGGACAGCGCAGGGGCAGGCGGACAGCGCCCGCGACCTGCTGTCCGGCCATATCGAGCATCTTTCCGCCGCCGATTACGGGCTGGCGATGGCGATGGCGGGCGATCCCGACGAGGCGATCCGCATCCTGTCGCAGGCCATTCACGATCCCGCCGCCACCGCGAAGGAGCGGCAGAATCTGGCCTATGCCTATGCGCTGTCCGGCCGCTGGACCGAGGCGCGGCAGATGGCGACGCTGGACCTGCCGCCGCTGGAAGCCTCGAAGCGGGTGATGAACTGGGCGCAGACGGCGCAGCCGGGCGCGGAAAGCGCGCGCGTCGTGGCGATGATCGGCGTGCAGCCGCGCGGCGACGATGCCGGGCTGCCGGTCCGCCTCGCGCTGGGGGCGAAGCCGCAGGCGCCGGTGCAGATGGCGCAAGCCACCGCCGCGGCCAGCGCGGACACCGCCGCGCTGTCGATGATCGCGGCGGCCAATGAGGATAATGTCTCGCAGGCGCCGATGCCCGCGCCGTTCGCAACCCCGCAGCTGGCGAATGCCGCCACGCTGGATGGCGGCCAGTCCGCGGCGGCGGTGCCGGTGCCGATGCAGCGGTCGAAGCCGGTGCCGGTGCTGCGCGCATCGATACCGGCGGCGCGGCCCGCGAGCCGCTGGAACCCGGTCGAGCCGGAGCGGGGATCGTCCTGGGTCGTGCAGATCGGCGCCTTCTCCTCGCCGCAGGCGGCAAAGGCGGGGCAGGCCCATTTCATCCGCAACAATGCGTCGCTTCAGGGCTTTCCGATCATCGAGAGCGCGGCGTCGGTCAACGGCCGGCCCTTCTACCGCATAGCGATGGCGGGCTTTGGCGACCGCGCCGGAGCCGACCGGCTGTGCGCCAGCATCCGCGCGCAGGGCGGCGCCTGCTTCGTCCGCCTCGGCGGCCCCGAAGCCGCCCCTGCCCGCTGGGCGGCGGCGTTGCAGAAGATCAAGCCGCAGCAGCTGGCGATGCGCTGAACGGCGCGCGAAGGAAAAGGGGAGAAAAGGGGGCTGCAATGGCCCCCTTTTTTGTGACCTGTCGTGAGCGGGTGGGGGCCGCTCGCAACTTCGCTTTTTCTCGGCATGCCAGCGCAGGCTGGCATCTGAGGCGGCGGCGCGCGTCATGGCCCCGACTCGGCCCGCGCCGGGGTGACGGAAAAATCTCAGTAAAAAATCCCGCCCTTCATCAGGCGGCGGACGCGGCCCTGTACCGGCATGCGGTCGAAGGGCGTGTTGCCCGCCGCCGCCGCCATGCGGGCGCTGTCGACGATCCACGGCGCGTCGGGATCGATGAAGATGATGTCGGCCGCGCTGCCCGGCGTGAAATCGCCCGCGTCCACGCCCAATATCCGCGCCGGATTGGCGGCGAGCAGGCGCATCAGCGCGGTGATGCCCAGATGCCCGTCGCGCACCAGGTTGAGCGACAGCGCCAGCAGCGTCTCCGCCCCCGCGACGCCCGGCTCGGCATCGGCGAAGGGCAGGCGCTTGTCCTCCGGCCCGCACGGGTCGTGGCTCGACGTGATGACGTCGACGGTGCCGTCGGCGACCGCCGCGATCACTGCCTTGCGGTCGTCCTCCGAGCGCAGCGGCGGGGACATGCGGGCGAAGGTGCGGTAATCGGTCACCGCATTGTCGGACAGCATGAAATAGGAAGGCGACACGCCGCAACTCACCTTCAGCCCCTCGGCCTTGGCGGCGCGGATGAGGTCGAAGCCCGCGCCGGTCGTCACCAGCCGGAAATGCAGCGCCCCGCCGGTATTGCGCAGCAGCGCCAGGTCGCGGGCGATCGCCATCGCCTCGGCGCAGGCGGGGGCGGAGGCGAGGCCTAGGCGCGTCGCCGTCTCGCCGCTGGTCGCGACCGCTTTGCCCGCAAGGCCGCCGTCCTCGGCGTGGGAAATCACCGTCAGCCCGAGGCCGCTGGCGTAGGAGAGAATGCGCCACATCACGCCCGAATCGGCGATCCACTGCCGCCCGGTGGCGACGGCCTTCGCGCCCGCCTGCTGCATCAGGCCGATTTCCGCCATTTCCTTGCCGGCGAGGCCGCGCGTCGCCGCCGCGATCGGATGGACCCAGAAATCGGGCTTTCCCTTGCGCGTCGCCTCGCGGATCAGGCCGACATCGTCGAGCGGCATCGACTGGTCCGGCATCAGCGCGGCGCGGGTGATGCCGCCGAAATGAAAGGCGGGCTTGTCGGTACGGAACACGCCGAGATCGACGAGGCCGGGCGCGATCACCAGCCCGCCCGCATCGATCCGCTCCGCGTCGGAGGGTATGTCCACCTGACCGGCGGCAAGGATGCGGTCGCCCCCGATCAGCAGCGTGCCGGGCGCGGCGCTTTCCCGCGCCGGATCGGCGAGCAGCCCGCCGGTGATCGCGATCTTGCGGTTCGTGCCCATCACCATCCTTCTTTTTCTGTGCGGATCATCCTGTCTTCCGTCATGCCAGCGCAGGCTGGCATCGCAGGAGACGGCGCGCGCCAAGGCATGAGACCCCAGCCTGCGCTGGGGTGACGGATCGGGGGCAAGGCCATCCCGCGTTGTTGGCCGGTCGGGGTGGCCAAGCCCATCCCTGCGTCCTCGTCGGTCGGGATGGTCAAGACCATCCCCGAGTCTTCACAGGTCGGGATGGTCAAGACCATCCCTCCACGCCCCGCCGTCCGCGCGTCAGCACGTCGAGGCAGGCCATGCGCACCGCCACGCCCATTTCCACCTGTTCGGTGATCGCCGAATGATCCGGGTGGTCCGCCACCGCGCTGTCTATCTCCACGCCCCGGTTCATCGGGCCGGGGTGCATCACCAGCACGTCGGGCTTGGCCAGCGCCAGCCGTTCCGGCGTCAGGCCGTAGAGGCGGTGATATTCCCGCGTCGAGGGGATGAAGCCGCCGTCCATCCGCTCGTTCTGGATGCGCAGCATCATCACCACGTCCGCGCCGTCGAGCGCGGCGTCGAAGCTGGTATAGGGCGTCGCGCCCATGCACTCGACCTCGGCGGGCATCAGCGTCGGCGGCGCGACCACGCGCACCTGCGCACCCAGCGCGGCGAGGCTGAGCATGTTCGACCGCGCGACCCGGCTGTGCAGCACGTCGCCGCAGATGGTGACGATCTGCCCCTCGATATAGCCGCGCCGCCGCCTTATCGTCAGCGCGTCGAGCAGCGCCTGCGTCGGATGCTCGTGCCAGCCGTCGCCCGCATTCAGCACCGGGCAGTCCACCTTGTCCGCGATCAGCTGCACCGCGCCGGAGCTGCCGTGGCGGATGACGATCACGTCCGCGCGCATCGCGTTGAGCGTCACCGCCGTGTCGATCAGCGTTTCGCCCTTCTTCACGCTCGACTGGGCGGCGTGCATGTTGACGACGTCGGCGCCCAGCCTTTTCCCCGCGATCTCGAACGAGAGCAGCGTGCGCGTGCTGTTCTCGAAAAAGGCGTTGATCTGCGTCAGGCCCTTCAGCCGGTCGTCATGCTTGCGCGTGCCGGAGCGGTTGATGCCGACCCAATGTTCGGCCTGATCGAGCAGGAAGCGGATTTCCCAAGGCTTCAATGGCGCGATGCCGAGCAAATGCCTGTGCGGGAACAGGTTGCGGCCGACAAGGGTCGAGGGCGGTGACTCTACGGTTCCACTGGGCATGGGGAGGCTCTAGGCGAGCCGTCGAACCGGCGCAAGAGGGGGGCGGGCGGCGCGGTTTCTTTCAGGCCCCATTTCTTCACCCCATGGTCAGCGCGTCGATCGCGCCCTGCAAAATATAGCTGGCGGCCAGCTTGTCGACCAGCTCGTCGCGGCGGGCTCGGCTGGTGTCGGCGTCGATCATCATGCGGGTGACGGCCTGCGTCGACCAGCGCTCGTCCCACAGCAATATCGGCAGGCCGAGGTCGGCCATGTTCTTCGCAAAGGCGGTGCTGGCCTGGCTGCGCGGGCTGTTCGATCCGTCGAGGTTCAGCGGCAGGCCGATGACGATGCCCTTCACCTGCTGCTGCGCGATGAACTCGGCCAGCTTCGCCTTGTCCTTGGTGAACTTGCCGCGCGTCACCGTGTGGGCGGCGCTGGCGATGGTCCAGCCCGCGTCGCACAGCGCCAGGCCGATGGTCCTGCTGCCCACGTCCATGCCGATCAGGCGCCCGCCCATGGGCAATGCCTCGCGGAAGGCGGCGCGGTCGGTGGTGATCAATGCGGTCGTGCCAGAAATGCCGTCAGCCTCTTCGTCGCGTCGGCGCGGATATTGGCCCAGAACAGCGCGTAATCATAGACATGATAATTATTGCCCGGCAGCACATAGGGGCCGAGCTGCGGCGGCGTGCCGACCAGCAGGAAGCCGGCTTCCTTGCCGGAACCGCAGCGTGCGCCGACCGCGCCGGGCAGGAGGCGCGCATCCTTGCCGTCGAGCTGGACCGACGGGCCGAGCGTGCCGAGATTGGCCTGCGGCGGCGCGGCGGCATCCTGCGTGCCGGTCAGCGGATTGACGCACAGCATCGGCGTGCCCTCGCGCGGCCGCCCGGTCATGCCCGGATACCAGCCATAGGCCTTTTGCACGGCGGCCGGGTCGGCGGGCTCGGCGAAGCTCTGCCAGCTGAGGATGCAGCCCGCCTGATCGGGCCGCGCGCACGCCGGAAGGCCGAGCGCGGGAATGTCGGCGGTCAGCGATACCGGCCAGCCGATGAGATAGGCGGCGACGATCCGGCCCGCGACCTCCTTGCCCGCGACCTCTTCCTTCAGCAGGCGGAGCAGGTGCAGCGACCCCTGGCTGTGCCCGGCAAGGATCACGGGGCCTGCCGGATTGGCGGCGAGAAAGGCGCGGAAGGCGGCGGCGACATCGCGATAAGCAGCTTCGATCGCCTTGCGTGCGGCGTCCTTGGGTTCGAGGAAAGCGCCGAAATGCGCCTGATGATAGCGCGGCGCCCACACCTGCCCCGCCTCGGTGAAGGCGCTGGCCTGCACCATCATGAAGCGGCGCGCGGTGTCGAGGCTTTCCTGGTCCTCCAGCGGCGCGTTCCAGCGGGCGCGGTTGAACGGGGCCATATAGCTGGTCGGATGCACGTAGAATATCGCCGCCGGGCCGGGCGGCGTGCGCTTCGCGCCCGCGGGCAGCCACAGCGCCTCGTTGCCGGCGGCGATATCCGGCCGGGCGAGCCAGAGCGCGCGGTCGGCATAATCGGCGGCGGTGAGCGGCTTCGGCGCGGCAAAGCGGGCGCTCGGCACCATCACCGCGCCCAGCATCTGCTGGCCCCAGAAGCGATAGGCGAGCGCGGACCCCAGCGTCAGCACGATGAGCGCCGCCACGACGTATAGGAATTTCCGCGCTGCCATCGCTGCTCCATATTGTGCATCGCAACATAAAAATCACGCCGGGGCAAGTGCGGTCCCGGCTTCCGCCCCTGCGTTTTGTGCATCATCGGCGGCATTGGCAAGAGGGCGATGGTTGGGGTTGATGGATCGTGGGCCGGATGCTAGCGCGGCTGGCGTGCACATGGTCCGGCGCTTTCTGTCGCGCGCGGGGCCGCAACAGGGTAGAGCAACGAAATATCATGTCCGTAGATAGCAGCACCGTCAAAAAGGTCGCCAGCCTCGCCCGCATCGCCCTTACCGATGCGCAGGCCGATGCGCTGGTGCCGGAACTCAACTCCATCATCGGCTGGGTCGAGCAGCTGGGCGAGGTCGACGTGGCCGGGGTGGAGCCGATGACCGCCGTGATCCCCAATCATCTGCGCCTGCGCGAGGATGTGGTGACGGACGGCGCGATCCGCGACAAGGTGCTGGCCAATGCGCCGCAGGCCGAACATGGCTTTTTCGCCGTGCCGAAGGTGATCGAATAATGACCGAACTTACCGATCTGACGCTCGCGGAGATCCGCGACGGCGTGGCGCGGGGCGGCTTTTCCGCGCGCGAGGTGGCGCAGGCGTTCAACGCCGCGGTGGAGGCCGGGCGCCCGCTCAACGCCTATATCGTCGAAACGCCGGAAAAGGCGCTGGAGGCCGCCGACGCGGCCGACAAGGCGCGCGCGGCGGGCGATCTGAAGCCGCTGTCGGGCGTGCCGCTGGGCATGAAGGACCTGTTCTGCACCGAAGGCGTGCAGACCAGCGCGGCGAGCCGCATGCTGGAAGGCTTCACGCCGACCTATGAATCCACCGTTTCCGCGAAATTGTGGCAGGCGGGCGCGGGCATGCTGGGCAAGCTCAACCTCGACCAGTTTGCCATGGGCTCCTCCAACGAGACGAGCCATTTCGGCAATGTCGTTTCCCCTTGGAAGGGCAAGGACGGCAAGGAGCTGACGCCGGGCGGCTCCTCCGGCGGGTCCTCGGCGGCGATCGCGGCGCGGCTCTGCCCGGCGGCGACCGGCACCGACACCGGCGGTTCGATCCGCCAGCCCGCCGCCTTCACCGGCATAGCGGGGATCAAGCCGACCTATGGCCGCTGCTCGCGCTGGGGCGTGGTGGCGTTCGCCTCCTCGCTCGACCAGCCGGGCGCGATGGCGCGCACGGTCAGGGACAATGCGATCCTGCTCGAAGCGATGGCCGGGTTCGATCCGAAGGACGCGACCAGCCTCGACCTGGCCGTTCCGCAGTTGGAGGCGGGGCTGTCGTCCAGCCTCAAGGGCAAGAAGGTCGGCATTCCGAAGGAATATCGCCCGGACGGCCTCAACGCGGAGATCGCCGCGCTGTGGGATCGCGGTGTTGAATGGCTGAAGGACGCGGGCGCCGATGTGGTCGAGGTGTCGCTGCCGCATACCAGATATGCGCTGGCGACCTATTATATCATCGCGCCGGCCGAGGCATCGTCCAACCTCGCCCGCTATGACGGCGTGCGTTACGGCCTGCGCGACCTGCCCGATGGGGCGGGCTTGCAGGACATGTACGCCGCCACCCGCGCCGCCGGCTTCGGCGACGAGGTGAAGCGCCGCATCCTGATCGGCACCTATGTGCTGTCGGCGGGTTTCTACGACGCCTATTATACGCAGGCGTGCAAGGTGCGGACGCTGATCGCGCGGGATTTCGCGCAGGCGTTCGAGCAGTGCGACGTGCTGCTGACGCCGACCGCGCCCTCGGCGGCGTTCGCGCTGGGCGAGAAGAAGGCCGATCCGCTGGAAATGTATCTGAACGACGTGTTCACCGTGCCCGCGAGCCTCGCGGGCCTTCCGGCCATGTCGGTGCCGGGCGGGCTGTCGTCCGAAGGGCTGCCGCTCGGCCTCCAGATCATCGGCCGCCCGCTCGACGAGCAGGGCGTGCTCAACGCCGCGCTGGCGCTGGAGGAACGGGCGGGCTTTGCGGCGCGGCCGGAGAAATGGTGGTAGGCCATGTGGCTGGGGCAGCAGATCGCGCAGATCAGATCCGGCTGGCTGATGTTCACGATCGGCCTCTTCGTCGCGCTCATGACCTTGCCGACGCATAGGGCGGGGGGCGCGGACGATGCCTTTCTGACCACGGCGACGGCGCTGGGGCTCGCCACCTATATCGGCCTGATGTGCCTGCCCATATTGTACCGGCGGCGGTTCAGCCTTGGCGATCTGTTCGTTCTGGCCAGCGGGGGCGGGGCGATAGCGCTGATCGGCGATCTGACCGCCCAGGCTCCGTGGCAGGCCGTGATAGGCGGCATCTTCATTCTTATATTTATGGCGTCCATCCTTTTCAGCGGACCAAGGTTTAATCGATGAGCAACTCCACCTATCGCATTCAGGGCGCAACCGGGGAATGGGAGGTCGTGATCGGCCTTGAGGTCCATGCGCAGGTCGTGTCGCAGGCCAAGCTGTTTTCCGGCGCGGCCACCGCTTTCGGGGCGGAACCGAACAGCCAGGTTTCCCTCGTCGATGCGGCGATGCCGGGCATGCTGCCGGTGCCGAACCGTGAATGCATCCGTCAGGCGGTGCGCACCGGCATGGCGATCAATGCGCAGATCAACACATGGTCGCGCTTCGACCGCAAGAATTATTTCTACGCCGACCTGCCGCAGGGATACCAGATCAGCCAGCTCTACCACCCGCTGGTGGGCGAGGGGCAGATCGAGATCACGCTCGACGAGAAGGACCCGGACAGCCCGGTCAAGACCATCGGCATAGAACGCATCCATGTCGAGCAGGATGCGGGCAAGCTGATGCACGACCAGCATCCGACCCGCTCCTATGTCGACCTCAACCGCTCCGGCGTCGCGCTGATGGAGATCGTCAGCCGCCCGGACATGCGCTCCCCGGCGGAGGCGGGCGCCTATCTGCGCAAGCTGCGGACGATCCTGCGTTATGTCGGCTCGTGCGACGGCAATATGGAGGAAGGCTCGATGCGCGCGGACGTCAACGTCTCCGTGCGCAAGCCGGGCGAGCCGTTCGGCACCCGCACCGAAACGAAGAACGTCAATTCCGTCCGCTTCGTGATGGCCGCGATCGAGATGGAAGCGAGCCGTCAGGTCGACGTGCTCGAATCGGGTGGCACCATCGTGCAGGAAACCCGCCTGTTCGACCCGGACAAGATGGAAACCCGCTCGATGCGGTCGAAGGAGGACGCGCACGACTATCGCTATTTCCCCGATCCGGACCTGCTGCCGCTGGAACTGGACGACGCGTTCCTTGAGGAATGCCGCGCCTCCCTGCCCGAACTGCCGGACGCGAAGGTGAAGCGCTATGAGAGCGAGCTGGGCCTGTCCGCCTATAATGCCGCCGTGCTGACGGCCGAGGCGGAGACGGCGCGCTGGTTCGAGCAGTTGCTGGCGGCGGGCGCGCGCATCCAGAAGAAGAGCGAGGCCGACGTCGCCAAGGCGTCCGCCAACTGGCTGCTGTCGGAGCTTTACGGCGCGCTCAACCGCCTGGGCCGCGGCCTCGATGATTCGCCGGTCAGCCCGGAGCAGGGCGCGGAACTGCTCGCGCTGATCGCCGACGGCACGATTTCCGGCACCATCGCCAAGCAGGTGTTCGAGATCATGCTCGAAACCGGCGACGCGGCGGGCAAGATCGTCGAGGAAAAGGGCCTCAAGCAGACAAGCGACACCGGCGCGATCGAGGCGGCGGTGGCGAAGATCCTCGCCGACAATGCCGACAAGGTGGAGCAGTATAAGGGCGGCAAGGAAGCGCTGTTCGGCTTCTTCGTCGGCCAGACGATGAAGGCGATGCAGGGCAAGGCCAACCCGCAGATCGTCAACGAACTGCTGAAGAAGGCGCTGGCCAACTGATCGGCGGCACGGGCTTCCGATGTGGAGCTGTGTTAAGGCGTGTGGATATTCAGCCCGCCATGGGCTGAATAGCCACGCGCCTTAGGGATAGCGCTCGAACGCGGGCAATTCGTGCGCCTTTTCCATCCACGCGATGCGCTCGGCGGTCTGGACGTGGATGCCGGGCGGCAGGCGGTCCGGCTCGTCCAGCGTTGCGGACTGCACATCGACAAGGCCCGGCAATATCTCCGCATTGCGATAGAAGAGGCCGCTGCCGCACTCCGCGCAGAAGCCGCGCATCGCCGTGCCGGAGGAGTTGCGCGTGCGCGGCTCGCCCTTCGTCATGCGGAGCGCCTCTTCCCGGAACGCCGCCCAGGCGACCACCGGCGCGCCCGCGCTCCTGCGGCAATCACTGCAATGGCACAGCGCGACATAGGCCGGCTCGCCCTCCAGCCGATAGCGGACCGCGCCGCAATGGCATCCTCCTTCATAGGCCATGGCCTGTTCTCCTCCGGCTCCTGACAGGGCTTTCCCTTTACCATGATTCGCGCCGCCGGGGCCATGGCAACGGAAATCTCCCGCCCTCTTGCCCTTTTGTCCCCCTTGTTCTATGCCCCGCCGACCGGCGACCGATGCGGGCGTGGCGAAACTGGTAGACGCGCCAGATTTAGGTTCTGGTATCGCAAGATGTGGGGGTTCGAGTCCCTTCGCCCGCACCAGTGAGCCGCCAATGTCGGAGAGGTTCCCGCTTGCGGGCGCTGCGCCAAACGGATTCCGCAGAGATCTAGAAAGCGTTGAGTAGAAAAATGCAGACTGTCGAGACGTTGAACGAGGGCCTGAAGCGCGCCTACACCCTGACGATCCCCGCCAAGGACATCGACGCTCGCGTCGACAAGGAAGTGGCCAGCATCGCCCCGCAAATCCGCATGCCCGGCTTCCGCCCCGGCAAGGTTCCGGCGAACCTCATCCGCAAGATGCACGGCGAGCGCCTGCAGGCCGATGCGCTCAACAACAGCATTCAGGAAGGCGTGCAGAAGCTGCTTTCCGACAACAGGCTGCGCCCCGCGATGCAGCCTTCGGTCGAGCTGAACGAGGGCTTCGAATTCGGCAAGGATGCCGAGGTGAAGGTCGCGCTCGAGGTGCTGCCGGAGATCGCCGCGCCGTCGATCGAGGGGCTGAAGCTGGAGCGTCTGACCGTCGAGGTCACGGACGCCGCGATCGACGAGGCCGCGGGCCGCATCGCCGCGCAGCAGAGCGCCTATGAGGAATTCCCCGCCAGCCACAAGGCGAAGAAGGGCGACGTGGTCGTGCTCGATTTCGTCGGCAAGGTCGACGGCGTCGCCTTTGACGGCGGCACCGGCGAGGGCATGAAGGTCGAGATCGGATCGGGCAACCTGATCCCCGGTTTCGAGGACCAGCTCGTCGGCGTGAAGAAGGACGAGGAAAAGGTCGTCAACGTGACCTTTCCCGAGGATTATGGCGTGGACACGCTGAAGGGCAAGGCCGCGACCTTCGACATCAAGGTGACCGCGATCCTCGACTCCTCCAAGCCGAAGGCGGATGACGAATTCGCCAAGGGGCTGGGCCTCGAAGGCATCGAGCAGCTGCGCGAGCTGCTGAAGGGCCAGATCGAGCAGGAGCATAACGGCCTCACCCGCACGCACATGAAGCGCAAGCTGCTCGACCAGCTGGCGCAGGCGCATGATTTCGACGTGCCGCCCTCAATGGTCGAGGCCGAGTTCCAGCAGATCTGGGCGCAGCTCGAGCATGAAGCGAGCCATGAGGAAGATCCGGAAGCCGCCAAGGCGGAACTGGAGGCCGAGAAGGAAGACTATCGCGCCATCGCGGTGCGCCGCGTGCGCCTCGGCCTGCTGCTGTCGGAAATCGGCCAGGCCAACGGCGTCGAGGTGAGCGCGCAGGAAATGCAGCGCCTCGTCATGCAGGCGGCGCAGCAATATCGCCCGCAGGACCGCGAGCGCTTCGTCCAGTATATCCAGAACGAGCCGATGGCCGCCGCCCAGCTGCGCGCGCCGCTCTATGAGGACAAGGTCGTCGACTTCCTGTTCGGCAAGGCGGAGATCACCGACCGCGCCGTCAGCAAGGAAGAGCTGGAAGCCGCGATCGAGGCCGAGGATGGCGACGTGAAGCCGCATGTCCATGGCCCCGACTGCAACCATGATCACGACCATGATCACAAGCCCGCCAAGAAGGCCGCGCCGAAAAAGGCCGCCGCCAAGAAGGCCGACGACGCAGGCGAAACCGCCGCCGAGGTGTGCGAGGAAGCCAAGCCCGCGAAGAAGGCTCCGGCCAAGAAGGCCGCCGCCAAGAAGGCGGATGCTGCCGAGAATGACGGGGCCGAGGCGGAAGCCGCTCCGGCGAAGAAGCCCGCCGCGAAGAAGGCCCCGGCCAAGAAGGCGGCAAAGGAAGACTGATCTTTCCTTCGCGGCGCGGAAGAGATGAGAAAGGGCTGCGGATCATGGTTCGCGGCCCTTTTTCTTGGCGACAGGACCTCTTGCGCATTCATGAGGGAAGTTGGTCTGGGTGGTTATACGACATAGCCTAAGCGTCATGCTGAACTTGTTTCAGCATCCATCAAGCCCCACACTCCTCCCCTCAATCCGATGAAATGGACCCTGAGCCGAAGGCCAGCGCAGCCAACCAGGTTCAGGGTGACGATGAAGGATGAGGTGCGCCCCGGCCGCAACCGCCCGACCTCACTCCCCAACGCCAATTGCATTGCCCGCCGCACTTGGGATAAAGGGGGCGCACTTCATCCCTGACAAGGCCCGCCTTCGTGACCGCACCGCGCATAGCCGTTCTGCTGCCCTGCTATAATGAGGCCGGCGCGATCGCCCGCACCGTCGAGGAGTTTCGCGCGGCGCTGCCCGAGGCCGTCATCTACGTCTACGACAACAACAGCACCGACGGCAGCCGCGAGCTTGCCGCCGCCGCAGGGGCCGTGGTGCGGCAGGTGCGCCAGCAGGGCAAGGGGCATGTGGTGCGGCGCATGTTCGCCGATATCGACGCCGACCTCTACATCATGGCCGATGGCGACGCGACCTATGAGGCCGCCGCCGCGCCGGACATGATCGCGATGATGCTGGAGCATAATTTCGACATGGTGGTCGGCTGCCGCCGGTCGGAGGAGCAGGCCGCCTATCGCACCGGCCACCGCCTCGGCAACCGGTTGCTGACCGGCCTGCTGCAAAGCCTGTTCGGCCGCAGCTTCACCGACATATTGTCCGGCTACCGCCTGTTTTCCCGCCGTTTCGTGAAGAGCTTCCCGGTGCTGTCGGCCGGGTTCGAGATCGAGACGGAAATCAGCGTCCATGCGCTCGAACTGGCGATGCCGGTGGCGGAGAAGGAAACCGCCTATGCCGCGCGGCCCGAAGGGTCGGTCAGCAAGCTTTCCACCTATCGTGACGGCTGGCGCATCCTGCGGACGATCCTCAATCTCTATCGCATGGAACGGCCGATCTGGTTCTATGGCGGCATCGCCGCGCTGCTGCTGCTGGTCGCGCTGGCGCTGGCGCTGCCGTTGCTGTTCACCTGGCTCGAAACCGGCCTCGTCCCGCGCTTCCCGACCGCGATCCTCGTCACCGGCATGACCATCGTCGCGGGCCTCAGCTTCATGTGCGGCCTCATCCTCGACACGGTGGTGCGCGGCCGGCGCGAGGTGAAGCGGCTCGCCTATCTCGCCCATGCCGCGCCCGCCGATCTGGCGCGTCCCGGCCCGGCGTCAAACAGCCGTTAATCCCCGCCGGTTAGGGAAGGGAGGCACATCCCCCCTTGAACCCGCATCATTTTGCCCCGATGTAGGGTCCGGGCAACCTCAAGACGCTGAAAGAATCTCGATCCCATGCACAACAGCACTTTCGATCCCATGGCCGCACTGGTCCCCGTCGTCATCGAGCAGTCGAATCGGGGCGAACGCAGCTTCGACATCTATTCCCGCCTGCTGCGCGAGCGCATCATCTTCGTGACCGGCCAGATCGAGGATCATATGGCGTCGATCATCGTCGCCCAGCTTCTGTTCCTCGAATCGGAAAATCCGAAGAAGGACATCTACATGTACATCAACTCGCCGGGCGGCGTGGTCACGGCGGGCCTCTCCATTTTCGACACGATGCAATATATCCGCCCGAAGGTGGGCACGGTGTGCATCGGCCAGGCGGCCAGCATGGGCAGCTTCCTGCTGGCGGCGGGCGAGCCGGGCATGCGCATCGCGCTCGCCAATTCGCGCATCATGGTGCACCAGCCGTCCGGCGGCGCGCAGGGCATGGCCTCCGACATCGAGATCCAGGCCAAGGAAATCCTGCGTATCCGCGCGCGGATGAACAATCTCTACGCCCAGTTCACCGGCCAGCCGCTGGAGAAGATCGAGGCGGCGATGGATCGCGACACCTTCCTCGAAGCCGAGGAGGCCAAGGCGTTCGGCATCGTCGATCAGGTCTTCGAAAAGCGCCCGGTTCCGGCCGACGCGGCAGAGGCGTAAGGCGCCGTTAAGGGGAGGGCGGCTACCGTCTCTCCTCGGACAGGCCCCCTAAACAGGGCTTGTGAAACAGGGAAAGGGCGGTCTAGGATGACCGCATATGCCAGGCCGGAGCCGATCGCCTCTCGCGATCCCGGCCGGGCGAGGAAAGAGCAGGAATGACCAAGCTTACAGGTTCCGATTCGAAAAGCACGCTCTATTGCTCCTTCTGCGGCAAGTCGCAGCATGAGGTGCGCAAGCTGATCGCCGGACCGACCGTTTTCATCTGCGACGAATGCGTCGAGCTGTGCAACGACATCATCCGCGAGGAAACCAAGAGCGGCCTCGTCGGAAAGAAGGATGGCGGGGTGCCGACGCCGCAGGAAATCTGCGATGTCCTCAACGATTATGTGATCGGGCAGGCGCGGGCGAAGCGGGTGCTGTCGGTCGCGGTGCACAACCACTACAAGCGCCTCAACCACGGGACCAAGACGGGCGACGTCGAGCTCGCCAAGTCGAACATCCTGCTCGTCGGCCCCACGGGCTGCGGCAAGACGTTGCTGGCGCAGACGCTGGCCAAGACCTTCGACGTGCCCTTCACCATGGCCGATGCGACGACGCTGACCGAGGCGGGTTATGTCGGCGAGGATGTGGAGAACATCATCCTCAAGCTGTTGCAGGCGTCCGACTATAATGTCGAAAAGGCGCAGCGCGGCATCGTCTATATCGACGAGATCGACAAGATCAGCCGCAAGGCCGAGAACCCCTCGATCACCCGCGACGTGTCGGGCGAGGGCGTGCAGCAGGCGCTGCTGAAGCTGATGGAGGGCACCACCGCCTCCGTTCCGCCGCAGGGCGGGCGCAAGCATCCGCAGCAGGAATTCCTGCAGGTGGATACGACCAACATCCTGTTCATCTGCGGCGGCGCGTTCGCGGGCCTCGAAAAGATCATCGGCGACCGGCTGGAGGCGAAGTCCATCGGCTTCGGCGCCCATGTCGCCGCGCCGGAGGAACGCCGCACCGGCGAGCTGCTGCGCCAGAGCGAGCCGGAGGACCTGCTGAAATTCGGCCTGATCCCCGAATTTGTCGGCCGTCTGCCGGTGATCGCGACGCTGGAGGATCTGGATGTGCCCGCGCTGGTGCAGATCCTGGTCGAGCCGAAGAATGCGCTGGTGAAGCAGTATCGCAAGCTGTTCGAGATGGAGGAGGTCGACCTCACCTTCACCGACGAGGCGCTGACCGCGATCGCGAAGAAGGCGATCGAACGCAAGACCGGCGCGCGTGGCCTGCGCTCGATCATCGAGGCGATCCTGCTCGACACCATGTTCGACCTGCCGTCGATGGAAGGCGTCAGCGAGGTGGTGGTCGACAAGGATGTGGTCGAAGGCCGCAAGGAACCGGTGCGCGTCTTCACCGACAAGGACAAGAAGGCCGAGGACGCGGCCTGAGATACCGCCGCCGCGCCGATGTGGCGGGCGGGATGGAAACAAGAGGGCGCCTGCGATCTGCGGGCGTCCTTTTCTTTGGTGGCTGTATCTATCTGGGATGGGCTGGTTTGGGGTGATCGGACGCCCTTTCCATATGCGTCACCCCAGCGACCCGAAGGGCGACCGAAGGGCAACGCTGGGGTCGCAGGCCACGTCGCGCGCTGCCTCCTGAGATGCCAGCCTGCGCTGGCATGACGGTATAGGGATGGCGGTTGGCCGCCATAGCCCAATCGTCATGCTGAACTTGTTTCAGCGTCCATCAAGCCCCACGCTCCTCCGCTCAATCTGGCGCAATGGCCCCTGAGCCGAAAACCAGCGCAGCTAACCACGTTCAGGGTGACGATGAAGGTGGAGGTTCGCTTCTGGCCGAAAGCCGCAACGCACCACGGCGGCAGCGCAATCCCGCCACCACCCGCTGGTCCGGCCCTAAAATGCCAGCGACGCGACCCTCGGAAAAGGCGTCCAGTCCTTGCCCTGCGCCTTTTCGCCGGAGGCGCTGTCGGACCGGACGCGGCGGCCGAATTCCGCCGAGGCGTCGCGCAGATTGTTCAGCATCGTCTCGACCGTGCCGAGGCCCTGTTCCAGCGCGTCGATCTCCGAGGCTACCACCTCGGTGTCCCGGCGGATGGTGTCGACGGTGGTGGACATGGAATCGGCGGCCAGCGCGGTTTCGTCCACCGCTGCGGTGATCATCGTCACGGTCTGCGCCTGCTGCTCCATCGCGTGGCGGATGCGCTCGGAGCTTTCCTGCACGTCGCTCACCGTGTCGCGGATGCGCTGGTTGGTGTCGACCGACTGGCGGGTGCTATTCTGGATCGCGGCGATCTTGCCCGCGATGTCGTCGGTGGCGCGGGCGGTCTGGCTCGCCAGCGATTTCACCTCCTGCGCGACGACGGCGAAGCCGCGCCCGGCATCGCCCGCGCGCGCGGCCTCGATCGTCGCGTTGAGCGCGAGCAGGTTGGTCTGCCCGGCAATGTCGCGGATGAGGCCGAGGATCGACTCGATCGCCTGCGCATGGTCGGAAAGGGTGGCCGACATCGACACCGCCTCGCCCGCCTGGATCGAGGCGCGCTGCGCGACCTCCGCCGAATTTTCCACCTGCGCGCGGGTTTCCTCGATCGCGCGGATGAGGCCGGCGGAAATATGCGCGGCCTCCCGCATCGCCAGCGCCGATTGCTCGGCGGCGGCGGCGACTTCGGATACCTGGTCGAGCATGCCGCGCGTCGCGTGCGACGCATGCTTGGCCTGGTCGCGCAGGCTGACGCCGAAGCGGGACGCGTCGTCCACCTCGCTCGCGATCCTCTGCTCGAACATCTCGCTGTTGCGCTTGCGCTCCTGCGTGTCGCGGCGGACATTCTCCTCCGCGACGATCGCGCACATGGTTTCGGCCTCGATCATCGTCATCCGCAGCAGGGCCCGCATCAGCCGGTGGCGCGCATCGCCGTCGACCACCTCGCGCCGGACGATGTCGGTAATCGCCTCGCTGGAGGCGTTGACCGCGACCAGCACGGTGCGCAGCGCCACGCCGTTCTCGCGCGCGTGGCGGACGCACTGGTTCATCGAATGGACCCAGCCGTCGGACGAGAAGGCGGAGAATTTCTGGCGGAGATAGCGGTCGATCTCGGCGCGGACGACGCGAAGGGATTCGGCCGGGCAGCGGTCGTGCAGCCCGCTGCGCACGGCATAGGCGTGATAGAAATTATCGGCGGGCCTGCCGTCCTGCTCGATCATCGTCCAGATTTCGCGGGCGGCATCGGCCAGCGATCCGTCGGCGTCGAAATCCTCCAGCCGTTCGCGAATGTTGATATGGTCCCCGATCGCCAGATCGTGCGGCATTGCTGTTCCTGACCCTGTGTTGCTGGTTTGCTTTGTCTGAATCGAGGCAAATCCTAGGGAAAGGAGGTTAATCTTTGATTATCTTTCGCAATAGCGAACAAAAATGACAGGGGTGGGCAATCATGTGCCCATGATGATTTGCGTGCGGCAGACCCACGCGCTAAAGGGGGCCGATTCAGGTTCAACTGAGAGAACGGGACCAGTATGGCTCATCCACAGAAAAAGGGGCAGAACAGACCCCTATCGCCGCATCTTTCCATATGGCGCTGGGGGCCGCATATGGCGGTTTCCATCGCGCATCGCGTCGCCGGGGACGGGTTGGCGATCGTCGGTGCGCTGGCGCTGGTGTGGTGGCTGGTCGCGGCGGCATCCGGCCCGGCCCATTACGCCTATTTCCAGAGCTGGGCCGTCAGCCCCATCGGCTATCTCATCATGATCGGGTTGACCTGGGCCTTTTTCCAGCACCTGTTCTCCGGGCTGCGCCACCTCGTGCTGGATATCGGCGCGGGTTATGAGCTGAAGACGAACCGCACCTTTTCGATCCTGGTGTTCGTGCTCGCGGTCGTCGTCACGGCGGCGATCTGGTGCTGGCTGCTGGTGGAGAAGCTCTGATGGGGAACGGAACGCCTATCGGCCGCGTGCGCGGCCTCGGTTCGGCCAAGTCGGGGACGCATCACTGGATTCTCCAGCGCTTCACCGCGGTCGGCAACCTGTTGCTGGTGCTGTGGCTGATCTTTTCGGTCCTCCAGATGCCCGGCCTCGATTATGTCAGCGTGACGAGCTGGATCGCGCAGCCGCTGGTCGCGGTGCCGATGATGCTGATGCTGCTTAGCATCTTCTGGCACCTGAAGCTGGGCCTGCAGGTGCTTGTCGAGGACTATGTCCATGATGACGGGCTGAAATTCGTCGTGCTGATGCTGCTGAATTTCTACGCCCTGGGCGGGGCTGCGCTGGGCATCTTCGCCGTTGCCAAAATCGCATTCACGGGGGGCGTCGCATAATGACGGACTCATACAAGATCATCGACCACACCTATGACACGGTCGTCGTGGGTGCCGGCGGTTCGGGCCTGCGCGCCACCATGGGCAGCGCCGAGGCGGGCCTCAAGACCGCGTGCATCACCAAGCTGTTCCCGACGCGCAGCCACACCGTCGCCGCGCAGGGCGGCATCGCGGCCTCGCTGTGCAACAACACGCCGGACCACTGGACCTGGCACATGTACGACACCGTCAAGGGGTCGGACTGGCTGGGCGACCAGGACGCGATCGAATATATGGTGCGCGAGGCCCCGGCGGCGGTCTATGAGCTGGAGCATGCCGGCGTGCCGTTCAGCCGCAATGCCGACGGCACCATCTATCAGCGCCCGTTCGGCGGCCATATGCAGAATATGGGCGAAGGCCCGCCGGTGCAGCGCACCTGCGCGGCGGCCGACCGCACCGGCCATGCGATGCTGCACGCGCTTTATCAGCAGTCGCTGAAATATGACGCGGACTTCTTCATCGAATATTTCGCGATCGACCTGATCATGGAAAAGGGCGCCAATGGCGTGCCCGAATGCCGGGGCGTGATCGCGATCTGCATGGAGGACGGCTCGATCCACCGCTTCCGCAGCCATGCGGTGGTGCTGGCGACGGGCGGCTATGGCCGCGCCTATTTCTCCGCGACATCGGCGCACAGCTGCACCGGCGACGGCGGCGGCATGGTGCTGCGCGCGGGGCTGCCGTTGCAGGATCTGGAATTCGTGCAGTTCCACCCGACCGGCATCTACGGCGCGGGCGTGCTCATCACCGAGGGCGCGCGCGGCGAGGGCGGCTACCTCACCAACTCCGAGGGCGAGCGCTTCATGGAGCGCTATGCGCCGTCCGCCAAGGATCTCGCCTCGCGCGACGTGGTGTCCCGTTCCATGGCGATGGAGATCCGCGAAGGGCGCGGCGTCGGCCCGAACAAGGACCACATCTACCTGCACCTCGACCATATCGACCCGAAGGTGCTGGCCGAGCGCCTGCCGGGCATCACCGAGAGCGGCAAGATTTTCGCGGGCGTCGACCTGACCCGCCAGCCGCTGCCGGTCTGCCCGACCGTGCATTACAATATGGGCGGCATCCCCTGCAACTATCATGGCCAGGTGGTGACGAAGATCGGCGAGGATCCCGAAGTGATCGTGGACGGCCTCTATGCGGTGGGCGAGGCGGCCTGCGTGTCGGTGCACGGGGCGAACCGCCTCGGCTCCAACTCGCTGATCGACCTTGTGGTGTTCGGCCGCGCGACCGGCCTGCACCTCAAGGAAACGATCAAGCCGAACAGCAAGCACAAGCCGCTGCCCGCCGACTCGGCCGATCTGGCGCTGTCGCGTCTCGACCATTATCGCAATGCGAAGGGCGGCACGCCGACGGCGGACATCCGCCTCGACATGCAGCAGACGATGCAGAAGCACGCCGCCGTGTTCCGCGACAGCGCGCTGCTCGCCGAGGGCGTCGACATGATGCAGAAGGTGAACAAGCGCCTGCAGGACGTGACGATCGCCGACCGCAGCCTGATCTGGAACACCGACCTGATCGAGACGCTGGAACTGGACAATCTGATGGCGCAGGCGATCTGCACGATGGAAGGCGCCCATGCGCGCAAGGAATCGCGCGGCGCCCATGCACACGAGGATTTCCCCAACCGCGACGACGAGAACTGGATGAAGCACACCGTCTCGTGGTTCGAGGGCTGGGGCGGCACCGGCGGCAAGGTGACGCTGGATTACCGCCCGGTGCACGACTACACGCTGACCGACGAGGTCGACTATATCAAGCCAAAGGCGCGCGTTTACTGAGCCGACGCGCTGTTGGCGAGAGAAAGGGGGGCGGGCCGGGCGGTCCGCCCTTTTTTCGTTGGTGAAGAGGCCCGCTTTGGGATGGAGTGGACTTCCAGCCCCATTCGTCACCCCAGCGCAGGCTGGGGCCTCAGGCCGTATCGCGCGCCGCCTCCTGAGATGCCAGCCTGCGCTGGCATGACGCGATATGCGTTGGCACGACGCGGAGGAGTGGCGGAATTGGGGTGTCTAGTCTGCTATCCCCGTTCGGGCTGAGCCCTTCGACAAGCCTGTCCTGAGCTTGTCGAAGGGCTCAGGGCAGGCTGGTCGATCCGGATGATGGACGAAGCGAACGGCCGTTTTCTTTTGAGGCAAGAAAGACAGGGCTTCGACATGCTCAGCCCGAACGGTTGTTTATGTTAGCTTGGGAACCGGCAACCGCTATCCCCGTCCCTCCCGCTCCACCTCGCGCCAGCCGATGTCGCGGCGGCAGAAGCCGGTAGGAAAGTCGATCCCGTCCACCGCCGCATAGGCGCGCGCCTGCGCTTCCGCGATGGAGGAGCCGGTCGCCGTCACGTTCAGCACGCGTCCGCCATTGGCGACGAGTCTGCCGTCCTGTTCCGCCGTGCCCGCGTGGAAAATCTGCACATGCGCGCCCGATACCGCCTCTATCCCCTCGATCGTGCCGCCCTTTTCCGGCGTGCCGGGATAGCCGTTCGCCGCCATCACCACGGTCAGCGCGCACTCGTCCGCCAGCGCGACCGACCCGCAATCGGCCAGTCGCCCGGTCGCCACCGCCAGCAGCAATTCCGCAAGGTCGCCTGCAAAACGCATCATCAGTACCTGGCATTCCGGGTCGCCGAAGCGCGCATTATATTCGATCAGCTTCGGCCCCTCGGCGGTCAGCATCAGCCCGGCATAGAGCACGCCGCTATAGGGAATGCCCTCGGCGGCGAGCGTCTCCACGGTCGGGCGGACGATGCGGTCCATCACCTGCGCTTCCAGCTCCGGCGTCAGCACGCGGGCCGGAGAATAGGCGCCCATGCCGCCGGTATTGGGGCCGGTGTCGCCGTCGCTCACCCGCTTATGATCCTGCGCGCTGCCGAAGGGCAGGATCGCGTGGCCGTCGGTCAGCGCGAAAAAGCTCGCTTCCTCGCCGGTCATAAACTCTTCCAGCACCACCTCCGCGCCCGCCGCGCCGAAGCCGCCGCCGAACATGTCGGCCAGCGCCGCGTCGGCCTGCTCCGCCGTCTCCGCGATGATCACGCCCTTGCCCGCCGCGAGGCCATCGGCCTTGATGACGACCGGCAGGCCGAATTTCGGCAGCGCGGCCCGCGCCTGCTCCAGCGAGGTGGTGCGCACATAGCCTGCGGTCGGGATGTTCGCGCGGGCGCACAGATCCTTGGTGAAGCCCTTGGAGCCTTCGAGCTGCGCGGGCGCCTTGTCCGGCCCGAACACCGCAATGCCCTTTGCCCGCAGGCTGTCGCCGAGGCCATCGACCAGCGGCGCTTCCGGCCCGATGACGACCAGATCGATCGCCTTTTCCGCGCAGAAGGCCGCGACCGCGCCATGGTCCGTCGCGTCGAGGGTGACGAGGCGCGCGCTTTGCGCTATTCCGGGGTTGCCGGGCGCGGCATAGAGTGTATCGACGCGGGGCGATTGCGCCAGCTTCCACGCCAGTGCATGTTCCCGTCCGCCCGATCCCAACAACAGGATATTCATCTCTCTATGTCCCCGGATTATAATGCCGCCACTGATGCTTCGGGCCGCCTGTTAGCCGAAGAGCGCAGCGGGGACAACGCACCGGCGCTGTCCGTCTCCGAATTATCGGCGGTGTTGAAGCGCATGGTCGAGGACCGCTTCGGCCATGTGCGCCTGCGCGGCGAGATTTCGGGATACAAGCGCGCGGCGTCGGGCCATGTCTATCTCTGCCTGAAGGACGAGAATGCGGTGATTGACGCGGTGATGTGGAAGGGCACGGCCCAGCGCCTCGCCTTCCAGCCGCAGGACGGGATCGAGGTGATCGCGACCGGCAAGATCACCACCTATCCGGGCCGGTCCAAATATCAGATGGTGGTCGAGCGGATGGAGCTGGCGGGCGAGGGCGCGCTGATGCAGCTGCTCGAACGGTTGAAGAAGCAGCTTGCCGCCGAGGGGCTGTTCGACCGGGAGCGGAAAAAGCCGCTGCCGGTGCTGCCGCGCACCATCGGCGTGGTGACCTCGCCCACGGGTGCGGTGATTCGCGACATATTGCACCGGCTGGAGGATCGCTGCCCCACCCATGTGCTGCTCTGGCCGGTGCTGGTGCAGGGGGAGAGCGCGGCGGCGCAGGTCGCGGCGGCGGTGCGCGGCTTTTCCGCGCTGCCCGAAAGCGGCGGGCCGGTGCCGCGCCCGGACCTGGTGATCGTCGCGCGCGGTGGCGGGTCGATCGAGGACCTCTGGGCGTTCAACGAGGAAGCCGTGGTGCGCGCGGTGGCGGAATGCACCATCCCGATCATCTCCGCCGTGGGGCATGAGACGGACACGACGCTGTGCGATTATGCGGCGGACGTGCGCGCGCCCACGCCGACCGCCGCCGCCGAGATGGCGGTGCCGGTGCGGGTGGACCTGATGGCCGGGCTGACGGAACTGGGTCTGCGCGTCGGGCGCTGCGCGCGCCGGGCGGTCGAGTTGCGGCGCGAGCGGCTGGCGATGACGGCCCGGCTGCTGCCGACGCCGGAGAATCTGCTGAGCACCCAGCGCCAGCGCGTCGATGATCTGGGCGAGCGGCTGGGGCGGGGCCTGCGGCATCGCGTCACCATGGCGTGGCGGACGCTTTCCGACGCGGGGGCGGCGCTGCGCCCCGGTTTGTTGCGGCAGCGGCTGGGGCAGAACCGCATGCGGCTGGACGGGGTGCGCCTGCGCCCCGATCTCGTCACGCGCGGCATCGCCCAGCGGCGCGAGCGGCTGGAGGCGACATGGCGTCTCGCCCTCTCGCTCGACCCGCGCAGGCCGCTCTCCAAGGGCTTTGCGCTGGTGACGGCGGGCGACCGGGTGCTGACCTCGGCCGACGCGGCGCGGGCGGCCGGGCACATGACGCTGACCTTTCATGACGGCGCGCTTGCCGTTTCCACCGGCAACGGGGTTGAGCCCGCCCCCGCAAAGGGGCTATCATCCCCGGCGAAGCCGGCGCGGCGCGCGCCTCGGCCCGATGCGGGGGATAAGGGGCAGCAGGATCTGTTCGCCGCCGGAGAAGAGAGAGACGAATGATGTTGATGTCCGGCAAGGACCAGCCCGCGCGGCTGCACTATATGGCCTACAGCTTCCGGGTGCTCAGCCCCGGCGATCATGTGCTGTGCGCGGTGACGGGGCAGAAAATCGCCCTCGACGACCTGCGCTATTGGTCGATCGAGCGGCAGGAGCCCTATGCCAGCGCCGAGGCGTCCACCGCCGCCGAGGTGCGGTGGCGCAAGGAACAGGGGTTGCCGGCCTGATCGTGCGGGCAGGGCGGCAGGGGCCGGGGGCGCTTTGCCTGCTGGCGCCGGCGTTGATAGTGGCGGGTTGCGTCGCGTCCGATCCGGGCGCGCCTCCTCCGTCGCCGCCGGCCGCGCCGCCCGTGCTTCCCGCCTGCGCCGCGCAGGCGGGCCGGGCCGACGATTTCGTGCTGGTCGGGGAGGCGGTTCAGGGCGGCATGATCCGGGGCATGGCGCCGCGCTGCACGCGCGGCCTGACGCTGGACGGCGCCGCCGTTCCGCTGGCCGATGACGGCCGCTTCCTCATCGCCTTCGATCGCGATGCCGCCGCCTCGGCGCTGCTGCGCGCGGAGGTGGAAGGCGGCGCGCCGATCGAGCAGAGACTGACGGTGCGGCCGGGCAACTGGCGGATCGAGCGGGTCAATGCTTCCCCCACCGGCGGCGTGCCGAGCGCCGAATTCCTCGAACGGCGCAAGCCGGAGCTGGAGCGGATACGCGCCGCGCGGGCGATGCGGGTGCAGTCGGACGGCTGGCGGCAGGATTTCCGCTGGCCGGTGACGGGGCGCATTTCCGGCCTGTTCGGCGCGCAGCGCATCTATCGCGGCCAGCCGGGCAGCTATCATAGCGGCGTCGATGTCGCGGCGCCGACCGGCACGCCGATCCGCGCGCCCGCCGACGGTGTGGTGGTGCTGGCCGCGCGGACGCCCTTCACGCTGGAGGGCCATTTGCTGATCATCGATCATGGCATGGGCCTCAGCAGCGCCTTTCTCCATTGCTCCAGCCTCGCGGTGGCGGAAGGGGAGAGGGTGCGGCAGGGGCAGTTGCTCGGCGCGGTCGGCGCGACCGGACGGGCCAGCGGCCCGCACATGCACTGGGGCATGATGTGGAACGGCGCCCGCCTCGACCCGCAGCGCATCGCCGGGGAAATGCCCGCCAATTGAGGGGCATGCGGTCCAGCCCTGCCGCCCAGCAAGGCCATGGAAATTTTTTACAACTCTGTGGCCTTTTAGCCACAAGGGCGGATCAAAATGAACGCAGTCCGTCTCACTACCCCTTTACAGATCAGGGGGATGAACGCCTAATGAACGACAGTGATACGAAGGGCCTGTCGCTGTCGGGCACTTTTCGGCTCTTCATTGCAAGATGACGGGTTGAAACGGCTTTTCGTATCCTTGTGAAGCAAAGGGGGTGGTGTCTATCCGCTCCCGTCCAGAGCAAGGGACTGGAAAGTGAAGAAAATCGATATTGCAGCTCGGCTGCGTTGCGGAGTCGCGCCTGTCATCCTGGCGTCGGCGATGCTCTCCCCTTCCATCGCGATCGCCCAGGACGAACCGCAAGGCGCGGATCCGGGTGTGGAACAGGTGATCGTTGTCACCGGCTCGCGCATTGCGCGGCCGGATCTTACGTCCAACTCGCCCATCTCGATCGTGTCGGCGGAATCGATCAACCGCTCCGGCGCGGCGTCGGTCGAGGACGTGCTGCGCGACATTCCGCAGGCCGTGCCCGGCATCGGCGGCCAGACTAACAACGGCAACCCCGGCGTCGCGACGATCGACCTGCGCAACCTGACCGAACAGCGGACGCTGGTGCTGGTCGACGGCAAGCGCTTCACCCCCTATGACAAGGACGGCATCGTCGACGTCAACATGATCCCGACCGCCCTCATCAAGCGGGTCGATGTCGTGACCGGCGGCGCTTCGGCGGTCTATGGTTCCGATGCGGTTGCGGGCGTCGTCAACTTCATTCTGGACGACGAATTCAGCGGCTTCAAGGCGGACGCGCAATATGGCCTCACCAGCCGGGGCGACGCGCGGACCTTCGACGGCAGCCTCACCTATGGCACCAGCTTTTCCGAAGGGCGCGGCCATTTTATCGTGAACGGCGGCTATACGAAGCAGAAGGCGCTATATCAGGGCCGCCGCAGCTTTTCCGAATTCGCCCTCGGCCAGGCCGACCTCCAGCCGTCGGGCAGCCTGACGGACACGCCTGGCAATATCGCCGACACTTTCCCGACCATCTGCTCGCAGGCGGATATCGATGACGGCAATTGCTATGCCCAGTTCTCGCCCAATGGCGACCTCGGGCCGGTGGCGGGGTCATTCAACTTCAACCCCTACAACCTGTTCCAGGTGCCGCAGGAGCGCTATCAGGCGCATGCGCTGTTCAAATATGAATTTTCCGATGCGGTGACCTTCTTCGGCCGCGCCTCCTATGTCGACACCAAGGTGCAGACCATATTGGCGCCGTCCGGCACCTTTTTCTATCCGTTCACGATCAACCTCGACAACCCGTTCCTGTCCGATCAGGCGCGCGGCGTGCTGGGACCGCTGGATACCGATGGCGACGGCAATGTGGACGTCGCGTTCGGCCGCCGCACCACCGAGATCGGCACGCGCGATTCCATCTATCGCAACAAGCTGATGCAGTTCGTCGGCGGTTTCCGGGGCGATCTGGGCGGCGGGCTCAACTATGAGGTCTTCGCGCAATATGGCCAGGTCAAGCGCCGCCAGCAATATCTGAACGATATCGATTTCGCCAAGACCCAGCAGGGCATGCTGGTGCGCAGCGTTGGCGGCGTGCCGACCTGCATCGATCCCAGCAACGGCTGCGTTCCGGTCAACCTGTTCGGCGCCGGCAATCTGACGCCCGAGATGGGGGATTTCATCCGCCTCGATCTCGAAGCGAACGACAAGACCACGCAGTTCGTGACCGGCGCGTCGCTGGCGGGCGAGATGTTCACCCTGCCGACCGCCTCGACCGCCGCCGGCTTCGCGGTGGGCGTGGAATATCGCCGGGAAAAGAGCATTTCGCGGCCCGACGCGAACCTGATCGCGGGCAATGCGCCCGGCTTCGGCTCGCAATCGCCGGTCGACGCGAAATATAATGTGAAGGAAGTCTATGCCGAGGTCAGCATCCCGCTGCTCGAAGGCGTGGCCTTCGCCGAGTCGCTGGTGTTCGAAGGCGGCCTGCGCTACTCCAAATATTCCAGCACCGTCGACAATCTGGTGACCGGCGGCAGCTTCGGCAACGGCTTCTCCAACTGGACCTACAAGGCCGGCGGCGAGTGGATGCCGGTGGAGGGCTTCCGCGTTCGCGGCCTGTACCAGCGCGCCGTCCGCGCACCCAATCTGGGCGAACTGGGCGAGCCCCGCACGCCGGGCACGGGCGATCTGGAAACCGATCCCTGCGCGGGCGCCAATCCGGTCGGCAATGCCGCGCTGACGCAGCTCTGCTACGACACCGGCGTTCCGGCGGGCCGCATCGGCACCGTCAACGGGCCGATCGCGGGCCAGATCAACAATTATTCCGGCGGCAACCCCACGCTGACGCCGGAAAAGTCGGACACCTACAGCATCGGCTTCGTCGTGCAGCCGCGCCAGCTGCCCGGCTTCAGCGCGTCGGTCGACTATTTCAACATCAAGGTGAAGAATGCGATCACCCAGTTCTCCGAACAGGTGATCGTCGATGCCTGTTATGAGCAGGAGATGGACCCCAACGGCTTCTTCTGCCAGCTCATCAACCGCAATCCGCTGAACGGTTCGCTCAGCGGCGGCACGGAAACGGGCGTCGACGCCAGCACGCTGAACGCGGCCTCGCTGAAGCGGACCGGCATCGACTTCGCGGCGGCCTATCAGTTCACCGTCGGCCAGGATGTCCGCCTGCAATTCGGCATCAACGCGACGCGGACGATCAAGGCGGTCGATCAGCCTGCGGACATCTTCCCGTCCTATGACTGCGTCGGGCTGGTCGGCAAGACCTGCCTGCGCCCGCAGCCCAAATGGCAGTTCATCCAGAACAGCCAACTCGATTACGGCCCACTCAGCGTGCTGCTGCGCTGGCGCTATATCGGCAAGCTGACGAAGGACGACATCGTGCTGAACGGCGCCGACCCGGCCGATTATGTGGTCCCGGTCATCAAGGCGCGCAGCTATTTCGACCTCAGCAGCACCTTCGATATCGAGGGCGGTTTCCAGCTTCGCGGCGGGATCAACAATCTGTTCGACAAGAAGCCGCCGATCGTCGGCAACGACTATGGCGGCACGGCGGAGAACAGCGGCAACACCTTCCCCGCCACCTATGATCCGCTGGGTCGGTATTTCTTCATCGGCGCATCGGTCAAATTCTGACCGGTTCCCAATCTGAAACGGGGCAGCGCACTATCCGCTGCCCCGTTTTCTTTGGTGGTTATGAGTTCTGGGCGAATGGAGGCGGGGACGTCTGCCCCACCGCAACAGGCCGATTATTCCACCGCCAGCGCCAGTTGCCCGTCCCCTTCGCCGACCTTCACCGTCGATCCATCGGGCACCTGTCCCGACAGGATCATCTCGGCGAGCGGGTCCTGCAGATATTTCTGCACCGCGCGCTTCAGCGGCCGGGCGCCATAGACCGGGTCGTAGCCCACCCGGCCCAGCCACGCCCGCGCGCCCTCGGTCAGGTCCAGCTTCACCTTGCGGTCCTTCAGCAGCCTGGCGACGCGGCCGACCTGAATGTCGACGATCGGCGCCATATGCTCCACGCCCAGGCGATGGAACAGGATGATCTCATCAAGCCGGTTCAGGAATTCGGGGCGGAAGTGCGAGCGCACCACGTCCATCACCTGCGGCTCGACATCCTCGACCTTCTGCCCGTCGGCCATGTTGGCGAGATACTGGCTGCCGAGGTTTGACGTCAACACGATGATCGTGTTCGAAAAATCGACCGTGCGGCCCTGCCCGTCGGTCAGGCGGCCGTCGTCCAGCACCTGCAACAGCACGTTGAACACGTCGCTGTGCGCCTTTTCCACCTCGTCGAACAGCACGACCTGATAGGGCCGCCGCCGCACCGCCTCGGTCAGGACGCCGCCTTCCTCATAGCCGACATAGCCCGGAGGCGCGCCGATCAGCCGGGCGACACTGTGCTTCTCCATGAATTCGCTCATGTCGATGCGCACCATCGCATTGTCGTCGTCGAACAGGAAGCCGGCGAGCGCCTTGGTCAGCTCCGTCTTGCCGACGCCGGTGGGGCCGAGGAACAGGAAGCTGCCCAGCGGCCGGTTCGGATCCTGCAAGCCCGCGCGGCTGCGGCGCACGGCGGTGGAGACGGCGCGCACCGCCTGCTCCTGCCCGATGACGCGCTTGCCCAGTTCCTGCTCCATGTGCAGCAGCTTCTCGCGCTCGCCTTCCATCATCTTGTCGACGGGAATGCCGGTCCAGCGCGAGACGACCGAGGCGATGTCCTCGGCGGTCACTTCCTCGCGCAGCATCGCGCTTTGCGTCGCGCCCTGCGCTTCGGCAAGCTGGCGCTCCAGGTCGGGGATGCGGCCATAGGCCAGCTCGCCCGCCTTGGCGAGGTCGCCTGCGCGCTGCGCCTGATCCAGCTCGGCGCGCGCTTGGTCCAGCGCTTCCTTCAGCTTCGCCTCGCCCGCGATCTTCTCCTTGTCCGCCTGCCATTTCTGCGTGAGTTCGGAGCTTTGCTGTTCGAGGTTCGCCAGATCCTCCTCCAGCGCGGCGAGGCGATCCTTCGACGCCTGATCGCTTTCCTTCTTCAGTGCCTCGCGCTCGATCTTGAGCTGGATGATGCGCCGGTCGAGATTTTCGATCTCCTCCGGCTTGCTCTCCACCTCCATGCGCAGGCGGCTGGCGGCCTCGTCCATCAGGTCGATCGCCTTGTCCGGCAGGAAACGGTCGGTGATATAGCGGTTGGAGAGGGTCGCCGCCGAGACGATCGCCCCGTCGGTGATCCGCACGCCATGGTGCAGCTCGTACTTCTCCTTGATGCCGCGCAGGATCGAGATGGTGTCCTCGACCGTGGGCTCGCCGACGAACACCGGCTGGAAGCGGCGTTGCAGCGCCGCGTCCTTCTCGACATATTTCTGATATTCGTCGAGCGTGGTCGCGCCGATGCAATGCAGCTCGCCGCGCGCCAGCGCCGGTTTCAGCAGGTTGCCCGCGTCCATCGCGCCTTCGGATTTGCCCGCGCCGATCAGCGTGTGCATCTCGTCGATGAAGAGGATGATGTGGCCTTCCGCGCCCTTCACCTCGTCGAGCACGCCCTTCAGGCGCTCCTCGAACTCGCCGCGATATTTGGCGCCCGCGATCAGGCTGCCCATGTCGAGCGCCATCAGCGTGCGGTCCTTCAGCGTATCGGGCACGTCGCCATGGGAAATGCGCAGCGCCAGCCCTTCGGCGATGGCGGTTTTGCCGACGCCGGGTTCGCCGATCAGCACCGGGTTGTTCTTGGTGCGGCGGGCGAGGATCTGGATGGTGCGGCGGATTTCCTCGTCGCGGCCGATCACCGGATCGAGCTTGCCCGCACGGGCGTCGGCGGTGAGGTCGCGCGCGAATTTCTTGAGCGCGTCATAGCGATCCTCCGCCGTCGCGGTGTCGGCGGTGCGCCCGCCGCGCAGGCTGTTGATCGCGCCGTTCAGCGCCTCGGCCCGCACGCCCGCATTGGCGAGCGCCTTGCCCGCCGCGGTGGTGGAGGCGAGGGTGAGGGCGAGCAGCAGCCGCTCCACGGTGACGAAGCTGTCGCCCGCCTTCTGCGCGATCTGCTCGGCGGAATCGAGCAGGCGCACCGCGTCATTGTCGAGGCCGGGCGAGCTTTGCGCGCCGGAGCCGGACACGGCGGGGATTTTGGCCAGCGCGGCGTCGGCTTCCCGCGTCGCGGCGGCGGCATCGCCCCCGGCCGCCTTGATGAGGCCGGCCGCCATGCCCTCACTGTCCTCCAGCAAGGCCTTGAGGATATGGTCGGGGCTGATCCGCTGATGGTTCATGCGGATGGCGACGGTTTGCGCCGACTGGAGAAAACCCTTGGCGCGATCGGTGAATTTTTCGAGGTTCATGCGATTGCCCTGTTCCTTTCGACATCAAAGGTAATGTGGCAATTTTACCACACAAGGGGAGCACCCGATTTTCTTCCCGATATCGCCCTGCACATGGTCCGGGCCGGACCTCTCCTTAACTCCCCAAACCCTCTCTTCGTTTCGAACCGTTCCCGCCGCGCCGTTCAGCGCCGCAGGGGGGCGGCGTCCTTTTCCTCCGGCAGCGCCGCCGCGAAGCCGTGCATCCGCCGCGCCCATTGCAGGCCGATGACCGCGCCCTTGGTCGGCTGGATCATCGCCACCGCCAGCAGCAGCGCCATCACCGGCCAGATGATGCTCTGCCATAGCAGGGGGATGTCGAACGCGTGATTGACCTCGATCATCACCGGCACGAGAATATGGCCCAGCAGCAGGATGACGATATAGGCTGGGAAATCGTCGGCCTCATGCCCGTCCAGCGCCTCGCCGCACCCGGCGCAGCTTTTCGCCGGCTTCAGGAAGCGCGCGAACAGCGGCCCCTTCTCGCAGGCGGGGCATTTGCCGCGCAGGCCGGACAGGATCGCCGGGCGCAGCGGGCGGGTGGTGTCGTCGTGGTTGTGGGATAGAGGCTGTTCCGTCATGTCCGTGCATGTAGGATGGGAGGACGTCCGGCGCAATCGGCTTGCGTCCTGTTGAGGCGCTAAGTGGCGGATCGGGGTGGAGGAAGGCGGGTTTTTGCCGTCACCCCAGCGCAGGCTGGGGGCGCAGGCGATGTCACGCGCCGCCTTCCCAGATGCCAGCCTGCGCTGGCATGACGCAGGGAGCAAATAAGTTCACGCGGAGGCGCGGAGACGGGGAGAGGGATCGAGCCGCAGGCTCCTTGTGCCCGTTTCGCCTCGGCCCTGCCGCCCGCATGAGGAACAATGCTTCGCGAGCCTTATCTCCACGCCTCCGCGTAATCATCTCTGCCTGGCTGGCCGCGTCGGCTTCGGCCCCATAGCCCCAACAAAAAAGTGGCCCTTGGCGCGGCTTGCTGCGATAGGGCGGCCATGAGTCGTCTGACAGGGTCCGTTCCGTTCGTGCTGATCGACGATGCCCGGCCGGGGGGCGGGCGTCGGGCGATGCTCTACCATGATCCGGTCGGACAGGTCGTCGCGCGGACGATGGACGAGGTGCGGCCCGCGCTCCTGCGGCTGCGCACCGCGCGGGCGGAAGGGCTGCACGTGGCCGGCTTTCTCTCCTACGAGGCCGGGCTGGCGCTGGAGGAAAGGCTGCGGCGCATCGATCCGCGCCGGCGCGCAGGCGACCCCCCGCTGCTCTGGTTCGGGCTGTTCGCACGCGGCGAGCAGGTGGACGCTGGTGAACTGCTGGAGGCGGCGGGCGGGCGCGAGACGGCTTTCGCGACGCCGGAGCCGGTCATCGCCCGGTCCGACTATGAGGCCGCCTTCGCGGCGGTGCGCGAGGCGATCGTCGCCGGGGACATTTATCAGGCCAATTTCACCTTTCCCTGCACGGTCAGGGTGGGCGGCGATCCGCTGTCCTTCTATCGCACGATCCGGCCGAGGGCGGCGGCCGGGCACGGGGCGCTGGTCTTTACCGGCGACCATTGGCTGCTCAGTTTCTCGCCCGAACTGTTCTTCGCGCTCGACGGGCGGGATCTGACGACGCGGCCGATGAAGGGCACCGCGCTGCGCGATCCGGACCCGGCGCGGGATGCCGCCCAGGCGCGGGAGCTGGCGGGCGACCCCAAGCAGCGGGCGGAGAACCTGATGATCGTCGACCTGCTGCGCAACGACCTCTCGCGCATCGCCGAGCCGGGCAGCGTGCAGGTGCCGCATCTCTTCACCGTGGAAAGCTATCCGACGGTGCACCAGATGGTGTCGACCGTCACCGGGCGGCTGGCCGGGGGGCTGGATGCGGTGGACGCGCTGGAGGCGCTGTTTCCCTGCGGCTCCATCACCGGCGCGCCGAAAATCCGGGCGATGGAGATCATCCACGCGACCGAAGGCCATCCGCGCGGGCCCTATACCGGATCGATCGGCTATATCGATGCGCGGGGGGATGCGCTGTTCAATGTTGCCATACGCACCATTTCCGTGAAAAATGGCGAGGATGACGGTGTGATCGGCCTCGGTTCCGGGCTGGTTGCGGATTCGGTGGCGGCGGACGAATGGCATGAATGTCTGGACAAGGGACGTTTCCTCTCCTCCCCGCAGGCAGGGAGGGCCGATGAGCGAAGGTGAGATGGCGGGGTTCGACCTCATCGAAACCATATCCTTCGATCCGTCCGAGGGCATGCCGCTGCTCGAATTCCATCTTGAGCGGCTGAAGGGCAGCGCGGACGCGCTGGGCTTCGCGTTCGACCGGCACGGCGCGCGCAACGAATTGCAGGCGGCGACCTTTCATGTGCGGCACCGGGCGAAGGTGCGGATGATGGTGTCGCGTTCGGGCGCGCTGGCGATCGAGCTGCGGCCGCATGAAAGCTGGCCCGATGCGGTGATGAAGGTGCGCGCGGTGCCGCGCCCCGTGCCCGCCGACGACTGGCGGCTGCGCCACAAGACCACCGACCGCCAATTCTATCGCGACGCGCTGGCGCAAGGCGGCACCTTCGAGGTGGTGATGACCGACGAGGCGGGGTTCCTGACCGAGGGCTGCTTTTCCAACATCTTCGTGGAGCGCGGCGACAAGCTGGTGACGCCGCCGCTGTCGCGCGGCCTGTTGCCGGGCGTGCTCCGCGCCAGCCTGCTCGCCTGCGGCGAGGCGGTGGAAGGGGACCTGCGCCCGTTTGATCTCGACCACGGCTTTTTCATCGGCAATGCGGCACGCGGGATGACGGCGGCACGGCTGTTGCGCTGATCGGTCGCTTCCCCGTCGCCGGGCCGGTGCGCGGTTGCTCTTGGCATTGGGCTGGGCTAAGGCGCCCATGATTCTCCACCGGACTCGTAAGGAAAGTTCCTCATGACCAAGACCTCTGCCGCATTGGGCCGCATCCAGCCGTCCGCCACCCTGGCGATGACCGGTCGGGTGATCGAGCTGAAACGTCAGGGGGTGGACGTGATCGGCCTGTCGGCGGGCGAGCCGGATTTCGACACGCCCGATTTCGTCAAGGAAGCCGCGATCGCCGCGATCCGCGCGGGGCAGACCAAATATACCGACGTCGACGGCACAGCCGAACTGAAGGAAGCGGTCGCGGGCAAGTTCAAGCGCGACAACGGCCTCGTCTATGAGCGCAGCCAGATCAGCATCAACGCGGGCGGCAAGCACACGCTGTTCAACGCGCTGGTGGCGACGGTCGAGCAGGGCGACGAGGTGATCATTCCCGCGCCCTATTGGGTCAGCTATCCCGATATCGTCAACTTCGCGGGCGGCACGCCGGTGTTCATCGAAGGCCCGGCGAGCCAGGGCTACAAGATCACCGCCGCGCAGCTGGAGGCGGCGATCACCCCGCGCACCAAATGGGTGCTGCTGAACTCGCCCTCCAACCCTTCGGGCGCGGCCTATAGCGCCGACGAGCTGAAGGAGCTGGGCGAGGTGCTGCTGCGCCATCCGCATGTGCTGGTGCTGACCGACGACATGTATGAGCATGTCTGGTACGCGCCGACGCCCTTCGCGACCATCGCGCAGGTGTGCCCGGACCTGTACGATCGCACGCTGACGGTCAACGGCTGTTCGAAGGCGTTCGCGATGACCGGCTGGCGCATCGGCTTTGCGGGCGGCCCGGTGTGGATTATCAACGCGATGCGCAAGTTGCAGTCGCAGTCGACCTCCAACCCCTGCTCGATCAGCCAGGCGGCGGCTGTGGCCGCGCTGAACGGCGACCAGAGCTTCCTCGAAGAGCGCAACGTTGCGTTCAAGAAGCGCCGCGACATGGTCGTCGCGATGCTGAACGACGCGCCGGGCCTCGATTGCCCGGTGCCGGAGGGCGCGTTCTACGTCTATCCCGACGCCAGCGGCGTGATGGGCAAGACCACCCCCAAGGGGCAGAAAATCGTGACCGACGAGGACCTCATCAACTATTTCCTCGACGATTACGGCGTCGCGGCCGTGCATGGCGGCGCCTTCGGCCTCTCGCCTGCGTTCCGCATCAGCTATGCGACGTCGGAGGAAGTGCTGCGCAAGGCGTGCACCCGCATCCAGGAAGCCTGCGCCGCCCTCAAATAAGCGGCATTTGCCGGGCGTTTCATCGCGGTTTCGGGGCAGCTTGTGCGCCGAAACCGTGCATATTCATGCTCTGGTAAGCAGCTGCGCGGGATAAGCGCGGCATCCCCTTTCCCAGTTCCGGGAGTCGGGGCAGCGAAGAGACGGACGTTGAGAATCAAGGCTATCGGAAAAATGCTGACCGCGGACTGGTTCCGCCGCTTTCTGGCGGGCTTTGCCGTCGGACTGGCGGCGACGGTGGCGCTGTCCTCCGGCGGCGTGCGGGCCGAAACCGCGCCGTCCGCGCCGCCGGTCGTGGCGGTCGGCGAGGCCGCTTCTTTTTAGAGAACCGACTTTCTCCCCCCAGCGCAGGCCGGGGTCGCAGGCCGTGTCGCACGCCATCTCCGCAGATGCCAGCCTGTGCTGGCATGGCGGGGAAGAAAAGGTTGAGAGTGGCTTCTAACCTCCTTTTGTCCTGAGCTTGTCGACCCGTAGGGCGGGCAAAGCCCAACGGGTCGACAGGCTCAGCCCGAACGGATTTCTGATGTTTTCCATCAGCCAAGCGCGGACGTCTACCTAACCTGCTCGCAAGGCTTTCAAACCCTCAGCCGCCTCAAGCCTGCCTGATCCGCCGGAAGGTCAGGTTGATGCGCGGCCCTGTCGGGCGCCCCCGTTTCGGGATCGCATGTTTCCAGTTCGCCTGCGTGTCCCCGCGCATCAGCAGCAGGCTGCCGCCCGCGAGCGGCAGGCGGAAGGTCGGTGCGCCGCGATCGTGGCGATGGCGGAAGTGCATCACGCGCTCGGCGCCGAGGCTGAGCGAAGCGATGACCGGGCGCGGGCCCAGTTCCGGCTCGTCGTCGGCATGAAAGCCCATGCCGTCCCGCCCGTCGCGATAGAGATTGAGCAGCACGCTGTTGAAGCGCGCGCCGCTCAGCGCCTCGATGCGGTCGCGCAGTGCCGCGACCAGTGGATGCCATGGTTGCGGATCCCAGAGCGTGCCCGAATAGCGATAGCGGCAGCCGGGGTCGCCCATCCAGCAGATGAGGCGCGGCTGCAAATGCGTCTTGCCGAACAGCGTGATGCTTTCCTGCCGCCAGCCTATGCCGTCGCGCAGCCGGGCGAACAGGCGTTGCTCGTCCTCCCCCGGATCGGGATCGGGCCAATAGAGCAGGTCGGCCCCAGGTAACGGGATCGCCAGCGGGACCGGTGAGGCGGCGGCCATGCCGGACTTCAGCCGAAGCGGAAGGCGGAGACCGTCCAGCCGATCACCTTGTCGCGAAACACCGGGACGCCCCGGTCGCCGCCCGCCGCCCCGGCCGCGACCATCAGCGGGATCAGATGCTCTTCACCACCCGGCGGATGGGCGATGCGCGCCATCGGCAAATCGGCCCATGAAGCGAGCGCGGCGTCGCGGCGGCCGGGGTCGGGATCGCTCACCGCCTCGGCCAGCGCCGCGTCGAAGGCTTCGGCATGGGCCAGCGCCGATCCGTCGCGCAGGCGCATATTGTGGAAGCTCATGCCCGATCCGACGATCAGCACGCCTTCCTCGCGCAACGGGGCGAGCGCCTGCCCGGCGCGGGTATGGAGCGCGGCGTCGAAATCCTCGCCGCGATCCGGCGCGAGCAGCGAAAGCTGCGCGACCGGAATGTCAGCGCCGGGCACGGCGACCTTCATCGGCACGAAAACCCCATGGTCCCAGCCGCGCGCCGCGTCCTCCCCGGTTTCGAACCCCGCCGCTTGCAGCAGCGCGGCGGCGCGATGGGCCAGCGCCAGATCATTGGGCGCGTCCCAGCGCAGTTCATAGGTGTGCGGCGGGAAGCCGTAATAGTCGAACAGCAGATCGGGCTGCGGCGCCGTCAGCACCGAAAAGCGCGGCGCGATCCAGTGGGCGGAAAGGATGAGGATCGCGCGCGGGCGTTCGGGCAGGGACGGGATAATCCCCGCCAGAAAATCGCGCATCGCCTCCCACATCGGTGGGCAACTGCCGTCCGGGTTGAGGAAGAAGCAGGGGCCGCCGCCATGCGGAATATAGAATGCCGGTTGTTTCATGCCCGCAAGATAGGGGCTGGCCCCGGCTGGGTCCAGAGAGACCGGGCGGCCGAAAGGCGCCTATCCGCGCATGACGGCCATGCATCGCCGCATGGATGACGACCGCCTGCGCCCGCTCACCCTTCCCGCAGGCGCGGCATCAGTTCGACGAAATTGCAGGGGCGATGGCGATTGTCGAGCTGGGTGGCGAGGATGCCGTCCCAGCCGTCCTTCACCGCGCCGGTGCTGCCCGGCAGCGCGAAGATATAGGTGCCGCGCGCAACGCAGGCGCAGGCGCGCGACTGGATGGTCGAGGTGCCGATCGTCGCATAGCTGAGCCAGCGGAACAGCTCGCCGAAGCCGGGAATCTCCTTGTCCTGCACCTGCGCCAGCGCCTCGGGCGTCACGTCGCGCCCGGTCACCCCGGTGCCGCCGGTGGTGATGATGCAGTCGATCGCCGGGTCGTCGATCCAGCCGTGCAGGCGGGCGACGATATGCTCGCGCTCGTCGATCTCGATCGCGCGGGCGGCGAGAATGTGGCCGGCCGCGACGATCCGCTCCGCCAGCGCGTCGCCGGACTTGTCGGTCGCGGGCGTGCGGCTGTCCGACACGGTCAGGATCGCGATCTGGACCGGGGTGAAGGGGATGCTCTCGTCTATCGGCATGAGGGGGCGGCCGCGCGGACGGTCAGCGTTCGATCCGGTAGCTCATCTGCACCGTCTTGCCGCCGCGCATGGTGGGGAAGACCGGCCAGCGGCCCTGTGCCATCGCCGTCAGCGCCTCCGCCTTGCCGGTGTCGCGCTGCTGGTAGACCCAGTAGTTGCGCATCACGATGTTCACATAGGCGCGGGTTTCGTAATAGGGCAGCGATTCGATGAACAGCAGCGGGTCGCCGCCGTCCCTCACTTCGCTGTTCCAGCGCGCGACCGGGGCGGGCCCGGCATTATAGGCGGCCATCACCTTGGGCAGCAGGCCGCCGGTCGCGCTCATGTCGCGCAATTGCTCCAGATAGCGCTGGCCATATTCCATGTTGGTCGAGGGGGTGGAGAGCTGGCTCGCGCTGACCGCGCCGCCCGCCATGTCGCGCGCGGTGCCGGGCATCACCTGCATCAGCCCGCGGGCGCCCGCCGGGCTGACCGCGTCGGTGCGGAAGTTCGATTCCTGCAACGCATGGGCGAAGACCAGCGCCGGGTCGACGCGCCAGCCGCCGTCGGGTTTCCAGTTCGGGCGCGGGAAATGGGCGTAGCGGTCCGCCTGCCTGCCCGCCGGGCCGCGCTGCGCCAGCCACAGCTGGGTCGCCGGCAGGTCGAGCGATTCGGACAGCGCAAGCAGCGCGTCATAATCCTCCGCGCCGCCCAGTTCCGCCTGACGGCGCAGCAGTTCGTCGGCCAGCCCGTCCTCGCCGATCTCGTGCAGCGCCAGCGCGGCGCGGATGGTCGGCGCGCGGCCCAGCTTCTTGACGGCGGCCTCGGCGCCGGGGGCGGGCGCGGCCGGGCGCGTGTCGGCCATGCCGAGCGTCTCGCGCGCCAGCATGCCGTAGAAAGTGTCGGTGCGGGCGGCGGCCATCTTCATCAGCGCGGCGACCTTCACGGGCTGGCCCGCGTTCATCCATGCGCGCGCCGCCCAATAGGCACCGGCGGCGCGCATATCGTCATTGGAGGCGCGGCGGGATACCTGCTCGAACGCCGGAGCGGCGGCGGCGGGGTCGTTCTGGCGCCATGCGGCCAGGCCGATCGTCCAATATGCCTGCACCGACCAGTCGTTGGTCGATCCGGTTTCCAGCACCCGCGTCGCGAGGCGGCGGGCGTTGGCGTCGTCATTCTCGATATAATAGGACCAGGCGACGCGCTGGCGCGCCTCGGCGAGGCCGTCGGGCGACAGCTGCGATTCGGCGGAGCCGATCAGCGATTCCGCGCCCGCCGGGTCGTCGCGGTTGATATAGGGCTGGATCTGCCCGACCAGCATCTGCGCGGCGGCATCCTGCTTCGTCGTGGGCAGATAGCGGCGGCGCGGCGCGGAGCCCAGATAGACGAGCTTCTGCACCTGCGGGCCTTCGGGCAGGATTTCCGCCCCGCGCTTCTTCGCCAGCTTGCCGAGCTGGTCGGCATCGGGCAGCCAGTTGGCGCGGTTGAGCAGGTCCAGCAGTTCGAACAGCTCGACCTTCGGCGAATCCTTCGCGGTATAGAGTTCGGAAAGGGCGACGGCGCGGACGGGATCGTCCCTGTCCATCTGCATCGCGCGGGCCCTTGCCTCCGTCCAGTTGGAGGCGCGCAGCGCGCCGAAAAAGGCGCGATAGGCATCCTTGCCGCGCAGCGGCTGGACGGCCTGCTGCGCGCTCGCCGTGTCGGGCGCGCGTGTGGGTTGGGCGGCGGTGGGGCTGGTGCCGTCCGTCGAAAGGTCGAGCGTGAGGGAGGGGCCTTCCGCGCGCGCGCCGCCCGCGTGCAGGGCAAGGGCACCGGCGCTGACAGCAAACAGAAAATGTCTCAAAGTTCCCGGCCCCCGAACAAGCTTCGCAATGATTTCCAGACCTCCGCCTTGGCGGACGGCTGCCCCACGATCAGGCGTGGATGAAGAATCGAAATACAGGGCACAATGCCGCCCATATGGTTAACAAAGGGTAAATTCTCGTTATTTTCCATACCGTTCGTCGGTGCAAAGGCACGGTTCGTCTGATCGCCGACCAGCATCAGCCGCTGCGGCGCGACCAGCCCGATATGATGCCGCATCCGCCGCAGCAGCGGCGCGATCACATCGGCCTCCAGCCTGCCGCCGGGCGGCGCGGTCAGGCTGAGCGTGGCGATGTGGCAATCGTCAAGGCGGAGCCCGGCCGCGCGCAGCATGGCGTCGAGCAGGCGCATATGCTGCGCCTCCACCGGCGCGTCGTCGGCTTCGGGCGCGGCGAGCACGATCATCAGGCGCGGCGCGGCGTCCGACCCGATGGGCAGGAAGCGGCGCCCCGGCCAGCGGCCTTCGGGCAGATCGGGCGCCTGCGCCAGCCAGGCGCGGAAATCGGCCATGTTGTCCGGCCACACGGCGGCAGGCATCGGCGGCGTCGCGACGCCCTCGGGACGGGCGGCGCCCTGCGGCGGAGAGGCGCGTTCCTGCGGCATTGCGCGCGCCGCGCGCGGAGGCGGCGGGCGCAGCCAGTCGACGCTGTCCTCGCTCACCGCGCCGTCGACCCCGGCGGTCGCCCACCAGGAAAGCAGCCCGTCAAGCTGCGCCCGAACGAATCCGGTATCGGTGAATTGCCCCTCGTGCATCAAATGCTTGGGCCACGTCTTGACGAAGCCGTCAAGACGGGTCATCGCGCCAATTGTCGAAACGTTGGAACTGCACGCCAACCGGAGCACTAGAAACACTATGCGCATGACCGGTGGGAGAAGAACATGACCGCACGCGAATCCATGACCTATGATGTCGTCATAGTCGGCGGGGGGCCATCCGGCCTGTCGGCGGCGATTCGCCTGAAACAGCTGGCCGAGACGGCCGGGCGCGAGCTTTCGGTGTGCATATTGGAAAAGGGGTCGGAAATCGGCGCGCACATCCTGTCCGGCGCGGTGATCGATCCGCGCGCGCTGGACGAGCTGCTGCCCGACTGGCGCGACATGGGATGCAGCCTCGCCGAGGTTCCGGTGACCGACAACCAGCACTGGATATTGAGCGAGAAGGGCAAATTCCCGATGCCCCATCTCTTCACCCCCGGCTTCATGCACAACAAGGGCACCTATACCGGCTCGCTGGGCAATCTGTGCCGCTGGCTGGCCGAGCAGGCCGAGGGGCTGGGCGTGGAAATCTTCCCCGGCTTCCCGGCGGCCGAGGTGCTGTATAACGAGGACGGCTCGGTCAAGGGCGTGGCGACCGGCGACATGGGCGTCGCCCGCGACGGCAGCCACAAGGGCGACTATCAGCCGGGCATGGAGCTGCACGCGCGCTATACCTTCTTCGCCGAGGGCGCGCGCGGCCACCTGACCAAGCAGCTCAAGGCCCGCTACGATCTGGAGGCGGATTGCGAGCCGCAGGTCTATGGCCTGGGCATGAAGGAGCTGTGGGACATCGACCCGGCCCTGCATCAGCCGGGCCTCGTCATCCACACCCAGGGCTGGCCGCTGACCGATGCCTATGGCGGCGGCTTCCTCTATCATCAGGCCAATGGGCAGGTGGCGCTGGGCTTCGTCGTGGGGCTTTCCTACAAGAACCCCTATCTTTTCCCGTTCGAGGAATTCCAGCGCTGGAAGCAGCACCCGGAAATCCGCAAATATCTCGAAGGCGGCCGCCGCGTCTCCTATGGCGCGCGGGCGATCAACGAGGGCGGCTGGCAGTCGGTGCCGAAGCTGGAATTCCCCGGCGGCGCGCTGATCGGCTGCTCGGCGGGCTTCGTCAACGTGCCGCGCATCAAGGGCACGCATACGGCGATGAAATCCGGCATGCTGGCGGCCGACGCGGCCTTCGCGGCGATCGTGGCCGACCGGGCCGGGGATGAGCTGAGCGACTATGGCGCGGCGGTGCGGTCGAGCTGGATTGCCGACGAGCTGAAGCTGGTCAAGAATGCCGAACCGGCGGTGTCCAAATATGGCGCGACGCTCGGCACGCTGCTGGCGGGCATCGACATGTGGATGCGGGTGCTGAAGATCGGCCTGCCGATCACGATGAAGCACAAGCCCGACCACACCAAGCTGTGGCGCAAGGAGCATTGCCGCAAGATCGACTATCCGAAGCCCGACGGCGTCATCAGCTTCGACCGGCTGTCCTCGGTGTTCCTGTCGAACACCAATCATGAGGAGGACCAGCCCTGCCATCTCCAGCTGAAGGACCCGGACATTCCGATCAGCTACAACCTGCCGCTCTACGACGAACCGGCGCAGCGCTATTGCCCGGCGGGCGTCTATGAGGTGGTCGGGCAGGAGGAGGGCACGCCCCGCTTCCAGATCAACGCCCAGAATTGCGTCCACTGCAAGACCTGCGATATCAAGGATCCGACCCAGAACATCAACTGGGTCACCCCTGAAGGCGGCGGAGGGCCCAATTATCCCAATATGTAAACGCCCTCGCGCGCCCGGCGCGGTGATGGACATGGCGGCCTGTCTCGCCCTGCTCTGGGGTGCGTTCATGCTGCCTGCCCCGGCGTTCGCGCAGGAAGGGCAAGCCGCCCCGGATGCGGACATCCGGTCCGAAACGGGGATCGACGCCGGTTCCGACACTGGCGCCGATGGGGCGAACGATGCGGATGGCGCAGATGGCGAGGAAGGCCCGATCCTGCGCCTCCATCCCTATGCGCAGGCGCGGCTGGCCGAGATCGACCGGGCGATGCCACGGGCGGTCGCCGCCTACCGCGAGGCGTTGGCCGCCGATCCCGGCAGCGTGGACGTCGCGCGGCGCGGCTATCGCCAGGCGGTGCTGGCGGGGGACCGGCCGCTCGCGCTGGCGGCGGCGCGGCTCCTCGACGCGGCGGAGCAATTGTCGCGCGACGGGTCGGTGCTGCTGCTGGCCGATGCGCTCGACCGGCGCCAATGGAACGAGGCCGCCGCGCGGATCGACCGGCTGGAGACGGAGGGCAATCTCGCCTTTCTCGCGCCGTTCATGCGGGGCTGGCTGTCGCTGGCGCAAAAGCGCTACAGCCCGCCGGAGCCGGTGCCCGACGATGCGTCGGCCGCGTTCGGCAACCGCTACCGGGCGGAGCAGCTGCTGTTGCTGGCCCTGGCGCGCGGCGACAGGGACGGGCTGGATCAGGCCTATGCCGATGCCGCCGACGGCATCGAGGACATGGGCGCAGAAGAACAGGCGATGATCGCCGCCCGGCTGGTGAAGCTGGGCCGTCGCGACCTTGCCGAAAGGCTGCTGGCCGAAGGCGAGGCGACATGGGCCGGACCCGATGCCGCCGCCGCGCTGAAGCGCGTGGGCAAGCTGTACCGCAAGCGCGCCTTCACCCCCCAATATGCGCTGGGCGTGCTGCTGACCCGGCTGGTGGACGATCTGCGCGGGCAGGGCGAGGGGATTGCGACGCTCAGCATCGCGCGCATGGCCGGTTTCGCCGACCCGCAGAGCGACGATGTGCGCGTGACCGTCGCCCGCGCCGCGCTGATGGCCGATTATCCGCAGATCGCCGAAGCCGAGGCGGCGAAGGTGGCGCCGTCCTCCCCGGCCTGGTTCGACGCCGAGGCGATGCGGCTGCGCGCGCTGGTCGCGCAGGATCGCGAGGCCGAGGCGGTCGCGCGGGCGCAGCAACTCGTCGCGCAGAATGAGGGCAATGCGCGCGGCTGGCGTTTGCTGGGCGACCTGATGGCCCAGCGGGACGATTTTGCAGGCGCGGCGCAGGCCTATGGCAGGGCGCGCGACGCGTTGGGCGGACGGGAGGATGCCTCGCTGCTGCTGCAACTGGGCGGCGCGCTGGAACAGGCGGGGCAATGGGCGGAGGCGCGGCCGCTGCTGGAACGGGTGGTCGAGCTGGCGCCCGACAGCGCGGTGGCGCTCAACCATCTGGGCTATGCGCTGGCGGACCGGGGCGAGGACCTGCCGCGCGCGATCGAGCTGCTGGAAAAGGCGAACCGCATCCGTCCGCGCGAACCGGCCTATATCGACAGCCTCGGCTGGGCCTATTTCCGCGCGGGCAGGCATGCCAGGGCGCTGCCGCTGCTGCAGAATGCGGTCGAGATGGAGCCGGGCAACCCGGAACTCAACGAGCATCTGGGCGACGTGCTGTGGGCGATGGGGCGGCGGTTCGAGGCGCGCTACGCCTGGCAGGCGGCGCTGGTCGGGCTGGACGAGGACGATCAGCGGACACCGCGCATGCGCGCGCGCCTGACCGACAAGCTCGACGGAAAGGGACCGGACGCCGCCGCCCGGCCGTGACCGCGCCCGCCGAGATCATGACGACCCAAACCGCCACCGAAACCGCTTTTGCGAAGATCAATCTGGCGCTGCATGTCCGCTCCCGCCGGGCGGACGGCTATCATCTGATCGAAAGCCTGTTCGCCTTCGTCGACGATGGCGACCGGGTGGAGGCCGCGCCCGCATCGGAGCTGAGCCTGCGCCTGACCGGCCCGTTCGCGGGGGAACTGGATGGGGGCGGGGACAATCTGGTGCTGCGCGCCGCCCGCGCGATGCAGGCGCATTTCGGCGTCGGCAAGGGCGCGGCGATCCTGCTCGACAAGCGCCTGCCGGTGGCGGCGGGGCTGGGCGGCGGATCGGCCGATGCCGCCGCCGCCGCGCGGGCGCTCAATCGGCTGTGGTGTCTGGACGCGGACGAGGCGGCGCTGACCGCCGCGATCGGTGCGCTGGGCGCGGACGTGCCTGCCTGCCTCACCTCGCGCACGCTGATCGGGCGCGGCATTGGCGACGAGATGGCGCCCCATGCCGGTGCCGCCGCGCTGACGGGGCGGCCGGTGCTGCTGGTCAACCCGCGCATCGCGTGCCCGACGGGGCCGGTCTACCGTCAGTGGGACGGCGTCGATCGCGGGCCGCTGGGCGAGGACGCGGCGAACTGGCGCAACGACCTGGAACCGGGCGCGCTTGCCCTCGTCCCGCCGATCGCGGCGGTGCTGGAGGCGCTGCGGGGCATGGCGGGGGCGGAGATGGTCCGCATGTCCGGGTCGGGGGCGACCTGCTTCGCGCTGTTCGGCGATGCGGCCGCGCGCGACGGCGCGGAGCGGGCGATCGCCCGCGCCCATCCCGGCTGGTGGGCGATGACGGGGGCGCTGCGATGAGCGAGGCCTTCACCCTGCTGTCGCGCGGCACGGCGCCGATCCTGATCGTCGCGGATCATGCGTCCGCCCATGTGCCCGCCGATATCGACCTCGGCATCGACCGGGCGTTGCTGGGCACGCATATCGCGATCGACATCGGCGTGGCGGAGGTCGCGGCGCTGCTGGTCGAGCGGCTGTCGTGCAGCGCGATACTGGGCGGGGTGTCGCGGCTCGTCATCGACCTCAACCGGGAAGAGGATGCGCGCGGGCTGATCCCCCATCACAGCGACGGCCATGTGATCGCGGGCAATGAGAATGCCGACCGGCAGGCCCGCATCGACCGCTTCTACCACCCCTATCATGACGCGCTGACGCAGCATCTTTCGGCGATGGGCCGCCCGTTCCTCCTGTCGCTGCACAGCTTCACGCCGCATCTCAAAAGCGCGCCGGAGCAGCAGCGGCCGTGGGAGATCGGCGTGCTCTACAATGAGGACGACCGCGCCGCCCGCCTCGCCATCCCGATGCTGGAGGAGGCGGGGCTGGTCGTCGGCGACCAGCAGCCCTATTCGGGCCGGCTATTGAACGCGACGATGAACCGCCATGCCGAGGGCGGCGGGCACCCCTATCTCGGTATAGAGCTGCGTCAGGACATAGCGGGCACGGCGGAGGGGCAGCAACGCTTCGCCGATATCCTCGCACCGGTGCTGGAACGGTGCCGGGCGCTGCTTGCGTGAGGATTGCGGGCGGGGTAGAGCCGACGCAGCAGCGGAAGGCGGAATGATGACGCACCACAGGCCTTTTTCGGGTTTCGCCCTGACGATCGTCGCGTCGCTGGCGCTGGCCGCCTGCGGCGGCGACGGCGCGGGCGGGACCGGCGGCGGCGGGCAGGAACAGGCCCCGGCCAAGGTGCTGGAAAAGCGCGACGACCTTATCACCCTGCCTTGCGGCCTGCATGGGAAGGATGTGCTGTCGGGCAAATGCTGGCTTGAATGGCTGCCCGCCAAGGCCGGGGAAGAGCGTCCTTTCCTGATCCATCAGGCCGATGGCGGTTTCCGCCGCTTCGCTATTTCGGCGGACGGCAACCGGGTGGATATCGCCGACGGCGCCGAGCCTTTCGTGGTGACCGAGCAGACGAGCGACATGCTGACCTTCCGCGTCGGCCGCGACGCCTATCGCCTGTCCATAGCGACGCTGAAACGGTGATGAGCGGCGGCGCGATCCTGACCGCGGCGGAGATGCGCGCGGCGGAACAGGCGCTGTTCGCGACCGGCATCCCCGAATATGACGTGATGGTCCGCGCCGGGCGGGCGGTGGCGGAGATGGTGTGGCGCGTCGGCGCGAAGCGCGATGTGCTGGTGCTGTGCGGGCCGGGCAATAATGGCGGCGACGGCTATGTGATCGCCCGCCGCCTGCGCGAGCATGGCGTGCCGGTGCGGGTGGCGGCGATGGCGGACCCGGCGACGGAGAGCGCGAAGCGGGCGCGGGACGATTGGGGCGGGCCGGTCGAGGACATCATGGCCTGCGCGCCTGCCCATCAGCTGGTCGATGCGCTGTTCGGCACCGGCCTGACGCGGGAGCTGGACGCGTCGCTTGCCGGGCGGCTGTGCGATCTCGCGAAACAGGCGAACCATGTCTATGCGGTGGACCTGCCGAGCGGCATCGCCACCGATGACGGCGCGATCCTGTCGCCGGTGCCGCATTATCATCTCTGCCTGTCGCTCGGCGCGTGGAAAAGGGCGCATATGCTGCGCCCGGCGGCCTTGTGCTGGGATCAGATGGCCTGCCTCGATATCGGCCTCGATATCGGCATGGCGACGCCCGGCGCGGCGGTCCGTCGCCTCGAAAAACCGCGCCTGTCGGCCCCGGCGGACGACGCGCATAAATACAGGCGCGGGCTGGTCGCCGTGGTCGCGGGCGCTATGGCGGGGGCGGCGGCGCTCTCGGCCGAGGCGGCGGCGCGGGCGGGCGCGGGCTATGTGCGGCTGGTCGGCGCGCAGGCGATCGTCGATGCGCCCCATGCGATCGTCCGCGTCTCTTCCCGCGACGAGGACGCGCTCACCGATCCGCGCATCGCCGCGCTGCTGGTCGGGCCGGGGCTGGGCCGGACGGAGGCGGCGGCGCAGAAGCTGCGCGCCGCGCTGGAAGCCGGGCAGGCGATGGCGGTCGACGCCGACGCGCTCTGGCATCTGGGCGAGGGAGCATGGCCCGCATTGCCGCCGCGCGCGATCCTGACGCCGCATGAGGGCGAGTTCGTCCGCCTCTTCCCCGATCTGGCCGAAGGCACGCCCATCGACCGGGCGCTGGCCGCCGCCGCGCGCTCCGGCGCGGTCGTTGTGCTGAAAGGCCCGGTCAGCGTGATCGCCGCGCCTGATGGCCGCGCCGCCATCGCCGACCGCGCGCCGAGCTGGCTTTCGACCGCCGGGACCGGCGACGTGCTGGCCGGGCTGTGCGCGGGGCGGCTGGCGGTGACGGGCGATCCGTTCGGCGCCGCTTGCGAGGCCGTCTGGCTGCACGGCGAGGCCGCGCGCCGCGCCGGTCCCGCCTTTATCGCCGATGATCTGTTGCATGGGATCGGATCGGCGATAAAGGCCTGTCTATGACAGATATCTCCACAGCAGACGGGCCGACCATCATCCGCATCGCCGCCAAGGGCGACGGCGTCACCGCCGATGGCCGCCATGTGCCGATGAGCGCGCCCGGCGACCGGCTGCGCATCGATGGCGGCCTCGATTTCGGGCCGCATCATGCCGACCCGCCCTGCCGCCATTATCCGCTGTGCGGCGGTTGCCAGCTCCAGCATCTCGACGATGAAAGCTATGCCGCCTATGTGCGCGACCGCGTCGCCGGGGCGCTGGTGGGGCAGGGGGTGGAGGCCGGCGTCGTGCTGCCCGCCATCGTCTCGCCGCCGCGTTCCCGCCGCCGGGCGGCGCTGCGCGCGGGGCGGTTCGGGCGCAAGGTGGCGCTCGGCTTTTCCAGCGAGAACAGCCACCGCATCGTCGACCTCAGCATGTGCGAGACGCTGGATCCGGCGCTGTTCGCGCTGCTGGCGCCGCTGCGCACGCTGCTCGCGCCGATGCTGGGCGACCGGCGCGCGGTGCAGGCGAAGATGACGCTGGCCGATCAGGGCGTCGACCTGCTGATCGAGGGCGTGGAGGCCGATGGGCTGGAACTGGCCGAGGCGCTGACCGGCTTCGCGCAGCGGCACGGCCTCGCCCGGCTGTCCGTCGATGACGGCTATGGGCCGCAGACCCGCTACGAACCGGAGCCGGTGACGATCAGCTTCGGCGGCATCGCGGTCGCCAGCCCGCCCTATGCGTTCCTTCAGGCGACAAAGGACGGCGAGCGCGCGCTGGCCGAGGCGGTGCGCCCGGCGCTGGCCGATGCGGCGGTGTGGGCGGACCTGTTCTGCGGCATGGGCACTTTCGCGCTGACGCTGGGCGAGGGCAAGCGCGTCTATGCGGCGGAAGCGGCGCGCGGCCTCGTCCTTTCGCTCAAGGCCGCTGCCAACCGCGCGCAGCGGCAGGTCGCCGCCGACCATCGCGACCTGTTCCGCCGCCCGCTGACGGTGGAGGAACTGAACCGCTTCGACGCGATATTGCTCGACCCGCCGCGCGCGGGCGCGCGCGAGCAGGCGGCGCAGCTCGCCGCCTCGCAGGTGCCCGCCATCGCCTATATCTCGTGCAATCCGGGCAGCTTCGCGCGCGACGCGAAGATGCTGGCCGAGGGCGGCTATCGCCTCGACAGCGTACAGCCGGTGGGCCAGTTCCGCTGGTCCACCCATGTCGAACTGGCGGCGATTTTCCGGCGGTAACTTGTCCCTTTCGCCCATCCATCCTAAGAGAAACCCATGTCCGACGAACGCGAAACCGGCCTCGCCCTCGATCCGAAATATGACGCCAACGGCCTCATCACCGCAGTGGTGACCGATGCCGACAGCGGCGAGGTGCTGATGCTCGCCCATATGAATGCGCAGGCGCTGGCGATGACGCGGGAAAGCGGCTTCGCCCATTTCTGGTCGCGCAGCCGGGGCAGGCTGTGGAAGAAGGGCGAAAGCTCCAGCCATGTGCTCGCCGTGCAGGAAATGCGGATCGATTGCGATCAGGACGCCTTGTGGGTGATCGCGCGCCCGGCCGGCCCCGCCTGCCATACCGGCGAGCGCAGCTGCTTCTACCGCCGCGTCGGCGCGGACGGGCTGGAACGGATCGCGGATTGAGATGCGGCGCGCGCTGCTCCTCCTGCTCGCCGGGCTGCTGACGGCCTGCGGGCCGCAGGGGCAGGGCGAGGGCGATCGCACGCCCCCGGCCGCGCGGCAAGGGGCGGCCCCGGCCCCGGCGACGGGTGTCAATCCGCTGGAGCGGGCGGCGCTCGCGGCAGGCGTGGTCGCCGACGGTCAGGAGCTTTCGCCGGTCGGCCTCTACCGCCAGCGTCATGAGGCCGGGCGCGACAGCCTGTGCATCCTCCCGCCGCCCAAGGGAAAGGAGGGCGAGCCGATGCGCTTCGGGCTGGAGGCGAGCTTCGGCGAGAATATCGAATGCCACGGGCAGGGCGATGCCAAGCCCTCCGGCGACAAGCTGATCCTGAACTTCTCCCGCTCCGCCTGCCTGATCGTTGCGCGCTATGAGGGCGACCGCATCCTGCTGCCCGGCACGCTCGACAGCGCCTGCCGCAAGCTCTGCTCGGAGCGCGGATCGCTGGAGGGCGTGTCCTTCCCGCGCGTGTCGCGGGAGGCATCGGTCGCGGCGGCGGCCGAGGCGCGCGGCGGCGGGGCGCTCTGCCCGGCGGCATGAAATCGACGCGGCGCGTGGGCTTTCCAGATGGTCCTGTTTCCGCATTCTGCGAGCCGTCGGCTGTTCCAGCCGCCTTCAGAATGCTCTAGCTAGAGGCCATGGATCAGAATGGCATGGACCTTGGGCGAGTCGATCTGCCGGGCGGCAATCGGCAGGACGCCTACAGCATTTCGGAGCTGGCGGCCGAATTCGGCGTGACGCCTCGGGCGCTGCGCTTTTACGAGGATGAAGGGCTGCTCTCGCCCCGGCGCAAGGGCGCGGCGCGCCTCTACAGCCTGCGCGACCGGGCGCGGCTGGCGTGGATCTTGCGGGCCAAGCGCGTCGGGTTCAGCCTGACGGACATTCGCGAGATGATCGACCTCTACGACCTGGACGACGGGCGGGTCACCCAGCGGGAGGTGACGCTGCGCAAATGCCGCGAGCGGGTCGCGCTGCTGGAGCGGCAGCGCGCCGATATCGACGGCGCGATCGAGGAACTGGTGGGCTTTATCGGGCTGGTCGAGGCGACGATGAAGCTGGAACGGCCCGGCTGACCCATTCTGCCTCAGCGGACGGAGGCGTCATCGAGGCTGCGGCTCAGTTGCCCGACGGGAATACGCTCGCGCATGCAGTTGCGGGGGTTGGCCTGCGGCATCAGGTCGCAATTCCACAACAGCCGTTGCAGCCCGCTTTCCGCATCGTGGATATAGCTGAACAGCATCGACGCCAGCGTCGTCCGGGGCACCGGGAAGGCGCGGGGCGGCGAGGCCCCGGCGCGCCAGCCCATCACCCGGCAGCGGGCGCGACCGGCGCAGAAGGTGCGCGCGGCCGCCGGATAGTCGCTATCGGCCATCCGGTCGGGCAGTTCGACGATGAACGCGTCCTGCGCGGGCGAGGCGGCGATCAGGCGCACCGGGGCGGTGGCAGATGCTGTATCCTGCGCGGCGAAGAGCGGGCGGATAGTGGCGAGGGTGCGGGCATCCTCGGCCAGCATGCGGGGCGGCGGGGGATCGGAGGATGATGGCGCGACGCCGCCGCCGCCCGCATGGGCGGGGGACAGCGCGGCGATCAGGGCGATGCCCGGCTCCCGCGTTTCCACGCGGCGCAGGAACGCGCCGGGCGTGCCCCACCAGCCGGGCCAGCGGAAGAAGAGATGGCTGTGCACCTCGGTGATCTTTTCCAGGCTCGCGCTCCAATAGGGGACCACCCAGTCGGTGTGATAATGGGTGGCGTGGCCGACGCGCGGCTCCACCTCGCCCGACAGCATGCGCGCGGCCAGCCGCCGGGCATCGGCCCATGCGGCGGGCGAGGGCGTGCGCGCCAGCGCGCCGTCGCAGGTAAAGGTGAACTGGCAGCCGGTGATCCGCTCCGCCCCCTGAAAGACGACCGCGCAGACGCTTTTGGGAAAGGCCGGGTGGCGCAGCCGGTTGAGCACCACCTGCGCGACCGCGCGCTGGCCTGCCGGGTCGTTGCCCGCCTCATAATATTGCGCAGCGGCGAGGCAGTCGATCGCGCGCTCCCGGTCCAAAGGCGCGCCCTGAAAGAAGAACGGGCGGGCCGCCGGATTGGGGGCGGTCGAAAAGGGAATTTTCGCGTTGATCGCACGCGCGGTGTCTGGCGGTACATCGCGGACGATCGCAGGCTCTACCGGCGGCGGCAGCGGCGCGGATGGGACGCCTGCGACTGGCGCGCTCGCCTCTACCGGCTGACCGGGCGCAAGGCCCTGCGCGAACCAGCTTCCCAGCAGCGGGAGGAGGAGCAGGCACAAGGCCGCCAGCACCTCCATCGGCCGGACGGCGGGCCGGGTCGGGCCGCCTGTCCCGGTTCCGTCCTGACCGCCGCCGCTCACGCTGTTTTCCTTTGCCTATTCGGGGAGGAAGTCGGGGACGGAGAGATAGCGTTCGCCGGTGTCGTAGTTGAAGCCGAGGACGCGGGAGCCGGGATCGAGGTCGGGAAGCTTCTGGGCGATGGCGGCGAGGGTGGCGCCTGAGGAGATGCCGACCAGCATGCCTTCGAGACGGGCGGCCTTGCGGGCGAACTCCTTGGCGTCGGCGGGATCGACCTGGATCACGCCATCGAGCAGCCGGGTGTCGAGATTGGCGGGGATGAAGCCCGCGCCGATGCCCTGGATGGGATGGGGACCGGGCGCGCCGCCGCTGATCACCGGAGAGAGGGTGGGCTCGACCGCATAGGCCTTGAGATGCGGCCAGCGCTGCTTGAGCACGCCGGCGACGCCGGTGAGGTGTCCCCCGGTGCCCACGCCGGTGATCAGCACGTCGATCGGATCATTGGCGAAATCGGCGAGGATCTCCTGCGCGGTGGCGCGCACATGCACCTCGACATTGGCCGGGTTCTCGAACTGCTGCGGCATCCAGGCGCCCGGCGTCTGCTCGACCAGTTCGAGCGCGCGCTCGATCGCGCCCTTCATGCCGCGCTCCCTGGGCGTCAGATCGAAGCTGGCGCCATAGGCGAGCATCAGCCGCCGCCGCTCGACCGACATGCTCTCGGGCATCACCAGCACCAGCCGGTAGCCCTTGACCGCCGCCACCATCGCCAGGCCGATGCCGGTATTGCCCGAGGTCGGCTCGATGATCGTGCCGCCCGGCCGGAGCGCGCCCGATATCTCTGCCGCCTCGATCATCGACAGCGCGATCCGGTCCTTGATCGATCCGCCCGGATTGCTCCGCTCCGACTTGATCCACACCTCGCTGCCCGCAGGCAAATCCCCGTAAAGGCGGTTCAAGCGGATATGCGGCGTGTTGCCGACGGTTTCGAGGATAGTTGCTGCCTTCATCGCTCTTTCTCCTGTCCGGTCGCGGGGCCATCGTCCACCACGGCATCGAAGCGTCTGGCCCTGCCGATTTCGGGGAAAAGTTTCGCCCAGATCGCGACGGTCACTATAGCACCCAGCCCGCCCGCAACAACCGCGCTGACGGGGCCGATCAACGCGGCGAGGAAGCCGGATTCGGCTTCGCCCAGCTCGTTGGAGGCGGAAATGGCGATGAGCGAGAAGCTGGCGACGCGGCCGCGCATCTCGTCGGGCGTGTAGATCTGGATCAGCGTCTGGCGCACGAAGACTGAGAACATGTCGGCCACGCCGCAGGTGAACAGCGCGCCCATCGCCACCCAGCGGGCGATGCCGGACGGCATGAAGGCGGTAAGGCCGAACACCACCGTCGCCGCGCCGAAAAAGGCGACGCCGATCAGCATCTTGTTGCCGACATTATGCTCGGGCGGGCGCAGGCCGAAGATCAGCGCGGTGAAGGCCGCGCCGATGCCGGGCGCGGCGGCCAGTTCGCCCAGCCCCTGCGCGCCGACATGGAAGATGTCGCGCGCATAGACGGGCAGCAGCGCGGTCGACCCGGCGAGCAGCACCGCCATCAGGTCCAGCGTGATCGCGCCCAGCACCAGCCGGTTGCCGCGCACATAGGCGATGCCTTCCAGTATCTGGCGCAACGGGCGGCGGTCGACCGACGCCGCTTCGGACGGCGGCTGCGGCGGGATCAGGGTCATGGCGGCGGTGCCGATCGCGAACAGCGTCGCGGCCAGCAGATAGGGGCCGGCGGCGAACGCGGCGAAGATATAGCCGCCCAGCGCCGGGCCGATGATCATGCCGAACTGCCAGATCATCGAACTGAAGGCGAGCGCGCGCGGCATCGCCTCCATCGGCACGAGGCGCGGCACCATCGACCCGAAGGCCGGGCCGCTGAAGCAGCGCGCGACGCCGAGCAGCGCGGCGACCCCGAACAGCAGCGGCAGCGAGATATTCTCCTCCCATGTCGCCCAGGCGAGGATGGCCGCGCTCAGCAATTGCAGCAGCACCGCGAGGATGACGATGCGCCGCCGGTCATAATGGTCGGCGATCCAGCCGGTGGCGGGCGAGAGCAGGAAGACCGGGACGAACTGGGCAAGGCCGATGAAGCCGAGCTGCGCGGCGGCGGCGTGGGTGCCCATGGTCAGCCGCGCGGTCGAATAGGTCTGCCAGCCGATGACGATCATCATCGAAAACTGGCCCAGCGTCGTGAACAGCCGCGCCAATATATAATATCGGAAATCGCGATAGCGGAGCGGATGGGCGGACGCCGCCGGGGCAGGGGACGATGCGGAAACGCTGGTCATGCGGCCCCTTTGCACCCGCGATCGGGCGGCATCAACCGACTTGTTGCGGGCAGTGCCTGAAAAAGGCTCGTTTTCCGCGTCATGCGGGCGTCACGAAACTGTCTATCACCCGCTTGCGCCCCGATTGCTCGAAATCGATCTCCAGCTTGTTGCCGTCGATGGTGGCGATGGTGCCGTAGCCGAATTTCTGGTGGAAGACGCGCTGGCCGAGGCCGATGTCGTCGCGCGGCCTGGCCGCCATCGATATCGCCGGGCTGTAGGCCTCCTTCGGCGAGGCGACGGCCATGCTGCCGATGCCGCTGGTCCGCTGGGCGCGCTGCCATCCGGGGCCGCGCCCGGAGCCGCGCTCGACATTGCGGAACGGGTCGGGCTGGTCGGCCCAGTTGGCGCGCCACAGGCTCGCGCCGCCACCGACATTGCTCTCCTCCTCGATATGCTCCTCCGGCAGCTCGCCGATGAAGCGGGACGGGATGGAGCTGGTCCATTGCCCGTAGATGCGGCGGTTGGCGGCGTGAAGGATGGTGCAATGATGCCGCGCGCGGGTGATCGCGACATAGGCGAGGCGGCGTTCCTCCTCCAGCGCGGAAAGCCCGCCTTCGTCGAGCGCGCGCTGCGAGGGGAACACGCCTTCCTCCCAGCCGGGCAGGAACACCCGGTTGAACTCCAGCCCCTTGGCGGCGTGGATGGTCATGATCGTGACCTTGCGGTCGTCCTCCGCCGCGTCATTGTCCATGACGAGGCTGACATGCTCCAGAAACGCGCCGAGGGTTTCATAATCCTCCATCGCGCGCGCCAGTTCGTTGAGGTTCTCCAGCCGCCCGCTCGCCTCGGCGGTGCGCTCGGCCTGCAACATCGCGGTATAGCCGCTTTCGTCGAGCAGGATGCGGGCCAGTTCGGCATGGGGCAGCTGGCTCGCCATGTCGCGCCAGCGGGCGATGTTGGCGATGAAATTGGCGAGCGCGCGCCGGGCCTGCGGCGTCAGCTCGTCGGTGTCGAGGATATGCGCGGCAGCGGCGAGCAGCGGCACCCCCTCGGCGCGGGCGAGGCGGTGGATCTTCTCGACCGCCTTGTCGCCCAGACCGCGCTTGGGCACGTTGACGATGCGCTCGAACGCCAGATCGTCCGCCGGTTGCGCGACCAGCCGCAGATAGGCGAGCGCGTCGCGAATCTCCGCCCGCTCGTAGAAGCGGAAGCCGCCGACGATGCGATAGGGCAGGCCGATCTGGATGAAGCGGTCCTCGAATTCGCGAGTCTGGAACTGCGCGCGCACGAGGATGGCGAAATCGTCGAACGCCTCGCCCGCGCGGTGCAGCCCCTCTATCGTGTCGCTGACGGTGCGGGCTTCCTCCGGCCCGTCCCACACGCCGACGACGCGGACTTTCTCGCCCGCGTCCATCTCGGTCCACAAGGTCTTGCCGAGCCGTTGCGAATTGCCCTCGATCACGCCCGACGCCGCGCCGAGGATATGCGGGGTGGAGCGGTAATTCTGTTCGAGGCGGACGATCTTCGCGCCGGGGAAATCCCGCTCGAACCGCAGGATATTGGCGACCTCCGCGCCGCGCCACGAATAGATGGACTGATCGTCGTCGCCCACGCAGCAGATATTCTTGCGCGTCTGCGCCAGCAGCCGCAGCCAGAGATACTGGCTGGAGTTGGTGTCCTGATATTCGTCCACCATGATGTAGCGGAAGCGGCGCTGGTACAGCTCCAGCACTTCCCGGTCCTTGCGGAGCAGCGTCAGCGGGTGGAGCAGCAGGTCGCCGAAATCGCAGGCGTTCAATGCGAGCAGCCGTGCCTGATAGGCGGCGTACATCTTCTGCCCGGCGCCATTGGCATAGGGTTCCGCCTCGCCCGCGTCGATCTCCGCCGGGGTCAGGCCCCGGTTCTTCCACTGGTCGATCAGGCCCGCCAGCTGCCGCGCGGGCCAGCGCTTCTCGTCTATCCCCTCGGCCTGGATCAGCTGTTTCAGCAGCCGCAACTGGTCGTCGGTGTCGAGGATGGTGAAATTGCTCTGCAACCCCACCAGCTCGGCATGGCGGCGCAGCATCTTCGCGCCGATGGAATGGAAGGTGCCGAGCCACGGCATCCCCTCCACCGCCTCGCCAATCAGGCGGCCGACGCGCTCCTTCATCTCGCGCGCGGCCTTGTTGGTGAAGGTGACGGCGAGAATCTCCGACGGCCAAGCGCGCCGCGTCGCGATGAGATGGGCGAGGCGCGCGGTCAGCGCCGCCGTCTTGCCGGTGCCTGCCCCGGCAAGCACCAGCAGCGGGCCTTCGGTCGTCAGCACCGCCTTGCGCTGCGGCTCGTTCAGCCCGGCGAGATAGGGCGGTTCGGGATCGGGGGCGGGCGCAACGGGAAGAGTCATGCCGAACATTTAGGGAACAGGAAGAGGCGGGGCAAGGGCGGATTCGGCGCGGGGGGAACCTATCGGGCTATGATGCGCTGAACCCCCTGTTCCCAAATCACTTCAAAAGCGGGGAAAGAAAAGAGGAGAGAAGCAGTGAAGATCAAGATGCTGATGGGCGCCTTTGCGCTTTGCCTCGGCTCCGCCGCCGTCGCCCAGCCGCCGCAACAGACCCCGAACCCGATGCAGCAACCGCCCGATCCGGCGCAGCAGCCGCCCGACCCCAATGCGAATGTTCCGACCGGCACCGTGACCATGCCGCCCAACGCCCAGCCCGCCGACCCCGCCGTGCCGCGCGATCCGGCGGCCACGCCCGGTTCCCCGGCCAATCCGGTGACGGTCGGCGGCAATGTGACGCCGCCCCCGCCGCCGCAGGCCGATTATCCCGTTTGCAAGGGCGATGTGCAGGACCGCTGCGTCAACCCCGGCGAAGGTCCGAAGGCCGCTAAGAAAGCGACTCGCAAGCGCGCGCGTTGACGCGCCTCAGGCAGGGGCAGCAGGGCGCAGGATGTGCAGCCGGGCCTTGCCGATGTCGCGCACCGCTTCCACCTCGAAGCCCTTGACCGCCACGTCCTCGCGCCGGTCGGTTTCGATGCTGATCCAGCTGGCGGGGCCGATCCAGCCCTGCCGGTTCAGCTTGTCCAGCGCCACCGCGCCCGCGCCAGTGCCATAGGGCGGGTCCATCAGGATGAGGTCGAGCGGGCGCGGCGCGCTGCCCAGCGTCAGCACCGAGGTCGCGCGGATATCCGGGCGGTCGAGGCCGAGCTTCGCCGCATTGGCGCGCAGGGCGTCGAGCGCGGCGCGATCCTGCTCGACGAACAGGCAGTTCGCCGCGCCGCGCGACAGCGCCTCCAGCCCCAGCGCGCCGGACCCGGCGAACAGGTCCGCCACGGCCAGCCCCTCCAGATCGCCGATGCGGCTCGTCAGCATCGAGAACAGCGTCTCGCGCGTGCGGTCCGCCGTGGGGCGGGTGGTATCGCCCTTCGGCGCGACCAGCGGGCGGCCGCGCCATTTCCCGGCGATGATCCGCATCAGCCGCGTTCCTTCAACTGATGCAGGAAGCGGTCGAGGTCGCCGCGCTTGATCTCCACCAGATCGCCCGGCGCCGAATCGGCGAGATCGAACGGACCGTAGCGGACGCGGATCAGCCGGTTGACCGTCAGCCCCAGATGTTCGAGCACGCGGCGGACCTCGCGATTCTTCCCCTCGGTCAGCGTCATCTCGATCCACTGGTTGCGCCCGGTGCGCCGTTCCAGATTGGCGTCGATCCGGCCATAGCGGATGCCGTCCACCTCTATGCCCTCGATCAGCTCCTCCAGCTGCGCCTGGCTGATGTCGCCGAAGGCGCGGGCGCGATAGGTGCGCTCCACCCCGCTGGAGGGCAGCTCCAGCCTGCGTTTCAGCCCGCCGTCATTGGTGAGGAGCAACAGGCCCTCGGTGGTCATGTCGAGCCGCCCGACCGGCATCAGGCGCGGCAGGCCCGCGGGCAGGCGGTCGTAGATGGTCGGGCGACCCGCCGGGTCGCGCTCGGTCGTCAGGCAGCCGGACGGCTTGTGGAACAGGAACAGGCGCGCGGCCTCCGCGTCCGCCACCGGCTGGCCGTCGACGCTGACGCCGCGCAGGCTGGTGAGCAGCGTCGCGGGCGTTTCGACCGGCACGCCGTCGAGGGCGATGCGCCCCTCCGCGATCATCCGCTCGATCTCCCGTCGCGAGGCGACGCCCGCACGCGCCAGCAGCTTGGCGATGCGCTGCGGCTCGCTGGCCGCCTTGATGCGATGGACCGGCGCGGGATCGGGCGAGCGCGGGGCGCGGACAGGGCGGGGCGTGGCTGGACCGGGCTGGCCGCCGGGCCGGGTCCGGGCCTGCGCGCGCGCGGGCGCTTCAGGTCGGGCAGTGCGATTTTTGCTGCGGGCGGGCGCGGCAGCCGGAGCCTTGCCGTCCCGGCGCGACGCGGCGGCCTTGGTCCCAGCGGCGGCGGGGCGACCGCTGCCGCTCTTGCGCGCGGGCTTGTTCTCAGGGGCGACGCCCCAGCTTTCCGCCACGCGCCGCGCCTGCTCGGACGGCGAGGGGCGGGAGGTGGCGCGACCCTGCTCCGCCTTTTTGGGGCGCGGCGTGCGGCCGGGGGAAGAAGGGGGCTTGCGGGGCGGTCTCATGCCCGTCCCATGCCCGACTCCGCGCCTGATCGCAACCGGGGCTGGCGGGCGTCCCGATTTTCGCTACAAGCGCAAGGATGTCGCAGGACGGTTTCAGTTCAGGGGAACGGGTTTGACGGAAGGAAGCAGCGCAGCGCGGCGGGGCATCGGCGGCGGTCTGGCGCGCTTCGGACGGTCGATACGCCAGCCCAAGACCGCCTATATGGTGCTGTTCGGCTTTTCCTCCGGCCTGCCCTATGCGTTGCTGCTCGGCACGCTCTATGCGTGGCTTTCCGACGCGCAGGTGGACCTTGAAACCATGGGCGTTTTCTCGCTCATCGGCCTCACCTATGCGTTCAAATTCCTCTGGTCGCCGCTGATCGACCGCATTTCCCTGCCGGTGCTGAAGCGGCTCGGCCGCCGCAAGCAATGGATCGTGCTGGCGCAGCTGCTGCTGGGCGGGATCATGCTGATCCTCTCGACGCTCGACCCGCGCGGGGCGATCGGCCTGTTCTCGCTGCTCGCCGGGATCGGCGCCTTCGCGTCGGCGACTCAGGACGTGGTGATCGACGCGTGGCGCGTCGACGTCGCCGACGAGACGGCGACGGTCGAGATATTGTCGACCGTCTATCAGCTGGGCTATCGCGCCGCCGTGCTGGTCGGCGGCGCGCTGGCGCTGTTCCTGGCCGACGGCTTCGGCTGGCCGCCGGTCTATGCGCTGATGGGCGCGATCCTCGTCGGGCTGGGCGTCGTCAGCCTGTTCGCGCCGGAAAATCCGCGCGCCGAGGCGATGACCGAAAGCGTCGAGCAATTGCGCGAGCCGGGTGAGCTGCGCCCGAAGATCCGCGCGATCGCGCTGGGCGTTGTCGGCCTGTTGTGGCTGTGGGCGCTGGGCGACGTGGTGCGCTTCATGATCCTGTCGCTGGGGTCGGACCCGGCGGCGCGGCCCGACTCGGTCGAGTTCGTCAGCGTGCAGGGGCCGATCATCGTCATCGCCACGGTCGTCATCCCGTCGATCATCGCGGCGGTGCTGGCGTGGATGCAGCGCAACGGCCGGGGCACGCTGGACACCGCCGTGGCGCGCAGCCATTGGGCCGACGCCGCGCTCGACCATGGCTATCGCGCGCTCATCCTGCCGCTGACCGACATCATGGGCCGGCTGGGCTGGGCGGCGATCCTCGTGCTGACGCTGGTGCTGTCCTACCGCATCACCGACACCATCTGGGGCACCTTCGCCTATCCCTTCTATCTGGGCGAGCTGGCCTATACGAAGAGCGAGGTCGCGGTCGCGTCGAAATTCTTCGGCGTCGGCGCGCTGATGCTCGGCGTGACGCTGGGCGGCGTGCTGTTCGCGACGATCGGGCGGATGGCGACGATGACCATCGGCGCGCTGACCGCCGCGCTCACCAACCTGCTCTATGCGGACCTGTCGCTGGGCGGCGCGGGGATGAGCGCGGTGTCGCGCTATACCGGCTTCAGCTGGCTGGTCGAGCATCTGGGCGGGGACGAGCGGCTCGCCCGGCTGATGGTCGCGATCGGGGGCGAGAATATCGCGGGCGGCATCGCCGGGGCGGCGCTGGTCGCCTATCTCTCGTCGATCACGTCCAAGGGCTATAGCGCGGTGCAATATGCGCTGCTGTCGTCGCTGACCTTCCTCGTCGGCACGCTGGGGCGCGGCGCGCTCGGCCAGATGATCGAGACGGACGGCTATTATCCGGTGTTCCTGTTCACCACCGCGCTGGGCGGCATCGCGGTGGTGCTGTGCCTGCTCGAATGGGCGCGCACCGTGCGGGCCGGGCGGGCGGCAGCGCCGTCCCCGGCGGTCGGGGCGGCAGCGGAGTGAGCCTCGCCGTTCAGCGCACGGGCGCGCCCAGATCCTCGAAGCAGGACGCCACTGCCTGAAAGCAGGTCGCCGCGCCCAGCGCATTGTCCACCGACAGCAGCGCGCAGGCATCGTCATGGCAGCGGTCGATCTGCCATTCCGGGCGGCCCAGCGCGCGCAGCATGGTGGCCTCGTCGCGGGTCAGGCGATTGCTGCACGGCGGGGCGAGCTGGATGCGCCGTTCGGATATGCGCGCCATCTCCAGCATCAGCGCGCGGATGAGGATGAGCGGGCGGCGGTAATTGCGGCCGAACCAGCCCATCATCACCGACGCGGCGCGGGCGTCGTTGGCGCCGCCGATCGCCATCAGCCGCGCCGTCTTCAGGAACAGGAGGCGCGGCCCGTCCGTGCGGGCCGGGCAGGACAGGCGCAGGTCGGCGGCGCGGGAATCGGCGAGCGGGGTGGGAAAAGGCGCGGTCATGCTGTGCTCCCTTGCGTGGAACAGCCATGCTACACAAATGATAATGATTTGCAATAATCATGAAGCCCGTTCCGACTGGATTGAATCGGATCGGCTCTATTATCCTTTGTTTTCCATGTCTTACGATCCGCCAGATGCAGCCGTTAGACTTGAAAAGGCTCTAGTCGGGATATTGCTCATTGGCGCGCAACACCTGCCCGGCAAGATAGAGGGAGCCGCCGATCAGCAGAGGTTCCGCACCCTTTCCGGTCCCGATCGCGGCGGCCGCCTCGGCCAGATCGTCATGGGCGCGATGGGCGATGCCCCAGCGCGCGGCCAGCGCGGCGAAGGCGTCCACCGGGTGGCAGGCATGGCCGGGGATGGGCAGGCTGTGGATCATGCCGATATGATCGCGCAGCGGCTCCAGAAAGCCCTCCATCTCCTTGTTGGCGAGCATCCCGATCAGCAGCACCAGCTTTTCGCCGGGCGCAAGGCTGGCGGCGAAATGGCGGGCGATGACCTCGCCCGCCGCCGGATTATGGCCGCCGTCGAGCCAGATCGTCCGCCCCGGCGCATGGGCGTTGAGGCGATCGACCAGCGGTCCCTTGTCCAGCCGTTGCAGCCGCGCGGGCCATGTCGCCCAGAGCGGCGCGGCCTTGATCGCGGCCTCGCCGACCTCCAGCCTGTTCTGGTGGCGCAGCATCGCGATGGCGAGCGCGGCGTTCATCGGCTGGTGGGGGCCGGGCAGGCGCGGCAGCGGGGTTTCGATCCGCCCCTTGCCGTCGCGATAATGCAGCCTGTCGCGATAGACGGCGGCGTCCCACGCGGTCTTCATCGGGTGCCAGCGCGCGCCCGCGTCGGCCGCCTTCGCGGCGATGACGGCGGCGACATGCGGCTCATAATCCATGGTGACGAGCGGCACGCCCGGCTTGGCGATGCCGGCCTTCTCCGCCGCGATCTGCGTGATGCCCTCGCCCAGGAACGCCTGATGGTCCATGCCCAGCTGGGCGATGCCGCAGACGAGGGGGGTGCGGATCACATTGGTCGCGTCCAGCCTGCCGCCCAGCCCGACCTCGATGATGCAGGCGTCGGCCGGATGCTCGGCAAAGGCGAGGAAGGCGGCGGCGGTCGTCACCTCGAAGAAACTGGCGCCGACATCCCCGGCGACGTCCAGCACGCGGGAGAGATAGCGGGCGAGGTCGGCATCGCCGATCAGCGCGCCGCCCAGCCGGATGCGCTCGTTGAAGCGCACCAGATGGGGCGAGGTGAACATGTGGACGCTGCGCCCCTCCGCCTCCAGCGCGGCGCGCAGGAAGGCGCAGGTCGATCCCTTGCCGTTGGTGCCCGCGACATGGAACACCGGCGGCAGCGCCAGATGCGGGTCGCCGAGGCGCTCCATCAGGCGGCTGATCCGATCCAGCCCCAATATGTCCGCGCCGGGCGACAGCGCGTCGAGCCGGTCGAGCTGGGTCTGAACGTCGGGGTCGTCGGAAACCGCGTGATCGGCCATCGGCTATGGGTCCGGCTGTCGGAAGGAAAGGGGGCGGGGTCAGGCCGCCTTGCGGGGCATCAGATAGGCGGTGATCTGGGCCAGCCGCTGCTTCATGTCCTTGCGGTCCACCACCATGTCGAGCATCCCGTGCGCCAGCAGATATTCGGCGCGCTGGAACCCTTCGGGCAGCTTCTCGCGGATCGTGTTCTCGATCACGCGCTGGCCCGCGAAGCCGATCAGCGCATTGGGCTCGGCGATCTGGATATCGCCCAGCATCGCATAGCTCGCCGTCACGCCGCCGGTGGTGGGGTCGGTCAGCACGACGATATAGGGCAGGCCCGCGTCATGCAGCTGGCGGATGGCGACGGTGGCGCGCGGCATCTGCATCAGCGAGAGTATGCCTTCCTGCATGCGCGCGCCGCCTGCCGCGGTAAAGATGATATAGGGGCAATTGCGCGCGATCGCTTCCTCGATGCCCTGCACGAAGGCCGCGCCGACCGCCACGCCCATCGACCCGCCCATATAGGCGAAATTCTGCACGCCGATTACCACCGGCGCGCCCTCGATCGTGCCGCTGGCGTTGATCAGCGCGTCCTGATCGCCGGTGGCGGCGCGGGCGGCGCGGATGCGGTCGGCATATTTCTTGGTGTCGCGGAACTTGAGCGGGTCTTCCTTCACCTGCGGCACGGGCAGCAGGCTGGCGCTGCCCTCGTCCAATATCTGCGCGAACCGCTCGGCCGGGCCGATGCGGCCATGATGGTTGCATTTCGGGCAGACGGAGAGATTCTCCTCCCATTCGCGGGTGAAGATCATCTGGCCGCAGCCGGAGCATTTGTGCCACAGATTGTCGGGGCTCTGCTCCTTCTTCGCGATGAAGGGAATGGCCTTGCGGACCCGGTTGATCCAGCTCATCGGGCGAGTTCCTTCTGTTCCAGCGCCGCGCGGAGCGAGGCGACATAATCCTTCACATGGGGTGGGGCGTCCGCGCCATACCGGCCGATCAGGTCGACGATGGCCGATCCGACGACCACCCCGTCGGCAACCTTGCCGATGGCGGCGGCCTGTTCCGGCGTGCGCACGCCGAAGCCGACCGCGATCGGCAGGTCGGTGCCGGATTTGAGATGCGCGACGGCGGCCTCGATGCTGGCCTGCGCCGCCTGCTGCTTGCCGGTGATGCCCGCGACCGAGACATAATAGAGAAAGCCGCCGCTGCCCTGCAGCACGGCCGGCAGGCGCGCCGCGTCGGTGGTCGGCGTGGCGAGGCGGATGAAGTGCACGCCCGCCGCGCGCAGCGCCGGGCCGAGCTCGTCATCCTCCTCGGTCGGAATGTCGACGCAGATCACGCCGTCGACGCCCGCCGCCTTGATCGCCTGCGCGAACCAGTCCGCCCCGCGCCGGATCATCGGATTGGCATAGCCCATCAGGATCAGCGGCACGTCGGGGTGGCGTGTGCGAAACGCGGTCGCGATGGCGAGGATATCGGTGGTTTTCGTCCCCGCGCTCAGCGCGCGCAGGTTCGCCGCCTGAATGGCCGGGCCGTCCGCCATCGGATCGGTGAACGGCATGCCCAGTTCGATCAGGTCCGCGCCCCCTTCGACCAGCGCGTCGAGGACCGCGCCGGTATGGGCCGGGGTCGGGTCGCCGCCGGTGATGAAGATGGAGAGCGCAGCGCGCCCCTGCGCGCGGGCCCTGGCGAAGGCGGATGCGGTGCGGTCGTCTTTATGGGCGGTCATGGTCAGATCTCCACCCCCAGCGCCTTGGCGACGGTGAAGATATCCTTGTCGCCGCGCCCGGACAGGTTGACGACGATGATCCTGTCCTTGCCCAGCGTCGGCGCGATCTTCTCCACCGCGGCCAGTGCGTGCGAGGATTCGAGCGCCGGGATGATCCCTTCGAGGCGGCAGAGGTGCTGGAAGGAGGCGAGCGCCTCGTCATCGGTGATCGGCTCGTAGCGGGCGCGGCCGATCTCGTGCAGCCAGCTGTGCTCCGGCCCGATGCCGGGATAGTCGAGCCCCGCCGAAATGCTGTGCGCCTCGGCGATCTGGCCGTCCTCATCCTGCAACAAATAGGTCTTGTTGCCGTGGAGGATGCCGGGGAAGCCGCCCGCGAGGCTGGCCGCGTGCTGGCCTGACTCCAGCCCGTAGCCCGCCGCCTCGACGCCGACCAGCTCCACCTCCTTGTCGTCGAGGAACGGGTGGAACATGCCGATGGCGTTGGACCCGCCGCCGACCGCCGCGATCAGCATGTCGGGCAGGCGGCCTTCGGCTTCCATGATCTGCTCGCGCGTCTCGCGACCGATCACGCTCTGGAAGTCGCGCACCAGTTCCGGGTAGGGATGGGGTCCGGCGGCGGTGCCGATGATGTAGAAGGTGTCGTGGACGTTCGCCACCCAGTCGCGCAGCGCCTCGTTCATCGCGTCCTTGAGCGTGCGCGCGCCGCTTTCCACCGCGCGCACTTCCGCGCCCAACAGCTTCATGCGGAATACATTGGGCTGCTGCCGCTCCACGTCGAGCGCGCCCATGAAGATGGTGCAGGGAATGTTGAACAACGCCGCGACCGTCGCGGTCGCCACGCCATGCTGGCCCGCGCCGGTTTCCGCGATAATCCGCGTCTTGCCCATGCGCTTGGCCAGCAGGATCTGGCCGATGCAGTTGTTGATCTTGTGCGCGCCGGTGTGGTTCAGCTCCTCGCGCTTCAGATAGATTTTCGCGCCGCCCAGTTCCTCGGTCAGCCGCTGCGCATAATAAAGCGGGTTGGGACGGCCGACATAATGGCGCAGCAGATAGTCGAATTCGCGCTGGAATTCCGGGTCGGCTTTCGCCTTGCGATATTCCTTTTCGAGGTCGAGGATCAGCGGCATCAGCGTTTCGGCGACATAACGGCCGCCGAATTGGCCGAAATGTCCGCGCTCGTCCGGTTGGGTGCGCAAGCTGTTGGGGGCGTTGGAAATATCGGTCATGGTCGTTTCAGTCTCGCAGACAAATGGAGGGCATCGCTTCGCTGTCGGGGGAAGCGGTCAGCGCCATCGTGTCTGGGCACGGGCGGGGTGAAGAGCCGGCGTCAACATTGCAACACCGCATTGCAGAAGGCGACGATCTTGTCCACATCCTTGATGCCCGGCGCGCTTTCGACGCCGGACGAGATATCGACCAGCGGCGCGCCGGTGAGGCGGATCGCCTGCCCCACATTGGCGGGGTCGAGCCCGCCGGAAAGCCCCCATGGCCCGGCGGGCGGGCGGCCCTGCAACAGCGTCCAGTCGAAGCGCAGGCCCATGCCGCCCGGCAGGTCCGCGCCGTCGGGCGTCCTGGCGTCGAACAGGATGAGGTCGGCGGCATCGCGATAGCGGTCGGCGGCGGCGATATCGGCGGCGGTCTTGACCGGCACCGCCTTCCAGAAACGGATCTGCGGGAAACGCGCGCGCAGTGCGGCGACGCGCTCGGGCGGCTCCTTGCCGTGCAGTTGCACCGCGTCGAGGCTGCCTGCGCGCAGGATCAGGTCGAGCAGCGCGTCCTCCGGCTCCACCATGACGCCGACCTTCGCCACATGGCCGGGCACGCGCCGGGCCAGCGCGGCGAGCTGCTCCGCCTCGACATGGCGCGGGCTTTTGGCGAAATGGACGAAACCGACATGGCTCGCCCCTGCGCCGATGGCGGCGTCGAGCGTCTCCGGCGTCGACAGGCCGCATATCTTGATCGCGATTCGGGACATGGGGCGGCTTCTAGACCATCGGGCGGGAAGATGCATGGGACAAGATTGACGAAACCTCCCGAACAGCCTCTGATTGCCGCCATAACCCGCGAATGTCCCTTTCATGGTCACGCAAGGAGGATGCAATGAGATACGTCATGGCCCTGATTTCGACCATCGCCGCGCTTTCCGCCTGCGCGCCGACACCGCCGGGGGAGAGCGCCGCCGTGCAACCCGCTTCACCCGGACTCGTCACGCTGTCCGGCACCGTTTTCTATCGCGAGCGTATCGCCCTTCCGCCCGATGCGCGCGTGACGGTCAGGATCAGCGATGTCAGCCTGATGGACGTGGCCGCGCCGGTGATCGCGGAGACGGAGCTTGCCACCGGCGGGCGGCAGGTGCCGATCGCCTTCTCGCTCGACTATGATCCCGCGCGGATCGAGGCGCGGGGCCGCTATGCCGTTTCCGCCCGGATCACCGACGGCGGCGGACGGCTGATCTGGATCACCGACACGCATGTCGACCTGCCGTCTCCGGGGCAGGGGGTGGATTTGCTTCTGGTGCGCGTGTCCGGCTGAACGCTGCCGCCTATACCGTGCGCCAAAAAGCAAACGCCCGGTCAGCCGGCCGGGCGCTGCTCTTCATTTTCCGCGGAACAGGGCGTTACTTCGCCTGCGGGGCCGCCGCCGCCGCGTTTTCGGGCAGGCCACCCAGCTGCGTCACCAGCTTGGTGTAGGCGTCGAGATAGGCGAGCACGATCACCTGGCCGATCTCGGTGTTCTGATAGCCGCCGCCGCCGGCCGCCGCGACGCCGCTCATCCAGCCCATGCCGCCGCCCGCGCCGAAGCTCAGGTCCGACTTGCGGAAATAGCCCTCGACCAGCGCCTCTTCCTCGGTGGTGCGGGCGTTGACGATCGACAGGGTGACGTTCGCCTCCTTCTTCTTCACCGAGATGCCGCCCGCCAGTGCGCCCAGCGTGCGCCCGCCCAGGAAACCGCCGACAAGGCCGCCCAGCGCATTGCCGCCGCTGTTGCTGTTGGTGGTGACGATATCGGGCTGGAGGAAATAGTCCGCCGCCTTCACCTGCCCCTTGCCGAGGTTGGAACCGGCCTGCAATTCACCGGAATCCGCCATCGCGCGTTCCATGTTGCGGCTGGCCATCGAGCGGCCGCGATTGACCAGCGTGAAGCAGCCCGACTGCTGGATGAACACCCGCAGGATCGCCTCGGGGCTGCCGAGGCTCAGTTCGCGCCACCACTGGGTGTCCGGCTCCACGATCGCCACCGTGCCCAGCTTGCGGGTGCAGCGCGGAATCTCCGTCGTCGCCTTGGTCTGCGCCTGCCGCGCGGAGGATCCCTTCTTGTCCGCCGCCACGGCGGGCGTCGCGAGCAGCGCGATGGCGGAGAAGGCCCCAGCCAGGAATTGTGCCTTGTTCATGGTCATACCCCCTATCAGGTCAATATGTGAAAGATGATGTCAGCAATGTCTGGACGACCCCGTTCTGACCGTGACCGTATCGCCATGATGTTGCAATCTCAAGCCGGTTCACCATGATCCGCGCGTATGTTTTGACGCCTCGTGACATAAGCCGCCGCCCCTGCTATCGGCGCCCCATGGCAGACCTCACCCATATCCGCAATTTCTCGATCATCGCCCATATCGACCATGGCAAGTCGACGCTGGCCGACCGCCTCATCCAGCGCTGCGGCGGCCTGACCGAGCGGGAGATGACCGCGCAGGTTCTCGACAATATGGACATCGAGAAGGAACGCGGCATCACGATCAAGGCGCAGACCGTCCGGCTGGATTACACCGCGAAGGACGGCCAGACCTATGAGCTGAACCTGATGGACACGCCGGGCCATGTCGACTTCGCCTATGAGGTGTCGCGCAGCCTCGCCGCCTGCGAGGGTGCGCTGCTGGTGGTGGACGCCGCGCAGGGCGTGGAGGCGCAGACGCTGGCGAACGTCTATCAGTCGATCGAGCATGACCATGAGATCGTGCCCGTCATCAACAAGATCGACCTGCCCGCCGCCGAGCCGGAAAAGGTGAAGGCGGAGATCGAGGAGGTGATCGGCCTCGACGCGTCCGAAGCCGTGCTGGCGAGCGCCAAGGCGGGGATCGGCATCGACGAGATACTGGAAGCCATCGTCACCAAGATACCGGCGCCGAAGGGCGACCGCGATGCGCCGTTGAAGGCGATGCTGGTCGATTCATGGTACGACCCCTATCTCGGCGTCGTCATCCTCGTGCGCGTCATCAACGGCGTGCTGAAGAAGGGGCAGCAGATCAAGTTCATGATCGGCGGCACCGAGCATCTGGTGGACCGCGTGGGCTGCATGCGCCCGAAGATCGAGCAGCTGCCGGAGCTTGGGCCGGGCGAAATCGGCTTCATCACCGCGCAGATCAAGGAAATCGCGCAGACCCGCGTCGGCGACACCATCACCACGGTGAAGAACCCCGCCGCCGAACCGCTGCCCGGCTTCAAGGAAGTGCAGCCGGTGGTGTTCTGCGGCCTGTTCCCGGTCGACGCCAATGATTTCGAGAAGCTGCGCGATTCGATCCACAAGCTGCGCCTCAACGACGCTTCGTTCAGCTTCGAGATGGAGACGAGCGCGGCGCTGGGTTTCGGCTTCCGCTGCGGTTTCCTCGGCCTGCTGCATCTGGAGATCATTCAGGAACGCCTCAGCCGCGAATATGATCTCGACCTCATCACCACCGCGCCGTCGGTGGTGTACGATATCCACATGAACAACGGCGAACTGCGCCAGCTCCACAATCCGGCCGACATGCCGGATGCCAACCATATCGACCATATCGACGAGCCGTGGATCGAGGCGACCATCTATGTGCCCGACGAATATCTCGGCGCGCTGCTGAAACTGTGCCAGGACCGGCGCGGCATCCAGAAGGATCTGACCTATGTCGGCGGGCGGGCGCAGATCAAATATGAGCTGCCGCTCAATGAAGTGGTGTTCGATTTCTACGACCGGCTGAAGTCGATTTCCCGCGGCTATGCGAGCTTCGACTATCACCAGATCGGCATGCGCGAGGGCGATCTGGTGAAGATGAACATCCTCGTCAACAACGAGCCGGTCGATGCGCTGTCGATGATCGTCCATCGCGGCGCCGCCGAGGCGCGCGGGCGGCATATGTGCGAGCGGCTGAAGGACCTGATCCCCCGCCATCTGTTCAAGATCCCGATCCAGGCGGCGATCGGCGGCAAGGTGATCGCGCGCGAAACCATCGCCGCGCTGCGCAAGGACGTGACCGCCAAATGCTATGGCGGCGACATCACCCGCAAGAAGAAGCTGCTGGAAAAGCAGAAAGAGGGCAAGAAGCGCATGCGCGAATATGGCAGCGTGCAGATTCCGCAGGAGGCATTCATCGCCGCGCTGCGCATGGGGGATGAAGGCTGATGAGCGGCGACGAGGATTATGTGTTCGACGAGGAAACGGGCGAATGGCTCCCCGCCTCCGAACTGGCGGCGAAGCAGGCGGCGGCCGACAGCGTCGAGGTGCGCGACGCGGTCGGCAATCTGCTGGCCGATGGCGATCAGGTGACGCTGATCAAGGACCTGGAGGTGAAGGGCGCGGGCCAGACGCTCAAGCGCGGCACGCTCATCAAGTCGATCCGTCTGACCGGCGACCCGCAGGAGATCGACTGCCGCCATGAGGGCATCAAGGGCCTCGTGCTGCGCGCCGAGTTCGTGAAGAAGCGCTGAGGCGGCCATGGCCGATGGCGGCGCGAAAATCCTGGTGCTGACCACCGGCGGCACCATCGACAAAAGCTATTTCGACGCGCTGTCCGACTATAAGACCGGTGACCCGCAGGCGCCGCGCCTGCTGGAGGTCGCGCGCGTCGCCTGCCCCTATGAGGTGCGCGAGCTGATGCGCAAGGACAGCCTCGACCTCGACGATGCCGACCGCGCGGCGATCGTGGCGGCGGTGGCGGAAAGCGATGCCGGTCGCATCGTCATCACCCATGGCAGCGACACGATGACGCAAAGCGCGCTGGCGCTGGGCGAGGCGGCGGCGGGCAAGACGGTGGTGTTCACCGGCGCGATGGCGCCCGCCCGCTTCGCCGAAACGGACGCGCCCTTCAACCTCGGCATGGCCTTCGCGGCGGCGCAGGTCGCCCCGCCGGGCGTCTATATCGCGATGAGCGGCACGCTCTTCCCCGCCGACCGCGCGGCGAAGGACCGCGCGCGCGGCGTATTCGTCGGCAAATAATCCGCGGCGGAGGAAAAGCGCCCCGCCGGAGCGGGTGCTCGACGGCGGGGCCAGGGTTCAGCGCCGCCCGGAGGGGAGGAAGGGCGGCGAGGGCGCGGATCGTCCATCGGCGCTGAACCGATGCTGAATGGACGGTGCCGGATGCTCGACGGACTGGTGGTCGCGGCGGATCAATCAGGCTGACCGGCCGGTCTATCGTGTCGAAGGCGCGGGCGATGCGCAACGGCTGGAAATCGCCCAATGCCGCTTCCACTACGACTAGCTGACCGGGTCTCTATCTGATTTTCTGGAAATTTCTGGATGCCCCGCGAGGATTCGAACCTCGATTGACGGAGTCAGAGTCCGTAGTCTTACCTTTAGACGACGGGGCATCGCAAGCGGGCATGGCCCGCATGGGTGGCCGCAGATAGGCCAGGTTCGATGCAGGGTCAAGGGGGTTTGTTGCACGCCCCGGCGCGGTTTTTCCCTGCGCTCGCCGCAGCGGCGGGGAGGGGCGGGGCGCGGTCGGGAAAGGCGATCCCGCACTTGCGCAATCGGGCAACACGTCATAGCTTGGGCGCCAAGTACCGGCCTCATGCAAGGACCGGAGAGCATAAGTGAGTGACGATTTATGGCGCAACAAGGCCGCGCCGCGCCGCAGGGGGATCGCGACCCCGCGCGGCGGCGGAACAATGGCGTATCAGCAGGCGGGGCGCTGGCCCTGCATGCGGCGCGTTGGCCCGCCAGGAAAAGCTACGCCGCCATCGACCTTGGAACCAATAATTGCCGCCTGCTGATCGCAAAGCCTTCCGCCGACGGGTTCGTCGTGGTGGATGCCTTCTCGCGCATCGTCCGGCTGGGCGAGGGGCTGTCGGCGACCGGGGCGCTCAGCGATGCGGCGATCGACCGGGCGATCAGCGCGCTCTCAGTCTGTGCCGACAAGCTGCGCCGTCGTCAGGTCACGCTGGCCCGATCGGTCGCGACCGAGGCGTGCCGCCGGGCCACCAACGGGCAGGCGTTCATCGAGCGGGTCTATCGCGAAACCGGCATCGCGCTCGACATCATCTCCGCGCAGGAAGAGGCGCGGCTGGCGGTGCTGGGGTGTCATGCGCTGCTGGAGCCGGGCGATGGACCCGCGCTGATCTTCGACATCGGCGGCGGCTCCACCGAGCTGGTGCTGGTCGACAGCCGGGGCGAGGCGCCGCGCATCATCGACTGGCTGAGCGCGCCGCTCGGCGTCGTGTCGCTGACGGAAAGCGAGGCGGCGGAATCGGACGACCCGCAGGTGCGGCTGCGCGCCTATGCCAATATGCGCGCCCGCGTGGCGGAAAGCTTCGCGCCCTTTGCCGGGCGGCTGCCGGTGGGGGGTGGCGCGGCGCGGCTGCTCGGCACATCGGGGACGGTGACGACGCTGGCGAGCATCCACCTCGACCTGCCGCGCTATAACCGGCAGTTGATCGACGGACTGATCGTGCCGATCGAATCGATGCGCGGCATCGCCCGGCGCCTGTCCGGCATGACGCTGGAGCAACGCCGCGCGCTGCCCAGCATCGGCGCGGAGCGGGCCGATCTGGTGGTCGCGGGGTGCGCGATATTGGAAGGGATCCTCGACATCTGGCCCGCCGCGCGGCTGGGGATCGCGGATCGCGGAATTCGTGAGGGTATTTTGCGCTGTTTGATGGATCAAAGGCTGTGACGCGCGGGACGGGCGGCGGCAAGGTGCGGGTCAAGACCGCGCGCAACCGCAGCGCGCAATCGACGCGCTGGCTGCAACGGCAGCTGAACGACCCCTATGTGAAGAAGGCGAAGGCGGAAGGCTGGCGCAGCCGCGCCGCGTTCAAGCTGATCGAGCTGGACGAAAAATTCGGCCTGCTGAAGAGGGCGCGGGCGGTGGTCGATCTCGGCATCGCGCCGGGCGGGTGGGCGCAGGTGGTGCGCAAGCAGGCGCCGCAGGCGAAGGTCGTCGGCATCGACCTGCTGCCCGTCGACCCGATCGAGGGCGTCGCCATTTTCGAGATGGATTTCCTCGACCCGGCCGCCGATGCGCTGTTGGCCGAGGCGCTGGGCGATGCGCCGGACCTCGTGCTGTCGGACATGGCGGCCAATACGGTGGGCCATGCGCAGACCGACCATCTGCGCACCATGGGGCTGGTCGAGGCGGCGGCCTGGTTCGCGATCGAGCATCTGAAGCCGGACGGGGCTTTCGTTGCCAAGGTGTTCGCGGGCGGTACGGATCAGGATCTGTTGGCCGTGCTGAAGCGCAACTTCGCCACGGTCAAACATGCCAAGCCCCCGGCGAGCCGCAAGGGCAGCAGCGAATGGTATGTGATCGCACAGGGCTTCAAGGGACGCGCCGAGAAACCGGCGGCGGGCGGCGGGGGCTGACGGCCGCTCCGCCGTGCTTTAAGGGCGGTTACGTCCGTTGCAGATCGGAGCTTGAGCACCGGGTTGGGGGCAGAGAGCGGGTCTGCGCCTTTGCCTTCGCCCCAGCGCTGGCTGGGGTCGTAGGCCATGATGCACACCCCCTCCCGAGATGCCCGCCTGCGCTGGCATAACGGGAATAAATGGTTGATTTTGTTCGGTTGGTTCCAAGAGTCCAACCGTCATGTTGAACTTGTTTAGCTGCGCTGGTCTTCGGCTCAGCATCCATCAAGCGCCACACTGCTCCGCTCAATCCGGTGAAATGGACCCTGAAACAAGTTCAGGGTGACGATGAAGGCGAACTCCGTGATTGGCTAAAGCGACCGTCTCGCGAACGGCTTGCAAAAATATAACCGCCCTTTGGGGGTCGTCTCGGTCGATGGCTGGGGCAGCGATAACGCCCGTATGGAGCGGGATGCTGGGCCGGAGCGATGGTATCCAGCCGGAATCGCCCGTGCCCGCGAAAGCGCTGCCCTTTTCAAGAAAGACAGGGCTTCGACAGGCTCGGCCCGAACGTATTCAGGTTCGATGGATGGGCGGTATCAAGACGCTTTACTTCGGCGCGAGCACCATCAGCATCTGGCGGCCCTCCATGCGGGGATAGGCTTCGACCTTCGCGATTTCGGCGATTTCCTCGGCGACGCGCTGAAGCAATTGCATGCCGAGCTGCTGGTGCGACAGTTCGCGGCCGCGAAAGCGCAGCGTCACCTTCACCTTGTCGCCTTCGCCGATGAACTTGTTGATCGACCGCATCTTCACGTCATAGTCGTGATCGTCGATGTTCGGACGCATCTTGATCTCCTTGATCTCCTGCGTCCTTTGGGTCTTGCGGGCGAGATTCGCCTTCTTCTGCGCCTCATACTTATACTTGCCGATATCGAGGAACTTGCACACCGGCGGATCGGCGGTAGGAGAAACCTCGACGAGATCGAGGCCGACATCGGCAGCCTGCTCAATCGCCTCGCGGGTATAGAGAATGCCCAGATTTTCGCCGTTTTCGTCGATCACGCGTACCTTGGGCACGGTGATGAATTCATTGTAACGGGGGCCGGATTTCGGCATCGGCGCCATCGGACGGCGCATCATCGGCGGACGTATAGCAGTTTCTCCTCTCAGACTGTTCCGGGGCGTGTGTACCGTTTTTCAGGGCACACGAAAAGGGGGCATCGGCATCGCCTCTCGCATGTGCGCCCCGTTGTTGCAATGGTGCATCATCGCATATCGGGTGCCAGCGCCTGTTTTGCAAGCATCGCGACCGCTTCGTCAAGCGGCATGATCTGCTGCGGCTGGTCCGCGCCCAGCACGCGCAGCGCGACCTTGCCTTCCTCCGCCTCGCGCTTGCCGATCACCAGCAGGTTGGGGACCTTGGCCAGGCTGTGCTCGCGCACCTTGTAGTTGATCTTCTCGTTGCGGAAGTCGGTTTCGGCGCGGATGCCCGCCGTCTTCAGCCGGTCGAGCACGATGCGGCCATAATCCTCCGCATCCGAAACGATGGTCGCGACCACCGCCTGCACGGGCGCGAGCCACATCGGCAGCCGGCCCGCATGATGCTCGATCAGCATGCCGATGAAGCGTTCATAGCTGCCGAAGATCGCGCGATGGAGCATGATCGGCCGGTGCCGCTCGCCGTCCTCGCCGACATAGCTGGCGTCGAGCCGGTCAGGCAGCACGCGGTCGGACTGGATCGTGCCGACCTGCCAGGTGCGGCCGATGGCGTCGGTCAGGTGCCATTCCAGCTTCGGCGCGTAGAAGGCGCCCTCGCCGGGCAGTTCCGCCAGCTCGCCCTGCACCTCGCCATGCTCCCTGGCGATCCGCACCGCGTCGCGCAGTTCGGCCTCGGCCTGGTCCCACATTTCCTCGGTGCCGAAGCGGTTGTCCGGGCGCAGCGCCAGCTTGATCGCATAATCGGCGAAGCCCAGATCCTTGTACACGCGGTCGGCCAGCGCGCAGAAGGCGCGGACTTCCTCGACGATCTGGTCCTCGCGGCAGAAGATATGGGCGTCGTCCTGCGTGAACTGGCGCACGCGCATCAGCCCGTGCAGCGCGCCATGCGGCTCGTTGCGGTGGCAGCAGCCATTTTCGTAGAGGCGCAGCGGCAGGTCGCGATAGCTCTTGATGCCCTGCTTGAAGATGAGGACATGCGCCGGGCAGTTCATCGGCTTCAGCGCCATCCATTCCGCATCGCCGGAAATGATCGGACCTTCATCCTCGACATTGGGCACCTCGTCGGGGATGACGAACATATTCTCGCGATATTTGCCCCAGTGACCGGATTGCTCCCACTGGCGCGAGTCCATCACCTGCGGCGTCTTGACCTCGCGATAGCCCGCGCCGTCGATCGCGCGGCGCATATAGGCTTCCAGCTCGCGCCAGATGATATAGCCCTTGGGGTGCCAGAACACGCTGCCATGCGCTTCCTGCTGGAGGTGGAACAGGTCCATCTCCGCGCCCAGCTTGCGATGGTCGCGCTTGGCCGCCTCCTCCAGCCGGTGGAGGTGGGCGTCGAGTTGCTTCCTATTGAGCCAGCCGGTGCCGTAGATGCGGGAGAGCATCGCGTTCTTCTGGTCGCCGCGCCAATAGGCGCCGGACACGCGCATCAGCTTGAACGCCTGCGGGTCGAGCTTGCCGGTGGAGGCCAGATGCGGCCCCCGGCACATGTCGAGCCAGTCGCCACCGGACCAGTAGACGCTGATGTCCTCGCCCTGCGGCAGTTCGGCGGCCCATTGCGCCTTGAACGTCTCGCCTTCCGCCTGCCAGCGCGCGATCAGGTCGTCGCGGTTCCACACCTCGCGCCGCAGCGGCTTGTCGGCGCGGATGATCTCGCGCATCTTCTCCTCGATGGCGGGAAGATCCTCTTCGGTGAAGGGGCCGTGCGCGGCGCTCGGCGCGAAGTCGTAGTAGAAACCGTCCTCGGTCGCCGGACCGAAGGTGATCTGCGTGCCGGGATAGAGCGCCTGCACCGCCTCGGCCAGCACATGGGCGAAGTCGTGGCGGGCGAGTTCCAGCGCGTCGGCCTCGTCCTTCGCGGTGACGAGCGCGAGGTGCGCGTCCTGCTCCAGCGGGCGCATGATGTCGCGCAGTTCGCCGTCGACCCGCGCGGCGATCGCCGCCTTGGCGAGGCCGGGGCCGATCGCCGCCGCGATATCCGCCGGCGTAGTGCCGGGCGCGACTTCGCGCACGGAACCATCGGGCAGAGTGATCTTCAGCATCGCGGACATGGCAGGCTTCTTCGTGGAAAAGGGTTGAAATTGCGATAATCGCACCGCCCGGTCCTTAAAGGGAGGGCGGGCGCTGTCAATAAAAACCCGGCGCGGCCGCAAGGCTCCACGCGGGCGTGGAGGGATGGGCGCGCTTATGGGGCGACCCCGTCAGGCCGGGGCCATGCCCATCGATGGCGGAGAGGTCAGGACCGCTTGCGGGCGTAAAGCAGCGCGGCGACGATGGCCGCCGAACCGATGCCCACCGCGGCGCCGACCAGCGCCTTGCCGCCGACGGAGCGGGTGGCGTCACCCGTTTTCGATTCCGGTGTTGCCGTTGCGGGAGCGCCGGAGTCGGTGTTTTGCGAGGTTTCTTCTTTGCTCATGACCCTTTGGCCTATGCCATCAGATGACGGCAACGGGAAGAGGGATGGCCCCTTGCCTGAGCAATTTATCGCGTTCGCGCACCAAGCGGGCGAGGAGGGGAGGCTGGCGCTGCGCATCGGGGAAGCATCCCGGCGGCTTGCCAGAAAGGCGCGGTCCGGCCCATAAGGCGGGCATGAACCAGATCGCCGCCGATGCCGCCGCCATTTCCTTCGTTCCCCGCGCCGACGGCGTGCGACTCGCCTGCCGCTTCGTCGCGGGGGAAGGGCCGCTGCTCCTGTTCCTGCCCGGCTATATGTCCGACATGGAAGGCGGAAAGGCGCAGGCGGTGTTCGCCCATGCGCGGGAAACGGGCCGGGCCTGCCTGCTGCTCGACTATTCGGGCTGCGGGGCGAGCGAGGGGCGGTTCGAGGACGGGACGCTGGCCATCTGGCGCGACGACGTGCTGGCGCTGGTCGATCATTTCTGGCCGCAGGGGCAGATCGTCCCGATCGGCTCCTCGATGGGCGGCTGGCTCGCGCTGCTGGTCGCGCTGGCGCGGGCGGAGCGGGTGGCCGGGCTGATCGGCATCGCCGCCGCGCCCGATTTCACCTCCTGGGGCTTCACCGAGGAGCAGAAGAAGCAATTGCGCGAGGAGGGGAGGATCGTCGAGCCGTCCGACTATGGCGACCCCTATGTGACGACGCTGGGCTTCTGGGAATCGGGGCAGGCGAACCAGCTTCTCGCAGGCGAAATCGCGCTCGATTGTCCGGTGCGGCTGCTCCATGGGCAGCAGGACGAGGTCGTACCGTGGCAGATCGCCATCCGCGCCGCCGCCTGCCTGCGTTCAGCCGACATACAGACGCTGCTGGTCAAGAATGGCGACCACCGCCTGTCGCGGGACGGCGACATCGCGCTGCTGCTGCGCCTGGTCGACGGATTGCTGGAGAACGCATGATCCTGATTTCGCTGCTGCTGATGCAGGCGGGCGCCTATACGCCCGAAACCGAGGCGGTGATGAACCGCAGCCGCCGGCAGGCCGAGCAGCGCCGCGCCGACGAGCGCTCCGCCGCCGCCGCCGAGACCGCCGCGCGGCCGCAGCCGGAGCAGCGCGGCAGGGCGCTGTCGCCCGAAATGGCCGCGAAATTCCAGCAATGCCTCGACAGGGCGGCGGAGGATCCGGCGGCGGGCGTGCGTTTCGCGCAGGGCTGGGCGCTGGAGGGCGGGAGTTTCCCGGCCGCGCAATGCCGGGGCTTCGCCGAGGCGCAGGCCGAGCATTGGGATGCCGCCGCCGCCGCGTTCGAAGCCGCCGCCGACGAGGCGCAGCGGGCGGGATCGCCGGTCGATTCGGCGCGCCTCTTCGCGCAGGCGGGCAATGCGGCGCTGGCGGGCGGGCAGGCGGAAAGGGCGCGCGGCTATTTCGACGCGGCGCTCGGCCATGGCCTGCCGGACGGGCTGGCCAAGGGGGAAATCCATCTCGACCGGGCGCGCACTTTGGTGGCCATGGGCGATATAGCAGGCGCGCGCACGGACATCGACCTCGCGCTCAAACAGGCGCCCGACGATCCGCTCGGCTGGCTGCTGTCCGCGACGCTGGCGCGGCGGGGGAACGACCTGACGCGCGCGCGGGCGGATATCGCCGAGGCGCGCAAACGGTCGCCGGATGACGCCTCGGTCGCGCTGGAGGAAGGGAATATCGCCATCCTTTCCGGCGACGAGACGGGCGCAAAGGCCGCGTGGCAGCGGGTGCTGACGCTCGCGCCGGAGAGCGTCCAGGCGAAGGCCGCGCGCGAGTCGCTCGCGCAGCTGGAGGCGGACGGCGCCACCGCCCCGGCGAAGCGCTGACCGCCTATTTCAGGTAGAAATCCACCGTGGTGACGACGCGCACCTTCTTGTAGGGCGTGTCGCTCGCGCCATAGCCGCCGCCGGACGGTTCTCCGTCGCGCGGCTCGATCGAGAAATAGCCCTGCGTCGCGCTCTTGATGCTGCCGACGCCGATGCCGCTGTCCTGCGCGAACTGCTCCGCCGCCTTGCGCGCATCCTTGGTCGCCTCGGCCACCATAGCGGGCTTGATGTCGTTCAATTTGGTGAAGCTGTAGGTCATCGCCGACCCTTCCTGCAACGTGACGCCGCGCCGCACGAGGTCGAACTGCTGCGCGACCGCGCGCTGGGCGCGGGCGATGTCGGTGGTGCGCAGCTGCATCTTCTGGGTGATGGTGATGTTGGGGATGCCGTTGTTGAGATACTGGTTCACCCCCGCGCCGATCGGCTTCAGCTCCTCAGCCTTGAAGCCGAGCGCGCGGAAATAGTCGGTCAGCGTTTTGGTGCTGGCGTCGATATCGGCGCGCACGGCGGTGATATCGGTGCCGGTGGCGTTATAGGCGATGGTCCATGTCGCAAGGTCCGCCATCACGTCGCGCTCGGCCAGCCCGCGCACGGTGACGGACCGGTCCGCCGCCCGCGCCCGCGTCAGTCCGTCGCCGAGTAGATAGCCGCCGATGATCATGCCCACGGTCAGCAGCCCGGCGCTTGCCAGCGTCACGATATTGCGGTTGTCGGTCCAGCTCATCGGCCTCTCTCCCTCTGCATTGCGCGGCGACTATAGCGGTAAGCGCGGCGGGAGGCGAGGACCGGGCTTGCCCTTTCGGGATGCGGGCGCGTAAAAACGGGCCGAAATATAGGTCAGCATATTTAACCTATTTTGCTTGAAAATCGGCGCGAGCCGTTCCATAGCCTTCCACCTGCCGGATCATGGGGCTATGGACCGGCCCGCAGAACAATGAAGGTGCGCAATGCAGTTCGAAATAACAGCAAATCCCGCCGCGCTGGACGACAAGGCGCGGGAAGAGGCGATGGCCAATCCGGCGTTCGGCCGGGTCTTCACCGACCATATGGTGACGATCCGCTGGACCGCCGAAAAGGGATGGCATGACGCCCGCGTAGGCGCGCGCCAGCCGTTCCAGCTCGATCCGGCCGCCGCGGTATTGCATTATGCGCAGGAGATTTTCGAGGGGCTGAAGGCCTATCGCGCGGGCGAGGACGGCATCACCCTGTTCCGCCCGGAACGCAACGCCCGCCGCTTCAACCAGTCCGCGCATCGCATGGCGATGCCGGAAATGCCGGAGGAGCTGTTCATCCAGGCCTGCGAGGAACTGGTGAAGATCGACCGCAAATGGGTGCCGGGCGGCGACGGCAGTCTCTATCTGCGCCCGTTCATGTTCGCCAACGAGGTGTTCCTGGGCGTGAAGCCCGCCGCCGAGTTCATCTTCTGCGTGATCGCCTGCCCGGTGGGCGCCTATTTCAAGGGCGGCGCGAAGCCGGTGTCGGTCTGGGTGTCGGATGAGTATTCGCGTGCCGGGCCGGGCGGCACGGGCGCGGCCAAATGCGGCGGCAACTACGCGGCGAGCCTGCTCGCGCAGGCGGAGGCGATCGAGCATGGCTGCGATCAGGTGGTGTTCCTCGACACCAAGGAAAACCGCTGGGTCGAGGAACTGGGCGGCATGAACCTGTTCTTCGTGTTCGACGACGGGTCGATGATCACCCCGCCGCTGGGCGGCACGATCTTGCCCGGCATCACCCGCGACTCGATCATCGAGCTGGCGCGGGCGCAAGGCCGCGCGGTCGAGGAACGGCCCTATTCGATCGACGACTGGCGCGCCGACGCGCAGAGCGGCAGGCTGCGCGAGGCGTTCGCCTGCGGCACGGCGGCGGTGATCGTCGCGGTGGGCGAGATCCGCTCGACCAAGGGCGATTTCACCATCGGCGGCAGCCAGACCGGCCCGGTGACGGCGGCGCTGCGCGACGAACTGGTCGCGATCCAGCGCAACCAGCAGCCCGGCCCGGCGGGCTGGGTGCATGAGATCGCGCTGTAGCTGACTGGTCGTGGAAGGGCGGCTTCGGGGGTGGGAATCGGCCGTTCGCCTTTACCGTCACCCCAGCGAAGGCTGGGGTCGTAAGCGATGTGGCGCGCCGCCTCAGCAGATGCCAGCCTTCGCTGGCATGACGCGATGGGGAAGGCGAGGATTGGCCGTTCCTTGGCATTCGGCGGGTGCCGTGGTCCCGAACGCCATGATCACCCAATTCTAAACGCTCAGCAGGCGGTCGGCGGGGTCGATCGCTGCCATGAACGACAGGAGGCCGCCCGTCTCGATCCGTGGGTCGAGATCGGTGGCCTCCATCGCGCAGAGCGCAAGGCCGCTCTGGCAGGCGATGACGGCCACGCCGTCGCCCAGCGCCTCGTCGAGCAGCGTCGCCAGCGGCGGGAAGCCGGCGCGCAGATGCTCCGCATCGCGCGGCGCGGCGACGGGCGGGGCGAGCAGGCGCACGGCCTCCATTTGCAGGAAGATCCGCGCATCGCCCTCCAGCGCCCGCTGGGCCATAGCGAGCATCAGCGCGGCGCGCAGCCGCTCCGCATCCTCGCCGAGGAGTAGGATGTTCAGGCCGCCGGGCACGATTCGACGGCACAGGCCGGGCAGGCGGGGTCTGGCGGCAGGCGCAGGGTGCGAAAGCGCAGCGACAGCAGGTCCGCGATCAGCAGCTTGCCCGCGCTGTCCTCGCCGAAGGGAACGAGCGCGCGGATCGCCTCCAGCGCGGCGAGGCTGCCCATCACGCCGGTCAGCGCGCCGAGCACGCCCTGGTCGGCGCAGCTGGCGTCGGCGCGGGCGGGGTCGTTGCCGACGAAGCAGCGATAGCAGGGCTGGCCCGCTTCCCAGCCGCGAAAGACCGAAAGCTGGCCCTCGAACTGCCCCACCGCCGCCGACACCAGCGGGATGCGCAGCCGGGTCGCCATGTCGCTGACGGCAAGGCGCGTCGCGAAATTGTCGCAGCCGTCGAGGATCACGTCGCTGTCGTGCAACAGCGCCTCCGCATTGCTTGCGTCGAGCCGCTGGAGGATCGGCACGACCTTCACGTCCGGGTTGAGCCGGGCGACGGCGCGCATCGCCGCCTCGGCCTTGGGCGCGCCGATATCGGCGGTGTCGAACAGCGTCTGGCGTTGCAGGTTGGAGAGGTCCACCCGGTCGTCGTCGATCACGCGCAGCGTGCCGACGCCCGCGCCCGCGAGATACTGGATCGCCGGGCTGCCGATGCCGCCCGCGCCGATCAGCGTCACATGCGCATTGAGCAGGCGCTTCTGCCCCTCGCCGCCAATCTCCTTGAGGATGATATGGCGGGCATAACGGTCGAGCTGGTCGTCGCCCAGCGCCGCGATGCTCATGCGCTTTTCACGCCTGTCGAGCCGAAGCCGCCCGCGCCGCGCGCGGTGTCGTCCAGCTCCTCGACCTCCGCGAAGCTTGCGAGCTGCACCGGGGCGACCACCAGCTGCGCGATCCGGTCGCCGCGCCGGATGGCGAAGCCTTCCTCGCCCAGATTGACCATGATGATCTTCAGCTCGCCGCGATAGTCGCTGTCGATGGTGCCCGGCGTGTTGGGCAGCGAGATGCCATGCTTCAGCGCGAGGCCGGAGCGCGGGCGGACCTGCACCTCGAAGCCTTCGGGAATGGCGAGCGCGAAGCCGGTCGCGACCGCATGACGGCCGCGCGGCGGCAGGTCCACATCCTCGGCGGCGACGACATCCATGCCGGCGGCCCCGGCGGTGGCATAGGCGGGAACGGGCAGGCCATGCCCATGGGGCAGGCGCTTGAGGCGAATCTCTACAGGGTTGCTCATGCCTGCCCTGATAGAGGGTTTTCAGCGCAGATGGAAACCTCCGCCAGCGCGGAATCCGGCTCGCTCTTTCAGGGGCGAACCGAATCGAGACGAGAGGCGATGCGGTCGACCAGACGGGCCGCGACCTCTTCCTTGGGAAGATCGTCCCAGCTTTCGACCGCCTCCACGGTGACGAGGTGCACGCGGTTGCGCGATCCGCCCATCACGCTTTCCCCCGGCCCGCCGGACACGTCGTTGGCGACGATCATGTCGCAATTCTTGCGCGCCAGCTTCGCCTGCGCATGGGCGATGACATTCTCCGTTTCGGCGGCGAAGCCGATCAGCAATCGGGGCCGCTGGCCGCTGATCGCCAGCGTCGCCAATATGTCCGGGTTTTCCGCCAGTTCCAGCGGGGCGGGGGCGGCGGAGCCGTCCTTCTTGAGCTTCTGCCCGGCCTCCTGCGCCACGCGCCAGTCGGCGACGGCGGCGACCATCACCGCGCAATCGGCGGGCAGCGCGCCTTCCACGGCGGCGAGCATCTCCCGCGCGGTGGTGACGTCCACGCGGGTGACGCCTTCGGGCGTCGGCAGGTCGACCGGCCCGGCGACCAGCGTGACGCGGGCGCCCGCCCGCGCGGCGGCGGCGGCGATGGCGAAGCCCTGCTTGCCCGACGAGCGGTTGGCGATGTAGCGCACCGGGTCGATCGGCTCATGCGTCGGCCCGGCGGTGACGAGCACATGACGGCCGGAAAGCGGGCGCTGATGCTCCTCCAGCAGCGGGGGCAGGCCCACGGCCTGCGCGCGCCGGCCGGGGGAGAGCAGGCGGCGGATCTCGCCCAGGATCGCCACCGGTTCCGGCAGGCGGCCCGGCCCATATTCGCCGCAGGCCATCTCGCCCTCGTCGGGCTGCATGATGTGGACGCCGTCCTCCTCCAGCTGAGCGAGGTTGCGGCGGGTGGCGGCGTGGTTCCACATGCGCACGTTCATCGCGGGCACGGCCAGCACCGGCTTGTCGGTGGCGAGCAGCAGGGTGGTGGCGAGGTCGTCGGCGATCCCCGCGGCCATCTTCGCGAGGATATCGGCGCTGGCCGGGCAGACGACGACCAGATCGGCCTGCCGCGACAGCTGGATATGGCCGATTTCCTGCTCGTCCTTCAGGTCGAACAGGTCGCGATAGACATGATCCTCGGTCAGCGCGCCGAGCGACAGCGGGGTGACGAACTGCTCCGCGCCCTTGGTCATCACCGCGCGCACGGCGAAACCGTCCTTGCGCAGCAGGCGGACCAGCTCCAGCGACTTATAGGCGGCGATCCCGCCCGATACGGTCAGAAGGATGCGCTTTTCCATCGGGATTCCTTATGGCCGTTCAGCCTAGCAGCTGCATTGCCGCCGCGCCAGCCGCCGCCGCCACGATGGCGACCGCGCCATAGCGCAGCACCCAGCCGCCCTTCCATTCCATCAGCTTCACCTCGGGAAGCGGCGGCGGGGCAGGCGCGCCGCCGGGCGCGGGGTAACGATCCTCGATGCGGCGGATCAGGTCGGGCAGGCGTTGCAGCGTGCGCCAGTTCTCGATCAGCGCGTCGGCGACCTTCGCCTCCGGCCCCAGCTCGTCGCGCAGCCAGCCCTTCACATAGGGCGCGCTGGTTTCCCACAGGTTGATGTCCGGGTCGAGCATCGTCGCGACGCCCTCCACCATCACCATCGTCTTTTGCAGCAGCAGCAGGTGCGGCTGCGTTTGCATGTCGAAATCGCGGGTGATCGCGAACAGCCCGTCGAGCATCTGGCCGACCGACAGCTCCCGCACCGGCTTGCCGCGCATCGGTTCACCCACCGCGCGCAGGGCGGTCGCGAATTCCGCGACATTGTGATGGGCGGGCACATATTGCGCCTCGAAATGAATCTCCGCGACGCGGCGGTAATTGCCGGTGATGAGGCCGTAGAGAATTTCCGCGAGCCACAGCCGCGCGCGGCGGTCGATCCGGCCCATGATGCCGAAATCGAGCGCGGCGATTCGTCCGTCCGGCGTCACGAACAGATTGCCCTGATGCATGTCGGCATGGAAGAAGCCCTCCGCGATCGCCTGATGCAGGAAGGTGTTGACCAGCCGCTCGGCCAGCACGCGCGGGTCGTGCCCGGCGGCGATGATCGCGTCGCGGTCCGATATCTTGACGCCGTCGACCCACTCCATCGTCATCACCCGGCCTGAGGTGCGGTCCCAGTCGATGGCGGGCACGGTATAGCCCGGCTCCGCCGCCATCGCCTCGGCCAGTTCGGACGAGGACGCGGCCTCGCGCCGCAGGTCCAGTTCCCGCACGGTCCAGCGCTTGAAATTGGCGATGACGAGGCGCGGGCGCTGGCGCGCCACCTCCCCGCCCAGCTTTTCGAGATGGGCGGCGGCCCATTCATAGGTCTGGATGTCGCGGGCGAACTGGTCGGCGACGCCGGGGCGCTGCACCTTCACCGCGACGTCGCGCCCGTCGGTGGTGACTGCGCGATGCACCTGCGCGATCGAGGCGGCGCCCACCGGCTCCTCGTCGAAGCGGGCGAACAGCGCCTCTATCGGCCGGCCGAGCGCGCTCTGTATCTGCGCGCGGATCGCCGGGAAGGGCACGGGCGGCAGCGCATCCTGAAGGCGGAGCAGGTCGTGCGCGGCTTCCTCGCCCACCAGATCGGGGCGGGTGGCGAGCGTCTGGCCCAGCTTGATCGCGGCCGGGCCGATCGCCTGAAACGCCTCGGCATAGCGGGGCTGCGCCGGGATACGCGCGCCGAAGCGGGCGAGGCGCACGAGGCGGCGCACCGGCGGCGGGGTGAGCGGATCCCGCTCTATCCCCATCAGCGCGCCATGCCGGGCGAGGGTGCGGCCCCATTTGAGCAGCCGCCAGAGATGCGTCGCGTGCGATGCCATGGTGCCGGTCGTCAGATCTTCCAGCCGCTGTGGATCGCGACCAGCCCGCCCAATATCGGCTCCACCTTCGTCTGCACGAAACCGGCGTCCTTAATCATCCGCTCGAATTCCGGCATCGAGGGAAAGCGGCGGATCGATTCGACCAGATAGCGGTAGCTGTCCTCGTCATTGGCGAGCAGCTTGCCCAGCTTCGGCACCAGATGATGCGAATAGGCGTCGTACATCTCCGAAAAACCCGGCCAGGTGGTGGTCGAGAATTCGAGGCAGAAGAAGCGCCCGCCGAACTTCAGCACGCGGTGCGCTTCCTTCAGCGCCTTGTCGATGAAGGTCACGTTGCGGATGCCGAAGGCGATGGTGTAGGCGTCGAAGCTGCGGTCGGAGAAGCTCAACTGCTCGGCATTCTGTTCCGACCAGAGAAGGTCGTCTATCCCGCGCTTCTTCGCGCGTTCCTGCCCCACGGCGAGCATTTCCGGATTGATGTCGGCGACCGTCACCTGCGCGCCGGCCCTGTGCAGGCGGAAGGCGATGTCGCCGGTGCCGCCCGCCATGTCGAGGATCGCCTCGTCCTTGCGGGGGTTCACGCGGCGGACGAAATGATCCTTCCACAGCCGATGCAGGCCGCCCGACATAGCGTCGTTCATCAGGTCGTATTTCGCGGCCACGCCGGAAAAGACGGACCGGACCATGCCGGTCTTTTCGCTGGCATCGACATCGCGATAGCCGAAGGACACAGTTTCGTTCATGGACTACGCCTCTAGAGCGTTTTCAAGTCAGATGGAACATCTGACGACTCGGAAAACGCGGTCAAAAAATGCGCCTGTTCGCGCGGGCGGGAAGCGGGTAAGCAGGTGCCATGCCTGAATTACCCGAAGTTGAAACGACCGTCGCCGGTTTGCGATCCGTGCTTGAGGGCCGCGTGCTGACGCTGGTGGAGCCTCGCCGCGCCGATCTGCGCCTGCCTTTCCCGCCCGACCTGCGCCAGCGGATGACCGGCGCGCGGGTGGAGCGGCTGGGCCGCCGCGCCAAATATGGGTTGGTGGAGACGGACCGGGGGGATTCGATGATCTTCCACCTCGGCATGTCGGGGCGCTGGCGGGTGGACCCGGAAGAGACGGGGCGGCACGACCATCTGCTGCTGGAAACGGACGAAGGGCGGCGGCTGTCGCTGTGCGATCCGCGCCGCTTCGGCTTCGTCGAGCTGGTGCGGACGGATGCCATCGCCGCCTATCCTCCGTTCGCGAAAATGGGGCCGGAGCCGCTGGGCGAGGACTTCACCGGGCGGGCGCTGAAAGCGGCGCTGGCGGGGAAGGGCACCGCGATCAAGGCGGCGCTGCTCGACCAGCATGTCGTCGCCGGGCTGGGCAACATCTATGTGTGCGAGGCGCTGCACATGGCGGGCATCGCGCCGTGGGTGAAGGCGGGGACGCTCTCCGCGCCGAAGCTCGACCGGCTCGTCGCGGCGATCAAGGCGGTGCTGGCGAGCGCGATCGAGGCGGGCGGCTCCACCCTGCGCGATTATGCGCGGCCCGATGGCGAGCTGGGCTATTTCTCGAAGCAATGGCGCGTCTATGGGCGCGAGGGGGAAGCTTGCGGCTGCGGCGCGCCGGTGCTGCGCCGCGTCGATGGCGGGCGGTCGACCTTCTATTGCGCGAAATGCCAGAAGTGACGGGCTGATCGCCCGCCTCTTCCGGTGCTCAAGTCTGGATATTATTTGCAGCGGACATTGTTGCGGTCGATCGCCTGTCCGGCGATCGCGCCCGCCCCCGCGCCCAGGATGGTGCCCAGCGTCTTGCTGCCCCCCGGCGCGATGACGTTGCCGAGCACCCCGCCCGCGAGCCCGCCGACGATCAGGCCGGTCGTGCCGTCGGGCTTCTTGCAATAATAGCGGCCGTCGCGGTCGCGATAGATGCGGTCGCGCTCGCCGAGATAATAGCTGCCGTCATTGTCGTAGCGATGGGAGCGGTCGCTCGCATAGCCGGGGCGGTCGCCATAGCCATAATCGCTGCATGCGGCGAGCGGCAGTGCGACGAAGGCGCAAAGACCGGTCAGGACGCAGGCTCTTGCGGGCCGGTGGGGCATGATGTCTCTCCTCTACGGATCAGTGGGAGGGATAACGAAGCGGCGAGCCGTTGCGTTCCCTGCCGGGCGGAGAAGCGCCGGGGTGCGTGACGGATGATCGGAAATGGACCAGATATTCCGCCGGTAGCGCCGGTTTCGGATCGAAACGGACTGCCTTGATGGTTTCCGCCCGGATTATCGCCTTTCCTGCCGGATGGCTTTCCTGAGCAGAGGATCGCCTCCGGCCTGTCTTTGGGGGAGGGATGCGAGACAATGGCACGGGGCGGCGGCGGGAACAATGGCTGTTTTGGCCTTTTGCTCATCGCCGGATTGGTGGCGATGCTGGGGCAATGCCTGGGCGGCGGGGACGGTTCGTCCGACCCGCAGGCGCTGACGGCGGGCAATGGCGCGGCGCCAGTTGCCGGCGCGGAATCGCAGGGCTCGCTTTCCACCATCGGGGAGGAGGCCGATGTGCCCGCCAATGCCGGCGAGACGGTCTATGTGCAGCCTTCCAGCCTCAACGGGCGGTCCGGCCCGTCGGCGGATGCGCCTGTCGTGGAAAAGCTGCCGGAGGGCACCTCGCTTCAGGTGGTGGAACGGTCGGGCGAGTGGATGAAGGTGGCGCAGGGGGCGACGACGCTCTGGGTTGCGAGCAGGCATATAGGGGCGACGAAGCCTGTATCGCTTGCCTCTTCCGTGCCGAAAAAGGCGGCGAGGAAGAAAAAGCGCCGGTCGGGCGGCGGCGCTTCGGGCGGCTATTGCCCTTGCGGCAGCGGAATGGTCTGCACCGGTCCGCGCGGCGGGCGCTATTGCATCACGTCGGGCGGGAACAAGCGCTACGGCGTGTAAGGCGCGCGGCGGCGGCCTGCTATTCCGCCGCCGCCGCTGCCTTCTGCCCCAGCAGGGGCGCCAGATATTTGCCGGTATAGCTGCGCGGCTCGTTGATCACCTGCTCCGGCGTGCCGACAGCGATGATCTCGCCGCCCTTGACGCCGCCTTCCGGGCCGAGGTCGATGATCCAGTCCGCCGTCTTGATGACGTCGAGATTATGCTCGATCACCACCACGCTGTTGCCCTGCTCGACCAGCGCGTGCAACACCTCCAGCAGCTTGCGCACATCCTCGAAATGGAGGCCGGTGGTCGGCTCGTCGAGGATATAGAGGGTGCGGCCCGTCGCGCGGCGGGAGAGTTCCTTGGCCAGCTTCACCCGCTGCGCCTCGCCGCCCGACAGGGTGGTCGCCTGCTGTCCGACCTTCACATAGCCTAGGCCCACCTCGGCCAGCATCGCCATCTTGTCGCGGATCGGCGGCACCGCCTTGAAGAACTCGACTGCATCCTCGACCGTCATGTCGAGCACGTCGGCGATGCTCATGCCCTTGAACTTCACTTCGAGGGTTTCGCGGTTGTAGCGCTTGCCGTGGCATTCCTCGCAGGTGACGTAGACGTCCGGCAGGAAGTGCATCTCGATCTTGATGACGCCGTCGCCCTGGCAGGCCTCGCAGCGGCCGCCCTTGACGTTGAAGGAGAAGCGCCCCGGCTTGTATCCGCGCGCCTGCGCTTCGGGCAGGCCGGCGAACCAGTCGCGGATATTGGTGAAGGCGCCGGTATAGGTCGCCGGGTTGGACCGGGGCGTGCGGCCGATGGGCGACTGGTCGATGTCGATCACCTTGTCGCAATGCTCCAGCCCGGTCAGCTTGTCATGCGGCCCGGCGACGATGCGCGCGCCGTTCAGCGCGCGCGCGGCGGCGGCGTAGAGGGTGTCGAGCGTGAAGCTGGACTTGCCCGACCCCGACACGCCGGTGATGCAGGTGAAGGTGCCGAGCGGGATGCTGGCGGTCACGCCCTTGAGGTTGTTGGCGCGGGCATTGGTCAGCGTCAGCTTCTTGCCATTGCCCTTGCGCCGCTTCTTCGGCACGGCAATCGCGCGGGTGCCGTTGAGATAATCGGCGGTCATCGATCCCTTGGTGGCGAGGATTTCGGGCAGCGTCCCCTGCGCGACGATCTCCCCGCCATGGACGCCCGCGCCCGGCCCCATATCGAGGATATAATCGGCGGTGCGGATCGCGTCCTCGTCATGCTCGACCACCAGCACCGTATTGCCGAGGTCGCGCAGGCGCTTCAATGTCGCGAGCAGCATGTCATTGTCGCGCTGGTGCAGGCCGATCGAGGGTTCGTCGAGCACATAGAGCACACCCGAAAGGCCGGAGCCGATCTGGCTGGCGAGCCGGATGCGCTGGCTCTCGCCGCCCGACAGCGTGCCGGAGGTGCGGTCGAGGTTGAGATAGTCGAGGCCGACATTGTTGAGGAAGCCGAGGCGCTCGACGATCTCCTTCAGGATCGCGCGGGCAATCTGGTTCTGCTGGTCGGTCAGGTGCTCCGGCAGCGCGGTGAACCATGCCAGCGCATCGACGACCGAAAAGCGGGTGACGGCACTGATGTCGCTCTGCGCGACGCGCACGCTCAGTGCCTCGGGCTTGAGGCGCGCGCCGCCGCAGGTCTCGCACGGTTGCGCGGTCTGATATTTGCTCAGCTCCTCGCGCATCCACGCGCTGTCGGTCTGGAGCAGGCGGCGGTTGAGGTTGCCGATCACGCCCTCGAACGGCTTTTGCACCTCATAGCTCTTCTTGCCGTCCTGAAAGCGCAGCGTGACGGGCTTGCCGCCGGTGCCGTGCAGGATGATGAGCCGCACCTCGCCCGGCAGCTCCTGCCACGGCGTGTCGAGGGAAAAGCCGAATTCGCGCGCGAGGCTGGCGAGCACCTGCATATAATAGGGGCTGGGCGGGTTGGACTTCGCCCAGGGCACGATCGCGCCCTTCTTGAGCGTCAGTTCCTCATTGGGGACGACGAGCTGTTCGTCGAACAGCATCTTCTCGCCGAGGCCGTCGCAGGCCGGACAGGCGCCCTGCGGCGCGTTGAAGCTGAACAGACGCGGCTCGATATCGGGGATGGTGAAGCCGGAAACCGGGCAGGCGAATTTCTCGCTGAACACGATGCGGTTGGCGGGGATGCCCGCATTCTTCATCGCCCCGCCCGCCTGCGCTTCCTCCTCGCGGCCGGGCACGACGCCCTCGGCGAGATCGGCATAGGCGAGGCCGTCGGCCAGTTTGAGCGCCGTCTCGAAGCTGTCGGCTAGGCGGGTGCGCAGGCTGCCGTCATCGTCATGGCGCACCGCGATGCGATCCACCACGACCTCGATGTCATGCTTGTATTTCTTGTCGAGGGCGGGGGCTTCCTCGATATTGTGAAGCTCTCCATCGATGCGGACGCGGGTGAAGCCGCCTTTCTGCCATTCGGCCAGTTCCTTGCGATATTCGCCCTTGCGCCCGCGCACCACCGGCGCGAGCAGATAGAGCCGCGTGCCGTCCGGCAACGCCATCACCCGGTCGACCATCTGGCTGACGGTCTGCGCCGAGATGGGCAGGCCCGTCGCGGGCGAATAGGGAATGCCGATGCGCGCCCAGAGCAGGCGCATATAATCGTAAATTTCCGTCACGGTGGCGACGGTCGAGCGCGGATTGCGGCTGGTCGTCTTCTGCTCGATGCTGATCGCGGGGGAGAGGCCGTCGATATGCTCGACATCCGGCTTCTGCATCATCTCCAGAAACTGGCGCGCATAGGCGGAGAGCGACTCGACATAGCGGCGCTGCCCCTCGGCATAGATGGTGTCGAAGGCGAGGCTGGACTTGCCCGATCCGGAAAGGCCGGTGATGACGATCAGCTTGTCGCGCGGCAGGTCGACGTCGACACCCTTGAGGTTGTGTTCGCGCGCGCCCCGCACCTTGATATGGGTCAGCATGAGTGGGAAAAATTCCTGATTGCCGGTCTTTGCATGCGCCCGCCGCCGCCACGGGCGGAGTCGCACCTTAGCTGTTCCATATATGTTCCAGAGCGGCTTTCCGCAATTGCGATCATCGCCGTCGGGGGCGGATGCTTATCAAATTTTAATTTTTTCCTCGCACCTTTCGAGAAATTACGTTACGTTCCGCGCGATTCGTCAGATTGTTACCTTGGGGAAGGTAGCGGGGGCCGATGACACGGGAGGATGCAGGCGCTGGCGACGGCGCGCTCCTTTCCGCGCATCTATTTCTGGCAGGTCATGGAAAGTTTCAGAGATCCTGAAGTGCCCGACAGCATGCAGGATGCGCCCTCGGATGTCCCTTGCATCCGGGGGCGTTTTTTGTCCGGCGCGCCTGTCGGGTTGCGGCCCGGCGGTGGCCGCTTGGCCTCTCCGGCCGGGTGGTCTGCTCGAACCGGACCCGGCGGCAATGGACATGCCGGGGAGGCGGACGGCCATCGCCCGGCGCTTATGCTGCACTGCACAAAGCCCTTGCCAATCGCGGGGAAGCAGGATTAACATCCGCTCATGAACCTTGGGCAACGGGGAATTAAGCCTTTGCTAACCATGTTGGAAATATGGTGTGGATATCCGGGTTCTCGCAGTTCGGAAGGCAAGGAATATGGCTAGCAGCGGCAAGGCGCCAGAAGGCTCCATCACTCTCGCGGAAATGCGCGAATTCGCCAGTTTCCCCGCAGCAACGCAGCGCTATGTCCGCCGGTCGCTCGATGTGGCGTTCCGCCGGGCCGACGTGATGGAGCTGTGGTGTCGCGACGTGGTGGAGGCCGCCAGCATCCGCGCGCAGTCCCGCGTCTACGAACGGCTCAACGAATTGCGCACGATCATCCCCGACGACAGCGGTCTGGAGCAGGTGGAGCCGTTCATGGCGCCGCTGATCAGCATCTCCGCCTTCGATCTGGGGCAGGACCGGCTCAACAGCTTCTCCGCCTATCGCTTCCTCTATGAGCGGTTGCTGGGCGCGGGCGCGCGGCCCTGGCTGCCGGCCGCCTTCTGCGCGGCGGCGAGCCTGCCCAACCTCCACCCCGACCGGCGGCGCGCGCTGCTCCAGTCGATCAGCGAGGCGGCGGCGACCGCGATCGGCTGGTCGAACCGCGAGCCGAGCTTCTACCCCGAATGGGTGGAAAAGGTCGACATCAGCAACGCGCCCAACTGAAGGTCCCTTTCCTCGCCTCGACGCAGGCGCGGGAACCTGAGCCTCTTCTGGCTGGTTGACGCCATGCCAGAATGAGGAGAGGACTCATGGACAGATATGAAGACCGCAGGCTGGATGTGGAAGAAGCCCGCCGCGAGGAAAGGATCGCCGAGCGCCGTCGCGGTGGCGGCGCGCGGGCGTTGTTGGTCGTTATCCTGTTGATCGTGGCGATCGTCGCGGTGCTGTTCGCGACCGGTTTCTGGAGCGCCGAGGTGAGGCGCGGCGCGCTGCCCGATGTGGATGTCAGCGTCAAGGGCGGCGAACTGCCCAAAGTCGATGTGGATTCGAAGAAGGTCGTCGTGGGCACCAAGAAGGAAACCATCGACGTGCCGACCGTGGACGTGCGGGACGGCAATCAGCAATAGGCCGCAATAGGCGACAATGGCGGAAGTCGGGGCCGCGCGGGTGGCCCGGCCCGGCGGTCAGCCGCGCTTGCGGTAGCGGAAATACCAGACCTCGTGCCCGATGCGGCGCGCCTTCGCCTCATAGCGGGTTTCCGGCCAGCCGCCGGGCCGGGTGAGGAAATCGCGCGGGCTTTCGCACAGCCAGTCGAAATCCTCGCGCCCGTTCATCACCATCAGCGCCCAGCGCAGATAGACGGGGTGGTCGGTGCCGAAACGGAATTCGCCGCCGGGTTTCAGCTTCGCCGAGATCATGTCCACCGGCCCCTTGTTCATCATCCGCCGCTTGGCGTGGCGGGCCTTGGGCCAGGGGTCGGGGTGCAGCAGATAGACGAAGGACAGCGCGCCGTCGGGTATGCGGGAAAGGACCTCCAGCGCATTGCCCATGTGCAGGCGGATATTGGGCAGGCGCTGGTCGCGGATATGGCCGAGCGCGGAGACCACGCCGTTGAGGAACGGCTCGCAGCCGATGAAGCCGTGATCGGGCAGCAGGTCAGCGCGATACGCCAGATGCTCGCCGCCGCCGAAGCCGATCTCGAAATGCAGCGGGCGGTCATAGCCGAACAGCCGCTCGGCGGTGACCGGCCCTTCCTCCGGCACGGAGAGAGCGGGCAGCAGTTCGTCGACCAGCTGTTGCTGGCCCGCGCGCAGCTTGTGCCCGGACTGGCGGCCGTAGAGCCGGTTGAGCGTGGTGGGGTCGCCGGATTTATGTGCTGTCATGGGTGGAGCGCTTAGCTGCCTGCCGCGGGACTGGCAAGCGGGCGCAGGCTGGTCAGGCCGGGCGCGGCCCCCACAGGATCAGCGCCGCCCCGGAGAGGCAGATCGCGCCGCCGAGCAGATCCCAGCGATCGGGCCGCGCGCCTTCGACCAGCCACAGCCACGCGATCGCGCTGACGATATAGACGCCGCCATAGGCCGCATAGGCGCGCCCGGCATGGGACGAGTCCACCAGCGTCAGCGCCCAGGCGAACAGGCAGAGCGAGGCGATGCCGGGGATCAGCCAGAGCGGCGACCTGTCCATGCGCAGCCACGCCCAGAAGGAGAAGCATCCGGCGATTTCGGCGATGGCGGCGAGGAGAAAGGCAAGGCTGCTCATGCAGCGCTGATGCGGCATGCGGGGCGGTGATGCAATGGGGAAGGGAGGGACGGCGGGTTTCGGCCAAGAGCGGACCTCCGCCTTCATCGTCACCCTGTAACTTGATTAGCTGCGCTGGCCTTCGGCTCAAGGCCCATTTCGCCGGATTGACCAGCGGACTGTGGGGCTTGATGGATGCTGAAACAAGTTCAGCATGACGATTAGGTTACATCTAACTACCTAACCTCTCCCTTCCCGTCATGCCAGCGAAGGCTGGCATGACGGGAGACGGCGCGCGACCCCGGCCTGCGCCGGGGTGACGGGTAGAGGAACGTCCGCTTCCCACCCTAAAGCGGAACGCGGGCGTTCGGCCTATTTCGCGCACTTCACGAATTTGCCCTTCGCGTCCTTGCATGGGCCCTTTTTGGCGGCGGGCTTCTTTTCCGGGCATTTGACGAACTTGCCCCTGGCGTCCTTGCAGGGCGCGGCCATGGCCGGGGCGGCGGTGGCGGTCAGCAGGGAGAAGGCGATGAGGCAGGCGGCGAAGCGATTGCGCATGGTTCCGGTCCTTGCAAAAATGCCGGGCGCGACCCGAAAGGCGCCCGGCATGATGTCTAGACCCGGATCGCGCGGGCGGGAAGAACGCTCCTCGCCCGCGTCATGAAGTTTACAAAGCTTTAGGCCCGATCAGAGCGCCGCCTTCAGCGCGTCGGCCAGATCGGTGCGCTCCCACGGGAAGAAGTCGCCTTCCGCCGTGCGGCCGAAATGGCCATAGGCCGCGCTCTTGCGGTAGATCGGCTTGTTGAGGCCGAGCGCGGTGCGGATGCCGCGCGGGGTGAGGCCGCCGAGGCGATCCTTCGCGACCTGCGCGATCGCCGCTTCCAGCTTGTCGTCGGCGACGGTGCCGGTGCCGTGGGTGTCGACATAGAGCGAGAGCGGCTCGGAAACGCCGATCGCATAGGCGATCTGGATGGTGCAGCGCTTGGCAAGGCCCGCCGCCACCACATTCTTGGCGAGATAGCGCGTCACATAGGCGGCCGAGCGGTCCACCTTGGTCGGGTCCTTGCCGCTGAACGCGCCGCCGCCATGGGGCGCCGCGCCGCCATAGGTGTCGACGATGATCTTGCGGCCGGTCAGCCCTGCGTCGCCATCCGGCCCGCCGATCTCGAAGCTGCCGGTCGGGTTGATGTGATAGACGGTCGCGTCGGACAGCAGCCCGGCCGGGATGACCTGCGCCACCACCTGCTTCACATAATTCTTCAGCTCGGCTTCCTTGTCGCCCGTGTCATAGCCCGGCGCGTGCTGGGTGGAGACGACGACGGCGGTGCAGGCGGCGGGCTTGCCGTTCTCGAAGCGCAGCGTCACCTGGCTCTTGGTGTCGGGTTCGAGGAAGGGCGCGGCGCCGCTGTGGCGGTCGGCGGCCATCTGCTCCAGAATCTTGTGGCTGTAATAGAGGGTCGCGGGCATGAGGTCCGGCGTTTCGTCGCAGGCGAAACCGAACATGATGCCCTGATCGCCCGCGCCTTCATCCTTGTTGCCCGATGCATCGACGCCCTGCGCGATATGGGCGGACTGGCCGTGCAGGTTGTTTTCGAAGCGCAGCGTTTCCCAGTGGAAGCCGTCCTGCTCATAGCCGATCTCGCGCACCGTGTTGCGCACGGTCTTTTCGATCTCTTCGAGAGCGCCGGGCGCCCATTCGCCATTTTCATAGACGCCCTTGCAGCGGATCTCGCCCGCCAGCACGACCAGCTGGGTGGTGGTCAGCGTTTCGCAGGCGATGCGCGCCTCGGGGTCCTTCGACAGGAACAGGTCGACGATCGCGTCCGAAATCTGGTCCGCGACCTTATCCGGGTGGCCTTCCGACACGCTTTCGGAAGTGAAGAGATAATTCTGGCGCATGATGCTCCTGTCCGTCGTGAAGCTACATAAAGAAAGCCTTATGTGCCCCGCGCTTTAGCGCCTGAGCCGCGCGGTTGCAACGGCCAATGCGACAAGCGCCAGCGCAAGGCCGAGGGGAAGGGCGTTGCCGAAGCGGGAGAAGAGCGTGGGCGGCAGCGCTTCGGGCAGGCGGGCGTTGATCGCCCCTTCGCGATGCAGCGGGACATGGGCGAGCAGGCGGCCATGGCCGTCGATCACCGCCGAAATGCCGGTCGGGGTGGAGCGGAGAATCGGCATCGCCTCCTCGATCGCGCGCATCCGCGCCTGCGCCAGATGCTGCGGCGGCCCCCAGTCGCCGAACCACGCGTCGTTCGACGGGTTGTAGAGGAAGGCGGGCCGGTCCTTGCGGTCCACCACCTGGCCGGAGAAGATGATCTCATAGCAGATCTGCACGCCCATCTTCAGCGCGCCCCTGCCCTGTCCGGCGGGGAGGATCAGCGAGCGCGGGCCGGGGCCGGGCCAGAAATCCGCGTCGCCGGGCACGAGGCGGGACAGGCCCAGCGGCTGGAGGATCGCGCGCATCGGCAGATATTCGCCATAGGGCACCAGATGCGCCTTGTCGTAGCGGGCGACGAGGCGCGCGTCCGGGGTGAGCACCCAGGCGCTGTTGCGCGCACCCTTGATCCTCCGCTCGGTGTAGAGGTCGTGCGGCCTTTCCTCCAGATAGACCTTGACCCCGCCGGTCATCAGCAGGTCGTGCGGGCCGAGCAGCCCGGCGAGCGCGGCGCGCCAGTCCGGCTCCATGTCGAGCCAGGCGGGCAGCGCGGCCTCCGGCCAGAAGACGAGTCGCGGGCGATCGGGCGAGGAGGGGCCGGTCAGCCGGGCGAGCTTGGCGAAATTCTCCTGATCGAGCGCGGCGTCATATTTGTCGCTCTGGTCGATATTGGGCTGGACGATGGTGATCGCCGGGCCGGTGGAGGGGGTGTCCCCGGCGGACAGCGGCAGATGGCCAGCCCCCGCGAGCAGTGCGAGGCCCGCCAGCGTCGGCAGGCCGTCGCGCCAGCGCCTCTGTCCCAGCGCCAGCAGCGCGGCGGCGGCGAGGATGGCGAGCGCGGAGAGGCCATAGGTGCCGATCCAGCGCGCGGCCTGATCGACCCCGGTGCCCAGCCAGATCAGGCCGAGCGGATCCCAGGCGAAGCCGGTGAAGGCCGTGGCGCGGCCATATTCGGCGATCACCCATAGCCCTGCGGCGAGCGGCGCGGCTGGCAGCTGCGGGCAGCGCGCGCGCGCGATGTGGAGCGCCAGCACCGCGAGGCCGGGCCAGACCGCGAGATAGAGTGAGAGCGCGACGACCGCGCCATAGCCGAACCAGTGCGGCATCGCGTCCTGATAGGTGAAGGCGTGGGCGATCCAGTTGAGGCCGACGGTGAAATGGGCGAGGCCGAAGCACCAGCCGGTGAGGAACGCGGCCTTGCGGGTGCGCGCGCGCTCCGCCAGCAGGAGGAGCAGCGCGAGCGCGGCCAGCGCCAGCGGCCACAGGCCGAGCGGCGCGAAGCCGAGCGCGGCGACGCTCCCTGCGATGAGGGCAAGCGGCAGGGGATGGCGGAGTGCTTTGCCGGTCATCGCTCAGCGGGTGGAAACGGTCTGCGCCATGGTGGCGCGGCTGCACTTGTCCGACGCCTTGTCCTCTCCCCCGCCGCCCAGCGCGCCGACCGCGAGGAAACCGCCGACCACCAGCACGAGGAAGGCCGCCGTCAGCCAGCCGAGATAGCGCTCGATCCACGGCTTGATCGCCGCGCCATATTTCCAGAACAGCGCGCCCACCAGCATGAACTGAAAGGCGCGGGACAGCACGCTGGCCCACAGGAAGGTGACGATCGACAGGCCGATGAAGCCCGCGGTGATGGTAATGAGCTTGAACGGGATCGGCGTCGCGCCCTTCAGCAGGATGATCTCCGCCCCATATTCCCGCAGATAGCAGGCGGCCGCCGGGAACTTGTCGGCAAGGCCGAGCGCGGCGAGCATCGCCATGCCCACGCTCTCATAGAGGAAATAGCCGATCGCATAGCCGAGTAGCCCGCCCAGCACCGAGGCGAGCGTGCAGATGACGCCGTAGCGCAGCGCCTTTTCGGGGCGGGCGAGGCACATCAGCCCCAGCAGCGGATGCGGCGGGATCGGGAAGAAGCTCGATTCCATGAAGGAGATGGCGGCGAGCCAGCGATCGGCATGGCGATGGGCGGCCTTGGCCAGCATCCACTGGTACAGAAAAGTCAGCATCGGCAGGGGAGGTAGCGGAAATGGGCAGGCGAGGCCAGAGGGATATCGCGGCGGGCGGCGGTCCGGTAGGGGCGGGTGGCGGACCTTGATCTGCCGTCATGCCAGCGCAGGCTGGCATCTGTGCGGCGGCGCGCGACATGACCTGCGACCCCGGCCTGCGGTGGGGTGACGAAGAGGTAGGGATGGGGTGGGGAGGGAGAAAGGGGCGCTCTCCCCGAAGTCATGACCCAGCCCGGCGCCGCCCTCGCATAGAGGAAATTGACTTGCCCTGCTTCCGGTGACATCCTTCGCCCATGACGGCATCCATTCGTCCTTTCCACTTCCGCCATGACGGAGGACAGCTGCTTGCGGGCGTCCAGCCCCAGGTTCGGTGCACCCTGCCCTGAGCCTGGGGGCTGAACCGATCGGATGGAAATCGTGCCCGCGCTGCGCCCAGCAGGCCCCGGCACGGAGATTTGGACAAAGGACGTACCAGCATGACCAACAGCAAGGCGGCGCGCCGCCCCCCCGTTCACATGATCGACAGCGAGGCCGACGCGCTGACCGACCTCGCGCTCGGCGTGGAGGAGCGGCTGCCGCAGGTGAGCGAGATGCTGCTCAAGGAAATCGCGCGCGCGCATATCCATAGCGCGAAGACCATCCCCGCCGACGTGGTGACGATGCAGTCGACGGTCGAGTTCACCGATGGCGCGACCGGCGCGCGGCGGGTGGTGCAGCTGGTCTATCCCAAGGATGCCGACATCGCCGACGGGCGCATCTCCATCCTGACGCCGGTGGGGGCGGGGCTGATCGGCCTGCGCGAGGGGCAGGCGATTCTCTGGCCCGATCGCGGCGGCAAGGAGCGCGTGCTCACCATCGACAAGGTCCGCCGCGATTGACGGGGCGCCGGAACAGCACCGGAAACACGGAAGGCCAGAATCGGGAAGGGCTGATCCGGGAAGGGCTGATCCGGGGGCGGCTGCGGCCGCACCGGTTCGTCGGCTATGCGATGCTGCTGATCCTCGCGGTCGGCATCGTCGAGGTGGTGGCGAGCACCCTGTTCTACGAGGCGATAGACCGGCAATCGGTGCAGGAGGACCATGCGCGCCGCGTGGCCGAACTGCTGGTCGTCAGCCATCGCGTGCATGATCTGGACCCCGGCCTGACCGCCGGGGTGATGAGCACCCATCATCTCCACGCCGCCACCGCCGCGACCCCGTCGATCCGCGCGATGGGGAAGGAGGGCGACGTCGCGGACATCCGGCGGCGCATATTGAAGTGGGAGCCGGATCTGGCGCGGCAGACGCTGCTGCTCGACATAGAGCGCAAGCCCTATGGCAGCCGCGATCTGGTCGGCGCGATGCGGCTCGATGACGAGACATGGCTGAATTTCCGCTCGCGCGATATCTCGACCGGCTGGCCGATCGCGCTGCGGGCGATGGTCATGACCCTGCTCATCACGCTGATCGCCGTGGGCGTGGGCGTCTATGCGCTGCGCGTGCTGACGGCGCCGCTGCGCAAATTGTCCGAAGCCGCCGAGACGCTGAGCCACGGCCAGAAGCTGGCGCCGATCCGCGAAAGCGGCCCCGCCGACCTGCGCAACCTCGCCCGCTCGTTCAACGACATGCAGGCGCGCATCGCCGGGCTGGAGGAGGACCAGGCGCGATCGTTCGAGGCGATCAGCCATGACCTGCGCACGCCGCTGAGCCGGCTGAAGCTGGCGTCCGACTTCATGGGCGAGAGCGAGATCGCCAAGATCGTCAGCACCAGCGCGGACGAGATGGAGGCGCTGCTGATGTCGCTCCAGCGCTTCCTGCGCGCGCAGCATCTGGAGGGCGGCGCGCCGGAGCCGGTCGATCTGGTGCCGATGGTGCGCGACATGCTGGCGTCGCTGGGCGAGCAGGCGAGCCTGATCGCGCCCGCGCAGGCACCGGTGACGACCTGGCGCGAGCCGCTGGCGATGGCGGTGCAGCCGCTGATCGACAATGCGCTGCACCACGGCACGCGGGCCGAGGTGCGGGTGGGCACGCTGGGCGACCGCTGGATGATCGAGATCGCCGACGACGGGCCGGGGCTGGCCGAGGAATATTTCGAGCGGGTGCGCGATCCTTTTTTCCGCGTGGACGAGGCCCGCCCGCGCGACACCGCCGGTTTCGGCCTCGGCATCCCGACCGCGCACCAGATCATGGAGCGCTTCGGGGGAAAGCTGGAATTCCGCAACGATCCGGCGGGCGGCTTCGTGGCGCGGCTGATCGTGCCCGAGCCGGAGGACGGGGTGTAGCTGGTTTCGGCCAGAAGCGTCCCTTTGCCTTCATCGTCACCCTGAACTCGTTTCAGGGTCCATTTCGCCGGATTGACCATCGGTCTGTGGGGCTTGATGGATGCTGAAACAAGTTCAGCATGACGATTGGGCTATGTCAGTTTTCCACCTCAAAACAAACGCATTTCCGTGACATGCCAGCGCAGGCTGGCATCTCAGGAGGCGGCGCGCGACCGGGCCTGAGACCCCCAGCCTGCGCTGGGTGACGAGTGGGGCGGGGGTAGGAAGGGGCGCCATTGGCTTGGTACATCGCCTTTTCCAAGTCAATCGTCACGTCCGGCGGCCTGTGCCCCTCCACCATGCTTCGCATGGTTCCCCTCCCCCAAAGGGGGAGTATTAACCTATTTGGTAATTTTTTCTTGACATCGTCACGCTGTTCTGGCACATGTTGCGACAGTGGAAAAATCTGAGTCGCGCCGCGGGGCGGCGGCGGGAAGGGCTGGGACCGGTGACGGTTTCCGGCCCTTTTGCGTTGCCGTCCCTTTCGCGCGGAACCGGAGGCATGATGGCGGTCGAGGGAAAGGGCGGCGGACGGAGGAAGAGCGCGGGGCTGGTGTTGCAGCGGGGCGTGTCCGGCGGCGTGCAGCGCCGGAAACAGAAAAGGACCCGCTGGACGGCGAAGCGGCAGGCGCAGTTCATCGAGGAGTTGCAGGCGAGCTGCAACGTGATGGAGGCGGCGCGGCGCGTCGGCGTCCATCCCGGCCAGATCTATGCGTACAGGCGGCGCGACCCGGCCTTTGCGGCGCAATGGGCCGAGGCGCTGGAGCAGGGCTATGCCGAGCTGGAGATGCTGCTGCTGCGGCAGGCGATCCACGGCACGGAAACCACCGAGACGGTGGAGGACGGCAAGGGCGAGGGCGGACGGCGCACCAAGCGGGTGCACAGCTTTCCCCATGCGGTCGCGCTGCGCCTGCTGCTGGCGCACAGGGGCACCGTCGATGCCTATCGCGCGGAAAAGGGCAGGCGGGCGGATGAAGGCGAGCCGGGCGGCGCGGATGTGCGGTCGGAGATCCAGCGGCGGATCGCGGCGATGCGGCCCGATGCGGCGGGCGATGCGGCGGGCGGCGACGAGGCGGGCGGTGCGGAGGACGGTGAGGCATGAGCCGCTCGCAATGGGAGGAACTGGCCGACTGGCCGCCCGATCGCCTTGCGGCCTTTCTCGACCAGATCGGCGAGGTCGGGCGGATGACGCTGCTGCACGACTGGGCGGTGCATGCGCGGCCGGAGCAATTGCCGCCGCCGGGCGACTGGCGGCTGTGGCTGATGCTGGCCGGACGCGGCTTCGGCAAGACGCGGGCCGGGGCGGAATGGGTGCGGTCGATCGCGGAAGCGGACGGCGGCGCGCGCATCGCGCTGGTCGGCGCGAGCCTGCATGAGGCGCGCAGCGTGATGGTGGAGGGGGAAAGCGGCCTTCTCGCCATCGCGCCCTGGTGGGACCGGCCGATCTGGCATCCGGCGCTGCGGCGGCTGGTGTGGAAATCGGGCGCGCAGGCGATGCTGTTCGGCGCGGCCGACCCGGACTCGCTGCGCGGCCCGCAATTCACCCATGGCTGGGCCGACGAGATCGCCAAATGGGCGAACGGCGAGGCGGCGTGGGACAATCTGATGCTCGGTCTGCGGCTCGGCCGGACGCCGCGCCTGCTGGCGACGACCACGCCGCGCCCGGTGCCGCTGATCCGGCGGCTGATCGCGCAGGGCGGCGTGGTGGTGACGCGCGGGGCGACGCGGGACAACCGCGCCCATCTGCCGCCCGCCTTCCTCGCGGCGATGGAGCGCGATTACGGCGGCACGGTGCTGGGGCGGCAGGAGCTGGACGGCGAGCTGATCGAGGAGCCGGAGGGCGCGCTGTGGACGCGTGCGCTGATCGAGCGGTGCCGGGTGCGGCGCGATGCGCTGGCGCAGCCGGGCGGCGTGGCGCTGAACCGGGTCGTCGTCGCGGTCGACCCGCCCGCGTCGAGCACGGGCGACGCCTGCGGCATCGTCGCCGCCGGCCTGGGCGCGGACGGGCGCGCCTATGTGATCGAGGACGGCACGGTCGCGGGCGTCAGCCCGGAAGGCTGGGCCGCGCGCGTCGTCGCGCTGGCGATGCGGCACGGCGCGGACCGGATCGTCGCGGAGGCCAATAATGGCGGCGAGATGGTGGGCAGCGTGCTGCGCGCCGCGCAGGCGGACCTGCCGCTGCGGCTGGTGCATGCGAGCCGGGGCAAGGCGGCGCGGGCGGAGCCGGTCGCCGCGCTCTACGAACGCGGGCGCGTCGCCCATGCCGGTGCTTTTCCCGAGATGGAGGACCAGATGTGTGCTATGCTGATCGGCGGAGGATATTGCGGGCCGGGCCGGTCCCCCGATCGCGCGGATGCGCTGGTCTGGGCGCTGAGCGAACTCATGCTCGGCAGGAGGATGGAGAACCAGCGGGTAAGAACCCTTTAGGAGGCCGCTCGACATTCAGTCCATGCGGGCCTGCAAAGCGCGCTTTTCTGTGCTTCGGTGCTCACGACCCTGTAGGTCGCTGCGCTCCGATGCTCGAAAATCACGCTTTTCGGCTCCACCTGAACTGAATGTCGAGCGGCCTCGGGGGCGCTTTCAAGTCGGATGGGCCTTCTGGCGGCGTGGCGACAAGGAATATCTGACGTGCGAGGATCGATGCATGAATGTGGATATCGTCCCGGAACTGGATCTGATCGGTCAGGCGGAGAGCCCGCGCGCGCTGTGGCGCCCGTTGCGCCGCTATTTCCGGTCCAAGGGTTTCGAGGGGCTGGCCTATTTCATCGCCAGCCCGCAGGCGCGCGGGGCGATACGGGGCTTTACGGTCATTCATCGCGGCTTTCCCCGCGCGGTGACGCGCCGCTATATCGACGAGGGCTGGGGCGCGCGGGACCTCGGCCCCGCCTATGCGATCGCGCAAGGTGTGCCGGTGCGGTGGAGCGACGGCACCCGCGCGCTGGAGGGCGACGACGAGCATGCGGCCTTTCGCGACGCGATGCATGCGGTCGGGCTGGGCGACGGCTATAACCTGCCGGTCTACGGCCCGCGCGGCCGCAACGGGACGATCGCGGTCGGCAACCCGGTGAGCGAGGAGGCGCTGGACAAGGCGCCGCTCGACGAGATGCACCTGATCGCGCAGGCGGCGCATATGCGGCTGTGCCAGTTGCTGCCCGACCTCAGCCTGCCCGGCCCGTCGCTTTCGGCGCGCGAGCTGGAGATACTGGAATGGGTGGCGCGCGGTAAAAGCAACGGCGTGATCGCGGAAATACTCGACCTCTCCGCCGCGACGGTGGACACCTATTTGCGGCGGATATTCGGGAAGCTGGATGTGTCCGACCGGACTTCCGCCGCCGTGCGGGGCGTTGGGATGGGGCTGATCGCCGCTTAGCAGGGGCCGAAATCCGCCCCATGCGGGGCTGCGAGCGGCGCTTTTCTGCGCTTCGGTGCTCACGTGCCTCAAGCACGCTGCGCTCCGATGCTCGAAAATCACCACTCTCGCCTCCACCTGGGACGAATTTCGACCCCTGCTAACTCTTGTCCTTCCGGTTCCGATTGAACCGGACGAACTGCTTTTTTGGGAGCAGCATTTATGAAATTATTCGGATGGAAGGGTGCGGCGGGTTCGCCGCGCCCGGCGCTGTCGCGCACCCATGGCTGGGGCGCGGCGGGGTGGATGGCGGGCGGCGCGGCGGCGGGGGAATGGCCCTCCGCCTATGAGCCGCAGGTGCGCGCGGCGGTGCTCGCCAATCCGGTCGCGCAGCGGGCGGTGCGGCTGGTGACGGAGGGCGCGGGCGGCGCGGCGATCCGTGCCGCGGGCGCCGCCGCCGCCGACAATGCGCGCGCGTGCGAGCTGGCGACACGGGTGTCGGGCGGGCAGGGGCTGGTCGAGACGCTGGCACTGCACCTGTTGCTGCACGGCAATGCCTATGCGCAGATAATGTGCGACGCCGGCGGCGAGCCCGCCGAGCTGTTCGCGCTGCGCCCGGAGCGGGTCGGCGTCGAGGTCGACGCGCGGGGCTGGCCGGTCGCCTATTGCTATCGCGTCGGCGACCGGACGAGCCGCCTTTGCGCCGAGGACGGCGCCGGGCGGCCCGCGATCGTGCATTTGAAGACGGCCAACCCGCTCGACGATCATTACGGGCTGGGGTGCCTTGGCGCGGCGTCGGGTCCGGTGGCGATCCACAATGCGGCGACGCGCTGGAACAAGGCGCTGCTCGACAATGCGGCGCGGCCCAGCGGCGCGCTGGTCTACGATCCGGGCGATGGCGCGACGCTTTCGGCCGAGCAGTTCGCCCGGCTGAAGGCGGAGATGGAGGCGGCCTTTCAGGGCGCGGCCAATGCCGGGCGGCCGATGCTGCTGGAAGGGGGATTGAGCTGGCAGACGCTCAGCATGTCGCCGTCCGAGATGGATTTCGTCGCGCTGAAGCAGGGTGCGGCGCGGGAGATCGCGCTGGCCTTCGGCGTGCCGCCGCTGCTGCTCGGCCTGCCGGGCGACAATACCTACGCCAATTATCGCGAGGCGAACCGCGCGCTGTGGCGGCAGACGATCCTGCCGCTGCTCGGCAAGATATTGGGCGGGCTGGCGCAAGGGCTGCGCGGCTGGATGCCGGGGCTGGAGCTGGCGCCCGACCTCGACCGCCTGCCCGAACTGGCGGAGGAGCGGGACGCCCAATGGCAGCGCGTCGGCGCGGCGGATTTCCTGACGGCGGAGGAAAAGCGCGCGATGCTGGATATCGACCCGAAGGGAGGCAGGGCATGAGGGACAGCGATATCGTCGCGGGCCTCGTCGCGCAGGCGGAGGGACTGGGCGGCGACCTGGTGATGCTGCGCGCGCTGGTCGAGGAGGCGAGCGAGATGGGCGCGGGCCGGGCGCTCGACCGGCTCGGCCTGTCCGACCGCGCCGCCGAGGGCGATGTGCGGGAATTGCGCGAGCTGCTGGGCGCGTGGCGGGATGCCAAGCGCGCGGCGAAGGGCGCGGTGATCGGCTGGCTGGTGCGCGCCGGGCTGGCGCTGATGCTGATCGGCATGGCGGTGAAGCTGGGCCTGTTCTCGCTGGTGCGCGGATGAGCGGCCCAGCGGAAACGGCGGGCGTGCGCTTCGCGGGCTATGCGGCGCTGTTCGACCGGGAGGATCGCGGCGGCGACATCATCCGCAAGGGCGCCTTCGCCCGCGCGATCCGGGCCTGGGATGCGCGGGCGGTGCCGCTGCTGTGGCAGCACCGCCCCGGCCGTCGCATCGGCATCGTCGAGAAGATGGCCGAGGACGAGCGTGGGCTGCGCGTGATCGGGCGGCTGGACGGCGAGGCCGGAGAGGCCGGCGCGCTGCTGAAGGCGGGGCGGGTGACGGGCCTGTCCTTCGGCTATCGCGTCGCACGCGCCGACGGGCGCTGCCCCCGCGTGCTCAAGGATCTGGATCTGGTCGAGGTGAGCCTCGTCACCTTTCCGATGCAGCCGGGCGCGCGGGTTCACGCGGTCGAATAGGGTGGGGCGGCATTCTGCCCCACTCTGAGAGGTTCCCAAAGGCTCCGCACATGCGGGGCCTTTTTCGTTGCAACGGGCATGACAGGAGAAGCCTATGTATGAAGTGAAAGCCGATGCTCTGGAAGAGAGCTTCGACGCGCTGGCGGGCGCGGATCGTCTTGCGGTGGTGGAGGCCGATATCGCCGCGCTGAAAGGACAGGTGGCCGGTATCCGCAGGGGCGCGGTGGAGCGGCCCGCGCTCGACGGCGTGAAGGGGGCGGAGGCGGACCCGGCGCGGGCGGCCTTCGTCGACCGTTATCTGCGGCGCGGGCAGGAAGCGGGGGTCGAGCTCAAGAGCCTGTCGGGCGCGACCGGGGCGAGCGGCGGCTATGCCGTCCCGCGCGAGGTCGATGCGCAGATCGACTCGGTGCTGAAGGCGATCTCGCCGATCCGCGCCATCGCCAATGTGGTGCGCACCGGCACGGCGGGCTATCGCAAGCTGGTGGCGAGCGGCGGCACGCCCTCGGGCTGGGCGAGCGAGACCGGCGCGCGGGCCGAAACCGCCACCCCGACCTTCAACGAGATCGCGCCGCCCTGGGGCGAGCTGTACGCCAATCCGGCGGCCAGCCAGGCGATGCTGGACGATGCGGCCTTCGATGTCGAAGGCTGGCTGGCCGGAGAGATCGCGCAGGAATTCGCGAAGGCGGAGGGCGCGGCGTTCGTCAACGGCACCGGCACCAACCAGCCCAGGGGCTTCCTCAGCTACCAGACCAGCGCGGCGGGCGACGGCGCCCGCTCGTTCGGCACGGTGCAGCATGTGCCGAGCGGCGTGTCGGGCGCCTTCCCGTCGAGCAGCCCGCAGGACGTGCTGATCGATCTCGTCCAGTCGCTGCGCGCGCCCTATCGGCAGGGTGCGGCCTTCGTGATGAACAGCGCGACGCTTTCGCGCATCCGCAAGTTCAAGACGGCGGACGGCGCGTTCCTGTGGCAGCCGGCGATGGCGGCGGGCGCCCCGGCGACGCTGCTCGGCTATCCGGTGATCGAGGCCGAGGACATGCCGGATATCGGCGCCGACAGCCTCTCCATCGCGTTCGGCGATTTCCGGCGCGGCTATGTGATCGCCGAGCGCAGCGAGACGAGCATCCTGCGCGATCCCTACAGCAACAAGCCGTTCGTGCATTTCTACGCGGTCAAGCGGCTGGGCGGGGCGGTGACCGACAGCAATGCGATCAAGCTGCTGAAGTTCGCCACGTCCTGAGCGGCCGGCCCCCCTTCCTTCGCGGGAGGGGGGCCGCACCCATTTATCTGGAGCTTGAGGGAAAGGCGCATGCGATGACGGTGCGAATGGAAGCGGTGGCGCAGCCCATCATCGAGGGCGCGCGGGACGAGACGAAAAGCTGGCTGCGGATCGAGACGGCGCAGGACGACGCGGCGATCGAGGCGCTGTGCCGCTCGGCGATCGGCATGGCGGAGGATTTCTGCGCGCAGCGCCTGTTCGCGCGGGCGGGCGAGGAAATGCTCGCGCCCGCGCGGGAATGGCGGCGGCTGCACGCCTGCCCGGTGCGCGGCATCGCGGCCGTGGCGGCGGTGGATGCGGGCGGCGCGGAAAGCCCGATCGCGGCGGACGGCTATGCGATCGACATCGACGCGGACGGCGACGGCTGGGTGCGGGTGACGGCGGCGCCGCTGCCGGGCCGGATCAGCATCGGCCTGACGGCGGGGCTGGCCGAGGACTGGGCGGACCTTCCCGATCCGTTGCGGCAGGGGGTGGTGCGGCTGGCCGCGCATCTTTTCGGCGAAAGCGCGAGCGACACGCCGCCCGCCATCGTCACCGCGCTGTGGCGGCCGTGGCGGCGGATGCGCCTGGCATGAGCGCGACTGGCATGAGCGTGGCTGGGGAGCGCGCCGCGCGGGCGGGCGAGGCGCGGGCGGCGGCGCTGCGGCAGGGGCTGGCCGGGGAGGCGGAGGTGCTGGGCGGCATCGTCGCGCGGGTCGAGGGCGAGGAGGTGGTGCTGGAAGGGCGCGGCCTGCTCGACCGGTGGATCAGGGATGCGAGGCTGCGCGATATCGGGAGGACGGAACTATGAAGGCGGATCATGACATGCGCGCGGCGGTGCTGGCGCTGCTGCGGGACGATGCAGTGCTGGGCGCGAGGATCAACCGCGTCCATGACGGCATGCCCGCGAAGGCGACGCCGCCGATGCTGGTGGTGGGCGAGTGCGGCGGGACGGACTGGGGATGCAAGGACCGGCCCGGCCGCGAGGTGCGGATCACCCTCACCGTGGAGGACGATATCGAGACGGTGACGCGGATCGGCGGCATATTGGCGCTGGCCGATGAGGTGGTGCAGCGGCTGTCCGGCACGGTGGCGGGGTGGAGCATCGCCTCGCTGCGCCTCGTCCGCTCGCGCCTGTTGCGTACCAATGCGGGGCGGTGGAACGGGTTGATGGACTATCGCATTCGCGTACTGGCGGCGGAGTGAGGTAGGCGGCGGTTCGGCGATGGGGAGCGGGCCTTAGCCTTACCGTCACCCTGAACCTGGTTAGCTGCGCTGGCCTTCGGCTCAGGGTCCATTTCACCGCATTGACCAGCGGACTGTGGGGCTTGATGGATGCTGAAAACAAGTTCAGCATGACGATTAGGTTGGGGGGCAGCTAACCAGCCCCCCAATCCGTCATGCCAGCGCAGGCTGGCATCTGTGGCGGCGGCGCGTGACATGGCCTGAGATTCTGGGCTTGCGGCCCCAGCCTGCGCCGGGGCGACGGCGGAGGGAGGCTTGCTCACCTTCAATCCGTCGCTTCGGCTGATCCGCCCGCCGGCGAATGTCGCCCAGCCCTGCGAACTGGTAATCCGCCCGGCTGCCCCGCCGTTACTGCGCGCTGTCGTAGTCGCTGGTCATCTTCTCGATATATTCGGCGACCTGGTCGTTCGCGTCCTGCCGGGCTTCCTGCTCGGTCATGCCGTCGGTCCGGTCGGCGGCCATCAGCGCGGTGCGGAAGGCGGCTTCCTTGTCGGCGCATTTGGTCTTCAGCCCGGCGAGAAAGGCATCGCGCGCCACTTTCTTCGTCGCGGCGTCGTTGGTGTAGCCGCTGAGGCAGGACGCATAGGCCTGGCGCGCCTTGGGCACCGCGTCGGCGGGCGCGGGCGCGGCGGCGGCCAATATCAGTGCAACGATAACCATCGAAACCTCTCCAACCGAAAGGCACGACGGAAGGCGAAAAATATCGTCGTCCGCCTGCCATCACACTGAAAGGAATAGTGCGCCATGGGCGTCGAAAAAGGAAGCGCGTTTTTGTTGAAGGTCGGCAATGGCGATGCGCCGGTGACCTATGCGACCGTGGCCGGGCTACGCACCACGCAATTGCAGGTGAGCGGCGAGGCGGTGAACGTCACCAGCAAGGATTCGGGCGGCTGGCGCGAGCTGCTGTCGGGCGCGGGCGTGCGGTCGGTCAGCGTGTCGGCGGCGGGCATCTTCACCGGATCGGGCGGCGAGACGCGCCTGCGCAACCATGCGCTGGCGGGCACGATCGACGATTATGAGCTGAGCTTCGAGAGCGGCGAGCGGATGCACGGGCGCTTCCTCGTCACCCGGCTCGAATATGCGGGCGATTATAATGGCGAGCGCAATTACACGATCAGCCTCGAAAGCTCCGGCCCGGTGACGTCGCTATGAGTGGCGGGGCTATGAGCGGGGCGAGGCAGGCCGATGCGCTGCGCGGTCCCAATGCGCTGCGCGGCGAGGCGAGCCTCGTCGTGCGGGGCGAGAGGCTGATGCTGCGCCCCAGCTTCGCCGCGCTGGTGGCGGCGGAGGAGGAACTGGGGCCGCTGTTCGCGCTGGTCGAGCGGGCGGGCGCGGGCGAGTTGCGGCTGGCCGAGATGATCGCGCTGTTCTGGCATTGCCGCCATGGCTGGCCCGAGGCGATCGGCCGCGCCGATCTGGGCGAGGCGGTGGCGGCGCAGGGGCTGGTCGCGGCGACCCCGGCGCTCAAGGCGGTGCTGCGGCAGATATTGGCGGGCGCGGGATGAGCGCGGCGGCGGAGGCGGAGGCGCAGAGGCGGTTCGCGCCGGTCGCTCTGCGCCTGTCCGGCCTCGCGGGCTGGCATCTGGGGTGGAGCGCCGACCGGTTCTGGCAGGCCACCCCGGCCGAGATGGAAAGCATAGTCCAGGTGATGCTGGGCGCGGAGGAAGGCGGCGCGGGCGCGGCCCCGCCGTCGCGCGCCAGCATCGCCCGATTGCAGGAGATGTTTCCCGATGGATGAGGAAATCGACCGGCTGGTGATCGCGGTCCGGGCCGACACGCAGGGTTTTGCGCGCGACCTATCGGCGATGCGGCAGGATCTGGAAGGGCCGCTGGCGAGCGGGGCGGAGCGGGCGGGCCGCGCGATCGAGACGACGCTGCTGCGCGCGGTGCGGACCGGCAAGCTGGGGTTCGACGACCTGCGCGGCGTGGCGCTGTCGGCGATGAACAGCATTGCGCGCAGTGCGCTGTCCTCCGGCCTGTCGTCCCTGGGGCTGGGCGGCGGATCGGGCGGCGGCGGGCTGCTGGGCGGGCTGACCACCATCGCGCTGGCGGCGCTCGGCGCTCCGGGCCGGGCGACGGGCGGGCCGGTGTCGCCGGGGCGGGCCTATCGCGTGGGCGAGAACGGGCCGGAGCTGTTCGTGCCGACGAGCAGCGGGACCGTGGTGGCGGCGGGTGCGAGGACGGGCGGCGGGCGCGACGTGCGCGTCTCGATCAATGTCCGCGCGCCGGAGGGCAGCGCCCCGCAGGCGCTCGCCCGCAGCTCGCGGCAGATTGCGCGGACGGTGCGGGGGGCCTTGTCGCAGTAGGTTTACGGCGGGCTATCCCCCACCTCCGCCCGCCCTTCGGGTCGACAAGCTCAGCCCGAACGGTTCTTATATTCGAGCCTTCCCCGCCTCTCTGTCCGTCATGCCAGCGCAGGCTGGCATCGTTCTCGATAGCGCTGGGCCAAGCCTCCAGAGATGCCAGCCTGCGCTGGCATGACGAATAGACTGCCGAAAAGGAGTATCCCATGGCCTATTGGCTGGCGCCTGCCGGGCGGGCGCAGGAGCGCATCTTCATCAAGCGGTTCGCGCCGCCTTACTGGACCGTCAACTTTCCCCGCCCGATGATGGCGGGCATCGTCACCATCGCGCCCGATGCGCTGCGCGTCGAGGCGGTGTTCCATGGCTCGGGCGATCTGGCGGGCCTGATCTGGGAGGCGGAGGACAAGTGGAGCCATCCGCTGCTCGCCTATGAGACGGCGCGGGATTTCCGCCATTGCGTGCTGCGCTTCCGCTGGCGGAGCGAGGGGTTGAAGCCGCTCGACGCGGTGGACGGGCCGACGCTGACCATCGAGGGGCGCGACCAGAGCGGCGCGCCGCGCAGCTGGTATGTGCGGCTGTGGAACTATGCGCAGGGGTCGCCGGAGGACGCGACGGTCACGCTCGACTTTGGCGATCTGAAGGGCGGCTTCGCGCTGCCCGCCGAGGCGGACCCGGTGTGGGCGGGCGATGTGGACCGTCTGTTCCTCTCGCTGGTCCCGCCCGGCTATGACCGGGGGTCGACGCCGTTCGAGCAGGCGCGGGAAGGCTGGGTGGAACTGAGCGGCATAGGCTGCGACGGGTCGGGGTCGGTGCTCTCGGTGGGCGATGTGATGGTGCCGGAGCACGGCCTGTCGATCGCGACCGGCTATGACGACGGCTACAACCAGACGCCGGAGCGGCTGGTGCGGCAGATCCATGCGCTCGGCTATCGCGGCGACATTCTCCATTATGTCGGGATGAGCCATTATTTCCGGCTGGCGAGGGACGGGAGCGAGCTGCTCGCCACGCTGGAGGGCGGGCCGCTCAACGGCCCGTGTGCGGCGTGGCATCGCGATTTCGCGGCGCGGGCGAAGGCGATGGGGCTGGGGATCATCTGGTCGCTGTCCTACGAGCTGTTCGACGCCCATTGCCCGGAAGGCTGGAAGCAGCGCGCGGCCAATGGCGATCCGGCGCTGACCGGGTGGGAACCGCCCTCGACATTGCTCTCCCCGGCCCATGGCGAGGCGATGGCCTATTTGCAGGCGGTGGGCCGCGCGTTCGTCGCGATCGGGCGGGAGGCGGGGCTCGCGCCCAAATTCCAGGTGGGCGAGCCATGGTGGTGGATCATGCCCGCGGACGGGCGGATATGCCTCTATGACGAGGCGGCGAAGGCGGCTTTCGGCGGCGACCCTGTGGCAATCGCGGATATGCGGGAACCGCTCGACGCTGCGCAGAAGGCGCTGCTGGATCAGGCGGGCGGGCTGCTGGCGGCCTCGACCGCGGCCTTGTGCGCGGCGGTGCGGGACGAGGCGCCCGGCGCGGTCACGCATCTGCTGGCCTATCTGCCGACGGTGCTCGATCCGCTGATGCCGGAGGCGCGGCGGGCGAACATGCCGACGGGCTGGGCGAAGCCCGCTTTCGACCTGCTGCAACTGGAAGATTATGACTGGGTGACCGAGGGGCGCAGCGCCCGCACCGGGCAGGGCGTGGCGGCGGCGAGCGCGCGGCTGGGCTATGCGGCGGGGGAGCAGCACTATCTCTCCGGCTTCGTGCTCAGGGCCGAGGACGCCGCCGCGCACTGGCCGCGCATCGAGGCGGCTGCGCGGGCCGGGCAGGCGCGGGGCGCGGCGGCGGTGTTCGTCTGGGCGTGGCCGCAGGTGGCGCGCGACGGGTTCACGACATTTGATCTGGAAGGGGAAGGCGATATGCAGGCCTTTGACGATGTGCTGTTTCCGCTGGCGATCGGGCGGGAGGCGAGCGTGGCACCCGCCTTCTCGACCCAGATCGTCGAGAGCCTGTCCGGCCATGAACGGCGCAGCAGCGACTGGGCCGACGCGCGGCTGGGCTTCGATGCCGGGCCGGGGGTGCGGTCCGAAGGCGATCTGGTCGAACTGATCGCCTTTTTCCGCGCGCGGCGGGGCGCGGCGCGGGCGTTCCGCTTCACCGATCCGTTCGACCATCAGAGCGGGCCGCCGGGGCAGGCCGTCACCGCGATCGACCAGCGGCTGGGCACCGGCGACGGCGTGACCAGCCAGTTCCAGCTGGGGAAAAGCTATGGTGCGGGCGCGGATGCGCAGCGGCGGATCATCACCCGACCGGTCGCGGGCAGCATCCGCGTCGCCATCGACGGGGTGGAGCAGGCGGGCGGCTGGAGCCATGCCGGGCTGGGCGTGATCGCGTTCGACGAGCCGCCGGGCGAGGGCGCGGTGCTTACCTGCGGCTATCGCTTCGACGTGCCGGTGCGCTTCGCCGAGGACCGGCTGGAGATCAACCGCGCGACCTTCGCCGCCGGGGAAGCGCCCTCGGTGCCGCTGATCGAGGTGCGGGCATGAGCGATGGTGCGGCGATATTGGCGCAGGACCTTGCCGCGCTGGCCTTTTGCTGGCGGCTGGAGCGGCGCGACGGGGTGGCGCTGGGCCTCACCAGCCATGACCGCGATCTGACGGTGGCGGGCTTTCCCTATCGCGCGGCGCCGGGCCTCGTCCCGTCGGCCATCGCGCGGGGCATCGGGCTGGAGGCCGACGCGATGGACCTTCAGGGTGCGCTCAGCAGCGATGCGATCCGCGAGGAGGATCTGCGCGCCGGGCGCTGGGACGGCGCGGCGCTGTGGCTGCACCTGACCGAATGGACCGATCCGGGCGCGCTGTGGCTGGAGCTGATGCGCGGCGAGCTAGGCGCGGTCGAGCAGCAGGGCGAGAAATTCGCGGTCGAGCTGCGCGGCCCGCATGCGGCGTTGCAGGCCCCGGTCGCGCCGGAAACCTCGCCCGGATGCCGCGCGCGGCTGGGCGACCGGGCGTGCCGGGTCGATCTTGTGCGCCATCGGCGGCTGGTCGTGGTGGCGGCGATGGAGGAGGACAGGGCGGTCATCGGCGGAGGCGGGTTGGTCGCGGGGGCCTATGCGTTCGGCGCGCTGCGCTGGCTGGAGGGCGCCAATTGCGGGCTGACCCAATCGGTGATCGCCAATGACGCGGACGGCGCGACCCTTTCGGACCTGCCCGCCTTTCCCGTTGCGCCGGGGACGCGCGCGCTGCTGACCGAAGGGTGCGACCGGCTGATCGCGACCTGCCGGGACCGCTTTTCCAATGCGGCCAATTTCCGGGGCGAACCCTATCTGCCGGGCAGCGACCTGCTGACCCGCTATCCGGGGGCGCGCTGATGCGCCGGGAAGCGGCGATCGTCGCGGCGGCGCGGAGCCTTGTCGGCGCGCCCTTCCGCCTGCACGGGCGCGATGCGGCGACCGGGCTCGATTGCGTCGGCCTCGTCGCGGCGGCGCTGGCGGGTGCGGGGCATCGCTGCGCGGCGCCAAACGGCTACCGGCTGAGGGGCGGCGCGCTCGCGCTGCATGAGGCGCGGCTGCGCGCCGCCGGGCTGGCGCCCGCAACCGGCGAACGGCCGGGCGACGTGGTGCTGGTGGAGGCGGGCGTCGCCCAGTTCCACCTAATGATCGCGACCGGCGGCGGCCACATCCATGCGCATGCGGGGCTAGGGCGGGTGGTGGACATGCCCGGCCCCTCCCCATGGCCGGTGCGCAGCCGCTGGCGCTGCCCGGATATCGGCTGACCCTTCCTCTTTCGGAACAGGAGAGTTTTATGGCGACGATGGTGCTGACCGTCGTGGGAACGGCGCTGGGCGGGCCGATCGGCGCGGCCATCGGCGCGACGCTGGGGCAGGTGATCGACAGCCAGATACTGTTCGCGCCCAAGGCGCGGCAGGGGCCGCGTCTGGCCGATCTGCGGCTTCAGACCTCCCGCTATGGCGACCAGATACCGCGCCTCTACGGCACGATGCGGGTGGCGGGATCGGTGATATGGGCGACCGATCTGGTCGAGCGGCGCCAGCGGCAGAGCGCGGGCAAGGGCCAGCCCAAGGTGACGACCTACAGCTACAGCGCCAGCTTCGCGGTCGCCTTTTCCTCGCGCGCGGTGCTGGCGGTGCGGCGCATCTGGGCGGACGGCAACCTGCTGCGCGGCGCGGCGGGCGATTTCAAGACGGCGCTCGGCGCGTTCCGCCTGCACCGGGGCGGCGAGGACCAGCCGCTCGATCCGCTGATCGCGGCGCACAAGGGCATGGCGAGCACGCCCGCCCATCGCGGCCTGGCCTATGCGGTGTTCGAGGATCTGCAACTGGCGGATTACGGCAACCGCATCCCGTCGCTGACCTTCGAGGTGGTGGCCGATGAGGGCGCGGTGTCCATTGCCGCGATCGGCCATGACCTGAGTGGCGGGGCGATCCTGGCGCAAGAGGATGAGGCGCTGCCCATGGTGTCGGGCTATGCGGCGGGCGGCGGGAGCATCGCCGATGCGCTCGCCCCGCTGACCGAGGGCATGGACGCGGCGCTGGTGGCGGACGCCGCCGGGCTGGCGCTGACGCAGGGGCGGGACGGTGGAGAGGTGCTGGCGGCTGGTCTTGCGGGCGCTGTCTTCAACGGCAAGGCCGAGCGCGGTGTGAAGCAGTCGCGCGGGCGCGTCGAGGATGTGCCGGTCCGGCTGGTTGTCCATCATTACGACCCGGCGCGCGACTATCAGGCCGGGGCGCAGCGGGCGGAGCGGCCCGGCGCGGGGCGGCTGGAGAGGAGCGTCGACCTGCCCGCCGCGCTCGACGCCGGGGCGGCGAGGGCTTTGGCCGAGCGCCGGTTGCAGCGGCTGTGGATCGAACGGTCGGCAATGGAGATGCGCTGCGACTGGCGGGCGCTGCGCTTCGCGCCGGGCGCGGTGCTGTCGGTCGAGGGGCAGCCGGGGCGCTGGCGGCTGGAGCAGAGCGAGTGGGAGGCGATGGGCGTGCGCCTGCGGTTGAAGCGGGTCGATGGCGGCGCGGTGGCCGATCCTCCGGCGGAGGCGGGCGCGCCGGTGGTGCAGGTGGACGGGCTGCATGGCCCGACGCATCTGCTGCTCGCCGATCTGCCGCCGCCAACCGACGAGGTGCTGGCCGCGCCGCTGGTGGTCGCGGCGGCGGCGGGCGAGGAGGCCGGGTGGCGCATGGCGGAGCTGTTCGTCGAGGAGGAGGCGAGCGGCGGCCTCACTCCGCTCGGCACGACCGCCCCACCCGCGACGATGGGCGTGGTGGCGGTGCCTCCTGTTGGTGCCGTCAGTCCGTGGCTGTTCGACGATCGCTCCGCCGTCGAGGTGGAACTGCTGCGCGCCGACATGATGCTGGCGGGCGCGGAGGACGCCGCGCTGCTGGAGGGCGCCAACCGGGCGCTGCTTGGGCAGGAGGCGATCCAGTTCGGGCGGGCGGACAGGATCGGTGAAACCCGCTGGCGGCTGACGCATCTGCTGCGTGGGCGGCGCGGGACCGAATGGGCGATCGGGGCGCAGCAGGCGGGCGATCCTTTCCTGCTGCTGGACCAGGAAAGCCTGTTCGCCATTCCCGCCGACCAGCTGCGCATCGGCGCGGACCTCGTGATCGATGCGATCGGCGTCGGAGATGGGACGCCGGTGCAGGCACGACGGCTGGTGACGGGGCAGGCGATCCTGCCGCTCGCCCCCGTCCATGCGCAGGCGGTGCAAAGCGGCGGCGCATGGCGGATCGACTGGACGAGGCGCAGCCGCAACGGCTGGCGCTGGAACGACGGCGTCGATGCGCCGCTGGTCGAGGAGCGGGAGCTGTATCGCATCCAGCTGGTGCAGGGCGGCACGCTCATCCGCGCGGCGGAGAGCGGCGAGGCCCGCTGGATCTATGACGCCGATGCGATCGCGGCCGATCGCGCGCGAGGCTTTTCCGGCGCGGTCATCGCGGAAATCCGTCAGATCGGGACGCATGGGGTGGGCCGGGCGGCGAGCGTCGGCCTCTCCATCTAGCACCGGTCGGGATGAAATACAGGAAGGAGAATTGAGCCATGGCGGATGAATCGAGCGACCGTTTTGCCCTGCCCCTGCTGGCGGCAGGGCAGGCGCAGAAGGAAATCACGCATAATGAGGCGCTGGCGAGGATCGACATGCTGCTCCATGCGCGGGCCGAGAGCCTGTCGCAAACCGCGCCGCCGGGGGCAGCCGCGCCGGGGCAATGCTGGATCGTCGCCTCCGGCGCGACCGGGGAGTGGGCGGGGCGGGACCATTGCCTCGCGATGCTGACGGCGGGCGGCTGGCGCTTCGTCGCGCCGCGCGCGGGCCTTCGGGTCGAGGTGGCGGACGAGGGCGCGGTCTATCGTCATGACGGCTCATCCTGGCTACCCGACGCGGCGCGGCAGGACGGCTATTATGTGAATGGCCAGCGGATCGTGGGGCCGCGCGGAGACGCCATCGGCGATCCAGCGGGCGGAAGCGTGGTTGATGTCGAGGTCCGCGCCGCCATGGCACAGTTGCTGGCGGCCCTGCGCAGTCACGGGCTGATCGCGGAGGCGTGATTCCGATCATTAGTCACGCGCGGCGAACCCGAACAAGTTCACATCGGTTGCAATTTATTTACAATTATACGGAGGCGGCGTCGACTCGCTCTTTAAGGAAAAGCGCGGCGGCAGGGATAGTCCTGAAACGGCAAAAACTCAGCTTGCCATGCAACTTTTGTGGGAGTAGTGAGTTGTCGCAGTCTTAGTGACCATTTTGAAAGGGGAAAGATATGCGGAAGCTTGCTCTTGCAGCAGCTCTTGCGACGACCGCAATGGCGTCGCCTGCGCTCGCCCGCGACAACGCCTGGTATATCGGCGTTGACGGCGGTGCGATGATCGTGGAAGACCTCGACATGAAGACGGCCGGCGGCCTGTCTGACGGCACGGTTGATTATAACACCGGCTTCGATGTCGACGGCGTCATCGGTTACGACTTCGGCGGTTTCCGTCTGGAAACCGAGGTCGGCTTCCGTCGCGCCTGGACCGATGCGGCCAAATATGTGGTTGATCCCAACGAAAGCACCCGCGGCAATGTCCGCTCGCTGAGCTTCATGCTCAACGGCCTGCTCGACTTCGGTCCCGATGATGGCCTCCAGGGCTTCGTCGGCGGCGGTGTCGGCGTTGCGCGCACCCACCTCTATACCCTGACCACCGACGATTCCGACACCGGTTTCGCGTGGCAGGTGCTGGCGGGTATCCGCTTCCCGCTGAGCGATAATCTCGATGCGTCGCTGAAGTATCGCTTCTACAACCATCAGAACATGGATCTGGTGACGAGCACCCGTCCGACCCTCGCTTATGCTCCGGCCGGAACCGCTGTCGATGCCGATCTGCGCACGCACAGCCTGCTGGTCGGCCTGACCTACAACTTCGGCTCGGCTCCGGAAGCGGCTCCTCCGCCGCCGCCCCCGCCGCCCCCGCCGCCCCCGCCGCCTCCGCCGCCCCCGCCGGTCGTGGAGTGCACGCCTGGGCCGTACATCGTGTTCTTTGACTTCGACTCGTCGGTCATCACGCCCGACGCGGCGACGATCCTCGACAATGCCGTGTCGGCTTATGCCAACTGCGGCAGCGCGCAGGTCATGCTCGCCGGTCACGCCGACCGTTCGGGCAGCGCGAAGTACAATGTGGGCCTGTCCCAGCGCCGTAACGACTCGGTCAAGGGCTACCTGGTCTCCAAGGGCATCTCGGATGGTGTGATCACCACCGAAGCCTTCGGTGAATCCAAGCCCCGCGTCGAAACGGCGGACGGCGTCCGCGAACCGCAGAACCGTCGCGTGGAAATCACCTACGGTCCGGGTTCGGGCAACTGATCCGGTTTCTTCCGCAAGCATTGCGAGCGGAAGAAAAGGAAGAATCGGGAAGGGCTGGCCGCAAGGCCGGCCCTTTTCCTTATGATCGCTTCGTCCTGTTGGCGGGCGATATTTGCATGTGGCTCTCATTTGCTTTAGATTGGCGCCGACTTTCCTGTTCGGAGATGACGCCATGACTTGCCAGCCCCCGATCCATCGCCTGCCGTTTCTTGTCCCCGCACTGCTGCTCGCCGCCTGCTCCGGCTCGCCCGAGGGCGGCACCAATGTCGCGACGAACAAGGTGGCCGCCGTCAGCCCCTCCGCCGTCGCCATCGTGAAGGACGCGACCGGCAAGAGCATCGGCGAGGCGCAGTTCACCGAGGAGAATGGGGGCATCGCCGTCGCGGTATCGGCCAGTGGGCTGACGCCTGGCGTTCATGGCACCCATATCCACATGACCGGCAAATGCGACGGCCCGGATTTCAAGACCGCCGGCGGGCACTGGAACCCCACCTCCCACCAGCATGGTTTCGAAAATCCGCAAGGCTCCCACAAGGGCGACCTTCCCAATATGGAAGTGGCCGCCGACGGCATCGGCACGGTGCGCTTCTCCATTCCGGGCGCGACGATCAAGGACGGCGAGGGCGCGCTGCTCGATGCCGACGGCGCGGCGATCGTCATCCATGCCGGGCCTGACGACATGAAATCCGATCCGGCCGGCAATTCCGGCGACCGGGTCGCGTGCGGCATCATCCTGGGCGGCTGACGCTTCACCGCCGGGGCGGGGCGACCGCCTTCATTGTTTCAAAATGTTTCTGGCGCGCCCATCCCGCCCTGAATGTCCGGTTTTGCTTGAAACCGGAACGGCATCTGCCGATATTAGGAAAAGTCGGCAACAGTGCCGATGACAAGGAGTGATTTTAATGGCTAACTGGTCTGACCCCCGGACGGATAGCGTCGGTTTCGGTCGAACCGCCCCCGCGGCCCAGCAGGTGGCCTATGATGCCGGCCTGCGGTCCTATATGCTGTCTGTCTATAATTATATGGCCAGCGGCGTGTTGCTGACCGGCATCGTCGCGATGCTGTTCGCGCAAAGCGGGCTCGCCTATCAGATACTGGCCGGGCCGGGCTTGCTCAAATATGTGATCATGTTTGCCCCGCTGGCCTTCGTGATGGTGCTGAGCTTCGGCATCAACCGCCTGTCGACGCCTGCCGCGCAGGGGCTGTACTGGGCCTATGCGGTGGTGATGGGCCTGTCGCTCTCCTCGATCTTCCTCGTCTATACGGGGATGTCGATCGCCCAGACCTTCTTCGCGACGGCCGCTGCTTTCGCGGGCCTCAGCCTGTTCGGCTACACGACGAAGAAGGATCTGTCGGGCTTCGGCACCTTCCTGATCATGGGCGTGGTCGGCCTGCTGGTGGCGTCGGTCATCAACATCTTCCTGCAGTCGAGCGCGATGGATTTCGCGATCAGCGCCATCGGCGTGCTGCTGTTCGCGGGCCTGACCGCCTATGACACGCAGAAGATCAAGAGCATCTACGCCTATGTCGCCGGAACGGAGATGGTCGGCAAGTCGGTGGTGATGGGCGCGCTGAGCCTCTATCTCGACTTCATCAACATGTTCCTGTTCCTGCTGCGCTTCATGGGCAACCGCGAATAATCGGGACTGCGAACGAAAGAATGCAATGCCCGGTCAAGCGATTGGCCGGGCATCGTCGTTTCCGGCGCGGCGGCGTCTGTCCTCCCGCATCGGCAGGAGACGCGTGATGACCTTCTTCCACCCCCGCTATCTCGGAAAAGACCCGTCGTGAAGCCTCTCTGGTCGCGGCGGCCCGAATCGCCGCCCGATACCGCCGGGCTGCGCCTCTATGCGATCGGCGACGTGCATGGCCGGTTCGATCTGCTGACGGAATTGCTGCGCCGGATCGAGCGCGATGCCTCCGTACGCCCGGCGGCGGAAACCCGGCTGGTGATGCTGGGCGATTATATCGACCGAGGCCCGCAGTCGCGCGAGGTGTGCGAATTGCTTCATGCGCTGTCGCTGGAAGGACGTGCGATCTGCCTGCGCGGCAATCACGATCAGACCCTGCTCGATGTGCTGGACGGCGATCATGAGGCGCTGCGGTTCTGGCTGGACTATGGCGGCGATGCGACCCTGCGCAGCTGGGGCGTTCCGGAAGACGCGATAGAGCAGGGCTGTCGGAGCGTGGCCGAGGCCGAGCGGCTGGCCGCCGCGCTGCGCGACAGGATGGCGCCCGCCATCGTCGACTGGCTGCGCGGCCTGCCGGCTTGCCATGTGCAGGGCAGCTATCTGTTCGTCCATGCGGGCATCCGGCCCGGCGTGCCGCTCGACCGGCAGGAGGAGGCCGATCTCCTGTGGATCCGGCAGCCTTTTCTGGCGAGCGAGGCCCGGCATCCCTGGAAGGTCGTCCACGGCCACAGCGTGACCGACGATGTGGACCACAGGCCGAACCGGATCGGCATCGACACCGGCGCCTATAGAACCGGCGTGCTGACCGCGCTGGGGCTGGAGCGGGATGGCTGCTGGACGCTCCGCACCGGCGGTGCATAGGATCGGTCCCGCGCGGTCGGCACAGAAAACGCCCTTTTTGTTGACGGCACGCGAGGAAGGCGGTATGGGCCACGGCTTCACGAGTCAGGTGCGATGCGTGTCTGGCTGGTTCCCTGTTTCAGATGGAATTTTGAGGACGATATGGCCAATACGCCGCAGGCAAAAAAGCGTATCCGTCGCAATGCGCGCCGGACTGAAATCAACGGTGCTCGCATCAGCCGCATTCGCACGCTGGTCAAGAAGGTGGAAAGCGCCATTGTGGCCGGGGACAAGGCCGCGGCGGCCGCGGCGCTTCAGGTGGTCCAGCCCGAACTGGCGCGCGGCGTCGCGCGCGGCGTGCTACACAAGAACACCGCTGCGCGGAAATTCAGCCGCCTGACCAAGGCGGTGGGCGCGATCGCCTGATTTCCTGCCTTTCGCGAATTTCGAAACCCGCCGGAGTGATTCGGCGGGTTTTTTGCTGCGCCCGTGGCTGATTCGAGCGTGGGGACGGCCCCCTGCCCGTTAGGGCCTTCCCATAGTGCCCCATGGCGGGATCATGAACAGCGGGAAGGCATTTTCTTCGCCCGCCGGGGTGGCGCGATGGAAAGCAAGGAGTTGCGCTGATTCGCGTTATGCATAGGAAGATTTTTACAAATAATAACTTTATCTTTCAGACGGTTATAACGACATACGCATTTCTGCGGCTGGTGTCTGTCAAACCATTTATTTCACTTTTTTGAACGGGAGCCCCCTTGATTGAGGCGCTGCCGTTTGCCTAATCATTCGCATCAAGCGAGCTGATCTCCAGATCGCTGTCAGCGTGAGTGACAACAGGCATGGCGTTTTCCACGGCGTGGGAAGCGGAGGGGGCTCTTTGCGCCATGCCGTGTCAGGGTCGAAAGTGCCGATAAGGCGGAAAGGGCGCAGAGTGTCGCAGAGGGGTGATTTCGCTGAAAATCTGCAAACGCCTGGGGAAGAGGCGGCGGATCGGGTCGGCGGGATTGACGGGGGCAAGCTCGACACCGTGTGGCGGGAGCTGCGCGCCGGATTGCGCCGCGATGTCGGCGTCCGCATGTTCGATCAATGGCTCAAGCCGCTGGCGCTCGGCGAATATTGCGCCTTTACCGGCACGATCGAGCTTTGCGCCGCGACCGAGTTTTCCGCGAATTTCGTTGCGAATCAATTTGGCGACCGGCTGCGGCTCGCCTGGCGGTCCGCCGCCGTCGGCGTGCGCGAAGTGCGCGTCGTCCGGGGCAGCGGCAAGGCGTTCGAATTCGGTGCGCCGTCCGCCGGGAAGGCGGCGGGCCAGGCTGCGCTGCCCGCCCCGTTCGATGCTCCGGCCGATCCTTATGCGATGGAAGGCGATGCCGGGCGGGAGAGCCTGCCCGTCTTCTCGCAGATGCGCGAGGCGCTCAACCTGCGGCACGGCTTTCAGGATTTCGTCGTGGGGGACAGCAACCGGCTGGCGTTCTCGGCGGCGCGTGCGATGGGGGAAACCACCAAGCCGCTGTTCAACCCGCTTTATATCCACGGCGCGACCGGTCAGGGTAAAACCCACCTGCTCCATGCGATCGCGGACGCCTATCTGACGCATTTCCCCGACCATGCGATCATCTACATGTCGGCGGAAAAGTTCATGATGGAATTCGTCACCGCGATGCGGGCGAATGACAGCATGGCGTTCAAGGCCCGCCTGCGCGCCGCCCGGCTGCTGCTGATCGACGATATCCAGTTCATCGCGGGCAAGGGATCGACGCAGGAGGAATTTCTCCACACGATCAACGAGCTGGCGGGCAACGGCGCGCGCATCGTCATCAGCGCGGACCGGGCGCCGCATCATCTCGATGCGATCGACCCGCGCATCCTCTCCCGCCTCGCGGGCGGGCTGGTGGCGGATATCCAGCCGCCGGACCTCGACCTGCGCCGCGCCATTCTCGACGCCAAATGCGCCGCCGTGCGCGATGCGGCCATCCCGGAGATGGTGCTGGATTTCCTGGCGCGGTCGATCCGCACCAATGTCCGCGAGCTGGAAGGCGCGTTCAACAAGCTGCTCGCCTATGCGCAGCTGACCGGCCGGGCGGTCGACATGGAATTCGCGCAGGTGATGCTGGCGGATTCGGTGCGCGCCAATGCGCGCCGCATCACGGTGGACGAGATCCAGAAGGCGTGCGCGGCCCATTATCATATCGAACCGGCCGAGATGCGGTCGAAGCGGCGCGCGCGCGTCGTCGCCCGCCCGCGCCAGATCGCCATGTATCTCGCCAAGAAGATGACGCCCCGCTCGCTGCCGGAAATCGGCCGGATCTTCGGCGGGCGCGATCACAGCACGGTGATTCATGCGGTGCGGACGATCGAGCACCTGCGGCAGACCAACCCGGAGATCGATTCCGACATCCGCGCGCTGCAACGTCAGTTGGAAATGTAAGCGGGCCGGACGGCCCACCGGTAAAAGAAGAAGGGCGGGAACTCCTTTGAGGATTCCCGCCCTTTCCTGTGTCTTTCCGGCGCTTATTTCTTTTCCGGCGCGACGGTGATCTTCACCGTCTCCCCCGATTTGCCGGGGAAGTTGACGAACATCGCGTCGATCAGATTGGGCACCAGATAGGTCAGCTTGTTGCTGAGCGACTGGGCTTCCGCCTTGCCTTCGAACAGGCGGCGATTGTCGGCTGCGCGGTCGATCTTCAGGCTGAGCGAGGCGGTGTAGACGGTATAGCTCTGAATGTCCTGATAGCCGCCGCCGAACAGGAAGGGATCGTAGAAGCCCCAATAATAGGGATGGCGCCAATAGCCGTAGCCATAGCCGCGATAGAAGGGATCCGGCCCGAAATTGGTCGAGCGCACCCGCTCGCGGCCCGTATCCACGTCATAGCTCATCCGCACGATCAGCTTCGCGCTGGCGGCGTCTTCCGCCGGGACATAGCCCACCCCGCCCAGCTTGTGCGCGACGAGGCTGGCATATTGCTGGAATTCCAGGCCACCGGCGAGGCGCGGATCGTCCGCCACGATGGTGAAGCTCTCGCCCTGCGGGGCGGGCAGCTGCTGGAAGCGGGCCACATCCGCCTTGAACGACTGGGCGCAGCCGCCCGTCAGCAGAAGGGCGGCGGAGGCAAGGGCGGTCGCGAATATCTTGCGGGCTGTCATGTTCTTGTCCTGCATAATGATGGGCGCCAAAACACCGACACCCACCTAGATGGGGAATAAAATGCCATTATGCAACTGAACGGCGTTTGAACGGAATATCGTCCGTCCGCCTCCGTTCGCCGTGATGCGCTGCTACCGCATCAGCCCCATCGCGTCATAAGCCCGGCGCAATGTCGGCTCGGCCGCCGCCGCCGCTCTTTCGGCGCCCTTGGCGAGCACCGCGTCGAGCGCGGCGTGATCGTCCTTCAGCGCGACATAGCGCCGGCGGATCGGGGAGAGCCGGTCGATCAGCACATCGGCCAGCGCGGGCTTGAACGCGCCGAAGCCCTGCCCCGCGAACTGCGCGCACACCGCATCGGGCGTCGTTTCGGTCATCGTCGCATAGATGCCGACCAGGTTGAGCGCCTCCGCCCGGCCCGCCAGCCCCGCGACCTCCGAAGGCAGCGGTTCGGGGTCGGTCTTGGCCTTGCGCACCTTCTGCGCGATGGCATCGTCGTCGTCGGTCAGGTTGATGCGGCTCATGTCGCTGGGGTCCGATTTCGACATTTTCGCGCTGCCGTCGCGCAGCGACATGATGCGCGCCGTTTCCTTCGGGATGATCGGATCGGGCAGGGTGAACAGCTCGACGCCGAAATCGGTGTTGAACTTGGTCGCCACGTCACGGGTCAGCTCCAGATGCTGCTTCTGGTCTTCCCCTACCGGCACATGGGTCGCCTGATAGAGCAGCACGTCGGCGGCCTGCAGCACCGGATAGACATAGAGGCCGACGCTCGCGCCCTCGCGGTTCTTGCCCGCCTTGTCCTTGAACTGGGTCATGCGGTTGAGCCAGCCGATGCGCGCGGTGCCGCACAGCAGCCAGCACAGCTCGGCATGGGCGGGGACGCGCGCCTGGTTGAAGAGGACGCTGCGATCCGGGTCGATGCCGCAGGCGACCAGCGCGGCGGCCATGTCCCGCACATTGGCGAGCCGCTGCTCGCGCCCCTCGTGCACGGTGATCGAATGCATGTCGGCGAGGAAGAAGAAGCATTCGGACCCTGCGTTCATCTCGTCCTGCATCTTCACCCAGTTGCGGATCGCGCCCAGATAATTGCCCAGATGCAGATTGCCGGTTGGCTGGATGCCGGAGAGGATGCGCATGACTATTTACTCGCTTGTGGGCGCCGGGTGACCAGCGACTTGAGTTCGGACAGGCGATAGGCGCCGGTGCCGAAGATCGCGACCGCATAGACCAGAGCGCCCCCGCCGCACAACAGGGCAAGCGCGATCACGCGGGTGAGGAAGGTGGAGGCCATATAGGCGTCGGCGACCGGCCCGGCGAACCACAGCGCCGCGCCCATGATCGCGCTGGCGAGCGTGATGCGCAGGCCGCGCGTGATGAGCCGCGCGTCGGCGCGCAACTGGTCGCGCCGGTGCAGCAGCCAGTAGAGGATGAGGACGTTCACCCAGGCGGCCAGCGCGGTCGAGGCGGCGACGCCGACATGGCCCAGCGGCCAGATCAGGATGAGATTGCCGACGAGGTTGAACAGCATCGAGACGAGCGCGACGCGCACCGGCGTCTTCGTGTCCTGCCGCGCGTAGAAGCCGGGCGTCAGCACCTTGATCAGCACATAGGCGGGCACGCCGAGCGCGAATATGGCGAGGGCCGAGGCGCTGCCGATGGTGTCGGCGGGGGTGAATTCGCCATGCTGGAGCAGGCCGCGGATCAGCGGCGTGGCGATGACGCACAGCGCCACGGCGGCGGGCAGGCCGAGGAACCATGCCAGCTCGATCGCGCGGTTCTGCGTGTCCTTCGCCGCCTGCTCATTGCCGCCGCCGATCTGGCGCGACAGCGCGGGCAGGATCGCGGTGCCGACGCCGATGCCGATCAGGCCGAGCGGCAGCTGGTTCAGCCGGTCGGCATAATAGAGATAGCTGACCGCCCCCTGCGGCAGGAAGCGCGCGGCGAGCGAGGTCGAAACCAGCAGGTTGAACTGGATCGCCCCCTGGCCCAGCGCGGCGGGCATGATCAGGACCAGCATCTCCTTGACGCGGGGCGTCAGCCGGGGGAGGCGCAGGCGCAATGTCACGCCCGCGCGCCGGCACGCCCACATCAGCCACAGCAGCTGCATCACGCCCGACACGGTGACGGCGAGCGCCTGCGTGTAGCTGGTCTCGATCGGCGTCTCGCCCCGGAAGAAGACGACCGCGACGATCATGCAGATGTTGAGCAATATCGGCGCGGCGGCGTTCACCCAGAAGCGGTCGAGCGAATTCAATATGCCCCCCAGCAGGGAAACGATCGAGATCAGCGCCAGATAGGGAAAGGTGATGCGGGTAAGGTCGACCGCCAGCGCGAACTTTTCCGGCCCGCCGTCGGGAAAGCCGCCGGTCATCGCCCATACCACGGGCGCTGCCAGCAGGATCATCACGATGGTGAAGAGGACGAGGAACGGAAACAGCACGGACAGCACCTGTCCGGCGAAATCATAGGCGGCGGAGCGGCCGCTGCCCGGACGATCCTTGTCCGCCTCGGCCATGGTGCGGTTGAACATCGGCACGAACACGGCGGCGAACGCCCCTTCCGCGAACAGCGCGCGGAACAGGTTGGGCAGGCGCCAGGCGATCAGGAAGGCGTCCGACGCGAAGCCCGCGCCCAGATAGCGCGCGACGGCCATGTCGCGCACCATGCCGAGAATCCGGCTGATGAGCGTCAGGCCGCCGATCGTCCCGGTTGCGCGGATCAGCCCCATCGGGTCATGCCCCGCCGTTGCGGCTCACCTCAGGCGTGGCCGGCGGGCTGCTCGCCCTGCTGCGCGGCCTGCGTCTGCATCTGTTGCAGATAGAGGCCGTTGAAGTCGATGGGGTCGAGCACCAGCGGCGCGAAGCCGCCGTCGCGCACCGCATCGGCCAGCACGCGGCGGGCGAAGGGGAAGAGCAGGCGCGGCGCTTCGGCGAACAGGAACGGGTGCAACTGCTCGTCGGAGATGTTGCGCACCGCGAACAGGCCGCCATAGGTGAGGTCGGCGGCGAAGGCGGCGCCCTGCGCGGTCTTGGCCTTCACCTCTACCTTCAGGATCACCTCGAACACGTCCTCGCCCGGCTTGTCGGTGCCGATGTTGAACTGCACGTCGATCTCCGGCTGGTCCTGCCACTGGTAGACCGCGGGAGAATTGGGGTTTTCGAACGACAGGTCCTTCACATATTGGGTGATGAGGCCGATCGTGGGCTGGGTGTCCGCGCCATTGGCGAGCGGCTCGTTGGAGGTGGCTTCGTCGGCCATTGAATGCTTCCCTGTCCTGATGGAGCGAGGCCCGGTAAGACCGCGCGGAATGATAGGCGCGCTTAGCAGCCCGGAACGCTTTGGGCAACGGGTGGCCGCACAGGCCCTCACGCGTGGGGCGGCCCGCGCGGCGCCGCAGGGAAATTTGCCCGCTCCCTTTGAAAAATCGCACCGATATGCTTATGTAGGCAAGCAAGGCTATTTCGCACAAGGTTGGTTCGCGCGTGTACATGATCGTCATCCTCGCCATGGTCGCTGTTTTTCTGGCGCTGAGGCTCTATTCGGTGCTGGGACGGCGGACCGGGCATGAGCAGCAGCCCGCCCCGCTGCAACAGCCGGAAGACCGCGTGCCCACGCGCATCTTGCAGCCGCGCGTGCCGCAGGGCGCGACCCCCGAACGCGTGGATCCGGCCGATGCGCTGATCGCGCCGGGGGCGGAAAACGGCATCCGCGCAATCATCGGCGCGGATCGTCATTTCGACGTGACCCAGTTTCTGGATGGCGCCCGCTCGGCCTATGGCATGATTCTCGAAGCCTTCTGGCAGGGCCGGCGCGACGACCTGCGCTGGCTGTGCGAGGGCGATGTCGCCCAATCCTTCGAGCAGGCGATCGCGGATCGCGAGGAAGCCGGGCATGTGCTGGAAAACCGCCTCGTCCGCATCGACCGGGCGCAGATTCTCGATGCGGCGCTGCGCGGCGGCACGGCGTCCATCACGGTGCAGTTCGACGCGGATATCGCGGCGGTGACGCGCGACCGCGACGGCACTGTGATCGCGGGGTCGATGACCGACGCGATCACCACCCATGATGTGTGGACCTTCACCCGCCAGATCGGCCAGGCCGACCCCAACTGGAAGCTGAGCGAAACAGACGAGGCCGCATGATTGGCATCCCGCGCCGCGAGGCGATGGAAAAGCACAGGGTGCGCCACGCAGGCGCGCCCTTTCTTTTGGCGGTGAGCGGGCTTGCGGATGGGGGGCGACTTTCTTTCCACCCCCGTCATGCCAGCGAAGACTGGCATCTCAGGAGGCGAGGCGCGACCTCGCCTGCGACCTTAGCCTGCGCTGGGGTGACGAGCGGACGCAGCACTCCCTCGCGTCCAGCCGCCGCCTTCCTGTTTCCGTTCCTTCTGTTGGCCCTCGCGCTGCTCTCCGGTTGCGCGGGCAGCCTCATTCCGCCGTCCGCCGGGCCAGCGCCGGGAACGGCAGCGCAGCCTGCTCCCGCAACGCCGCGCCCGCCCGTCGCCCCGACGCAGCCCGTGCCGGTCGTCGCCGGGGAGAATGCGCTGGGCGCCGGGCTGGTGCCGGGGCCGCCGGTTGCCGGGCTGGTCCGCCAGAGCGAGCGGACGCGCGCCGCCTTCGCCGCCTTCAAGCTCTCCTGCCCGTCGCTGCTGCGCCGCGCGGACCAGTCGGGGCTGACGCGCGGGCAGGACTGGGCGACGGCCTGCGGGGCGGCGACGAGCTGGCCCGAAGCAGGCGCCGCCGATTTCTTCTCCCGCTATTTCGAGGCGGTGCAGGTCGGTGACGGCAAGGCCTTCGCCACCGGCTATTATGAACCGGAAATCGCCGGGTCCCGCACCCGGAGCGCCGCCTATCCGGTGCCGGTCTACCGCCGCCCGCCGGACCTGATCGACGTCGATCTCGGCCTGTTCAGCGACAGCCTGAAGGGCAGGACCATCCGGGGTCGCGTGGATGGCCAGAAATTCGTGCCCTATCATGAGCGGGCGCAGATCGCCGATGGCGGCATCCTCGCCGGGCGGGGGCTGGAGCTGGCCTGGGCGGCCGATCCGGTCGAATTCTTCTTCCTTCAGGTGCAGGGCAGCGGCCGGCTGCGCCTGCCGGACGGGTCGATCATGCGGATCGGCTATGACGGCCAGAACGGGCGCGACTATACCGGCATCGGCAAGCTGATGAAGGATCGCGGCCTCATCCGCGCCGGTTCGATGCAGGACATCATGAACTGGCTGCGCGCCAACCCCGCCGAGGGGCGGGCGATCATGAACGAGAACAAGAGCTTCGTCTTTTTCCGGGAACTGACCGGGGCCGGGCCGCTGGGCGCGATGGGGCTGCCGGTGACGGCGGAAGCGACCGTCGCCGCCGATCCGCGCTATGTGCCGCTGGGCGCGCCGGTCCTCCTGTCGCTGGACCGGGCGGAGCCGGAGGGGGTGTGGATCGCGCAGGATACCGGCGGCGCGATCAAGGGGCCGAATCGCTTCGACACCTTCTGGGGCGCGGGCGACCGCGCGCGTGCCATAGCGGGCGGCATGTCCGGGCGGGGCAGCGCGCTGCTGCTGCTGCCTGTCGGAACTTATGCACGGCTGGCGGCGGAAAATGGCTGGTCGACGTCTCAGCCCTGAAGAACGCGAAATCTGGTCCAGATTGGCGCAAACTGTCCGGCCGCTGAAAGGGCGCGTCCGGATGCCCGCTCCTGCCCCTGCGCAGGCAGATGAGAAGGCGGGGAAAAAGATCCCGAACGCAAGTCAGCCCGCGCGTGCGGTGCGGAATCCCGCCCCTGCGGCAGGCCCGAAACCGCCGCCGGTCCGGCGCATGCCCGTCGCCGTGCTGGACGATGCATGGGAACGCCGGATCGCCACCGGCTCCATCGCCCCGGACATGAGCGTCGACCTGCACGGCCATACGCTGGAAGCCGCGCATCGCCGCCTCAATCAGGTGCTGGCGCAGGCGGTTGCGCGCGGGGCGAGGGTGCTGCTGGTCGTCACCGGCAATCCGCGCCCGGCCTCCGACAATCCCCATGAGCCCCGCACGCGCGGCGCGATCCGCGCGGAAATAGGGGATTGGCTGGCGCTCGGCGGCCATGCCGACGCCATTGCCAGCGTCCGCACCGCCCATCCCCGCCATGGCGGGCGCGGGGCGCTCTATATTATTTTGCGCCGCCGCAAATGACCGCCGCCCGTCCGGCCCGGCTTCATATTTGTTAACTTCTTTCCGGCATTGAGCGGGGAGAGGAAGCCGCGCCATCGGCGTGGCGGCAATGATGGGTGTCGGGGTGGCCGCTGGCAACTTCACATTTTGGCGAACCGCTTCCTGCCATGCAATCATGGCGGGCGGCGTGGTGGGCCTGCTGGCAGGCGGCGGCCTGCTGCTGGCTCGCGCCGCGCGGCTGGATCATGGCGGCATCGCGCTTTACGCGGCTGCGATGGGCTCCGTCTTTGCGCTTGCCACCTATCACTGCCTGCGCCGCCAGTTCCGGCTGGTCGATCATGCGGCGGAACGGCTGCTGGCTGCCGCGCATGGCGATTTCCAGGCGCCCGTCCCTCCCGCCGTCCATGCCGCCATGCCCGATCTCGCGGTGGCGATGGAAAGCCTGTTCAGCCAGACTCGCGCCACGCTCGACAATGTGCAGTCGCTGGCGATGCAGGACAGCGTGACAGGCCTGGCCAGCCGGTCCAGCTTCTGCTGCCAGGTGGAGCTGCTGCTGGCGGGGCAGGAAAGAAGCGGCCCGGCTGCGATGTTCTTCATCGATCTCGACGGGTTCAAGGCGGTCAACGACACGCTGGGCCATGCGGCGGGCGACCATATATTGACGCGGGTCGCCGGGCGGCTGCGCGAGGTGGTGGCGATGCAGCTCGGCGCGGCGTCGGACGCGGTCATCGGCCGCTATGCCGGCGACGAATTCACGATATTCTTCCCGCACCTCCCGCCGGAAAGCTCGGCGATGCGGATCGCGCGCGCGGTGCAATATGCGCTGGACGAGCCGTTCGACATCGGCGGAACGCAGGTCGAGATCGGCGGGTCGATCGGCGTCGCCTATTATCCCGAACATGGGGCGACGCTGGCCGCGCTGCTGCGCTCGGCCGACCATGCGATGTACGACGCCAAGCATAGCGGGCGCGGGCAGGTGCGGCTCTATTCGGAGGATCTGGCGCTGCGCCTTGCCGGGCGCGCCGAGCTGGAGCGCGACCTGCGGCTGGCGCTGGAGCGCGACGAGTTCCTGCTGGAATTCCAGCCTCAGGTGGATTTCGTCGCCGGGCGCGTGGTGAGCGCCGAGGCGCTGGTCCGCTGGGAGCATCCGCGCCGGGGCCTGCTGATGCCCGACAGCTTCGTTGCGCTGGCCGAGGAAACCGGCCTGATCGTGGAGCTGGGCGACTGGATATTGAACCGCGTCTGCCACACCGCGTCGCGCTGGGCGCGATCGGGCGTCGACCAGCGCATCTCGATCAACATCTCCCGCCGCGAGCTGGCGCAGCCCGATTTCTTCGACCGGCTGAACCGCGCGATGCAGCGTCACGCCACCCCGCCGGAAATGCTGGAGCTGGAGCTGACCGAAACGCTGATGATGAAGCTGCGCGGCGACACCTACAAGGCGCTGGTGGGGCTGCGCACGCGCGGCGTCCGCGTCGCGATCGACGATTTCGGCACGGGCTTTTCCAATCTGGCGCAGCTGCGCGATCTGCCGATCGACCGGGTGAAGATCGACCGCAGCCTTGTCCGCGATATCGCCATTTCGGTGGAGGCGCGGACCATCTGCTCGGCCATTGTCGGGCTGGTGCGCGGGCTGGGCCTCGCCATGGTGGTCGAGGGGATCGAGAGCGAGGAGCAGATCGAACTGCTGCGGGTGATGGGCTGCTCCGTCTTCCAGGGCTTCCACCTGTCCCGCCCCGTTCGGGAAGCGGTTTATCTGGAGCGCTTCGGCGTGATGGACGCAGCAGAGGCGCGCGCCTGAACGGCGTTCAGGCGGCCAGCGTGCGCCGTAGGATCAGCGCATAGATTTCTTTCAGCCTGTCGAGGTCGGCGAGGGCGACGGCTTCGTCCAGCTTGTGCATGGTGGCGTTGCACAGGCCGAATTCGACCACCGGACACAGCGCGGAGAGGAAGCGCGCGTCGGACGTGCCGCCGGTCGTCGACAGCTCCGGCGTCAGCCCGGTCACCTGCTCGATCGCCCCGCTCACCAGCGCGGACAGTGCGCCCGGCGGCGTGAGGAAGGATTCGCCGCTGATCTTCGCCTCCAGCCTGCCGCCTTCGCTTTCGACCAGCGCGCGGAGGCGCTGTTCCAGTTCGGCGCCCGTGTGCATGTCATTGAAGCGGATCGAAATGCGCGCGCGCGCCTGCGCCGGGATGACGTTGGTCGCTTCGTTGCCGACCGAGATGTCGGTGATCTCGATATTGCTGGGCTGGAACCAGTCATTGCCCTCGTCGAGCCGGATCGCCTCGATCGCCGACAGGATGCGGACGAGGCGCGGAATCGGATTGTCGGCCAGATGCGGATAGGCGACATGGCCCTGCGTCCCGTCGACGCTGATCCACATGTTGACCGAGCCGCGCCGCCCGATCTTCACCATGTCGCCCAGCCGGTGGACCGAGGTCGGCTCGCCGACGAGGCACAGGTCCGGCGCGATGCCGCGCTCCTTCATCCGCTCGATGATTGCGCGGGTGCCATGGACCGCCGCGCCTTCCTCGTCGCCGGTGATGAGCAGGCTGACCGTGCCGGGCAGGTCGCGCGTCTCCTCCAGCGCGGCGACGAAGCTGGCGATGCTGCCCTTCATGTCGACCGCGCCCCGGCCGTAGAGCAGGTCGCCGCGCACTTCCGGTGCGAAGGCGTCGCTGGCCCAGCCGTCGCCGGGCGGCACCACGTCGAGATGTCCGGCAAAGGCGAAATGCGGCCCGTCGCCGTTGCGGCGCAGCGCGATCATGTTCTCGACCGGGCCGTCCGGCGCCTCCCCGGCGATGAAGCGGTCCACCTCGAACCCCAGCGGCGTCAGTATCGCCTCCAGCGCGTCGAACACCGCGCCGGTGGCCGGGGTGACGGAGGGGCAGGCCATCAGCCGGACGGCAAGGGCGGCAGGCGCATTCGCGACGATATTGGACAGGGTCATGCCGATCCGATAGCGAAGGATTCGGAAAAGCGCCAGAGCGGGCCGGAACGGGGAACGCAGCATGCCGAAGGTGGATATCGATGCCATAGCCATGTCCAACGCGACCGGCTATCCGCCGCTCCACGCCGCGCAGGTGCGGGGGCGGTGGGTGCGGCGCGTGGGGCGGGCGATGGGGCTTGCCGATTTCGGCGCCTCTCATGTCCGGCTGGAGCCGGGCGCCTGGTCGTCCCAGCGCCATTGGCATGAGGACGAGGACGAACTGGTCGTGATGCTGGCGGGCGAGGCGGTGCTGGTGGACGATGCCGGGCGCACGCCCCTGCTGCCCGGCGATATCGCGGTTTTCCCCAAGGGCGACGGCAACGGCCATCATATCGTCAACGAAAGCGGGCATGACTGCCTGTTTCTCGCGATAGGCCGTCCCCCGGCCGGGCCGTGCCATTATCCCGACATCGATATGCTGTTCGAGGGTGAAAAGGGCTTTACCCGCAAGGACGGTTCGGCTTTTGAGGAAAGCCGCCGCTGACCGATGGAGCTTGCCGAGTGACCGATCCCGACGCCAATGCCGATCTGGCCGTGCTGGTGCGTTCGATTCCAGACCATCCCCGGCCGGGCATACTTTTCCGCGACCTGTCCACCCTGCTGCTCGACGGCTGGGGCTTCCGCACCGCGATCGACCGGCTAATCGCGACGCTGGACGCCGGGCGCGTCGACCTGATCGCCGGGATAGAGGCGCGCGGCTTCATCGTCGCCTCGGCGCTGTCCTATGCGCTGACCAAGGGCAAGATCATGCTGCGCAAGTCCGGCAAGCTGCCGGGCGAGGCGGTCGGCATCGATTATGCGCTGGAATATGGCACGGACCGGATCGAGATGCATGTCGATGCGGTGCGGCCGGGCACGCGGGTGCTGCTGGTCGACGACCTGATCGCGACCGGAGGGACGGCGCTCGCCGGGGTCAGCCTGCTGCGCGGACAGGGCGCGGTGGTCGAGGAGGCGCGCTTCCTCGTCGATCTGCCCGCTCTGGGCGGTGCGGACAGGCTCGCCGCGCAAGGCGTGGCTTGCCGGTCGCTGCTCGCCTTTCCGGGGCATTGACGATGCGGATCGCGATCATCACCGGGGTGGAGGAAGAGGCGGACGCGTTCCTGCCGGGGCGGCAGGACGGGGTCGAGCAGCATGGGCATCTGTCCGTCCGGTGCCTCGACCATGGCGGCCATCGGATCACCATCGGCTGCTGCGGCGTCGGCAAGGTGAACGCGGCCGCCGCCGCGACCCTGCTGGCGAGCCTGCACCGCGCCGAACTGCTGATGATCATCGGCACGGCGGGCCGCCTGTCGGCGCGGGAAGGGGATTGCTTCCTGATCGAGGAGGCGGTGCAGGGCGATTATGGCGCGCAGCGTCCGGGCGGCTTCACCCACTATACGGCGGGCAGCTGGCCCATCGGGCCGGCGCGGGTGGAGGCATTCCGCGCCTGGCCGCTGCCGGACATCGGCCTGCCGCGCGCGCGGATCGTCACCGGCGATGCCTTCATCGAATGCCCGGATCATTCGTTGCGGCTGCGCGAGGGGCTGGCGGGCGATCTGGTCGACATGGAAACCGGCGCGCTGGCGCAGGTGGCGCAGCGGCTCGGCCTGCGCTGGGCGGCGATCAAGGCGGTGACGGACGGCGCCAACGGCGCGAGCGTCGGCGATTTCCAGACCAACCTCCTCCGCGCCGCCCGCCGCGCGGCCGAGGCGGCGGAGCGGAGCATAGAGCGGCTTTGAGGGTTTGGGGAGCGGGCCATTTTCTTGCCCGCCCTGTCGCGTCATGCCAGCGAAGGCCGCATCTCAGGAGATGGCGCGCGACATGGCTTACGACCCCAGCCTGCGCGGGGGTGACGGTAGAAGCGAAATGTTCGCCACCCCCATCTTACCCATATTCCGGCCCATGCTCATATTGGTCGAGCACCCAGCTCTCGCCTTTCGCGCCCTCGACCCATTCGACCATCCACGGATGGGTGAGCATCGCGTCCACATAATCCTTCGCCACGCCCTCGACCGGCAGGCTGTAGCCGTGGATGCGGAAGACGACCGGGGCGAACATGATGTCCGCCGCGCCGAAATCCCCGAACAGCCACGGTCCGCCCGCGCCGAAGCGGCCGCGCGCCTGTTCCCATAGCGCGGTGATGCGGGAGAGGTTCTCCTGCACCGCCTCGCTCGGCGCCTGAGCGGGAAAGACCTGGCGCACGTTCATCGAACAGGCCTTGCGCAGCGGGACATAGCCGCTGTGCATCTCCGCCGCGATCGACCGGGCGAGCGCGCGGGCGGCCTTGTCCTGCGGCCAGAACAGGCGGTTGCCGGTCAGGTCGTTGAGATAGTCGACGATGGCGAGGCTGTCCCACACCGCGATGTCGCCATCCCACAAGGTCGGGATCTTGCCGTTGGAGACGGCGAGGTCGGGCTGCATCCGCCGCTGCGGCCATGCCTCGTCATACATCGGCACGACCAGTTCCTCATAGGGCAGGCCCGATTGCCGGACCGCCAGCCAGCCGCGCAGCGACCAGCTGGAATAGGCCTTGTTGCCGACGATGATCTTCAACATGGAAGGAGACTCCTTTTCGGGCGGGGGAGACGAACCCTAGCGCGGTTGCCGCCGCCGGACAAAAGGCAAAAGCGCGCAGAGGGGAACGGCCCCCTGGCCGCTGCGTTCAGTCCAGCGCCTCGATCACCGCCGCCCGCAGTTCGGCGATGCCCATGCCCTTTTCGGACGAGGTTGCGATGATCTCCGGGTGCGCCGCCGGGTGGGTGCGCGCCTCGGCGATGGTACGCTCGGTCACGGCGGCAAGCTCGCTCGCCTTCACCTTGTCCGCCTTGGTGAGGACGAGACGGTAGCCGACCGCCGCGTCGTCCAGCATCTTCATCACCTCGCGGTCGACATCCTTGATGCCGTGGCGGCTGTCGATCAGCACCAGCGCGCGCTTCAGCACCGCCCGCCCGCGCAGATAGTCGTTCACCAGGAACCGCCACTGCTTCACCACGTCCTTGGGCGCCTTGGCATAGCCATAGCCCGGCATGTCGACCAGGCGGAACAGCAGCGGGTCGCCGATGTCGAAGAAGTTGAGCTCCTGCGTGCGGCCCGGCGTGTTGGAGGTGCGGGCGAGGCCATTGCGGTTGGTCAGCGCATTGAGCAGCGAGGACTTGCCGACATTGGAGCGCCCGGCGAAGGCCACTTCCTTCACCACCGGATCGGGCAGGAACTTGAGCGACGGCGCGGAGCGCAGAAAGGCGACCGGCCCGGCGAAGATGCGCCGGGCGGTCTCGATCAGTTCGTCCCTGCCGTCGCTGGACTCGCTCATTTGGCGATCGCCTGCTTCAACTGCGGATGGCGGCTGTAGAGCCACTTCTGCTGCGCGATGGTCAGCAGGTTGGAGGTGATCCAGTAGATCAGCAGGCCCGCCGCGAACGGCGCCATGATGAACATCATCATCCATGGCATGATCGCGAAGATCTGCTTCTGCATCTCGTCCATCGGCGCCGGGTTGAGCTTGAACTGCAACCACATGGTGATGCCGAGGATGATCGCCAGCACGCCGATCGCGAGGAAGGCGGGCGGGTTGAAATCCAGCAGGCCGAACAGGTTCAGCACATGCAGTGGATCGGGCGCGGACAGATCGCGGATCCAGAGCACGAAGGGCTGGTGCCGCATTTCGATGGTCAGCATCAGCACCTTGTACAGCGCGAAGAAGATCGGGATCTGGAGGAAGATCGGCAGGCAGCCGGAGAAGGGATTGACCTTCTCCTTGCGGTAGAGGTCCATCAGCTCCTGCTGCAGCTTCGGCTTGTCGTCCTTGTGCCGTTCCTGAAGCTCCTTCATCTTCGGCTGCAATGCGCGCATCGCGGCCATAGACGAGAATTGCTTTTGCGCGATCGGGAACATCAGCGCGCGGACGATGAAGGTCAGGCAGATGATCGCCACGCCGAAATTGCCGATGACCGTGAACAGCCAGTGCAGCAGCGCGAAGATCGGCTTTTCGAACCAGTAGAACCAGCCCCAGTCGATCGCCCGGTCGAACAGCGGGACGCCCGCGTCCTGATAGGCCTCCAGCGTCTTCACCTCCTTCGCGCCGACGAACAGGCGGGAGGTGTGGGTGACGGCCTTGCCGGGCGCGAGCAGCGTCGGCGTCAGGCTGTAATCGGCCTGATAGCCGGACCCCGCGCCCTTACGGAACTGGCCGTCGAAGCGGGACTGCTGGTCGGGCACCAGGGCGGCGAGCCAATATTTGTCGGTGAAGCCGATCCAGCCGCCGGTGCTGGCGATCGGCGCGGGAATCTCGCCCTTGTCGAGGTCCTTGTAATCCACGTCATAATCGGCCGCGCCGTTGAACACGCCCATCGGGCCGATATGGATGGTCCAGGTGTCGGGATCGACCGGCTTGTCGGCGCGGCTGATAAAGCCATAGGGGCGTACGCCCACCGTGCCGGCGCCGGTGTTCGAAACCTTCTGCGCGGCGGTGATCATATAGTCGTTGTCGACCGACAGGGCGATCTCGAACAGCTGCCCGCGCCCGTTGTTCCAGCTGAGCGTGACCGGGGTGGACGGCGTCAGCTTCGTGCCGCTCGCCTGCCAGAGGGTGTTGCCGTCCGGCGCGGTCAGCCCGTCGCCGGACCAGCCGAAGCCCGCGAAATAGGCTTCCTTGGTCCCGCCGGGGGAGAAAAGGGTTATGGGCGCCGAGTTCTTTTCCACCGTCTCGCGATAGGTGGGCAGGGTGATGTCGTCGATCCGCGCGCCCTTGAGCGCGATGGAGCCGCGCAGCTTGGGGGTTTCGATGGCGATGCGCGGGCTGTCGGCCAGCGCAGTCGCGCGCGGGCGAATCGCCGCCGGGGCCTGTGCGGTGGGCGCGCCCGGCGCGGACGGCTGACCGGCCTGCTGCTGTTGCTGCTGCGCGGCGGGCTTGGCCGCGTTGGGAAACAGCGTTTCGGCGATATAAGGCCAACCGAACAGGATCAGCGCGGTCAGCAGCATCGCGATTATGACATTCCGCTTGTCGTCCACCGTGGAATTGCTCCCCAAAATCACCTTGCCCGCGCCGGCCCGAAACCCGCGCGGTATCGCATTTCTATCGTTCAGGGAACCGGGTCATGGCCTGACCCGCCCCATGGATGGCAGCGCAATAGCCGTTTCAGCGCCAGCCAGCTACCCCGAACCGCGCCATATTTTCGCAACGCCTCGATCGCATATTGGGAGCAGCTGGGATGATAGCGGCAGGTCGGCGGCAGGATGCGCGACGGGCCGAGCTGCCAGAAGCGCGCGACAAGGATGAGCAGCCGGGCGATCATCGGCCCGCGGGACGGCCCTTGCCGCTTCCGTTTCCTTTGCGTGGGGCGCCTTTGCCCGCGGCATGGCGGCGCGCGCGCTCCAGCTCCTTTTCGCCGGGCGGGGCGGAGAGGCGGCCGAGCGCCTTTTCCAGTTCCCGCCCCAGCGCCGCATAATCGCGCTCTATGCCGCCATCCCGGCCGATCAGCACATGGTCGGCGCCCGCGATGCCGGATCGCGGCAATATCTCCCGCGCCAATGCGCGAAAACGGCGCTTCATCCGGTTACGGACGACAGCGCCGCCAATCTTCTTCGTTACCGTGATGCCCAGCCGGATGGCGGGGTCGCCATCCTGACGCTCGCGCACGAGCAGAACGAAGCCCGGCATCGGCTGCCGCCGCCCCTTGTTGCAGGCCAGAAAGTCCGCGCGCTTGCGCAGGACGGCGACCTCGGCGGGGCGGGGCGGCGCGGCGGGCTCGCCGCCGTCGTTCAGGCGCTCAGGCTCTTGCGGCCACGCGCGCGGCGCGCACGCAGGACCTTGCGGCCGCCCGGCGTCGCCATGCGGGCGCGGAAACCGTGACGCCGCTTGCGGACCAGATTGCTCGGCTGAAAGGTGCGCTTCATCGCTCATTCCTCAAAAAATCGAATCTTGCATGACAAAAAGGGGCCGCCCAGCCGGATTTCCAGCCAGCAGCCGCCAATCGAAGGCAGCCGATACGGAGTCGCGGGGGAAAAGTCAATCCGCGTTGCTGCGGTCGGCGCTGCTACAGGGATTTCGGTGGTTGATAAACATAAGCCGTTCGGGCTGAGCCTGTCGAAGCCCTGTCCCTTTTTCGGAAGAAGGAACTACAGCCCCCTTCGACTGCCTGCCAAGGCAGGCGCTCAGAACAGGCTTCGACAAGCGCAGGACGAACGGAAGGGGGACGCCCGCCTCAGCGGCGATCCTTCAGCTTCACGCCCTTGGCCAGGTCGTTGTCGCTGATCGTCACTGCATCGTCGGTCCAGTTGGCGACGAAGGTGCTCTCGCGCGTCAGGCCGGGGACGAAGGCGGCGCGGTTGTTGCGCACGACCAGCGCGGAGCTGTCCCGCTCCCGCCCTTCCGGCGCGACGGTGATGAAGGCGCTGTAATTGTCCTTGTCGCGTCCCTGCACCATGATGTTGCCCGCGATCAGCCCGGACGAGCCGTTGGACAGGTCGATCATATAGTTGGTCAGGCGCCCCTGGCTGTCGTCGAAGCTGTTGTCGGTGATGTCGACGCGGGCGGAGCGGGTCTTCACATAATGGCCGCCCGATCCGGCCTCGAAGCGGGAGCGGGTGACGATCAGCCGCCCGTAATGGCCGATATAGATGCTGTGCGCGCAGGACAGGCCCCGGTCGCAGCGGCCGAGGCGGCGGAAGGTGCTGTGGTCGATGCGGACGGTCGCGGCGGGATCGTCATGCGTCAATATGCCTTCCTCACTGTCGGCAAAGATGCTGTTGGTGACGGTGAGGTCGCCCTGCTCCAGCCGGATGCCGGAGCCGTTGCCGTCGGGCACGCGCATGTTGCGGAAGATAATGCCATCCACGCTGGCCGCCCGCCCGCGCAGCACCAGCGCGGCCTTGCCCTCGCAGATCTCGCTGTCGAAGGTCACGCTGCCCGGCTGGGCCGCGCGATAGGCGATGGCGCCCGCTTCCTGCACGACGCACTGGCGATAGGTGCCGGGCGCGATCATTATGGTGCCGTCGCCATTCCCGATCGCCCCTACGGCCTCGACCAGCGACCCGTAGCGGGCGCCGGTTTCCGCCACCGTGAAGGGGCCGCCGGATTGCGCGCCGGCGCCGCTCGCCGCCAGCAGGAGGAGAAGGGCGCCGCCGATGCGCGCCGGAAGAAGGCTGTTCCGCATGGGGCAGGCATAAGCTGATCCGGCGCCAATTGCTATCCCGACTTGCCGGCCCGGCTTGCCAGCGGGACCGAAATGGTGTCAGACTGGCACAGTTTCTTCGGGGGGATTGGCGGGGGCCATTCACGGTCGGAGAGGCGGCATGACGAGGAAGGCATGGACGAGAGCAATGTCGGCAGGGGCGCTGGGCGCGCTGGTGTTGCTGACGGGCTGTTACGAGGACGGGCGCCGTCCGGGGCAGCATCGCCCCCCTTATGATCGGCCGGATTATGACCGGCCGGGCCATGATCGTCCCGGACGCGACCGGCCACAGGCCTGCACCCGCGAATATGCGCCGGTCTGCGCGATACGGGGCAATCGCGAACGAACCTTCAGCAACAGCTGCATGGCCCGCGCCGATGGCTATCGGGTGATCGCGGACGGCCAGTGCCGGAGCGGCGGCAGGCACTGAAAGCGTGCTTGCCGACGCCGCGCCTTGGTCAATCGAGATTGGGGCGCAGCCAGCGCTCGGCCGTGAGGATATCCACGCCGCGCCGCGCCGCATAATCCTCCAGCTGGTCGCGGCCGATCCGCGCGACGCCGAAATATTCCGCTTGCGGGTGACCGAAATAGAAGCCGCTGACCGCGGCCGTCGGCACCATCGCGAAATGGTCGGTCAGCACGATGCCGGTCGCTTCGCCCGCGCCCAGCATGTCGAACAGCACCGGCTTCTGGCTGTGGTCGGGGCAGGCGGGGTAGCCCGGCGCCGGGCGGATGCCGCGATATTGCTCCTTGATCAGCGCCTCGTTGGTCAGCTGCTCGTCCGGCGCATAGCCCCAGAGCGCGGTGCGGACATGATGGTGCAGCCGCTCGGCGAAGGCTTCGGCCAGGCGGTCGGCCAGCGCCTTCAGCAATATGTCGCTATAATCGTCGTGGGTCGCCTTGAAGCGCGCCAGATGCTCATCGATGCCGTGGCCCGCCGTCACCGCGAAACCGCCGATCCAGTCGCCGTCGGGCGAGATGAAATCGGCCAGGCACATATTGGCCCGGCCCTCGCGCTTGGCGATCTGCTGGCGCAGGAAAGGCATGCGCACCTCGCCCTTTTCCGTCGTGATCAGCACGTCGTCGCCCTCCCGGCGGCAGGGCCAGAGCGCGGCGACGCCGCTCGCCGTCAGCCATTTTTCCGCGATGATGCGGTCGAGCATCGCCTGCGCGTCGGCAAAGAGGCCGCGCGCGCTTTCGCCGACGATCGCATCGTCGAGGATCGCGGGATAATTGCCCGCGAGCTCCCACGCGCGGAAGAAAGGCGTCCAGTCGATATAATCGCGCAGGTCCGCCAGATCCCAGTCGGGATAGACATGGATGCCCGGCTGCGCGGGGGCGGCGGGCTTCAGCGCCTCGTCGATGACGAAGCCGTTCGCACGCGCCTCCTCGATCGGGATCAGCGCGCTGTGCCCCTTGTTGGCGCGCGATTCGCGGATTTTCTCATATTCCTCCGCGGTCTGGCTGACGAAGCCGTTCTTCTGCGTATCGCTGACCAGCGCGGTCGCGACTCCCACCGCGCGGCTGGCGTCGAGCACATGGACGACCGGTCCCTTATAGGCGGGGTCGATGCGCAGCGCGGTATGCACGCGCGAGGTCGTCGCGCCGCCGATCAGCAGCGGCAGGTTCATGTTGGCGCGCTGCATCTCTTCCGCCACCGTCACCATCTCGTCCAGCGACGGGGTGATGAGGCCGGACAGGCCGATCATGTCGACGTGATTTTCATTGGCGGCCTTCAATATCTCCGCCCAGGGCACCATCACGCCCAGGTCGATCACCTCGAAACCGTTGCATTGCAGGACCACGCCGACGATGTTCTTGCCGATATCGTGCACGTCGCCCTTCACGGTCGCCATCACGATCCGGCCCTTACCCTTGGCGTTTTCGTCCTTCTCCGCCTCGATGAACGGGAAGAGATGGGCGACGGCCTGCTTCATCACGCGGGCGGACTTGACCACCTGCGGCAGGAACATCTTGCCGGAGCCGAAGAGGTCGCCGACGACGTTCATTCCCTGCATCAGCGGCCCTTCGATCACCTCGATCGGGCGGCCGCCGCGCGCGGCGATTTCGAGGCGCATTTCCTCGGTATCGGCGACGACATGGGCGTCTATGCCCTTTACCAGCGCATGCTCCAGCCGCTTGATGACCGGCCAGCTGCGCCATTCCTCGGCGGCCTTCTCGGCGGCGGCATCGGTGCCCTTGAACTTTTCGGCCAGTTCCACCAGCCGCTCGCCCGCGCCCGGATCGGTGTTGAGGATCACATCCTCGCAGGCGGTGCGCAGGACCGGATCGATCGTGTCATAGACGTCGAGCTGGCCCGCATTGACGATCGCCATGTCCATCCCGGCCGGGATCGCATGATAGAGGAACACCGAGTGCATCGCCCGGCGCACCACCTCATTGCCGCGAAAGCTGAAGGAGAGGTTGGAGAGGCCGCCCGAAATATGCACATGCGGGCAGCGGCGCTTGATCTCGCGCGTCGCCTCGATGAAGTCGACCGCGTAGTTGTCATGCTCCTCGATCCCGGTCGCCACCGCGAAGATATTGGGGTCGAAGATGATGTCCTCCGGCGGGAAGCCGATGCCGGTCAGCAGCGTGTAGGCGCGCTCGCATATCTCGATCTTGCGGTCCCTGGTGTCGGCCTGCCCGACCTCGTCGAACGCCATCACCACCACGGCGGCGCCATAGGCCATGCATTTGCGCGCCTGCTCCAGGAAGGGTTCAACGCCTTCCTTCATGCTGATCGAATTGACGATCGGCTTGCCCGACACGCATTTGAGGCCCGCCTCGATAATGCTCCATTTGGAGCTGTCGATCATCACCGGCACGCGGGCGATATCCGGCTCGGCGGTGATGAGCTTCAGGAACTGCACCATCGCCGCCTCGGAATCGAGCAGTCCTTCGTCCATGTTCACATCGACGATCTGCGCGCCGTTCTCGACCTGCTGCCGGGCGATTTCCACCGCGGCGGCATAGTCGCCCGCCATGATCAGCTTCTTGAACCTGGCCGAGCCGGTGACGTTGGTGCGCTCGCCGACATTGATGAAGGTGGCGGTGGGCTGAGTGGCGGTCATATCGTATTTTCCGAGAGGGTGAGGGGGCGGGCGAGGACGAAATCGTCGCAAATCTGCCCGCCGACGTTGAACTGGCGGTTCCCGATGCGGGTAAAGCCCTGTTTGGCGTAGAAGGCCAGCGCCCGGTCGTTCCCGGCATAGACGCCGAGGATCAGCCGCGCCGCGCCGCGCGCGAGGGCGGCTTCGACCGCCGCCTGCATCAGCGCCGCGCCCAGCCCGCCGCCATGGAAGCGGGAAAGGGTGTAGATGCGCTTCAGCTCGATATCCCCGTCCCGCGCGCCCGGCAGGTCCGGTTGCGTCAGCAGCGCATAGCCGATGGGGGCGCCGCCCGGCTCGACCTCGGCCAGCCATGCCTGCGCGCCGGTGTCGAGATGGCGGCGATAGCTTTCCGCGCTGTTGGCCTTGAGGCAATGGGCGGTGATCGCCTCGCCGCCGATGATGTCGGCGAAGCTTTCGAGGAAGGTCGCCGCGCCGATCAGCGAGAGCCGCTCCGCATCCTCCGGCCCGGCCGGACGCAGGCGCCAGGAAAAGGTCGTCGCGCTCATGGCCTCAGGCCGCGATGTGCATCGGGTCGAGCCCCGCCAGCCGCGTGACGACCGGCAGCTCCGGGATCGGCCGGGGCGGCGCACCCGCGACGGCCTTGGCGATGGCGGCGATATGCGAGGGCGTGGTGCCGCAGCAGCCGCCGACGATGTTCACCAGCTTCTCGTTCGTCCATTCGCGGATCAGCTCCGCCGTCCGCTCCGGCAGCTCGTCATATTGCCCCAGTTCGTTGGGCAGACCCGCATTGGGATAGGCGAGGATCAGCGTGTCGGCGATCTTCGAGAGTTCGCCCAGATAAGGCCGCAGCAGGTCCGCCCCGAACGCGCAGTTGACGCCGATGGTCAGCGGCTTCAGGTGCCGCAGCGAATACCAGAAGGCCGCGACGGTATGGCCCGAAAGATTGCGCCCGGACATGTCGGTGATGGTGAAGCTCATCATCAGCGGCACCTTGCGGCCCGCCGCCGCTTCGGCTTCCCGCGCGGCGAGGCCCGCCGCCTTGGCGTTCAGCGTGTCGAAGCAGGTCTCGACCAGCAGGAAGTCGACGCCGCCCTCGATCAGCGCCGCGCATTGCTCGCGATACTGGTCCTTCAGCGTGTCGTAGTCGATCTCGCGATAGGCGGGGTCGTTGACGTCCGGGCTGATCGACAGCGTCTTGTTGGTCGGGCCGATCGCGCCCGCGACGAAGCGGCGCAGGCCGTCCTTCGCCTCCGCCTCGTCGCACGCCTCGCGGGCGAGGCGCGCGGCGGCGAGGTTCAGCTCGCGCACCAGATGCTCGGCGCCATAATCGGCCATCGCGATGCGGGTGCCGGAAAAGCTGTTGGTCTCGATCATGTCCGCGCCCGCGTCGAGATAGGCGGTATGGATCGCCTTCACGATATCCGGGCGGGTCAGGCAGAGCAGGTCGTTATTGCCCTTCTGGTCCTTCGCCAGGTCGAGCGCGCCGCGATAATCGGCCTCGGTCAGTCCATATTTCTGGATCGACGTGCCATAGCCGCCGTCGAAGATCAGGATGCGCTCGGCGGCGCGCTGCCGGAACAGGGCCTCTGCGTCGATGGCGCTCATGCCTGTACCTCCTTGCGCGCGCGCAGGCCGAGCAGATGGCAGATCGCATAGCTCAGCTCCGCCCGGTTGAGCGTATAGAAATGGAAGCCGCGCACGCCGCCCGCATAGAGCTTGCGGCAGAGTTCCGCGGTGAGCGTCGCGGCGATCAGTTGGCGCGCGCCGGGCTGGTCGTCGAGGCCCTCGAACAGCCGTTCCATCCAGCCGGGCACCTCGGTGTTGCACAGGGCGGCCATTTTCTTCACGCCCGAAAAATTGGTGACGGGCATGATGCCGGGCAGGATATCGGCCTCTATCCCCGCCGCGCGGGCCTTGTCGAGGAAGCGGAAATAGGTGTCGGGCGCGAAGAAGAATTGCGTGATCGCGCGGGTCGCGCCCGCGTCGATCTTGCGCTTGAGATTGTCCATGTCCGCCTGCGCGCTCAGCGCGTCGGGGTGGACTTCGGGATAGGCGGCGACGGAAATCTCGAAATCGTGCAGCGCCTTCAGCCCCGCGACCAGCTCGGCGGCGTTGGCATAGCCCTGCGGGTGCGGTTCGAACCGGCTGCCCTGCTGCGGCGGGTCGCCGCGCAGCGCGACGATGTGGCGGATGCCCGCCTCCCAATAGGCATGGGCAACCTCGGCGATCTCGCTTTTGCTCGCGCCGACGCAGGTGAGGTGCGCGGCGGCCGGGATCGCTGTTTCGCGGGCGATGCGTTCCACCGTGGCGTGGGTCCGCTCGCGCGTCGTGCCGCCCGCGCCATAGGTGACGGAAACGAAGCGCGGCCCCAGCGGGGCGAGCGTGGTGATGCTCTGCCAGAGCTGCTCTTCCACCTTCTCGCTGCGGGGCGGGAAGAATTCGAAGCTGACCTCCGCGTCTCCGCTCATGTCCGCATAGAGCGGCGCGTCGGAAAAGACGGGGGTTTCCAGCAGGGTGCAGCTTTGCGCGTTCATCGCCTTTTCCGTTCTCTGATCGGCAGGACCTTCGCGTTGCGGCGGCGGCCGAGCCATAATTTTACCGTGAGTTCCGCGCCGGGCAGCGTTTCCACCGCCTCCAGCGCCATGTCGGCGGCCTCGAACCATTGCTTCATCTGCTCGTCCGAGAAGCCGAGGCGTTCATGCTGGTCGCGGGTGCGCAGTTCCTCGCGGTCGTGCGGGGCGAAGTCGACCACCAGCATGCGGCCATTGTCGCCGAGCGTGCGCGCGCCTTCCGCGATCGCCTGTTCGGGCACCGGACTATAGTGCAATATCTGGTGCGCGGTGACCAGATCGGCGCTGCCCGTTTCCAGCGGCAGGTCGCAGAAATCGCCGAGGATCAGGTTGTAGCGCCCGGCATTGTCCTCCGGCAGCTTCGAGCGCGCCAGCCGCAGCATGTCGGGACTGCGGTCGATCGCGCTGACGCGTTCCGCCCGGCCGCCGAACAGCTCGATCATCCGCCCGGTGCCGGTGCCCAGATCGACCAGATGGCGGACGGTATCCGTGCCGAGCATCCGCGCCATCGCCCGCTCGACCTCCGCCTCCGGCACATGGAGCGAGCGGATCGCATCCCATTCCTCGGCATGGCGGGCGAAATATTCGTCGGCCGCGCGCACCCGGTCGGCACGGATCGCGGCGAGGCGGGCAAGGTCGGCGCGCAGCCACAGCCCTTCGCTTTCCGACGCGGGGATGGCGTTGAACAGCGGCAGCAGCTGGCGGCAGGTCGGGGTCGTGCCGATCCGCAGGAAAACCCAGTTGCCTTCCTTGCGCCGGTCGATCAGCCCGGCCTCGGCCATGATCTTCACATGGCGCGAAACGCGCGGCTGGCTCTGCGCCACCGCCTGCGCCAGTTCGCCCACGGACAGTTCCATGGTGCCGAGCAGGTGCATGATGCGCATCCGGGTCGGATCGGCGAGCGCGCGAAAAACATCGAGAAGGTCGGTCATGAACTTGCATATAAAGTTTCCTTTATATGCGGTCAACAGGGCATATAAAGAATTCTTTATATCGTCTCTATCGTTCGTTACCATAGTGGGACTCGCCGGATTCCGGTGCTTTTTATCGGCGGAGATGAAGCCGTCCGCGCAGGATCGGCTTGCGTTCCCACGGGCAAAGGATTAGAAATCGCAGCGCAGGCCTATTGGGGGCAAGCTATTCTCCGGGGGGAGCCTGCGCCGTACTATCTCAGAGACAGGGGTTTGCTCATGACCAAGACTATCGCACTTTCGCTCGTTCTCGCCGCGTCGCTCGGCCTGGCCGCTTGCTCGAAGCAGGAAGCAACCAATGCCTCCAATGTCGTTGCCAACGCCACGGACAACGCGATGGATGCTGCCGACAATGCGATGGATGCCGCGATGAACGCCACCGCCAATGTCGCCAACGACGCGGGCAATGCCGCGAACAACGTTGCGAATTCGCTGTAATCGCGCCAGTCGGTTTCTGACGGAAGAGGGGGATCGGGCCGGTTGGTCCGTCCCCCTTTTCGTTTCCACGCCATGGCGACGGGACCGGAATAGGACGATGGCGATGTTCAGGATGATGACGGCCGGCCTGCTGGCGCTGGCCCTGGCGGCATGCGGCGCTTCCGACGAGGATCGCGACGTCGGCGGCGTGACGGCGGGCGAGGCGCGCGCGCTCAACGAAGCGGCCGCGATGCTCGATGCACAGGCGGATAATGCCCGCGCGGCGCTCGACATAGAGGCGGACGCGCCGCAGCGGTGAGGATGTGCCAATCCTTTGGTCGGGCGTTTGCGAGTTCATCGCCTGCTGAAGGGCGGATTGCGGCCAATTCCTGACAGTAACCTCCGTTCGCCCTGAGCTTGTCGAAGGGCTGCGCTTCCCCTCTTTAAGAAGGGCAGGGCTTCGACAAGCTCAGCCCGAACGGTGGGGAACGAGATGTCCGCCAACCACCCAAAGCAGTTACTCTGTAGCCAAGATTTCAAAGCAGCGCATGCGTTCGCGCTCCATACCTGCCTAAAATTTGGGCATCTGGACCGCGCTGCCCAAATTTGCGGCGCGCCATGCGCTTCCCCATCGCGAAAAACCGCGTCCTGCCGCCTCTCGCAAACTGGCACGGCATTTGCGTATAGTCCCCTGCACACCATACAAGGGGGTAGCATGAAACTTATCATGGCAATCATTAAGCCGTTCAAACTGGACGATGTCCGGGAGGCGCTGTCCTCCGTGGGCGTCGCGGGCATGACGGTGAGCGAGGTCAAGGGTTTCGGCCGTCAGAAGGGGCAGACCGAGATTTATCGCGGTGCCGAGTACAGCACCAACATGGTGCCCAAGATCAAGGTCGAGGTGGTTTGCGACGATGATCTGGCGCCCCGCGTGGTCGAGGTCGTGCAGCAGGCCGCCAACAGCGGCGCGATCGGCGACGGCAAGATCTTCGTGCTCGATGTCGCGCAGGCTGTCCGCATCCGTACCGGCGAAACCGGCGAAACAGCGCTGTGATGAAGGGGGAAATAATGACCATTTCCAAAAAGCTTTGCGGAACGGCGGCGGCGCTGGGCGCCACGCTGGCCGCCTCCGTTCCGGCCTGGGCGCAGGACGCCGCAGCGGCGGCCGCGCCGGTGCCCAATCCGGGCAACAATGCCTGGATGATGACGTCCACGCTTCTGGTCTTCCTGATGATCCTGCCGGGTCTGGCGCTGTTCTACGGCGGCCTCACCCGGTCGAAGAACATGCTCTCGACGATGACCCAGATCGGCGCGGCGAGCGCCTTCGCGATGCTGGCCTGGGTGATCTGGGGCTATGGCACCGCCTTCGGACCGGAAGGCAACAGCTTCATCGCCTGGGGCAAATATTTCCTCTCCGGCATCACGCCGGACAGCACGGCGGCGACCTTCACCGATGAGGTGATCTCCGAATATGTGTTCGTCTGCTTCCAGATGACCTTTTCCGCCATCACCATCTCGCTGGTGATCGGCGCGGTGGTCGAACGGATGAAGTTTGCCGCGATGATGGTGTTCACGCCGATCTGGCTCACCATCGTCTATTACCCGATCGCCCATATGGTGTGGGCGGGCGGCGGCCTGTTCTTCGACATGGGCGCGCTCGATTTCGCGGGCGGCACGGTCGTGCACATCAATGCGGGCATCTCCGCCCTCGTCGCCTGCATCATCCTGGGCAAGCGCATCGGCTATCCCAAGGAACCGATGCCGCCGCACAGCCTGACGCTGACGATGGTGGGCACCGGCCTGCTGTGGGTCGGCTGGTTCGGCTTCAACGCCGGTTCCGCGCTGGAAGCCAATGGCTCGGCCGCGCTGGCGATGATCAACACCTTCGTCGCCACCGCCTCCGCCGCCCTGGCGTGGATGCTGGTGGAAAAGCTGGCGGGCCACAAGCCCTCGGCCCTCGGCTTCTGCTCCGGCGTGATCGCGGGCCTGGTCGCGGTAACCCCGGCGGCGGGCAACAGCGGCCCGTTCGGCGCGATCGTGCTGGGCGCCGTCGCCTCGATCATCTGCTTCATCGCGGTGTCGAAGCTGAAGCCGATGTTCGGATATGACGACTCGCTCGACGCCTTCGGCATCCACGGCGTGGGCGGCATCGTCGGCGCGATCGGCACCGGCATCGTCTATGCGCCCGGCCTCGGCGGCCCCGGCGGCGCGGACTTCGCGGTCGGCCCGCAGCTCGTGACGCAGATCCTGGCGGTCGTCGCCACGATCATCTGGTCCAGCATCGGCACCGCCGTCGCCATCTACGTGGCCAAGGCCCTGACCGGCCTGCGGGTCAGCCCCGATGTCGAGCGCGAGGGCCTCGACCTCGGCGAGCATGGCGAGCGCGCCTACAACTGATCGAAATTCGGGGCGGGGCCGCCCGGTTCAGGACAGGCCCCACCCGTCACGATGTTCCTCCTGCGAACACACCTGGGCCGGTGCAGCAATGTACCGGCCCTATTTTTATGGGCTTATTGGTTGTTGCATGGCGGGTTGTCGCAGGAAACAGGCGCGACGAAAAAAGGAGCGCCCGCCGGACCGCTCCTTTCAAGCTTTTCTCATCATAAGGAAGGAGGCCGCTCAGCCCTTGTCGGCGGCCAGCGCATCCATGATCTGCCGCACCGGCGTCAGGTCATAGCCTGCGGCGGCGGCGGTGGCGGCGAGCGTGTCGGGCGATTCCCCGGCCCGCGCGCGCGCCAGCGCCCAGAGCAGCGTGGAGCGCGTGCCCGACCGGCAATAGGCGAGCAGCTTGCCCGCCGATGCCGCTTGCAGCGCCTCGTCCATGCCGTCGAGCTGCCACGGGGCGAAGCCGCCATGCGTCACCGGCACCGCGGCATAGCCGATGCCCGCCGCCCGCGCCGCGGCCTCTATTGCCGCGCCGTTGGTCTGGCCGGACTCCTCGTCGTCGGGGCGGTTGTTGAGGATGACGCTGATCCCCATGGCCTTCGCCCGGTCCACATCGGCGACCCCGATCTGCGGCGCGACGAAGATAGTATCGGTAAGCTGGCGAAACATGCGCTGTCCTTCGGAAAAATCCCAGTCGCCTTCCATAGAGCCTTTCCCGGCCGGATCAAATGCTTCCGATGTCCCGCCCCGGAAAGCGCGCCTTCAGGCCTCCGCCTCGGCGGGCAGGGCCGCGCTCTCCTGTTCGGCGGCCTGCCGCGCCCACATCTGCGCATAGACGCCGCCCTGCGCGAGCAGCCCGGCATGGCTGCCGCGTTCGGCGATGCGTCCGGCCTCCAGCACGATGATCTCGTCGGCATCGACCACGGTCGAGAGGCGGTGGGCGACGATGATCGTCGTGCGTCGCCGCGCCATTTCGCGCAGCACCGCCTGGATCGACGCCTCGGTGCGGCTGTCGAGCGCGCTCGTCGCCTCGTCGAGGATCAGCACCGGCGGGTCCTTGAGCAGCGTGCGGGCGATCGCCACGCGCTGCTTCTCCCCGCCCGACAGCTTCAGCCCACGCTCGCCGACGCGAGTGTCGTAGCCCTGCGGCAGCGAGACGATGAAATCATGGATGGAGGCGCCTCGTGCGGCGGCCTCTATCTCCGCCTGGCTTGCGCCTTCGCGGCCATAGGCGATGTTGTAGCCGATGGTGTCGTTGAACAGCACCATGTCCTGCGGCACGATGCCGATGGCGGCGCGCAGGCTGTGCTGGCTGACCTGCGCTATGTCCTGCCCGTCGATGGTGATCCGCCCCGACTGCATGTCGTAGAAGCGGAACAGCAGCCGCGCGATGGTGGATTTGCCCGCGCCGGTCGGCCCGACGATCGCCAGCGTCCGCCCGGCCGGGATGGTGAAGCTGACGCCGTGCAATATCTCGCGCTCGGGATCATAGCCGAAGCGCACATCCTCGAACCGGATCTCGCCCGCCCCGACATGCAGGTCGGGCGCGCCGGGGCTGTCCTCGATCTCGGCGGGCGTGTCGATCAGGCGGAACATCGCCTCCATGTCGATCGCGCCCTGCCGGATCGTGCGATAGACCATGCCGAGCAGGTCGAGCGGGCGGAAAAGCTGGGCCAGCAGCGTGTTGACCAGCACCACGTCGCCGGTGGTGAAGCTGCCCCGGCTCCAGCCCCAGACGGTATAGCCCATCGCGCCCGCCATCATCAGGTTGGTGATCAGCGACTGGCCGATATTGAGCGCGGCGAGGCTGTTTTCCGATTTGACCGCCGCATTGGCGTAATTGCGCATCGCCCGGCTGTAGCGGCGGGCCTCGCGGTCCTCGGCGCCGAAATATTTGACCGTCTCGAAATTGAGCAGGCTGTCGACCGCATGGGCGACGGCATTGGTGTCGAGGTCCACCATGTCGCGGCGCAGATGGTCGCGCCACCGGGTGACGGCGCGGGTGAACCAGATGTAGAGCGCCATCATCGCCAGCGTCGCGGCGACGAGGCCGGGGCCGAATTTCAGGAAGAAGATGACGCAGACGGCGATCAGCTCGATGATCGTCGGGGCGATGTTGAACAGCAGGAAATAGAGCATCGTGTCGATGCTCTTGGTGCCGCGCTCGATCACCTTGGTGACGCCGCCGGTCTTGCGGTCGAGGTGGAAGCGCAGCGACAGGCGGTGCAGCTGCACGAACACATGCTCGGCCAGCCGCCGTGTCGCCTCCTGCCCGACGCGCTCGAACGCGACGTTGCGCAGGTTGTCGAACAATATGCCGCCGAAGCGCGCGCCCGCATAGGCGAGGATCAGCGCGATGGCGAGCGCGGCCTGCGCCTCCATACCCGGCGCCATATGGTCGATCGCGCCCTTGTACGCAAAGGGCATGATGAGCGTGACCGCCTTGGCGACGATGACCAGCATCAGCGCGAAGACGACGCTCAGCCGCAGCGCGGGCGCGTCGGCGGGCCAGAGATAGGGCAGGAAGCGCCGCATCGTCGCGCCGAGGGGCGGCACCGGCTGGTCGGAGGAAGATATATCGGGAGGCATCTCCCGGCCATGTAGGCGCTGTCGGCCCCGATGCCAAGATGCGCGCGTCACGAGAGGGGCGGATGGGAGGGGCGTCTCATTCGCCCGGACCGCATATGGCTGCTGTGGGGGTCACCATATTCGGTCCGGGCAGGTCAGCCAAAGAAGCTGTCCCCGCGACTCACGGCCGGAAGTGGGATCGGGCCATGGCGTCGCGGCCTGATGGTTGGCATGTCATATGCCGAGTTTCAAGTTCTAAAGGATTAAAATCAGGTAATAATCTTATCACGCCGGACGGGGCCTTCCCTACGGCCGGGAAGGCCCGGAACGGGCCTTTGTCAATCGCGCAGCAGATCGTTGATCGCGGTCTTGGCGCGGGTCTGCGCGTCCACGCGCTTGACGATCACCGCGCAGGCCAGATTCGGGCCGGGCGTGCCGTCGGGCAGCGGCTTGCCCGGCAGGGTGCCCGGCACGACGACCGAATAGGGCGGCACCTCGCCGACGAAGATCTCGCCCGTCTCGCGGTCGATGATCTTCGAGGTGCTGGAGATGAACACGCCCATGGCAAGCACCGCGCCCCGGCCGACGCGCACGCCCTCGACCACTTCGGAACGGGCGCCGATGAAGCAATCGTCCTCGATGATCACCGGATCGGCCTGGAGCGGCTCCAGCACGCCGCCGATGCCGACGCCGCCCGAAAGGTGGACGTTCTTGCCGATCTGCGCGCAGCTGCCGACCGTCGCCCAGGTGTCGACCATCGTGCCTTCATCGACATAGGCGCCGATGTTGATGAAGCTGGGCATCAGCACGACATTCTTCGCGACGAAGGAGCCGGCGCGGGCGAAGGCGCCGGGCACGGCGCGGAACCCGGCTTCGCGGAACCATGCCTCGTCGCGGCCCTGGAACTTGCTCGGCACCTTGTCCCACCATGCGCCGCCCGCCGGGCCGCCCGCGATGACGCCGTTGTCGTTGAGGCGGAAGGAGAGCAGCACCGCCTTCTTCAGCCACTGGTTGACCTGCCAGTTCCGGCTTTCGCCTTCGCCCAGCGGTTCGGCGACGCGCGCCTTGCCGCTGTCGAGCAAGGCCAGCGCGCTCGTCACCGCGTCGCGCACCTCGCCCTGCGTGGCGGTGCCGATGTCCGCGCGGGCGTCCCAGGCGGCGTCGATGGTGGCGATCAGGCTGCTGTGGTCGGTCATGCTCATGCTCCCAATATATGCGTCAGAAACGGGGTCAGATGATCCGTTTCGAAGTCGATGAAATCCGTGTGCGCATCGAGATGCCCGCTTTCCGACCCGTTGTTGAGCCAGATGGTGGACATGCCCAGCGCCTTGGCGGGCTTCAGGTTGCGGGCCATATCCTCGAAGAAGGCGGCGCGCGCAAGGTCAATCCCGTGCAGGTCGCGCAGCATCGCATAGCCGTGCGGGTCGGGCTTGGGGCGATAGCCGGTCGCGTGGATATCGTGGATCAACTCGAAATGGAGCGACAGGCCGAGGCGGTCGAGCACCCGGCGCGCATAGGGTTCGTCGCCATTGGTGAAGATCAGCTTGCGCCCCGGCAGCGCGGCGACGCGCGCCACCAGATCGGCATCGACGCTGAGGCAATCGAGATCGATATCGTGCACGAAATCGAGGAAATGATGCGGATCGACGCCATGATGGTGCATCAGCCCGGCCAGCGTCGTGCCATGGTCATGGAAATAGCGCTTCTGGATCGTGCGCGCCACCACCGCGTCGCAGCCCAGCAGCTGCGCGATATAGGCGCCCATACGCACGTCCATCAGCCCGAACAGGTCGGCGCTCGCCGGATAGAGCGTGTTGTCGAGGTCGAATATCCAGCACTCGACATGGGCGAGGCCCTGATGAATCGCGGGGGGCGTCATTTGAGGCAGGCGTCCAGTCCCTGCTGCCGGACGATCTCGATCCGGCGGGCGATGGTCGCGCCATAGCGGCGGGTGAAGCCGGACGGCGCGATCGCCTCGCGCTTCTTGGGCAGCGGCAGCACGGCGGCGATGCGCGCGGCCTCCTGCTTCGTCAGCGTGCTGGCGTCATGACCGAAATAGCGCATCGCGCCCGCATTGGCGCCATAAGTGCCGATGCCGGTTTCCGCGACGTTGAGATAGACCTCCATGATCCGCCGCTTGCCCCACAATGCCTCGATCAGCAGCGTGAACCACGCCTCCAGCCCCTTGCGGAAAAAGCCGCCATTCTGCCAGAGGAATACATTCTTCGCCGTCTGCTGGCTGATGGTGGAGCCGCCGCGAATGCGTCCGCCGCGTTCGTTATGCCTGATCGCCTTCTCGATCGCCTCGGCGTCGAAGCCATGGTGGAGGCAGAATTTCCCGTCCTCGCCAGCGATCGCCGCGCGCGCCATGTCCGGATCCATCTCGCTGAGGCTCATCCAATCCTTGGTGATGCCGTTGCGGTCGAGCAGCATCGTCAGCGTCACCGGTGGCGGCACGAAGCGGTAGATCAGCACCATCGCCACCGACAGCAGCAGGAAACCGCCGACGATCCGCACCGGCCAGCGCAGCCAGCGGCGCCATGCCGGGCCCGCCCCGGTGGACCGGGGCTTCCTGGCGGGGCGGGCTTTGGCGCTGTTCTGTCGGGTGGCCATGGCGCGGTGATAGAGCGTTTTCAAGTCAGATGGAACATCTGACGGCTCGGAAAACGCGGAAAACAAGGAACTTCCAGACTCTGTCCGGTTCAATCTGAACAGGACAGGGTCTGGCGGTGACGGGCGGCGGGCGGAAGCGGAAATCAGAGGCCCGCGGCCGCGCGCAATGCCTTGAGGTCCGCTTCGGGCCGCGCGCCGTAATGGGAGATGACCTCCGCCGCCGCGATCGCGCCCAGCTTCAGGCAATGCTCGATATCCCTGCCGTCGACATGGGCGGCGAGGAAGCCGGCGGCGAACAGGTCGCCCGCGCCGGTGGTGTCGACCACCTGCGCGACCGGCGCGGCGGCGACCTCGTAGCGGATGCCGTCCTGAATCGCGACCGCGCCCTGCTCGCTGCGCGTCGACACCAGCAACGGCACCTTGGGCGCGACGGCGGCGACCGCCTTGTCGAAGCCGTCGATCCGGGTCAGCGCCTGGATCTCCGCCTCGTTGGAGAAGAGGATATCGATCAGCCCCCGGTCGATCAGGTCCATGAAATCGTCGCGATGGCGCTCGATCACGAAGCCGTCGGACAGGGTGAAGGCGATCTTGCGCCCGGCGTCGCGGGCGATGGCGATGGCGTCGCGCATCGCCTTGCGCGGCTCGTCCGGATCCCAGAGATAGCCTTCCAGATAGAGGATGCCCGCCGAGCGGATGAGGTCTGCGTCGAGCGCGGCGGCGGGCAGATGCTGCGACGCGCCGAGGAAGGTGTTCATCGTGCGCTGCGCGTCCGGCGTCACCAGCACGAGGCAGCGGGCGGTCGGCACGCCGCCGGTGGCGAGGGGGGTGGCATAGGTGACACCCAGCGCGCGGATATCATGCGCGAAGATCTGGCCGAGCTGGTCGTCGGCCACCTGCCCGATGAACCCGCATTTGCAGCCCAGCGCGGCAAGGCCCGCCAGCGTGTTGGCGGCCGACCCGCCGCTCGCCTCCAGCGCGGAGCCCATGTGCGAATAGAGCAGGTCGGCGGTTTCCGCGTCGATCAATTGCATGCCGCCCTTGGCGAGCGCATGTTCGGCGATGAAGGCGTCGTCGGCCTGGGCGATAACATCGACGATCGCATTGCCGATCGCGACGACATCCAGAGTGGGCTGGGTCAAGGGCTGGTCCTGTCCATGGGCTGGGGTGTAAACTTTGCGCAGCAGGCCCTAGCGCCCCCCGCGTCCCGGCGCAACTCCCCGCCCGCTCGGCGCCCGCGCGGATTGACGGGCGCGCCGCTCCGGTCCAAGGAACAGGGTATGGCGATACGAAATTTCGGAATCGGTGGCGCGGCCGCGCCCGTCCCGCTGGCGCTGGTCCTTCTGACGCTGGCGCTGTCGGCCTGCGTTTCCGCGCCGGTTGAGCGGCCGGGCAGCAGCGGCGGCATGGCGCCGCCGCCCGCCGTGCAATATAGCCGCTCGCAACCGCTGTTCGGGCTGGAGGCGAAGGACCTGACCGCGCGCTTCGGCGAACCGCGCCTCGACATTCGCGACCGGACGGTGCGCAAGCTGCAATATCTGACGGCGGGCGGCCGCTGCGTGCTCGACGCCTATCTCTACGCGACCGCGCGCGGGCGGGAGCCGACCGTCACCCATATCGATACCCGCCTGACCAATGGGCAGGAGGTGGACCCGGCGTCTTGCGGGATCCGGTAAGGTTACCTGTTCCGCCAGCATTGTGGATCGTTCTTGGCTATATCTCTGTTCGCCCTGAGCCCTTCGACACGCTCGGCCCGAACGGTTGAGGGATGAGGTCACGCAACCGCGGCCACCGCGCCCAGCCGTTCCAGCGCCCAGCGGGCAGCGTCGCGCACCACCTCGTCCTCATCGTCCAGCAGCGCGGCCAGCGGCGGGATCAGCGCCGGGTCGTTGCTGTTGCCCGCCGCGATCGCGGCGTTGCGCACCATGCGGCCCCGGCCGATGCGCTTGATCGGGGAGCCGGAGAATATCTCGCGGAACGCGGCGTCGTCCAGCGCCAGCAGGTCGGCCAGCGACGGCGCGGCCAGTTCCGCCCGGCCAAGGAACTGGTGGTGCGCATGGGCGGCGTCGGCGAACTTGTTCCACGGGCAGGCGGCGAGGCAATCGTCGCAGCCATAGATATGGTTGCCGATGGCGGCGCGGAATTCCTCCGGTATCGGCCCCTTATGCTCGATGGTCAGATAGGAGATGCAGCGGCGCGCATCCACCCGATAGGGCGCGGGAAAGGCGTCGGTCGGGCAGGCGGTCTGGCAGGCGGTGCAGGAGCCGCAATGGTCCCGCTCCGGCTCGTCCGCTTTCAGCCGGGCGCTGGTGTAGATGGAGCCCAGAAAGAACCAGTTGCCGAGCTCGCGGCTCAGCACATTGCTGTGCTTGCCCTGCCAGCCGAGGCCGGCGGCGGCGGCGAGCGGCTTTTCCATCACCGGCGCGGTATCGACGAAAACCTTGAGCGCGCCCGCGCCCTCGTCCACCATCCAGCGGGCGAGCGCCTTCAGCGCCTTCTTCACCACGTCATGATAATCGCGCCCCTGCGCATAGACGGATATCCGCCCCCGGTCCCGCGCCGGGGCCAGCGTCATCGGGTCTTGCGCGGGGGCGTAGCTCATCGCCAGCATGATGACGGATTGCGCCTCCGGCCACAGGGCGGTCGGGGACGCGCGCTGGTCGGCGCGGTCGGCCATCCATCCCATGTCGCCATGATGGCCCTGCGCCAGCCAGTCGCGCAGCCTTTCCCCCGCCAGCGGATCGATGGCGTCGGCATCGCAAATGCCGCAGGCCAGAAAGCCCAGCCGCGCGGCTTCTTCTTTCAGCCGTTGTTCGAAACCCTCGGTCAGCATCGGGCGGACTATAGGCGAAGCGCGCGCGCTTGTCGCCGGTCAGCGTCGCGGGGGCGCTTTCGCCGTCGATCCGGCCACGCGGAAAAGCCGCATGCCGTTCGCATCGGCGGGACCGGCCGGGCTGAGCCATGAGGGAATCTCGCCACGGCTGAGCCGGGCGGCAAGGCCATCGGGCGCATATTTCGCGTAGCGCTTGATCTCGCCCAGCTTCGGCGCGAACAGCAGATAGGCCGCGCCGGTCCCCAGCACGATCCGCCGCGCTTGGTCGGGCGGGGCGATGAAGGCGTCGATCACCTTGCCGATGCCGACGACATTGCGGTGGTGGCCGGTGCCGATCACCGCATGGGGCGTGCGAACGAGGATTTCCGGCCCGACATCCAGCGGCGCGAAGAGAATGGCGGGGGGCAGGGCGGCGAGCTTGCCGATTTCCTGCTTCGAATAGGCGGCCTGATGCTCGCGCTCATTCTCATTCTCCATCGGCCCGGCGGCGGCGTTCGGCCGCGCCAGCGTCAGCAGCGGATCGGTGAGCAGCGCAAGGCCCGCCGGGGTGAGCAGCACGAGCGAGGAGGTGAGGACGACGCGGGACAGCATGTTCGGGCGGGCGGCAATGGGCGGATAGAGCCGGGCGATCATCCAGGCCATGCCCGCAAGGGCCATGAGATGCGCCACCGACATCGCGCGCATCACGAGCAGCGAGACGGCGAAGCTGCCCAGCATCATCCCCAGCAGCGACAGCCATTGCAGGCGGCGGCCGCTATCCCTTTCGGTGAAGGCGGCCAGTGCAAGGCCGGTGATGCCCGCCAGCGAGGGGAGAAGGATGACGAGCACGAGCGGCAGCTTCTGGTCCCACAGCGGCAGCCCCTCCAATACGCCCTGATACCAGAGCGTGTAGACGGTCGGGCTGAGCGTGCGGAACGGACCGGCGAGGCAGATGCCCCCGGTCGCCGCGAACAGCCCCGCCGCGCCCGCGCCCGCGATCATGGCGGGAGCAACGCGGCGCCACGCGGTGCCGTCGCCGAGCAGCCGCCGCCCCAGCAGCATCATCGGGGGCAGCAGCAGCAGCGGCGCGAGATAGACGGGCGACATCGCATCGCAATAGGAAACGAGGCTCCCCCGCCAGCCATGGGTCGCCAGCAGCAGCAGCGCGGATCCGCCCGCGAGCAGGGAAACATAGCGGATGAGGCGCGGCCATTCGTCCGCGCGCGCGGCGTGGCGCAGCGCCACTATGCCGCCCGCTATCGCCGCATAGGGCAGGCCCTCGCTCGAAATGTGGAGCCAGAGCGCGATCGCCGCGCCCATGATCCAGCCGCCCTTGCGCGGATCGGGATGAAGCAGGCCCGCCAGCAGCCAGGCCGCCATCGCGATCTGCCAGCCATGATGGTCGATCCGCATCGGCGTCAGCTGCACGATGATCGGGAAGGACATGCCGAGCATCGTGACCGCCAGCAGTGCGGCACCATTGCCCATCACCCGCCGCAGCGCGCTGAACAGGCCGAGCGCGATCACGCCCAGCGTCAGCAGCGGCACGAGCGCGCAGGCGGTGAGCTCGGCGGCGGCCTGCCCCGTCAGCGGACGCAGCAGCAGGATGACCGCCGCCAGCGGCAGGTCGACGATACGCGACCAGTGCATCGGCCCGCCCAGCGGAGGATTGATCCGGTGCTGGCTGACGTCGAGCCAGCCTTGCCCGGCGAGGAAATCCCGCACCTGCACCAGCCGCAGCGCATCGTCGGGATCGCGAAAATCCATCGTCGCGATCGCGCCGGAGGACAGAAACAGCCAGAACGCCGCATAGCCCAGCCAGAGCAGGCCGAGCAGCAGCAGCGCATTATGCTTCCGGTCCAGCCAGGGCCGGGCGGGGGCCATGCCGTCGATCGGCCGGGCGGGAGAGAGATCGGCCGGAGAAAAGGGGCTGTTCACGCGAAAACCACGCTCCGTCGCAGCATATAGGTGAGGTGAAAGCTGACCGCGATCGCGCCCAGCTTGGCGAGGCGGGCGTCGAGGCCGAGCTTGCTGCCCAGCCCGACGATCGCGCCGGTAATGGCGAGGCCGACAAGGGCGGACGCGACGAACAGCAGCTTCTGCCGTCGCCTGCGCGAGACGAAGCAGGGCGTCTGCCGCGCGAAGACGAGGCGGGAGGACGCCAGCCAGTGCGCCAGCAGGCCGGTGCTGTATCCGGCGGCGGAGGCGGGAACCGGCGGCATGCCGGCGTTCAGCAGGATCATGAACAGCGCCAGGTCGACGCCCAGCGCGATCACGCTCGCCATGACGTAGCGCGCATAGACGATGCGCCAGATCATGCCGGCGATCTGCGCGACCATCGGCTCAGGCCGCCTTGCTCGGCCGCTTCGCCGCAGTCGAACCGGTCTCGCCCGCGACCCGCGCGGGGACATCCCGCACGCTTCCCAGCGCGGCCTGCTCGCCGGTGCTCAGCGCGGCGTGGCTCTGCGCGCCCTCATGGCCCGCCTCATGATATTCCGCATCCTCATTGACCGCCCAGATGTCGTAGAGCCGCTCGCCCGCCTCGATATTGCGGGCGGTCAGCATCGCCGTCATCATCGCATGGTCCTGGTTGTTGTAGCGGTGCATGCCGTTGCGGCCGACCAGATGCAGCGTCGGATATTTCGCCTCCAGCTCGCGGCGCATCGCCTCGACATTGGCGGCATAATGGTCGTCATAGACCGGATAGGCCTTTTCCTGCCGCACCACCGCGCCGCCGACCACGTCCTCCGGCCTGCACAGGCCGAGGATCGCCATTTCCTTCTTCGCCAGCTCGACCAGATCGGCGTCGGAGGAGGACCACAGGCCGTCGCCTTCGAAGCAGAAATATTCGAGGCCGACGCAGGCGATGCCTTCGTCCGGCACCATTTCGGGCGACCAGCTGCGGAAATTCTGCACCCGGCCGACCTTCACCTTGCTGTCATGGATGTAGATCCAATTGTCGGGGAACAGGTCCTCGGAGCGGATCATCAGCGCGACGGTCAGGAAGTCGCGATATTTGAGGTCCAGCGCCTCGCCCATGGTTTCGGGCAGCGGATGGATGCGCCCCGCCAGCTCGCGCATCGGCGCGGAACTGATCACATGGGCGGCGTCGATGATGACGTCGGAACCGTCCTCGCGCGTGGCCGACACGCGCCAGCGGCCGGAAAGCTGGTCCTGCGACAGGCGCTTGAGCGCATGGCCCATCAGCACCTCGTTTCCGGCGGCGCGGACATGATCGCGAGCGGCCTCCCACATCATGCCGGGGCCGAGGCGGGGATAGCGGAAGCTTTCCAGCAGCGTCTTGGTTTCCATGCCGTCATTGGGCCGCCGGTTGAGGCCGAGGCTGCGCTTCAGGCCGTCCAGCACCGCCTTGCCGAGGCTGAGGCCCTTGATGCGCTGCGCCGCCCAGTCGGCGGACATTTCGTCGCAGGGCATGCCCCAGACCTTCTCCGTGTAGGTCTTGAAGAAGATGGAATAGAGCTTGTGACCGAACTGGTTGACGACCCAGTCCTCGAAACTGCGCACATCCTTTTTCGGCGACAGCTTCCAGCGCAGATAGCTCGCCATGCAGAGCGTGGAGCGCCAGATGCCCAGATTGCGCAGCGCCTCGAACGCGCGCAGCGGATAGCTGTAGAATTTGCCCTCATAATAGATACGGCTCATGCGCGGGCGCTGGATGAAGTCGTCGGGAAGGATCTCGTTCCAAAGGTCGACCACTTCCTTCGATTTGGAGAAGAAGCGGTGCCCGCCAATGTCGAAGCGGAAGCCGTCATGCTCGACGGTGCGGCTGATGCCGCCGACATAATGGGGGTCCTTCTCGATGACGGTGACGCGATGGCCGCTTTTGGAGAGGAGATAGGCGGCCGTCAGGCCCGCCGGTCCCGCGCCGATGATCGCGACATCCGTTTCGTGCTTTGCCTTCGACACAAGAATCCCCCGCTTCGATGAAATCATCCAGCAGGGGAATGAAGGAAAATGGATAATGAAGGGTTAACCGGCCGGGCGGTCTGCGCGCCCGGCCCGCGTCTTTCCCCGGTTTCTCAGCGGCAGGAAACGCCGCCGCGATCGATCTCGCGGCCGAGCAACGCGCCCGCGCCCGCGCCGAGCAGCGTGCCCATGATGCTGGACTGGCCGCGATCGAGGCGGTTGCCGATGATGCCGCCCAGCGCCGCGCCGACGATGAGGCCGGTGGTGCCGTCCGACCGCCGGCAATAATAGCGGTCGTCGGCGCCGCGATAGATGCGGGTCTGGCGCGTCACGCGGATCGGCTGATAGCCGCTGCGATAATAATGATTGGCGTAATAGCCGCGATAGCGCGGATCGGGCCGGTTATAATCGTAGTTGTGGATGATGACCGGGCGCCGGCTCTGGCGGTGGGCGGGGGTGCGGTGCGTATCCCGGCGGGCGTCGTGACGATCGCGGTCGCCCCGCCGGTCGTCATGGCGGCCGCGGTCGTTGTCGTGTGCCGAGCGCTGCGGCTGGGCCTGGGCGGGCGTCGCCGCCACCGTGCCCAGGCCGAGCGATGCCGCCATCAGCAGCGCCGAGACGGTCCGGTATGTGCCTTTCATCGGGGGTCTCCTGAAAAACCGGTTGGTGAAGGCTGTAACGCGGCGGTTCGGAGCAATGTTGCATGAACGGAAAACAACCGCCCGTTCATCCGGCATCCTGCCGACCGAAGGCATATTGCGTTCCCTTGCCGGAAGGCGGCGCCCCGCATAGATAGGGGAAGGACGGCAAGGGCCGGAAAGAAGGAGACGATATGGGCAAGTGGATGATGGTGGCGCTGACCGGCATGGCGTTGGCGCTGTCGGCCTGCAACACGGTCAAGGGCGTGGGCCGGGACATTGAATCGGTCGGCAGCGCGGGCGAACGGGCGATCAAATAAGATTTGGATGGGTTGGAAAGTGGTATGGCGTTTGCGAACCCGTCGGCTGTGCAATGGCGGGTTGAGGCCAGAAGCGGACATCGATCCTCCCCTCCCCTGAAGGGGAGGGGCTGATGTCACAAAACCACCCAAAAGCCGTCATGCCAGCGTAGGCTGGCATCTCGGGAGGCGGCGCACCCCCCCATGGCCTGCGCCCAGCCTGCGCTGTAGCGATGGTTGAGGCGAGGCATCCAACCAGTCCCGATCCGCCTTCCGCAAGCCGATGGCAAACCCGAACGCCCAGAGAAAAAGGCCGATCGGTTCCCCGGTCGGCCTTTCGATATAATTCTGTTCCGGCTCGCTTATTCCGCCGCCACGCCGGCAGCCCTGAACATGTCCACCGCGTCCTCGCCTTCCCCGGCGCCCTCGTCGTTGGCGCGCAGCTTCTGGCGGCGGTCGAAATTGTCCCACACGTCGTTCCAGTTGCCGCGCGTCGCGCCCTTGGAATATTCGGTCGCACGGGTTTCGAAGAAGTTCGCATGCTCGACGCCGTTGAGCAGCGGGGTCAGCCAGGGCAGCGGATGCTCCTCGATCATGTAGATCGGCTGGAAGCCCAGCTGGCCGAGGCGCCAGTCGGCGATATAGCGGATATAGCGCTTGATCTCCTTGGCGGTCATGCCCGGCACCGGGCCCATTTCGAACACCAGGTCGATGAACGCGTCCTCGATCCGCACCGTCTTCTGGCAGCAGTCGATAATGTCTTCCTTCACCGCCTTGGTGAGGCAGCCGCGTTCCTTGGTAAAGGCGTGGAACAGGCGGGTGATGCCCTCGCAATGCAGGCTCTCGTCGCGCACCGACCAGCTGACGATCTGGCCCATGCCCTTCATCTTGTTGAAGCGCGGGAAGTTCATCAGCATCGCGAAGCTGGCGAACAGTTGCAGGCCCTCGGTGAAGCCGCCGAACATCGCCAGCGTGCGGGCGATGTCCTCGTCGCTGTCTACCCCGAACTGCTGGAGATAATCGTGCTTGTCGCGCATCTCCTGATATTCGAGGAAAGCGGCATATTCGCTTTCCGGCATGCCGATGGTGTCGAGCAGGTGCGAATAGGCGGCGATGTGGACCGTTTCCATGTTGCTGAACGCGGTCAGCATCATCTTGATCTCGGTCGGCTTGAACACGCGGCCATATTTTTCGTGGTAGCAATCCTGCACCTCGACGTCGGCCTGTGTGAAGAAGCGGAAAATCTGGGTGAGCAGGTTGCGCTCCGGGTCGGACAGCTTCTGCGCCCAATCGCGGCAATCCTCGCCCAGCGGCACCTCTTCGGGCAGCCAGTGGATCTGCTGCTGGCGCTTCCAGAAATCATAGGCCCAGGGATATTCGAAGGGCTTGTAGGTCTTGGACGCTTGAAGAAGAGGCATGGCGACTGATCCTGTTGGTGGCGCGGGCGGGCATCGCGGCCCGACCCGCGCCTGATATTATGGTAAGCCGGCGGCCGGTTTGTTACCGGCCATTATCTTTCGTTGCGACCCGAAAGGCTCCGCCTGTCGGCATGCTCACTGACAGGCGAGGCACTCGTCATAATCGGTGGTTTCGCCACCGATTTCGAACCTGGGCGCCTCGGGCGTGTTGTCCGCCTCGACGCCGCCCGCGAAGCCGGCGCGCTGCACCGACTTCGAACGCAGATAATATAGGGACTTTATGCCCATTTCCCAGGCGCGGAAGTGCAGCATCAACAGGTCCCACTTCTCCACATCGGCCGGGATGAAGAGGTTCAGCGACTGCGCCTGGTCGATATAGGGCGTGCGGTCGGCCGCCAGTTCGAGCAGCCAGCGCTGGTCGATCTCAAAGCTGGTCTTGAACGCGTCCTTCTCTTCCTGCGTCAGGAAGTCGAGATGCTGGACCGAACCGCCCTTTTCGAGGATCGAGTTCCACACATTGCCGCTGTCCTTGGATTTATCCTTCAGCAGCTTTTCGAGATAGGGGTTCTTCACCGCGAAGCTGCCGGACAGCGTCTTGTGCGTGTAGATATTGGCCGGGATCGGCTCGATGCAGGCGGAGGTGCCGCCGCAGATGATGCTGATCGATGCGGTCGGCGCGATCGCCATCTTGCAGCTGAAACGCTCCATCACGCCCATGTCGGCGGCGTCGGGGCAGGGGCCGCGCTCCTGCGCCAGCAGCATCGAGGCCTCGTTCACCTTGGCGTTGATATGCTTGAAGATGCGCAGGTTCCAGCTCTTGGCCATCGCGCTTTCGAACGGGATGAGCCGCGCCTGCAGGAAGCTGTGGAAGCCCATCACGCCGAGGCCCACCGAGCGCTCGCGGCTGGCGCTGTACTTGGCGCGGGCCATTTCGTCGGGGGCGCGGTCGATATAGTCCTGGAGGACGTTGTCGAGGAAGCGCATCACGTCCTCGATGAACTGCCGGTCGTCCTTCCACTCGTCCCAGGTTTCGAGGTTGAGCGAGGAGAGGCAGCAGACGGCGGTGCGGTCCTTGCCCAGATGGTCGACGCCGGTCGGCAGCGTGATCTCCGAGCACAGGTTCGAGGTCGAGACCTTGAGGCCGAGGTCGCGATGATGCTTGGGCATCATGCGGTTCACGGTGTCGGAGAAGACGATATAGGGCTCGCCGGTGGCGAGGCGCACCTCGACCAGCTTCTGGAACAGCGCGCGGGCGTTGACGGTGCCGCGCACCGAGCCGTCCTTGGGCGATTTCAGGTCGAAATCGGCGCCGTCGCGCACCGCTTCCATGAACTCGTCGGTCAGCAGCACGCCGTGATGCAGGTTGAGCGCCTTGCGGTTGAAGTCGCCGCTCGTCTTGCGGATTTCAAGGAATTCCTCGATTTCCGGGTGGCTGATGTCGATATAGCAGGCGGCCGAGCCGCGGCGCAGCGAGCCCTGTGAAATGGCGAGCGTCAGGCTGTCCATCACGCGGACGAACGGGATGATGCCGCTGGTCTTGCCGTTGAGGCCGACCGGCTCGCCGATGCCGCGCACATTGCCCCAATAGGTGCCGATGCCGCCGCCGCGCGAGGCGAGCCACACATTCTCGTTCCAGGTGTTGACGATGCCTTCGAGGCTGTCCTCGACGCTGTTGAGATAGCAGCTGATCGGCAGGCCGCGCCCGGTGCCGCCGTTCGACAGCACCGGCGTCGCGGGCATGAACCACAGGCGGCTGATATAGTCGTAGATGCGCTGGGCGTGATCGGCATCGTCGGCATAGGCGGCCGCGACGCGGGCGAACAGATCCTGATAGGATTCGCCGGGCAGCAGATAGCGGTCCTTCAGGGTTTCCTTGCCGAATTCGGTCAGCAGCGCATCGCGCGAGGCGTCGGTGGCGACGGGGAAGCGGCGTTCGGCGATCGTCTTGGAATCGATCTTCGCCGGGGCCGGGTCCGCAGCCTTCGCATCCGCAGCTTTCGCGCCCTCGCCCTGCGCGCGCTCGTTCTGCACGCCCATATTCTGCTCAAGGGGCAGTCTGTCCTCGGTTGCCGCCACGTCGATCGTACCTGCTTCCTGCGAGTCTCTGAAATCCATCGTGCCGCCCTCAAATTAACCCAATGCCATGACCCGGTCGAGCATGCGGGGCCATGCCCCGCCGAGCGTCGCGCCGGCTCCGAAAAGAGGGCACCGGATCTTCCCCTCCGGCCATGGCTGAAATGGGGATTGGGGCGATCCTGTTCAACGCCGCGCCAGCCCTTTCAGCCACAACTTTTGGTAGCCCCCTTCGTTGTCGGCACAAGGGATAGTGCCACAGCGGCGCGCGATGCAAGAGGGTAAAATTGCATGGCGGGGAACGGTTCACCGCTTGTTCGATTCGTTTCGTCGCAGGTCCGGGGGTGGGGCGCCGGGCGACGCGTGGGAACTCCTCGGCGCATGAAAAAGCAAGGGCGGGCTGTAATAAAAAATAAAATTTTCCGATGGACAGGATTTTACATGATTCGACCCCGATCGCTCCTCCGGTGAAGGGGGGCGGCGCTGCTTTCCTCCACCCGCGGCGGGGCGGCTCGCCTGCCGGGGCAAGGGCGGGAAAGCGACGGAAAAGCGCGGAAATTGCGGGCGCCCCTAGACTCGGCGCCGATTCCGAAATAGGCGGGCCCAGTCTAATCGAAGCAGATACGAGGCAGATCGCCGGAGGATTTACCCAATGATCGTCATCAAGGAAGCTGACCTGATCGAGAGCGTCGCCGACGCCCTGCAATATATCAGCTATTATCACCCGATGGACTATATCAAGGCGCTGGGTGAGGCCTACAAGGCCGAGCAGGGCCCGGCGGCGAAGGACGCCATCGCCCAGATCCTGACCAACAGCCGCATGTGCGCGGAGGGGCATCGCCCGATCTGCCAGGATACCGGCATCGTCAACGTGTTCGTGAAATGGGGCCAGAATTGCCGCCTCGAAAGCGACCGCCCGTTGCAGGAAGTCGTGGATGAGGGCGTGCGTCGCGCCTATCTCCACCCGGACAACCGCCTGCGCGCCTCGGTGCTGAAGGACCCCGCCTTCGGCCGCGTCAACACGAAGGACAACACGCCCTGCGTCCTCAATGTCGAGATGGTGCCGGGCGACAAGGTGAGCGTCGACGTCGCGGCCAAGGGCGGCGGGTCGGAGAACAAGTCCAAGTTCAAGATGATGAACCCCAGCGACAATATCGTCGACTGGGTGCTCGAAATGGTGCCGCAGATGGGCGCGGGCTGGTGCCCGCCCGGCATGCTCGGCATCGGCATCGGCGGCACGGCGGAAATGGCGACCCTGCTCGCCAAGAAGAGCCTGATGGAGCCGATCGACATGGCCCAGCTCAAGCAGCGCGGCCCACAGAACAAGATCGAGGAGATGCGGATCGAGATTTTCGACAAGGTCAATGCGCTGGGCATCGGCGCGCAGGGGCTGGGCGGCCTCGCGACCATTCTCGACGTCAAGATCTACGACTATCCCTGCCATGCGGCGAGCAAGCCGGTGGCGATGATCCCCAATTGCGCGGCGACCCGCCATGCGCATTTCACGCTCGACGGGACCGGCCCGGCCTATCTCGACCCGCCGAACCTCGACGAATGGCCCGACGTCAACTGGACGCCGAGCAAGGAGGCGATCCGCGTCGATCTCGACACGCTGACGCCGGAGGTGGTGAAGAGCTGGAAGCAGGGCGACCGGCTGCTCCTCAACGGCAAGATGCTCACCGGCCGCGACGCCGCGCACAAGCGCATCCAGGACATGCTGGCGAAGGGCGAGCAACTGCCCGTCGAGTTCCGGGGCCGCGTCATCTATTATGTCGGCCCGGTCGATCCGGTCGGCGAGGAAGTGGTCGGCCCGGCCGGTCCCACCACCGCGACGCGCATGGACAAGTTCACCCGCATGATGCTGGAGCAGGGCCTGCTGGCGATGGTCGGCAAGGCCGAGCGCGGCCCGGCGGCAGTCGATGCGATCCGCGACCATCAGAGCGCCTATCTGATGGCGGTCGGCGGCGCGGCCTATCTGGTCGCCCGCGCGATCAAGGGCAGCAAGGTCGTCGGCTTCGAGGACCTCGGCATGGAGGCGATCTACGAGTTCGAGGTGAAGGACTTCCCCGTCACCGTCGCGGTGGACAGCGAGGGCAAGAACGTCCACCACCTCGCCCCGCTGGTATGGCGGGACAAGATCGCGAAAGAGGGTCTGCTCGAAAAGGCCTGAGCGCAGGATTGAAGGGGGCGGGGAGCGATCTCCGCCCTTTGTTTTTCTAACCGTTCGGGCTGAGCTTGTCGAAGCCCTGTCCTTTCTTTCTTGCCCCAAGAGAAAAGCAGCCCTTCGACAAGCTCAGGGCGAACGGGATAGATGGTTTACACGGAGTCCGCAGCCAAAAAGCGGACCCACGGGAGAATGAACGGGGTGTGTCGTGCCCTTCGGGGCGTTGGAAAAAGGACAGCACTTCAGATGACCAATACACGCACGGAAACCGACACATTCGGCCCCATAGAGGTCGCCGCCGATCGCTATTGGGGCGCGCAGGCGGAACGATCCCGCGGCAATTTCAGGATCGGCTGGGAAAAGCAGCCGCTCCCCATCGTGCGCGCGCTGGGCATCGTCAAGCGCGCCGCCGCCGAGGTCAACCTGGGGCTGGGGCGCCTCGATCCCAAGGTCGGCGAGGCGATCGTCGCCGCCGCGCAGGAGGTGATCGACGGTAAGCTCGATGAGCATTTCCCGCTGGTGGTGTGGCAGACAGGCTCCGGCACCCAGTCCAACATGAACGCCAATGAGGTGATCTCCAACCGCGCGATCGAGATGCTGGGCGGAGAGATGGGCAGCAAGACGCCGGTGCACCCCAATGACCATGTGAACATGAGCCAGTCGTCCAACGACACCTACCCCACTGCGATGCACGTCGCCTGCGCGGAGGAGATCGTGCACCGGCTGCTGCCCGCGCTGCGGCAACTGCACGGCGCGCTCGACGCCAAGGCGAAGGCGTGGGATCATATCATCAAGATCGGCCGCACCCACACGCAGGACGCGACGCCGCTGACGCTGGGGCAGGAATTTTCCGGCTATGCGAAGCAGGTCGAGAACGGCATCGCCCGCATCGAAAGCACGCTGCCCGGCCTGATGGAGCTGGCGCAGGGCGGCACGGCGGTCGGCACCGGCCTCAACGCGCCGGTGGGCTTCGCCGAGAAGGTCGCGGCGAAGATCGCGGAAATCACCGGCCTTGCCTTCACCAGCGCGCCCAACAAGTTCGAGGCGCTGGCCGCGCATGACGCGATGGTCTTTTCCCATGGCGCGATCAACACGGTCGCCGCCTCGCTGTTCAAGATCGCCAACGACATCCGCCTGCTCGGCTCCGGCCCGCGCGCGGGGCTGGGCGAACTGGCGCTGCCGGAAAATGAGCCGGGCTCCTCGATCATGCCCGGCAAGGTCAACCCGACCCAGTGCGAGGCGCTGACGCAGGTGTGCGTGCAGATTTTCGGAAACCATGCCGCGCTGACCTTCGCGGGCAGCCAGGGGCATTTCGAGCTGAATGTCTACAACCCGGTAATGGCGTACAACTTCCTGCAATCGGTGCGGCTGATGGCCGATGCCGCGCTGTCCTTCACCGAGCATTGCGTCACCGGCATCGAGCCGCGCGAGGAGAATATCCGCGCCGGGGTCGAGCGCTCGCTGATGCTGGTGACGGCGCTGGCGCCGAAGATCGGTTACGACAACGCCGCGAAGATCGCCAAGACCGCGCACAGGAACGGCACCACGCTCAAGGAAGAGGCGCTGGCGACCGGCCTCGTCACCGAGGCGGACTATGACGAGATCGTCCGCCCGGAACTGATGACGCGGCCGGGCTGACGCCATTATGGAGGGGAATGCGCGCGGCCCCATGCAACCAGCCGGAAGCCGGAGCGTTGAGCAGGACAGGGAGAAAAAGCCTATGTCCTTCACCCAGCTAGACCCGCCCATTCCCCTCGAAGTGCTCGACAAGGGCAAGGGGCTCGCCATCGGCCTCATCGATTACGGGCCGGAGCATAATCTGATCTGGGTGACGGCGATCGATGCGACCGGCGAAATCTGGTGCGCGCCCAATCCCAACGTCCGGATGCGTCAGAACTGGACGATGGGGCGGCCGAAGCCCTATGCTGTGCCCGACCATGGCTGCGCGGGAGAATCGGCCACGGTCCAGAGCATCGCCCGGCCCGATTGAGCGGGGCATGCGCTGACAAGCCATCCTGAACACTCATAGCGCGCGGTTCGCGGAACGCCGGTGGAGAGCATGATAGCAAGAATAGGGTCGTTCGTCGCGGGCGCATTGCTCTGGGTCTGCGTGCTGGTGCTGCTCGCGGTGACGTTCGTGCCCGCCTTCCTCGACCGCATCTATTATCAGGGTGTGGTCAGCGATCATTATGACGGCCATCATTTCGAGAATCTGGAAGGCGCGATCTCCTTCCCGCTGCCGCCCGGCGTCCGCGCGACGCGGGGCAATCTGGCGACGCGCTTCCTGTTTTCGGACCCCACCCGCCCCGAATGGCCGCTCAAGGTTCCGGTGCAGCAGGACAGGCCGCCCGCGCGGGTGGAGGGCACGGCGATGCGCACCAGCTGGGTGGGGCATGCGACGGTGCTCATCCAGACCGGGGGCCTCAACATCCTGACCGATCCCTTCTGGTCGGATTATGCCAGCCCCTTTCCGCCGCTGGGGCCGCGCCGCGTGGCGGAGCCGGGCATTGCCTTCGACGACCTTCCGCCGATCGACATCGTTGTCATCAGCCACAATCATTACGACCATATGGACGTGCCCACGCTCAGGAAGCTGTGGGACAGGGACAGGCCGCTGATCGTCACCAGCCTCGGCAACGACACGATTTTGCGCGGCGAGGGCGTGGAGGCTACCGCGCTCGACTGGGGCGGGGCGGCCGAGGCGAAGGGCGCGACCGTCCATGTGCTGCGCAACTATCACTGGTCCAGCCGCTGGGGGCGGGACCGCAACCGGGCGCTCTGGTCGGCCTTCCTGATCGAGACGCCGGGCGGCAACATCTATTTCGCGGGCGACACCGGCGCGGGCGACATGCGCTGGCCGGAGGCGGCGCGCGCCTTCGGTCCGATCCGGCTGGCGCTGATCCCGATCGGCGCGTTCCGCTTCTATCCGGGGCAGATGGAATCGAGCGCGCATATCGGCCCGGAACAGGCGGTGGAACTGTTCGACGCGCTGGCGCCCGCGCAGGCGATCCCGATCCACTGGGGTACGATCCGCCTGTCCAACGAAGGCTGGGACACGCCGCCCCGGATGACCGACATCTTCGCGCGCTGCGCCGGGCTGGCGCCGGACAGCTTCCGCGCCCGCCGTCAGGGCGAGGCGCTGATGGTGGCGGAACGGCCCGCGCCGCGCGTGCCCGTCGATGCCGCGGCGCGGGAAGCGTGCAAGCCCGGCTCGCGCGCGCTCGCCGCACTCAGATAAGCGGGAAGGGGCCGGGCGCGGGCGCCCGCTCCGGCAGCGGGAAGCAGTCGCAATAGCGCTGGAAGAGCGCCGCGTCGCCCTCGACCCGCAGCGCGCCCTCGGCGGCCAGCGCGTCCACGCTTTCGCCGCCGTACAGCGCCCGCACCAGCATGTCGGGGCTGCCGCTGATCCTTGAGTCGGGATGGCTGGCGCGGCCCGGCTCGATCGTCAGCGCGCCGTCCGCGACGTTCACCGCGAACTCCAGGCCCGACAGCTCCAGCGCGAAGGCGCAGCGCAGATCGCCCGCCCGCTCGGCCGAGAACATCGTCCGCATCGACAGGATCGCCGAATTGACGCTCATCGGCGCGGGCGCGAGGAAGGGCGAGCGGGCGGCCCAGCGGCCGATCACGCGGAACAATATCTCCGCCTCCGCGCCCCAGTCGGTCAGCTCATAGACCTGCGACCCGGCGGGCGGGGGCAGCCGCCGCCGGGCGACGATGCCTGCCGCCTCCAGCCCTTCCAGCCGCTGCGTCAGCACATTGGCGCTGATCCCCGGCAGGTCGGCGCGCAAGTCGGTGAACCGCTTCGGCCCGAACATCAACTCGCGCATCACCAGCAGCGCCCAGCGCTCGCCGATCACGTCCATGATCTGCGCGACGGCGCATCCGTCGTCATAGCTGCGCTTGCGCGGGCGGGTGGTGGCATCGCTCATGATCCTAAAAAATAACCATCTAATCTCTAAAAGCAACTTTAAGGTTGTTAAAAATAATCAATGTGGGATCATCCGGTCATCAGATGCGAGTCGGCGCGAGGCCGCCGCCGTTGAAAAAAGCGCATGGTCCCGGCGCGCCGACAGGATCGAGGCCGGACAAATCGAGGAGAGAGACGATGAGCTATGTGGATGGTTTTCTGGTGCCCGTTCCCGCCGGGAACAAGGAGGCCTATCGGGCGATGGCGGCGAAGGCCGCGGCGCTGTTCATCGAACATGGCGCGACGCGCGTGGTCGAGGCGTGGGGGGACGACATAAAACCCGGCAAGACCAATGATTTCTATACCGCGATCATCCGGGAAGAGGGCGAGGAAGCGGTCTTTTCCTGGATCGAATGGCCCGACCGGGAAGCGCGCAACGCGGCGTGGGAAAAGATCATGGCCGACGAGCGGATGAAGCCGGAAGGCGAGATGCCCTTCGCCGGCGCGCGGATGATCTATGGCGGCTTCGACAGCATCGTCGACCTTTCGGCGGAGAAATGAGATGGCGAACAAGCCGGGCGATTTCATCTGGTACGAACTGATGACCGGCGATGCCGACGCGGCGGAGGATTTCTACGGGGCGGTGCTGGGCTGGACCTTCACCCGCGCCGGGCCCGCCACGCCGGACTATCGCATCATCAACGCGAGCGACGAGAAGGAGGAGGAAAGGGGCGTGGGCGGCATCATGCCGATCAGCCCCGAAATGGCGGAGCATGGCGCGCGGCCGCTGTGGACCGGCTATATACTGGTCGAGGATGTGGACGAGAGCGCCGCCGCCATCCTCGCTGCGGGCGGGTCGGTGCTGATGCCCGCGATGGACGTTCCGCAGGCCGGGCGCATCGCGATGGTCGGCGACCCGCAGGGCATTCCCTTCTACATCATGCGCCCGGCAGGCGAGGGGGAAAGCCTCGCCTTCGCCTATGACCGGCCGCGCGTCGGCCATTGCGCGTGGAACGAGCTGGTGACGCCGGACCCGGCGGGGGCGATGGCCTTCTACACCGGGCAGTTCGGTTGGGTGAAGGATGGCGAGATGGATATGGGCGCGATGGGCGCCTATGAATTCCTGCGCCACGGCACGGTGATCGGCGCGCTGATGCCCAGGCCGCCGCAAATGCCGCAGGGCGGCTGGAACCACTATTTCCGCGTCGCCGATATCGATGCGGCGGAGCGGATCGTGCGCGAAAAGGGCGGCACGATCTGGAACGGCCCGCACGAGGTGCCGGGCGGAGACTGTATCATCCAGGGCAGCGATCCGCAGGGCGCGGCCTTCGCGCTGGTCGGCGCGCGTGCAGGGAAGGAGGCATGACCATGGACGATGCGAAGCAGGACGACCGCGAATTGTCGGTGCAATGCGCGATCGACGCGCCGCCCGGCAAGGTGTGGGAGATCATGACCACGCGCCTTGCCGAATGGTGGTGCCCCCGGCCGTGGATGGTGGAGATCGTGGAGATGGACTGGCGTGCCGGGGGCCGCAGCGCGATGATCATGCGCGGGCCCGATGGCGAGGAAATGCCGCAGGAGGGGATATTTCTGGAGGTGTCCCCCGGCCGCCGTTTCGTCACCACCGACGCGGTCACCCACGACATGCATCCGCAAGGGCCGTTCATGATCGGCATCTGGGAGGTCGCGCCGCAGGGCGAGGGCACGCTCTACCGCGCGAGCGCGCGGCACTGGACGGACGACGCCCGCCGGACCCACGCCGAAATGGGCTTTGCCGAGGGTTGGGCCGCCTGCGCTCGACAGCTGAAGCAACTGGTCGAAACCGGGGCGGTGTCCGACGCCGGGGCATGACCCGCATGAAATAATGCTCGACAGCGCCCGAACCCGCCGCCATGGTGCGCCGCGAACAAACGGGGTACAGGGTGGCGGGGGACGAGCCAAGTGATCGCAACGGTGGCGACGGTCGCCTATCTGGGGCTGGAGGCGCGCGCGGTGGAGGTGCAGTGCCAGCTGGTCGCGGGACTGCCGAACTTCATCATCGTCGGCCTTGCCGACAAGGCGGTCACCGAAAGCCGGGAACGGGTGCGCAACGCCCTCGCGGCCATCGGCCTCGCGCTGCCGCCCAAGCGCATCACCGTCAACATGTCGCCCGCCGACCTGCCCAAGGAAGGGTCGCATTATGACCTCCCCATCGCGCTCGCGGTGCTGGGGGCGATGGGCGTGGCCGATGCCGAGGCGCTCGCCCATTATGTGGTGGTCGGCGAACTGGGCCTCGACGGGCGCGTCGCCGCCAGCCCCGGCGTGCTGCTCGCCGCGCTGCATGCGGGCGGGCGCGACATGGGACTGATCTGCCCCGCCGCGCAAGGGGCCGAGGCGGCCTGGGCGGGCAATGTCGAGGTCGTCGCCTCGCCGACCCTGTCGGGGCTGCTCAACCATCTGAAGGGCAGTGGCGTGCTGCCGCCGCCGCAGCCCGGCGGGGTGGAGGAAAGCGTGTCCGGCCCGGACCTGCGGCAGGTCAAGGGGCAGGAAAGCGCCAAGCGCGCGCTGGAGATCGCGGCGGCGGGCGCGCATAATCTGCTGATGATCGGCCCGCCCGGCGCGGGCAAGTCGCTGATGGCGAGCTGTCTGCCCGGCATATTGCCCGAACTGACGCCCGCCGAGGCGCTGGAGGTGTCGATGGTCGCCAGCGTCGCGGGTACGCTGGAGGGCGGGCGGATGACGCGGCGGCGGCCTTTCCGCGCGCCGCATCACAGCGCGTCGATGGCGGCGCTGACCGGCGGCGGGCTGCGGGTGCGGCCCGGCGAGATCAGCCTGGCTCATCGCGGCGTGCTGTTCCTCGACGAACTGCCGGAATTCCAGCGGGCGGTGCTCGATTCGCTGCGCCAGCCGCTCGAAACCGGCGAGGTGACGGTGGCGCGCGCCAATGCGCATCTGACCTTTCCGGCGCGGGTCCAGCCCGCAATGCACGTATGCGATTTTCTAACGATTAGATCGCTAGAAGAAGCATATGCCGCAAACCGCAATCATCTATATCCGTGTTAGCTCTGCTGAGCAAAAGGACGGACTGGGTTTAGAACGTCAGAAAACCAAGGCTTTTGAGTTCGCGGCAGAGCATAGCTGGCATGTTGAGAAGATAATCAGCGATGAGGGCAAGTCTGCCTTCCATGGCGCTAACATGCTTGAGGGCGCTGCGCTCCACCAGTTCGAGGTAGAAGCACGGCAGGGCCTTCACAAAGGCAAGGTGCTTGTTGTCGAGCATATTAACCGCTTGAGCCGCCAAGGTGCGAAACAAGCAGCTCAGTTGATTTGGTCGCTCAATGGGTTTGGCGTTGATGTAGCCACATTCAGTGCCAGCGATCGCCATATCTACCGCGCTGGTGACGGCGGCGACATGATCGACATTTTCAAGGTCGTCATACTCGCTGACCAAGCCCACCAAGAGAGCAAGGTGAAAAGCGGCTACACCAAGGCCACTTGGGAAAAGCGCTTTGCTGCGATGGCGGATGGAACTCAGACCAAGCCAATCCCCCATACCCCAACATGGATTGACCGTATCGACGGCAAGCTCGTGCTGAACGCACATCGAACCGCCGTGCTGAACGAAATTTACGATTTGTATATCAATGGTGTGGGTATCCACCGCATTGTTACGATCCTGAATGACCGTGGTGAGGCTGGATGGTCCACAGCCGTCAACAGGTCCAAGAATGGTTGGTTCTACAGCTACGTGTGGCGCTTGCTCACGAAACGGGCCGTCTTAGGTGAATATGTAACAGGTGATGGCAAGACCATCGCCGCTGATTTCTACCCGCAAGCGATCACGGCAGAGAAATTCAATCGCGCGCAGGTTGCGCTTTCTATGCGAAAGAGCAACAGGAAGGTGCCTGCTACGCGGAACAATAGCCTCCTTACCAAGCTGGTGTATTGTTCGGAATGCGGGGGCGGTGCTCACTATGAGGAAACAGGGCACCGCGATCAGACTTACAAGCGCAAGAATGGCGAGATAGCCCACTACCGCCGTCAACGTTATCGCCGTCTCCGCTGTGATCGTGCCCGCCGCAAACACAATTGCGACAACCCCACGATCCTCAAATATGACGTGATCGAGAAGACCGTGTTAGACGAGTTATTGCCCCGTCTGGTGGATCGCCCACAGGAGGACAGGGCCGTCAAGGAACTGCGAGCCAGTGCCGCTGAGCTTGCCCGCCAGATTGCGGTCAAACAGCAGCAGCAATCTAACCTCTTGGATGCTCTGGGGGATAGCGCGAGCAAAGCGGTAATGGCCAGATTGGCGGCGCTTGAAGCTGAGACGGAAGCTCAACAGAATGAGCTTGAGGCCAAAAACAAGCAATTGGACGTTCTGTTAGCAGCGCCCAGCGACAAGGACGACACCGCCCTGATTGCAGGATTACGCGCGGAGCTTGAGAGTCAGGACGACGAGGTTCGGACTTATGCTCGCGGTCGCGTGAATATCGCCTTGAGGCGATTGCTTCACCGCATTGAAATCACCCCATATGACACGTTCATCATATGGCCCGACGAGGACACGTGGTGGCGATTTGATGAGAACGGGACGCTTTTGGACGGGGAGCAGATTTGGCGCGCGGCGTAGTTGCCCTGTCGTGCGTTCTCCTGCCCGACGAAGGCAATCTGCACCTGCCCAGCAGCCTGACAGCAGCGCCCACGTTCCCTGCGCTCAGAAGCTCAGACAGCGCAATCCCACTAGTAGTGAGAGCCGTTTGAAGCTATAATGTGACCAACTCGGTGACCAGAAATATTTATCTGGATGTTCCGCGCGAAGGGAAAGCGCCTAGCGTCTCAGATACTGGAAGGCACTGGCTTTTTAGGCCGCAATAGGGCTTATACGATCACTATACCGATGCTTCGCCGACGCAAAAAATCCACCACAATCACCTTTCATGATGCACCCTTCGCATTCCGGCATATATTCCTGCTTCCAATCGCTGATCGAACGCTTGGCAAAGCGCCAGATCCTTTGGTCTGTCAGGCAGAGTTGAGCATTGTAGAGAGAAACCCGCATACGGGCGCGGTCGAGAATGCCAATCGCTTCGGTTAGCTCACTCCGGTAGTCATCGGGGTCAATCCATAGGGCGTCGAGATTGGCACGGGTGAACCCCATCATCTCCAAGCCCATCAGGGCGACGTGATCCACAAACAGGAGATTGCGCGCGAGAAATGCGGCCAGCGCAGGCAGGCGTGTCACCGTTTGTTTGTGCAGGACAACCCTGACTTCCACCCGCACCCCATGACGTTTCAGGTTCAAGATGCCGCGAATAGTCTCGTCAAACGCACCGTCCGCCTGCACGATATAGTCATGGACGTGGGGGAGATCGGCATAAATCGGAATGCCGAGCATCAGGTCGTGATGCTGCAATGACCCAAGTGTCCGCGCGAATGCGTCATCGCTAAAGGTGCGCCCGTTGGTCAGAATATGGAGAGCGGTGCGCGGCAGGTATGATTTGCACGCCTGCACCAGTTCGAAGAACCGACCGCCCAGAAGGGTCGGCTCGCCACCCGTAAAGCCAATCTCTCCTGTGTCAGGGTCGATTAGCGGAATCGTTGCAAGGATTTCGTCCACGATCCAGCCATCGTTCACATCGCGCGGGGGCTGCGAACACATGAGGCAATAGTTGTTGCAGCGTTCCGTCAGCAGAAAGCTGTTATGGGGCGATGACCGCCGATAGAGTGTGCGGATTTCTCCGCGCTCCGGCACCAATCGCACCACATCGCCATCGTCCAGATATTCAAACTCTGGCGGGAGATGGACGCGCCGCTGCGCGGCCACATTATCGGGGCACCGGCCATTGGGGAGCACGAGATACGAAGCAAACCCAGCGGGGGCATCGTCGCCCCGAACAAGGAATGCCTCACGAGCGCGCAGCGGCAGCGGGCGGTGGTAATCGGTCGAGACGCGAACGATCGCGCGCGGGTCGATTTCTTGCCCCGCCGCAAAATCAATTTTTCTGGAACCGAGCGTAATCATCTGATGTTCGCCCACCGTTCAAATACTTCGCGCACCTGCGGGCGATCATTGAGGCGTTGCAGCAGCCCTTTGAAGATCATCATGTTGCGTCCGCAGAAAGCAGACAGCGGCTTTTTCCCTACGAAATCGCCTTGTGTGGCATGGTGGAAAACCGGATCAGAGCCGCACCACGGCTCGAAAGCGCACCACGAACACATCGGGACACTAGCCGCAAATGACTGTTCCAAGGGATCGAGCAAAGCGTCCCCGAGAAAAATCTCCTCATAGGTGTTCGCGTGGACGTTCCCAATACGAAAACGGGTATCGCCCATTTCCGCCAGCATTCGGGCTTCATCGGACGCATACACGTCGCCATCGTAATTATAGACCACCGCTCCGATGCCAATACCGGCCGGACTCATGAGATCAACGTAGCCCGGCTGAAAGGGGGTAAGCATCTTCTGCAAGATCATCGCCGCGTAGTGCTCGACGAACGGGAAGCCGCCAAGGTTCAGATCGATGATGTAGTCCAGACCCTCGAAATAGAAATCGAGCCATTTGGTTTCGTTGTATGCGGCATAGGATTTCGTCTTGACCGCAAATCCATACGGGCTGAGCGGCCGCAAGAAGATGCCATCAAAATCCTGCGTAATGTATTCGTCGATTATATCGCGCACACGCGACAGACTGGCCGCCGTGGTCGTCATCAACGCGCCCACTTGGTCACGGCCCAACGCCATCCGCGCGCGATGAATGCCTGCGATGGCACGGGCATGAGAGTCACCACCTGGACGCGGCCGGTTTTTATTGTGCAGATCGGCGGGGCCATCAAGTGACGTAGAAATCAGAACTTGATGGCGGGCCGCCAGCGCCAGCACCCGGTCATCTAAGACGGCAAGGTTGGTTGCCAACACGAATGCCAGATCACGCTGTTCGTGTTCATTCCGCCGTTTGGCTTCCTCAATGATAAACTCAACCAGATCAAGGTTCAGCAACGACTCACCGCCCTGAAACTCAATCTTGATGGCAGGCGATGGCGAACGAAACACGAGATCAAGGCTCCTGAGCGCCGTTTCCCGCGTCATATCGAACTCGCGGCGATCATCGTTGGCGCGAGACACTTGGCAGTATGGGCAGGAGTGTTCGCAGCGAAGCGTCACCACAAAGATATGCAGGCCGGTAAAGTTGGCCAGCGGGCTTAGCTTGGTGCGAACTTTGATGGCCAAGAGATCAAGCGCAACGTCGGAGTCGCCATCTATCAGGAAATGCTTGGACTTTAATTCGCTGTATAATTCGTCCTGATACGAAAGCTGCCCATCGGCAAAGACGCGCAGGGACTGGCGTTCCGTGATGACGAACTCGCCAACGAGATTGGTCAACACATAGCGATCACCGGAAAGCGGCATAAACCTATAGGGCAACGGCCGGTAGCCACCAGCCGCCATCGGTTTCTCATATTCGGCAAGGGCAAGGAACTTAGCCATTTTGGGATAGATGCGAGAAGGCCAACCCAAGGATCATATTGCGCAGAGGCTCGGTCTTGGCTTCGACATCAAGCCGCAAGTCTTGGTCGAGCACTTCGCGCTGAAAGTCGCGTACAAGCTGCGCCACGTCCTCACCGGACGCAGGCTCAATCGTGCAGCGCACTTCGGCATCACTCGGATCAATGGAAATAGTCGCTCGCGCCATGAGGGCGTAGGCAGCCCGCTTAATCGCTTCAAGCGAGTATAGACCGGCCGCGAACGCGACCATTGCACCCCCAACCTGACTCACATTCCCCCCCTAACCGGCGGACGAACCGCCGTTGTTAATACGAACTAGAGTAATGTGACCGATGGCTCGAATGGGACGAGTGCGAACTATGCGACGAGTGCGAGCGATGAGAAGAATGGGCTGCAAAATGAACAGCCGCGTCGCTGGCCCGATCAATCGTCAGGTCGGCACCGGCAAGCGGTTCGGCAGACGCAATGCTGGCCGCCGTCTTATCCGAGACAAGCTCAGGAAGTGCGGCCTGCGCCTGCGCGGAACCGAGCAGCGCCGCTACGGATACAGCTAACGGTTTGAGAAACTTACGATTCATCTGATTCCCCTGTTACTCAGTAGCCTTTCGCGCCCCTTGTTCACACGCCAGATCAATCCGACACCGCCTAACAATCGCTCGAAAAGGTTACGAAGCCGTATCAGAAGGGCGTCCAAGAGTCCATGCTTGCAGTGGTGCAGATGCTACGCCATGGTGAATAACATATAGTAAAGATGGAATTATCCGAGAGGCATCACGCAGTGGCCTTCTTCGCCTTGGGCTGGAAGTTAGCGCGACGGGCATCGCGGGCGGCATTAAGCTGGGGATCGAGTTCGCCCGCGTTGATTGCCTCGATGATCGAGCCGATGATGACCGGCACATCGGCAAGGTTTTCGACCTCGACCGCGTTCATGCCCTTGGCAAATTCCAGCGGCTTACTCCCATAGCGGATTTGGAAGAACATCTTGCCGGTGGCGTCGGTGAACCAGCCCTTGCGAACCTTGCGGGGCGCTTCGACACGGACCTTCTCGCCCGCCTCATTGGTGCGCGTCACCGTCCGCATAGCATTGAACGGCGTTCCAGCGATTTCCGCATCGGCCATCGCCTTCTGTTCGGCCAGCCAGTTCAGCACCTTGGCGCGGAAGGCAAATTCGGACGCAGCGAGATTGCTACGGGCAGCGGCGGCGAGTTTCAGGGTCTTGAGGATCGACATGGTGGCATCTCCTTGGCCGGTGTTGATGCCCATGGCGATAATGCCGACGACAAGACGGTCGATCGAAGAAGGCCGGTATGGTTCTGATTTCTTCGGCGATCATTCCCCACGAGTAGTGAGGCCGTCACATTTGGGTTTACCGTCGTATGACGGCCTAAAACCGGCCGTTTCCTGTCACTTTCGGATCGACCTCGCACATATCAGACAGCAGACGCTTTGGGTCTTAAACCCAAATGTGACGAGGAAACATGATTGTCGGATATGCGCGTGTCAGCACAACCGGGCAGAGTTTGGCCGTCCAGCAGGACGAACTTGCCAAGCACGGATGCGAACGCATCTTCGAGGACAAGGCGACGGGCACCAACAGGGACCGCCCCGGCCTGAATGAAATGTTGGGCTTCGTTCGCGAGGGTGATGTGGTGGTGGTCAGCAGGCTCGACCGCTTCGCGCGTTCGCTGTCCGACCTGTTCCAGTTGCTCGACCTGCTCAACGAAAAGGACGTTGCGTTCCAGTGCCTGCATCAGTCCATCGACACAGGCACCAGCACGGGCAAGCTGACGCTCGCCATATTGGGTGCGGTCGCGGAATTTGAAAATGACCTGCGCCGCGAACGGCAGCGCGACGGGTTCGCCAAGGCAAAAGCAGGCGGAACCTACAAGGGCCGCAAGCCCAGCATCGACATTGCCATGCTGCGCGAACTCAGGGACGCGGGAATGGGGCCATCCGCTATCGCAAAGCAGATGGGCATCAACAGGCAATCCGTCTATCGCCTCATGGGCGGGTAAAGGACGGACTCACTACTAGTGGGAAGTTCGACAGCCACAAAGCTCGGCAAGCTCGCTTGGTGTCTGACAAACCGGCATCGCCGCTCATTCATCGCTGGCGCTCGGAATGATCGTCTTTTGCCGGATTTGTCGATTGGTTTGGTTTTTTGGCTGGATCGGATGATGAAGGGCATTCCGTTGAGCCACACGATTTCCCCGGCCCCTGGGTCCGCAAAAAGAATGGACTGGTTTCCCAGCCGCCATTCCTTCCTCCGCACTCGCCTATCGCGTTGCGTGTGAGCTTCAAGCGCCCTTATCGCAGGCACCCAAAGAGCATTCCCGACCGGGGATAAATCTTGGCGACATTCCTGTATCACCGCACTGTAAGCAAACAAACCGCATCGGGCGGCAGAGAGCGCGTCAGGTTTTCCGACGACGATTTAGTGGTGGGCCGTATTACCACTCAGTTGGGCTGGTTTGTCATCCCTTTGGCTTTCGCCTCTCCGGCCGGTGGCCGCATGGAACCTTTACAGTAGCTCCATGCGACGTGCCAGTGGACCGTGTTTCGTCCTTCTGGCGTTCTTTTGATGTTGGATTGGTTTGTTAGACGCAGGACATCTTCATTCGCTTGCTTAGACCCAGTATCTCGGATCGCAACGTCTCGATTGTAACGAACTCGTAAACCTCACGTCGCGGCTCAACTCCGCATCTTGGGCAAGTGGATTACTAGGTCGCATTGTCCTGTCCTGCCGGTGGCCCGATCCCCAACTGCCTGCCACGGCCTTGATGTGCTGGGGTTTGAATTATCTGCGCTCTCGCCGCATTCCTATTTATACCGGACGCCGGGGAAATTGGACAAACGGGTAATTTTGGCACCCATGACGATGGGCACCGCGTTCAGCACCACGATGCCCATCGTTGCCTGCGAAAGAGCGCAATAACTCGGCAAGGGTCATTGCTGCCCGTATTTATCCCGTTGCAGGCCGCAAGCGCCCACTAGTAGTGGCCGATCACGGCGATTTCCAAGCCTTCTGGATCGGACCAAAGCGCTTGCGGTAGATGAATGGATAATCGACAGGCAGCGCATGTTCGCACTTGGCATAGCTGGGGAAAATACCCCTTGCCGCGTTTTCCGCGATCATATGGCCACGGCTCAAGGCGCGGCTGGTCAATTCCTTGAGCGCCGTCCTCTGCTTTTCATTCTCGGCACGTGGCTCCGCCAACGGGTCCAATGAGCGATGCTGCACGCTCAGCCCTGCCGTCGCCCCAACCTGCCACAAGGTCATCTTGGGATTTGCCGACTTCACATGCAGGCACTTGAGGTATCGCAACACACTGACATAATGCAGCTTTGTTGCCCGCGACAGCTTGTAAGGCGCATCGCCGGTCATTGTGGCTGCTCCGCTTTCAGCCTCACGTTCAGTCAGGTCATCGATCATCGCAGATACCTGCGCCATGATCTGCGCCTTGGGCAAACCAATGGGAATTGATGCGATAATCGACGTAGGCTGAATTTGATCCAGCCACTCCTCGTTCAAATAATCTCTGAGGCTGCTCCGTATGCGCGCGAAACGATCATCTTCGTCATAATGCCTGATAGACCCCAAGCGCGTCACTCTCGGCCGATCCGCCGACACACCGAATTGAGGGATTGCTGTTGATTGCCACTGAGAGTTGACCCGGGATTTCCACCGAGAAGTGACCCGCCTGATGGTTATGTTTCGGATGTCATATGTGGGTCAAGGTGCGGGTTTTTCCTTTCTGGGTTTGGCCTGGTGGGCGGAGCTGTTTTTGAACCGGAAGCTGTCGTTACCGGTTTCCAGGATGTGGCAGTGATGGGTGAGCCGATCGAGGAGCGCGGTGGTCATCTTGGCGTCGCCGAAGACGGTGGCCCACTCGCTGAAGCTCAGGTTGGTGGTGATGATGACGCTGGTGCGCTCGTATAGTTTGCTCAGCAGGTGGAAGAGCAGCGCGCCGCCGGAGGCGCTGAACGGCAAGTAGCCCAGTTCGTCCAGGACGACGAGGTCCGAGTGGACGAGCCGGTTGGCGATCTGCCCGGCCTTGCCCTGGGCTTTTTCTTGTTCAAGGGCGTTGACCAGTTCGACCGTGGAGAAGAAGCGGACCCGCTTGCGGTGATGCTCGATCGCCTGAACGCCCAGCGCCGTGGCGACATGGGTCTTCCCGGTGCCCGGGCCGCCGACCAGCACCACATTGTCGGCGACATCGATAAAATCGCAGCGGTGCAACTGGCGCACTAGCGCTTCATTCACCTCACTGCTGGCAAAGTCGAAGCCGGCGAGGTCGCGATAGGCCGGGAACCGCGCGACCTTGAGCTGATAGACCACGGATCGGACCTCTCGTTCGGCCGTCTCGGCTTTCAGCAGCTGGGAGAGGATTGGCACCGCCGCCTCGAAGGCGGGCGATCCCTGCTGCATGAGGTCGGTCACGGCCTGAGCCATGCCGGGCATTTTCAGGCCGCGCAGCATCACGACGAGGGCGCCGGTGGCGGGATCATGACGCATGACGGTTCTCCCGGCGCAGGGCATCGTAGCGTTCGACATTGGCCATCGGCTCACTGACCAGCCTCAACGCCTGTGGCGCCGTCACCGGGGGCGTCGAGAGCGGTTTTCCGTCGAGCAGCCTGTGTAACAGGTTGAGGATATGGGTTTTGGTGGGCACGCCCGCGTCCAGCGCCATGGCGACCGCCGCCAGCACGGCCTCTTCATCATGATGGAGAACGAGGGCCAGGATTTCGACCATCTCCCTGTCGCCGCCGGGATTGCGCAGCAGATGCCGCTGGAGCCGTTGGAAGGGCTCTGGCAGCTCAAGAAAAGGCGCGCCGTTGCGCAGGGCGCCGGGCTTTCGCTGCACCACCGCCAGATAATGGCGCCAGTCATAGACGGTGTGCCCCGGCCCATCATGGGATCGGTCGATGATGCGCTGATGCTCGCATATGACCTGCCCTTCGGCGACGACCAGGAAGCGATCGGGATAGACCCGAAGGCTGACGGGCCGATTGGCGAAGGACGCCGGAACGCTGTAACGGTTGCGTTCCAGGTGGATCAGGCAGGTTGGCGAGACCCGTTTGCCATATTCGACAAAGCCATCGAACGGTCTGCCCACCGGCATCAGGCTTTCCACTTCATCGGCCCAGGCATCGGCGACCGAACCCGCTTCGATCCCGTGCGGGATATCCTGCCACAGCGCCTTGCAGCGCTCCTCCAGCCACAGGTTCAGGGCATCCAGGCTTTCCGCCTGCGGCGTGGGTTGCCATAGCCGATGCCGGGCATCCTGGACATTCTTCTCGACCTGGCCCTTTTCCCAGCCTGCTGCCGGGTTACAGAACTCGGCCTCGAACAGATAATGGCTAACCATGGTGAGGAAGCGGTTGTTGACGTTGCGCTCCTTGCCGCGCCCGACCTTGTCAATGGCGGTGCGCATATTGTCATAGATCCCGCGGCGCGGCACGCCGCCCAGCACGCGGAACGCATGATTATGGGCGTCGAACAGCATCTCGTGGGTCTGGAGAAGATAGGCCCGTACGAGGAAGGCCCGACTGTAGCTGAGCTTGAAGTGGGCGACCTGCAGCTTGGTGCGCACGCCGCCGATGATCGCCCAGTCCTCGCTCCAATCGAACTGAAATGCTTCCCCCGGTGCGAAGGACAGCGGCACGAATGTCCCGCGCCCGCTCATCTGTTGCTCACGACGATAATCATCGCGCCAGTCCCGGGCAAAGGCCGCCACCCGATTGTAGGAGCCATCATAGCCCAGGCTGACCAGATCAGCATGCAACTGCTTCATCGTCCGCTTATGCTTGCGGGTCCGACCCATCTCCCGTCTCAGCCAGGCTGACAGCCGCTCCGCGAACGGGTCCAGTTTGCTTGGGCGATCGGGCACCTTGAACCGCGGCTCGACCGTGTCCGAACGTAGATATTTACGGATCGTATTACGTGATAGCCCGGTACGCCGCGCAATCTCGCGGATCGAAAGATGATCGCGGAAATGCCAGCGCCGGATAACGCTCAATAACGCCATGTCCAACACTCCATGACCCCTCGCTCGTCAAAGCCAGGGGTGAGTTCAACATGGGTCAGTTCTCAGTGAAAATATCGCCCCTTCCCGGGTCAACTCTCAGTGGCAATCAACAGGATTGCCACGGATCGCCACCAACGTGTGATGGACATGAACCTCACGTCCCCAAAGGCGTCATATACCTTCAGCACATCGTCAAAATCGGCGGGTAGGTCGTCGCCGCCAATCGACACCCCAGTTCGGTAAAAGCGCGCACGCTCATAGCTAGGACTTGCCCTGAGATACCAACCCCAAAGCTGATACCATTTTGCGTCCTCACTGAGGATTGACAGGTGCTTTTCCGACATCAGAGGTTGGCTTTTTTATCCAAAATGATCTTGTCATTCACCTATCAGGACAACCGTGACGTATCAACTCCTCACCACGCCGCACGGTGCCGCGTTGGAAAATAAGGACTTTGATTGTTATGGTTACTATTAATTTTGACGAACTGAAGAAGCTGGTCACTGATTTCCGCGAGGTTCGCCTTGCTGACGACCAGCAGAAAATGGGGAAGTTTGAGGTCGCTGGTCAGGCGGTTCTCTACAGCCAGATTGCAGAAGCGTATCGCATCGGCCTGATCCTCATGGAACACAAGAATGCCATGATGTTCATCAACCTGATGAAGTCGCACAACATGGTCGATCAGGCCACGAAGTACGGCAACAACAATTACACCAACAGGTGGTTGTTCGTTACCAAGCTACTCTACGGCTCGTGGGAAGAAAAGACGATTTCTAAAACCATCTTTCATGTTTGGCAGCATGATCGTTCTTCGGAAAAGTATGCCAACGTCCTTCGCCACCTTGAGGAATTGGAAAAGAAGCCTGAGGAAGTCGCGGGCTTCATCCCGACCTTTGAATACACGAACAAGGAGGGGATCACTGTTCGCAAGCTACAGGGGCTTGAGGTTGCGGATCGTGAGGCGAATGCCCGTGACGGTAGCAAGCCTGACACCAGCGATCAGCTTCAGTTGGGCACCAGCCGCTCGGAACCTGACGTGATGGGTATCCCGCTCCCCGCCGAACTTGATCCGACGATTGGATACGGCTCCTGCTTCTTCAAGGTCGAAAACAAGCAGATGATTATCTTTGGTGCGACGAAGCTGGAAGAAGGCGAGTTCAAGAAGCTGGCAATCGCTCGCGGCAAGGTCATCAAGAAGCGCGACGACGATCTCTCTAAGGCCGCTGATGCAGTCTCGGCCACCACGGAAGCGGATCGCAAAGCCGTCACGAAGTTGGTTGTTCAAGAACCCAAGTTGGCAGCATTGAAGAAGAAGCTTTTGGCTGATCCTGATTACGCGGCCTACATCATCGACGCTGAGAAGGAGGCCAAGAAGAACAGCGGCCGCGTGAGGGACGCGCAGAAAAAGAAGCAGGACGTTGCGTTCATGGAATTGGTGCTTCCTGACAGCTCGGAGGCGGGACCAGTCGCTAAATCCAAGCCTAAGATTGCCTTGGTCAAGCGTAAAGCAAATGAGGTGACGGCCTAATGCGCGGCAACTCGATTTCCGTCCCTTTTCAGGGTGACGAGCTTGACCAGCGGGTTGTCGGCCAGCTGGATCATCTCAAATCGAAAGGCAGGCAATGTCTGGTGGTCGGCTTTATGATTGGCGGCGAGGTGGGGGTCTATTCCCTCACCAACCTGTCCAAGGGCGGCTGGGCAGAAAATGCCATTGAGTGGTTCCATGCCAAGCGGCATGAATTCTGCGCCAAGGTCAACCAGCCTAACAAGCCTATCGACGTTCTTTGGCGGGGCCATAAGCTCAACTGGCTAGACAGGGAAATGTTCGAGGATGCCGTCACGATGTCGTTAGACGGCTAAAAGCCCTGCAACCTGTCACCGCGTCAGTGTGGCAGCACATATTTACCCACGGAGGGCGCTATGCCTTACGGTGATGGTTGGTAAGACGCCCTCACGGTTCGCCGTGGGGGCGTTTTCGTTTGCCCACCCACTAATAGTGGGCCACGCCGTGATCTGGGATTATCTACATAGTAAATTACCGTGCCTGATCGGCGTCGACATCGCGCTCGGTGGATATATGTGGGTAGAATGGGAGTCTGCCTTCCAGATCGAAGGCCGATTGGCGATTAGTTCGGCTGCTGTCGCTTCTGTAGCTGCCCAATGTAGCTGTCTCTGCGGGCGCGCTCCATCTCCCTACGGCGCTTGTGCTGGTCTTTCACGGATCGCAGGGCCTTTTTCGCCATATCGACCTCGCGCTTTTTGGCCGTCTCAAGCGATTGTTCAGGCGTCATAGGTTTGCGGGGCTTCTTGGGCTTGGTTGTGGCAAATTCGTAAAATCTCATGCCGTATTTATGTATCACGGATTGCAGACTAGGTTCGCGGAAATGAGATACCATAAACAACGACAGCCCAACGTCATTCCCTTGCGTCCAGGGAAGCGCAAAACAGATTTCAGACCATATGCCATCATTGTGGTGCTGTTCGTGGCGGTGTTCTGTGCCGTATTTTTCTGGCCCACTGGATCGACCAGCATGGCGGAGCCATTGGTATCCAGCAGTGGCTTTCAATGTCAGGTGAGTAGCATCACGGATGGAGACACGCTCCGCTGTTCCGATGGGACGAGAGTTCGCCTTCACGCTGTTGCTGCTCGAGAGAAGGACGAAACCTGTAGTCCGGGTCATCCTTGCCCCTCAGCATCAGGCGCATCCGCCACGGCAAAACTGACTGAGTTGACAAGTGGTCAAACGCTTCGATGCGAACAGACTGGAACCAGTTACAACCGCGTGACGGCCATCTGTCGCAACGAGGCAAACGTCGAGATAAACTGCGCCATGGTTCAAAGCGGCACCACCGTCATTTGGCCGAAATTCAACGACCAGCGACGTATCTGCGGATAACACGATGAGGCGCTTACTGTTTTGGACTGAGGTTATCGTCGTTGCGGCGTTGGTGCTTTGGGGGTTCGTTCAAATGGCGCTGTCCCTTGGGCGCACGCTTTGGAACGCCCTTTGAAATCGCAGATTTCTGCGGATTTTGGGCAGAATATTTTTCAGTCTACATATATTACGGCTTGCGTGCAACTGATCGCGGCGATGAACCCTTGCCGCTGCGGCCATCTGGGCGACGTCGCGCTCGCCTGTTCCCGCGCGCCCCGTTGCGGCGCGGATTATCAGGCGAAGTTGTCCGGCCCGCTGCTCGACCGGATCGACATGCATGTCGAGGTCCAGCCGGTCAGCGCCGCCGACCTGATGCTGCCGCCGCCCGCCGAAGGATCGGTCGAGGTGGCGCGCCGGGTCGCGGCGGCGCGGGATATCCAGTCCGCCCGCTATGGCGGCAGCGGCATACGCACCAATGCGGAGGCCGACGGCGCGGTGCTGGAAGAGGTCGCCACGCCCGACGAGGCCGGGCGGCGCCTGCTGGCCGACGCGGCGGCGGCGATGCGGCTATCCGCGCGATCCTACAGCCGGGTGCTGCGGGTGGCGCGGACCATCGCCGATCTGGAAGGGGCGGAGCGCATCGGCCGCGGCCATATCGCCGAGGCGCTGAGCTATCGTCCGCGCCCGGCCGGGGGATAGGCCATTTTGTATCCCATGGATACAGGATGCAAGATTCGCATGTGCATCTGCAACTTTTGCGATTGCTCCGAATGCTGCGCTGCAACAGGGTAAAGGCGAAAAAACAAGAACAAGGGTGTTTGTCTGGCATTCAAATGAGGAGATTTCCTATGCGAATGCTTTCTGTCCTTTCCATTGCAGCCGCTTCGGTCGTCGCGTCCCTCGCTGCCCCCGCCATTGCCGAAACCCCGGATTCGGGTTCCTTCAAGCATGGCGGCTATACCTATGTGTACAAGATGCAGCAGGTCGGCGAGGCGCAGGTGATTTCCGGCCATCGCTATCCCGGCGGCGCGGCCTTTTCGCTGCGCGTGCGCGACGGCAAGGTGTCCGGCGTGTCCAACGGCGTTGCCGTGAGCTTCGACGTCTCGGACGCGGCCGGCGCCGCCACCGGCGCGAAGCCCGCCATGCTCAGCATGCGCTGATATCGGGGAAAGGCCGCGCCGGAGGGGATAGGCCCTCTCCGGCGCGGTCTTTTTCATGCCTGTCAGGCGGCCGCCATACGCAGCACCGGCTTCACCACCTCGCCGCGCTCGCTGGCCTCGATCGCCTCGTTGATCGCGTCGAAATCGAAATAGCGGATCAGCCGGTCGAACGGGAAGCGGCCCTGCTGATGATAGCGGATCATCTCCGGGATGAAGCCGTCAAGGTCGCTGTCGCCGCCCAATATGCCCATCACCGTGCGCCCGCTGCCCATGAACTCGGCCTCATTGAAGGCGAGCATGTCGGTGGGGGCGGAGGCGCCGACCATGCCCAGCACGCCCTTGGGCGCAAGCAGCGCGAACAGATCCTCGATCACCTTGTTGATGCCGGTGGTGTCGAACGCATAGCCCAGCCCCTTCGGGCACAGGTCCCTGATCCTGCCCATCGCGTCGTCCTTCGCGTTGAAGACGTGGGTGGCGCCCAGTTCCTTCGCCAGTTCGAGGCGGCTGTCGTGCACGTCGACGGCGATGATCGGATCGGCCCCGGCGATCTTCGCGGCCATGACGGCGGCGATGCCAACGGTACCCGCGCCGACGATGGCGATCGGCAGGCCGGCGCGCACCTTCATCGCCCGCAGCACCGCGCCCGCGCCGGTCATCAGCCCGCACCCCAGCGGCGCCAGCCGTTCGAGCGGCAGGTCGGCGGCGTCCTCCGGCACCACCACCGCGTTGCGCTCATGGGCGATCGCATGGGTGGCGAAGGAGGATTGGCCGAAGAAATTGCCGTTCATCGGCGCATCGCCCTGGAACAGGGTCGGGCTGCCGTCCGGGCGCACGCCCGACCAGTTGTTGGGGAAGAATTCATAGCAATAGGTCGGCGCGTCGATCTCGCAACTGGGGCAATGGCCGCAGCTGTTGAAACTCATGATCACGCGGTCGCCGGGCTTGATGCTGGTGACGCCGCTGCCGACCTGCTCGACGATCCCCGCGCCTTCATGGCCCAGCACGATGGGCAGGGGCACCGGCAATTGCCGGTCGCGCACGGCGAGGTCGGTGTGGCAGATGCCGCAGGCGACGATGCGCACCAGCACCTCGTCGGCGCGCAGGCTGTCGAGCCGCACATCCTCTATGGCGAACGGGTGGTCCTGGCCACGGCAGATGGCGGCGCGGGCGGTAATGGTCATGATAGCCTCTCGATAGGATTGGATGGGCCGGGGACCCGCGCAACCTGTCCCAACCGGCGGCCAAGGGCAAGGGCGTTGCGGCGAAAAGGAAAGCCGGACATTCCCTCCCCACCATTCGGGCTGAGCTTGTCGAAGGGCTCAGGGCGAACGGGTGTGAGAGAGTGGTGCACCCGCTTGTCCGCAAAGGATATAATCGTCCTTTCGTCGGCGAGCGATTGCAGTTGGCGGCTGAATTGATATGATGCATAACCGTAACAACCGGAGAATGCGCGCGGCGCCTCCCTCGCAAGGGGCAGGAGCCTGCGCGCCCATGGCAATGGGGGAGGAAGAGCATGTCCCGTGGATCGGACCCGCGCCGGATCATCGACGACGCGCCGCTGTCGCGGCTTCAACTGGTGGCGATCGCCATCGCCGTCGGGCTGAACGCGCTCGATGGCTTCGACGTGCTGTCGATCAGCTTCGCCGCCCCCGGCATCGCGAAGGAATGGAATATCGACCGCGCGGCGCTGGGCGTCGTGCTGTCGATGGAGCTGATCGGCATGGCGGTGGGATCGGTGCTGTTCGGCGGCATCGCCGACCGGATCGGCCGCCGCAAGACGATCCTGACCTGCCTTGTCGTCATGGCGTTCGGCATGGCGATGGTGCCGTGGGCGAGCGGGATATTCCAGCTTTCCTGCTGGCGGGTGCTGACCGGCCTCGGCATCGGCGGCATGCTGGCCGCGACGGCGGCGATCACGGCGGAGTTCGCCAACCGCAAACGGCGCAACCTGGCGCTGGCGATCATGACGATCGGCTATCCCATCGGCGCGGTGATCGGCGGGATGATCTCGGCGGTGCTGCTCGCCCATTATGACTGGCGCGCGGTGTTCGTCTTCGGCGCGGCGGTGACGATCTGCTTTCTGCCGCTGGTGCTGTTCCTCGTGCCCGAACCAGTCCATTTCCTGCTGGTGCGGCGCGACGGCGGCACGCTCGACCGCGTCAACCGGCTGATGCGGCGGATGGGGCACCAGCCCGTCGCGGAGCTGCCGCCGGTGACGCGGGACGAGGAGAAATCCTCGATCGCGGACATATTGAAGCCCGGCCTCCTCGCCACCACGCTGCTGGTGACGACCGCCTATTTCATGCACATCGTCACCTTCTATTTCATCCTGAAATGGGCGCCCAAGATCGTCGTCGACATGGGTTATGTCCCGGCCGATGCGGCGGGCGTGCTGGTGTGGGCGAATATCGGCGGCGCGCTGGGCGGCGGCATCTTCGGCCTCCTATCGCAGCGCTTCCCGCTGCGGGGGATGACGATGCTGGTGCTGCTGGCGTCCTTCGGCATGGTGACGTTGTTCGGCGCGGTCGGGGTCACGACGCTGCAAGGGCTGTCGCTGCTCGCCTTTGCCGCCGGGCTGTTCACCAACAGCGGCGTGGTGGGCCTCTACACCATCTTCGCCCATGCCTTCCCGACCCATGCGCGCGGCACGGGAACCGGCTTCGCGATCGGCGTCGGGCGCGGGGGCGCGGCGCTTTCGCCGATATTGGCGGGCGTGCTGTTCCAGGCGGGCTTCGCCCTGCCCGTCGTCGCGGCGGCGCTGGGCGCGGGTTCGCTGGTCGCCGCGCTGGCGCTGATGGGGGTGAAGCTGCGCAACGGGGACGGCAGCAAGCACGCCTGAACCGGGCCGGTCGTATCGCCTCCCATCGCCGCCTTTCGGGAAGGCGCGAATTGAAACGGCGCCGGTCCGGGGCTATCCCTTGCCCTTCGGTGCAACGCCGCGCGTCTGGAAGGAGCGAAGGATGAAGGTAATGGCATTGCGGTCTCCCGGCGGTCTGGATCGGCTGGCGCCGGAAGAGCGCGCCGACCCCGGCGAGCCGGGCGCGGGCGAGATCCGCGTCGCGCTGCACGGCAGTTCGCTCAACTTTCACGATTTGTCGGTGGTGCTGGGGCGCATACCGGCCGAGGACGGGCGCATCCCGCTCGCCGACGGGGCGGGCGTGGTGGAAAGCGTCGGCCCCGGCGTGACGGAGTTCGCCCCTGGCGACCATGTGGTGTCCTGCTTCTTCCCGGATTGGCAGGACGGCCCGGCCCGCGTCGGCGATTTCCGCCGCGTGCCCGGCGACGGTATCGACGGCTTCGCGCTGGAGCATGCGGTGCTGCCTGCGACGGCCTTCACCCGCGCGCCCAAGGGGCTGGACGCGGTCGAGGCCGCGACGATCACCACTGCCGGGCTGACCGCCTGGCGCGCGCTGGTGGTCGACGGCAAGCTCAAGGCCGGGGACGTGGTGCTTCTGCTCGGCACCGGCGGCGTTTCGATCTGGGCATTGCAGATCGCCAAGCTGATGGGCGCCACGGTCGCGATCACCTCCTCCTCCGGCGAGAAGCTGGAGCGGGCGCGGGACATGGGCGCCGATTTCCTCGTCAACTATCGCGAGCGGCAGGATTGGGGCCGCGCGGTGAAGGACTGGACCGGCGGCGCGGGCGTCGATCATGTGGTCGAGGTCGGCGGCCCCGGCACGCTGCCGCAGTCGATCGACGCGGTGCGCATCGGCGGCCATATCTCGCTGATCGGCGTGCTGACCGGCCGGGGCGGCGAGGTGCCGACCGCCGTGCTGATGGCGAAGCAGGCGCGGTTGCAGGGGCTGATCGTCGGCAGCCGCAGCGACCAGCAGGATTTCGTCCGCGCGATCGAGGCCGGAGGGCTGCGCCCGGCGGTGGACCGCCGCTTCCCGCTCGACCGGCTGGCCGACGCATTCCGGTTCGAGCAGGGCGGCGGGCATTTCGGCAAGATCGGGATTGAGTGGTAGGCCGCCGCCCGAAGAAGGAAAACAGCATGTCCGTCAACGCCATACCGTGGGATCAGCCCGCGACGATGATCGACCTTGAAGGGCGCGCGCCCATCATCGGCACGATCCGCGACTGCGCGATGCATTTCGCGCTGTACAAGCCGCACGCGCGGGACAATGCGCGCGTGCTGCTGACCCGGCCCGTCCATCGCGAAGGGCGCAGGACGCGCACATGGATATTGGACCCGGATGAGATCGCGCAACTCGTCGCCCGCATGCGCGTGGAGCAGGACGCTGGCGGAGGCGGACAAAACTAGCGGCAGGTCGCCCCCGCGCTACAGCCGGAACCAGCGCTCGGCGTTGGTCTGGAAGAATTGCTTCTTGAGCTTCGGCGTCATGTCCATCGCGTCCATCGCCCGCACTTCGCGCGCCTCATATTGATAGGGATAATCCATCGCGTACATCACGCGGTCCTCGCCGATGACCTGCTGGGCGAACTTGACCGCCGGTTCCCACGCCACGCCGCTGTTGGTGACGAGGACATTGCTGCGCATATAATCGGCGATGCTCTTGCGGAGCGGCTTTATCCGGTCGTAGCGCTGCGAGCGCACCGCCGCCTGATGCATGAAATCGAGGCGATAGAGCCAGTAGGGCAGCGCCTCGCCCATATGGCCGACCATGATCTGGAGATCGGGATAGCGGTCGAAAATGCCGCTGGTGATGAGGCGCAGCAGATGCAGGCCGGTTTCGACGCCGAAGCCGAACACCGCGCCGTCCAGCCCGGCCTCCACCATCGGGCCGATCATGCTGTCGGGCGGCGTCGCCGGGTGGAGGTAGAGCGGCTGGCCGGTATCGGCGAGCGCGCGGAAGATCGGGTCGAAAAAGGGCTCGTCGAGATAGCGCCCCTGCGTGTGGCTGCATATCTGCACGCCGCGAAAGCCCAGTTCTTCCGCGCCGCGCCGGATTTCCCGCGCGGACCAGTCGGGATCCTGCGGCGCCACCGCCGTCATGCCGTAGAAGCGGTCGGGATGGGCGGCGCAGCGTTCGGCCAGCAGATCGTTGGCGCGCTGCGCGATGCGCTTCGCCTCGGCGGTGTCGAGAAAGGGCTGCACGCCGGGGGAGGTCAGCGCCAGCACCGCCTTGTCGATGCCCGCCGCGTCCATGTCCGCCAGCCGCCGCTCGCCGAGGTCGAGCAGCCGATCGAGTATCTCTACCGCCCGCTCCGACGGGCTGGTGCCGTAAAAGCCCCAGAGCGACATCATTCCCCGGTCCGCGCTGCCGTCGCGGATCATGCGAAGATAGACGTCGATCTGCTCCCGCGTGGCGAAGGCTTCCTCGGTCGCGATGCGCAGATAGCCGCGATCGCCGCCGGTCCTGAGGTCTTCCGTCATCAATAGGTCCCTTCATGGCATGCGATCGGGCCTTGGCCTTCGTCGCAAGAATCTGTTCTGTTAGACAGTATTATGTTCTGAAAATAAAATGGCAAGTCCGTCCTTCTTTCGGGGGAAGGAAGAGGCGCGCTTCCTGGCCGAAGGCCGGGCCTGCGTCGGGATGATGGGTGGGAAAGGGATATGGCGGATTTCCGGCGCTGCCGCGGGCGATGCCATGTCCCTTGCCTTGGCGGCGGCTTCATGCTTTCCTGCGCGCACGGCCCGGCCCCGGAACAGGCCCTCGTCCGCCGTCTTGCAGGGGAGAGCGCGCGTGAAACAGTGGATGCTCCTGCCGTTCAGGCGCTATTTCGAATTTTCCGGGCGGTCGCGGCCGCGCGAATATTGGTCCTACGTGCTGTTCCTGTTCCTCGCCGCCATCGTCATCAGCATCGTCGAGGGGCTGTTCGGCTTCGGCCAGAGCAGCGAATGGCTCTATCGCAACGGCTGGAACCTGCGCGCGGGCGCGCGGCATGAGGGCGGCCCGCTGTTCGGGCTGTTCGCGCTCGTCACCTTCATCCCCTCGATCGCGGTGGCGGTGCGGCGGCTGCACGACAGCGACCGCCCGGCCTGGTGGCTGCTGCTGGCGTTCCTCCCGCTGATCGGGCAGATCTGGCTGCTGGTGCTGATGATCATCGGCGGCACGCGCGGTCCCAACCGCTTCGGACCCGATCCGGTCGAGCATCCGCCGGTCTGAAGGGGGAAGTGTCAGGCGGCGGTTTCGGTTTCCGTGCCGATCAGCTTGAGCTCCGGCCCGCCGCTCTGGCCGGTGCGGCAGGCGAAGCGGCCGTCGACATGCGCGCCCGGCGCGATCGAGATGCTGTCATAGCTGATGTCGCCGCACAGCCGCGCGCTGGCTTCCACGATCAGCTCGCCCGCTTCTATGCCGCCCTCGACCTTGCCCGCGAGGCGGACCGACGCCGCCTCGATGCGGCCGACGATCACGCTTTCCGGGCCCTGCACCAGACCGGCGCAGACGATGTCGCCTTCGACCCGGCCGTCGATATGGAGGTCGGCGCTGGCGCGGATATTGCCGTCGATCACCACGTCCGCGCCGATGATCGAGAAGGGGGCGCCCTTAGCTCCGGTCCGCTTCATCGTCGTTCCTGCCGTTGACGCGGGCGAAGCGCTGCTTCGCGATCTGCTGGACCTGGAGAACATCGTCCTTCACCTCAAGAAAGCGGCGGGGGTTGATCGGGGCGCCGTTGACGCGCACCTCGAAGTGCAGATGGGTGCCCGTGGAGCGGCCGGTCGATCCCATGCGGCCGATCTGCACGCCGCGCGTCACATCCTGTCCCGTGCGGGCGGAAAAACCGGAAAGATGGGCGTAGCGGGTCATGATGCCATGGCCATGGTCGATCTCCACCACATTGCCATAGCCCTGCCGCTGGCCGACATAGGACACGCGCCCCGTGGCGGCGGCGAGGATCGGCTGGCCGTAGCGGCCCGGAAAGTCGAGGCCCGCGTGGAAGGCCGCATGGCCGTTGAACGGATCGCTGCGATAGCCGTAGGAACTGCTCAGCATCGGGCTGGCCGTCGGGCGGCCGGAGGGGATGGAGACGAGGCTGCGTTCCAGCATGTTGAGGCGGGAGAGCGACCCGGCCAGCTTCGTCAGCGCGTCGTCGTCGGCGACGCCCTTGGCCGTCCAGGGAATATAGGGGCCGCCTTGCGCCGTTCGTCCGGCAAGTTGCTCCGGCTTCAGGCCGAAGCTGCGGATCGCGGCCTCCGCCTTGCGCGCGCGCTGGTCGACGAGCGCGGCGAGGCGGTGGGCGAAGCGGGTCTGGCGTTCCTCCATCGCGCGCAGGCGATCCATGCCGGACAGGGCGCTAAGCTGCTTCTTCTGCGCGGCGGCGGAGGTATCGGAGGGGGTGTCGGCCTGCGTTTCGGCGTCGGGGGCGCCGACGAGGCCGGGGTCGGCGCCGTCGGTGCCGAACTGGCTGCGGATCATGTCGTCGAGCAGGTCCTGCCGCCGGTCGAGATCGGCGGCGATGTCGTTGACCGATTGCTTGTACGCATCGACCTTGCGCGCTTCGGCGGCGACGCTGCGGGCCTGGGCATCGATGGCGGCCTGATCCTGTGCGAGCGAGAAATGCTGCCACATCATGTTGCCTGCGACGGCGGCCCAGCCGAGCGCGATCGCGCACACCGCCGTGGCCGTGCCGATCTGGAGCGCCGAGCCGATGCGGACGAACCGGACGCGGCCCTGGCTGCGGAACACTATTTCCTTTTCCGCAAAAATGCTTGCGGCCCGCGCTTTCCAGCGCGCGGGAATCGCTTTCACGCTATCCATCTGTCTTTGGCGACCCATGATTGTTGCAGCTCCCCCCGAAGCAGGGCAGGCGCGTAACAGAGCGGCGGGGCGGAATCGAATCCTCAGCGGGCAAGGACGGTTGAATCGAAAGAATCGGACGGTGAGCCGTTAACCGGGAAGGGAAAATTTACATATGAGGCCTTGCCATTCCTGCACGACGGCCCCGCGACTCGACGCGTCGATCTTCCGCGCGGAGCATGCTTGACCGGGGGAGGGCGCATCGCTATAGCGCGCCCTGCCTTGCGGCCAGTAGTTGGGACTCGCAGGTGCCCTGTTCCATGGCGCCGTCGAAGCCGAAATGCCGATTGCGGGCGAATTTTGAGCTTGAACATTGCCGGCTGTTTCTTCCGGTCCGGGGGGTCGTTCGACCGCCGGGGCCGTTGCTGTTGTAAAAAAAACGGCAAGAACGGAAGCGATGGTCCGGTAAAGTAACTAGTGAAAAGGTGAAGGGCTTCATGCCGACAATCAACCAGTTGGTCCGTAAGGGCCGTGAACCGCAGAAGGCCAAGAGCAAGGTCCCTGCGATGGAGCAGAACCCGCAGAAGCGCGGCGTTTGCACCCGCGTCTATACCACTACCCCGAAGAAGCCGAACTCGGCTCTCCGCAAGGTTGCGAAGGTCCGCCTGACCAACCAGCGCGAAGTCATCAGCTATATTCCGGGTGAAGGCCACAACCTCCAGGAGCACAGCGTCGTGCTGATCCGCGGCGGCCGTGTGCGCGACCTTCCCGGCGTGCGCTACCACGTGCTGCGCGGCGTTCTGGATACGCAGGGCGTCAAGGACCGCAAGCAGAGCCGTTCGAAGTACGGCGCGAAGCGTCCGAAGTAAGAAAGGGGAGATCAAGATATGTCACGTCGTCGTCGCCCCGAAAAGCGCGTCATCCTGCCCGATCCGAAGTTCAAGGATGTGGTGCTTTCCAAGTTCATGAACAGCGTCATGCTGGACGGCAAGAAGGCCGTTGCGGAACAGATCGTCTATGGCGCCCTCGACCAGGTCGAGGCCAAGGCGAAGAAGGATCCGATCCAGATGTTCCACGACGCCCTCAACAATGTGAAGCCGGGCATCGAGGTCCGCAGCCGCCGTGTCGGCGGCGCGACCTATCAGGTCCCGGTCGAGGTGCGCCCGGAGCGCGCGCAGGCGCTGGCCATCCGCTGGCTGATCTCCGCCGCGCGCAGCCGCAGCGAAACCACCATGGCCGCGCGTCTTTCGGGCGAGTTGATGGATGCCGCCAACAACCGCGGCAATGCCGTCAAGAAGCGCGAGGACACGCACCGCATGGCGGAAGCGAACCGCGCCTTCTCGCACTATCGCTGGTAATGAAGATGGCGGCGGCCGGGGCAGCGATGCTCCGGCCGCCTGCCTCTCCCCAAGACCCAACCCGCCGCGCGGCCCCGCCGCCGTCCGGCAACGGAGTTAAGATCATGGCCCGCAGCCATCCGCTCGAACGCTACCGCAATTTCGGCATCATGGCGCACATCGACGCCGGCAAGACCACGACGACCGAGCGCATCCTTTATTACACCGGCAAGTCCTACAAGATCGGCGAAGTGCACGAAGGCGCCGCCACCATGGACTGGATGGAGCAGGAGCAGGAGCGCGGCATCACCATCACGTCGGCCGCGACCACCTGCTTCTGGAACGACCACCGGCTGAACATCATCGACACGCCCGGCCACGTCGACTTCACCATCGAGGTGGAGCGTTCGCTGCGCGTGCTCGACGGCGCGGTCGCCGCGTTCGACGGCGTTGCGGGCGTGGAGCCGCAGTCGGAAACCGTGTGGCGTCAGGCGGACAAGTACCAGGTTCCGCGCATGTGCTACATCAACAAGCTCGATCGCACCGGCGCCAATTTCTATTATTGCGTGCAGACGATCATCGACCGTCTCGGCGCGACCCCGGCGGTGCTCTATCTGCCCATCGGCGCGGAGAGCGATTTCGTCGGTCTGGTCGACCTGATCAACCAGCGCTCGATCATCTGGAAGGACGAGAGCCTGGGCGCCGAGTTCACCTATGGCGGCATTCCGGCCGACCTTGCCGACAAGGCCGCCGAATATCGCGAGAAGCTGGTCGAGCTGGCGGTCGAGCAGGACGACGCCGCGATGGAAGCCTATCTCGAAGGCAATGAGCCGGACGTCGACACGCTGAAGAAGCTGATCCGCAAGGGCACGCTCAATCAGTCGTTCGTGCCCGTGCTGTGCGGTTCCTCGTTCAAGAACAAGGGCGTGCAGACGCTGCTCGACGCGGTCGTCGACTTCCTGCCCTCGCCGCTGGACATCCCCGACGTGCAGGGCATCAACCCCGACACCGAAGAGCCGGACAGCCGCAAGACCGCCGACGACGCGCCGCTTTCGATGCTGGCGTTCAAGATCATGAACGACCCGTTCGTCGGCTCGCTCACCTTCGCGCGCATCTATTCGGGCACGCTGACCAAGGGCAGCTACCTGAACTCGGTCAAGGGCAAGAAGGAAAAGGTCGGCCGCATGCTGCTGATGCATGCGAACAGCCGCGAGGACATCGACGAAGCCTATGCGGGCGACATCGTCGCGCTGGCGGGCCTCAAGGAAACCACCACCGGCGATACGCTGTGCGCCGAGCGCCAGCCGATCATTCTGGAGCGGATGGAATTCCCCGAGCCGGTCATCGAGCTGTCGGTCGAACCCAAGACCAAGGCCGACCAGGAAAAGATGGGCATCGCGCTCAACCGCCTGGCCGCCGAGGATCCGTCCTTCCGCGTCTCGACCGACCACGAATCGGGCCAGACCATCATCAAGGGCATGGGCGAGCTTCACCTCGACATTCTGGTCGACCGCATGAAGCGCGAATTCAAGGTCGAGGCCAATGTCGGCGCGCCGCAGGTGGCCTATCGCGAATATCTCGCGAAGAAGGTCGACATCGACTACACCCACAAGAAGCAGTCGGGTGGTTCGGGCCAGTTCGGCCGCGTCAAGGTCACCGTCATCCCCGGCGAGCGGGGTTCGGGCTTCCAGTTCTTCGACGAGATCAAGGGCGGCAACATTCCGCGCGAATATATCCCGTCGGTGGAAAAGGGTTTCCGTGAGACGGCCGAAACCGGCCACCTCATCGGCTTCCCGATCATCGATTTCGAGGTTCACCTGACGGACGGCGCCTATCACGACGTCGACTCGTCGGCGCTGGCGTTCGAAATCTGCGCCCGTGGCGCGATGCGCGAAGCGGCGGCGAAGTCGGGCATCAAGCTGCTCGAACCGATCATGAAGGTCGAGGTCGTGACCCCGGAGGAATATCTGGGCGACGTCATCGGCGACATGAACAGCCGCCGTGGCCAGATTCAGGGCACGGACAGCCGCGGCAACGCGCAGGTCGTCGAGGCGATGGTGCCGCTGGCCAACATGTTCGGCTATGTGAACCAGCTGCGTTCCTTCACCCAGGGGCGCGCGAACTACTCGATGATCTTCTCGCACTATGATGAAGTGCCGCAGAATGTCGCCGACGAAGTGAAGGCGAAGATGGCCTGATCGAGCCGCCTTTGAGGGGCGATAATTGCCCCTCAAAAGCTGCAAAACAGGCTGGCATTATCACAATTTGATGCTATGGGGGCCAACTCGCGAGGCGCCTCATGGCTGTCGAAGCAGATTTGGACAAGAAGAGGTAGGAAATGGCTAAGGCTAAATTTGAGCGGACCAAGCCGCACTGCAACATCGGCACCATCGGTCACGTCGACCACGGCAAGACCACGCTGACCGCGGCGATCACCAAGGTTCTGGCGGAAACCGGCGGCGCCGAGTTCACCGACTATGCGAACATCGACAAGGCGCCCGAAGAGCGCGAGCGCGGCATCACCATCTCGACCGCTCACGTCGAATATGAAACCGATGCGCGCCACTATGCGCACGTCGACTGCCCCGGCCACGCCGACTATGTGAAGAACATGATCACCGGCGCCGCGCAGATGGACGGCGCGATCCTCGTCGTGAACGCCGCCGACGGTCCGATGCCGCAGACCCGCGAGCACATCCTGCTCGCCCGTCAGGTCGGCGTGCCCGCGCTGGTCGTGTTCATGAACAAGGTCGACCAGGTCGACGATCCGGAAATCCTGGAGCTGGTCGAGCTGGAAATCCGCGAGCTGCTCTCCAGCTACGACTTCCCCGGCGACGACATCCCCGTCATCGCGGGTTCGGCTCTGGCCGCCCTCGAAGGCCGTGACGACGAGATCGGCAAGAACAAGATCAAGGAACTGATGGACGCTGTCGACAGCTACATCCCGCAGCCGGAACGTCCGGTTGACCGTCCGTTCCTGATGCCGATCGAAGACGTGTTCTCGATCTCCGGCCGCGGCACCGTGGTCACCGGCCGCGTCGAAACCGGCATCGTCAAGGTCGGCGAGGAAGTCGAGATCGTCGGCATCAAGGACACCAAGAAGACCACCGTCACCGGCGTCGAAATGTTCCGCAAGCTGCTCGACGAGGGCCGCGCGGGCGACAATATCGGCGCGCTGATCCGTGGCGTGGGCCGCGACGAGGTGGAGCGCGGTCAGGTTCTGGCCAAGCCCGGCACCATCACCCCGCACACCGACTTCGAAGCCGAAGTGTACGTGCTGTCGAAGGACGAAGGCGGCCGTCACACGCCGTTCTTCGCCAACTATCGTCCGCAGTTCTACTTCCGCACCACCGACGTCACCGGTGAAGTGGTTCTGCCCGAAGGCACCGAGATGGTCATGCCCGGCGACAATGTGAAGCTCGGCGTGAAGCTCATCGCCCCGATCGCGATGGACACCGGCCTCCGCTTCGCCATCCGCGAAGGCGGCCGCACCGTCGGTGCAGGGGTTGTCAGCACCATCACGAAGTAATATAGGCACGAAGCCGCGCGGGTCTGGTGATTCGCGCGGCTGAGTTTTTAAGCCGCCTCGGCCCGGCGCTCGCCAGCAAGGTTTGAAGCATCGGGTTTCCCAAGGGGAAGCGAGGCGGTTTGTTTTTTGGCTCTTTCGCATCGGTAAAGTGGACATGGAAACGCAGAATATTCGCATTCGCCTCAAAGCCTTTGATCACCGCGTGCTCGATCAGGCGACCGGCGACATCGCTGACACGGCTCGCCGCACCGGCGCCCTCATTCGCGGTCCGATTCCGCTGCCGACGCGCATCGAAAAGTTCACGGTCAACCGTGGCCCGCACATCGACAAGAAGAGCCGTGAGCAGTTCGAGGTCCGCACCTACAAGCGCATGCTTGACATTGTGCAGCCTACGCCCCAGACGGTCGACGCGCTGATGAAGCTCGACCTCGCCGCCGGCGTGAACGTCGAAATCAAGCTCGCCTGATTTCAGGTGAGCGCAGCCCCCGCCCCGGCGGGGGTCTCATGCTTTGAGGGCCTTGTTCCCCAGGCATGGCGATCAAGGGATACCGCACGGGCCTTCGGGCCAAACGTGGTCCTGGTCCCCCGTCGTCCTCCTTCATGGAGGGCATCCAGCCCGGACGGGGTGATCTGAGCATCGGGTTGGCCGCAGCGGAGTCTTTCCGTTGCGGTTTTTCGTTGGATACGCCCGCCGCACCGGCGGGCCTCTGTTGGGAGGTATGATCATGCGTACAGGCGTGATCGCGAAGAAAGTCGGGATGACCCGCCTCTTCCAGGAGGACGGACGGCACGTGCCCGTCACCGTTCTCGCGCTGGAAGGCAATCAGGTCATTTCGCGCCGCGAGATTGAAAAGGACGGCTATGTCGCCGTTCAACTGGGTGCCGGCGTTGCCAAGGCGAAGAATGTCGCCAAGCCGCAGCGTGGCCACTTCGCCAAGGCCGAGGTTGAGCCGAAGGCTCGCGTCGCCGAGTTCCGCGTCGCCGAAGATGCGTTGCTCGATGTGGGCGCTGAAATCTCCGCCGATCATTTCGTCGCGGGCCAGCTCGTCGACGTCACCGGTCACACCCAGGGTAAGGGTTTCGCCGGTGCGATGAAGCGCTGGGGCTTCGGGGGCATGCGCGCGACGCACGGCGTCTCCATCAGCCACCGTGCGCATGGTTCGACCGGTAACCGCCAGGATCCGGGCCGCGTCTTCAAGAACAAGAAGATGGCCGGCCACATGGGCGACCGCCAGCGCACCCAGCAGAATCTCGAAATCGTCCGCACCGACGTGGAGCGCGACCTTCTCTTCGTGAAGGGCAGCGTTCCGGGCTCCAAGGGTACCTGGCTGCTGGTCAGCGACGCCGTCAAGGTGGCGCGTCCGGCCGAACTGCCGTACCCCGCCAGCCTGAAGTCGGCCGCATCCGCCAACGACAGCGCTCCGGTCGAAGCACCGGAAGCCACCGAAAACCAGGAGGGCTAAGCCATGAAGGTTGAAGTCAAAACCCTGGACGCAGGCAAGGCTGGCGACGTTGAACTGAACGACGCCGTTTTCGGCATCGAGCCTCGCGCCGACATCCTGCACCGCGTCGTGACGTGGCAGCTGGAAAAGCGCCGCGCCCCAGCACGCGCCACTCGCGAGCGCAGCGATGTCGCCCGCACCGGCAAGAAGTTCGGCCGTCAGAAGGGCGGCGGCACCGCCCGTCACGGCGATCGCCGCGCTCCGATCTTCATCGGCGGCGGTAAGGCCCACGGCGCCCGCGCCCGCACCTTCGGCCATGAGCTGAACAAGAAGGTGCGCGCTCTGGGCCTGAAGATGGCGCTGTCCGCGAAGGCGAAGGCCGGGTCGCTGACCGTTCTCGACAATCTCGACGTCAAGGACGGCAAGACCAAGGCGCTCGCCGGGCAGCTCGAAAAGCTGGGCCTGAACAAGGCGCTGTTCATTGACGGCGACGCGATCAACGTCAGCTTCGCCAAGGCTTCGTCCAATCTGGTGGGCGTCAACGTCCTGCCGGCGGTCGGCGCCAATGTGTACGACATTCTGCGTGCCGACGCGCTGGTCCTGACCCGCGCCGCCGTGGAAAAGCTGGAGGCTCGCTTCAATGGCTAAGAAACAGGCAGCGGTTGCGGATATCCGTCACTACGACGTTATCCTCGCTCCCCACATCACCGAGAAGGCGACTCTCCTCTCCGAAAACAACGCCGTGGTTTTCAAGGTGGCGGGTGACGCCACCAAGCCGGAAATCAAGGCGGCGGTGGAGGCGCTGTTCGGCGTGTCCGTGAAGGGCGTGAACACCATTGTCCAGAAGGGCAAGGTGAAGCGCTGGAAGGGCAAGCCCTATCAGCGCAGCGACTTCAAGAAAGCGATCGTCACGCTGGCCGAAGGCCAGTCGATTGACGTGACCAGCACGATCTGAGGCGAGGCAGGATCATGGCACTAAAGCACTATAATCCGACCAGCCCCGCGCAGCGCGGCCTGATTCTGGTCGACCGCTCGCACCTGCACAAGGGCAAGCCCGTCAAGGCGCTGACCGAAGGCAAGCGCAAGACCGGTGGCCGCAACAACAAGGGTCACGTCACCAGCCGCGGCATCGCCGGCGGCCACAAGCAGCGCTATCGCATCGTCGATTTCAAGCGCCGCAAGTGGGACGTCGAGGGGACCGTCGAGCGTCTGGAATATGACCCCAACCGCACGGCGTTCATCGCCCTCATCAAATATGAGGACGGCGAGCTGGCCTACATCATCGCGCCGCAGCGTCTGTCGGTCGGCGACAAGGTCGTCGCCGGCAAGAAGACCGACGTGAAGCCGGGCAACGCGATGGAACTCGGCCAGATGCCGGTCGGCACCATCTGCCACAATATCGAGATGAAGCCGGGCAAGGGTGGCCAGATCGCCCGTTCGGCGGGCACCTATGTGCAGCTCGTCGGCCGCGACCGGGGCATGGTGATCGTTCGCCTGAATTCGGGCGAGCAGCGCTATATCCGCGCGGACTGCATGGGCACCGTCGGCGCCGTGTCGAACCCCGACAACGCCAACACCAATCTCGCCAAGGCCGGCCGTAACCGCTGGCTGGGCCGCCGTCCGCTGACGCGCGGTGTCGCGAAGAACCCGGTCGACCACCCGCATGGCGGTGGTGAAGGCCGGACCTCCGGTGGTCGCCATCCGGTGACCCCGTGGGGCAAGCCGACCAAGGGTGCTCGTACCCGCAACAACAAGGCGACGGACAAGTTCATCATCCGTAGCCGTCACGCGAAGAAGAAGAGGTAAGCGATGGCTCGTTCCGTCTGGAAGGGTCCGTTTGTGGACCTGCATCTGCTGAAAAAGGCAGAATCCGCGCAGGAAGCGGGCGCGAAAGCTGGCCCGATCAAGACCTGGTCGCGCCGTTCGACCATCCTGCCGCAGTTCGTTGGCCTGACGTTCAACGTCTATAATGGCCGCAAGCACGTTCCCGTCTCGGTGAACGAGGACATGGTTGGGCACAAGCTGGGTGAGTTCGCGCCGACGCGCTTCTTCCCCGGTCACGCCGCCGACAAGAAGGGCAAGCGCTAATGGGCAAGGCAAAGGCTCCCCGTCGCGTGGGCGACAATGAGGCGCTGTCCGTCGGCACCTCGATCCGCGGTTCGGCGCAGAAGCTGAACCTGGTTGCGGCGCTGATCCGCGGCCGCAAGGTCGAGGACGCGCTCAACATCCTCGCTTTCTCCAAGAAGGCGATGGCGGTCGACGTCCGCAAGGTGCTGGCCTCGGCCATCGCCAATGCGGAGAACAACCATAATCTCGACGTCGACTCGCTGGTCGTCGCCGAGGCGTCGGTCGGCAAGTCGATCACGATGAAGCGCTTCCACGCTCGCGGTCGCGGCAAGTCGACCCGCATTCTGAAGCCGTTCAGCCGGGTTCGGATCGTCGTGCGCGAACAGACTGAACAGGCGGAGGCGTAAGTCATGGGTCACAAGAGCAATCCGATCGGTCTGCGTCTTCAGATCAACCGCACCTGGGACAGTCGCTGGTTCGCGGAAGGCCAGGATTATGGCCGTCTTCTGATGGAGGATCTGAAGATCCGCACCTTCATCATGAAGAAGCTGCCGCAGGCCGCGATCTCCAAGGTGGTGATCGAGCGTCCGGCCAAGCTGTGCCGCGTGTCGATCTATGCCGCCCGTCCGGGCGTCATCATCGGCAAGAAGGGCGCCGACATCGAGAAGCTGCGCAAGAAGCTGGGCGAATTCACCCAGTCCGACGTCAGCCTCAACATCGTCGAGATTCGCAAGCCGGAAATCGACGCGAAGCTCGTCGCGCAGGGCGTTGCCGACCAGCTGGAGCGCCGCATCGCCTTCCGCCGTGCGATGAAGCGCGCGGTGCAGTCCGCGCTGCGTCTGGGCGCCGAGGGCATCAAGATCACCTGCGGCGGCCGTCTGGGCGGCGCGGAGATCGCGCGCACCGAATGGTATCGCGAAGGCCGCGTGCCGCTGCACACGCTGCGCGGTAACGTCGATTATGCCGAGGCCGAGGCCCACACCGCCTATGGCGTGTGCGGGATCAAGGTCTGGATCTTCAAGGGCGAAATCCTTGGCCACGATCCGATGGCGACTGACCGGCTGATGATGGAGGCTCAAACCTCCGGCGTCCGTCCGGCGCACTGAGTTGAGAAGGTAGAGCGTCATGCTGCAACCGAAGAAAATGAAATTCCGCAAGGCCTTCAAGGGCCGGATCAAGGGCGACGCCAAGGGCGGCAGCGCGCTTAATTTCGGCGCCTACGGCCTGAAGGCCCTTGAGCCGGAGCGGATCACCGCCCGCCAGATCGAGGCCGCGCGCCGTGCGATCCAGCGCCACCTGCGCCGTCAGGGCCGCCTGTGGATCCGCGTGTTCCCGGACGTGCCGGTGTCGAAGAAGCCCGCCGAGGTCCGTCAGGGCAAGGGCAAGGGCAGCATCGAATATTGGGCCGCCCGCGTGAAGCCGGGTCGCATCCTGTTCGAGCTGGACGGCGTGCCGGGTCCGCTCGCCGCCGAGGCTTTCTCGCGCGCCGCGATGAAGCTGCCGATCAAGACCAAGGTTGTTGCCCGCCTGGGCGACACCTCGCATCTGGGAGCCGAATAATGACGAAGGTCACTGATCTGCGTGTCAAGTCGGACGACGAGCTTTCGGGCGAGCTCGCCAACCTGAAGAAGGAGCAGTTCAACCTGCGCTTCCAGGCGGCGACCAACCAGCTCGAAAAAGCGAGCCGGGTGCGCGAAGTGCGCCGCGACATCGCCCGTATCAAGACGCTGCAGGGCGAACGCGCCCGCGCGGCGAAGTAAGAAGGACACTATCATGCCCAAGCGCGTGCTGACGGGAACGGTGGTTTCCGACAAGGGTGACAAGACGGTCGTGGTCCGCGTCGAGCGTAAGGTGAAGCACCCGCTCTACGGCAAGATCATCCGCCGTTCGAAGAAATATCATGCTCATGACGAGGCCAATGCCTATCATGAGGGCGAAACCGTCCGCATCGAGGAAACGGCGCCGATCTCGAAGCTCAAGACCTGGAAGGTCATCGAGCGGGTAGACACGCACAAGTCCCCGGAACAGGCGGCGTAAGACGTTTTCCGGTCCCGATGCAGATCGGGACCGGGGTCTGTTTTTTCGGCCCATGGCGTTTTCGGACCGTCGGATGCCTTGCATCTGGCGGAAAAGGCGCTAAAGGCCGGACCCGTTCAGGAACTACCGGAATATTCCGGCAAGCCAAATGAGAAGGAACCGGATCAATGATCCAGATGCAATCCAATCTTGAGGTCGCCGACAACAGCGGCGCCAAGCGCGTTCAGTGCATCAAGGTGCTGGGCGGCTCCAAGCGGCGCACCGCGGGCGTCGGCGACGTGATCGTCGTCTCCGTCAAGGACGCGCAGCCCAAGGGCCGTGTGAAGAAGGGCGACGTGCACCGCGCGGTGATCGTCCGCACCGCGAAGGACGTGCGCCGCGCCGACGGCAGCGTCATCCGCTTCGACAGCAACGCCGCCGTTCTGGTCGGCAAGAACGACGAGCCGATCGGCACCCGTATCTTCGGCCCGGTGGTTCGCGAGCTGCGCGCGAAGAACTTCATGAAGATCATCAGCCTCGCGCCGGAGGTGCTGTAATGAGCGCCGCACGGATCAAGAAGGGCGACACCGTCGTCGTGCTCGCGGGCAAGGACAAGGGCCGCACCGGCTCCGTCCTGCAGGTCTTCCCGAAGGATGACAAGGTGCTGGTCGACGGCATCAACGTGCATGCCCGTCACCGCAAGCCCGATCAGCTGAACCCGCAGGGCGGCATCGAGCGCCGGCCCGCGCCGCTGCACATTTCCAATGTCGCGATCGCCGGCAAGGATGGCAAGGCCACCCGCGTCCGCTTCGAAGAGCGCGACGGCAAGAAGGTCCGCGTGGCCGTCAAGTCCGGGGAGGTCATCTGATGGCTGACAAATATACTCCGCGCCTCAAGTCGCTCTACGACGAGACGATCATCAAGGCGATGACCGAGAAGTTCGGCTATGCGAACCCGATGCAGATTCCGCGGATCGAGAAGATCACGCTGAACATGGGCGTCGGCGAAGCGACGCAGGACAAGAAGAAGGTCACCTCGGCCGCCGAGGAAATGGAGCTGATCGCCGGGCAGAAGCCGGTCATCACCAAGGCGAAGAAGTCGATCGCGCAGTTCAAGCTGCGCGAGGGCATGCCGATCGGTGCGAAGGTCACGCTGCGCCGCGAGCGCATGTACGAGTTCCTCGATCGCCTGATCACCATCGCGATGCCCCGCATCCGCGACTTCCGCGGCCTGAACCCGAAGTCATTCGACGGCCGCGGCAACTATGCGTTCGGGATCAAGGAACAGATCATCTTCCCGGAAATCAACTATGACCGCATCGACAAGGTGCGCGGCATGGACATCATCGTTACCACCACCGCGAACACGGACGAAGAAGCGCGCGAACTGCTGCGCCTGTTCGGTTTCCCGTTCCCGGTCGAAGAGGAAAAGCAGGCCGCCTGAGGGCGCGCCTGCTTCAAGGAAGGAAGAGAACTTAAGTCATGGCGAAACTGAGTTCCATCAACAAGAATGAGCGTCGCAAGAAGCTGGTCAAGAAATATGCCGGCCGTTATGCGAAGCTGAAGGCGATTGCTGCCGATACGTCGCTCGACGACACGGAACGGCTGATCGCGCGTCTGAAGATGGCCGAGATCCCCCGCAACGGCAATCCGACCCGGATCCGCAACCGTTGCGAGCTGACCGGCCGTCCGCGCGCCTATTATCGCAAGTTCCGTCTCTGCCGCGTGCAGCTGCGCGATCTGGCCAACAAGGGCCTGATCCCCGGCGTCACCAAGTCGAGCTGGTAAGGATAGACCAACATGGCATTGACCGATCCTCTGGGTGATATGCTCACCCGCATCCGCAACGGCCAGCAGGCGCGCAAGGACAGCGTCGTGACCCCGGCTTCGAAGCTGCGCGCGCGCGTCCTCGACGTGTTGCAGCGCGAAGGCTATATCCGCGGTTACAGCGAAGAGCAGCTGGGCAAGCATCCCGGCCTGCGCATCGAGCTGAAATATTTCGAGGGCCAGCCGGCGATCAAGCATGTCGCCCGCGTGTCCAAGCCCGGCCGCCGCGTCTATTCCGGCAGCAAGGAATTGCCGATCGTGCGCAACGGCCTCGGCATCACCATCGTTTCGACGCCGCGCGGCGTTCTGTCCGACGCCGAGGCGCGCGACCAGAATGTCGGTGGCGAAGTGCTGGCGGAGGTGTTCTGATGAGCCGTACCGGAAAGAAGCCGGTTGCAATCCCGGCAGGTGTCACCGCGTCCATCCAGGACGGCCAGGTGTCGGTGAAGGGTCCGAAGGGCACGCTCAGCATGCCGCTGTCGGACGAGGTCACTTACACGCTGGAGGACGGCGCTCTGACCGTCGCTCCCGTCAACGACAGCAAGCGCGCGCGCTCCTTCTGGGGCATGCAGCGCACGCTGGTGCAGAATCTGGTGACCGGCGTGACCGAGGGCTATACCAAGGTACTGGAGATCACCGGTGTCGGCTATCGCGCCGCCGCTCAGGGCAAGACCCTGAAGCTGCAGCTCGGCTACAGCCATGACGTCGATTATGCGATCCCCGAAGGGATCGAGATCAAGACGCCGGACAACACCACCGTGGAAATCAGCGGGATCGACAAGCAGAAGGTCGGTCAGGTTGCCGCCGAAATCCGTCGCTGGAGGAAGCCCGAACCCTATAAGGGCAAGGGTATCAAATATCGCGGTGAGTTCATCTTCCGCAAAGAAGGCAAGAAGAAGTAAGCCATGGCGAAACTCTCTCTCTTCGAGCGGCGCCGTCGCCGCGTTCGCACCGCCCTCAAGGCTCGCTCCGGCGCTCGTCCGCGTTTGTCGGTTCACCGTTCGGGCCAGCATATCTATGCCCAGGTCATTGATGACGCGCGCGGTCATACCGTCGCGGCCGCCTCGACGCTGGACAAGGATCTGCGTGGCACCTCCGGTTGCAACTCGGCCGCCGCCGCCGAAGTCGGCAAGCGCATCGCCGCTGCCGCCGTCAAGGCCGGCGTCACCAAGGTTGTGTTCGACCGGGGCGGTTTCCTGTTCCATGGCCGCGTGAAGGCGCTGGCCGATGCTGCTCGTGAAGGCGGGCTGGAGTTCTGATATGGCGGATGAAGTGAACAACGAAGTCGGCGCCACCACCGGCGCTCCCGAAGCAGAAGGCCGTGGCCCGCGCCGTGGCCGGGGCGGCGATCGCAACCGGGGCGAGCGTGGTGGCCGTGGCCGCCGCGACGACCGCCGCGCCCAGGAAGACCAGGGCGAGGAACTGATCGAGAAGCTGGTCCACATCAACCGCGTCAGCAAGACCGTGAAGGGCGGCAAGCGCTTCGGTTTCGCCGCGCTGGTCGTGGTCGGCGACGGCAAGGGCCGGGTCGGTTTCGGTCATGGCAAGGCGCGCGAAGTGCCCGAGGCGATCAGCAAGGCCACTGCTTCCGCGAAGAAGAAGATGGTCCGCGTTCCGCTGAAGGAAGGCCGCACGCTGCATCATGACGGTCGTGGCCATTTCGGCGCCGGCCAGGTGACCGTCCGTTCGGCGCCCGCCGGTACCGGCATCATCGCCGGTGGTCCGATGCGCGCCGTGTTCGAGAGCCTGGGCGTCGCGGACGTCGTCACCAAGTCGGTCGGCACGTCGAACCCCTACAACATGATCCGTGCGACCTTCGAGGCGCTCGTCGAGCAGACCAGCCCGAAGTCGGTCGCCCAGCGTCGCGGCAAGAAGGTCGCCGACCTGCTGCGTCGCGGCGGCGCCTCCGCCGAGGTGGCGCAGGTCGAAGCCGAAGCGATTGCGGAGTAAGAGCGATGGCGAAAATCAAGATCAAGCAGGTCGGTTCGCCGATCCGTCGTCCCGAAGCCCAGCGCAAGATCCTGATCGGTCTGGGCCTCAACAAGATGCACCGCGTGGTAGAGCTGGAAGACACCGCCGAAGTGCGCGGCGCGATCGCCAAGCTGCCCCATCTGGTGCAGGTGGTCGACTGAGCAAATTCCGATCATCCCTTTCGGGATGGACGAACAGGGGCGGGGCGGCTACAGGCTGCCCCTTCCTTATTATTCGGTGATGGGGCTCCTGGCTCCTTCACCATGGCGCGAACATAGCGAAAGCGAGTGCAAGACATGAAACTGAACGAACTCAACGACAATCAGGGCGCCCGCAAGGGCCGCATGCGCGTGGGCCGTGGCATCGGCTCCGGCAAGGGCAAGACCGCCGGACGCGGCCAGAAGGGTGCGAAGGCGCGTTCGGGCGTCAGCATCAACGGCTTCGAGGGCGGCCAGATGCCGCTCCACATGCGCCTGCCGAAGCGCGGTTTCAACAACCCCTTCGCCAAGGACTATGCCGAAGTGAACCTCGGCGCGGTGCAGAAGGTGGTCGACGCGGGCAAGCTCGATGCGTCGGCGCTCGTCGATCACGCGGCGCTCAGGGCCGCCGGTCTCGCCCGTGGCGGCAAGGACGGCGTGCGCCTGCTCGGCAAGGGCGAACTGACCGCCAAGGTCAGCTTCTCGGTCGCCGGCGCGTCGAAGGGCGCGATCGAGGCCGTCGAGAAGGCCGGTGGCAAGGTCGACGTGATCGCCGTGGTCAGCGCCGCCGAAAAGGCCGCTGCCAAGAAGGGCAGTGCGAAGAAGGCCGCAGCCAACAAGGGCTGAACCATAGTCCTGTTCGAATTCCAAAGCCTCGCTGCCCGATCCGGGAGCGGGGCTTTGTTTTTGCCGCCATGGTTCTTGAGACGGTTGATGGTCGATGGGAGGGTTTCAGCCAATAGCTGGCAACCATCGCGTCATGCCAGCGCAGGCTGGCATCTTGGGATATGGCGCGCGACATGGCCTACGATCTGGGGTGACGGTAAAGGCGAAGGTCCGCTAACCGCTCCCAAGCCGTCTCCGGGCCGGTTCATATCAATGGCATTGCCCTGTTTTTCATGGCTGCCATGCGACCCAAGTAGCATTGCGCGCTTGCGTGGCGCGACCGAAAGGTTCAACTGCGGAAAGCAGGGATTCGACAAAGCGCGTTCATCGGGCATGGTAGTGGTTCACAGCCGGACCGGATGCCGCTAAAGGGTTCTTTTTCCGCGCTCGTCCGGGCGCCAGAATTTTTGAAGGTATGGTAGAGCAATGGCATCGAGAGCCGATCAGCTGGCATCCAATCTGAGCCTCGCCAAATTCGCGCAGGCCACGGAACTGAAGAAGCGCCTGTGGTTTACGCTGGGCGCTCTCATCGTTTTCCGCTTCCTCTCCTTCGTGCCGCTGCCCGGCATCGACCCGACCGTGCTGTCGCAGCTCTATGCGCAGACGCAGGGCGGCGTGCTCGACATCTTCAACACCTTTTCCGGCGGCTCGCTGGAGCGCATGAGCCTGATCGCGCTGGGCGTCATGCCCTATATCACCGCGTCGATCGTGGTGCAGCTCGCCGCCGCGCTGTCGCCCACCCTCGCGGCGATCAAGAAGGAAGGCGAGAGCGGGCGCAAGAAGCTCAATCAATATACCCGCTACGGCACCGTGGGCCTCACCGCCGTGCAGGGCTATTTCATCGCCGTGGGGCTTGAGAGCTTCGGCGCCAGCCAGGGCATGCAGGCAGTGGTCGAGCCGGGCATGCTGTTCCGCGTCGCCGCGGTGGTGTCGCTGATCGGCGGCACCATGTTCCTGATGTGGCTGGGCGAGCAGATCACCTCGCGCGGCATCGGCAACGGCGTGTCGCTCATCATCATGGCGGGCATCGTCGCCCAGCTGCCGGTGACGCTGAGCAACCTGTTCCAGTCGGGCCGCGAAGGCTCGATCTCCGGCTTCCTGATCCTCGGTATCATCGTGATCGGCCTCGGCCTGATCGCGTTCATCTGCTTCATGGAGCGGGCGCAGCGCCGCGTGCTGATCCAGTATCCCAAGCGCCAGACCCGGCAGGGGCTGATGCAGGCCGATCGCAGCCATCTGCCGCTGAAGGTCAACACGGCGGGCGTCATCCCGCCGATCTTCGCCTCCTCGCTGCTGCTGATGCCGCTGACGGTTTCCAAGTTCGCGGGCGATCAGGTCGCCGGGGAAAGCCGCTGGGGCGATTTCGTGCTGGAGATGAACCAGTGGCTGAGCCATGGCAGCCCGGTCTATATGACGCTCTATGGCCTGGGCATCGTGTTCTTCTGCTTCTTCTACACCGCGCTGGTGTTCAACCCGGAAGAAACGGCGGAGAACCTCAAGAAGAATGGCGGCTTCATTCCGGGCATCCGCCCCGGCAAGAACACCGAGAATTATCTCGATTATGTGCTGACGCGCATCACGGTGATCGGCGCGGCCTATCTGGCCTTCATCTGCCTCGTTCCGGAATATATCATCTCCAGCGCGGGCATACCCTTCTATCTGGGCGGCACCAGCCTGTTGATCGTCGTCAACGTGACGGTCGATACCGTGACGCAAATCCAGAGCCATTTGCTGGCGCATCAATATGGCGATCTCATCAAGAAGGCGCGCCTGAAGGGCCGGTTGCGCTGAGCCGGAAAGACAGAGAAAAACGACAGGGGACAGTCACATGAACATCATTTTGCTCGGCCCTCCGGGGGCCGGGAAGGGCACGCAGGCGAGCCGTCTGGTCGAGGAACGCGGCATGAAGCAGCTTTCGACCGGCGACATGCTGCGCGCGGCGGTGAAGGCGGGCACGCCGGTGGGATTGCAGGCGAAGGCCGTGATGGAATCGGGCGGCCTGGTGTCGGATGAGATCGTGTCGGGCATCATCGGCGAGGCGCTCGACGCGCTCAGCCCCGATGCCGGTGTGATCTTCGACGGCTATCCCCGCACCGAAGCGCAGGCCCGCTCGCTCGACGAGCTGCTGGCCGCGCGCGGGCGGACGCTCGACCATGTGATCGAGCTGGAGGTGGACGAGGACGCGCTGGTCGAGCGCATCACCGGGCGCTTCACCTGCGCGAACTGCGGCGAGGGCTATCACGACCGGTTCAAGCAGCCCGCGACGGCAGGCGAATGCGACAAATGCCATGGGCATGAGTTCAAGCGCCGGGCCGACGACAATGAGGAAACCGTGCGCACGCGCATGGCCGAATATCGCGCCAAGACCGCGCCGATCCTGCCGATCTACGAAGCGCGCGGCATCGTCTCCCGCGTCGACGGCATGGCCGACATGGATGAGGTGAGCGCGGCGATCGGGGCGATCCTCGACGGCAAATAAGGTGCGATCCCTCGGGAGATCCCAGAAGGGCGCCGCAGGTCGGCGCCCTTTTTCTTTGAGATTATATCCGTTGGGAACATGGGGTTTGAGACGGGTTGGGGTGGTCAGCGGCCACCCTTATTCGTCACCCCAGCGCAGGCCGGGTCGTAGGCCATGCTGCGCCCCGCCTCCTGAGGTGCCGGCCTGCGCTGGCATGACGGGATGGGGAATGGCGGATTTGGCGGGATCAACTGCCATTCTTCCACATCCGTTCGCAGGCTTGTCGACCCGGAGGGCGGGCGAAACCCAGCGCTGTTCCTTCCACCAAGAGAAGGACAGGGCTTTGACAAGCTCAGCCCGAACGGTTTCCGATGCCGGTCTTTGCCCGCAAAGGATACATCTCCCTTTGCTGATGGTGCCGGGGCAGGGGAACTGCCCGCTTCCCGCCCGATGCGCCCGATGCCTCGCCGCCTGAATGCGCGCGCGAACTTTCAGCTTTGATTAAGTTTACGCCTGTTTCAGCAATTTCCGTTTATAGAGCGGCAATGAAACGGAAAGAGGAGACCGATTCCGCGCGGCGCCCCACCGGTGGCCGTCTGGTCGAACTCGACGCCCTGCGCGGCATCGGGGCGATCGCAGTCGTCCTCTATCATTTGAGCGCCCGCTTCCCGGAGATATTTCCCGGCGTCGCGCATGTGCCCTTCACCTTCTGGCCGGGCGAATATCGCGTCCTCCTCTTCTTCGCGATTTCCGGCTTCGCCATCTTCTTTTCGCTGCGGCATATCCGGACGGTCGGGGATTTCCTCGTCAATCGCTTCGCCCGGCTCTTTCCCACCTATTGGGTCGCGATCCTGCTGATCCTGCTGTTCGAATATGTGGGGGACGTCGACCGGCTGAAGATCCCGCTCGTCAGCATCGCGGTCAATTTCACGATGCTCCAGAGCTATTTCTTCCACCCCGAAGTGGACGGCGCCTATTGGACGCTCGCCTATGAGCTGGGCTTCTATGCATGCATGATCGGGCTGTGGCGGCTCTTCGCCGGATCGCTCAAGCGGCTGGAATGGGCGTTCCTGCCCTGGCTGGGGCTGAAATGGCTGATGCTGCTGTGGGATGGGATACCCTGGCGGCTCACGCTGGTGCTGGTGCTGGAATTCCTGCCCTTCTTCATCATCGGCATGCTCTATTACCGCATCTGGTCGGGGGAGCGGCGCTGGCGGGCGCAGCTGCCCTGGTTCGCCGCCGCCCTCATCACTCTCTACGCCACCGGGCCGTGGGACCTGTTCCTGACCGGATGCGTGCTGGTGCTGGTGTTCGGGGCGATGCTGGCGGGCTGGCTCGGCTTCCTCACCATCCGGCCGCTGCTGTGGATCGGGCGGACGAGCTATCCGCTCTATCTGGTGCATGAGAATATCGGCTTCGTCATCATGGTGAACCTCGCGGGGATGGGGGTGAACCCCTGGCTCGGCTTCGGGCTGGCGATCGCGACCGTGCTGGTGCTGGGCGGGATTCTGCACCGCTATGTGGAGATGCCCGCCAACCGCTGGATCATGGAGCGGTGGAAGGCGCGCAAGGGCGTCACCCCTACCGCAGGCGAAGCAGCGGTCGGCGCGGCGGAGACGGCACCGGGTTGACACCGGGCGCTCGACTCGATAGGAACCGCCGCTTCCGATACGCTTTATGTACGGCGGTGCCATTATGGCGCTGGCCGTGCTTTTTGCGTCCCCGGAAAATTGTGGTGCCGCCTTTTCCTTCATGGCAGCGGGCGGTCTGACGCTTTGAGATGGGGTGCTTTGCCAAGCATCCTGTGGAGCAGGAGTAAGATTTCCATGGCACGTATTGCGGGCGTTAACATCCCGACCAACAAGCGCGTTATCATCGCGCTCACCTATATCCATGGCATTGGTCGCAAGACCGCTGTCGACATCGCCAACCAGCTGGGCATCGACCAGAGCCGCCGCGTTCAGGACCTGTCGGACGCCGAAGTGCTCCAGATCCGCGAAGCCATCGACGCCAGCTACACCGTCGAGGGCGACCTGCGTCGCGAAACCGCGATGAACATCAAGCGCCTGATGGACCTGGCCTGCTATCGCGGCCTGCGTCATCGCAAGGGCCTGCCGGTTCGCGGCCAGCGTACGCACACCAACGCGCGGACCCGCAAGGGCAAGGCGAAGCCGATCGCGGGCAAGAAGAAATAAAAACGGTCCGGGGGACTGTTTTGCATTTCTTCTCCGCCGGAGGCAGGCGGCCCAACCAAACCTCGCCTCCGCATCACCAGTTTCAAGTAGGAATATCAGGATATGGCACGGGAACCTCAGCGCATCAAACGGCGTGAGCGCAAGAATATTTCCGCGGGCGTGGCGCATGTGAATGCCAGCTTCAACAACACGATGATCACCATCACCGACGCGCAGGGCAATGCGATCAGCTGGTCCTCGGCGGGCATGATGGGCTTCAAGGGCAGCCGCAAGTCGACCCCCTATGCCGCGCAGGTCTGCGCCGAGGATGCGGGCCGCAAGGCTGCCGAGCATGGCGTGCGCACCCTCGAGGTCGAGGTGAAGGGTCCGGGTTCGGGCCGCGAGTCGGCGCTACGCGCGCTGCAGGCGGTCGGCTTCACCATCACGTCGATCCGCGACGTGACGCCGATCCCGCACAATGGCGTGCGCCCCTCCAAGCGCCGCCGCGTCTGATCTCGACTACCCGTTCCGGGGCGGCGGACGCGTCGCCCCTGCATTTGCATCGGCCGGGGTCGGTTGCCTTTCCTGAGGCAAAATGCTCCCGCCACATTCCCAGGGGAAATACATGACTGTCAACATGAAGAACTGGCAGGAATTGAAGAAGCCCAACAGCCTCGAGATCAAGGCCAGCGGCGATGGCCGGCGCAAGGCGACCTTCGTGGCGGAACCGCTGGAGCGCGGTTTCGGCCTGACGCTCGGCAACGCGCTGCGCCGCGTGCTGCTTTCCTCTTTGCAGGGTGCTGCCGTTACCTCGATCAAGATCGAGAATGTTCTGCATGAATTTTCCAGCCTCGCCGGCGTGCGCGAGGACGTTACCGACATCGTTCTCAACGTGAAGCAGATTGCGCTGAAGATGGAAGGCGATGGTCCCCGTCGTCTCCAGCTCTCGGCGACCGGCCCGGCCGCGGTGAGGGCCGGGGACATCGCCGTTTCCGGCGATATCGAGGTGATGAACCCCGACCTCGTGATCTGCCATCTGGACGAGGGCGCCTCGCTCAACATGGAACTGACCGCCGACACCGGCAAGGGCTATGTTCCGGCCGTTTCCAACCGCCCGGCCGATGCGCCGATCGGCCTGATCCCGGTCGATGCGCTCTATTCGCCGGTGCGCCAGGTCGCCTACAAGGTCGACAATACCCGCGTCGGCCAGGAGCTGGACTATGACAAGCTGTCGCTGACGGTCGAGACCGACGGCACGGTGGCCCCGGAAGACGCGGTGGCCTATGCCGCCCGCATCCTTCAGGACCAGCTCCAGCTGTTCGTCCACTTCGACGAGGCGCTGGCCGCGCCGCAGCCCGCCGCTGCCGCCGCAGCCGGTGCGAGCGAGGGCGAAGGCAGCGCGAACACGATCAACCGCTACCTCCTCAAGAAGGTGGACGAGCTGGAGCTTTCGGTTCGTTCGGCCAACTGCCTCAAGAACGACAACATCATCTATATCGGCGATCTGGTCCAGAAGACCGAGGCCGAGATGCTGCGCACGCCGAATTTCGGCCGCAAGTCGCTCAACGAGATCAAGGAAGTGCTGTCCAGCATGGGCCTGCGCCTCGGCATGGACATCCCTGGCTGGCCGCCAGAGAATATCGAGGAAATGGCCAAGAAGCTCGAACAGGAGCTTATGGGGTAAGCAAATTCCGACCGTCCGGGGGACGGTCGAAGAATTTGCTTGCCGCTTCAGGTGACCGGGCAGGTCGGCTGAAGCGCGGGTAAAGCGGCCAGACGCAACCCCTGTTGCCGAATAGCCGCTTCCCCTCTGACCGGCTTCCAAGGCCAGTCAGCATCAATTCCGGACCTCCCGGCCATGGCGTCGGCGAGGTTCCATCAAGGGGTATGGGCGGTGCCCCGTTTCACCGCCTGGACTGGGATACCTTGCACGGTCCCTTTACGAACGAAGGAATGAGATATGCGTCATAAAGTCGGTCATCGTAAGCTTCAGCGTTCCGCCGGTCATCGCACGGCCCTGCTCCGCAATCTCGCGGCCTCGCTCATCAAGCATGAGCAGATCACGACCGGCGCGGCCAAGGCGAAGGAACTGCGTCCCTATGTCGAGAAGCTGATCACGCTGGCGAAGAAGGGCGGCCTTTCGAACCGCCGTCTCGCCCATGCCCGCCTGCTGGACGATGCGCAGCTGACCAAGCTGTTCGACGTGCTGGCCGAGCGCTACGAGGATCGCAACGGCGGCTACACCCGCGTCATCAAGGCGGGCTACCGCGCGTCCGACGCTGCGCCGATCGCGGTGATCGAGCTGGTCGACCGTGATGTCGACGCCAAGGGTCAGGACAGCGGCCCGGTGCAGGGCGCGGATGAGGAAGAGCTGGCGGACGCCTGATCCCTTCCCTCCGGGGCTTATTCGAGACTTCACAAACGGGCCGTCAGTCCATAGGCTGGCGGCCCGTTTTTGTCCGTTTTATCCAGGGGCGCCCGACAAGATCAAACAGGGCGCCTTCCAGCCGAGGGGAACATAATGAAGCATGGGGTTTGGCTGCTTGTCGGGGCGGCCATGACGCTGGCGGCGTCGTCCGCCGGGGCGCAGAAGCCCGCCGAAGCGCGGGGGCCGGATGCGGCAGGTCCGGCCGTTTTCTCCTCCTCTTCTTCCCTCTCCGCCAAGGGCCAGGCCATGTCCGCGATCCGCTACCCCGTCACCCGCCGTCAGGATCTGGTCGAGGAGAAATTCGGCGTGGCCGTCGCCGACCCCTGGCGCTGGCTGGAGAACGACGTGCGCACCGACAAGGAGGTCGAGGCCTGGGTCGAGGCGCAGAATGCGGCGACCGCCCGCTATCTCGCCACCCTGCCGGGCCGCGACATATTGAAGGAGCGGATGCGCGCGCTCTACAGCTATGACCGCTATTCGGTGCCGCGCAAGGCGGGCAGCCGCTATTTCTACGCGCATAACAGCGGGTTGCAGAACCAGTCGCCGCTCTATGTCCGCGACGGCCTGCACGGGAAGGAGCGGTTGCTGGTCGATCCCAACGGCTTCGCCAGGGACGGCGCGACCGCGCTCGCCGAGTGGGAGCCCGCGCCCGACGGCCGGCATCTGGTCTATGCGGTGCAGGACGGCGGCAGCGACTGGCGCACGCTGCATGTGCTGGATGTGGACAGCGGCAGGATGCTCGCCGACCGCATCCGCTGGGTGAAGTTTTCGGGCCTCAGCTGGGACAAGGACGGCAGGGGCTTTTTCTACTCCCGCTTTCCGGAACCGGAGGAAGGCGCGGCCTTCCAGTCGCTCAACCGCGACAGCCGCATCTGGTATCATCGTCTCGGCACCGACCAGTCGGCGGACGAACTGGTCTATGCGACGCCGAGGCATCCGGGCTGGAATCACGCAGCGGAGGTGACGGACGACGGGCAATGGCTGGTCATCACCTCGTCCGAGGGCACCGACCCGCGTTACGAGATCACCGTGATCGCGCTGGGCGAGGACAAGCGCAAGCCGCGCACCCTCGTTCGCGGCATGGACAATGAATGGCGCTTCGTCGGCAGCATCGGCAGCCAGATGTGGTTCCTGACCGACAAGGGCGCGCCGCGCGCACGGCTGGTGAAGCTGGACGCCGCGCGTCCGGGGCGCAAGCCGGTGGAGATCGTCGCCGAGCGCGCCGATACGCTGGCGGGCGCGTCGATGATCGGCAGCCGCATCGTCCTCGCCTATATGCGCAATGCCCAGTCCGAGGCGGAGCTGATCGAGCTGGACGGCAAGCGCGCGGGCGACGTGCCGCTGCCGGGGCTGGGCACGGCGGCGGGATTCGGCGGCAAGGCGGGCGATCCGGAGACCTTCTTCCACTTCTCCGGCTTCACCACGCCGGGCACCATCTATCGCTTCGACACCTCCACCCGCGCGCTGGAGGTGTTCGCGCAGCCGAAGCTGCCCTTCAACCCCGACGATTATGTCGAGGAACAGCTGTTCTACGCGTCGAAGGACGGCACCAAGGTGCCGATGTTCATCGTCCGCAAGAAGGCACTGGCAATGGGCCGCGTGGCCGCGCCGACGCTGCTCTACGGCTATGGCGGCTTCAACATCGCGCTGACGCCGGGCTTTTCGCCCACGCGCCTCGCCTGGCTGGAGCAGGGCGGGGTGCTGGCCATCGCCAATCTGCGCGGCGGCGGCGAGTTCGGCAAGGAATGGCATGAGGCCGGACGGCGCGCCAACAAGCAGAATGTGTTCGACGATTTCATCGCTGCGGGCGAATATCTGATCGACAACGGCTATACCGGCAAGGATCAGCTGGCGATCGAGGGGCGTTCCAACGGCGGCCTGCTGGTGGGCGCGGTGACGAACCAGCGGCCCGACCTGTTCGCCGCCGCGCTGCCCGCCGTGGGCGTGATGGACATGCTGCGCTTCGACCAGTTCACCGCCGGTCGCTATTGGGTCGACGATTATGGCTATCCCGACCGGGAGGAGGATTTCCACATCCTGCGCGCCTATTCGCCCTATCATAATATCCGCGACGGAGTGGACTATCCGGCGATCCTCGTGACGACCGCGGATACGGACGACCGGGTGGTGCCGGGGCACAGCTTCAAATATGCCGCCGCGTTGCAGGCCGCGAAGATCGGCGGCAAGCCGCACCTGATCCGCATCGAAACGCGCGCGGGCCACGGATCGGGCAAGCCCACCGACAAGGTGATCGACGAGTTCGCGGACAGCTATGCCTTCATCGCCCGCTGGACCGGCCTCGCCATCCGCCCGATCGGACCGGGGAAGAGGGACTGACAGGAGTTTACACAATCCCGCCCGCGCGCCGGGCGTCGTTCAGAATGCGGACAGCCGCGCGGGTATAAAATGCCTTGTTGAAGCGCCCATCATGGGCGGGCGGGAAAGGAATGGAACCATGTCCGGTTCGAAGATGCGGTGGATTGCGGGCGCGGTGAGCGCGGCCGCGCTCGTCATGGGCAGCGTCGCCCCGGCGGCGGCGCGCGGGCCTGGTGGCTGGGGGCAGGGCGGCTGGAGCCAAAGCAATTGGGGATCACGCGGCTGGGGCGGCTATCGCCATCGCGATCGCGGGCTGAACGGAGGCGAGATCATCGGCATCGCCGCGTTGATCGGCGCGGTGGCGGTGATCGCCAGTTCGGCCTCGAAGAACGGCAAGAGCCGCTCCTCCTACCCGGACGACCGCGATTATCGCGACTCGCGCGACTATCCCGATGACGATGCCTATGTCCCCTCCGGTGCGGCGATGAGCGCGGATCAGGCGGCGGACGCCTGCGCGCTCGCCGTGCGCGACAAGGTTGAGGGCGAGCAGGGCGGCTATGCGCAGATCCTCGACATCACCGAGCCCCGCGCCGCCGGGCAGGACGGCTGGGCCGTCGACGGCCGGGTGGAGCGCCGCTCCGGCTATCGCGGCGGCGGCGGAGAGGTACGGCGCTTTTCCTGCGACGTGCAGGGCAGCCGGGTGGCGGAGGTCTATATCTCCCGCGATGCGGGTTAAGGCTTAATCGGCGAGCGGCACTGGACAGGGACGGGCGAGGGGCTTAACCGGCACTTCCATCCGCCCTTCCAGTCGAGAAAGCCGATTCCCATGACCGCGACGACCCATCAATCCATCCTGATCGTGGATTTCGGGAGCCAGGTGACGCAGCTCATCGCGCGCCGGGTGCGCGAGGCGGGCGTCTATAGCGAGATCGCGCCGTTCAACGCCGCCGCAGAAGCGTTCGAGCGGATGAAGCCCAGCGGCATCATCCTGTCGGGCGGCCCGTCCTCGGTCACCTGGGCGGACAGCCCGCGCGCGCCGCAGCATTTCTTCGACGCGGGCATTCCGGTCCTCGGCATCTGCTACGGCCAGCAGACGATGATGGAGCAGCTGGGCGGCAAGGTCGAGGGCGGCGAGGGCGGCGAATTCGGCCGCGCCTTCATCGAGATCACCGGCGCCTGCAAGCTGTTCGACGGCCTGTGGAAAGAGGGCGAGACGCATCAGGTATGGATGAGCCATGGCGACAAGGTGACCAGCCTTGCCGACGGCTTCGAGATCGTCGCGAAGAGCGAGGGCGCCCCCTGCGCGATCGTCGCCAATGAGGCGAAGCGCTTCTACGCGATGCAGTTCCACCCGGAGGTGGTGCACACCCCCGACGGCGCGAGGCTGATCGCCAATTTCGTGCGCCATGTCTGCGGCTGCGCGGGCGACTGGACGATGGCCGAGTTCCGCGCGACCAAGATCGCCGAAATCCGCGAGCAAGTAGGCGAGGGCCGGGTGATCTGCGGCCTGTCGGGCGGCGTCGATTCGGCGGTGGCGGCGGTGCTGATCCATGAGGCGATCGGCGACCAGCTGACCTGCGTGTTCGTCGACCATGGGCTGATGCGCCTCAACGAGGCCGAGCAGGTGGTGACGCTGTTCCGCCAGCATTACGGCATCAACCTCGTCCATGTCGATGCGAGCGAGATGTTCCTCGGCGGCCTTGCGGGCGTGACCGACCCGGAACAGAAGCGCAAGTTCATCGGCAAGGCTTTCATCGACCTGTTCGAGGAAGAGGCGCGCAAGATCGGCGGGGCGGAATTCCTCGCGCAGGGCACGCTCTACCCGGACGTGATCGAATCGGTCAGCTTCACCGGCGGGCCTTCGGTGACGATCAAGTCGCACCATAATGTCGGCGGCCTGCCCGAACGCATGAACATGAAGCTGGTCGAGCCGCTGCGCGAGCTGTTCAAGGACGAGGTGCGCGTGCTGGGCCGGGAACTGGGCCTGCCGGAAATCTTCGTCGGCCGCCATCCTTTCCCCGGCCCCGGCCTCGCCATCCGCATTCCCGGCGAGGTGACGCAGGAGCGCTGCGACATCCTCCGCAAGGCGGATGCGATCTATCTGGAGGAAATCCGCAATGCGGGCCTCTATGACGCGATCTGGCAGGCGTTCGCGGTGCTCCTCCCGGTCCGCACCGTGGGCGTGATGGGCGACGGACGCACCTATGACAGCGTCTGCGCGCTGCGGGCGGTGACCTCCACCGACGGCATGACGGCGGATATCTATCCGTTCGACGCCGCCTTCCTCAGCCGCGTGGCGACGCGGATCATCAACGAGGTGAAGGGCATCAACCGCGTGGTATACGACTATACGTCCAAGCCGCCGGGCACGATCGAGTGGGAGTGAGCCCGGCCGCTTCAGCGACGGCGGACAGGAAGAGGCATTGCCCCGAATCCGTTCAGGAAGCAGGCGCGCTCCATCCGGCGCCCTTATAAGGGAATATCATCTTCCCCGGCGATCACCGTCAGCGCCTGGCCGGTGTCGCCCTGCCGCAGGCTGTCGATGGTGACGACGGCGGTGGCGCCGGGCTGGAGTATGCCCGCCAGCGCGCGGCGGAAGCGTTCGGGCATGTGCAGCCGCGCCCGGTCCTCCGCGCTGACGTCCGCCGCGACACCCTTCTGCCCCGGCAGGGCGATGCGGAGCCAGTGGAACGCCTCGCCCTCAACCTTTTGCAGCGTATAGGCGGCGGGCTCCGTCACCGGTCCGTCGATGGAGATAGGCGCGGAGCCGATCTCCACCCCGTTGCGTAGCACGACCATGCGCCGGTCGGCGGCGCTCAGCACGATGGAAATCGGCCCCTGCGGCGACAATTCGGGTTTCCATATGCCTCTGCCCTCGGGCTTTTTCCCCGGCGGCGTCCGGGTGAGCAGGCCGGGATCGGGGGCGATGCGGGGAACCGCCTCTTCCTCGGTTATGAGGACCGTCAGCCCCAGCCGGGTCACGCCGTACAGCTTCTGCGCGAACGCCATGGGCAGGCGGATGCAGCCATGCGAGGCGGGATAGCCCGGCAGATTGCCCGCATGTATCGCGATGCCGTCCCATGTCAGCCGCTGCATATAGGGCATGGGCGCGCTGTTATAGAGGTTGGATTTGTGATCCACCCGCTTTTGCAGGATGGTGAAGACGCCGGTGGGCGTCGCATGGCCTTCCTTGCCCGTGGATACGGTGGAAATGCCGATGGGCACACCGTTGCGATAGACGAAGGCGCGTTGCCGGGCGAGGCTGACGACGATGATGACGGGTCCGTCCGGCGCGACCTCCGGCGCCCAGAGATAATCGCCGGGCTTCATGACCTGCACTGTCCTGACGGTGGAGGGATCGGTCAGCGAAATCTGCGCCCATGCGGGCGAGGCCAGCGTGGCGGCGGCCCCCGCCAGTCCGGCGATCACGGCGCGGCGGTCGATGGGCGCGGTCTTCATCCCAGTTCCCTGAACCATTGCAGCTTGCGCATCAGGATCTTCTCCCCTTCCAGCAGCAGGAACAGCAGCGCCCCGATGGCGATGATGAGCGCGCCTTCGGCCAGGCTCAGCGGGCGGCTTTCGAACAGATCGTGCATGAACGGGGCGTAGGTGAACAGCAGCTGCGCCAGCACGACGATGGCGATGGCCAGCAGCACCGCCGGCGTGCCGAGCGCGCCGCGCCAGCTGAGCGAATGCATATGCAGATAGCGCACGTTGAACAGGTAGAAAATCTCCGCGACGACCAGCATGTTGACCACCATGGTCCGCGCGGTCTCGATGCTTTCCCCCCGGCCCAGCGTGAAGAAGAACAGGCCCAGCGCCACCGCCGCGAACAGCGCCGACACCAGCGCGATGCGCCAGATCAGGAAGGGCGAAAGCAGTGGTGCGTTGGCGGGGCGCGGGCGCCGCCGCATCGTGCCCGGCTCGGTCGGCTCGAACGCGAGCACCAGCCCCAGCGTGCTCGCCAGCACGAGGTTGATCCACAATATCTGCGTCGCCGTCATCGGCAGCGCGAAGCCCAGCAATATGGCGAGGATCACCGCCACGCTCTCGCCGCCATTGGTCGGCAACGTCCAGGAAATCACCTTGCGGATATTGTCGTAGACGGTCCGGCCTTCGCGCACGGCGGCGACGATGGACGCGAAATTATCGTCGAGCAGCACCATCTCGGCGGCTTCCTTCGCGGCCTCCGTGCCCTTGCGCCCCATCGCGGTGCCGACATCGGCCTGCTTGAGCGAGGGCGCGTCGTTCACCCCGTCGCCGGTCATCGCGACGATCAGCCCGTGCGACTGGAGCGCGCGGACGATGCGCAGCTTGTGTTCCGGACTGGTGCGGGCGAACACGTCGGTCGACAGCACCCGCGCGGCCAGTTCCTCGTCGGACAGCGCGTCGACATCGGTGCCGGTCAGCGCCTGCGGGTTCTCCGCCAGATCGAGCTGGCGGGCGATGGCAAGGGCGGTGCCCGCATGGTCGCCGGTTATCATCTTGACCGCGATCCCCGCAGAGCGGCATTCGGCGATGGCGGCGCGGGCCTCTTCTCGCGGGGGATCGATGAAGCCCATCAGGCCGAGAAACTCCACCCCCTCCGCCATGTCGTCGAAGCCGAGGCGGTTGCCGTCGCCCTCAACCGCCCTGGCGGCGAAGCCGAGCAGCCGTTCGCCCCGGTCGGCCGCGGCGGCGATGCGCGCCTCCCATGAGGAGGAGTCGATCCCGGCCATCGCCAATATCGCTTCGGGCGCGCCCTTGATGAAGATCATGCGCTTGCCGTCGGATCGGCGGTTGAGCGTCGCCATAAAGCGATAGGCGGCATCGAACGGAATTTCGTCGAGCCGTTCCCACTCGCCCCGCTCATGATCGGGGCTGATGCCGGCCTTCATCGCGAGCGCGACCAGCGCGCCTTCCATCGGGTCGCCGTCCACCCGCCAATGGCCGTCCTCCGCCTTCAGCACCGCGTCGTTGCACAGCAGGCCGCAGCGGACGATATCCGCCGCGCGGGCGATGGCGGCGGCGTCGTCCTCGTCGTCGCCGTCATTGGTCAGCCCGCCCTCCGGCGCATAGCCGGACCCGCCGACCGACAGCTCCACCCCGTCGATCAGAACATGGCGCACCGTCATCTCGTTGCGGGTCAGCGTGCCGGTCTTGTCCGAGCAGATGACCGAGGTGGCGCCCAGCGTTTCGACGGCGGGCAGGCGGCGGATCACCGCGTTGCGCGCCGCCATGCGCTGCACGCCGATCGCCAGCGTGATGGTGATGACAGCGAGCAGTCCCTCCGGCACCACGCCCACGGCGAGCGCGACGACGGCGATCAGCGCGTCGATCCAGTGGAAATCGCGGATATGGATGGCGAAGAGCAGCAGCAGGAAGGCGGCGGCCAGCACGAACCAGGTGAAGCGCCGCCCGAACTGGTTGATCTGGCGCAGCAGCGGGGTCGTCTTCATCTCCACCGCCTGAAGCAGCCCGCTGATCCGTCCGATCTGCGTGCGCGGCCCGGTTTCCGCGACGACGCCCATCGCCTGGCCCGCGGCCACCAGCGTGCCGGAAAAGGCCATGCTGCTCCGGTCGCCGGGGGCGGCGTCGGCGGGGACGGGCGGCTCATGCTTTTCGGCGGCGACCGATTCCCCGGTCAGCGGCGCCTCGTCGATCAGCAGGCCGCGCGCGCGCAGCAGGCGCAGGTCGGCGGGCACGCGGTCCCCGGCCTCCAGCAGCACGATGTCGCCGGGCACGAGATCCGGCACCGCGATCGTGCGCCGCGCGCCGTCGCGCAGCACCCGCGCATGGGGCGCGATCATGTCGCGGATCGCGCCCAGCGCCTGCTCGGCCCGCCCTTCCTGGATGAAACCGACCACCGCGTTCACCAGCACCACGGTCAGCACGACCGCCGCGTCGATATGATGGTCGAGCAGCATCGCCGCGATCGCGGCGGCGATCAGGAAATAGATGAGGCTGTTATTGAACTGGGCCAGGAACCGCCGCAGCGGGGAGACGGGCTTTGCCGCCGGCAGCGCGTTGGGGCCGTGGCGCCGCAGCCGCTGCTCCGCCTCCGCGCCGGTGAGCCCTGCGGTGCTGCTTTCCAGCGCCTTCAGCGCCTCTTCAGCCGGCAGGGCATGCCATGTCCGTTCGCTATTGTCCGTCATGTCAAGCCTTTTCGGCGGGGTTGGCGGGCCTTTCCTGCCCGGTGTCGGGCGGCGTTTCGGGGTTGCCTTCCACCCGGTCGCGATAGAGCGCCGCGCGGGCGAGCAGCATCAGCGTGACCGGCGTGGTCACGGTGAGGAACAGCGCGATCAGCACCTCATGCAGCACCGCGCGTGTTTCGAGCACCGAAAAGCAGAGCATCGAGGCGATCAGGATGCAGCCCGCGCCCAGCGTCGCGCCGAGCGTGGGCGCATGGACGCGCTGATAGAAGGATCGCAGGCGCAGCAGCCCCAGAGCCCCCGTCAGCGTCAGCAGCGAGCCGGTCAGCAGCAGCAGCGCCGTTATCAGCGCCGCCCAGAGCGGCAGGTCCGGAGCCTGCATCATTCGATCACCTCGCCGCGCATCAGGAATTTGGACAGGGCGACGGTGCTGGCGAAGCCCAGCATCGCGATGATGAGCGCGGTTTCGAAATAGAGCGCGCGGCCGGTCTGGATGCCGAAGGTGAGCAGCAGCATCATGACGATGGCGTAGAGTGTGTCGAGCCCCAGCACCCTGTCCTGCGCGCGCGGGCCGCGGATCAGCCGCCCCAGCGCGCACAGCATCGCGAAGCCCAGCACGATCTGCGCGCAGGTGATCGCCCAGGCGAGGAAAAGGGCGCTCATGGGAAAATCTCCATCAACAGCTTTTCATAGCGGTTCTTGATGAGGGCGATCCATTGCTCCTCATCCACAAGGTCGAGCACATGGATCAGCAGGCTGCCCCGCGCGGAATCGAACTGCACCCACAGCGTGCCCGGCGTGGCGGTGATGATGACCGCCAGCAGCGCGAGGCCGTGGCGGCTGCGCATGTCGATCGGAATGCGGATGAAGCCGGACATGCCCCGGTCGGTGCGGCCGGTCAGGATGATGCGCGCGACCGCGATGTTGGAGCGGATGATGTCGTAAAGGACGATCCCCGCCAGCCGGACCACCGCGCCGGTCAGGCGGTACTTCACCGGTTCCGGGCGCAGCACGGTGAAGAGGCGCGTCGCCACCAGCGCCACCAGCACGCCCATGAGGATGGAGCCGGGCGCGACCGACTGGACGAGCAGCAGCCACATCGCCAGAAGGCACAGCGTCAGCAGCGGAAAGGCGAGCCAGCGGGTCATCGTCTTCTCTCCGGCGGCTGGAGCGCGGGGTCGAGCACGGCGCCCGCATAGCGGCCGGGATCGTGCAGGGCGGCCGCGGTATCCTTCATATAGCGGGTGACGGGCCCCGCGCCGATGACGAGCGCGAGGCACAGCGCGAGCAGCAGCGCGATCGGCATCGCCTCGACCACGCGCAGATGCGCCTGCGGCCGGTCGACCGGCACCCACAGCAGGCTGATGCCCGCCCGCGTCATCGCGATGAGGGTCGCGAGGCCGGAAAGGAGAATGGCGGCGATCGCCGTCCAGCCGCCCGTCCCCATCGCGGGCAGGCCCGAAAGCATGCCGTCGATGATCGCGAACTTGGCGATGAAGCCGGAGAGCGGCGGCAGGCCGGCCATCAGCAGCGCGCAGAAGATGAAGGCGCTGCCCAGCAGGGCGATGGTGGCGGGGATGACGATGCCGATCTCGTCCTCCTCTTCCTCCGCCTCATATTCCTCCATCAGCAGGCCGGGCTCGTCATCCTCGAACACCGGCTCGCTCTGGCGCTGGGCGGCTTCCCGGTCGATGTCGGCGGCGCGCTCCACCGGCTCTATCAGCAGATACATCGCGCATACGCCGAGCGTCGAGCTGACCAGATAGAGCAGCGCGCCCGCCAGCACCGGCGCGCTGCCGGTGCCGGTCGCGACCAGCAGCGTGCCCGACGAGAGCAATATATAGGACCCGCCGATGCCGGACAGGCGGCTGGCCGCGAGCATGCCGATCGCGCCGAACGCCATCGTCGCGAGCCCGCCCGCCATCAGCCATTCGTTCGCGAAACCGGCGGCAAGGCCCGATGCCGGGCCGAAGGCGAGCGCGCTCAGGCGGACGATCGCATAGATGCCGACCTTGCTCATGATCGCGAAGGTGGCGGCGACCGGCGCGGCGGCGGCGGCATAGGTGGGGGTGAGCCAGAAGCCGAGCGGCCACATGCCCGCCTTCACGAAGAAGGCGATGGAGAGGATCGCCGCGCCGCTTTCCAGCAGCACGAGTTCCTGCCCCGCCAGCACCGGCACGCGCACCGCCAGGTCGGCCATGTTGAGCGTGCCCGTCACCGCATAGATGAGCGCGATGCCGATGAGGAAGAGCAGCGAGGTGGCGATGTTGATCGCGACATAATGCAGGCTGGCCTTGGTCCGCTCCACGCCCGATCCGTGCAGCGCGAGGCCGTAGGACGCGGCCAGCATCACTTCGAAGAAGACGAACAGGTTGAACAGGTCGCCGGTCAGGAACGCGCCGTTGACGCCCATCGTCAGCAGCAGGAACAGCGGGTGGAAGCGCGGCCCCGCCCGGTCCCACCGCGCCAGCGCATAGAAGAGCGTGCACAGGCCGATGCTCGCCGAGAGCAGCAGCATCAGCGCGCTCAGCCGGTCGACGACCAAGGTGATGGCGAAGGGTGCGGGCCAGTTGCCGAGGCGGTAGGCCAGCGGCGCGCCGCCCGGCGCATCCACCATGGTCAGCAGGGCGATGGCCACCCCCGCCAGCGCGGAGAGGGTGGCGAGGCTGATGAGGCGCTTGAGCCAGCGCCGCCGCTCGCTCAGCACCAGCATGAAGGCGGCGGCGAGCAGCGGCAGCAGGATCGGGGCGATGACGAGATGGTCGGCGGGCGACATCAGGGCGTCTTCTCCGTTCCGTCGACATGGTCGGTGCCGGTCAGCCCGCGCGCAGCGAGCAGCAGCACGAGCAGCAGCGCAGTGGTCGCGAAGGAGATGACGATCGCGGTCAGCACCAGCGCCTGCGGCACCGGGTCGGCGAAGGCGGCGGGGTTGGCCTCCGCCACTTTGTCGACGACCGGCGGCGCGTCCATCTTCAGCCGGCCCATCGCCAGGATGAAGAGGTTGATCGCATAGGACAGCAGCGACAGGCCGATGGCGAGCTGGAAGGTGCGCGGCCGGAACAGCAGCCACACGCCCGACGCGGTGATGATGCCGATGGCGAGCGACAGGATGATTTCCATCAGCTTTCCTCCGTTTCCGTGCGGGGGGTGCGGATCGACTGGTGCGCCAGCGCGATCAGGGTGAGGACGGTCGAGCCGACCACGACGCCGCATACCCCGATGTCGAACAGCAGCGCGCTGGCCGCCGGGGTCTTGCCGATCAGCGGCAGGTCGAGATAGCTGAACCAGCTCGTCAGGAACGGACGGCCCAGCAGCATCGCCCCCGCGCCGGTCGCCAGCGCGATCAGCAGGCCGAATCCGACCCAGCGCAGCGGCAGCACGCTGAGCCGCGTTTCGACCGCGCGCGTCCCGCTCGCCATATACTGGATGATGATGGCGATCGAGAAGGTGATGCCCGCCGCGAAGCCTCCACCCGGCAGGTCGTGCCCGCGCAGCAGCAGGAAGATGCCGAAGACGATGATCGCCGGGAACATCCATTCCATGATGATGCGCGGGACCAGCAGATAATCGGCCAGCGTGTCGCCCAAGGAACGGTCGGCCTGCGCCTCGTCATAGGCGTTCTGGCGGCGTTGCTGCACCGGGGTGCGGACACTCTCGCGGGCGGGCCGGAACCGGCGCAGCAGCGAGAAGACCGTGAGGCCGACGATCGCCAGCACGGTGATCTCGCCCAGCGTGTCGAAGCCGCGGAAATCGACCAGGATGACGTTGACGACATTGGTGCCGCCGCCGCCCGGATAGGCCTGTTCGACGAAGAAGCGGGAAATGCCCGCGGGGGCCTCGCGCGTCATCACCGCATAGGAGAGCAGCGCCATCCCGACGCCCGCCGCCAGCGCGACGCCGAGGTCGGTCGCGCGGCGCAGGTTGACGCGCAGCGGCCTGCTGCCCGACCACAGCTCCGGCCGGCGCATCGGCAGCCAGCGCAGGCCGAGCAGCAGCAGCACGGTCGTCACGATCTCCACCAGCAGCTGCGTCACCGCAAGGTCGGGCGCGGAGAGCCACAGGAAGCTGATGCAGGTGGCGATGCCCGCGCCGCCGAGCAGGACGAGGGCGGCGAGCCGGTGATATTTGGCGGTCACCGCGGCGCCCACCGCGCAGGCCCCGCCGACGATCCAGATCAGCGCGAACACCGGGTCCACCGGCGTCAGCTGTTGCGTGCCGGGGCTGTAGCCGAAGCGCAGGAACGGCAGCGCGCCGAGCAGCAGCACCATGCCGAGCAGGATGCGCAGCTGCATTTGCAGCCTTTTCGTCCCCAGCCATCTTTGCAGCGCGACGCCGCCGTCCATGATCGCGGCCAGCACCCGCTCGAACGCGCGGCGGCCTTGCAGCCTGCCCACCACCGGGGAACGCTTCACGGCGTTGAGCCGGTCGCGGAACAGCAGATAGCCGAGGATGCCACAGCCCAGCGCGATAAGGCTCATCGCCAGCGGCAGCGTGAAGCCGTGCCAGATGGCGAGGCTGTAATGGGGCAGCCGGGCGCCGAGCACCGATTGCGCCGCATTCGCCAGAAAGGGCGCGATGGTGAGGTTGGGGGCGATGCCCGCGAGCAGGCAGGCCAGCACCAGTATCTCGATCGGCAGGCGCATCCACGGCGGCGCCTCATGCGGCTCGTGCGGCAGGTCGCGCGGCGGCGGACCGAAGAAGCTCTGATGGATGAAGCGCAGCGAATAGAGCACGCTGAACGCGCTCGCCAGCGTGGCCAGATAGGGCAAGGTCTCGTCGATGATCGTGCCCTGATGGTCGGCCAGCGCCTCGGCGAGGAACATTTCCTTCGACAGGAAGCCGTTCATCAGCGGCACGCCCGCCATCGCGGCGGCGGCGACCATCGCCAGCGTCGCGGTGATCGGCATGAAGCGGTAGAGGCCGGACAGCTTGCGCAGGTCGCGCGTGCCGGTCTCATGGTCGATGATGCCCGCCGCCATGAACAGCGAGGCCTTGAAGGTCGCATGGTTGATGGTGTGGAAGATCGCCGCGACCGCGCCGAGCGGGCTGCCCAGCCCCAGCAGCAGGGTGATGATGCCCAGATGGCTGATCGTCGAATAGGCGAGCAGGCCCTTGAGGTCCTGCTGGAAGATCGCGCTCCACGCGCCGAACACCATGGTGGCAAGGCCCGTGGTGACGACGATCAGATACCATTCTTCCGTCCCCGCCAGCACCGGCCAGAGCAGCATCAGCACGAAGATGCCCGCCTTCACCATCGTCGCCGAATGGAGGTAGGAGGACACCGGCGTCGGCGCGGCCATCGCGTGGGGCAACCAGAAATGGAACGGGAATTGCGCGCTCTTGGTGAAGGCGCCCGCCAGCACCAGCAGCAGCGCGGGCAGATAATAGCCGCTCGACCGGATCGCGTCGGCCTGCGTGCGGATCACGTCTATGTCGTAGCTGCCCGCGACGCGGCCGATGATGAGGAAGCCGAGCAACAGGCACACGCCGCCCGTGCCCGTGATGATGAGCGCCATGCGCGCGCCGTCCCGCGCGCTCTGGTTGTGGTGCCAGTAGCCGATCAGCAGGAAGGAGAAGAGGCTCGTCAGTTCCCAGAAGAAGGCGAGCTGGACGAGATTGCCGGAGAGGACGAGGCCCAGCATCGCCCCCATGAAGGCGAGCAGGAACGAGAAGAAGCGCGGCACCGGGTCTTCGGGCGACATGTAATAGCGCGCGTAGAGCACGACCAGCGCGCCGATGCCGAGGATGAGGAAGGCGAAGATCCAGCTCAGCCCGTCCAGCCGCAGGATGAGGTCGAGGCCGATGTCCGGCGCCCAGGCGATGTCCACCCGCACCATGCCGCCGCCGGTGACCGCCGGATAGAAGAAGGCAAGGATGGCCAGGCCCGCCAGCGCCAGCATGCCGCTCAACGCCGCGGCGGTATTGCGCGCATAGACGGGCAGCAGGGCCGCGAGGAAGCTGCCGAGAAAGGGCAGCACCACGATCAGGGAAAGCAGGGTCTTGCCGCTCATGCCGGATCGGCGCCCGGAAGGGAAAGGGCCGGATGGGAAAGGATGGTCGGCCGCGACGCAGGGTGCCGTCGCGAGGTGGTACAGGAAGGATCGGGAAGGGGAGAGCGGCTGTCTGGCATGATTTCCTTTGGGGGTCGGACTTTTCGGCGGAGGCGGGTCAGGGGGTGGAACGGTCGGACGGCGGCACGACCAGAACGTCGCTTTCCACCGCGTTGATGATCTTGCGGGCGGTGCTGCCGATCAGCGCGCGATAGATCAGGCCGCCGCCATGCGTGCCCACCACGGTCAGCACGTCGCCGGAGGCGGCCTCGTAATCGCGCAGCAGCACCTCTGGCGACCCCATTTCGATCAGCCGGGGCACGGAGCGGGCTTCCTCTTCCGACAGGCCCGCTTCGCGCAGCAGCCGGTCGGCCGCTTCCCGCCCATAGCCCTCGAACTCGCGATCGATCTCCGCGCGGTTGAGATAGCTGGCGAAGGGCACGTCATAGGCGTGGAACAGGCTGAGGCCCAAGCCGGGGAACAGCCCGCGCGCGCTTTTCAGCATCTCGTGCGCGCCGGGGGAGAAATCGGTGGCGACGACCATCGCGTCATAGGGCGCGGGCGCGCGGTTGCGCACGACCAGTATCGGAATGGGGGAGGCGCGCAATAGCTTGTCGACGGTATCGCCCAATATCATGCGGCCCAGCGTCTCGTCGCGCGCGACGCCGGTGACGATCAGCCCCGCCCCTGCGACCCGCGCCTTTTCCAGCACCAGGCTGGCCGGGGTGCCGGACTCGACCACGATGTCGAGATCCAGCCCGGTATCCTCGCGCTGAAGGTCGCGGTGCAGGCGCTGGCGCACGGCCTTGGCCGGGTCGGGCGGGCGGCGCCAGCTCGGCAGCGGATAGCCGCCGTCGCCATAGCTCTGGGCGCCGTCCTCTATCGCATGGATGACGAGTAGCCGGGCCTTCCATGCCCGCGCCAGCTGCACCGCGCGGTCCAGCGCGCGGTCGGAACGATGGCTGAGATCCGTCGCGAGGGCTATGGTCGAGGGCGCTTCGGCCATGTCCTTTCTCCTTTATGGGTGCGCGAATATGGGCTGGCCTCATATCCGCTCAGGGGACGATCGGGCGATCGGTCTTGCTTCAAGGGGGAAAGCTAAGGGGTCAGGGACAGTGCCGTCAACCCGAAGAGGCAGATATTCGACGAGGAAAGTCGCTTTGCGGCCATCGGGGCGGTCGTCAGGGCGGTCGTCGCGGACGTGGCGCCGGGCCGGGGCAGACCGATCCCGCCGGGGCTTGCGCCGGGCGGCGGCATGGGCGAAAGCGGGGAGGAAAGGAAGGACGGCATGCAGATCGCGATTGTGACCTTTGACGGCTTCAACGAGCTGGATTCCTTCATCGCCGCGGGGATATTGGGGCGGATGAAGGATAAGGGCTGGCGCGCCTGGATCACCTGCCCGGATGAGGAAGCGGTGTCGATGAACGGCGTCGCCATCCGCCGCCAGAGGCCGCTGGAATTCGTGGAGGAGGCCGATGCGGTGCTGATCGGCAGCGGCGTGCGCACGCGCGAGGTCGCGGCCGACCCGGCGCTGCTGGCTCGCCTCCGGCTCGACCCTGAGCGGCAGCTGGTCGGCGCGCAATGTTCGGGCACGCTGCTGCTGGCGAAGCTGGGCCTTGTCGGCGATCTTCCGGCCTGCACCGACCTGACGACGAAGCCCTGGGTGGAGGAGGCGGGCGTGCGGGTGATCGACGCGCCCTTCGTCGCCCATGGCAATGTCGCGACGGCCGGGGGCTGCCTCGCCAGCCAGTATCTCGCGACATGGCTGATCCTGCGCGGGGCATCCCGGCAGGATGCCGAGGCCGCGATCCATTATGTCGCGCCGGTCGGCGAGAAGCAGCTCTTCGTCGAGCGCGCGCTGGCCGCCGTCTCGCCCTATGTGGCGCTGGCGGGGGAAAGGGAGGCCGCGCCCGCGCGCTGAAGAAGGCGCGGGCCGGTGGCGCTATCCCCGGCCGACGAAAGGCATTTTCGTCGCCATCAGCGTGATGAACTGGACATTGGCGTCCAGCGGCAGGCTGTCCATATAGGCGACGGTCTCGCCGACATGGGCGACATCCATCACCGGTTCGACCGCCAGTTGGCCATTGGCCTGCGGCACGCCCCTGGCCATGCGCGATCCCATCGCGCTCGCCGCGTTGCCGATGTCGATCTGGCTGCAGGCGATGTCGAACGCGCGGCCGTCGAGCGAGGCGGACTTGGTGAGGCCGGTGATCGCATGTTTGCTGGCGGTATAGGCGATGGAGTTGGGGCGCGGGCTGGTGGCGGAGATCGAGCCGTTGTTGATGATGCGCCCGCCGCGCGGCGACTGCGCCTTCATCGCAGCGAACGCGGCTTGCAGGCAGAGGAAGGCGCCGGTCAGGTTGGTGTCGATGACATGGCGCCAGTCCGCCTCGTCCAGCGCGTCAAGCGGCACGTCCGGCGCATTCACGCCCGCATTGTTGAACAGCAGGTCGACCCGCCCGAACCGCGCCACCGTCGCATCGAACAGCGCTGCGACCGACGCCTTATCGGTCACGTCGGTGGGCATGCAGAGCGCGGCGGTGCCGGACGCCAGCAGCGCCACGGTTTCCTCCAGCGCCTCGGCCCGGCGTCCGGCGAGCGCCAGCGCATAGCCGCGCCGCGACAGGGCGAGCGCGACGGTGCGCCCGATGCCGCTGCCCGCGCCGGTGATGACCGCGATCCTTGCCATGCTTTCCCTCCCGTTCCGGCCAGTTGCCCGTTGCTCAGATCAGCGCATGGGGCAGGGCGTTCCCCGCCAGCATCGCGTCCAGATTTTGCAGCACCATGTCGGCCATGTCACGCCGCGTTTCCTCGGTGCCGCTGGCGATATGCGGGGTGAGGAGCACGCGGGGCGATGTACGCAGCGCGTCGGGGACATGGGGTTCCTGCTCGAACACGTCGAGCGCGGCCCCGGCGATGCGCCCTTCCTCCAGCGCGGCGATCAGCGCCGCCTCGTCGACGACGGCGCCGCGCGCGATGTTGACGACATAGCCCTGCGGCCCCAGCGCATCGAGGATGTCGCGGTTCACCAGATGACGGGTCTGCTCGTTGGACGGGCAGGCGAGGATCAGCACGTCGCTGTTCCGCGCCAACGTCCGCGCATCGGGGTGGAAGGCGTAGGGCACGTCCTTCGGCTTGCTGCCGGTATAGGCGACCGGGCCGAAGGCGGCGAGGCGGCGGGCGATCTCAACCCCGATGCGGCCCAGCCCGACAATGCCGAAGCGGCGGCCCGTCACCTTGCGGGCGAGGGGGAAGTCGCCCCGTTCCCACAGGCCCGCGCGCACGAACGCATCGGCCGGCGTCACCGCCCGCAGCAGCGCGATGACGAGGCCCACGGCCAGGTCGGCCACATCCTCGTTCAGCACATTGGGGGTGGTCGAAACGCCCACGCCCTTGCGCTTCGCCAGGTCGAGGTTGACCCGGTCGAAGCCGACGCCGTGAATGGCAACGATCTTCAGCCCCGGCAGCGCCTCGATCAGCGCGTCGGGGCACCCCACATGGCCGTTGGTGACGATCGCGCCGATCGCCGCGTCGCCGGTGGAGAGGATCTGCTGCTGCGCGGCCGGGTCCAGATCGAACCAGCGGATTATCTCGAAGCGGCGGTCCAGCTCTTCCTCCAGATAGGCGGAAAAGGGGGCCATCTGGATCGCGGTCGGACGGGATATGCTCATCATGCCCTCTCAGATTACCGAAACGATGCCGCCATCGACATAGATCGTCTGGCCGTTGACGAAATCGGATGCGGGCGAGGCCAGGAAGATGGCCGCGCCGTGCAGGTCCGGCAATGTCCCCCAGCGCCCGGCGGGGGTGCGCTTGCGCAGCCAGGCGTCGAATTCGGGATCCTCGACCAGCGCCTTGTTGAGCGGCGTGTCGAAATAGCCGGGGCCGATCGCGTTGATCTGTAGCCCGTATTTCGCCCAGTCGGCGCACATGCCCTTGGTCAGGTTCTTCACCGCGCCCTTGGTCGCGGTATAGGGGGCGATGCCGGGGCGGGCCAGCTCGCACTGGACGCTGCCGATATTGATGATCTTGCCGCTGCCGCGCTCTATCATGTGCGGGGCGACGGCCTTGCTGACATGGTAGAGGCTGCTCAGGTTGCAGGCGATCAGCGCGTCCCAGTCGGCATCGTCGAACTGTTCCAGCGGGTTGCGGCGCTGGATGCCGGCATTGTTGACGAGGATGTCGATCCGTTCGCCAGAGCCCAGCAGCGCGTCCACCCCGGCGCGCACGGACGCCGCGTCGGTCACGTCGAAGCAGGTCGTGCCGATCCGTGCGGCGTCCACGCCTTCGCCGCGCAGCCGGTCGGCGGCCTGGTCCAGCTTGTCCTGCGAGCGGCCGTTGAGGATGACGCGGGCGCCCGCCCCCGCGAGGGCCTGCGCGATGGCGAAGCCGATGCCCTGCGAGGCGCCGGTTATCAGCGCGCCGCGTCCGGCCAGGTCGAATAGATTGTGCTGCAAATCCTTCTCCGATTCTTTAGGGACCGGTCACATAACTGATGCCTTGATGAACCTCTATTGCAATTCTTTCAAGTCAAAATATCCACGAAAACGGCGATTCCTGACAATATGTGACAAATAATATCCGTCGTCTCATTAGCGGATTGCAAGCCGGATTTATAGATGATATCGGTAACATTAATGAAGAAGGAGGGTTCCCGGATGCTCGCGGCCATATGTCATGGGAAAAAGGATCTGCGTATCGACGAGGTCGCCGACGCGCCGATTCCCGCCGGTCATGTGCGGGTGGCGGTCGCCTATGGCGGCATTTGCGGGTCCGACATGCATTATTATCATCGCGGCGCGGTCGGCGATTTCGCGGTGCGGGAGCCGCTTACGCTGGGCCATGAGATTTCCGGCCGGGTGATCGAACTGGGCGAAGGGGTGACGGGCCTCGCTCCCGGCATGAAGGCGGCGCTGGACCCCAGCCGCCCGTGCCTTTCCTGCGCGCGGTGCCGCGAAGGGCGGATGAACCTTTGCACCAACATGTTTTTCCTGGGCAGCGCGGGGCGCTTTCCCCATGTCCAGGGCGGTTTCGCGCAGCATCTGATCCTGCGCACGGACCAGATCGTTCCGGTGCCGGACGACACGGACCTGCTGAAGCTGTCCGTCGCCGAGCCGCTTTCCGTCGGCCTTCACGCGGTCGCCCGCGCCGGGGCGCTGATGGGCAAGCGGGTGATCGTCACCGGATCGGGACCGATCGGGCTGTTGACGGCCCGGTCGGCACGGCTTGCAGGGGCGGCGGAGATTGTCTGCACGGATATCGAGGACGCCCCCCTGCAAGTCGCCTGCCGCCACATGGGCGCGAACCACGGCGTCAATGTCGCGGCGGACCCGGACGGGCTGAAGCGCTATGAGGCCGATGGCGGCCATTTCGACGTGGCGTTCGAGGCTTCGGGCGCCCCGCAGGCGCTGGACTCGCTGTTCCGCGTGGTCCGCCGGGGCGGCCGCATCGTGCAGGTCGGCATGATGCCGCCCGGCACCGCGCCGGTGCCGGTCAATGCGTTGCAGGCGCGCGAGATCGATTTCGTCGGCGCCTTCCGCGCCAATGGGGAATTCCACCATGCGGTCGACCTGATCGTTTCGGGGGAGATCGACGTGTCGCCGATCCTGTCGGGCACCTATCCGCTGACCGACGCGGTTGCCGCGTTCGAGCGGGCGGGCGACCGCAGCCAGGTCGTGAAATTGCATCTGGCGCTGGAGGGCTGAGCCGGGCGCTCTTCCCGGCGCGGGGGCTGCCGCTATACTGCATGCCGCCAATCATCTGCGACGGGGGAGTATATCATGGCGCGAACGGTGCAGCCGGACATGGAAAAGGCCGAAAACCGCACTTCGCAAGGGAAGCAGCGGCCGACGATCCGAGATGTGTCCCGTCTGGCAGGGGTTTCGCGCATGACCGTCTCGCGCGTGCTCAGCGATCCGGATCTGGTGCTTCCGGCGACGCGGGAGCGGGTGAGCAAGGCGATCGCCGACCTCGGCTATGTGCCCGATCGCGCGGCGGGCAGCCTGGCGAGCCGTCGCACCGGCTTCGTCGCGCTGATGCTGCCGACGCTGACCAACGCCAATTTCGCCGCCGTTGCCCATGGCCTCACCGAGGCGCTGCGCGAGGACGATTATCACCTGCTGATCGCCTATACCGATTATGACCTGGTGGAGGAGGAACGGCAGCTGCGCAACCTGCTGGCGCGCAGGCCGGAGGCGATCGTGCTGACCGGCACGATCCACCGCCGCACCGCCTCGCGCATGCTGCTGGCGGCCGATATCCCGATCATCGAGATTGCCGACCTGCCCAGCCGGCCGATCGAGCATGTGGTCGGCTTTTCCAACTATAATGTCGGCCGCACGGCGGCGCGCTATCTGATCAACCGGGGCTTTTCCCGCATCGGTGCGCTCGGCGGCGCGACCGACGGCGACGTGATCGACCATCGCGGCGAAGAGCGCATGCGCGGCTTCGAGGACGAGCTGCGCATCGCCGGGCTTTCGACGCATCATGTGCTGCGCCACGGCAAGCCGCCGATCAGCTATGATCATGGCGCGCAGAGCCTCGCCGTGCTGCTGGACCGGGACCCGGACGTGGAGGCGATCTTCGCGGTATCGGATCTCTCGGCGGTGGGCGCGGTGATGGAATGCCAGCGCCGCGGGATCGCGGTGCCGGACGACCTGTCGATCATGGGCTTCGGCGATTTCGAGATCGGCCGGGAGATCAACCCGCCGCTCACTTCGATCCATGTCGATTTCCGCGCGCTCGGCCAGCGGGCGGGGCAGGCGGTGCGCGACCTGCTGTCCGGCAAGGAGACGGCGCGGCGGCCGATCGCCGTCGATGTCGGCCTGTCGGTGACGGAGCGCGCGTCGGTGAAGGCGGCGCCATGATGCGGGTCGCGGTCATCGGCGTCGGCGTGATGGGCGGCGCCATCGCCGCGCGCCTGCTCGACGGCGGGGCGCAGCTGGCGCTATATGACCGCGATCCCGGCGCCTGCGCGGCATTGGCCGGGCGGGGCGCGACGGTCGTCGCCTCGGCCGCCGAGGCGGCGGGGCGGGCGGAGTTCGTCATCACCAGCCTCAACAGCGCGGCGATCGTCGAGCACGCGGTGTTCGGCCCCGGCGGCGTGGCCGAGGCGGCGACGCCGGAGCGCCTGCTGGTCGACATGTCGAGTATCGATCCGGCGGCAAGCGCGGCGATGGCGGAAAGGTTGCGGCGGGAAACCGGCATGGGCTGGATCGACGCGCCGCTTTCGGGCGGGGCGCCCGCCGCCGCGCGGGGCGCGTTGACGCTGATGATCGGCGGCGCGGCTGGAGATGTCGAGCGCGCCGCGCCGCTGCTGGACCGGCTTGCCGCCAATCGTACCCATGTCGGCGGCAACGGCGCCGGGCAGACGGTCAAGCTGATCAACCAGATATTGTGCGCGGGCGCGTTCCTGACGGTGGCCGAGGCGGTGCGGTTCGCGGAATGCCACGGGGTGGACGCCACGCTGGTGCCCGCCGCGCTGGCGGGCGGGCGCGCGGATTCGCGGATAATGCAGGAGTTCATGGCGAAGATGGCGCGGCGCGACTATTCGCCCACCGGCAGGATCGACAATATGCTGAAGGACCTGGAAACCGTGCAGGCCGCCGCCCACGCGCGGCGCGTGCCGATGCCGCTCACCTCGCTGGTCGCCGACCTGCACCGGATGCTCGTGGCCGCCGGATCGGGACCGGCCGACAGCGCGGCCTATATGCGGCTGTTCGACCCCGCCGCGCCGGAGGAAGAGGCATGAGCCTGGGCATCGTCGTCATGGGAGTGAGCGGTTGCGGCAAGTCGACGCTGGGGGCGGCGCTTGCCGACGCGCTGGGCATTCCCTTCGTCGAGGGGGACGGGCTGCACCCGCCCGCCAATGTGGCGAAGATGGCGGCGGGCATCCCGCTGAACGACGAGGACCGCCGGCCTTTCCTCGACAATGTGGCGGATGCGCTGATCGCGAATCGCGCGGCGGGCTGCGTTGTGTCCTGCTCCGCGCTCAAGCGGGGCTATCGCGACCGGCTGCGTGCGCGGGCCGGGGCGGATATCCGCTTCGTGCTGCCGCTGCTGTCGAAGGACTCGCTGGTGCTGCGCATGTCGGCGCGGGAAGGGCATTTCATGCCCGTCCAGCTGCTCGACAGCCAGCTTGCGACGCTGGAAATGCCCGATGAGGAAGAGGCGGTGATCGTCGTGCCGGGCGATCTGCCGCTCGATGCCCAGCTGGCCGCCGTGCGGGGCGCGCTTTCGGGCGAAACCGCCTGAATCGGTAAAAACGCGAACGTCCATGAAATAGTTGACAGATGGCGCTTTACTGATAATGTGCACGGTCACATGATAAGTTGAACAAGACAAGACTTCCCGCGCGCAAATAGAACTGGCAGGGAAGTCGGGAGAAAGCCCTGATATGCGGCAGCAGGCGCAGGCATTCGAATCCATCGAGGAAAAGTCGTCGGGCACGGCCCGAGGCTGGCTCATCGCCTTGCTGCTCGCGCTCGCCTCCATCGCGTCGCAGTTCGACCGGGTCGTGCTCAACCTGACGGTGGAGCCGGTGAAGGCGGAGTTCGGGCTGGACGATACCGGCTTCGGCATGTTGCAGGGCGTCGCCTTCGGCATTTTCTACACGCTGTGCAGCATGCCGATCGGCCGGCTTGCGGACCGCTACCCCCGCAAGGTGATCATGGGCGGCTTCCTCGCGCTGTTCAGCCTGTTCTCCATGGCGTCCGGCCTGTCGCGCACCTATTGGCAGCTGTTCCTGACCCGCGTCGGCGTCGGCGTGGGCGAGGCGAGCGTGACCCCGGCCAGCCTGTCGATGCTGAGCGACCTCTTCCCGCCGGACCGGCTGGGGCGGGCGGTCAGCATCTTCTTCCTGAGCGCGCCGTTCGGCATCGGCCTCGCCTTCATCGGCGGCGGCAGCCTGATCGAGTGGCTGGAAACCTCCGCGCTGTTGCACGGCGGGCTGCTGGACGGGCTGAAGCCGTGGCAGGCGGCGTTCATCATCGTCGGTTTCCCCGGCCTGCTGCTGGTGCCGTTCCTGTTCCTCGTGCGCGAACCGAAGCGGCAGGGGCCGGGCGCGGACGAGCCGCTGTCCATCCGGCAGGTGCTGGCCATCGTTTCGGCGCGCAAGGCGGCGCTGATCCCGATGTTCGCGGGCTTCTCCATGGTGACGCTGGTGTCCTACGCCTATAATATCTGGGCGCCCGCGCTGTTCATCCGCGTCTATGGCTGGAGCGCGGCGGAGATCGGCCTGGGCTTCGGCCTCATCATGCTGCTGTGCGGGACGGGCGGTACCTTCTGCGCCGGCTGGCTGAGCGACCGGCTGACCCGCAAGGGGCACAGCGACGCGCAGCTGACGGTCGCGGCCGCCGGCTTCGTCGGCTGCGGGCTGTTCGGCGCGCTGGCGCCGCTGATGCCCAATGCGCAGCTGGCGCTGCTGCTGCTGGCGCCCGCCATGTTCCTGAGCTGCATGCCCTTTCCCTGCGCGGGGACGGCGTTGCAGCTTATCATTCCCAACCGCGCGCGCGGGCAGGTGACCGCGCTCTACATCACCATCATCACGCTGGTGGGGCTGGGCGTCGGGCCGATGGTGATCGGCCTGATGACGGACCATGTGTTCCGCGAGCCCGCCGACATTCGATATTCGCTTTCCATCATCGTCGGCCTCGCGACGCCGGTGATGGTCCTTCTGCTGCTGCTGGCCCGCAAGCCCTACCGGCTGCTGCGCCGGATGCAGGACCAGAGCATTTCCGATTGACGTCAGACAGCGCCGGACAAGGCGCATTGAGGGGAGAGACATCATGATTGAGGTTCGGATTTCACATCGCGGCGGCAAGGGCGGCGGCAAGGGCCGCTTCCGGGGCGCCGCGCTCGGCGCGCTGGCGCTGGCGAGCGCGCCTGCCGCCGTCCTCGCGCAGACGGCGGAGGAACCGGCGGCGCCGCAGGAAAATGCGGCGCAGGAGATCATCGTCACCGGTTCGCGCATCGCGCGCAGCGGCTTCGACGCGCCGACGCCGGTGTCGGTGGTCGGGCAGGAGCGGTTCGAGCAGCGCGCGATCACCAATGTCGGCGACGCGCTCAACGAGCTGCCGTCCTTCCGCCCGCTGGTGACGCCCGCGACGCAGCAGGCGGTCGGCGGCAATATCGGCGCGCGCGTGCTCGACCTGCGCGGCCTGGGCGCGACGCGGACGCTGGTGCTGCTCGACGGCAAGCGCTTCGTGCCCTCGACCACGCAGGGGACGATCGACGTCAACCTGATCCCCAGCTCGATCATCAGCCGCACCGAGGTGGTGACGGGCGGCGCATCGGCGGCCTATGGGTCGGATGCGGTCGCGGGCGTGGTCAACTTCATCATCGACAAGTCGCTCGACGGGTTCAAGGGATCGGTCCAGGCTGGCATTTCGGGCGAGGGCGACGCGGGCGAACGCAATGTCCAGCTCGCCTACGGCACCCGCTTCGGCGACGGCCGCGGCAATTTCGTGATCGCGGGCGAATATAATGATTCCGACGGCATGGGCGATTGCTACACGCGCAGCTGGTGCCCGAACGAGCAGCTGGTCGGCAACACGCCCGCCGGTTTCGGCGGCCTGCCCGCCAGCATCCGCACCGGCCCGGCAGGGACCGGCAACCTGTCGTCCGGCGGCTTGATCGTCGCCAATTCCGGGCCTTTGCGCGGCCTCGCCTTCAACCCGGACGGCACGACGCACAATTATGACTTCGGCACGATCTACGGCAACAACCCGTCGCCGCTGTTCACCTATGGCGGCGAGGAATCGGGGCGCAACGGCTTTCTCGACGGGATATTGCTGATCCCGCCGGTGCAGCGCATCGTCGGCTATGCCCATGTCGACTATGAGTTCTCCGACGCGCTCAAGGCCAATCTGGACCTCTCTTACGGCGAGGTGAAGGGCATGGTCATCGGCTCGGTCGCGCGCTCGACCCTCACCATCAACCGCAACAATGCCTATCTGCCGCAGGGCGTGGCGGACATCATGGACCAGAACGGCATCACCTCGTTCAGCCTTGGCCGCGCGTTCATGGATCTGGGCGGATCGATCAACCATTCGCGCAACCGCACCTATCGCGCGGTGCTCTCGTTCGAGGGCAATCTGGGCGACAACTGGAAGTGGGACGCCTATTATCAATATGGCCGCAACAAGTTCCGCCAGAACTACAGCGGCAATGTCATCGCCAGCCGCGTCACCAATGCCGCCAATGCGGTGCAGGTCGGCAATCAGGTGGTGTGTGGCATCAATGCCGACGCCAATCCGGCCAATGACGACCCCGCTTGCGTGCCGATGAATATTTTCGGCTCAGGCAATATCTCCGGCCCGGCCGCGGCCTATATCGCGCCCTCGGGCTATCAGACCACCGACACGACCGAGCATGTGCTGGCCGCCAATGTGAACGGCGCGCTGTTCGCGCTGCCCGGCGGGGATTTCTCGGTCGCGACCGGCGCCGAATATCGCAGCGACAAGGCGGTCGGCACCGCCGACGCCCTGTCCACCGCCAATGCCTTCTGGTCGTTCAACGGCAAGGCCGTCAGCGGCAAGATCGAGGTGATCGAAGGCTATCTGGAAGCGGTCGCGCCGATCCTCAGGGATATGCCGCTCGCCGATACGCTGGAGCTGAACGGCGCGATCCGCCAGACGCATTACAGCCGGTCCGCCCCTGGCGTCGACACCACCAGCGTCGATGCGACCACGTGGAAGCTGGGCGCGGTCTATGCGCCCGTTCCGGAGATTCGCTTCCGCGCCACCCGGTCGCGCGACATCCGCGCGCCCAACCTGACCGAGCTGTTCGGTCCGGTGACGGCGGGCCGCGTCACCATCGTCGATCCGGTGAACGGCGGCGCGCAGATCCAGGTCAATTCGCTGACCGGCGCCAACCGCGCGCTCAATGCGGAAAAGGCGGATACCTGGACGGCCGGTGTGGTGCTGGCTCCGGACTGGGATTTCGCCCGGTCGCTGCGCCTGTCGGTCGATTATTACGACATCAAGATCAAGGGCGCGATCTCCACGCTGGGCGCGCAGGTCGTGGTCGACCGCTGCGCGCAGGGCGCCACCGCGCTGTGCTCCTATGTCTCGCGCGATGGTGCCGGCACGCTGCTTCAGGTGCAGGATGTGCTGCAGAACGTCAGCGAGATCATCAACCGCGGCATCGACTTCGAACTGAGCTACAATACCGATATCGGCAATGCGGGCAGCCTCGATTTCCGGGTGCTCGCCACCAAATATCTGAAGCTGGCGATCGGCGGCGTCGATCGCACCGGCCAGACCGGCTATCGCCCCGGCACCACCACCGGCGTTCCCGACTATATCATCGACGGCACCGTCACCTGGCGGAAGAATGCCTTCACGCTGAGCGCCCACGGCAAATATATCCCCAAGGGCATTTTCGACACCACGCTGGTCGGGCCGGAGGATGACGGCTATGCCGCCACCCTGCCCAGCAGCGTCAACACCAACCGGGTGGACGGCCGCTTCTATCTCGACCTCAGCGCCTCGCTGCGGGTGAATGAGCAGTTCGAGCTGTTCGGCGTCGTCAACAACGTGCTGGACAAGGATCCGCCGATGGCGGCCAGCGCGCAGGGCGCGACCAACCAGGTCTATTTCGACCCCATCGGCCGCTATTTCAAGGTCGGCGCGCGCGTCAGGTTCTGATCCGCGCACATAATCGAGGAAACAAGGAAAGAAGAATGGCCAAGAAATCGCTTAAACGGCTTCTGGAAGAATCGAACAAATGCATCGTCGCACCCTGCGTCTATGACTGCGCGTCGATGCGCGCGGTCGAGATGGTCGGCTTCGAGGCCGCGATGCTCAGCGGCGGAGAGGTGTCGATCGCGATGAACGGCGTGATCGACTATGGCTTCAGCAACCTGACCGATATCGAATGGATATGCAGCCGCATCACCCAGACGTCGCCGGTCCCGCTCGCCGCCGATATCGAGGACGGCTTCGGCGGCCCGCTCGCCGTCTACCGCTCCACCAAGCGGATGATCATGGCTGGGGCGACCGCGTTGCAGCTGGAGGATTCCGGCGACATGGAGGAATCGACCCGGCTGCTGCCGCGCGAGAAATATCTGGAGAAGGTGCGCGCCGCGCTCGCCGCGATGGAGGGGACGGACTGCATCCTTATCGCCCGCACCAATGCCGACCCGGAAACGGAGATGGACGAGGGCTGCGAGCGCATGCGTCTGGCGCATGAGCTGGGCGCGCAGATGACCACCGTGGTGAAGATCGGCACGCTGGCCCATGCGCAATATGTCGCCTCCAAGGTGCCGGGCTGGAAGATGTTCCCGGACGTGCGCGACATCGACGGCAAGCCTGCGGTGACGGTGGACGATATCTATCCGCTCGGCTTCAACTTCATGACGATGCATTATCTGCTGAAGGCGGCGATGGACGGCATGCTGGAGCACGGCCTCAAGAACGCCGCGCAGCAGGGGTGCCATTATACCTGCCAGAAGGTCGACGCGACCGGCGTGATGGGCATGAGCGCGACGCCGCTGTTCGATCCGCAATCCTATATGGAGCTGGAAGGGCGCTTCAGCGGCCGCCAGAAGGAATATACGATCGTCGGCAACGCGGTCGAGGAATTCCCGCAGGGTTTCTTCCGCTCGAAGATCGACGACCGTCTCTGACATCAGGCCGGGCGGGGGTTTCCCCTCGTCCGGCACCGTTTGCGCCCCCGACGACCGGGGACGGGGCGTGAGGCCCTTCGCGCCCGCTTCATGCGGGCGGGGAGGGCCATTTTCTTTTCCATGCGCCGGAGACTGGCGCGGGGAAAGTGGCCCTTTCGTCTTTACCGTCACCCCGGCGCAGGCCGGGGTCTCAGGCCATGGTGCGCTGTCTCCTGCGATGCCAGCCTGCGCTGGCATGACGGGAAGTCACCAAAAACGCATGGCTTTGCCCCTGCGATTGACAATGAATGAACCAGTTCGTACACATAGCGTCAGCCAAGGATCACCGACGCCCCCAAGCGTCGCGTGGGGCAGGAAGAGGGCGCTCATGCTGAAATCCATCGCTACGGTCTGCGTCAGCGGCACGCTGGATCAGAAGCTGGCGGCGATCGCCGGGGCGGGGTTCAGGGCGGTCGAGATTTTCGAGCCGGACCTGATCGGCTATCCCGGCACGCCCCGCGACGTCGCGCGGATGATGGCGGACCTCGGCCTGGCTTGTGTGCTCTACCAGCCGTTTCGCGATTTCGAGGGCATGCCCGAACCGCTGCGCGCCCGCGCCTTCGACCGGGCGGAGCGGAAATTCGACCTGATGGGGGAACTGGGCACCGACCGCATCCTCGTCTGCTCCAACTGCTCGCCCCATGCGCTGCCCGACCGGGGGCGCATCGTCGCCGACTTCGCCGAACTGGGCGAGCGCGCGGCGAAGCGCGGCATCGTCGTCGGCTATGAAGCGCTGGCCTGGGGGCGGCACATCAACGATCACCGGCAGGTGTGGGATATCGTCAAGGCGGTGGATCACCCCAATATCGGCATCTTGCTCGACAGCTTCCATTCGCTTTCCCGCGCCATTCCGATCGAGAGCCTTGCCGATATCGACGGCGGCAAGATCGCCTTCGTCCAACTGGCCGACGCGCCGCGCCTCGACATGGGGCTGCTCTACTGGAGCCGTCATTTCCGCTGCCTGCCGGGGCAGGGCGACATGCGGATCGCCGACTATACCGCCGCGCTGCTGAAGGCCGGGTATAGGGGGCCGCTGTCGCTCGAAATCTTCAACGACCGCTTCCGCGCTTCCTCCTCCAGCCTTGTTGCTCATGATGCGTGGCGCTCGCTCACCGCGACGATCGAGGATGCGCGCCGGATCAATGGCGAGGCCCCGGCGCTGCCCGCCCGCGCGCACATAAGGGGGACGGAGTTCATCGAATTCGCGCTGTCGGACGAGGAAAGCGAGCGGCTGGTGCCGATGCTGCGCGCGCTGGGCTTCCGCCACACCGGCCGCCACCGCAACAAGGCGGTCGACCGCTGGCAGCAGGGCGGCGTCAATCTGGTGCTGAACCGCGAGCATCACGGCTTCGCCCACAGCTATCGCCTGACGCATGGCGCGTCGATCTGCGCGCTGGGCCTGCGGGTCGAGGATGTGACGGCCGTGCTGGACCGCGCGGCCTCGCTCGATATCGCCCGTTTCGATCAGGATCCCGGCCCCGGCAACCTCGCCATCCCGGCGCTGCGGGGGGTGGGCGGCAGCCTGCTCTATCTGGTCGAGGACGGCGGCGCCGACGCGATCTGGGCGCAGGAGTTCGAGCCGGTGGAGGCGCCCGGCCCGGCGCTGTTGCAGGGCATCGACCATATCGCGGCGTCGGTGGACGTGGACGAATATCTGTCGTGGCAGCTGTTCTGGACCAGCCTGTTCGAGGTGGAAAAGCAGGAGGAGCTGGATATCCTCGACCCCGGCGGCGTGGTGCAGAGCCGGGCGATCACGGCGGCGGACGGCAGTTTCCGCGTGACGATCAACGCATCGGGCGGGCGCAACACGCTCTCGTCGCGCTTCGTCCATCACGGCTTCGGCGCGGGGTTCCAGCACATCGCCTTTTCCACGGCGGATATCTTCGGCGCGGCCGGGCAATTGGGGCGGGAGGGCCTGCCGGTGATGGAGGTGCCGCCCAACTATTATCCCGACCTCGCCGCCCGCTTCGGGCTGGAGGAAGAGGCGCTCGCCGCGCTGTGCGGGGCGGGGCTGCTCTATGACGAGGACGAGGCCGGGCATCGCTATTGGCAGCTTTATTCCCGCGCCTTCGACAAGCGCTTCTTTTTCGAGATCGTGCAGCGGCAGGACTATCGCGGCTTCGGCGCATCCAACGCGCCGGTGCGCCTCGCCGCGCAGAGCCGCTATCGCGATCCGGTGCTGGATTGAGCGAGAAAAACCAAAGAGGGGAGAGGTTGATGATCGGCAGGCACAAGGGAAAGGTCCGGGCATGGATGGCGGCGGCGGCCGCGCTGGCGATGCTGGCCGCCCCCGCGACGGCGCAGAAAAGGGGCATGGTCGCCCTTCCCGGCGATCCGGTCGAAACCGGCAGCGGCAAGGTGGCGGGCACGCAGCTCGACAGTGGAGTGCACGCCTGGCTCGGCATCCCCTTTGCGCAGCCGCCGGTGGGCGCCAACCGCTGGGCCGCGCCCAAGCCGATCCGCTGGCAGGGCGTGTGGAACGCCGACCGCAAGGGGCCGGAATGCATTCAGGTGCTGCGCCCGCACGACATCAACCATTATTTCGGCGAGGAAGCGACCTCGGAAGATTGCCTGACGCTCAACCTCTGGGCGCCCGCCGATGCCGGCAAGGGCGCGAAGCGGCCGGTGATCGTGTTCATCTATGGCGGCGGCTTCACCATCGGCTCGTCCGGCATGGCCAATTATGACGGCGAGGCGGTGGCGAAGGCGGGCGCGATCGCGGTCAACTTCAACTATCGGGTGGGGGCCTTCGGCTTCCTTGCCCATCCCGAATTGTCGAAGGAGCAGGGCGGCCATTCCGGCAATTACGGCATCATGGACCAGATCGCCGCGCTGCGCTGGATCAGGGAGAATATCGCGCAATTCGGCGGCGATCCCGACCGGGTGCTGGTGATGGGCCAGTCGGCGGGCGCCTTCTCGGTCGCCTCGCTGATCTTCGCGCCGGAGGCGAAGGGCCTGTTCAGTTCGGCGGTGATGCTGAGCGGCTGCAACTATCGCACGCCATGGCCGACGCTGGAGAGCGCGGAGCAGACCGGGTTGCGCTTGCAGGAGCGGCTGGGCGCGGCCTCGCTGGCGAAGATGCGCGACCTGCCCGCCGACCGCATATTGGCGGTGCAGAGCGAAAATCAGGTCGGCGCCAGGGTCGAGGGCATCCGCATCGGCGGGCCGATCCTCGACGGCAAGGTGCTGCCGCTGCAAAAGGACGCGGCGCTGAAGGCGGGCGCGCTTGCCCGCGTGCCGGTCATCGCCGCCTATACTTCCGACGATATCGACATCGCCATGAGCCCCTTGGGTCGCATCACGGGACTGGCGGACTATCGGGCGCAGGCGGAGAAGCTGTTCGGGGCGGACGCCGCGCAATTCCTGAAGCTGTTCCCGGCCTCCACCGACGAGCAGGCCCGCGCCGCCGCGCGCGAGGCCGCCCGCGCGCAGGGCTTCGTCCTCGCCGCCCGCCAATGCGCGGTGGATCAGGCGAAGCTGGGACAGGCGACTTATATCGCCCGCTTCTCCCGCCATCATCCGTTCCGGCCGGGCGTCGCCATCGTCGATGTCGATCCGGCGACGATCGGCGCCTATCATACCTCGGACGTGCCCTATTGGCTGGGGACGCTCGACGCCTATAACAGCCTGCGGCCGACGCGCGACTGGACGGCGGAGGACCGGGCGCTGTCGGCCTCGATGCTCGGCGCGCTGATCGCGATGGCCAAGACCGGTTCCCCCGACACGCCGGCGCTGCGCTGGCCCGCATGGTCGGTGCGCGCGGAAAGGCAGCTCGATATCGGCGCCGCCGTCGCCGTCACGCCGCTCGACGTGAAGCGGATCGAGTGGATGGAAGCGCATCCGCTCGACCGGATCGCCCCGGCGGGCGTGCGCAGCCACCCCATCGACTGAGCGGTTTTTGCCGGAGGAAGCCCGGTCGGCCCTTACAAAGCGCGCCGATCGTGCTACTCCTTGCAATCGAACCGGCAGACAGATGATGAAAGCGCGAGAAGAGTGAAAAATCCCAATGGCGCCGCTGCCTCCGCGTCCTCTCGCGGGCGGACGGCTGACGGAGAAATGTCGCGGCAGGAAATATTGGCGGTCGCGCGCGCCGAATTCGCCGAAAAGGGGCTGAGCGGCGCGCGCATCGACGAGATCGCCGAAAAGACCAGCACGTCCAAGCGGATGATCTATTATCATTTCGGCAGCAAGGAAGCGCTCTACCGCGCGGTGCTGGAGGAAGCCTATAACGGCATCCGCGCCACCGAGACCGCCGTGCCGATCGAGGCGATGAATGCCGAGGAAGCGCTGGCCAGCAATATCCGCATCACCTTCGACTATCATCATGAGAACCCGGAGTTCGTCCGGCTGGTGATGAACGAGAATATGCACAAGGGCGCCTTCGTCGGCGACGTGGCGGGCATCAAGCGCCGCAACGAGAGCGTGATCCGCGTGCTGAGCGACATCATCGCCAAGGGCGTGGCGGAGGGCGTTTTCCGCGACGATCTGGACCCGGTCGACCTGCACATGACGATCAGCGCGCTGTGCTTCTACAATGTGTCGAACCGCTACACCTTCTCGCAGATCTTCAACCGCGACATGACCTCGCCGGAGGCGGTGGCGCGGCGGCGCGAGCAGGTGGTGGATATCGTCCTTGCCTCCTGCCGCAAGCGTAGGACCTAGGGCCCTGGCGGTCAGTTTCCGGCGGCAGGGTCGGCGCGCCATGCCAGCCGGTCGGCCTGATAGGAACCGAGCCAGATTCTGCCCCCGGCGAAGGCGGCGGCCGATACGCCGTTGAAGGACGGGGACGGCTCGCCATAGGCCAGCGTCGAAACATGGGTCAGCTCGCCGTCCAGCGCCGCGACGACATAGCCGCGATGGCAGAGCATCTTGTCCGCCTCGCCGTCGACGATCTTGCGCAAGCCCCCGCACGCCGGTTCGTCGAGCCGCATGCCCGCCGCGACCAGCCGCCCGTCGATCCAGTGGATATTGTCCGGCATGAAATCGGGCATGGTCAGGCGGGCGACCGGGCCGTCCTGCCTGGTCCGGTCGAACTTCAGCACCGCATGCCAGCCGAAGGCGACGACATAATAATGCCGGTCGTCGGGCGACACCTCCAGCCCGTTATTGCCGGGCAGCTCCGTCCCCGGCAGCGGCGCGAAGCCGGTATCGCCGGGCCGCCACGCCATCACCAGCCCGGTGATGCCGCCGCGCACGAAATCGGTGATGCCGGTACCCGGCCGGGTGAGGATCGTCGTCAGGATGGTGCCGTCCGCGAAGGAGGCGACACTGTTGGCGACATGGCCCGGCGGCAGCGGGAGGCAGCCGCGCCAGCGCAGCGACGGGCGCGACGGGCGCAGGTCGATGTCGAACAGCTCGATCGATTCCCGCCCGCCATGGTTGACGACCAGCAGGCGGTACGTTCCGTCCGCCTGTTCCCGCACCGAAAGCCCGCGCGCGTTGAACAGCGCGGGATCGACCGGGCCGGGGCAGGCGGCGAACCGCTTCCTGTCCCAGGCGATCTGGTCCCGCGTGCCGGGATACCAGAGGCTCGCCTCCGCCGTGCGCGCGTCGATGAGCTTCAGCCCCGCGCCTTGCGCGAAACCGCTCGCCACCAGCCAGTCGCTGCGGCCGATGCGGACGATATCCTCCGGCTTTTCGGCGCCGCAGACATAGGAGAGCGGCGGTTCTGCCGGGCACGGCACCGGCGCTGCCGCAAGGGCCAGCGCCGCTATCACAGCACGATCCTTTCGACATCGCCGAGGATGAAGATATAGGCGAGCGCCCCCAGCAGCGCGAGCAGGCCGACATAGGCGAGCGCGAAGAAGAAGGAGCCGGTCGCCGCGACGATGAAGCCGATCACCAGCGGCGTCACGATGCCCGCCAGATTGGCCGCGAGGTTGAAGATGCCGCCGGTCAGGCCCAGCATCCCTTCGGGCGCGATGTCGGACACCAGCGTCCAGCCCAATGCCGCCATGCCCTGCGCGAAGAAGGCGACGGACAGGATCGTGATCACCACCGCGTCCGATTCCACGAAATTGGCCGCGATGATGGTGGAGGCGAGCAGCAGCCCGGTGATGACCGGCAGCTTGCGCGCGATATTGGGGGAAAGGCCCCGGCGCAGCATCCCGTCCGACCACCAGCCGCCGAACAGCACGCCGACCGATGCGGCGATGAAGGGCAGCACGGCGAAGAAGCCGATCTTCAGATAGTCCATCTGCCGCTCGGTCGCGAGATAGGTGGGGAACCAGGTGAGGAAGAACACCAGCGTGGAATTGCCCGCGAACTGACCGAGGCAGATGCCCCACATCTGGCGATAGCGCAACAGCGCGCCCGCCTTGCGCCATTCGAACGGCGCGCCCTTGGCCGCGGCGGACACCATGCCGCCGCCCTGCCGGATCACCTCCAGCTCGGCGGCGTTGGCGTGCGGGTGATCCTGCGGCTCGCGATAGCGGGCGAGCCATACCAGCATGAAGGCGAGGCCCGCGACGCCGCAGACGATGAACAGCGACCGCCAGCCATGATGGGCGAGCAGCCAGAAGAGGATGGGGCTGAGGAAGGCGAGGCCGATATATTCGCCCACCGTATAGACGCCGGTGGCGAAGGCGCGCTCGGAGCGGGGAAACCATGTCGCCACCACCCGGCTGTTGGCCGGGAAGCAGGGCGATTCGGCGATGCCCAGCGCCAGCCGCAGGCCGAGCAGCCCGGCAAGGCCCGTCGCCACCGCATGCAGCAGCGTGAACAGCGACCAGAAACCGACGGAAAGCGCATAGGTCAGGCGCGTGCCCACCCGGTCGAGGAACACCCCGCCCGGCACCTGCGAGGCGGCATAGCTCCACGAAAAGGCGGAAAAGACGATGCCCATCACCGCCGCGTCGATGCCCAGATCATGCGTCAGCGCGGGCGCGGCGATGCCGAGGATCGTCCGGTCCAGATAGTTGATGAGCGTCCCGCTCGCGATCAGCGCCAATATGCCGAACCGCGCCCGGCTGGGCCGTTGCGCGGAAGATGCCGCGATGTCCGTCATTATCCTCTCCATCCCTCTGTCCGTCCGTTTCGCCGCATGCCGCGGCGATCAGAAATTCTCTACCATCCGCATCCGGTCCGCCTGCCGCCCGGTGAACAGGTCGAAGGCGCGTGCGGCCTGGAAAATCGCCATCTCGCCGCCATGCGCGGTCGCGCAGCCCAGCGCGCGGGCGCTTTTGAGCAATTCGGTTTCCAGCGGGAAATAGACGACATCGGCCACCCACAGGCCGGGTCGCAGCCACGCGGCTTCGACCGGCATGCCAGGGTGCCCCTCCATGCCGAGCGGCGTCGCGTTGATGAGGCCGCCCGCCCGCGCGATTTCCGCCGCCCGGTCCGCACCCGCCAGACGGACCTCGACCCCGGCCGGGGCATTGACGCCGAGCCGCTCGACCAGCGCCCGCGCCATCGCCTCGTTCTTGTCCGCGATCACCAGTTCGCGGCATCCGAGGCGCAGCATCGCCATCGCGGTGGCCGCGCCCGCACCCCCGGCGCCGATCTGCACCACATGCATCAGATCCGCATCGGGCAACTGGCGCGACAGGCTTTCGGCGAAACCCGACCAGTCGGTATTATGGCCGATCCGCCGCCCGTCGCGGAACAGCACGGTGTTGACCGCGCCGATCGCCGTCGCCTCCTCGCTCAGTTCGTCGAGCAGCGGGATCACCTTCTGCTTGAACGGGTGGGTGATGTTGACGCCGCTGAAGCCGCAGGCCTCCACCGCGTCCAGCATGCCGGGCAGCGCCGAGTCGCGATCCTTGTGCAGCGACAGGTCGTAGAGGCAGTAGACGAGGCGCAGGCCCTGCCGGTCGGCTTCCCCCATATGCATCGCGGGGGAGCGCGAGGATTGGATATCCATGCCGATCAGCCCGCATAATATCGGTGCGCCGGACTTGTCATCCGGCGGCGTCTGCAGGCTTTCCGAACTCATTTCGCCCGTCCCCCTTTCCCTGATTATTGCCACTTTCACCCATCCTGAACAGGCCGTGCGATGAAAAGCCATTTTACGGCGTTGACGTAGTACGAACTATTTCGTACACAAAACTGCAGAGAGGGGAAAGGGCTAAAACTCATTTCCCCGTGAGGGCCGGAAAAGGCCCGCAACAGGGAGAGGGATGATGCAATCTCTTTGGAGCCTTGCGCTGCTTGCCGCGCTGCCCGGCGGCACGGCGCTTGCCCAGCCGTCGATTGGGGAGCAGATCGCCGCCGCCGCCGATATCGGCGCGTCGGTGCAGGCCGTGGGGGCCGATTCGCTGACGTCGATCACCGCCAGCTATCCCGGCGGCGTGACCGGCCTGCCGGACCAGAGCTATCAGACGCTGCCGGGCTATCGCCCGATGAAGCTCGATCTGTTCCTGCCGCCGCAAAGCTTTGCCGGGCCGCGCCCGCTCGTCGTCTATGTGCATGGCGGCGGGTGGATGGCGGGCGGCCCGCGCCGCTCGGCCGCCTATACCGACTGGCCCCGCGTGCTCGCCTCGCTCGCCGCGAAAGGCTATGTGGTCGCGTCGGTCGGCTATCGCTTCGCGCGGGAGGCGCCGTTCCCGGCCGCCGCGCAGGATGTGAAGGCGGCGCTGCGCTGGCTGCGCGCCAATGCCGGCACCTATCGCATCGACCCCGCGCGCGGCGCGATCTGGGGCCAGTCGGCGGGCGGCCACCTCGCCAGCCTCGTCGGTCTGAGCTGCGGCGCGGCGGCGCTGGAGCCGGAAGGCCGCATCGTTCCCAGGGCGGGCAATGTCGAAACCACGGCGTCCACGGTGGAAGGCGCGGACACGGCGTCGGACTGCGTGCAGGCGGTGGTGTCCTGGTTCGGCATCTATGATTTCCAAACCCTGCTCGCCGCGCGAGGCAATGCGGACAGCGCGGCGCAGGCGTTCCTCGCCTGCGACGGCAAGGACTGCGCGCCGGACCGGGTGAAGGCGGCCTCGCCGGTCAGCTATATCGACCGCAAGGACCCGCCGGTACTGCTGATGCATGGCGACCGCGACGAGACCGTGCCGCTGTCCCAGCATCGGGAGATGACCGCCGCGCTCAAGGCGGGCGGGGTGAGCGTGCGGGAGAAGATCCTGCCCGGCGTCGGCCACAGCTGGGTCGGCGCGACCGCCGAGGCGACGCAGGCCGCCAGCCGCGAAGCGTTGCGCGAAACCATCGACTTCATCGAGGCCCGGATCGGCGACGGGGTCGCCCGATAACATAACCAACTGAACTTCAATCAGAAAAATGCCTGAAAAAGCAGGCGTCAGGGGAATAGATCATGAATAATATCGCATATCGGCGGAGGCTGCTTTCGGGTTCCGCATTCGGTTTCGGAGCCATCATGCTCGGCGCCGCGCTGGTGACGGCCGGGCCCGCATGGGCGCAGGACGAAAGCGCCGCGCCGCAGGACATCGTCGTCACCGGTTCGCTGATCGCGCGCCCGAACAATGTCTCGGTCAGCCCGATCGTGTCGGTGTCGGAAGAGGCGATCAAGGCGGCAGGCCAGGTCGATCTGGAAGCGACGCTCAACCAGTTGCCGGGCTTCGTGCCGTCGGGCGGCGCGGCGACCGGCGGGCAGGGTGGCGGCGGCCGCGCGACCGTCAACCTGCACGGCCTCGGCTCCAACCGCAATCTCGTGCTGCTGGACGGCAAGCGCCTGCCGCTGTCCGACATCAACGGCAATGTCGACATCAACATCCTGCCGGAATCGATCATCGGCGGGGTCGACGTGATCACCGGCGGCGCCTCGGCCATCTACGGGTCGGACGCGATGTCCGGCGTGGTCAATTTCAAGGTGCTCAAGCCGTTCGAGGGCATCCGCGCCGACATGCAGATCGGCGATTCCTTCCGGGGCGACTATCGCCGCTTTTCCGGCGCAGTGGCGCTGGGCACCAGCTTTGCCGAGGATCGCGGCCACCTGATGCTGTCGGCCAGCTATTCCGACCGCCAGCCGCTGTCGGGCGACAAGCGCTCCGTCTTCGACCTGCGCGTGCCGTCCTCGTTCATCGGCCAGAGCACCTTCGTGCCGAGCGCGACCAACCTGCCCGATCAGGCGGTGCTCAATTCGCTGTTCGCCGGCTACGGCGTCACGTCGAGCATCAACCCCACGCTCACCCTGGGGTTCAACGACAATGGCTCGCTGTTCACCCAGACGGGCGCGATCAACTATCAGGGGCCGACCACGGGCGGCTATGCGGTCATCGGCAACAATGTGCGCATGCCGGTCGGCCCGCAGCTCCAGATATTGAACGGCCTCCAGCGCACGACGCTGTTCGGCAAGGCCGATTATGAGCTGACCGACGCGCTGACGCTCTATGGCCAGTTCCTCTACGTGGACTCGACCGTCAATACCGAGAGCGGCAAGAGCCTGACGCAGTTCGGCACGCTGACGACGATCCCGGTCACCAACCCCTTCATTCCGGCCGATTTGCGGACGCTGCTGGCCTCGCGCCCGGATGCCGCCGCGCCCTTCACCTGGAACGGCCGCTATGTCGGCGTGGCCGACAAGTCGTGGGACGAGAATTTCTCCGTCCAGCAATATATAGCGGGCCTGAAAGGCGGGCTGTTCGGCGCGTGGACCTTCGACGTCTATGCCGGCTACGACAAGACCGTGCACGACCAGAAAAACTATAACGCCGTGCTCAAGAGCCGGGTGCAGCAGCTGCTCAACGCGCCCGATGGCGGCGCGTCGCTGTGCGCGGGCGGCTTCAACCCCTTCGGCCTCGCCAACGCCTCGCGCCTGTCGCCCGAATGTCAGGCCTATATCACCAAGACCGCCTTCAGCCAGGAAAAGCTGACGCAGACGCAGGTGCAGGGCACGATCAGCGGCCCGTTGTTCAGCCTGCCCGCGGGCGACATGCAGCTGGCGCTGCTCGCCGGCTATCGCCGCAACACCTACAGCTATACGCCCGATTCCGATCTGGCGGCGCAGAATATCGAGGCGGTGATCGCCTCCTCGGCTGCGGCGGGGCGTATCAACGTGAAGGAATTCGCCGCGCAGATCGACGTGCCGCTGCTGAAGGACAAGCCGTTCATCGAGGAATTCGGCATCGGCGGCGCGTTCCGCTATTCCGACTATTCGGTGACGGGCAGCGTGACGAGCTATGAAGGCGACGTGCGCTGGCGGCCGGTTTCCTCGCTGCTGGTGCGCGGCAGCTATCAGCGCGCCGTCCGTGCGCCCAATATCGGCGAGCTGTTCTCCCCGGCGACGGGCGTGCAGATCGCCATCGGCACGCCGCCCGCGTCCATCGGCGACCCGTGCGACGTGCGCTCCACCGCCCGCACCGGCGCCAACGCGGCACAGGTCCGCGCGCTCTGCATCGCGCAGGGCGTCCCGGCGGCGGCGATCGACAGCTATCAGTTCCCGACCACCGCGACGGCAGGCGTCATTTCCGGCAACACCGGCCTGTCGCCGGAAAAGGCCGATACCTACAATATCGGCTTCATCTGGAATTCGCGCTGGACCTCGCCCTGGCTCAGCAACCTGTCGCTCTCGGTCGATTATTACAACATCAAGATCAAGGACGTGATCTCGACCGTGCCGGGCCTCACCACGCTGGCCAAATGCTATAATCTCGACGGGTCGAACCCGACCTATGCGGCCTCCAACGCCTTCTGCGCGCTGCTGGCGCGCGACGATCAGGGCAATCTCCAGACCATCGGCCAGCCTTTCCTCAATCTGGGCGGACTCCAGACCGACGGCGTGGAGATTCAGGTCAACTGGTCGGTCGGGCTTGCCGATATCGGCGTGGGCAACGGCAGCGGCGCGGTCTACATCAACAGCGCCATCGGCTATATGAACCATTACAAGGTGCAGACGCTGCCGGGCACCGCGTTCCAGGATTTCGCGGGGACCAACACCATCGGCTCGCCGCGTCCCGAATGGAAGGCGCTGACCACCTTCGGCTATCGCTCCGACGCGTTCGGCGTCGCGCTGCGCTGGCGCTATCAGGATGCGATGGACGATATCAGCGCGGTGACCACGCCCGCCAATGCGGCGGTCGGCGTCGATGCCTATAATCTGTTCGACCTGACCGGCAATGTGAAGGTGGCCGACGCGTTCGACCTGCGCTGGGGCATAACCAACCTGTTCGACAAGGGGCTGCCCTATGTCGCCAGCTCCCAGAACGGCGCCGACCCCGGCACCTTCGACGCGATCGGGCGGTCCTTCTACATCGGCGCGAAGGTCAGCTTCTGATCGAGGCATGACCGGCGGGCAGGTGGAAACCCCGCCTGCCTGCCGTGCGGCTTTCGGCAGGCGGGCAGGGGACGGAACCCTTGCCCGCCTGTGTCGTTCCTCAAGAGGATATTCGCGGCCCGCCAGGCAGGCGATGCTATGATGTTCGGAGGATGACCGATGCGGATTGCCAATGGTACGCTGATACTGGCCGTCGACGGCAGGAAGATGCTGATCCTGCGCAATGACGGGGATGCCGACTATCCCGTCCTCACGACGCTGGAGCATGAGGAGGCGGACAATCCGGCGTCGCGGGAGCAGGGAACGGACGCGCCGGGCCGGGCCTTTTCCAGCGTGGACGGGCGACGCAGCGCCATGGGCGAAACCGACTGGCACGAACAGGCCGAGGGGCGCTTCGCCGTGCAGGCGGCCGATAGGCTGGAGCGTCTGGCCGACGCGCAGCCGAACGATCTGGTCGTCGTCGCGCCGCCGCGCATTCTGGGCGAATTGCGCAAGCATTACGGCACCGCGACGAAGCGGCATCTCTTTGCCGAGGTCGGCAAGGACCTGACCGGCCATAACACGGACGAGATCGGCAAGGCGCTCGCCGCGCACGAGAATTGATCCGCTATTCCGTGGACGCGCCGGGCCGGCTGGCGGCGGCGTGCAGCGCCGCGTCGGCCAGCAGATGCGTGACCTCCGCATCGCCGGTCTGGTCGAAGTTCATATAATGCGCGCCGACAGCGTAGAAGGGATCGGGTGACGCGAGGCAGACGATGCCGTCGCATTCGGCGGCCAGCGACTGCACCACATCAGGCGGGGCGACCGGCACCGCCAGCAGCACCTTGCGCGCATGCGCCTTGCGCAGGCCCTTGAGCGCGGCGCGCACGGTGCCGCCGGTCGCGATGCCGTCATCGACGAGGATGACGTTGCGCTCCCCGACGGACGCGGGTTGCCGGTCGCCCAGATAGAGCTGCCTGCGCCTTTCTATCTCCCGCAGCTGGCGCCGGGTTTCGGCCTCTATATAGGCGGGGTTGGGCGCGATCTGGCGGATGATATCGTCGTTGAGGACGACCTGGGGATCGGCGCCGTCGATCACCGCGCCGATGCCGAGTTCCTCATAACCGGGCGCGCCCAGCTTGCGCACGAACACTATGTCGAGTTCCGCATCCAGCTCGCACGCGACCTCATAGGCGACCGGCACGCCGCCGCGCGGCAGGCCGAGCACCAGCGGATTTTCCGGCGCACGGCCGATCAGGGCCTGCGCGAGCTGGCGGCCAGCATCCTTGCGGTCGCGGAACGGGGGGCCATGGGAAACCATCATCCATCCTCCTGCATGTGGCGAACGAACCAGCGCGCGGCATGGTCGATCACCCTGTCCAGCGTGCCGGGCTCCTCGAACAAATGGCCCGCGCCCGGCACGATCGCCAATTCGGTGCGGGCGTGCATGTGCCGCATCGCGACGCGGTTGAGCTTGAGCACCGGCAGGTCGTGGCTGCCGACGATCAGCAGCGTCGGCGCGCGCACATGCGCGAGCGCCCGCGACCCCGCAAGGTCCGGCCGCCCGCCGCGCGAGACGATCGCCGTTATGTCCGCATCCTCCGCCGAGGCGGCGAGCAGCGCGGCCCCGGCGCCGGTGCTTGCGCCGAAATAGCCGATCGGCAGCCCGGCAAGCGCAGGGATGTGCCGCGCCCATGCCGCCGCGCCCGCAAGGCGGGCGGCCAGCAGCGGGATGTCGAAGACATTGGCGCGGTCCAGCTCCTCCTCCGGCGTCAGCAGGTCGACCAGCAGCGACGCCAGCCCAGCGCGGCCCAGCCCTTCGGCGACATGATTGTTGCGCGGGCTGAGCCGCCCGCTGCCGCTGCCATGGGCGAAGACGACAAGGCCGACCGGCGCGGGCGCCGCGCGCAACAGGCCCTGAAGCCCCTGCGGTTGCACCGTGACCGGCGTCGCTGCCGCGACCGGGGGCGGGGCGGCGGCCATCATAGTCCGAACGGCCAGGTTTCGGGCGCGCCATGCGGGCGCTCGTCGCCGAGCGGAGTGACGGCGCCGGTCTGGTCGAACCAGACCCAGGCGTCGAACTGCTCCGCCATCACCGCCTCGAAATAATGGCTGAGCAATTCGGTTTCGGGCCGGTAGACGACGCCGATCGCGCGCTCCAGCAGCGGGCCGCGCAACTGGGCGGCAAGCTCCCGCCGGGAGGGGTCGCGCCAGTCGGTCAGCGTCCGGGGCAGGCCCGCGCGGCGGAACGCATGCTCGTAGCTGTCCGGGCGGGCGGGGCGCACGGCCTTGACCCGCATCGGCGCGCCCCAGTCGTCGGCGGCGGCCACCGTTCCGGTATCGGTGCCGAAGCCGATCAGCACCGCCTCGTCGCCATAGACCATGCGGCACAGCTCGCCGATGTTGAATTCCCCGCGCCACCCCATCGCGGTGGCAGCGGCATTGCCGATATGGCTGTTATGCGCCCAGACCACGGCCTTGGTCCCCTCGCCGCGATGGGCGAGCAGCGCCTGAAGCGTCGCGAACATATGCCGGTCGCGCAGGTTCCAGCTCTCGGCCGAGCTGCGGTACATTGCCCGGTAATAGTTTTCGGCGGCCTGCACGATGCGGGCATTCTGCACCGCGTCGAACCAGCGCTCGCCGTCCCGCTTCAGGTCGTCCAGCTGACCGGCCAGCATCTCGCGCAACTGGGCGACGACCTTCTCCTCGCACCCCGGATGGCCGCCATGGACGACCGCTAGGCCGTAATGCGCCGGTTCGTCCTGCCATGGCGTCAGGCATCCGTAGCGGGTGCGGGCGGCGGCGGCCTCGCGCGGGTCGACGGTGTCGAGATAGGCGAGCACCGCATGGATCGACTCGTTGAGGCTGTAGACGTCCATGCCGCTGAACGAGACGCGCCTTTCCTCCACCAGCGTGGCATTGTGGCCGCGCAGCCAGTCGGCGAATTCCAGCACTTCCCGGTTGCGCCACATCCAGGTGGGAAAGCGGGCGAACACGTCGCCCCGGCGCGGCCGGGGGGCCTGATGGCGGACATAATCGTCGATGCGGGCGGCGTCGGGCCAGTCGGCCTCCACCGCGACGACGGTGAAGCCGTGGCGGCTGACGAGGCGGCGGGTGATCGCCGCGCGGGCGCGATAGAATTCGGACGTGCCGTGCGTCGCCTCGCCCAGCAGGACGATCCGGGCGTCGCCGAAGCGGTCGAAGCAGGCGCCGAACTCCTCCGCGTCGAGCGGGGAGGGCAGCGGCTCGCCATGCCGGCGCAGCGCCTCGACCAGATCGGCGGAAACCTCGCGTTTCACTGGGTCGTGGATCATGTCGACGGTCCTTCGGAACGGTCGCGGTCCCTTGCCGCGACGCCATGCACCGCGCTGCCTCTGCGTCCTGCGTTCCGCCGGGCCTGCATGCCTTGTTCGCGGGCCGGGCGGTATCCGGACTTTTCCGTAAAGGGTGGTCCTCAAGGGAATCGGGCAGGCGAAGGGAGAACGCCGCGCGGGAGGGAAGGGTTCCGCGAAAGTCCAGCCCGTGGCCGCCCGTGCGCGAGGAGCGGCGGGCCGTTTTCAAAAGCGGCGCCATGCGTAGATTCCCCAATATCGGCTGCGGCGGCAATGGGCGCAAGCTTCCGGGTGACGAGGGTGCGGGAAGGCGCGCGCCCGGTCTTGCGAGGGAAAGGTTCAGATGAGCACGACAGTCGCGGAAATCATGCATGACGGGGTCGAATGGGTGCCGCCGGACGCGAAGCTTTCGCAGGTGGCAAGGATCATGAAGGAGAAGGATATCGGCGCGGTGCCGGTGGGCGACAATGACCGGCTGGTCGGCATGGTGACCGACCGCGACCTGGCCGTGCGGGCGCTCGCCAACGGCAGGGATCCCGGCGAACTGACGGCGCGCGACGTGATGAGCGAGCCGATCGTCTATTGCCACGCCGACGAAAGGATCGAGGACGCCATCCGTCTGATGGAATCGCGCCAGATCCGCCGCCTGCCGGTGATCAACGAGAACAAGCGGATGGTCGGCATCCTGTCCATCGGCGACATCAGCCAGTGCGGGCATCGCGACCTGACCGCAGAGGTGATGAGCGCGGTCAGCGACCATCATGGCTGATCGGGCTGAGTGATCGCATGGCCCGCGCGAAGGAAGGCCGGAGCGGGACTTCTCCGCTCCGGCCTTCCTACCCGTCGCCCGTTTCGATGGGGACCGCCCGCGCCGACGGCGCCTTCGCCTTCGGCACGGAAATCTTGAGCACGCCATTCTTCAGCCGCGCCTTCACGCCGTCGTCGGCGACGGCGCCGGGCAGGGGGATGCGCCGTTCGAACGAGCCGCGATGGCGTTCCTCGACGACGACGCCATCCTCCTCGCTCCTGCTGCTGTCATCGGCCTCGCCCTTGATCACCAGCACGCCGTCCGCCACGGAGACGGAAATCCGGTCGGGCTGGAAGCCCGGCACATCGGCGTTGATCCTGTAGGCATCGTCCTTGTCCTTGATCTCCACCAGCGGGAAATTGGGCAGACGCGGGTTGCCGAAGCCGAAATCGAACAGCCGGTCCGGTTGGCGGACCAGATCGTCGAACACCCGGTCGACTTCCTTGCGCAGCCAGTTGATCGGTTCGGCAAGCTTTCCGGCGCGCGCCGGTTGCCGCGTGGTGGCGGGGTCCTTTTCGGCCATGGGTCGCTCCCTTGTTCGGATCGCGATGCGGCGGTCCTTTCCGGCCGCATCCTCTCCGCCCATGGTAAGCACCGGCGGGCGGGGCTTTGAATCCGCAATTATACTAGGGAGATGATGCCCCTAGCCGATCCATCCGGAGGACAGCAAAAGCTGCACGCCGATCACCAGCGAAAGCAGCGCCGCGCCCAGTTCCAGCCGGAACCGGGCTTCGGACCCTGCTTCGGCCTCTGTGCCGTGGGCCGGTGTCTGCCCCCGCGATCCCATCGGAGTCTCCCCTTCATCCTTGTCGGTAAAAGGGGTAGTGCGCGGCGGGGCGGAGGGAAATTGGGAGATGTACCTAGGCGCTCTCCCGGCCGCGCGGCCCCCCGTCGCGCGGCGCGCCCATGCCGGCGGCGAAGGCGATGCGCAGCGCGTCGGAAAGGCTGCGCACCTCCAGCTTGGCCATGACATTGGCGCGGTGCACTTCGACCGTTCGCGGCGAAATGCCGAGGTCATAGGCGATCGCCTTGTTGGGAAGCCCGCGCGCAAGGCCCTCCAGTACGTCGCGCTCGCGCGGGGTGAGCACGTGCAGGATCGTCTCCGCTTCGGCCGCGCGCGCCGCAGCGCCATCGGCCGCGACCAGATGCTCGAACGCGGTTTCGATGGCCTTGACGAGCACCGCCTTCTCGAACGGCTTTTCCAGAAAGTCGACCGCGCCCGCCTTCATCGCGCGCACGGCGATGGGGATGTTGCCGTGGCCGGTCATGATGATGACGGGCATGGTCACGCCGCGCTCTGCGAGCACGCGCTGCATCTCCATGCCGTCGAGGCCCGGCAGGCGGATGTCGAGCAGCACGCAGCCATGCCCCGCATGTCGCACCTCTTTCAGGAAGGCGCCGCCGGAAGGCCAGCTTTCGACCGCATAGCCGCAGCTTTTCAGCATATAGGCCGCGGATTTCCTGACCGCCTCGTCATCGTCGACAATGTGAACGAGCTTCCTGTCCTCCATGGCGTTCCTCTGTTTGCGCGCGCGCGAGCGTGAAGTGGAAATGGGTTCCACCCCCCTGGCGGGGCTCCATCCAGATGCGGCCGCCATTGGCCTCCACGATGGTGCGGCAGATCGACAGGCCCAGCCCCATGCCTTCGGACTTGGTGCTCACGAACGCGCGGAAGAGCTGCTTGGCCACTTCGGGCGCGATCCCGGCGCCGGTGTCGGTCACCGTCACGCGGACGAAGCCGGGCCGGTCGGGGCGGCTGGCGATGACGAGGCGTCTTTCCGGGGTGCTGCCCATCGCCTCGCAGCCGTTGCGGATCAGGTTGATGAGGACCTGCTGGATCTGCACCTTGTCCACCAGGACGGACGCGTCGCCGGGGGCGAGGTCGAACACCGCCTCTATGCCCTTCTCGCGGGTGCCCATCAGCCCCAGCACCGCCGCCTCGTGGATCAGGTCGGGCAGCGGCTCGATCGTCTTTTCCACATCGCCCCGCGCCACGAAATCCCGCAGCCGCCGCACGATCTGGCCCGCCCGCATCGCCTCGCGCGCGGTTTCGTCCAGTGCGCCGCGCATCGCCGGAAATTCCGCCGGACGCGGATCGGCGAGCTGGTCGCGGACCGCCTCGACATAATTGGCGATGGCGGTGATCGGCTGGTTGAGTTCATGGGCGAGCGTGGACGCCATCGTCCCCATCGCGCTGACGCGCGCGACGTGGATCAGCTCGGATTGCAGGGCTTGCAACTGCTCCTCGGTATGCCGCTGCTCGGTCAGGTCGCGGATGAAGCCGGCAAAGCCGCGCAGCCGCCCCTCGCCGGTGAACAGCGCGGTTAAGGCGATGGCGGCGAGGAAGCGGGAGCCGTCCTTGCGCAGGCGCCAGTCCTCCCGCATGATCCTGCCCTCCGTCGCGGCGCGGGCGAGGTCCCTTTCCGGTTCGCCCGCCGCGATCGCATCGGGCGGGTAGAAGGCGGACAGCGGCAGGCTCCTGGCCTCGGCTTCGCTCCACCCCAGCAGCCGTTCCGCGCCGCGGTTCCAGATCGTGACCCGGCCCGTCGCGTCCAGCATGCAGATCGCATGGCCCTGCGCGCCATCGATCAGCAGGTTCAGTTCCTCCGCCAGCTCTTCCGCATCATGCGTGCGCAGGCGGTTGAGGCGCTCGGCTTCGGCGATCCTGCGGCGCGAGCGGTTGACGATCTCTCCCAGCAGCACGACGCCCGCCGCGACGAACAGGAACAGCAGGCCCTCCAGCCGGTCGCCCATGCCGGGCTGGCGGGCCCCGGCGAAGCCATGGACCAGCACGAAGGAAAGCAGCGTGGCGAGGATCGCCGGGCCGAGGCCGCACCACAGCGCCGCCGCCAGTATCGCCGGCACGAAGGGCAGGAAGGGCGCGCGGTCGCCCAGCCACGGCTCGACCGCAGCCCGCAGCGCCGCCATCAGCAGCACGACCAGCGCGGCGGCCAGATAGCGCGGCAAGGGCGATCGGTTCCCTGTCGGCTCCCCTGTGGGCATGGCGGACCTCTCTTCGCTGGACCGGGACAGACCCGATTCGAAAAGACTCACATGCGCGCCCGAAGCAGCGGCAGCTTAACCGCCTTCGACCGGGAATTAAATGGAGCGGCCCGGCGAGCGGGGCGGTTCCTGCGCCTGAATGGTTGAAAAGCATGGCGACCGGATGGCCGCGGGGCCGTCGCCTTCGTCCTGTCCGCGCCGACATGACGGGGAGGCTCTTGCCGCGCCGGGACGGGCGGTGGATAAGCAGGGTGAGGGAGAGACGCGATGACGCTGATGACCGCGATGCAGATCGACGCGCCCGGCCGGCCCCTGCGGCGCGTGCAGCGGGAGGTGCCGCGTCCCGGACCGGGCGAGCTGCTCGTGCGGGTAGTGGCCTGCGGCGTGTGCCGCACCGACCTGCATGTGCTCGACGGCGAGGTAGCGGCGACCTATCCGATCATTCCGGGGCATGAGATCGTCGGCCATGTGATCGAGGCGGGCGCGGGAACGGAAGGGTTCGCGCCGGGCCAGCGGGTCGGCATACCGTGGCTCGGCCATACGTGCGGCGCCTGCTCCTATTGCCGCGCGGGGCAGGAAAATCTCTGCGACCATCCCCGCTTCACCGGCGCCACCCGCGACGGCGGCTATGCGACCCATGTTATCGCCGACACGCGCTATTGCTTCGCCCTGCCGGACGGCTTTTCCGATGTCGAGGCGGCGCCGCTGCTCTGCGCCGGGCTGATCGGCTGGCGCGCGCTGCGGCTGGCGGGGGAGGGGCGGCGCCTCGGCCTCTACGGCTTCGGCGCGGCCGCGCATATTCTCGCACAGGTGGCGCTGTGGCAGGGGCGCGAGGTCTATGCCTTCACCCGCGAGGGCGACGGGGAGGCGCAGGCCTTCGCGCGCTCGCTGGGCTGCGTCTGGGCGGGCGCGTCGTCGGAGCGGCCGCCCGAACCGCTCGACGCCGCGCTGATCTTCGCGCCGGTGGGCGCGCTGGTGCCGCTGGCGCTGAAGGCGCTGCGCAAGGGCGGACGATGCGTGTGCGCGGGCATCCACATGAGCGATATTCCGGCCTTTCCCTATGCCGATCTGTGGGAGGAACGGCACATCCTTTCGGTCGCCAACCTGACCCGCGAGGACGGCGTGTCCTTTCTGGAGATCGCGCAGCAGGCCGGCATCCGCACGGTGACGGAGGCGTTCCCACTGGAGGAGGCGAATGCAGCGCTGGAGCGGCTGCGGTCGGGGGCGCTTACCGGGGCAGCGGTGCTGGTGCCGTAGGGTTGGCGCAGGGTGTCCGCTTTCGGCCAAGAGCTGACCTCTCGCCTCCATCGTCACCCTGAACTTGTTTCAGGGTCCATTTCACCGGATTGAGCGGAGGAGCGTGGGGCTTGATGGATGCTGAAACAAGTTCAGCATGACGATTGGGTATGGCGGCTCTCCACCCAACCCGGTCCTCAGCCCATCGCTCCCACCATCAGCGCGCGGTAATCCTCGCCCCGTCGGCCAGCGCGTTGCCGGGGTTGAGGATGACCGTCTCCCCGGCGGAAAGGCCGCCCAGCACCTCGGCATATTCCTCGCTGATATGGCCGAGTTTCAGCGCGCGTTCCCGCGCCCGGCCGTCTGCGTCGACAAAGGCGCGCCAGCCGCCGTCCGTGCCCCGGAACAGCGCGCCGATCGGCACGCGCAGCGCGTCCTTGCTGCTCCACAGGATGATGGTCGCGTCGATCTGATAGCCATGGCCGAGACGCGCCGCCTGCCGGGCCGCCGCAGGATCGAAGCCGATGATGACGTTGACGCGCTGTTCCTCGATGCCGAGCGCGGAGACCTTCAGCCGCCCGAACGGCTCGATCCGCTTCACATGGCCGATCAGCGGCTCCGGCCCGCCCCAGGCGCGGATCTCCACCCGGTCGCCGGGCTTGGCCCGCACCGCCTCGCGTGAGAGCAGGTCGACCACCAGCTCGATCTTGCCGGGGTCGCCGATGGTCATGATCGGCGTGCCTTCGGCGATCACGCCCTCGCTTTCGGTGATGACGCTCAGCACCGATCCGCTCGCGGGCGCGCGCACCGCGACCGGAGCCTGCGCCGCCCGGCCCGAGGGATTGGCCAGCTGCGCCTCGATGCGCCGCACCTCGGCGCGGCCGGCCTGAAGCGACGCCTCGGCATTGGCGGTGCGGGTGCGGGCGGCCTCCAGCTGCGCGCGCGGAAGGAAACCCCGCCCGGCGATTTCCTCCGCCCGCGCCAGATCGCGGCGGGCCTGTGCCAGCGTCGCCGTCGCGCCGCTTTCCGCCGCCCGCGCCGCCGCGAGCGCGCCGCGCAACTCCTGTTCGCTGCGCGGATCGAGCGGGGTCGAAGGGCGGCCGGTCATCGTCGTGATCAGCGCGCCGCGCGCCACCCCGTCGCCCGCCTCCAGCTCTATGCGTGAAAGATAGCCGGTCACCGGGGCGGTGACGACATAGAGTTCCTCCGCCCGCGTGACGCCGTCGTCGGTGACGCCCACCGCCATCGGGCCGCGCCTCACCGTGCCGGTGTCGACCGGGGTCGGCTCCGGCCAGAAAGCGAAGGCGAGGCCCGCGAGCAGCAGCAGGCCGATCGCGGCAGCCCAGCGCCAGCGCTTCAACTTGTCCCACATCATTCGCGCGCCTTCAGAACCCGGACCATGTCGAGCTGCAGCACGCGGCGCCCGACGATGAGGGCGGTCGCGGTCGCCGCGGCGAGCACGATCAGGATGGAATAGCCATAGCTGGCGCGGGACGGGGCGAAAGGCAAGCGAAACAGGTCGGACCCGAACATCGCCGTCATCATCTGCGCCAGCCAATAGCCCGCGACACAGCCGACCGGCACGGCCAGCACGACCAACAGCGCCAGCTCGCCCAGCAGCACCATGCCGACCTCGGTGCGATGATAGCCGAGCACGCGCAGCGTCGCCAGTTCATGCGCCCGCTCCGAAAACAGGATGCGCGCACTGTTGTAGACCACGCCCACCGCGATGGCCGAGGCGAAGGAGACATAGAAGCCGAGCATGGTGAAGATATTCTCGTCGATCATCTGCTCGAACTTTCGCAGCGCGGCGTCGCGCTCCGTCACGCCCAGCACCACCGGCATGGTCTTGAGCTTCGCCAATATCCGGTCGCGCGCCGCCGGATCGATCCGCAGCAGCGCCGCGCCCGCGGGCGCGCCGTCGCGGGCGAGCGCCTGCAAGGTGGCGTCGGCGGCATAGGCGCGCTTGCCGATGAACTCGTCGATGATCCGCACCACCGGCAGGAAGGCGCGGGTGCGGCGGCCGCCGAGCATCTCGACCGTCACCCGCTCCCCGGTCTTCACGCCGAGCTTGTCCGCCAACTGGCGGCTCAGCATCAGGCCAGCGGGGGGCAGGTCGATTTCCTGCCCGTCGCCGTCGATCCTTGCGGTCAACACCGCCCCTTCCGGCGCGCTTTCGATCGCGCCGCGCTCCGTCCGGTTGCCATGGCTGATCTTCGCCGCCACGGCGCGCGTCGGCTCCACCCGCAGCACGCCCGGCATCTGGGCGAGCGCGTGCAGCACCGCCTCGTTGCGCGGCTCGATGAAGGTGATGGTCAGGTCCTGCCGCTGGCTGCGCAGGAACCAGGAATCGATCATCGTGCGGCTGGCGTCGACGAACTGCATGGTCGCGAACAGCAGCCCCATCGACAGCGCCACGCCCGTCACCGTGATCGCCGAGCGCCCCGGCCAGCGCGCGATATGGCGCACGATCATGTGGCCGATGGCGGAAAAGCCCGCCTTGCGTCCCAGCCGCTCGCCCCAGCCGCCGCGATAGACGGGCGGCGGGGGCGGGGTCATCGCCACCGCCGGGTTCAGCCGCACCGCCTCCTGCATGCCGCCCAGCGCGCCCAGCGCCGCCGCGCCCACCGACAACGCCGCCGCCCCGGCGAAGACGCCGGGCGAGATGTGGTAATAGAGGAAGGGGAAGTGGTAATATTCGGTGTAGAGCCGGGTCATGCCCCGGCCCATCCACACGCCCGCGACCGCGCCCAGCACCGTCGCCAGCACGGCGATGGCGAGCGCGAACTTCATATAATGCCAGCCGATCGCCCAGCCGGAATAGCCGAATGCCTTGATGAGGCCGATCTGCGTCCGTTCGGTGCGGATCATCCGCCCCAGCACGATATAGACGAGGAATATCGCCACCAGCAGGAAGATCGGCGGGATCACCTGGGTCAGCGCGTCGAGCTGCATCAGTTCATTGTCGAGGAAGGCGTGGGACAAATGATCGGCCCGGCCATAGGCGCCGCTGCCGCCATAGGGGGCGAGCAGCGCGTCCAGCTTGCGGATCACGTCGGCTTGCCGCGCGCCGCGTTCCAGCGTCACCGACAGCGCGTTGATCGCCTCGGTGCGGTCGGTGGCGGCCTCCAGCGCCTTCTCGCCCATCCAGAAGATGCCGAAGCGCCGGTCGTCGGGGATCAGGTCGCCGGGCGCGATCGCATAGATATAATCGGGCGCGAGGCCGATGCCGACTATGCGCAGCGGCTGCTTGCGCCCATAGATAAGCGCGTCGACGCCATCGCCGATGCCCAGCCCATTGGCCTTGGCGAACGCCTCGTCGACCACCGCCTCACCCGCATGGCCCGCTTCGGGCAGGCGCCCCTGCCGCAGCGTCAGCCGGTTGAGATGGGTGCGGCCATGCTCGTTGACCGAGTTGATGAGCGCGCGCACCGGTTCCACCCGGTCCGGGAAATCGAGCGTCGCATATTGGCGGATCGATCCTTCCGCGCGCCGGACGCCGGGGATCGCGGCGGCGCGCTGCACCACGCCGCGCGGCGCGCGGGTCATCTCGGCGAATACGTCGGCGAAGGCGTTGCGCGCATAATAGGCGTCGCGCGTCTCGGTGAGCGAACGGTGCACGCCCATCGACAGCACGAAGGTCGCCGTCGCGGCCGCCAGCACCAGCGCGATCGCGAACACCTGTCCCCGCATCCGCCACAGGTCGCGCAGCAGCTTGCGGTCGAGCGCCGTCACCAGCTTATCTCCGACGGGGCGATGGGATGTTCGTTCACCTCCGTCCGCGCGATCCGCCCGTCGAGGAAATGGAACACGCGGTCGGCCATCGCCGCGATGCCGACATTATGGGTGATGATCACCACCGTCGCGCCCAGCTCCCGGTTCGCGCGCGCCAGTGTTTCCAGCACGCGGATGCCGGTCTTGCTGTCGAGCGCGCCGGTCGGCTCGTCGCACAGCAGCACGCCCGGCTGCTTGGCGACCGCGCGGGCGACGGCGACGCGCTGCTGCTCGCCGCCGGAAAGCTGCGCGGGATAATGATCGCGCCGCTCGGCGAGGCCGACCAGCGCCAGCGCCTCGGCCGGGTCCATCGGATTGTCGGCTATGTTGGTGACGAGCCGCACATTCTCCTCCGCCGTCAGGCTGGGGATCAGGTTGTAGAACTGGAAGATGAAGCCGACCTCGGCCCGGCGGAAACGGGTCAGCGCCTTGTCGTCCAGCGCGGTGAGATCGGTGTCGCCATAGAAGAGCCTGCCCGATGTCGCGCGGTCCAGTCCGCCGATGATGTTGAGCAGCGTCGACTTGCCGCTGCCCGACGGCCCCAGCAGCACCAGCATCTCGCCCGCCGGAATGGCGAGGTCGACGCCGCGCAGCGCATGCACCTCGGTCTCGCCGGTGCGGTATATCTTGCGCAGTTCTTCGCCCCGGAAGGCGAGGCCGCGGCTCTGGCCGCTCTCCTGCCCGGCGGGGCGCTCCGTCATGATCGGGCCGCGATGCGGTCGGGGAAGTTCATCTGGCCTCTGCTCCGGTCCCTGCCGTCTCGGCGCGCGGCCATAGTAGCCGCGTGGATGGGCAAGGCAAGGTGCTGCCGATCACGCGCGCCCGGCGCGGCGGGAGGCGGGGGCGGTGTTGCGCCTGCGCCGCTCCTCCCGCACCGCGTTGTAGCTGTCGAGCACCCGGCGCATGTCGGCCAGCGCCTCGCGCCGGGCGCGCTCGCCGCGTATCTTGCCGAGGTTCCGCTTCAGGTTGGTGATGAAGTCGGCATAGTCGTTCTGCCAATCCTCGCCGACCAGTTCCTCCAGATCCACCCGCCCGGTGTGCAGCCGCCGGGCAGGCGCGCCGGTCGGCAGCGCCCAGGTTTCGCCGATGCGGGGCGCGATCACGCTCGCCGCCGGATCGTCGGCGGCGACGAGCGCGCGCAGCCCCTCGACCGCCTCCGGCTCGCCATGGCTCAGGAACAGGCTGCCCGCTATCGGGCGGCGCGCGCGGATCCAGCCGTGCAGCTCCTCCTGATCGGCATGGGCGGAATAGCTGTCGATCCGGCGGATCTGCGCGCGCACATTGATGTCGTCGCCGGAAATGCGCACCCGCTGCGCGTCGTCGAGGATGACCCGTCCCAGCGACCCCCTCGCCTGAAAGCCGACGAAGAGGACAGTGGATTCGCGCCGGAACAGGTTGTGTTTCAGGTGATGGCGGATGCGCCCGGCCTCGCACATGCCGGATGCGGCCAGGATGATCGCGCCCGACATGCTGTTGAGGCGGATCGACGCGGCGGCCTCTTCCACATAATGGATGGACGGATGGTCGAAGATGGCGCGGTCGCCCATGTCCTCCAGATCGGCGGCATGGGCGGCGAACACCTTGGTGGCGCGGCTGGCCAGCGGGGAATCGACGAAGATCGGCACATTGGGGATGCGGTTGTCGTCGGCCAGATGGGCGAGGTCGAGCAGCAGCTCCTGCGTCCGCTCCAGCGCGAAGACCGGGATGATGAGGTTGCCGCCGCGCGCCAGCGCCGCCTTCACCTCCCGCTCCAGCAGGTCGCGGCGCTGCGCGATGGTCAGCTTCTCCCGCGCGCGGTTGCCGTAGGTGGATTCGCACACCAGATGATCGACGCCGACCGGGGCGGCCGGGTCCGGGTGGAAGGCCTTGTTGTCGGGGCCGAGGTCGCCGGACAGCAGCAGGCGGGTGCCGCCCGCCTCGATCTCCACCGAGGCGGAACCCAATATATGCCCCGCATTCCACAGCCGCGCGCGAAAGCCGGGGGCGGGTTCGAACCAGTCGCACAGCTTCACCGGACGGCACATCCGCCACGCCCGCAGCGCGTCCTGCTCGGTATAGAGCGGCTGGAAGCCGGGGTCGCCCGCGCGGTCGCGCCGCCGGTTGCGCCGGTCCGCCTCGCTTTCCTGAATGCGCCCGGCGTCGGCCAGCATATATTCCAGCAGGTCGGTGGTGGCGGGCGTGCACCAGATCGCCTTGTCATAGCCCTGCGCCGCCAGCTTCGGCAGCAGCCCGCAATGATCGATATGCGCATGGGTCAGCACCACCGCGTCGATCTCGGCGGGGTCGAAGGAAAAGGCGCCGTGGTTCAGCGTTTCCAGATTGCGCGATCCCTGGAACATGCCGCAATCGACAAGGATGGAGTGACCGCCCAGTTCCAGTTCCATGCAGGACCCGGTCACCGTTCCGGCCGCGCCGTGAAACCTGATCGTCAACTCCCTGGCGGATGCGCGCATCGGCAAAACCTCTCCTGTCCTTGTCCTCCTTTCGTCTATACCGGCTTCGCGCGGCGATGCAGCCGCTAATTCCCGAAGGCGGCCGGATTTCAAAAGCGGCGCCGCAGGGGTATAAGCGGGCAGGGCAAGATGCAGGCGCAAGGGGAAAGGCCATGATCCGCGAGATAGTGAAGATGGGCGATCCCCGGCTGTTGCGGGTGGCAAGGCCGGTCGCGGATATCCACGACCCCGCATTGAAGGCGATCATCGCCGACATGTACGAAACCATGCACGCGGCCAATGGCGTCGGCCTTGCCGCGCCGCAGATCGGCGTCGACCTGCGCCTGATGATCTTCGGCTTCACCGCCAACCCGCGCTATCCCGAAGCCGAGCCGGTGCCGGTGACGACGCTCATCAACCCGTGGATCGAGGTGCTGACCGACGAAACCGAGGAGGATTGGGAAGGCTGCCTTTCCGTGCCCGGCCTGCGCGGCATGGTCCCGCGCGCGACGCATATCCGCTATGGCGGCCTGCTGGAGGACGGGACCGAGCTGGTACGCGAGGTGGAGGGTTTCCACGCCCGCGTCTTCCAGCATGAGTTCGACCATCTGAACGGCATACTCTATCCGCAGCGCATCCGGGACATGAGCCGCTTCGGCTTCATCGACGCGCTGTTTCCGGCAACCGAGCTGGCGGCGCTGGAAACGGAGTGAGATCAGTGCGGCGTTGCGGCCAGCCGCTCGCCCAGCGCAAGGGCGTCGCCGGTGGCGGCGAAGGCGGCGGTATTGTCGAATATGCACCAGGGCGGCTCTGCCGCCGCGCTTTCGTGCGCGAGCAGCGCGGCATAGGCGTCGAGCCGGTCCGCCTCATAGGGCGAGCGGTACATGACCGGCGAGCCGTGCAGCCGCCAATAGGACAGGCCGCGCCAGCTGCCCGGCACGGCCGCCGCCGGTACCGGGGCGGGATCGGCGGCGACCCGCGCGACGCCGAGCCGCGCGAGCAGTCGGGCGGGCCCGGCCTCGAACCAGCTCGCGTGCCGTGGCTCGCAGACTACCCGCGCGCGCGTCGCGGCGGTGAGGCGGGCGAGGAAATCCTCGGCCGTGGCGGGGTCGAAGGCGAGGCTGGGCGGCAGCTGGACCAGCAGCACGCCGAGCTTTTCGCCAAGGCCGGAGGTTTCGTCCAGCAGCCGCGCGATCAGGTCGCCGCACTCGCGCAGCCTGCGCTTATGGGTGATCGCGCGGGGGACCTTGACCGCGAACCGGAAATCGCGCGGCACGATCGACGCCCAGCGGGTCCATGTCGTGGGACGGTGCGACCGGTAGAAGGAGGAGTTGACCTCCACGCAGGAAAAGCGCGCGGCATAGCGTTCGAGCCCGAAGCCCTCGCGTGGGAAATGATGTGCATGATGCGAGGCGATGCTCCACCCCGCCGTTCCGATCCTGACAGGCATATGCGTTCAACGCGGAAAGGGTGCAAATGATGCATGTTCTGTTTATCGGAACGATATTCCTGTGATTCGCAGGGGCTTCTATTCTATTCCCTTGAATTCAAATCGAAAAAATAGACACCCTGAAGAAAAGGAAAACCAAATCAAGATCATGGCCTTCGCCTGTCCGGAACCAATGCTTTCTTGACCGATCCGTAGTAACGCCGGTTATCATGTTTTTTTCTCATAAAAGAACAATGGATTAAGCCGATGCTGACTGTAGATATCGGCCTCTGATGCCGGATTTCATCCATATTTAACCGCATTTTCGTAAGAAACGGCCGAACGCATGCGCGCTCCGGCTGAACGGGCAGTCGGCGCGTGCAGGAATAATGGCGTTATTCGACAGGAACTTTCCGCACATGAAAATCGGACACAGGCTCTCGGCGGCTTTCTTCCTCATTCTGGCCATGCTGGTCGGCATCAGCGTCGTCAGCATCTATAATGTCAGGCAGATCGACAGGATGCTGACCACGATCAACGACGTGAACAGCATCAAGCAACGCTATGCGATCAACTTCCGCGGCAGCGTGCACGACCGGGCGATCGCGCTGCGCGACGTCACGCTGCTGTCCGATCCCGCCGATGTGCGGGCGGCGCTGGCGGAGATCGAGACGCTGACGGCCAAATATGCGCAGTCGGCAAAGCCGCTCGACGAGATCATGGCCGATGCGTCCCGCGCTGACGCGCGCGAACGCGCGATCCTTGCGTCGATCAAGGAAACCGAAACCCGGACCCTGCCGGTGATCGAGCGGGTGATCGCCATCGCCGGTTCCGGCAATGTGGAGCAGGCGCGCTCGGTGCTGGTCGCCGATGCGCGGCCGCTGTTCGTGGAATGGCTCGACCGGATCAACCAGTTCATCGACCTTCAGGAAGAGATGAACAAGGCGATCACGGCCGACGCCCGCGCGCTGTCCAGCGGCTTCGAGCAGTTCGCCGTTGCCATGGGCATCTGCGCGATACTGTGCGGCCTCGTCATCGCCTGGTGGTCGATGGGCGCCATCCGCCCGCTCAACAACCTCACCCGCATCATCGGCCGGGTGGCGGAGGGCGATCTTTCCGTCGACGTCGCCCATACCGGGCGGCGGGACGAGGTCGGCTCCATGGCCAAGGCGGTCGAGGTGCTGCGCGAAAAGAGCCTCGCCTCGCGCGAACTGGCGGAACGGACCGCCGAGATGCAGCGCAAGGTGTCCGAGGAGCAGGAACTGGTGGTCAACGGCCTCGCCACGGCGCTGCGCTCGCTGGCGGACAGGAACCTGGGCTATCGCATCGCGGACGAATTCCCCGGCGAATATGCGAAGCTGAAGAAGGACTTCAACGACGCCCTGCAATCGCTTCAGGACGTGATGGTGACCATTGCCGACAATGCGCAGGCGGTCCGCAGCGGATCGAACGCGATCAGCCATGCCGCCGACGACCTGTCCTACCGCACCGAGCAGCAGGCGGCGGCGCTTCAGCAGACGGCGACGGCGGTGAGCGAGATCACCGACGCGATCCGCGAGACCGCGCAGGGGGCGGGGCAGGTCAACCAGTCCGTCGCCGGCGCGACGGAGGATGCCGCGGGCGGCCGTCAACTGGCGCGCGAGGCGATCGGGGCGATGGACGACATCCAGAAATCCGCGCAGGAAATCGCGCAGATCACCAATGTGATCGACGGCATCGCCTTCCAGACCAACCTGCTGGCGCTCAACGCCGGGGTGGAGGCGGCGCGCGCCGGGGATGCGGGCAGGGGCTTCGCGGTCGTCGCCAGCGAGGTGCGGGCGCTCGCCCAGCGCTCCTCCGACGCGGCCAGCCATATCAAGAAGCTTATCGAATCCAGTTCGACCCAGGTCGCCAAGGGCGTCGACCTGGTCACCGAGACCGGCCATGCGCTCGACCGGATCGTCGCGAAGGTGGAAAATATCGCCGGGCTGGTGAACCAGATATCGGTTTCCACCGAGGATCAGGCCCGCAACATGCACAGCATCAACCAGGCCGTGGGCGACATGGACAAGATGACGCACCAGAACACGGCGATGGTGGAGCAATCGACCGAAGCTTCCCGCAGCCTCGCCTCGGAAGCCAATGAGATGGCGGGCCTGCTGACCCAGTTCAATCTGGGGCGAAGGGCCGACAAGTCGTCCCCCGTCGCGGCGTTCGCGGCATCCGCGCGCGCGCCGTCATGGCCGCGCGGCGACAGCGACCGGGATGACTTCGCGCTCGCGAGTTGAGGTTTGAGTGCCGTCCTGTCGGCATGGCGCCGACAGGGCGGCGTGGTCTGCTGCCCGATGCTTCGGGTGACATGCAGGGGCGCTCGCCTTGCTGCCTGGATAACTGAACTTTCATGGAGAGAAGGTGGTGGACGCACTTTTTTTTTGGCGATTATGCACTTTACAAACCCATGCTAAAACGGTAGGAATGATGGCAAGGAGTTAAGCCGTCATGTCCGTTCTGTCCGCCCCGCACTTTCACGACGAAGCCAAGGCTTTCGAGTATCTGGAAAGCGTCATTTGGGCGGACGGCGTGACCTGTCCGCACTGTGGCGTGGTTGGTGGTCGCGTCTATGACCTGTCGGGCGTCCGCGGCTCCAAGAGCGCGAAGAACCCGGAAGGCGCGATCCGCCACGGTCTCAAGAAGTGTGGTGAGTGCCGCAAGCAATTCACCGTAAAGGTTGGCACTGTGTTCGAGCATGCTCGCATGCCGCTCTACAAGATGCTCCAGGCTGTTCACCTGATCGTGTCCAGCAAGAAGGGCATCAGCGCTCACCAGCTTAGCCGCGTTCTGGAAGTCCAGTATAAGAGCGCGTGGTTTCTGGCTCACCGTATCCGCGAAGCCATGCGTTCGGGTGACCTCGCCCCTTTCGGTGGCAATGGCGGCATCGTTGAAGTGGACGAGACTTTTATCGGCAAGCTGAAAGGCGTCGAGAAGAAGCGCGCTTTCCACCACAAAATGAAGGTTCTCGCGCTGGTGGATCGTGAGACTGGCAAGGCCCGCACCATGGTCATTGACGATGTGAAGGCCGAAACCCTCATGCCGATCGTGCTGGAGAACGTCGCCCGCGAAACGCGCATCATGACCGACGAGCATAGCGGCTATCGTTCGATGAAGGATCATTTCATCAGCCATGGCACCACCAGCCATGGCAAGGGTCAGTATGTCGATCTGGCCGACCGCACGATTCACAGCAACACTGTGGAGGGCTATTTCTCGATCTTCAAGCGCGGCATGAAGGGTGTCTATCAGCATTGTGGCGAGCAGCATCTACACCGCTATCTGGCTGAATTTGAGTTCCGCTATAACAATCGCGCCGCGTTAGGCGTCAATGATCGCCAGCGAGCAGCTGAAGGCTTGAAGGGCATCGTAGGCAAGCGACTGACTTACGGGTGAACTAGTGAAGCCCTGCAGAGTAATCTGCAAAGAAAGCGCAAAACCGAGATGATGCAGAGAAAAATGCAGAGTTATGCCAGTGTTGGCATTGACGCGACGCCACGAATCATGCTTTAACGCATATCGGCCCGCACCTTCATAGAAGGTCGGGCCGATATTGGGATGTTAGCGCAGTTTGCCGACGTAGCTAGCACCCCGTCGTTTGGAGCTTCTGTATGCCGGATCATGTCGATTCTGTAAAGGACTACTTGCGCCTCATGGAAGGCTGGCAAGCTGAGGCGGAGCGAAAGGGTGATGCTCGCGCCGTCGCTCGTTATGACAGCAGGATACAGTTCCTCAACGCGATTGTCAGCGAGCTTGAGCAGCTTCGTCGCATTACTAAACCCATTCCTGCATCATATGGTGATCTTAGTGATTTGCCTCCGGAACTCATGAAAGAGCTATCCGGAGTAAAGGTCGATGACCTTGAGCAGCAAATTTACACCATCATAAAAAGTGGTGGCGCCGAGGTTGATCTGGACGCTGTGCTGATTGAGCTTTTCCGCCGATTTCAGGTCATCCAGACCCGGAAATTTCTCCAAAACAAGCTGTGGCGAATGGCTCAAAAGGAACTCATTTTTTCGGTTCCTGGGCGCAAAGGAATATATTCGGCAATCCAACCCGCCGAGCAAAGCCCTACCGAGAGCGAGGCCAATAATCCGTTTTCCGATTGGGATAATGCCAAACCAAACTTTGACAACGACCTAGATGAAGAGGTGCCTTTTTGATGTGCGAACGCCCCGCCATTTCTGACGGGGCGTTCTGAGTTCGGGCCTAGCATAGTGCGGCGTACCGGCTACCCACCTGACGCGCCGAGGGTGCAAGTCCCTCTAGGTCCACCCAGCTTCGGCGGTTCGTCATAAGACGCGCCGTGCGAAGCCTGACGCCTTGCGGCGACATTGCGAACGTAAGCGCTTCGCATTGTACTCGCAAGTTACGTCAGGTCAACCTGTGCAATGGAGGTAACCATGCCGCACAAGGAAGACCAATACATCTTTCGTAGGTGTATCACGTTGAAGAATGGTAAGCGGATTTGCATGCCCAATGGACGCGCCTTCCGCATTCCCGTTCGTACTGACCGAGCGAAGTAATCGACTTGAAGGATTGGCCGGGGGTTCACAGCCTCCGGCCTTTTCTGGTAAGGGGAGATATGGAAGATAAATCCCAACTCGACAAGTTCAAGGAAGCCGCCCGCGAGCTAGAGACGGACGATGACGAACAGCGCTTCAAGGAGAGGCTTGCCAAGGTTGTGAAGCATAAGCCGGTGGAGAAGCCGGAAACCTAGTCGCGGTCGAAGCACACCGGGCAAAGGTTAAACTCTCCGCTCACATATCCCTGATAGCTGACGAAGGGATTGTGGCAATGACTGCAAACTGCATCGGTTTTATCCGCTCGAACTGGCGTATCCCACATGTCGAGGCGAGGCATAGGGCGTTCGGTTGGATTGCGCTTCTTGTCCATGGCCATAACCTACCACCAGTCGGCTAACAGCCCCTTAATATGGCTGTGGTTTGTAAAGTGCATAATCGCCTTTTTTTAGGGCTCGAACCTAGGACCCGCTGATTAAGAGCTGAAATCAGAGGGTCCTTACGCTTCCGCATGCGTCCAAAAACTGCAGAAATCTGCGATTCATAGTCCGCATTGTTCTTGAAATGTTCGCCAGTATCCACTACAAAAAGCTACCTAAGGTAGCAGGATCATATGGCGAACAAGGTTGGTTTGACAGATGCTCGGATCGCAGGATTGAAAGCGCCTGCAAGCGGGCAAATTGAGGTCGCTGATGGCATCGTGACCGGCCTGCGGCTCCGAATGGGAGCGAGCGGCACCAAGACTTATATCTTGCGTAAGCGCGTCCAAGGTAAATGGTTGAACGTGACTATCGGGCGGCATGGCCCGAATTTTACTCTTGCACACGCCCGTCGGAAGGCGCGGGACCTGCTCGTCGACGTTGAGCAAGGCAAAAGCATCGCCAGAAAGCCGGGAGCTAAGAGGAAGGGATCGAATGGTGTCGGCACCGTCGCCGAACTATACGAGACATACCTGGCTCAACAGATCGTCGGCAAAAAGCGGAGCGCGAATGAGTTCGACCGGGTTTTCCGCAAGTACATCGAACCTGAGCTAGGCGACCGCCTCGCCGATTCGATCACCCGAAGCGACGTCAGCCGCTTCGTAGAGAAGATCGCATTTGAGCGGGGCAAGGAAACCCTGACGATGGCTCGCATCGTTTATCGGCACCTTTCGACGTTTTACTCATGGGCGCTCACCAGACTTGAAAATCTGCCAGCCAATCCGTGCCGGGACGCCTGGCGCCCAAAACGGAGCGAGCCTCGCGACCGGGTGCTCAGCGATCGAGAGGTCGCTGCACTGTGGCAAGCCGCCGTCGAGGATGGCTATCCGTTTGGCCATCTTGTGCAGATGTTGATTCTCACAGCCCAGCGCCGGGGAGAGGTGCTCGCCGCCACTTGCGACGAGTTCGACTTCAAGGGGAAAGTTTGGACTGTACCAGGAGATAGAGCGAAAAACGGCAAGGCAAATGTGGTGCCTTTATCCGCACAGGCCCTCGAGGTCGTCACCGACATCTTCACGGCCGCCGGGATCGCGCCTGAAGATGCTCACAAGCAATCCCAAATTCTATTGGCATCCAAGGTGACCAGCACAAACAGTGTCAGTGGGCTGTCAAAGGCCTGGAAGCGGATAAGGGCAAGCGTGGACGAGAAACTCGGCTATGAAGCCGCTCATTTTACCATGCATGACATTCGCCGGACGGTGGCGACCGGACTGCAGAGGATTGGAATACCGCTGGTCGTTTCAGAGGCCGTTCTCAATCATCAGTCCGGCTCGGCAATGGCTGGTGTCGCCGGGGTTTATCATCGGCATCAGTACACGAATGAAAAACGCGAAGCTCTCGCACTGTGGGGCAGGGAGGTCCTACTGATCGTCGCGAAATATCCGCCGCAGGATAGTCAGGAAGAATGACTCTCCACCCCGAGCCAGTCGGCGCGTATCCGATCCATGCCCGCGACAACGCCTTCAACGGTCACTGTATATCCAATGAAGTCCTCACGAACATCATCGCCTTCGATAATCCAGACATCGTCAGAAGTGGTAGTCAGGATCATTCCGCGTCTGCCACCGCTTAGCGTTCCTGACACTCGTATCCGACCCGCGCTCACAACGTCCCCCGTTCAAAAACGCCAATGGCGCAGCACTTCGCGCACATAGGCCGGCGTCTCGCCATTGCGAGGAATACCGCCTGCGCGCTCGACGGCTCCTGGACCTGCGTTGTAGGCAGCGAGGGCCAGATGAACCACCCCGAACTTGTCCAGCATCTGGCGTAGGTATCGGGCCGCACCCAAGATGTTCGCCTTGGGATCGAAGCGATTTGAAACGCCAAGGTCCCGCGCTGTCCCTGGCATCAATTGGCCCAAACCTGCGGCGCCAGCCTTGCTGACGGCCATGGGATTATATCGTGATTCCGTCCATACAAGAGCGTCGAGAAGGCCGCTTGGTAGCGAGTATTGAGCCTCAGCAGCGTAAACATGAGGAAGGTAGCTTGCCCGACGGAAGCCCGATGGCGCGCTGTCTTGGGGCTTTGGATATCGATAGGGCAGATAGGTTCGACCCGCATCGGTAGCCGGCGGCTCGGACGAGGCCGTTGGAGGCTTTCTCCAAATGCCATGTTCGACGAGACGAAAGCCATCGGTTCCTTCTGCAACGCGGAAGCCGTCGGTCGTCAACTCCGAGGCAACGGTCATCTGAGGGGCTTCCGACTCCTGCGCGTGGGCGGGGAGGACGAACCCAAGTCCTGCCGTTGCTACTGCGGCTACTGCCGATTTCAGTCTCATTCCCGAATCCTTTAGTGGTCGAATCGGGAAAGAACATATATAGAACATCTGATGTAGGAAAATGAAACGTCAGCGACGCAGAGCGGAGGCTGCGCGGGTGGAGGCACGTTACGATGGAGATGCCCCCATGCGCCAACACCGATCATCCCAATTCCAAGGCGGGCAATTGGAAACCCGCGCGCGCAAGATAGTCGAGCAGTTGGGCGGTGTTTGGTCGCGTTCGCGCGGAATGTGCTGCTGCCCGGCCCACGACGACCGCACTCCTTCGCTAAGCATCACACTCGGAAAGCGCGCAATCCTCGTTCATTGCTTTGCCGGCTGCACGAACGAGGCAGTGATAGAAGCCATGGCCGGGCTCGGAATACGAATTGCGGACCTGTTCGATGGCACGAGTGGTCCGATCGTGGCCGAACCGCGCGAGGAAGTCGCCAATCGGAATGCGCTGAGGCTCTGGCGTGAGGCGTCGACCATCGCTGGCAGCCCCGCCGAGAAGTACCTCGTGTCCAGAGGCATCACGATTTCTTCGCCGGAGCTGCGTTTCCACCCGCGTATGCCGCTGGGGCCAAAGGGTGCTGTCCGGTTTCTACCCGCGATGGTGGCGGCCGTGCGCAATGATGCCGGAATTCTGGCGCTGCACCGCTCCTTCCTTGACCTGGACAAAACCAGCTTGGCTTCTTTCGATCAGCCCAGGCGTGCGTTAGGTAGCCCCGGTTCTGGCGCGGTGCGTTTCGCGTACCCGGATGGCGGACGCCTTGGCCTCGCAGAAGGAAACGAAACGGCCCTCTCAGCGATGCAAATGTTCAATGTTCCCTGCTGGGCGACGCTGGGAAACGAACGCTTCGGCTTGGCCACAATCCCGGAATCTGTGCGCCAGCTGTATCTCTTTGTCGACAATGATGCGGGCGGGCGCCTTGCCGAAGAGCGTGCGCGAGATGCCTACGCTTGCGAAGGGCGGCTGATTGTCACCAGGCGTCCGGAGCTAACCGGCGACGACTGGAATGATGTGCTCATGCGCTCAGTCCGAGCTGCGGTCTGAATGTCGGTGAGAGGAAAGCGGGCTTGAGGCCTTTTGAGGCCCCCGGGCGGATCCATCCGAACGGACACCCGGACAAACCCAGGGCCTCTTCAGGAGGTCTCTCATGTCACACGCAAATACCGCTTTTGCATTCTCCGATCCCGCCGAGCCGAAAGTGTTGGCGGCGGCGAGGGCACTGGCCGCGCGGCTCGCTGCCGATCAAGCAATTTCACGGCTCACTGTGAATGCAACAATGGCAGATCACTTCGGCGGTAGCGACGCCGAAGGACGCTGGTCCATACGCGATGCCCATGCCGCACTTGAATTGGCGCAGGTGCTATTCTTGGCGCAGGCAACTGAATTATCTCTCACGATGCCATCCAGCGCTGCCGATGAGGCTTTCACGCGCCTTGAAGGTCTGGTCCCGACCCAGTCCAACCGGAGCGATGAGCAGATCGAGTGGCAACAATTCGCAACGCCGCCCCGTCTGGCCTGGATGGCTGTAAAGGCATGCGCGATTTCTGCCGCTGAACTGGTTCTCGAGCCGTCGGCCGGGACCGGGATGCTCGGCGTATGGGCGGCAAAGGCAACTGCGCGTCTCGCTCTCAACGAGATATCGCCGCTGCGCCGTGAATGTCTGGGCGCCGTGTTTCCGGAAGCGACAGTCACCGGATTTGACGGGGAACTGATCGACGAACTTCTCACGCCCGACGTGGGTCCGAGCGTGGTGCTGATGAATCCGCCCTATTCACATGGTATCGAGAGGGGCCACGATAGCCGCACTGGCGACCGACACTTGCGTTCTGCTTGGAAGCGCCTTCTGCCCGGTGGCCGCCTGGTCGCAGTGATGCCAGAATGGTTCGAGCTTCCGAAGTTCCTTGCCGGGATCGCCGGTCCCGTCTCGTTGCGCCTCAACGCGACGATCGAGCGCGGTTTCGTCAAGCAGGGCACATCGATCTCAACCCGGCTCCTGGTTCTCGACAAGGCTGAGGATAGTCACAGTCCGATCATCGCCCAGCCGGCAAACTTTGCCGAGCTTCATCTGCTGATCGATATGCTGCCTGACCGGGTAAGCTTGCCCGCCGAGCCCAGCATCGGCATCAAGTCGGCATTGCCGCTTCGGCTGGTGGCGAACAGGACGAAACCGGTTCCACTTAGGGGCCATCCAGCAGTTGCGCTGCCGTCGATCCTGCCGCTTGAATTTACTCCGCTCGAAGCACCTGCGCCGATCGAAAGCCAGGTTGGGCATTATTTGCCTTACCGACCGAGCCGGATCTCGATTGCAGATGCGGTCCCGCATCCGACCCCGCTGGTCGAATCCGTCGCGATGGGTTCGATAACTGCACCCGTGCCCGAAGTGATGCCTCAGCTTCCTTCGAGCATCATTGCTGAAGGCGTCTTATCCGCTGCACAGGCCGAGACCCTGATCTATGCCGCAAGCGCGCATGCCCGCGATCTGCCGGGCCGGTTCGAGCCCGACGACAAGGGCTGCGCCTTGAAGGCGAGCGCCGAGGGATGCGCCTACCGTATGGGCTACTTTCTTGGTGACGGAACCGGTGCGGGAAAAGGCCGGCAGGTCGCTTCCGTCATCCTCGACCGATGGGTGAGGGGCGAACGGCGCCACATCTGGATTTCCAAGAACGAAGCTCTGCTCGAAGATGCCCGCCGCGATTGGAGCGCGCTCGGCGGCCTTCCCATCGACGTCCAGCCCCTTGGCCAATGGAAGCTCGGTGTCCCGATCGGGATGCGCGAAGGCATACTCTTCGTCACTTACCCGACGCTGCGTTCGGGCCGAAGCGACGCAACCCGGCTCGAGCAAATTCTCGAATGGGCAGGGGAGGACTTCGACGGGCTCATCGTCTTTGACGAAGCCCATGCGATGGCCAACGCCGCTGGCGGGGAGGGCTCACGTGGTAAGGTCAAGGGTTCGGAGCAGGGCATTGCCGGTGTTCGCATCCAGAATCTGCTGCCGCGCGCCCGCGTGCTCTACGCTTCGGCGACCGGGGCATCCGACATCAATAATCTCGCCTATGCCACCCGTCTTGGCCTTTGGGGTCCCGAGACGGCTTTTGCCAATCGCGAAGCCTTCGTCGCAGATATCCGCGATGGCGGTATCGCTGCAATGGAACTGGTCGCGCGCGATCTGAAGTCACTGGGGCTGTATGCGGCGAGGGCCCTTTCATTCGCCGGAGTTGAGTACGAGATTCTGGAGCATTGCCTGACCCCCGACCAGGTAGCGGTTTATGACGCCTATGCAGACGCCTGGGCAATCATTCATGCCAACCTGCGCGAAGCTCTCGAGGCAACGCGGATCGTCGACACTGACAGTGGCGAGACACTCAATTCAGGTGCCAAATCGGCTGCGCTTTCGGTGTTTGAAGGCACCAAGCAGCGCTTCTTCGCGCAGCTCCTTTTATCGATGAAGCTGCCGAGCCTGCTGCCTGCGATTGATACGGCACTTGCCGACGGCAACGCGGTTGTAGTGCAACTCGTCTCGACCGCCGAAGCCATGCTTAACCGCCGCCTCGCTGATCTCTCCGATGCGGAACGCGAAGCACTCGAAATCGATCTCTCCCCCCGCGAATACGTCTAATGTTGAGCTCAACATTAGATGTATTCTTTGCAGTCGCAGTTTATGTCGAGCGTGGCGGCGGTAGGCGCAGGTTTCCTTCGGTTTTCCATGATTTCACTCCAGATAATATGAGTGCCAGGGGGTTGTCCGGAGACGGGCTAGGCCCGCCTTCGAACGTCGGTGAGCATCGTGATCAGGGCATCGGATGGCGGCTTGAAGCGCCCGGGCTTGATGGCAGGAGCGCCGTGCGCCGCGAGAATCTGCAGCTTCTCCTCGGGATCGGCGCGCAAATAGGTCTCGGTGCTCTGGATGCTGGCATGGCCGAGCCACAATGCGACTTTGCGAATGTCCCCTGTCGCCGCGAGCGTGTGCATTGCGCAGGAATGGCGCAGCACGTGCGGTGTCACGCGCTTTCCAAGGATCGACGGCTGCTTCGTTGCCGCGGTCTTGACGTGCTCGGCCAAACGGAACGCAAACCCGTCGCGTGTCATCGGCTGCCCGTTGGCATTGAGGAATATCTCGGCGACCTCGGCTTCGGGGCGGATCGCAAGCCACGCGCGCAATGCGAACTGGGTCTCCTTCCAGAGCGGGAGGACCCGTTCACGCCGACCCTTGCCCAAGATGTGCACGGTCGAAAGCGAGCGATCCGGGAAATCGCGCAGTTGTAGCGTTACGAGTTCCGACACCCTCAGCCCGCCAGCATAGGCCAGATGCAGCATTGCGCGATCGCGGGTGCCAAGGCGTGTCCGGGGATCCGGGGCGTCGAGCAAAGCCTTGATCTCTGCCCGGTCGAGGTAGTCGATCAGCGCCTTGTCGGTCTTCTTGGTAGGGATCGATCTGACGCGAAGGGCCTGATCCAGGCAGGCCGGAATACGATACTCGATGTAGCGGAAGAAGGACCGGATCGCGGCGAGCCTGCCATTGCGGGTCCGAACACAGCTGCCGCGACCGTTCTCGACATGGTCAAGGAAGGCCATGATCATGTCGGTGCCGAGATCCTCGATCTCGAGATCGGTCGGCCGACGCTTCAGCCGATCGGCAGCGAACTGGACCAGGAGGACGAAGCAATTGGCATAGGTCTTCACCGTGTGCGGACTGACAGCACGTTCGCGCGGCAGATGTTCACGCAGGTAGATCGAGAGATGCGGAGCGAGTGCCGTCATGCCGCTTCTCCCCGGTAAAGTTGCTCGCTGGCGGCAGCGATATCGCGCAGCAGCACCGGAGTGGCCTCGAGATACCAATAGGTGTTGGCGACCGACGCATGCCCCAGATATACGCTGAGTCCGGCCATGTGGTGTGCGATGGCTTCCCTGTCGCGCGGACAGGACTCAAGGGAACGCACGGCGAAAGTGTGCCGCAGGTCGTGTAACCGCATCCCGGCCGTTCCGGTCGGTCCGCGGTATCCGAGCTGCCGGGCCAGCCTGACGAACACCACGTGGGCGCGCACCTTGTGTGGTGCTCTCCCCCGAATGGTCACGAACAGGTCATTGCCCGTAGCGCCAAGCCTTGCCCGGGTGGCGAGATATGCTTCGAGCGCCTGACGGGTCGATGGCTGCAGGGTAATCAGCCGCTGCTTGCCGAACTTGCCGTTGCGGACGATCAGGCCATCCTCGACCAGATCGTTGCATTGAAGAGCGAGGGCCTCGGAAATCCGGAGACCTGTCGCCGCCAGCAGGCCGAACAGATAATGATACGTGTACGGGCTGATCGTGCCTTGGGGCGCAACGTCCAATACCGCGGTCATGATCGCCCGGACCTGTTCCGGTTCGATGATGGTCGGGGTCGGGCGTGGCCGCTTGCCCCGACCGAAGACGCCCGCAGGCGGAACCTCGTGAGCTGGATCCTCAGCATGAGCGAAAAGGCTGAAGTTACGTACGGCGTCGAACCTATGGCGGGCCACGTTCTGCGAGCTTGCCGTGTGGCACCAGTCGTAAATGCGCTGCACTTGGGTGTGCCGGTCACCGGCGCGGCCGGCGAAATCGGCGTATTGGCGCAGCGAGCGTTCCTGTTCGGAGAACTTCCGTCCCAAGCTGCGATGGAGCGAGACGTATCTGGAAATGTGCATGTTCAGCATGACGGTTCTCCCGGCCATGGCTGCGCGATCTTCATGAGCATCGGCAGATCGACCTTGGCGTAGATGGCAGTGGTCTCAGGCGAGCTGTGACGCAGGATGGTCCCAACGGACTCCAGGCCTGCGCCCGCGCGCAGCAGGTTGGTGGCAAGCGAATGCCGGAATATGTGCGACCCGGTCGGCACTCCTTCGATCCCACCGCGGTCGCGCGTTCGAGCGACGATGCCCGCGATCTCGGCGGACGAGCGGAATGGCCGAAACGGTGCTTGTGCACGCAGGAACAGATGCTCTTCGGCGGCCTCCGGGCGGGCTGCCGCAAGATATGCCAAGATCGCGTCGCCGACATCCTGCGGCAATGGCAGACGGTCCGGTCGACGCGTCTTGCCCTTGACCGTCAGGTGGCCGGACCGCCAGTCGATGTCGTCGAGACGCATGTCCTGAACATCGGCAGCCCTCAGGCCGAGCCTGGCGAGCAGGAGAATGATGGCCTTGTCCCGGACTTCTACCGGACGATCTGTCGGGCAGGCCGCAATGATCCTCTCGATCGTTGCCGGGTCGACGTGGCGCGGCAGCGTCGAAAGGCGGTAGCGCTGCACTGATGGAACTGCATGCAACAATGCAGGCCGGCACTCGCCACGCACGACCAGAAACCGGATGTAGCTCCTCATTATCGTGACGAGCAGCGATGCCGAGCCCGGCGTCTCCTTGCTTCGTCGTTGGAATGCGCTCCTGAGTCCGGCGGCATCCCATTGCGGAGGCTCGCCCAGCATCGGCATGAGCCGTCTGATATCGGTCCGGTAGCGCCGGATCGTCTCATCGGTGGCGCCGCGATGTTGCTTGAGCCACGTGAGGTAAGCCGACATGTGCGGGTCATCGTCAGCCACCGGTTCAACCGATGGGATGACACCGCGGCCTCGCAGGAACTCGACGAAGTGCCGTGCGCATCGCCGCCGCCGCTTCGTGCCCGTGGCGACCAGCTTGCCGCGCTTGCGCCATACCGGGCATCGGCAATCATGCGCAGCGTACTGGTCGATGATCGTGTCGTCGATATCGATCCATTGGCGTCGCGTAATGCGAAGCCAGGCCATGAAATGCTCTGCCTCGGACCGATAGGCCTGCGCGGGTCCCTCGGCGAGTTGCAGGCGGCCGATCGCATCGGAATAGTCGGCGAGGTGCCGTGGCAGATCGTCGATCCCGTCGTCGACTTCGACGTAGCCTTGATCTTCGAGGAACCGGACGAAGCGCCTGACCCTTGCTGCTTGGTCAGCCTTGTAGTGCGCTTGCTGCGCCGAATACCGGTGGCACCGGCACCGATGCTTCTCGAACCGTCGGACAGCCTGATCGTCAATCGTGCGGATCGCGGTCCTATGCCGTTCCAGCCAATGCAGGAAATGGCGGACCGCCGCGCCATACAGAACCGCACAGCCTGACTTCTCGTCGAGGGACAGAGAGGAGAGAAATGCGGTGAGAAGAGCGCCGTGACTGGGCGGGTCTTCGACCCGGAGCGGGGTAGTCCGAAACGGCAGTGATGATCGTGTTCGCATGTTGGCTCCTTCGACTTGCTGAGGTCGACGGAACCGTAGTTATCTGGAGTGAAATCATGGAAAACCGAAGGAAACCTGCGCCTACCGCCGCCACGCTCGACATAAACTGCGACTGCAAAGAATACGTGGTCGATTACCTCACCAAAAGCTTTCCGGTGCGGTTGATGTCCGTGTTTACGGACGAGAACGGCAATGCTCGGTCCGAACCGATGAGTGATGAGAACGGTGCCCCTGTTCTGTGTCATTCGGCGCTTGACGCGCGCGATCGCATGATCGAGCAGCTCTGTGCCTTGCCGCCGATCGCGACGGCGCTCGATGCGATCATCGAACGGTTCGGTGTCGATCAGGTCGCCGAAGTCACCGGCCGTACCCGCCGCCTGATCGTCGGACGCGATGGGCGCCAGGTGCTCCAGTCGCGCTCTCCGCGCGCCAATGTAGCCGAGACGCAAGATTTTATGGACGGGACCAAGCGAATTCTCGTTTTCTCCGATGCTGGTGGCACCGGCCGCAGTTATCATGCCGACCTCGCCGCAAAGAACCAGATGCGCCGGGTCCACTTCCTGCTTGAGCCGGGCTGGCGGGCCGATGCCGCAATTCAGGGCCTTGGCCGTACCAACCGCACCAATCAGGCGTCGGCCCCGCTGTTCCGCCCCGTGACCACCGATGTGCGTGGCGAACGTCGGTTTATATCGACCATTGCACGTCGGCTCGATAGCCTCGGGGCACTGACCCGCGGGCAACGCCAGACGGGTGGGCAGAACCTCTTCGATCCTGCCGACAATCTCGAGAGTACATACGCCAAGGAGGCGCTTCACCGCTGGTTCGGCCTGCTGTTCGCAGGCAAGTTGGAAGCTGTTACGCTTTCTCGGTTTGAGGAATTGAGCGGGCTCAGGGTCGAAGGGCCCGACGGCGCGATGGTAGATGATCTGCCAACAATCCAGCGCTGGCTCAATCGCATCCTCGCGTTGCCGATTGCTCTGCAAAACGGCATATTTGACGAGTTTCTCGGCCTCGTCGAAGCGCGGATCGATGCAGCACGCCAGGCGGGCACGCTCGACATTGGGGTCGAGATCATTGCGGTCGAGCATTACGAGGTGCTGACCGACACGCTACTGCGCACCGATGCGCTGTCGGGTGCGACTACGCATCTCCTGGAACTCGAGATCGCCCGCGCGCTCAAGCCTTTGCGTCTCGAACGGCTCGAGGAACTCTACGGCGTTTCTGGTTCGCGTCAGCAACTTCTGCGTAATGCGCGCTCAGGCCGGATCGGGCTGCTTGTCCCGGCGCGAAGTCTGCTCACCGACGAAGGTATGCGTGTGGCCCGCTTCGAGCTTGTCCGCCCCTTGAAGCACGGGCACATTACCGCCGATCAACTCGAGGAGAGCAACTGGGAAACGGTGGATCCAACCGAATTTCAGCGCCTCTGGCAGGCTGAGGTCGATGACGCCGCCTCAAATCTCAAGCGCGAGCGCCTGCATCTTGCAACCGGCCTGCTGCTTCCGGTGTGGGACAAACTTCCTTCCGACTATGTTCGGGTCAGCCGGATCTCGGCGCGAGACGGACGCTCGCTCTTAGGTCGAGAGGTTCCGCTCCATTGCGTGCCCGAACTGTGCCAGGCGCTTGGGCTGGAAGACGAACATGCCTTTTCAGCAGAGCAAATCGTCGATGCGGTGCTCGGGACAGGGCGACCGATGCAAATCAAATGCCGCGAAGCGCTTACGCTCAAGCGCAGCCTCGTGAATGGCGCGCAGCGGCTTGAACTGGCTGGTTGGTCGGCGTCGCGCCTCGACTGGTACAAGGCACATGGGTGCTTCACCGAGATCATACGCTATCAGACGCGACTTTTCGTCCCGACGACGAACGCGGTGGCGGTCTTGGCGCGACTTGTCGGATGAGGCGCTCCTATATTGCCAATTGGCATCCAAAGTGATATATGATGCCATATGGAGAATGCTCATGTTGGCACTGCAACCCGTTGATACCGTCCCCCATGCCTTCCGGCCCGATCCTGTAACCCAGGAGGAAGCAGCGGCGATGTTCCGCGCCGTGCTGAACCTGTTCGGCAAATGGGAACTCACAGACGAGCAGGCAGCGACTCTGCTCGACATGCCGGTTCGCTCCTACCGGCGGTGGAAGGCTGAGGGTGCGGGCCGTGTCTCGCGCGATGGTGCGGCGCGGCTCTCCAACCTGATGGGTATCCACAAGGCGCTGAGGATCATCTTTTCCGAAGCCCAACGTGGCTACGCCTGGATCAAGGCAGGTAACGCCGCCTTTGCCGGAGCGAGTGCGCTCGACGTCATGCTTGGGGGCGAACTGACCGATATCATGCGGGTGCGTCGCTATCTTGATGCCGAACGTGGTGCCTGGTGATTGATCCCAAGGCGATTCCGCTTGCCCAGGTCGAGTGGAAAGGTGCTGTACGGATTATCCGCAGTGCCTTTCCACCGATTGACCTGTTCGAAGACATTGCAGACCCTGCAGATTGGCCGTTGCTGATCTCCGCAGAGCAAAAAACCAATCCCCGCATTATGGCGACGATCGGCAATCTCGATCTGGTGCCGGCTGATCGCAGGGTAGGCGGCAATGGCGCATCCTATCTGATGGCGCCGTTCACGCATGTTAGCGCGGACCGGCCAAGTCGCTTCACCGATGGGACCTACGGCGTGCTATACGCGGGGGATGCATTCGAAACTGCGCTGTTCGAGACAATCCATCACCATGCCCGCTTCATGGCTCGCACTGTAGAAGCGCCAGGCTGGACCTCACAGTTCCGTGAGATCATCCTTTCGGTAAGCGCTGATCTTCAAGATCTCAGGAGCTTTGCGGCAGGCGATCCCGCGCTAGATCCCGACAACTATGCTGCATCGCAAGCTCTCGCAGTTGAACTCAAAGGGGGCGGGGCCGAAGGTCTTGTCTATCCGAGCATCCGGCATCCGGGTGGTGAGTGTGTCGGCTTGTTCTACCCGGATTGTGCATCCGACCCCACTCAGGGACGTCACCTCGATTACCACTGGGACGGAACAGGTGTCGATCTGGTTCGAGACGCTGGTACAGGGGCGGTGTTTCGGGTGGTAAGCATATCTGGACGTTAGGGTCCATATCTGTAATTTGCGGTCGCTTGGCGGTTGTCCCTTGAGGGTTTCAAGGATCTATCCGCACTCGCCGATGCGAGGATCGGTGGTGCTTTATCGGGTCTCACAAGGCCGGACGTTGCATTGACTCGAAGCGGGCTTGGTGGCCCATCTGTCGACCTTCGCAGATCGTCCGTCCCTGCGTTCCCTCGCGGGACACCGCCATCGGGTCAGCTCGAGAGCATCACCACTGGCATCGGGATGCTACCTCAACTCAGGCCTCGAACAAGGTCCCGTCACGCAGCATGGCGTGCATGATGACAGCGAGGCGGCGGGCTAGCGCAACTCGGGCCTTTCGCAGCCCGCGCCGCTTTGCGATCTTGAGCGCCCAGCTTTTCAGCGCAAAGCTCTGGCGTGTGCGCGTCAAGATCGAGTTGGCCGCTTCGTAGAGGAGCTTGCGGACCGTCCCGTCGCCTTGTTTGGTAATGCGTCCTGTCCAGTCGAGCTCTCCCGATTGGTGTCGGCGTGGAACCAGGCCAAAGTACGCGCCAGCCGTTCGCGATCGCTTGAACCGGCTGGCATCATCAACAGCGGCGGCGAACGCAGCGGAGGTCTGCACACCCACGCCAGGGATGCTCATCAGGGCCTGGCTGGCCGGAGAAGCCAGGCTGATCGCTTTGAGCTGGCGATCCATCTGCCCGATCTCCTCCACGAGGCGCTCGCGGGCCCGAAGGAGCGACGCCACCGCTTCGCAGAGGCCGGGGACAGAAGCAGCCACTCGCATTCGCGCGAGGAACCGCTCGCCCTGGCCCGCGCCGAGCCTGATCCCGAAGGTGGCGCAGAGGCCGCGGATCGTGTTGTCGAGCCGGACGCGTGCTTCGACCAGATGGCCGCGGGCGGTGATGACCGAACGCACTCCGTGCGCGGCCGGCGACTTGACATGCACGTCCTTGTAGAAGCCGGTACGCGCCAGCTGAGCAAGCCCGGCCGCATCGTGCAGATCGGTCTTGTTGGCCTTCATCGCCTTCTGTCCGTCGTCAGAACATTTGGCACAACTCGCGGCGTAAATTAGCGGAGTGCGGGCCTCGTCCTGGGGTTGATATTAAGCGGCGATCTTGCGGT